>JANOCD010000093.1:0-167043 GCA_031411995.1 Cytophagales bacterium
TCCAAAACTTACACACCAAGTGGGAAACGACGACCTATAACTGGAAGGAGTTGATTAACCAATTCAGCATTATCTTTGACGAACGCCTTAAAGCCCATCGCTTCGATTAAACCCTGCTGACACAGTTCAGCGAGCATATCCTCGAAATGAGTTATACCAAACCAACGAACGACGATACAATGGTCGGGTTGCCGAAGTAGTTATCGTGTATCCGGGTCAGAAACAAGGATTTGTTCTTGAGAGGCTGGAATACGACGGTCGAGGCCGATTGATTCAGCAGCAATACATAAGCCATATACCCCAATATAACCCAACCGGGGCTACTGTTGCTCTGCCAATTACGCAGTTTGACTATAAAGACTGAGGGTGTCGCACTACCTCAAAGGCAGTGCGACATTACGTTATTTATTCAATCTGAACGACACCCCAACATTTCCCTGTAACCGATATAAAGGGGTGTTGAATGCTTCCCGTTTAATGGAAGTGCCTTCCATGCTTCCTTCGATAGCCCATCGGCTGCTCAACCGATACTGCATCCCAAGACCAACGTTAGTCTGAATAGCCCGCGTGGTCACGCTGCCGGTACCTCTATAAATTTCCCACGCATCGCGAAACTGTGACGTAAACTTACTTTGGCCCGCCGTTACACCCGCTTGCAGGAACAGGGCCAGCCGTGGGTTACGTACAAAATAATACCGGGTTGATACACCCACTCCTGTATATCGGTTGAGTTCGGCATATTTCTCATATCGACCTTCGAGCGAAACCGACCAGCCATCTTTCAGGAAATAGCTCAAACGTGGCGTTAAACGGTACGTGGCCCCCATAAAGCTGGCGTAGCTGGCATAGCCACCCGTTGCATTCAGGCTCACGCCAATCGTTCCTTTACCCAGCAAATCGGTTTGTTTGTCGTCGGTGGCAGGCTCTATTTGGGCCAGCAAAGCGGTTGGGAAGGCAAGTCCCAGCATTAAAAAAAAGCGTTTCATAGTAAACAGTTTTATGTTCTGAATGGTAGAGTGAGGAGAGAACGGATTCGTTGGAACGTTAAGGTTCTTTAACAAGAGATGTTGGAGATGTCATCTCCGAAACAGTAAACAATCGTATGCAAACACAAACTGAAAAACCCGCTTTAGCGTCGGGTACTATTACGCTGGGGGGCGACCTCACCGTGAACCGATTAGGCTACGGAGCCATGCGTATTACCGGACAAGGTATTTGGGGGCCACCCCGCGACCGCGACGAAGCCATTCGGGTACTTCGTCGTTGCCTTGATCTCGGCATCAATTTTATTGACACGGCTGATTCCTATGGCCCCTATGTGTCGGAAGAACTCATTGCCGAGGCTCTATACCCTTATGCTGATGATCTGGTGATTGGCACAAAAGGTGCTTTGCTCCGCACCGGTCCCAATCAGTGGCCCGTTGATGGAAGCCGCAAACACCTCGAAGAGGCCTTGAATGGTAGCCTGAAACGACTGAAACGAGAGCAAATTGATCTCTATCAGCTACACCGTTTCGATGATAAAGTACCGTCGGAAGAGTTCTTGGGATTTTTGAAAGAAGCCCAGCAACAGGGCAAGATCAAGCACATTGGCCTATCGGAGGTGGATGTGAACCAAATTAAGGAGGCCCAACAGTATTTTGAAGTTGTTTCGGTGCAGAATATGTACAGCTTCGGACAGCAGAAATGGAACCCGACGCTTAAGTTTTGCGAAGAAAATAACATCGCCTTTATTCCCTGGTATCCATTGGGCGGGGGCAACTTGAGTTCCGAAGAAGCCGTCCACCGCGTGGCCGAGCGGCACCGTGGCGACGGACCGCCTAAAAGCGAATATCAAATCGCTCTGGCGTGGTTGTTGGCAGCCTCACCCGCGATGTTACTGATTCCCGGCACCTCGTCGGTGAAACACCTCGAAGAGAACACCGCAGCCGCCGAAATCCAACTGACTGAGGAAGATTTCAAGGATATGCCGTTGCCGAAATAACGGAGCTAACTGCCTGAAAAAATTCCAGATTAGTTTTTTACAACAACCCCCAGGCAGAATCCGCCCGGGGGTTTGTGTTTCTCCCATCTAGAGTAATTAATCCTCGTAGTGCAACGGTTAAGGCCGCATCAGTCGCAACGTCTGTTGGTGTTTCTCATCGCTTACCCGGAGCAGGTAGACACCCGCCGACTGGCCCAACCGAACCCGCACCCGCTGAATGGCTTCGTTCACCCTCACCGACTGCTCATTCAATAAATGGCCCGATAGATCAACAACGCTCAGGTTCAGTTTCAGGCCCACCGCATTCCGTAATTCAATATCGGCATATTCACTTACGGGTGGATTTCCCAACACTACCGCCTTCCAGGGCTGACCCTCTTCTATACCCAAACGGGCACTCCCGCTAAAGCAGGCAGCGCGGAAGTTCCATGCAAAATAAGTGTTCTGGGTAGCCTGATCTTGCACGGTCAACGTGTTCACGCTGTCATCGAAGCCCGTGAAACTATACTTTTGTCCCAACTGGCCATTCCCCGTTACGCCCACGATCAACAGGGGGGCCACAGCCGGGGTAAACGTGCCGTTGTTGTAGCCCACCACGAAGTTGACCCCGGTTGTTAAGCCCGTGTTGGTGGCGATGCAGGTGAAGCTGGTTATCGTCAGACTGGTGGGACCGGGGGGCGTAACCGGTGGAGTGGCGGGCGCATTACAGGCCTGGCGGAAGTTCCACACAAAGTAGGTGTTGCCGCTGGCCTGATCCTGTATTTTCAGTGTACTGACACCGTTATCGAAACCCGCGAAACGGTAGGTATCTCCTAACTGGCCATTGCCCGTTACACCGACGATCAACAGGGGAGCCACCGTGGGGGTAAAGGTGCCATCGCTGTAGCCCACCACGAAGTTTACGCTACTCAGCGAACCGTCAGTAGTGCTGCTGAAGCAGGTGACTCGGGTAATCGTCAGACTGGCAGGCCCGGTTGGCGGGGTAGCCGACGTGCTCACCGCGATGGTGAACTGCCCACTTCCCTGACCGGCGCTGTTGCTGGCCGAAATGACCACCGTGGCCACACCCGTTAGCGAGGGAGCCCCGGAAATAGTCCGGCTACCCGCGTTGAAGGTCAAGCCGGCAGGCAGGCCCGTGGCCGAATAGCTGACAGGCACCGTACCCGAAAAGGCCGGTACGACATAACTAAAGGGTATTCCCAGCGTGGCGGTTTGGTTCGGCAGCGCGGGTGCCACCGGCGGAGTAGGGGCTGGTGGCGTGACGGGTCCGGCGCAGGCCTGGCGGAAGTTCCACACAAAATAGGTATCGAGGTTAGCCTGATTCTGCACACTCAGTGTACTCACGTTGCCATCGAAGCCCGCGAATGTATAGGTCTGACCCAACTGGCCGTTGCCCGTTACGCCCACGATCAACAAGGGGGGCAGAGCCGGTACAAAGGTGCCATTGCCGTAGCCCACGACAAACTCCACGCTGCTCAGCGCACCGTTTCTGACGAAGCAGTTGAAGGTGGTGATGGTCAACGCATCGGGGTTGGTGGTCGGTGGTGTATCGCTGCCCTTAAAGGTAATGGTGGCGGCATCATCTTCTGGATGCACATCGTAGTGGACATCTTCGAGTAGGGTAAGCGTCAGCGTCTTGTCGTCACCGGTTTCCAGATTAGAAACGCCGAATACCTGAAGATCGAACTCGAACTCGCCCACGGCAAAGGCATCCTGACTATCAAACGTCAGAACCCCGTCAGCAGTTGCCGAACCCGTAATTTCGTAGTCAAATTCCAGGCGTTCGTCGGCATTGTCACGAGCGAAGTGAAAAATGGCGAAGTCATCGGCGGGGTCGGCTGCTTTGGCACGGTCGTTGGCACTCTTTCGGATCAGCTTGATGGTATTGGGGGACTGGGTGAGTTTAGCTCCACTACCCCCACCTACGTTCACGACCGGAGTAGGCGTACTGAGACTGACCACCGGAACGGGTCCACCCGTAACCGTAAAGCTAACCGTAGCCGTGGCGATCTGGGGGGTAGGCAGGCTACTGTCGGTAACCGTGACGGTAAAGTTATGAACCCCCGTTTGCAGTCCCGACAGCCGGTCCGTATTACCGTCCTGAACATCGGAATAGCCTAAATTCCCCTCAAATGCGTAGGTGTAGGCTTGTCGGCCCCCAGCTGCCAGCGCCGTCAGGAGAACTACGCCCGTCGAGGGGCCTGTTGTTACGCTGGCCGTCAGCGTAACCGATAGCGGCTGCGGGATGGCGAATGTCGCGTTGATGATATGCGTTGCCCGTACATTGGTGAAGGTGTAGCTGGTCACAGCACCCACCGAAGCCCCATCGACCAATACATTCTGCACCACAAAGCCACTGGCAGGGGTGATGGTAAAGACCTGATTGGCACCCGCTGAGACATTCACGGCTCCAGTTGGGCTAATGCTGCCATTGGGACCGGCACTGGCGGTAATGACGTAGCTGGTAGGAGCCACAAATAAATCACTTTCCCACAAACCCCGCCCATACGTAGCCGCCCGTAGCTTGCCCGTCGGGTAATAAATCTCCAGATCCCGGACGATGCTGTTGGGCAAACCCGTGAAGAACGGGGTCCACGGCGTCGTATTATCCATATAATACACCCCAATATCCGCCCCCACGTACACCGCATCGCTCGCACTGTTGTTCGTGTAGACAATCTCGTTCATGGGGATGTTGGGCAGACCCGCCGAAACATTCGTCCAGGTCGTGCCGCCATCTACTGATTTATACACCTTTGTGTTGGCATCATACCCTGAAAACGTAACCCACACTTTGTTGGGATTGGTATTGGAAACACATAGGTTGGTAGCCTCCGCTAAACCAACGGGAAGCGTTCCGGTAATGTTAGAAAATGTTGTGCCGCCGTTGGTCGACTTAGAGATAGAATTCCCCCGCAGCGCATAAATCACCTGGTTGTTGCTGGGTGCAATTTCAAAACGCTTGATGCCTCCACTACCGGCGGGCGTTCCTAACGCCGTCCAGGCAGCATCCTTGTCGGCCAGCACGCCCGTACTGCGGTATAAAGCCGGTCGTCCGCCCGCATACACCACAGCCGCATTGACCGGGTCCTGGTGGATCGGACTCAGAAATTCCAGCCCCGCCGGTAAACCCGTTATGTCCGCTTTGGTAACGCCCGCATCCGTCGACAGCGCAAAGGCCCCGTTAGGATTGGACGTGATGATATTGTTGTCGTTGGTGCGGTCGATAAAGCCGTCTTCCCCATCGCCCCCGTTGGTCACCGTCCACACGCCGTTCGAGTTTTTCAGGGTGCCAATGTCCTGCAGGCCCGTTATCATGTTATACGGGGTCAGCGATGATTGGCCCACGTTGGTCATCTGGGCTACGCGCAAATTATTACTGATATCGGTCCAGTTACCGCCGTTGTTGGTCGATCTGGAAATGCCGCCGTCGCAGGTGACAAAGAGCGTCGTGCTGCTGCCCGGTAAATAATCAAGCGACTGGATATCCGCGTGGACGTAATCGGCTGGCCCCTGGCCTTCACCCGGATAATTGGCATCAAGCCCTTGCCAGTAGGATGACAGGGTCCAGGAGGTACCGCCATTGGCAGATTTCAAGACATTACAACCGCCGATGGTGACTAACTCGGCATTGGTGGGCGAGACCACAAGGGCCAGATTATGACTGGCCTGCGCAATGGACGAGGTGGTCGTAATATCACAATTGAGGATATTATTGGTACCGGCGGGTGAGGTGGGCGATGAGCGTTGGGTAAAGGAGGTGCCACTGTTGGTTGAGCGGAAGGTGCCTAAGTAGCCCCCATCGGCATTACCATACAACACATAAACATAAGCAGAATTAGCCGCCGTAACCGCGATCAACGCCCGACTAACATTGGCCGTAGCGGGGAGACCACTGGTTATTTTAGTCCAGGTTACGCCTTTATCGGTCGATTTGAAAAATTCCTTGCCAACCGCATAAACCGTGTTGGGATCGCCCGGTTTGAACTCAATGTCCTCCAGACTAATAGTACCCGGAATAGTGGGTTGCGTAAAGGTTGCCCAGCCATCGGTGGTTCGGTAAATCCCGCCATCGGTAGCCGCCATCATCACCAGTGGATTGGTCGGGTCCATGATCAGGCGCCGGATGCGATAGTCGTCGGCGGGTTGGAAAACTAATCCGGTGGTGTTCCATGTAGTCCCTCCATTAGTGGATTTGAGGATGCCGATAGTTTTTCGGTCATTCTCCCGGTTGCCGGTAGCCAAGTACATGGTTTGCGTATTGGTGGGGTCGATCACCAGATCAGAGCAACCAATGATGGGCAGGAAATCGGTGTTGGTTGTCCAGGTCGTTCCGCCGTTGGTTGATTTCCAAAGTCCGCCATCGGGCGAACACACGTACATGATGTTGGGGTTGGTGGGGTCGAAACGCACAAAGTCAATGCGGCCCACCCCCGCATCATACCCAGAGGCTTTGGCGTTGGGGTTCAGTTCTGTGAAGTTGGCGGTGCTGGCTGCGGCCGCTATCCTGGCTTTGCCTTGCTGGCTGGCGTTGGCTTTCTGCCAGGCTATGTAGTTGGTATAGGTACTGGAGGGCAGGGCCATGTTTCCCGACGGATAGACGCGGGGAGCCATGTAGTCTTCCCAGCGTTTGAAGACTTTGTAGCCTTCCCCTTTTTTGGGTTTCTTCCCGGCCCAGTCTTTTTTGAATTGAGCCTGCACCTGGGCGAAGGTGGCGTTCTTTCGGTTGGCTCCTTCGCGCCAGTCTATTTTTTGGGTGGCTGCCTCACTCTTGCCGACTGGAATGATTTGCGCCCTCAGTTGTTGGCTGCCGAGCATCAGGAGCGCGATAGCCAGCATGGGAAGCAGACTAAACGCGGATTTGGAGAGTTTTTTCATTTTATGGTCGTTTTTTGTTTAATGGGGATAGGGTCAATGTATGTGTGTAATTTACCGATTTTACCTTCATATCGGGCGTGTAAATTTGTAGATTATCACCATTTATTTTACCCGTATATATGTAAACGACCACTTTATTGGCATAAACGACCAATTTTGTCTAATTACTGCACGGCAAGACATACCCGTTGCTATTGGCTACGATAAAAATTAACAAACAACCTGAGTTTGACCACGAACGGTTCTTTTATTGGCGTAAACAGCCGATTTGGCTAACTTGCAGACCATTCTACATGATCAGTATAGTTATGGCTAAAGTGTATTGATTAGGCAGTTATTCACACTATTCGTGTAACCTCTAACCGTAAGTAGGCTTATATGAAACAGAAATACCGTACTCTTATCGTTGAAGACGATCCCCTGATTGTGGCTCAATTAGAAGGCTTCTTAGCGCAAACAAACCTCTTTGAAAAACCCTATATTGCGGAGACCTGTACGCAGGCCATGATTAGCCTGCACCATCAGCCAGTCGACCTGCTGTTTCTGGATATGGAACTCCCCGATATGTCGGGGCTGGACTTCCTGCGGTCATTTCCGGGTCACGGGCCTACCATCGTGATTTCAGCCTTCCCCAGCTATGCGGTTGACTGTTATGATTGCGATATCAATGATTTTTTATCGAAACCGTTGACGTACACTCGTTTCTTACGCGGCCTTCGCCGGACGTTACTTCACTCATTTATCCCAGCCCCTGTCCTCTCTGCCGTTGCGGAGGCTTCGTTCTCGCCTGCTCCCGGTACTAAACCTCTAGACCCCAAACAGGTTGCTCCATTGCCTGACCATATTTACCTGAAAACAGGCCGAACGAATTCGCGATTTGCGCTTGCAGATATTCTCTATTTCGAAGCCTACACTATTTATAGCAAACTTGTTACCGGCTCGGGCACGGTGGTAGTCAATGATCGACTTTCCAGTTTAGAAGTAGAGCTGGTCCAAAATCAATTTATGCGAGTCCATAAATCGTATCTGATTAATCTGAATCACATAACCAAATTCAATATCCATACCATCTGGTTAAAAAACCACGCTATCCCCATTGGCCGCACCTTCAGAAAGCAGGTACAGGATCATCTGAATACCTTCCTTGGTGGGCGGGCAGGGCTTGATGTTAAGGACTGATGAACAGACTACATAAGTTGTCGGGAGTCATGAATCGTGGATGGGTGTGCTGGATGCTGGTTAGCTGTATTGGGACAGCACAAGCCCAATTCGGTAGTGGGTTCTCGGCCCTACAGAATGATTCTACACTGATTGCCCTTCAGGGTGCCCTACTACTGGCTCGGCATGATACAACCCGGATTGATTTACTGGAAAAAATGTCGATTATCTACCTGAACCAGGATAAACCCGACAGTGCGTTGAAGGTATTGCAACAGGGGTTGCGTTTAGCCAGCCAATCGCGCCGACCGCTTGATTTGGGCAGAATGCACAGGGGTTTGGGAGAGTATTACTATTATAAAAAGCTTGCTCCTGAAATAATTGATAATTACCAAAAAGCGGTGCAGTTCTTTCAAAAAGCCCAGCGGGTGCCCGATGCATCCCTGGAAATGTATCATGTGGCTCAGGGGTATGCAATTCAGAGTGATTACGCAAAAGCCGTTGAACAGTGCAATAAATGTCTGGGGTACGCCCAACAAACGGGCTACTATAACGTAGCAACTTATTCGTATGCGCTACTGTATACGATTCACCTGCAATTTGGCGATAAAAAAAAGGCTTTTGCCGATTTGCAGGCCATGCAGAAAGTAGCGCAGGCGCACCCTACGACACTAAATAGGTACCTGACAAATATCAATTTAGCGGAATGGTATGACCTCCAGCATCAGTATGCCAAAGCACTACCTTACTGGCAGTTAACCCTTGTCGCTGCCAAAGAAAGTCGAGAACTGACCAACGTGGTCGAAGCCTATAACGGCCTGGCCACTGACTTTCTCAACCTAAACAACTTCAGTGCAGCGGATGATGTCCTCACTAAAGGGTTTGCCGAAATTGGCAAATCCGATCCTCTCTCGTCTACTATTTACCGGACCTTAGCCCTGCTGCATGAACACCAGAACCGACTGCCCCAGGCTCAGCAGGCCACTTTAATCGCCATTGAGAATGCCCGTAAAACCCATCACCCTTTCCTGATTAAAGCCGGGCTGGAAACCCTGCTCAGACTCCAGGAAAAGCAGGGTAAGTACCGACAGGCCCTGGCCACCTCCTACCAACTGAGCACCCTGAGAGATAGTCTGAACGAAGTAAACCAGATCCAGCGTATCAATGAGGTGGAGTCGAAGCTGGTACTTGACGAAAAAGAAAAAGACCTCAAACTATTGCGCCAAAAGGCCCTCATTCAGACGCTGGTCGTTGAAAAGGCCGAGCAGCAACGGCTCCTCTTTTTGGCCACTAGCCTTGGGCTCACCCTACTCCTGTTAGGCATGGGCTGGGCAGTGGTGGTTTATCGAGGTCAGCTACGTAAACTCAACGAGCAGCAAATCGAAATCACTAATCAGAACCGCCAGTTAGTGGATTTGAATGCGCTCAAAGACAAACTCTTTTCCCTGATTGGACACGATCTTCGAACGCCGGTTATTGATCTCCAACTCAGCATCGACCAATTAGAAAAAAAGCCACGAGAGTCGCTCGAATGGTTCACCAACCAGACCACTCAGTTGAAGCGAACGGTCAACTCGTTGTACATTACGTTAGATAATTTGTTGCACTGGGCGGCTCTGCAACAGAAAGGCATGCTCACGCAACCAGAGACCATAGACTTACGGGAGTTGGTGGTTGAAGCGGTTGAGTTATTAGAGTCTATCCGTAGGAGGAAGGATATTGAGATTGTTATTGAAGCGGGCACTGCCCTTGCCTGGGCCAACGATGGGCAGGCTCAGGTAGTACTCCGCAATATTTTACATAACGCCCTAAAATTCACGCCCCCAGGAGGTCGTATCCAGATCAGCTTTGAAAAGTCGGCAAGTGAAGCGCTGGTGCGTATAGCCGATACGGGTATCGGTATGGCAACGACCAATCCACATCAGGCGGCCAAAACGGGGAGTCGTCGGGGTACATTGGGCGAGACGGGTACAGGCATCGGTTTGCTGGTGAGTGAGGAGTTTATGAAGCGCAATGGCGGTCGGCTGGAGATCGAGAGCAACGTTGGAAAGGGAACGGTAGTTACCTTAGGCTGGATTGCAGATCGATAAGCCGCCCGTCTCATCTACCTAAAATCATACGGAGGCCGGGCCTCCGTGGCCCGGCGAGATCTACGCCTAACGAATGTTCTCAGTGGTAGCTTCAACTGGGCTACTTGAACAACTACCTTATTTTTTTATTACCACAATCCCAACACAATTACACGATGGCGTTCCTGCAACAAATGTAGCATTGATAGTATGCGTTGCGGTCACGTTGGTGAAGGTGTAGTTGGTCACCGCGCCCTGAGAAACACCATCAACAACTACATCCTGAACCGTGAAGCCACTGGCCGGGGTGATGGTAAAAAGCTGGTTATTACCGGCTGACACACTGATGGCTCCGGTAGGGTTAATGCTGCCATTCACGCCCGCACTGGCCGTGATGGTATAACTGAGAGTAGGTGCAAATAAATCACTCTCCCACAACCCCCGGCCATACGTGGCCGCCCGTAGCTTGCCCGTCGGGTAATAAATCTCCAGATCATTGACGTGGTTATTGGGCAAACCCGTGAAAAACGATGTCCATGGAGTTGTATTGTCCATGTAATACACCCCGATATCGGCTCCAACGTACACCGCGTCAGACCCACTATTGTTGGTATAGACAATAGTGTTCATGGGAATATTGGGCAAACCCGCCGAAATATTGCTCCAGGTCGTGCCGCCATCCACCGATTTATAGACTTTTTCGGCTGCGTTATAACCCGAGAACGTAACCCAAACTTTGTTGGCATCCGTATTGGAAACACACAGATTGGTGGCCTGAGCCAAACCCACGGGTAGCGTGCCGGTAATGTTGGAAAATGCTGTGCCGGCGTTGGTTGACTTAGAAATAACATTCCCTTTAAGCACATAAATAACCTGGTTGTTGCTGGGGGCAATTTCAAAACGCTGAATTCCACCACCACCAGCAGGCGTTCCCAAGGCCGTCCAGGCAACACTAGCATCGGCAAGTACACCCGTGCTCTTGTATAAAGCCGGTCGTCCGCCCGCATATACCAGTGCCGCATTGACTGGGTCTTGGTGAATCGGACTCAGAAACTCCACCCCCGCCGGTAGGCCCGTGATGTCCGCCTTGGTAACGCCCGCATCGTTGGATAAAGCAAAAGCCCCGTTGGGATTAGAAGTGATAATATTATTGTCGTTGGTGCGGTCAATGAAGCCATCTTCCCCGTCGCCCCCGTTGGTCACCGACCACACGCCGTTCGAGTTTTTCAGGGTACCAATGTCCTGCAAGCCCGTTATCATGTTGTAGGGTGTTAGGGCTGATTGACCCACGTTGGTCATCTGGGCTACGCGCAGATTATTGCTGATATCGGTCCAGTTTCCGCCGTTGTTGGTTGATTTGGAAATACCCCCGTCGGAAGTGACAAACAGCGTGGTGCTGCTGCCGGGCAGATAATCAAGCGACTGGATGTCGGCGTGAACGTAATCGGCTGGCCCTTCACCATTACCCGGATTATTGACATCCAGCCCTAACCAGTAGGACGACAGGGTCCAGGTAGTGCCGCCATTAGTCGATTGCCAGACGTTACAGCCACCGATGGTGACCAACTCGGCATCGGTAGACGATACCACAATGGCCAGATTATGAGTGGCTTGCCCACTAGTGACGGTGGTCGAAATGGTACAGTTGAGGATATTATCTGTACCGGTGGTGGGCGATGATCGTTCGGTAAAGGACGTGCCACTATTGATCGAGCGGAAGGTGCCTAAATAGCCCCCGTCTGTGTTACCATATACCGCATAGACGTAATTGGGATTAGCCACCGTAACCGCGATCAAGGCCCGACTGACATTGGCCGTAGCAGGTAGGCCGCTGGTGATTTGTGTCCAGCTTACGCCGTTGTCGGTCGATTTGTAAAAGTCCCTCCCGACGGCGTAAACCGTATTGGGGTCGCCGGGTTTAAACTCAGCATCCTCCAGATCAACATTCAGTAGTTCATTAGGTTGGCTATACGTTGCCCAGCCATCGGTGGTTCTGTAAACCCCTACATTCAATACCGCAATCATCACCTGCGGATTGGTCGGGTCCATAATCAAACGCCGGATTTTCCACCCGTTTTGGGAGGGAAACGTCACGCTGGTGGGGTTCCAAGTCGTCCCCCCATCGGTGGATTTGAGGATGCCGATACTGTTGCGGTCGAACTCCCGGTTGCCCGTCGCTAAATACATGGTTTGGGTATTGGTGGGGTCGATCACCAGATCAGCACAACCAATAATGGGCAGAAAATCGGTGTTGGTCGTCCAGCTTGTTCCGCCATCGGTTGATTTCCAGAGTCCTCCATCGGGCGAACACACGTACATAATGTTGGGATTGTTGGGATCGAAGCGAACAAAGTCAATTCGGCCCACGCCCGAATCATAGCCGGACGCTTTGGCGTTGGGGTTCAGTTCGGTCCAGTTGGCCGTACTTACTGCGGCCGCTACTCTGGCCCGACTATTCTGGCTGGTGTTGGCTTTCTGCCAGGCCATGTAGTTGCCATAGGTACTGGAAGGCAAGGCCATGTTTCCCGAGGGATATACCCGGGGAGCCATGTAGTCTTCCCAGCGTTTAAAGACTTTGTAGCCTTCCCCTTTTTTGGGTTTTTTCCCGGCCCATTCTTTTTTGAATGCCGCTTGTACTTGGACGAAAGTGACATTCTTTTTGTTGGCTCCTTCGCGCCAGTCTATTTTTTGGCTGGTTGCTTCATTCTTGCCAATTGGGATGATTTGCCCCCTTACTTGATGGCTGCTTACCATCAGCATAATAATAGCCAGAATTGGCAGTAGGCCACATCCAGCATTGCAGTAAAGAAATTTCATTGTAAAATGGCTTAATGGTTTAATGCGGCATTGGTCCAATGTAAGTAATGCACGGGATGTCATTCGTTAAAAAGCATCGGTGTACGAACGTAAAATTCAATGAGGTTATGTTTTGGTCGTTTACCTCTAGCAAATAGTAGGGTTTTTTCCACCAGTCAACCAAACAAGGTTCGTTAACTCTTTGATTTTCAGTTTTATATTCCGTGGGATTAATTAGGTTCAATTGGGCCTCGACAATGATGGAATAGATGCCGGGGGAAAGCGCGATAGAATATATCCCTTCCTTATCGGTCGTAAACCGTGCAATTAGTTTGCCATTTTCACTATTCGTGTTCCCGGCTCTGACATAAAACGTTTTATAGGGATAGGCCACCGGGGTCGCTGCTTTCGTCACCATTTCCGGGGTGGGTCTTGCTCCGCCACAATAGGGAAATTGTTGCTGTACTTTCCCCGATACGATAAACGTATCCATTTTCCCCGAAGAATTCGAGCTGGAATCAATAGCCGTTTTAGACCTGACGCAGGCAGTAAGTAAGCTTAATGAGATTAGTGCGATACGGTAAAATTTCATATTAAGTTTGTAGATACCAGCATCGCTTTCACTCAAAAAGCAGTGCAAGTTTAATGCCAATATGACTATGTTATTGATAGATCATTTTTTGTTGGTATATGTAAACATAAGTATCTAAGCAGCATAAGAGGCAGTTTAACTTAAAGCTACGGGATCACTTGCCTATAAAAAAATGGCCGTGCCACTCCCAAACAGGTGTGGCACGGCCAGCAGTTACTTTTCCCCAAAGCCATTACCCCTTGTGCATTGCCTTGATCTTGTCGAGCGCGCTTTTCAGTTCACTTAACTGACCCTGAAGTTGCTCCTTGATATAAGCGGGAATATGATCTTTTTCGATAGAATGTTCGTAGGCTTCGATGGCGGCATTCTCACCAAACTCCACCGAACTCAGCACCGTATCTTTGTCTTTGCCCGTGAATGCGGCTTTAACGTCGATCCAAGCGCGGTGAATTTTGCTGCTTGTGTCGGTCGACGTGGCATCCGAAACTGCCGTACCGTCGATCCGAACAATGTGGTCGGCCAATTGACTGCGGAAGTTCTGGCTTTGAATGATCATGTGCCGAAACAGCGAATCCAAGTCTGAATCTTCGGTGTCTTCAACGGCTTTTTCATAGCCCATGATCCGGTCATTGTTAATCTTGACGAGGTCGTTGAGCGATTCAACTATTTCTTCGTTCTTAATCATAACGTGTTGTGTTTTTGTGGTTTGATAGGTCTGCGAACTTAAACGTAAACACCTCACACGCTTGATTGTTTGGAGTACTTATCAAACGAAAACCCGTCAATCGTGTAGCACACAATTGACGGGTTTTCGTTTGCTTACAGAATTTTTCTACCGCCGGAATCGGTTCCGGTCACCACCGCCACCGTTGCCGGGTTCGCGTTCCCGGTCAGACGAACTGCCGGGGCGAGGCAGGTTATTGTTGCGCTCCTGATTGCCAGGGCCAGCGTTGTTGTTGCGTTGCAGCACCTGTCCGCGACCGCTACTACCTGCTGGCCGTGGTGGGCGCGATTGACTAGACGCTTGACCGTTTCCACCGCTGTTTTGTGGCCGCTGACCACCACCGGCTGCCGGTTTCTGGCGAGGCTGATTCGTTGGCCGTGAGGCTGTTAGCGGAACGTTTGCTCCACGCATGGCATACGGATGGTTGGTTTCAACCGGAATCTGCTTGCCAATCAACTTCTGAATATCGCGCAGATAGGGTTGCTCTTCTTCCTCGCAAAACGACATTGCCCGGCCATCGTGACCGGCGCGACCTGTGCGGCCAATCCGGTGAACGTAGGTTTCGGGAATGTTCGGGATTTCGTAGTTGATCACGCACGAGAGTTCGTCCACGTCGATACCACGAGCGGCAATATCCGTGGCAATCAACACCCGCAAATCACCGCTTTTGAAGCCGCCCAATGCCCGCTGACGGGCATTCTGCGACTTGTTTCCGTGAATGGCTTCGGCTTCGATACCAGCTTTGCGGAGGTCTTTCACCACATGGTCAGCTCCGTGTTTGGTGCGGGTAAAAACCAGCACCGACTTGATCGCGTCGTCTTCCAGAATATCAACGAGCAATTTTTTCTTGTCGTTTTTATTCAGGAAATACACCACCTGCTCCACCTTATCAACGGTTGACGAAACCGGAGTTACTTCAACACGGGCGGGGCGGTTCAGGATTGTATCAGCGAGTTTGGACACGTCGTCGGGCATAGTTGCCGAGAAAAACAGCGACTGCCGTTTGGCAGGCAGTTTGGCGATTACCTTGCGCACGTCGTGGATAAAACCCATGTCGAGCATCCGGTCGGCCTCGTCAAGCACAAAGCGTTCGAGGTTACGGAGGTTAATGTGCCCCTGGTTCATCAGGTCGAGCAAACGACCAGGCGTTGCCACCAGAATATCGATACCAGCGCGGAGCGCGTTTACCTGCGAATGTTGCGAAACACCGCCAAAAATAACGGTGGTGCGAAGGCCTAAATTCCGTCCGTAGGCGGCAAAACTTTCTTCAATCTGGATAGCCAACTCCCGTGTGGGGGTCATAATCAGGGCGCGAATGGGCCGGGGTCCTTTGTTGCTGAGGCTACTTTGGTTGAGCAGTTGAAGAATTGGAATGGCGAAAGCGGCTGTTTTTCCGGTGCCGGTTTGGGCAATGCCGAGCAGGTCGCGTTCTTCGAGCAAATAAGGAATTGCCTGTTGCTGAATGGGCGTAGGCGTGGTGTAACCTTCCGTATCGAGCGCCTTTAAAATTGGCTCAATAAGGTTTAAATCATTAAAAGTCATTGACTTATAAAACGAGCCGGGGGGAAGAGATAATGTATAACGAATAAGTACTACTGACTATCATGGGCGTGGTGGCCTGGGGTCATTGTAGGGTATTCATCACCCATTGGTCATTAAAAAATCTCCGGCGTGTGAATGCGGCAGGCAGCAGAATGGGTCCGAGACGGAGCCGCTAATTAAACAACTAACGCAGATCAGGCGAAAATGATGCCAAAATCAATCAATTTCAATTACCACGTCTTTCCCCACCGGGTGCGCCACGCAGGTCAGAATGTAGCCAGCCTTTAGTTCGGAGTCCGACAACGCATCTTCTTCATCCAGCTTCACCTGACCCGATACGCATTTGCCCAGGCAAGCCGTACACATACCCGCCTGGCAAGAGTACGGAAGGTCGATGTCTAAATCCAGGGCTGCTTCCAGAATGGTCTGATGCGGGGCCACGGCAAATTTATATTCGGTGCCTTCATAGATCACCGTCACTTCTCCCTCGGCAGAGTCGGCGGTAGCAGGGTCTTCGTCAACCTCACCCACAGCAGCATCGGTGGTGGCGGTTGCAAAACTTTCTTTGAACACGCGGTCGGTTGGGATGCCGAACAGGGCGAGCGCATTGCGGGCTTCGTCCATCATTCCGTCGGGGCCGCAGAGGTAGAAACTGGCGTTGGCGCGTTCGGAGGCCGGTAATTCTTCCAGCAACTTGGCCAACATATGCCCGTTCAGGCGACCTTCAGGGCCAGTGTAACCATACGTCGGCTGACTCAGCACGTGGGTCGTGTGGAACCGGCTGCTGCCGTATGCCTGCTCCATCGCATCTAAATGCGCCTTAAAAATGATCGACTCCTGGTTTCGGTTGCCATAAACGAGCCACACCCGGCTGTTGGGTTCGCTGTGCAAAAACGACTTGGCCATCGAGAATAGGGGCGTAATGCCACTGCCCGCGCCAATCAGCACCACGGTTCGGCGGTTATTGGGGTCAAATTTGGGCGTGAAGGTGCCCATCGGCTCCAGCGATTCCAGAATATCGTCTTTTTTGATGCGGTCGCAGAGGTAGTTGGATACCAGGCCGCCGGGCAACCGTTTGATGGTTACGGCCAATGAAACATCCACGTGGGGCGAACTCGACATGGAGTATGACCGGCGGAGTTTCTGGTTGTTGAGGTTCAGCGCGAAGGTCAGAAACTGACCCGGCTGGTAACGGATTTCCTGGTTGATGGGGTGCCAAAACTGAATCGTCACTGCGTCTGGTGTTTCGCGGATGACTTCTTTCACTTTCAAAAAATATCGATTAGCCATTTGTCGGACCGCCGAAGCGGTTAATTCCTCTGTTAGGTTGTATTTGGGTGCAAAGGTAGGGGGTTATTGACTATGATACCTCACCAACCCGTCTCCCGGACTTTTCAGAACCTGCCCCATTGTGCAACCAACAGCCTGCACAGCTTGCCGGAGTTGGGCCTCAAAATGATGCGCCACCGACCCCACAAAGTTTACCGGCCATTGCGCCGATTCGGGAAAGCGGACGACGTAGGTTTGTAAAAACAGTCCAAACGCATCGAACACGAGCTGGTTTGCGTACGGGTGGGTGATGTGTTCAGCCAGAAAGGGCGTGAAACTGGCAAAGTATCGATTGGGGAACGGTTTTTTGTAGGCGTTGTCGAGTAGGGTGGCCCGGTCGAGTTGGGGGTAACGGGCCGCAAAAGCCGCGTTGAGGGGGTCGGGAAGGCGGTTTTGGAATTGATCGCGGACGAGGGTTTTGCCGAGATAGCCCCCGCTGCCTTCGTCGCCAAGCCAGAACCCCAGCGACTGAATCCCACGCGTAATCTGGCTCCCGTCATAGCAACAGGCGTTGGCTCCGGTACCGAGAATACAAACAATGCCCGGTTCGTGTTGACAGGCTCCGCGTGCCGCACCGAGCATATCGGAATCGACTTCGGCGGTGGTCAGGTTGGGGAAGAGTTGCCGGAGGGCGCGTTCGACAATGGCGTTGGCTTCGGGGTTGGCGCAACCCGCTCCGTAGAAATGTACAGCGTCAACATCGCCCGCCGATACCTGGGGCAAAAGCTGCTCGGTGAGTGTTGCTACAATTGCGTCTGTATCGGCATAATATGGATTAATGCCGTTCGTTATAAGCTGGTACGCATTTTGCCCTTGTGTCAGAACGCGCCAGTCTGTCTTGGTAGAGCCGGAATCGGCGATTAATTTCATTGTTTCTGAATTAATTGTCCGACAACGGCAAATTTACCAAACACCCACTCGCCGTGGGGCGCGTCGGGAAGTTCGTCGGTGAGGTCCTGACCGGCCCAGTGTTCGTAGTGTTTGCCATTGCGCCACAAGCGCGAAGCCGACACATCGTAGATCAGGCCCCGGAAGGCGCACCAGATTTCGTCGCGGTCGGACCCGTTTCTGAGGGCTAACTGAGCGCGGGAATAGCTGGGCAAATTAGCCGTTGAATCAACTTGAAGCACGTTTTTCAGTGTCTGTTTTGTATTGAACCACAAATTTACTGTATCTTTAGCCACTTCGTTTACGCTTATCTTACTTATGAAGAAGACATACCTATCAGCCCTTTTTTGTTTACTGGCCCTTGTAACGTTGTTTTCGGCCTGCAAGCCAGCACCACCTGTGCCTGTTGCCGACAAGATCGCCAAAGCATGGACCGCCCGCAAGGTCGACTACAATAGCACAACCGTTTATACAAAAGGGGGGACTAACAATGTGGTGCCTACGTATAACAATTTCCGGCTCGATCTAAGCTCGAAAACCAGTGCCACCCTTGTCGATTTCGACGGCAACCGCTTTACGGGAACTTGGTCGGTACCATCCGATACACGCCTTGTATTGACGGGCCTGACTCCCCAACCAACCGGCACCAACGGCACCATCGAATTTACCATTTCGGGCCTCACCGACACCGAAGTAGTATTGACCCGCACGGCAGCCAGTCAGAAAACGGGCGGAACAATTAACGTCTATACGCTCACGAATCCGTAAGCCAGAAACTTAGTTAGATTTCAGGCCGTTCTGCTGTGATAAGCAGAATGGCTTTTTTTATTATGACCACTTTAGATTCTATTGGCGAGTTTGGCCTGATTAACCGGATTCAGAATGGGGCCGCGCCCGCTGTGCAACCCGGCACCGTGCGCGGCATTGGCGACGATGCGGCTGTTTTTGCCCTTAATGATACCGAGTTTGGCCTGATTGCCACCGATATGCTCCTCGAAGGCATTCACTTCGACCTGACCTATGTGCCACTCAAGCATCTGGGTTACAAGGCTGTAGCCGTTAACGTGTCGGATATTGCGGCTATGAATGGCCTGCCTACCCAAATCACGGTGGGCATTGGCCTAAGCAGTCGGTTTACGGTGGAAGCCGTCGACGAACTTTACGCCGGTATCCGGGCGGCCTGCGAAGCCTACAACCTCGATTTGATTGGGGGTGATACCACTTCGTCACGGTCGGGGCTGGTGATTTCGGTGACGGTATTGGGCGTGGTTCCAAAAGATAAGATTACCTATCGTAACACTGCCCAGGCCAACGATGTGGTTTGCGTAACAGGCGACCTTGGTTCGGCTTACCTCGGTTTGCAACTCCTCGAACGCGAAAAACAGGAGTACCTCGCTAACCCCGACATGCAACCGAACCTTTCGGAAGAACGGGCTTACCTAATTCAACGCCAGCTCCGCCCCGATGCCCGCACCGACATGGTTCACGAACTCCGCGACCTCGACGTATTGCCCTCCGCCATGATCGACATTTCGGACGGGCTGGCTTCAGAACTGTTGCATTTGTGCCGCCAATCGGGGACGGGTGCGGTCATTTTTGACGAGAATATTCCCATTGACGATCAGGCCCAGTTGACGGCAACCGAGTTCGGAATAAGCCCGATAACGGCGGCTTTGAACGGGGGCGAAGATTACGAATTACTGTTTACGATTCGACCCCAGGAATTTGAGAAATTGAAAAACCACCCCCGCATCACGGCCATCGGCTACCTCACCGCCGACCCAACCCAAACCATTTTGGCCACCCGCGCCGGGCAGCAAACGCCGTTACAGGCGCAGGGATGGGGGAAGTAACGTTTCTGTGGTTTCAATGGCTTCGCCGTTTCAATGCCTTCGGCTGTTTCTATAACGGCACAGGCAATGAAACAGCGAAGCCAATGAAACCTGAAACCATTTAAACGAAGCTGGCTCCTACTTCCTTGGCTTCGGCAACGAATTGCTTCACCTTCTGTTCGTCGTCTTTGCGGCAGATCATCAGCACGTTATCATATTCGGCTACAATGTATCCGTCGAGACCATTGATCACCACGAGCCGGTCTTTAGGGGCTTTGATGATGCAATTCTGCGTATCGTAAAGCATCGTGTGGGCATCAATCGCGTTCTCGTTTTCGTCCTTTCCCGACACTTCGTATAACGATTTCCAGGTTCCCAAATCCGACCACCCAAAGTCGCTCAAGACAACGTGAACGTTGTCCGCTTTTTCCATCACGCCATTATCAATGGAGATGCTTTTGCACATGGAATAGGCTTTATTGATAAATGCCTGCTCCTGATCGGTGTAATAAACAGGACGACCCTCTTCAAAAACCTCTGCCGTTTCGGGCAGGTATTGCTCAAACGCTTTGATAATCGCC
This sequence comes from Cytophagales bacterium, assembly GCA_031411995.1. Lineage (GTDB taxonomy): Bacteria > Bacteroidota > Bacteroidia > Cytophagales > Spirosomataceae > Rudanella. The sequence continues at coordinate 20,374 of JANOCD010000093.1, forward strand.
TGTGCATTGAATACGAAAATACCCGCATTCCACACAAATTCGCCACTATCGAGAAACTGTTGCGCCAGTTCCAGGTGAGGCTTCTCCGTGAATGTTTTGACCCGCAACGGACGTTGCTTTTTTACTACAGTTCCTAATTCGGGCAAGTATTGTATATAGCCGTAACCTGTATCCGGGCGGCTCGGCTGAATGCCCAGTGTAACCAGAATATCCTGATCGGCGGTGGCCTCTAAAGCAGCCCTGATGGTGCTTTTAAAGTCGTCTTCCTTTAGAATAATATGGTCGGCGGGCGACACCACAATGTTGGCCTGCGGATCGCGTTGGGCGATTTTATAGCAGGCATAGGCAATGCAGGGGGCCGTGTTTCGGGCAATGGGTTCGCAAAGCACCTGATCGTCGGAGAGGGTCGGAATCTGTTGCTGGCAGAGGTCCTTGTATTTATCACTCGTAACGACGTATATGTTCTCGGGTGGACAAACGCCTTCGAAACGGTCGGCAGTTTGCTGAAGCAGTGTTCGGCCTGTGCCCAGAACATCGTGAAATTGCTTGGGGTAGTTGGTGCGGCTAAATGGCCAGAACCGCGTTCCGACCCCGCCCGCCATGATGATGACGTATGTATGGTTCATAATAGTTAGACGCAGGTCGAGAGTCGACGGTCAAAAAAGAGTCCTGCGCGAGTTGCTGGTAAAGTAACAGCAAAAAGGGGTGAACAGGTTTACTTTCTTAGGCTGTAGCACCAGATCACCGTTCAGAGGGCAGTGCCACAAAAGCCGCCACTCGTGCAGCAACGTTTTCCCGCACGTTCATCCAGAAAAAATTATAGTCGGCCTGATGCCATATTTTCACGTTTCGGACAAAAGCAGCTCCCGGAATGTGCAGCTTCCCAATCCAGAGCAAGCCCCGGTGCGACTGCGCATCGACCGGCGATTCGGCAAACGTGAAGTTCTGCCCCACCCCACCCAAATTGAGCGAACGGGGAGCTAGTGTAGAGTCCGACGACCAGGTGAGCGGGTTAGTACAAAGCGCACGGTTCAGTGCTTTTTCGTAATAATCAGGAATGAAGCCCGTTGCAAACGTATTCCACGACACAAAGCAGCCGGTTTGGGTAGGTGTTTCGCCGGGTGGAATGGTTTTGAAGTACGTTGGGGGCGTGGCAATGCCCACCAAATAAGCGGCTACCAATTGGTTTTGCAGAGATTTTCCGTCGAAAAACTCAGTTAGTAAACGGCCTGCGTGGAGTGTCCCCTGGCTGTGCGACGCAATCACAATGGGGCGTGGTTTTCCGTCGGCACCCACATTTCGGTTTTTCAGATACCACTCAAAAGCAGCCTTCACATCCTCGTAGGCGAGGTCGAGCGACTGCTGTTTATCGGCGGGCGTGTCGGTGGTGAATGCCGAATAATGCGCCTGTCGATAGCGGGGGGCAAACACCCGGCACGATCCGTTGAAAATGCTGGCCTGATTCAGAATGGTCGATTCGTCGGTCCGGGTATTCAGTTTGGTATCCAACAAGTCGCCATTCCATTGATTACGGCCCGGCTCCGGTTCGTAGGTATAGATGGTGGGGTGAACAAAAAACACATCGGCCTGAGCGGTTGCCTGTCCATCGCGGACGGTAGCCGGTGCTTTACGCGGAATCGAGTCTGCCGCATCGCGCTTATCAGGCAGAGCAGCCCAATTGGCAGGCTGGTTGTAGTCAGGTGCCTGCGGAACCGACTGTTTATCGAAGTGCGAAGTAAGTTTGTGCGGTACTTGCTGTCCGCTTGCTGAAGTGGCGATAAATACACCAAATAATATAAACGCTTTTACGTGTTTCACTTTCATTAAATTTTAATGAATCAAGATTTTTTAGCACAAAACTCACTGCTTTGGTTAACTTTGCTTTCAATTACCAACAAGCAATTAACCTAACTAATCGCATTCTGCCATGCGCAAAACAATTACTCATTTACTACACACATTGCCTCTGTTTCTTTGTTTGCTGACTGTCAGTGCGTTTGCACAGACAAAGGTAGAAGGCAAAGTTACAGATGCCACCTCCAAAGAGCCATTGGCCGGAGTAAGCGTTTCTGTTAAAAACAAAGTGGTCGGCACCATCACCGACAAAAACGGAAACTTTTCGTTCAACACGAATACCACACCACCGTTTCAGCTAGTGGTTTCGTCTGTCGGATTTCAGACTCAGGAAGTAACGGTCAACAGCAATTCGTCTAATCTCAACATCGTTTTGGCCGAGCAGATAACGCTGGGTCAAGAGGTGGTTGTGTCGGCAAGTCGCGTTGCGGAAGACGTGTTAAAATCGCCTGCTTCCGTCGAAAAATTAGATATTCGGGCCATTCAGCAAACGCCCGCAACCAATTTCTACGACGCGCTGGCCAATGTGAAAGGCATCGATATTGCCACGCAGGGCTTGTTGTTCAAATCGGTCAATATGCGGGGTTTCGGCTCCACCGGTAATCCTCGGACGGTGCAGATGATTGACGGAATGGACAACTCGGCACCGGGTCTTAACTTTCCAGTTGACAACATTGTCGGTATTCCTGAGTTAGACGTAGAAAGCGTTGAAATTTTGCCCGGTGCCGCGTCGGCACTTTACGGCCCCAACGCCATTCAGGGTCTGATTCTGATGAACTCGAAAAGCCCGTTTCTGTATCAGGGTCTCAGTGCCAATGTGAAAACCGGGATTATGAGTGCGAGCAACCGGAATGTGGTGAATACGCCCTTTTACGATGCCACGATTCGGTTTGCCAAAGCCTTCAATAACAAGGTAGCGTTCAAACTGAATGCATCGTATCTGACGGCTAAAGACTGGCAGGCAACCGATTATACGAACCTCAACTCAACGCAGGTTGGCAGTAATTTCAATCCTGACCGGAACACGGCTGGTACACCTGCCAACTACGACGGTATGAGCGTTTTTGGTGATGAAAATCAGCAAAATATGCGGACAGTGGCTTCCAGCATTATCAGTAGCACAGCTACGCCCGCACCCCTCAGAACTCAATTACAAGCCGCATTGAATGGGGGTATCATTCCCAACAGCAGCGTGAGCCGCACGGGATGGCGCGAGCAGGATATGGTCGATTATAACACCAAAAGCTTGAAACTGAATGCAGCTTTGCATTATCGGCTGACAGAAAAAATCGAAGCGATTGGCCAAATTAATTACGGCAACGGCACTACGGTTTATACGGCAACCGGCAGGTACTCCTTACGTAATTTCAGTCTGACCCAAGCCAAACTTGAGTTGCGTGGTGATAACTTCAACCTGCGGGCCTACACCACTCAGGAAAGCTCGGGAGAGTCGTATGCATCAAGCTTAGTGGGTATCTTTATGAACGAATCCTGGAAACCCAGTACTACCTGGTTTCCCCAATATATTGGTACGTTTGCGGCTGCTCGTGGAGCCGGACAAGACGAAGCGACGGCCCACCTGACTGCCCGTGGTGCTGCCGATACAGGTCGCCCCTTGCCGGGAACAGCCGCTTACACGACACTGCTGGACAATGTCCGCAACACACCAATTGCTAAAGGGGGCGGGGGTTTTACCGATAATACCGCGCTCTACCACGCAGAGGGAGTTTATAACTTCAAAAACCAGATCAAATTTGCCGATGTGTTGGTTGGTGCCAACTATCGTTCGTACCAACTCAAATCAGCCGGAACGCTGTTTGCCGATTTAGCCGACGGTCGTACTGGTACTATTCCAATTTCGGAGTATGGTGCCTTTTTACAGGTGAGCAAGAGTTTATTCAGCGACCACCTGAAACTGACTGCTTCGTCGCGCTACGACAAAAACCAGAATTTTGCCGGTCAGTTCACGCCCCGTGTGTCGGCAGTAGCGTCGTTTGGCGACCATAACTTCCGGGCTTCTTACCAAACGGGTTTCCGTATTCCAACGACCCAAAATCAGTATATTGACCTGCAAACTCCCCAAGCCCGGCTTATTGGGGGTTTGCCCGAATTCGAGACACGCTACAACTTAGCTAACTCGTATTCAAGGGCTAACGTAACAGCAGCTGGTGCAGCTATTCAGGCAACCGGTGCTGACCCAGCTTTTCAGCAAGCACAAGTGGCTGCACTAAGAAATCAGGTTATTGCTGGTGCAACCGCTCAAATTACACCTCTTGTAACGGCCCAGGTGAATGCGTTGGTAGCCGCCGGTCAGCTTCCGGCAGCCAGTGCTCCTGCAGCTATTTCAGCCGGTGTAGCGGCTCAACTATCTTCATCGGCTGTGGTCGCTAACATTACGGCACAAGTAACGGCCAATGCACCTGGATTTATTCAGGCGCAGGCCGTTGGTGCAAACCTTAGCAAACTGACCCCGTATAAGGCAAAAGAATTCAAGACGGAGCGCGTGGCCAACTACGAAATTGGCTACCGGGGTGTTTTCAACAAGAAGTTGTTTGTGGATGCTTATTATTATTACAGCGTTTATACCAATTTCTTGGGTGCCACAGTATTGCTTCAACCAACGGCGTCGCTCGCACCGGGCTTGCTTCCAGAGGCTTCCGGTGTTTTCGGTGGCGGTTCGCGCCGGGCTTTTTCGCGGCCTGTCAATAGCAGCAAAGAGATCACCGCATCGGGTTGGGCACTGGGTCTGAACTATTCGTTACCAAAGGGTTACGGTATTTCTGGCAATTTTGCCAATAATACCCTCGGCAATTTTGAAGCATCTGAAGAACTGCAAACGTCGGGTTTCAACACGCCAAAAAATCGCTTCAATATAGCCTTTGCCAAGCGTCCCGTTAGTGGGTCAAACTTCGGATTTGCCGTGTCGTTCAAGGCACAGGATTCCTTTGTCTGGGAGGGCTTCGGCCAGCCAACCGAAGTTGGTGTACCGCTGTATGGTAACACGATTGTGCCAGCCATCAAAAACCTTGACGTTCAGGCGAATTACAAAATGTCGGGTATCAAGTCGATCATCAAAGTGGGTGCCACCAACCTGGGCGGTAAACCCTACATTCAGGCATTCGGCAGCCCAGCTGTCGGCACTACGTACTACGTGAGCCTGACATTCGATGAGCTACTGAACTAAATTTTTATAGTAAAACCAACTATCAGAACCAGAATTTTTACAAGATTAAAACGAGCAAACAGGATCAGGCTACGTCAAAACCGCGAAGCGTATCTTGTTTAATCCTAAAAATCTTGTAAGAATCCTGGTTCTGACTTTTAGTGCCACACAATAAACTCACGTCATTTGTGCGTTAACTTTTCGTATTTTTGGAGTCAATCCGCCCATAATTAACGAGGAGAACGCATGAAACACGGATTACTTTTCTATTTATTTACTGGATTTGCCTGTCTGCTGACAACCATTGCTCAGGCCGACCATATTATCGGGGGGGGGATCATCCTGCAGTCGTCAGGATCAGCCGAAAACTACCGGTTAGCGGTGCATTTGTTCGTTGACCGGACGCACCCATCATCTGCGTTACCCGACCCTTTTCTGGCTTGCCATATCTACCGCACCCGCGACAATGTGCGGGTAAACACAACTAACACCTTCTTGTCGGATACCAAAAATCTGTATGAAAGTGATAACATTTGTGCGCGGCAAGTAAAGCTGCAATTAGCGCAGTGGACGTATGACCGCGCTATTACATTGCCAGCAGCATTTTACAACGATCCGGGTGGGTATTACATTATTTTTCAGCGATGTTGCCGCAATGCATCCTTAACAAATGTACTTAATCCGAGCAGAACAGGGACAGCATTCCGGCTCGATTTTAAGATACCCGCTGCCCTCAACTCTACGCCTGAATTTATTCTGCCCGAAGCTCGTTACGTGTGCCTTAATGATCCATTCACAATGGATTTTTCGGCTAAAGACCCCGACGGTGATAAACTGCGTTATGAATTGGTTGACCCCCTGAGAGGCTACACCACCGAACAGACACCTGTCGATTACCAGGGTACTTCCCGGTCATCATATCCGCCTATTCAATGGGTGAGCGGCACATCGGCCCTAAACGCTATTCCGGGTCTTCAACCGCTCCGGATTGATGCCAATGCGGGTCGCCTTACCGTGACAGCTCAACAGGCAGGATTGTATGTATTTGCCGTGATGGTAACCGAAACACGCAACGGTGTAGATATTGGACAGGTTCGGCGCGAATATCAGTTGCCCGTTGTTGACTGCAAAAAAAATACAACTACCCCACCGCCCATTACTTACAATGGCAAAAGCACTACGGCTGTGGAGCGTTGCGACGACTCACCCGTGACCATTTCGACACCGACCGTGGCAGGATTTATGTTTCAGTGGCAACTCAACGGGGCCGATATTGCCGGGGCCACCAGCAACACCCTTGCCGTGACAAGCGAAGGCGTTTATACAGTCAAAAAGATGTTTCAGTATAATTGCGGCACAGAAGCAACATCAGAGAAAATCAGGGTTTTACCCCCGGTACCTCCCCTGGCTGATATTCTGGCCGACCGCAACCCGCCCCAACTCATCTTCGATGGCGACGAAATTTTGCTCACTTCAGCTCCTCAGCCCGACACCTATCGGGTTCGGTGGTCAGTAAACGGTGCCACCTCGGGTAACAACAGCACAAGTTTGCTGGCCGGACAGGAGGGAACATATAAACTTCGGATTAGCACCTCCGACGACCGCTGCCCCAGCGAGGATACTATCCGTATCACACGGTTCATTAAATTGCTGATGCCCAATGCTTTTTCGCCGAACGGCGATGGAGTAAACGATACCTGGGAAGTTCGCAACCTGAGCAGCTTGGCCGAGGCTGAGGTGTTCGTATTTAACCGCAATGGTGCACTGATTTATTACGCCGACAAAAACGGAAAACCCTGGGATGGTACCTACGAAAACCAGAAAGTGCAGTCGGGAATGTATCGGTATCTGATCCGAACACCCGGCCGACAACCTATGGAAGGAGCGTTACAGGTGATATATTGAGGATTTTACACCTTCTCCCCAAAAGCCAGGTCACCTGCATCACCCAAACCGGGGACAATGTAAAAATGCTCGTTCAGGTGGTCGTCGATGGCTCCCAGCCAGAGGTGGCACTGTGGCAGTTGCTGCTGCACATGGGCAATACCTTCGGGGCTGGCAATAACGGCGGCAATGTGCGTTTGAGCCGGAATCCCGTAACGAAGCAGTGCATGGTACACTTTTTCGAGCGAACGGCCCGTGGCCAGCATGGGATCAGTTAGAATGAGTGTCCGACCGGCAAGGTCGGTGCTGGAGATATAATCCATCGCAATCTCGAAATCGTAGGTCTCATCTTCGTGTTCGTCGGTGCCCAGCACATAGCCCCGGTAGGCCCCCGCGAAAGCCGTATCAGCCTGATCGAAATAGTTCATAAACCCGGCATGAAACGGCAAGCCAGCGCGCATAATAGTCGCGATAACAGGCTGTTGAAGCAGCATGGGGGCATCGGCCTTACCCAGCGGTGTTTGCACACTCGTATTTTGGTAAGACAATGTTTTAGAGATTTCGTAGGCCATCAGTTCGCCAATCCGCTCCAGGTTTCGCCGGAAGCGCATCCGATCTTTCTGAACGTTCACATCGCGAAGTTCGGCGATGTATTGACTGGCAATGGAGTTGAAATCGGAGAAGACGAACATAACAGGATGGCGTTTTGAATTGCAAGTTTACGGCAAAATCAAGTACGAATTCCGGGCAGATTGACTTACTTTGCCAACACAACGTATCTGAATGTGGGCGGCTTCGTCAGAAGTTGCACAATGATTATTTATGAAACACGCGCTGTACGCATTTCTTTTTAGCGTTTTATGGTCGGTTGCTGCACAGGGGCAAAGCCCATATCTTCCTTATAATGCTGATTATCATCACCTGGTCGATCGAATGGAGATTCGGCAGGGGCGGTGGGCCGAGGGTTTTCACAGTTCCACGAAACCGTATAGCCGGCAAAGTGTCATTCAACTCACCGATAGCGTAATAACCAACAGGGATTATTATCTGTCGAGTACCGACCGCTTCAATTTAGCCTATCTCCGCAACGACAGTTGGGAGTGGGTTAACCAAAAAGCAGATACCCTGTTGACGGCTGGCATTATCCGGCACATGGACTATGCCAGTTCGCCGGGGGATAGCCGACAACCCTTTCTGACTCATTTTTACAAGAAGAAGGCCGACTTATACAGTCTTCAAACGCCTGACTTCGATCTGCACGTAAACCCGGTTATCAACCTGAGTTTTGACCTTGACCGAAGCGACCCCCAACGCACCCGAACCTATGCCAACACGCGAGGGCTTGAAGTACGCGGAACGATCGGCAAAAAGCTTGGCTTTTACGCTTATTTTGCTGATAATCAAGTGTTTTACCCAAAGTATGTTCGAGAGTATGCTACCCTTTATGGTAAACCTGATGCTATCGACAATAACGGATTTGCGCCCGGAGAGGGTTTCACCAAGCGGTATCCGGCGGGTGGGGGCATCGGGTCCGATTTTATTTCGGCACGGGGAACGTTTAATTTTAACATGCTCAAAATAATCAATGTACAGTTCGGACATGATCGTAATTTCATTGGCAACGGGTTTCGATCCATGTTTCTGTCGGACAATTCCTCGCCTTACCTGTTTTTGAAACTGACTACCCGGCTTGGCAAAAATATTCAATACACAAACCTCTTCGCCGAACTTCAGAATGTAGAGAAAGCGAATGGTAGCCAGTTGATTCCCAACAAGTATGCGACTATGCACCACCTGAGCGTGAACATTGGCGAACACGTGAATCTGGGTATTTTTGAGTCGATTATTTTCAGTCGTGACCGGCTCGAAATCGGTTATCTGAATCCCCTGATTCTGTATCGTTTTGTGGAGTCGTATCGGGGTAGTGCCGACAACAGTTTTGCGGGCATTGATGCCAAAGTGAATTTTTTGGGGCACTTTATGGGCTATGGGCAATTCCTGCTCGATGAGTTCATTCTGAGCAACTTAGTGTCGGGTCGTGGCTCCTGGACGAATAAGTTTGCCGCTCAGGTAGGGGTAAAATACATTGATGCCTTCGATGTGGCTAACCTCGACCTGCAAGGGGAAATAAACGTTGCCCGCCCCTATACCTATGCGCACGTGGGCGGTGGCACCAACTACACGCATTATAATCAACCGTTGGCTCACCCCTTGGGAGCTAATTTTGTGGAGGGTGTTGGCATTGCCCGGTATCAACGCGACAAACTCTCGCTAACCGGTATTTTTCGGGTGGCCAAATACGGTGCCGACCCCGATGGCCGCAATTATGGCAGTAACATTACCAAAGATTATAACTCGAAATTTCGCGACGAGGGCAATTTCATCGGGCAGGGGCGCACCACCATCACCACGTTTGTGGATGGCCGGGCTTCTTATATGCTCCGGCACAATCTGTTCGTTGAGGGGCGGTATATGTACCGGCTGCAATCGAGTCAGTTTAAGCCATTGGAATATACCAATAACTTCGCCACCATCGGGATCAGGTGGAATTATGCGTACCGGAATCTACTATTTTAAGTCCTTATGCTTGACATTATCAAACAGGAACTTGCTGAGGCACAGGCCGTGCTTAATGCGTTCATAAACAATCCGCTTCATTTACAGCAGATTGAACTGGCCGCCCGACTCATGGCCGATGCGCTGAAAGACGGGAAGAAAATTATCTCGTGTGGCAATGGCGGGTCTCACTGCGATGCCATGCACTTTGCCGAGGAACTGTCGGGCCGATACCGCGAAAACCGCCCGGCAATGGCCGCTATTGCCATTTCGGATTCGAGCCATATCACCTGCGTGGGTAATGATTATGGCTACGATTTTGTGTTCTCACGTTTCATAGAGGGGCTTGGTCAGGCGGGCGATGTGCTAATGGGAATTAGTACGAGCGGCAACTCCGGCAACGTGATTCGGGCGGTCGAAGCAGCCCGCGCCAAAGGAATGCGGGTGGTGTTGCTGACAGGTAAAGACGGGGGCAAACTCGCCGGGCAAGCCGACGTAGAGATTCGGGTGCCTCACTTCGGCTATGCCGACCGGATTCAGGAGATTCACATTAAAGTGATTCACCTGTTTATTCTGCTGATTGAAAAGATGATGGCTTGATAATTACAACTCGCCATTCCGTGGTGCCAATCGCTCCCCCAACTCCCGTCCTTTCCGAATACAATCGGATAGCGACACGCCCCCGTACCAGTTGGCGCATACGAACAGATTGTCTAGTTCAAGACTGGCAATCAGGGGTTTGGCCGTGGCCAGTATGACATCATATTGGGGAATGGCTCGCTCCCAGCGGGTAAGTTTGCGCCAAACCGGGGCGGGTGCGCTGATACCAAAACTGGCGGCTAACTCAGCATGGACGCGCTCGAAAAGCACCGCGTCGGGTTGGCCGGCGTTGTTGGGTTGATCGGGGCGTTCGCCCTGTTTGCCTCCCACGAAAGTGGTGAAGATAACTTCGTCGGCAGGGCAGCGGGAATCGAACGTCGAACTGCTCCAGATGTGGCCCGCGCAAAAAAGGCCTTCTTTGGCCGGATTCAGGCCCCCGAAGCCGTTGAGCGGGTGCTTCACATCGGCGCGTTTGTAAGCCGAATGCACGGCGGTCATGGGTGGGTATTCGATTTTCTGGATGGCTCCGGACACAGTTGGGTAAGCCGATTGCAGGAGCCGGGCAGCCGGTTCGGTAGCCGTGGCCATCACCAACGCATCAAAAACAGACGACCCGGCAGAGGTTGTTACTTGCCATTGGCCGGTGGGTAAGCGTTCGATGGCCGCGACGGGCGTGTTAAGCGAGAGGTGGGTAAGTTTGGCCCCCAACGCACGGGGCAGCGTTTGCATCCCCTCCCGAAAACTAAACGACTGTCTGCGCTCACCCGACTGATTTTTCATCAATCCGCGCAGCACCGACCCGTAGTCACGTTCGTATTGAAGCAAAATCGGGAAGGTTTCGGACACTAAAAGCCGCTCAGGATCACCCGCGTAGATACCCGCCACAAACGGCCCCAGGGCATAATCGACAATCTCGTCGGAGAATCGACGGCGGAAAAACTGCGCCAATGTCTCGCCCGGTGTGGAGGTGCTGCGGTTGGAACGCTCTCTGAAAATGGCCCACTTGGTCCGCCAGCTAAAATAGCTACCCAACAACAGCGAGGGTGGGCCCGACGGTAGGGCATGGTATTGTCCATCCCGAAAAATATACCGCACTTTACTCACGGGCTTGGCGAATTCAAGGGCATTGGTCAGACCCAGATCGCCCAACCAGTCAAGCAGCTTCTGGTCGCCAAGCAGAGAGTTTGGCCCCAACTCGCGGAGGTAGGGGCCTTCTCGCTCCGACTGAATATAACCACCAACCAACCCCGAGGCCTCAAAAAGCTGGTAATCAACGCCCTGTTGTTGCAGTTCCCAAGCCACTGTCAGGCCCGAAATACCCGCTCCGATAATACCAATGCTCATTTTCTACGACGTAAAAAGGCCCGTGTCGAGTTAGTAGCCGATGCCGATGAACCCGACGTTACCGACCTGGATATTACTTTCATGGCGGCTCCCAAATTGGTGGTTGCCAACACCGACGTAGCCGAACCCGACACAGCCGACCCTGTTGTGGCCGAACCAGATGTAGCCGAACCGGACATCGCCGAACCCGATGAGGCAGAGCTGGACACGGCTGAGGTCGAATTCGGATTGGCTATTTTTTCTAATGTCCCCGTCACATCTTTGTAGATGGCCTCAAGTTTGTCGGGGTGCGAAGAGTAATAAATATAACTCAACCGATAAGATGACGTATCGACCTCGAATTTCTTCAGAATACGGTCGTTAAGCCGGTCAAACAGCATTTTTGTCGAGTCGGACGAACTGAGCGCGTAACGTCCCACCTGCGACTCGGCCATATGGATTTCGGTCAGAATATCGGCCATTTTATCAGCCGGAATAAGGTCGTCGGGCTTGCTGCTACCATCGTCTCCGGCGCAACCGGCAAGGATATATGCCACGATTAGGGCTATGAATAGGTGGTATTGACGCATTTGGGTGTTAGCTTTAAACCTGCAAGGTCTGCCAGACCTTACAGGTTTGCAAGAATACTGCCCGTTTATAACAAACCTTAACAGCTAAGGGTGCCTGATGGATGAATTTCTAACCCGGCTTCGGCATATCGAAATCCGAATCCGCAAAGCCGTTAACAGTCAGATGCGGGGCAGTTTTCGCTCGGTTTTCAAGGGAACCGGGCTTGAATTTGCCGATTTACGCACTTATCAATACGGCGACGATGTGCGGGCTATCGACTGGAACGTGTCGTCGAAAGGCCACGGAACATTCGTGAAAGTGTTTCGGGAGGAAAAAGATCAGACCGTTTTTTTCTTGGTCGATGTGAGCGCGTCGCAACGGGTTGGCCCCGCCGAACGTACCAAACTCGACGTAACTAAAGAGGTCTGTGGCGTGTTGGCGATGTCGGCCATTCGCGAGGCCAGCCACGTTGGGTTATATTGTTTCTCCGATCAGAAAGAGCAGTATTTCAAGCCGGCCAACGGCCTCAAAAGTGGGTATCAACTGATTATGAGCCTGTTTAAGCTGCAACCCCAATCGGCCCAAACCAGCTTGTCCGACGCGCTGCTGTTCACGCTGAACGTACTCAAACGCCGGAGCGTGGTGATTTTGCTCTCCGATTTCATCGACGAAAATTATGAACACAGTCTCAAAGCTCTCGCCCGCAAACACGACCTCGTCGTTATTCATTTCTACGATCAGCGCGAAGTGAACCTGCCGCCTTTGGGCATCATTCCCGTTTTTGATGCCGAAACGGGCCGCACCAACTGGGTCAACACCTCCTCGCGGGCCTTCCGCGACCAACTCCAAAATACCTTTAACGACAACCGCGTCCGGCTCGAACGGCTCTGTAAACAATACAAAGCCAATTACCTTGCCCTCGATACCAAAGACGATTACGTGCCGAAATTGGTGGAGTTGTTCCGGGTGAAAAAGTAGGGTGGTTTATTGCCCCAACTGCAACCGGCCGGCCGTGTCATACATCAGTTTACTGCCCGGATCAAAAATCAGGGTGCCGCTTAGAGCCAGAAAACTGGCCGGAATCGTGACCAAATGTTTCAGCCGGACCCGCTCGCTCAACTGGGGCAGCCGCTCCACCGACCACACAGTGCTGTCATTCCAGTTGCCGTTTTTGAGGGTATAAATTTCCAGTACTTCCTGCAGTTCGTAAGCACCCATGTCGATGCGACCCGGTGTTCCGGCATTGGCAAAAAAGCGGGAATTCCCGGCTATATCGGTGATGCCCACAGTGGCTGAAGTGCTAGCCGGATCACCTGCGTTGACCGCTGGGGAGCCATTTCGGAGTTGAACGCCCGTAGCTGATACAAACGGCGAAAGCGTCGCGGTAAGGTTGCCCGGCCCGCTGCTGTAGCCCGTCACCAACGGCTCGAACAGATTGTATTGAGCCGTTACGGTTGCCGAATTGTTGCTAAATGTGTTGCCTGCGCCGTTGTTAAATAGGACACAGTTAACGAGTTGAGGGCCGCTCCCGGTTGTATTGGCCACAGCTCCACCACTTGTGGCTGAATTGTTTTGGAGCGAACAGTTGGTTAGTTGTGGACTACTGTTGGCGTTGAAAATGGCCCCGCCGTTGGCCGCTACATTACTCAAAAAGGCACAGTTAATTAGTTTTGGATTGCTGGAGCCGTTATAGAGTCCCCCGCCTTGGGTGGCCGAGTTCGCACAAAACGTGCAGTTGCGGATAGTGGGGCTACTGCTCGTATTGAGCATTCCACCGCCGTTGTTGTTTGGCGAAGTTGCGTCGTTGGCGTTGCCGCCCGTAATTAAAAAACCGTCCAAAATAGCGTTGTTGGTTAGGCCCACCGGGTTGCTGATAACGTGGTAACTATTGTCGGCGGTGTCTGCCGCGCCAATGTCGCCCGACAGCGTTGTGCCTGACGGGTAGGTGATTACCCGCTCGCTTAGATCTGTTTCGGAACCCAGAAAACTGCCATAGATCGCCACGTTTGGTTTCATCGCGAAGCTGACCGTGCGTTCTGTTGTTGAGGTAGGTTTATAGAGACCGTTGGCCACCCAAATCTCATTGAGGTTGTTAGTACATGAATAGTTGAGTGCCCATTGCAGGTCGGGGAAGGCATCGGCCCAGCTCAGGCCGCTTTGGTTGGCGTTGGCCGTGAGGGAGGGTTTCACATAGAGCCGGGCCGGAACCGGCTTCACCGACAGCACAAACACATTACTGGTCAGGGAGTTGCAGTTGCCCGTTATGGCCACCGAATAAGACCCGGCACTGCCCGGTTGCAGGTTGGTGAGTGTGAGCGTTGCAGACGTTTGCCCCACAACAGCCGTTCCACTTTTATACCATTGGAAACTAAGAGCCGTACCACTCACGCTGACAAAGGTCGTGACCGTGCCGCCCACGCACCCCACCGAGTTGGCGGCTGGCTGGCTGGTGATGGCAACCGTGGGGAATGTCTGCACTTCATAGGCACCGATATCAATGCGGGCGGCCGGCGTTCCGGTGTTGGCATAAAAACGCGGGTTTCCAGCCAGATCAGTCAGGCTAACGGTGGCGGTGGTGCTGGCTGGATCGCCTGCATTGACCGCCGGGGAGCAAATGGCCAGTTGAAGCCCCGCTGTTGATGAAAAAGGCGAAGTGCTGGTGGTAATGTTTCCCGTAACGCTGGCATAACCCGTCACCGACGGCTCAAACAAACTATAGCTGGCCGAGGCACCGCCCGCCAAATTATTGACGAACGTATCGGCTCCTCCATTACCGAAAAACACGCAATTGGTGAACTGGGGAGTACTGGTTCCTCCCCCCATGCCATTGTTGTATAGGCCACCCCCATTGGCGGCTGAGTTGCTTTGAAACGAGCAATTGGTGAGTTGAGGATTGCTCATTCCTGCATTGCTGCCATCGTTATACATGGCCCCGCCATTACCCGCCACATTACCCTGAAACCCACAGTTGATCAACTGGGGTGTGCTACTACCCGCCCCGCCGAAATTGTATACGGCCCCGCCCGAACCTGTCGGTGCAGAGTTATTAAAAAAGATGCAGTTCGTAAATCGGGAGTTATTGGTGCCCCCACTGCCGCCGTCATTAATGGCGGCCCCTCCGAAGCTGGTTGCCGTGTTATTCAGGAAAACGCAGTTGATGATTTGAGCATTGCTGTTGCCGCCCCCATTGCCATTATTATAGAGAGCACCCCCCTCCGACGCAGCATTATTGACAAAAACGCAGTTAACAATCTTGGGGCTACAGAAATTGCCCGCTCCACTACCATTGTTATAAATTCCACCCCCATAATAATCGGGGAAAACACCACTGGTATTGCCATCAGTAATCACGAAGCCATTGAGCTGGGCCGTTGTCGTTAGGCCCGCCGGATTGCTGATCACGTGGAAACTGTTGTCAGTCGGGTTGCCCAAAATACCAACATCGCCGGATAGCGTCGTGGCCGAGGGATTGGTGGGGTTAATGGTTGGCCGCTGCCCCAATGTTGTTTCAGTGCCAGCAAACCCCCCATAGATAATCAACCCGTTTTTCATGGCAAAGCTTAGACTCCGGTTAGAGTTTCCATTTCCACCGGGTTTGTAGGTGCCACCTGCTACCCACACCTGATCGTTAACGGAGCTTGCCGCGATGGCTCCCTGCAAATTGGTGGTGCTGGTGGCCCAACTGGTGGCACTGGCCGGGTTGCTGTTGGTGCCGGTTGTAGACACATACCGTGTAACTTGCGAAAACGCAGTAAGTGTACTTATTCCTGACAAAAACAGCAAAAACAGGAGTCGACAAAACAACGTTGATCCGTACAGCAAAGTGAATAACTTATTCATAATCAAACAATAACAAAAGTTTAGATTAGGATTAACACCATGAAGTTACTAGGTTTTCCCAAGGGAATCTAACAAATGAGCGAAAGCCTGTTAAACGACTTACCTGATAGATCACCAGCAATTTCGTAGTACCGTCCGGCAATTCCACCCTACGCAATTGAGTACGCTTGATTCTGCCGAACAACTCAATGCCAATCTCTCGTTACGCTATTCTGATAAGTTTTACTATAATAAGGCAAGAAAGAACGATTAGACTTTACGCCTATTATTTTGTCTTTTTGTGAGGCCAAATCCGGTAAACCTATTGTTTGCCTGTAAATCTTGCCTTACCCCCATCGTATGCAACAAAAGCCCTCTCTCCGGTATGCCTGGTATGTGGTCTTTCTGCTAACCCTTGCCAACGTGTCGTCTTTTATTGACCGGCAGATTCTGAGCCTGCTGGTAAAACCCATCAAGCACGACCTGCATTTGTCCGACACCCAGATGAGTTTGCTGCTGGGACTCAGTTTTGCCATTTTCTACACTATTTTCGGCATGTTGATCGGGCGAATGGCTGACCGGTATAGCCGTCGGAACATTATCATTGGCGGTATTGCGGTCTGGAGCCTGATGACCGCCCTTTGCGGAGGCATTCGAACCTATTCGCAATTTTTTCTGGCCCGCATGGGGGTTGGCGTAGGCGAGGCTACCCTGTCACCATCGGCCTATTCGATCATTGCGGATTATTTCCCCAAGAAACGCCTGGCCACGGCCATGAGCGTGTTTACAATGGGTATTTTTCTGGGGTCAGGGCTGGCCCTCGTGGTTGGCTATGGATTAACGGCCTGGGTTCCCACCTATTTTGCCCGAACCTTTGGCTGGGCCATACCAAAAGCGGGTTTTCAATATGGTCTGGTACTGGTCAGTTCGTCCATTGCCGGGGTGCTGTTTGGGGGTTGCCGATTCGCTCAACAAAAAGGGCGTGACCGACGGGCGGGTGCGGGTGGGCCTGCTCACCTGCCTCGGTTGCCTGGCTTCCCTGTTTATTCCGCTCATTCCGAACGCGCAACTGGCCCTGTTTGCCTTTGTCCTCCCCTCGTTTTTTGTGTCCATGCCGATGGGGGCAGCCACGGCAGCGATCCAGGAAATTATGCCCAATCAGGTACGGGCATTGGCCTCGTCCATCTTTTTGTTTATTCTCAATATGGTTGGCTTAGGACTGGGACCGATGATTGTGGCCCTGTTCACCGATTTTGTATTTCACGACGAAAGCATGATTCGCTACTCCCTGATGCTGTTGCTATTAGTGGGCGGCAGCATTGGCACCGTCTGTTTCCTGGCTGCCATGAAACCCTACCGCACTGCCCTGGAGTCCATAAAAGCCAAGCTGTTACTAACCGACACGAAGCTGGCAGGAGTCAACAATACCCCCTGACAGCAAGCCTGTTACGCTGATTTTTTGTTCATAATTTACCCAGAAATGATATGCTACCCGCATTGGATCTGCCCGCTACACTACAGGTCGGAATAAACAATACTATCCTGATTGTCAAACTCAACCGGCCCGAAAAACGGAATGCCTTTAATGATGAGTTGATTCTGGGTATAGAAACCATCTTTTCCAACATTCCCGAGGGTATTCGCTGTGCCGTTATCTACGGCGAAGGCCCCCATTTCAGTGCCGGACTCGACCTGTCGGCCCTCAGCGAACGCGATGCCGTTGCCGGCTTGCACCACTCCCGCATGTGGCATCGGGTTTTAGACCGAGTGCAGTTTGGCAGCGTGCCGGTGATTGCCGTTTTGCACGGAGCCTGCGTGGGTGGTGGGCTTGAGTTAGCCAGTGCCTGCCACATCCGGGTTGCCGAAACCTCAACCTTTTATGCCCTCCCCGAAGGGCAGCGGGGCATTTTTGTGGGTGGCGGGGCCTCCGTTCGGGTGCCAAAACTGATTGGCCTGGCCCGCATGACCGACATGATGCTGACGGGTCGGGTTTATTCTGCCGAAGAAGGCGAACGCATTGGCCTGGCGCAGTATTTGGTGGATGTCGGTGCCGGGTTAGCCAAGGGAATCGAACTGGCTCAAAAAGTGAGTTCCAACGCGGGCATGACCAATTATGCGCTGATGCACGTGTTACCCCGCATCGTTGAATCAAATCAGGATCAGGGACTTATGATGGAATCGCTGACGGCAGCCATTGCCCAGAGTGCTCCCGAAGCCAAGCAACGACTGCGCGATTTTTTAGACGGTAAAGCCAAAAAAGTGGGCGAATAAACCCCTGACAGCATGGTACAGACAGACCTATTCGGCCCGACCGTGACCCGAAAAACCACGCTGCCCGATGGCACGATTTTGCTTCAGGCCGGGCAAACCCTGGCCGATTATCCCGAAAAACTGACAGAAAAACTACTTTATTGGGCCACCCGAACGCCCGAAAAACCGTTTATAGCCCGGCGCGATGAAACCGGAAACTGGCAGAAACTGACCTATGCCGAAACCCTGCAGCAGGTGGAACACATTGCCCAATATTTGCTCAACGAGGGCATTAGAGGCAACCAAACCATTGCCATCCTGTCGGAAAACAGCCTCGAACACGCACTGCTGGCCTTAGCCGCTATTCATATTGGCGTTCCGTATTCACCCATTTCGCCCCCGTATTCGCTGATTTCCAATGATTTCGGGAAGCTCAAACATACGCTGCTGGCGCTGGAACCCGCTTTGATTTTTGCCCAAAACGGAACCGTATATGGCCGGGCATTGGCGTTGGCCACCAGCTTGTTCCCCGAAGCCTTAATTGTCTCGGCAGAGGACAGTTCGGGGGTTAATTTTTCGGAGTTAACGGCCACCCTGGTCACCGAAGCCGTGGCGCAGGCACACCAGTCTGTTACCGCCGACACGGTGGCCAAAATTCTGTTCACGTCCGGCTCAACGGGATTGCCCAAAGGAGTGATGAACACCCAGCGGATGTGGTGCGCCAATTTACAGCAGATCACGCAGGCGTTTCCGTTTATGGAAACCGACCCACCCGTTTTTGTGGATTGGCTTCCCTGGAACCATACCTTTGGCGGTAATCACAACTTTGGGCTGACGCTTTACAACGGTGGAACGCTTTACATCGACGAGGGCAAGCCAACGCCAAAAGGCATCGAAACAACGGTGCAAAACCTGCGGGAAATCTCGCCCACGGCCTATTTCAACGTGCCAAAGGGCTTCGACATGCTGATTCCGTACCTCGAAAAAGAACTCGAACTCCGGCAAACATTTTTCGAAAATCTCCATTTCTTCTTCTATGCCGGGGCCAGCCTGGCGCAGCCCGTCTGGAATCGACTCGAAGAATTGGCCCGCGAAACAACGGGTCGGGTGGTGCCGATTGTCACAGGTTTGGGCTGCACCGAATCAGGGCCATCGGCCATGTTTGCCAACTGGGCGGGTAGCTTTTCGGGTTTGCTGGGTGTTCCCGTGGCGGGCATGACCGTGAAACTCGTACCCGATGGCGACAAACTCGAAGCCCGCTACAGGGCACCCAACGTCACGCCTGGCTACTGGCGCGACCCCGAAGCCACCGCGTCTGCTTTCGATGAAGAGGGATTCTATAAAACGGGGGATGCCGTGCGGTTTGTGGACGAAAACAACCCCAGTGCAGGCCTGATTTTCGACGGGCGCATTGCCGAAGATTTCAAACTCTCGACCGGAACATGGGTCAATGTGGGCGTGTTGAAAGCCAAAGTGCTGTCGGTGGGGTCGCCCATTGTGCAGGACGTGGTTATCGCCGGGCTTGACAAAGAATATGTCAGTGCCATTTTGTTTTTGAATCACCAGGCTTGCTGCGAACTCATCAACCTCCCCCCTAACTGTTCGGCTACGGACGCTTTTTCGCACCAGCAAACGCAACAATACATCGACGATTTGCTGCTCCGATTGGGCGAAACAGCCACCGGCAGTGCCAACCGCGTTGCCAAAGTCATCGTCGCCCTCGATCCGCCCTCCATTGATTTGGGCGAAATCACCGACAAAGGCTCCATGAATCAGCGGGCCGTTCTGAAACACCGGGCGCACCTGCTCAACCAATTATACGCTTAACAAACAGGCAGTTATGAATCTTTCCGAACTTGTTGCCATCGACGTACATACCCACGCCGAAGTGTCGTGCAAACAACCCCACGACGATTATCGGCCCGAATTTGATGTGGCCTTTGCCAAGTATTTCAAGTCGAGCCACCGGCCCACGATCCAGGAGACGGTGACGTATTATCGGGATCAGAAAATGGCGTTTGTCATGTTCACCATCGACTCGGAACACGAAACCGGCAAACGACGCATACCCAATGAAGAAGTGGCCGAAGCCGCCCTCGCCAACCCCGATGTGATGATTGCCTTCGCCAGCATCGACCCCCACAAAGGCCGCATGGGGGCAAGAGAAGCCAAACGGCTGATCGAGGATTTTGGCGTGAAAGGCTTTAAATTCCACCCCACAGTGCAGGGCTTCTACCCCAACGACCGCATGGCATACCACCTTTACGAAGTGATTGCCGGGGCCGGTCTGCCGATGCTGTTCCATTCGGGGCATTCGGGCTTTGGCTCAGGGGTGCGGGGTGGGGGTGGTTTGCGCCTTGAATACTCCAACCCGATTCACTTAGACGACGTGGCCATCGACTTCCCCGACTCGCCCATCATCATTGCGCATCCCTCATGGCCCTGGCAGGACGAAGCCCTCTCGGTGGCTATGCACAAGCCCAACGTCTATATTGATTTGAGCGGCTGGTCACCCAAATATTTCCCGCCCCAGTTGGTGCAATATGCCAACACGCAGCTCAAACACCGCATCTTATTCGGCACCGATTTCCCGCTGATTACACCCGAACGCTGGCTCAAAGACTTCGAGGTAGCCGGGTTCAAAAACGAAGTTAAACCCCTGATTTTGAAAGAGAACGCTATTAAAATGTTGGGGTTGGGGTAAGCGGATTATTGACAGCATCAAACAAATCGACACAATCACAATAAGACGTTAACGTTTACTGGCTTGCCATAAACTGCCTGATAAACCCGTCGAAATCATCATCGACGCTGAAGCCGAGTTGCAGGGCGCGGGTGCTGTCCACGGCTACGGGCCAGCTGTAAACAATCCGGCTGATGGCTTCGTCGGGCTGGAACTGCACCCGGTCGGCGGTGGCTTTGTCGGTAAGGCGTTCGAGGGAGTCGAGCATTTGCCGGACTGTGGGGCCAATGCCGGGCAGATTCACGGTGCGGCAGTCGCCAAAGTCGGCTCCGTTGAGGGTGGCGGCCCACATGAAATTCTGGATAATGGTGTCGGGGCTTGCCATCCAGATGGGCAGGTCTTCGGAGACGGGGCAAATAGCCGTTTCGCCGTTGATGGGTTCGCGGATGATGCTGCTCACAAACGAGGATGCCGCCAGATTGGGCTTGCCGGGCCGAACACAAACGGTGGGCAACCTCAGCACCCGCCCGTCCACAAAACCCTTGCGGGTGTAGTCGTTCACGAGCAGTTCGCCAATGGCTTTTTGGGCACCATATGACGAACTGGGCGTGAGGGCGGTTGTCTCGTTGACCACAGCCGGTAACGCCCCTCCATACACAGCCAACGAACTGGCAAACACAAACCGGATGCCCGGCTGTTGCTGTCGGCAGGCTTCGAGCAATTGGCGTGTCACATCGAGGTTCACCGTCCAGCCGAGGTCGAAGTCTTTTTCGGCGTGGCTGCTCACGATGGCGGCCAAGTGAAACACGATGCCGGTTCGAGCCGTAATCAGTTTCTGAACGGCCCCGGCTTCGGTCAAATCGGTTTGTTGGCAAACAATGCGATCATCCGACCCCGGCTTGTTCGGCATCACCACATCGACCAAAACTAATTCCTCAAAACCAATTGAACTCGTTAGCAAGGCCGTTGCTAACCGTTGCCCGAGGAAACCAGCTCCCCCCGTAATGATTATTTGCATAGTTTTGACTCTGTTTAAAGGCCTTTTAAATGTACGAGAACGTAGCGCAAAAAATAGCGCAACTACCACCTGACTATAAAGCGGATAATCTGCTCGATTCTATTCGTGACGAGTTTGTTCGGAGCGAAAAAACCATTGTTGTGCTCGATGATGACCCAACCGGCACCCAAACCTGTGCCGATGTAGTGGTACTCACGAACTGGCAAATTGGCTTGATTACCAACGAGTTACGGAACAAGCCAGCGATTCTGTTTATTCTCACCAATTCCCGCAGTTTGCCGGAGCGGGAAGCCGTTGCCCTGACCCGCGAAATCGGCCACAACCTGAACGAAGCAGCCCGGCAGAGTGGTCGGCAACTTATCGTGATCAGCCGCAGCGATTCCACCCTGCGCGGGCATTTCCCCGCCGAAGTCGATGCCCTTGCCGAAACATTGGGCATGACCGATACCGTCACGGTGCTGGTTCCGGCCTTTATTGAAGGGGGCCGCATCACCATCGACGATGTTCATTATCTGATTGAGAATGAGACACTGGTGCCGGTTTCCGCAACGCCATTTGCCGCCGATGTGGTGTTTGGCTATCAAAACGCCAACCTGAAACTGTGGGTCGAAGAAAAAACAAAAGGTCGGGTCAAGGCAGCCGATGTGAGGTCTGTTTCGCTTGAAACCATTCGAATTGGTGGCCCGCAACAGGTGTGTGAACTATTGCAAACTTGCTCGCCCAGTTCGGTTTGTGTGGTCAATGCGGTCAGTTACCGCGATCTGGAGGTGCTGGTAATGGGGTTATTATTGGCCGAAAAATCGGGGCGGCAGTTTCTGTATCGGAGTTCGGCTACGTTGGTGCCAATCAGGGCGGGGTTGGAATCGGGGCGGGGGGTTGTTCCCCAAAAAGAGCATTTGGTTTCCGGGAATGGCTCGCTCGTTGTGGTTGGCTCACACGTTTCCAAAAGCACTAATCAACTCAACTGGCTCCTGAGCAACGGCAATCACAAACCCATCGAGGTCAACGTCCTTGACATCCTGAACCACCCCGACCCCAAAATCCAGGCGCAAGCCATCAGCCACCAAGTCGATGAATGGCTTTTGGCCGGAAACAACGTGGTCATTTACACCAGCCGCCACCTCGAAACCGGCCCCGATCAGGAACAAAGTTTAACCATCAACGCGCTGGTATCTAAGTTCTTAGTGAACATTGTACACGACCTAAGCGTGCGTCCCAAATTTATGGTTGCCAAAGGCGGCATCACGGCCAGCGACCTCGCCACGCAGGCTCTGTCCGTCGAAAAAGCGTTGGTGTTGGGGTCAATTATTCCGGGTGTTCCGGTCTGGCAACTCGATGCCGGAAGCAAATTTCCCAGTCTTCTCTACGTCGTTTTTCCGGGCAATGTTGGCGACGAAACGGCTTTGGACGTGGTTTGTGGTATCTGCAAAAACCCCAACCCAACCCCTCCCCGTTAGTGAAGGACTTAACCAAATTCGTCAGGATTGGGATTCGGTTGAGGTCCCAGGTGGTGGGGTCTTCCCAGTTGCCCGTTTTGATGCTGGTGATCACGTTGCCGCTTGGCACCGAGTCGTCGTTCAGGATGATGCCCGTTTGGACTTGGTGGAATATTGCCTGGCCGTGTTGGCCAGGTTGACCAATGAACCATTCCTCAATCTACTATTGAAACGGGAAAGCGATTGGCTCGCTTTCCCGTTTCAATAGTATAGAACTATGAAGATGCCGGATCAGTAGGGCCAGTTAGACGGGGGAGCACTACTGGTAACCCAATCCTGGTGGGCGGCAATGGCTGCATCTTGCAGGTTGATGGGCGAATTGGCCATGATCGTGATCTGAATGTCGTCGCTAAACCCGATAATTAACGAGCGATACCCCCGACCGTTGCTCATGGTGTAGGCACCGTTTTTACAGTAATAATTAATACCATCAGTAGTTTTGCCCGTCACATCGTAACCCGCCAAATTGGCAAACATGATTTGACGCTGAACCGATGTGGTAAACAAGTCGGTATAGACCAATTTGCGGAAAAACTCATCCATCTGGAACGTATTCAGTACCCAGCCTTGATAAGCACCGGCCATTGTCAGATCGCCGAAGGATAGTCCTTTGACACCTGCCGACGGAAATGAATAAAACAGACCCAGGTAGTCATCGTGATCGTTTTTACAGTCGATCACCTGACCCGAACAGGAACCTAACTTGCTGAAAATCACCTGGCGGCAATAGTCTTTGTAGGCATCAGCGTATTGTTTAGCCTGAGATTCTTCTTTGCTGGCGGTAGGAGCAGAGATTTGATTGATGGGGTAGTTCGCCAGAGCCGGTATCAGTAACCGAAGGAAGCTGTAGTTGGCGTTTTCGTACATGGGAACACCTACGTTCGTTGAGACTACCCCGTCGGCCATAATCTTTTTGAGGAGCGAATAGTCGCTGGTCGTATTCACCTGTGAACCTGCTCGGATGCCGCTCGTGTGGTTCAGCAATTGTATGAACGTGATTTTTTTACTGCTAATGGTATAAGACCAATGTTTGGGCAAGTAGGTCCAGATAGGGGTATCGAGCAGCGCATTTCCCTGTGGTTTGGTGCTGATAACCTTCATCAGGGCCACCGCCGATATGGTCTTGCTCACGCTGGCAATGCTGTAGCGGTCAAAGATGCTCATAGTCCGTGTTGGCGCATCCTGTGCGAGCCGGGCCGAACCCGCGTTGCGGGAGGTTTTGAACGTTCCTTTATACGAGATGATAGCGGCATAGCCAACGGTGTTCATCAGGCGATTACTCAGCAGGTTACCGAGTTGTCCGATGTCGGCCTGAGTGGGTGTGGCTCCCCCGGCAATGTCGGGCCGAGGGGTTTCAATTTCAGTTTCGATTTCAGTGGTTGTGTTCGGGGCGGGTTGCGGGAGGGTGTCTAGTTTGTCGGTGCAACTGCTAAAGACAATAGCAAAAGACAGGGTGGCCACTTTCAGGAGGTTCGACAGAGTTGTCATTAGTAGTTGTTGTTTTGGTTTATGTGTTTGTTCTGTTGTCGAATTGACGGAACAAAACTGGCCCTAAACCTCCTGCCCTGAAAAAAAAAGCACCCGACTCGCAGGAAACGACCCATGAACAGTAACCATCAGCGCACGAGTCGTTTTCAATCACCATCCCTTATTGCCCCTGCTCCACCACCCACTGCACCGTCCGTTTGCACCCGCCCGCGCCCGTCACCGTCAGCGTGAACAAGCCTAACCGCGTGATGGGGAAGATACCGGTGGTGTTGCTGTCGTTCTGGCGAATCTCGTAGCCATTGATGCGGTCCACGATACTCACCCGTTCGTAGGAACTGCCCGGAAGGCCGGCCCCGGCCGACGCCTGGAACACCACCGGCGGATTCAGCGCGGGTACCCGCACGATGGGCACGGGCGAACCCGCCACCGTGACCGAATTGGGGAACGTGATCGTAGCGGTAGGGGAAGGGTTCACCATGAGCGTGAAGTTGCTGGAGGTGACCGAGTTGCAGCCCCCTGTAACCACCACCGAGTAGCTACCTGTGTCAGTCGCTTGCACGTTAGCCAGACTAAGGATTGCCGTGGTTTGATCCGCTACGGGTGTGTTGCCCCGGAACCACTGGTAGCTGGCCACTGACCCCGACACACTCACGCTGGCTGTAACCATGCCCCCCGCACAGGCCGACGCACCAGTTGCGGGTTGACCGGTGATACCCACTTGTTGGTTAGGCGTGTCCTGAAACTCCACGGCTCCCATGTCTATAGTCGGCCCAACGATGCGGGGGTTGCCTACCAAATCAATGGTAAAGGAGGAGGCTGCGGTGTAGCTGACTGAGTTGCCCGCGTCGATGGCCGGGGAGCAGGCATTCAGAGCGACGGAAGAGAGGGAGACGAAGGGGGAGGTGGCCACATTGGTCAGATTTCCGGGTCCGCTCACAGTAACTCCCAATACTGTTGATGAAGAAGGATCAAAGAGGCTGTACGTGGCTATCAGTGTGCTGGTGACGTTGCCGGCACTCTCATTGACGATAGCCCCATTGCCGCCATTACCCCACATCACACAATTGGTTATCTGGATTTGGTTAGGCGAGTAACCCGGGTTGCGAGGAATGAGTGCATTGTAAAAAGCTCCTCCCTGATTAGCTGTGTTACTTTGCAAACTACAGTTGGTTAACCGGGCGTAATCGCTGTCGGCGTTGTAGATGGCTCCCCCCTGTTGCGCCGTGTTGTTTTGTAAACTACAGTTGGTAATGCTGCAACCATAGCTGTATTGATTGTAGATGCCCCCGCCCCGAGTAGCCTGATTGTTTTGCAGGTTACAGTTGGTCATCGTCAGGTCACCCCCATTACGAATAGCTCCCCCCTCAGGAGCCACGTTATTTTGCAGGCTACAGCTCCTGAATTTTGGCGAGCCCTGGTCATTGTCAAAGCCCCCGCCGGAGTTAATAGCCGTATTGTTTTGAAAATGACAGTTGGTCACAATCGGACTACTACCGTAATTATGGATGGCCCCGCCATTACCAGCCCGATTGTTTTGAAAACTACAGTTGGTTAAAACAGGAGCTGCACGAGGAGCCTCCATATACATGGCTCCGCCCAGGCTGGCTGTGTTGTTTTGCAGACTACAGTTGGTCAGAATCATCCCACCATAGTCGCAGATACCTCCGCCGTAGCTGGTAGCCTGATTGTTTTGCAGGCTACAATTGATTATGGTCGGTCGGTTGGTCCCATCGTTTCTAATGCCTCCGCCTATCTCTGGAAAACGATTGGCGTTACCGCCCGTAATCACAAACCCATCCAGCACAGCCGTATTATTCAGATTCATACCAAAATCATTCAGCACCACATGATAGGTGTTGTCGGTGGTACTGTTGGGGTCGCCAATTTCCCCGCTCAAAGTGCTACTGGAGGGTTGGCCATTGACTGGGTTGATGGCAGGCCGCTGGTTAAGAGCCGTCTCATTACCCACAAAGCCGCCGTAGATGGCTAAGCCGTTTCGCATGGCAAAGCTGATGGTGCGGCTGTCTGAGCTGATAATGGGGAAAGGAAGCCCAGTGATGGGCGTGTAGGTCCCGGCGGCTACCCATATCTCGGTCAGATTCTGCCTACAAAAGTAAAAGAGTGCCTTTTGCAGGTCGCGGAAGGGACTTGACCAACTTAGGCCGTTGCCATCCACAGGAGCGTTTGCGTTAACATACAAGCGCGTGGGTTTAGCTTCCATGGAGGACTCAACAGCGCCCATGTCGATGGCGCAACCTACCAGGCGCGGGTTGCCCAACACGTCACGCAAACTAAGAGTTACTCTGGTGCTGCTGGCTGGGTCGCCTGCGTCGATGGCGGGTGAGCCAGTTGCCAACGTCATATCGCTTGCCGACACAAAGGGTGAGGTAGCCGTGGTGAAGTTACCTGGTCCGCTGATGTCCACCCCGCTGGCGTTTTCAAAGAGACTGTACGTAGCCGTGACCGAAGCGGAGTTGCTGACTACCGCATTGTTCCAAAACACACAGCTTTTGAGTTGAGGGCTACTGGTGCCACCTTGCCCATCGTTGTACATAGCCCCACCGCTGGAGCTGGCCTGATTGCCCTGAAAAGAGCAGTTGGTGAGTTGGGGACTACTGGTGCCATCATTTCCATTGTTGTAGATGGCCCCACCGTTGTTACCTGCCCGGTTATTCAGGAAGGCACAGCTGTTGAGTTGGGGACTACTGATGCCACCACCAGCTCCGTTGTTAAGGATGGCTCCGCCGATACCCTGAGCCTGATTATCCTGAAAGAAACAGTTGGTAAGTTGGGGGCTACTGTTGCCGCCATTTTGCCCATCGTTGTAGATGGCCCCGCCTGAGCCTGCGCTGGCCCGATTACCTATGAAGAAACAGTTGCGAAAGCTGGGACTGCACACCTGCCCCGGCCCATTGCCGTTGTTATATACCCCACCCCCAGCGTTATTGGAAAAATCAGTTCCATCTGCCCTGGCACTGCCGCCGGTAATGACAAAGCCGTCGAGGATGGCGGTGGTGGTCAGCCCGCTGGGGTTGCTGATGAGGTGGTAGCTGTTGTCGGTGGTGCTGGCAGGGTCGCCTAGCTCGCCCGAAAGCGTTGTGCTTAAGGGGTAAGTGAGAACTCGGTCAACCAGGGCTGTTTCAGTACCTACAAACCCGCCCAGGATGCTCACTCCGCTCCGCATCGAGAAGCTGATGCTGCGGTCGGTACCGGTGGTGGGTTTGTAGAGGCCGCGAGCCACCCAAACGGCTCCACCTGTAGCCGATAGGGAGTTGATAGCCCCCTGTAAATTGGTGGTGGAGGTGGCCCACGAGGTGGCACTGGCGGGGTTGGTGTTGGTGCCGGTGGCGGATACGTACCGGGTTATCTGGGCCTGGGCGGAAGCAGTCGCGAGCCACAGGAACATCAAACAAAAAGAGGAAAGTACCGAAAAGCGGAGGCTGGTTTTCATGGGGTTACGAAAATGAGGTTGTGTTCAGAATGGGCCGAAATCAAGTTCATTTTACACCCCAAACCAACTTTTGAGCATAGACAAACGCATAGACAATTACCGAAAGGCTACTCCAGAAGCCCCAACAGAGCTGATTGCCCGTCGATACCGAGCCGTTTTCGTAGCCGATATTTGGTGGTTCGCACCGAACTTGGCGAGATACCCAGCATCCGGCCCATCTGGCGGGTGTCCATGCTCAGTTTAGACAGGGCCAGCAACCGCTCCTCGGCAGGGGTGAGGTCGGCAAATTGGGTGCGGAGTTGGGCAAAAAACAGCGGATGCGCCCGTTCAAAGCGTCGGCGAAACTCGGCCCAGTCGTCGGGAGTGAGCAAGCTGGCCGCGGCCAAGGTTGGATCGGGTTGGGTCTGGAGCAGGTTGGTCTGCTCGCGCTTTTCCAAAAACCGCTTGAGGTCGGCGCGAGCGCGAGTCAATTCGGCGGTCACATGCTCCTTCTCCTGTTCGAGTTGTTGCTGGCGTTGGCTGTTGGCCTGTGCTTCCTGTTGCCGTCGGCGTTGGCTTGTGCGGTAAAGCAAACCCAGCAACCCGGCCATCAACAGCGTCACAATTCCCCCGGCAATCAGCCAAAGCCGCTGTTGGCTGTATTGTTGTTCTATATTGGCCACCTCTGTTTGGTGTTTCTGAACCAGCAGCCGCTGCTCGGCCAGCAATGCGGCTTTGGAGCGGTAGCGTTTGGCGATTCGGGCCTGATAGACCAGCAAACTGTCGGTGCAGCGGGCCACCTCTGGCAACTTGCCCGTGGTTTGATAATACTGGCGGGACACCTCGTAATAGTGTTGCCAGAATTGATCGTTCTGAAGGCTCCTGCTGTAGTCGGTAGCCGCCACCTGGAGTTTATACATTCGCCCGGCTTGTTCCAGGTAATACCGGCAACTGTCCAATTGCCCCAGTTGGTAGAATGCTTCGGCTATGCCAACGGACGTGGCAAGCGGGTAGCCCCTTGTTCGGGCTTCGCGCATCACGAGCCGGTAATCCGTCCGGAACGCATCCAACGCCTGTTGCCATTGGCCCAGCCGGGCGTAGCTATCGCCGAGGTTGCCCCGCACAATGCCCATCCAGACCGAATCCCGGTAGCTGACGGCCAACGCATAGGCTTTCTGGTAGTTCGCGCCAGCTTGTCGGTCGGCTTCCGGGTTGTGAAGCCGGGCATAGGCCATTGCCAGCGTATTATGGGTCTGAATGTGCAGGTTGGGGTTGAAGGGCGGAAACTGGCCCGCTTCGGTGAGCAGGTAGATCACTTTTTGGTCTTCGTTAAGGTAGTAATAATTGAAAGCCAGTTCGTAGAGATAGCGTTGTATTTCGGGGATTCGGGCATAACCAATCTGCCCAAACCGGCTGTTGGCCGACAGCAGATACTCGAACGCCCTGCCGTAGTCTTCAGCCAGAAAGTAGTACTGTCCGGCAAAATGTTCGCAGACCCCGGCAATCTGGGTGTCTTTGCGTAGGTCGGCCTGTTGAGCTACGCTTAGAAACAGTTCGGCGTTTTGGCGGTAGGAGCGGTTGGGTACGTTTTTGGCGTAGGTGTCGCGCAGCATCCGGGCATACCGCCGGAGTTGGTCGTCGCGTTGGCGTTGGGCGACGGCATCCAGTTGATCCAGCGTCCGAAAAGCCACGGTTTGCTGGGTGGTTACGACCCGGCAGGTATCGAAATAAAACAGCACGAGCCGAACGCGCTCCGGGGGGGTGGCTCGCTCCACCCGTTCCAGAAACGGTTGTGCCTGCGCCGGGAGGGTCATCAGCCACAGGGCTACGAACACATTCCCGACAAAAAGGCCTAGGTTTTGGGGTGATGCGTGTTTTTGGGGCAGGAAAAACATAAGCGAGGGGCAGAGCTACGGGCTTGGTAGTCAATTTGCTTACTTTTTCGTTAATATGCTCCATACGTATCCAAAAATCATAAAATTTCAGAGAAAACCGCGCTGTTATCGCCCCGGCGGGCAAGCCAGACTCGTTATGTTCAGCGTTGTTCGGGCCGTACACCCGTTTTCGGCGGTCACGGTCACGGTGTAAAGGCCCGTCCGGTTAATCACCGCCGTTCCTACCGTCGGGATGGGTCGCCGGAAAATGATATAATCGCCCACGATAATGCGTTCCCGTCCATCGTTCTGGCTTAGAAGACCTGGCCCCTCAAAAAAATAGTGAATACCCTCGATCTCAGCTATTGTTGTTGCCATGATCGTCAGGCCTGTGTTGGCGCAGGGGCCACTCACGGCCAGGAAAGGCACGGGTAATCCAATGGCTCCTGTGAGGGCCACCGTTGCCGTTGCTTCGCAAATGCCCTTGATCGCCGTAACCGAAAACGAGCCTTCTCTGGTGATTCGGGCCGTGTTATCGGGACTATTTTGGCTCAGACCCGGCCCGCTGAACCGATAACGGTCGGCACTGCGGGTGGGGGTTGCCGTGAGCTTAATGGGCGGCCCTCCGCAAATGAGCGTGAGCGAGGAGGCCGACAGGCTTACGGCGGTCAACTCCGACAAATCCTGGGTTACCACCACCGGGCTGCTCGGGGCCGAACAGCCGTTGGCCGCCGTAACCGTAACAGAGTAGGTGCCGCTGGTGGAAACAACAAGGCTGGGCGTGACGGCATTGGTGGACCAACGAAAATCAGAATCCAACGAACTGGCTGTCAGCGTGATGCTGGCGTTGGTGCAGGTAAGTGTACCGGACGTGGGGCTAATTATGACTGAAGGAGCCGTGGTATTGCTGCTGATGGTGGTGGCGGTGGTGCTGCGGCAACCGGCGGCAGTTTCCACCGTGACGGAATAAGTATCAGGACTGTTGACAAGCAGCGTGCTGGCCGAACCCGGCGTGCCGAGAATTCCCCCCGCGTTGGCAAAGGTGAACGACGTGCCTCCGCTGGCAATAAGCGTGAGCGATGGCTGGGCGCAGGTGAGCGTGGCCGAGGGGCCGAAGCTTAGACTGGCGATTGGCAATGCATTGATCATCAGGACAAAAGCAGTACTCATGGTAACATTGCAGGTACTTGTTACCACCGCCAAATAACTCCCCGAATCATCCACACCAACCGAACTCAGACTGAGCATGGGGGTGGTTTCGCCCGGTAGGGGAGTACCATTTCGGAACCATTGCACCGTTCCCGGACCCGTAAAACTAACACTGACCACAACCAGCGCTCCTGAGCAAACCAACGAGGCAGCCGCCGGCTGATTAACAATCGATACGGATTCGATGAGCGACAAACTAAACACTGTACTTGTCACGCTATTTTGGCATCCTGTCACCACCAGCGAATAGGCCCCTGCATCGCCCGGTTGAACATTGGTCAGGCTAAGAGTGGCTCCCGTTTGGGCGGTTAAGGAGGTGCCGTTTCGAAACCATTGATACCCAACTACGGCCCCGCTCACACTCACCGGAACATTCACCGACTGCCCCACACAAGCCGTTGACCCGGCGACTGGCTGTGTGACCACACTGACTGCCGGGCCGGGCGACCCCTGAAACTCGAATGCGCCAATATCCACCCGGACACTGTTGAAAACACGGGGCTGAACGCCCAAATCCGTTGTGCCAACCGTGGCGGTTGTGGTAGCCGGGTCTCCCGCGTCGATGAGGGGCGAGCAGGCCGACGGGCGAAAATCGGCGTCGGGAGCATCCAGAAAACGCGGATCGCCTGTGAGAGTTGCTGGTGGATTAGGCGTAGTGGTATAGTTGGTTTCGCCCGCATCAATCAGGCAATAGCCAACGATGGTGTTGCCCGTATTGTTCACAAACGCATTCTGCCCGCCATTATTCCAAACCACGCAGTTCGTTAGGGTGGGGTTGCCCGTGGCGTTATAGATTGCGGCCCCGCCCGACGAAGCGGTGTTGCCAAACAGGGTGCAGTTGACCACCGTCGGGCTACTACCTGCATTGTAGAAAACTCCGCCAAATGGGGCCGAATTGCCATTTAGGACACTGTTTATGACTACTAAAGCGGGGTTCCGAACACTATAAAAAACGCCACCTGAACTCCCGGAGGTATTATCGGTAAAGCGGCAGGTCAGAAACGAGGGCGTACCCCCGTCGTTGGTAACGGCACCCCCGTTCGCATTCGATCGGTTTGTAAAAAACGTGGATCGGAGGGCTGTCAGGCTACTACCACTGGTGTGGATAGCCCCTCCGCTCGATGTGGCTGTGTTGCTCGTGAACGTGCAATCAGCAATACCCGGCTGGCTATCGGTTAGGTAAACAGCACCACCAAAACGGGCGGCATTACCATTGAACATACTGGTGGTCAGAGCAAAACGACTATTCGTGTTGTAGACGGCGCCACCATTTTCGGGGCAACTATTGCTGGTGAAGGTGCAACTCGTCAACACGGGGCTAGCATAGTTATTACTGATGGCTCCACCAAATGCCGTTGCTGTGTTGTTGGTGAATACACAGTTGGTGATTGTGGGACTGCTGACTCCGTTGGACGCTCCGTCGTTGGCGATGGCCCCGCCGTTGCTACCCGTTGTGTTGCTGGTGAACACGCAGTTAGTGATTGTGGGGCTACTGTTTCCAGCAAAACCGTCGTTAAATAGTGCTCCCCCCGACGAAGAGGCTATGTTGCCCACAAACGTGCAGTTGGTTAGGGTCGGTCGGCTGTTGCCCCCATTCTGACCGCTGTTATATATTCCACCGCCCCAAAAATCGGGGTTGCTGCCGTTGGCATTTCCCGCCGTAACCATCACTCCATCGAGCCGGGTACTGCTGTTCACGTTCTGAAATCGCACCACGTGCAGGCTGTTGTCGGCCAAACCAGCGGCATTTATTTCGCCCGTGAGCGTGGTACCCGACGGGTTGGTGGTGCGGGTGACGAAACTGGCTTCGTAGCCCCCGTAAATCTGAATACCCGAGGGAATCACGAAGCTCAGGGTGCGGCTGTTGCCTTCGGTGGGGCGGTAAAGGCCGTTGCCCAGTAGAAGCGTGCTGCTGGCACAGGCCGAAGTCAAGGCCCCACGCAGGGCGGTTCCGGCAAGGGCGTTGCTCACCGTGCTGCCATCGCGCAGGCCCGCGCCTGTAGGAGTTACATAGATAAGGGTCGGGCGTAAACGCAGCGAAAATGCCGTTGACGTGGCACTGGTGCAGGCCCCCGTGACCACTACTACATAACTCCCCTCACTGGCTGCCGAGATACCCGTCAGCGACAACGTACTGGTGGTTGCCGAGGTTACGCCCGTAAGGGGTGAGCCATTGAGAAACCATTGATACCGAAGCGGCCCTGTTCCGGTGGCACTCACCGAAGCCGTAACGGCTCCGCCCGGGCAAACCACCGAACTCGCCGGGGGCTGACTACTGAAACCAGTGGACTGCGCCAGCGAAAGCTGAAAACCAGAGGTCGTTACGCTATTACAGGCCCCCGTGAGCGCGGCCCGGTACGTACCCGCATCGCTTGATCCGATGTTGGTTAGCACAAACGTAGCCGAGGTTTGGCCCGTCAGGGTCGTACTTCCCCGAAACCACTGAATCCCCGTTGCAGTGCCACTGTAGGCCACGCTCACCGTCAGGCTACTGCCCGCGCACACCGTCGAACTGGCCGGGGGCGGGGTTGTGATGGAAATGGCAGGAGTAGGGTCAGCCTGCACCTCGAACGCGCCGAGGTCGATGATGCTGCTGTTGAATAAGCGCGTTTCTCCACCCACATCAACCAGCCCGACAGTGGTCGAAAGCGTGGCCGGATCACCCCCATTAACGGCGGGTGAACAGCCTAGCAACCGGAAATTACTGGTTGCTGCGTTCACAAAAAGTGGGTCACTTGTGCGGGTAGCGGGTGTGCCGGATACCGTGCTATAATCTGTTTCGCTGCTTTCAATGAGCGAATACCGGGCCACAACGCTGCCATTGCTATTGTTTTCGAGGGCATTACCACCCCCGTTGTCCCAGACAATACAGTTGGTGAGCGTCACACTGGCAAGCCCGCTGGTGCGTCCGTCAGTATACATGGCCTGTCCCAGACCCGGAAACCCGGAACTAGTGGCAATCGTATTTCCCGCAAAGGTGCAGTTGATGAACGTTGTATTGCTGCGGCCACTGTTTCGCCCATCGTTATAGACACCGCTACCACCAGGACTGAAAAACGTGGAGGTTGAGAAATTGGCCGTAAACACGCAATTGATAACCGTTGGGCTGCTATTTCCGCCCTGCCCCCAGTTATAGAGACCTCCACCAACACCTGCCCGGTTATTCACGAAAAAACAGTTGGCGATAACCGGCCTGCTGGCATTACCCGAGCCACCCCCGTCGTTATAAATGCCCCCTCCCCTGCTATCTACCCCGCTACCGCTGGCATTTCCGTTGGCAATTACCACTCCATCGAGCCGGGTTGTGTTATTGGCATTCAGGAAGCGCAGCACATGGAAACTGTTGTCGGTGACCAGAGCCGTATTACTAATGTTGCCCGACAGCGTGGTACTGCCGGGTTGGCCCGGCAAGGTGCGGGTTATGAAACTGGCGTTGTAGCCACCATATACTTGAACCCCGGACGCAATGCTGAAACTTACTGTTCGAGTGGTGGTGCTGGTGGGGGTATAAAGGCCGCTGCCAACCAGAACTGTGCCCCCCGTCGCACTCAGGCTACTGAGCATGGCCGGTAAATTTCCCGAAGGGTTTGAATCGGATAAACCATCACCTGAAGCGCCCGCCAGAACGTAGCGAATGGTTTGGCTCTGGGCCGGACGATACACTATCAGACTGAACAGAATAAAACAAAGAGTGAATAGACGGGTGACCGTTGGAAAGTGGTTGTGTGTCATGGAACAGGGCCTTTTACGTATCAGGCCGTCCGAAAACTACAGCGTTCGCTTTCTAACGAGCAAAACCTGTCTGTTATCTGGTGGGTGTTTCAAACAATCGGTAGAAAATTCCCGCACATCTACCGGGTTACAGTACTTTTATGTGCCACTTGCTGGAAACAGTCGGCAATCTTCGTCGTGGGCAACCATTTCTCAAAACTTCCCCTTCCAAACGGTAAACCGCTCCTTTCATCCTCTTATACAGAAAAACACGGCTTGAATGGCATTAGAACAAACATGGCGCTGGTTTGGCCCCAACGACCCCGTAACGCTGGCGCATGTCAGGCAGGCGGGGGCAACAGGCATCGTTTCCGCGCTGCACCAACTTCCAAATGGGCAGGTCTGGCCCGTTGACCAAATCCGCGAACGCATCAATATCATCGAAACCGCCGGGCTAACCTGGTCGGTGGTCGAGAGTATTCCGGTGCATGAGGAGATCAAAACCCGCACGGGCAGCTTTCGGCAGCACATCGAAAATTACAAGGAGTCGATCGTGAACCTGGCCCAGTGTGGCATCGACACGGTTTGCTACAATTTCATGCCCGTGCTCGACTGGACCCGCACCAACCTCGACTATCCCATGCCCGACGGCTCAACAGCTCTGCGTTTCGATGCGACCGAGTTTGCCGCCTTCGAGTTGTTTATTCTGAAACGCCCCGGTGCCGAGTATCATTATAACGAAACCCGGAAAGCCGAAGCCAAAAGCTGGCTCGACGCGGCTTCGGATGCCGACGTGAAACGGCTGACTCGCACGATCATTGCGGGCTTACCCGGTTCCGAAGAAAGCTATACCGTCGAGAAATTTCAGGATGCACTCGAAGCCTACAGCGATACGGGCGACAATGAACTCCGAAAAAATCTCTACGCTTTTCTGCGCGAAATTGCCCCTGTCGCCCAATCCGTTGGGGTTCGGCTGGCCATCCACCCCGACGATCCGCCGTATCCGATTCTGGGTTTGCCGCGGGTGGTTAGCACCGAGGCTGATGCCCGGCAGTTGTTACGCGAGATTGATTTACCAGCCAACGGAATCTGTTTCTGCACAGGCAGTTACGGCGTTCGTCCTGATAATGATCTGGTTGGTATGGTGGAGCGATTAGGGCCACGAATCCATTTCATTCACCTCCGAAGCACCCAACGCGACAGGAACGACCCGACCATGATGCGGAGCTTCCACGAAGCCGACCACCTGGCGGGCGATGTGGATATGTTCGGGGTGATGCGGGCTTTGCTAACTGAGCAACGAAGGCGACAGGACGAAGGACGAGAAGATTTGCGGATGCCATTCCGGCCCGACCACGGCCACCGGATGCTCGATGATTTGTCATCCAACAAAAAAATAAACCCCGGCTACACGGCCATTGGTCGGTTGCGCGGCCTGGCCGAATTGCGGGGTCTCGAAATGGGAATTGAGAAAAGTCAATAGACTACATAATGAAAACATTCATAACCGACGATTTCCTGTTACAGACCGACGCGGCCCGGCAACTTTACCACGATTATGCCAAGTCGATGCCGATCATTGATTTTCACTGCCACCTGCCACCCGATCAAATTGCGGCTGACCGGCAGTTCGAGAATATAACCCAGGCCTGGCTCTACGGCGACCACTACAAATGGCGGGCCATGCGCACCAACGGCGTAAACGAGCGTTTTTGCACCGGCGATGCGGACGATTGGGAGAAGTTTGAGCAGTGGGCCGCCACCGTCCCCTACACCATGCGGAACCCGCTCTATCACTGGACGCACCTCGAATTGCTCCGGTATTTCGATGTGGATGAGGTGCTTAACTCGGACAATGCCCGCGAAATCTACGATCATTGCTCGGTCCGGCTCAAAACGCCCGAATACAGCACGCGGGGTCTGCTTCGTAAAATGAACGTGCAGGTTGTCGGCACCACCGACGACCCGACGGAGTCACTCGAACACCACCGGGCATTTGGAAAGCTGGGTA
Organism: Cytophagales bacterium; assembly: GCA_031411995.1. Classification (GTDB taxonomy): domain Bacteria; phylum Bacteroidota; class Bacteroidia; order Cytophagales; family Spirosomataceae; genus Rudanella. The sequence continues at coordinate 57,313 of JANOCD010000093.1, forward strand.
CTGACCTGAAAATGGTGCCGACCTTCCGGCCCGACAAGGCGATGATGCCCACCGACCCGGTCACGTTCATCAAGTATGTAAGCCGACTCGCCGAAGTTTCGGGCAAAGAAATCAGTGACTTCCCCTCGTTTCTGGCGGCTTTAGAACAACGGTATGAGACTTTTGCCGAGTTGGGTTGCCGGGCTTCGGATCATGGTTTGGAGCAAATTTGGGCCGAACATACCTCCGCCGATGAAGCTGCTGACCTCTTTGCCGAGGTGATGGCAGGCAGAGCATTAGATACGGACGAGGTGCGAAGTTTTGGGTCGTATATGCTGATGTGGTTTGGCAAGCAATACCACGGGCGCGGCTGGGTGCAGCAGTTTCACATCGGCGCACAGCGCAACAACAACCGCCGGATGCTGGCGCAATTGGGTCCCGACACGGGCTGGGACAGCATCGGCGATTTCAGTCAGGCGCGATCGATGTCAACCTATTTAGATCAGTTGGACAGCACCGACCAACTCGCCCGCACGATTTTGTATAACCTCAACCCCAACGATAACGAATTAATAGCCACCATGATCGGGAACTTTCAGGATGGCAGTGTGGCAGGGAAAATGCAGTTTGGGTCGGGATGGTGGTTTCTGGATCAGAAAGACGGGATGGAAAAGCAACTCAATGCGCTCTCGAATATGGGCCTGTTGAGCCGGTTTGTGGGAATGCTCACCGATTCGCGGAGTTTCCTGAGTTTTCCCCGGCACGAGTATTTTCGGCGCATTTTGTGCAACCTGATTGGCAACGATGTGGCCAACGGCGAACTGCCCAACGACATTCCCTGGCTCGGAAAACTGGTGCAGGATGTGTGTTATACCAATGCCAAAAACTATTTTAAGTTCTGAGAATGCCAAAGATTATTACGTTCGGTGAAGTGATGATGCGGCTCACGCCCCCCAACTTCGCCCGCCTGAGCCAAACCACATCGTTTACCATGACCATTGGCGGTGGCGAGGCTAATGTGGCCATGTCGCTGGCCGATTTTGGGTTTGAAGCAGCCCACGTCACCCGCTTTCCCGACCACGCACTAGGCCACAGGGCGGCTCGTTTTCTGCGTGAACGCGGGTTGAATATCTCCCCTATTCTGTTTGGCGGCAGTCGGTTAGGGACTTATTTTCTGGAAGAAGGAGCCTCGATGCGGTCCAGTCAGATTGTATATGACCGGCAACATTCGGCCTTTTCGGAACTCCAGCCGGGCATGGTCGACTGGGAAGCCGTGTTGCAGGGCGCGGATTGGTTTCATTGGGCGGGCATCACCCCTGCCCTCTCGCAAGGCTGCGCTGATGTTTGTCTGGAAGCCGTTCAAACCGCTAAACGATTGGGAGTCAAGGTATCGGGGGATATTTTTTATCGGGCTAACTTGTGGCAATATGGCAAAACACCCCAGGAAATCATCCCCGAATTGACCCGCCATACCGACCTTGTCAATTCAAGCAAGGGCGTGCTCGATCTGCTGTTTGGTTTTACCTCCACCGATTTCACGGATGCCTGCCAACAGTTGCAGGCTGCTTTTCCGTCGGTGAAGTGGGTGGCCGACACTGAGCGAACCCAGCACAGCGCGAGCCACAACGACCTCAGCGCGACCCTCTGGAACGGCGAAACGCTTCTGCAAACGCCCACCTTCACCATCGACCCCATTATTGACCGAATCGGCGGGGGCGATGCGTTTGTGGCCGGGTTAATTTACGGCCTTACTCAGTTTAACAATGAACAGGCAGCACTCACTTTTGCGGTGGCGGCTTCAGCATTGAAACACACCATACCCGGCGATGCCAACGATTGCAGCGTAGCCGAAGTTGAAGCCATTGCGTCCGGGCAAACCAGCGGGCGCATCAAACGATGAATACACTCCTGACAAAATTGACCCAATCGGGCATTATCCCGGTTTTTTCGCACCCCGATTTGGAGGTTAGCCTTGCCATTGTGCGGGCTTGCTACGACGGTGGGCTACGTGCATTCGAATATACCAACCGCAATGATCAGGCCCTTGAAAATTTCCGGCAAGTAGCCCATGCCGTGAAGCGCGACATGCCCGATATGCTCCTCGGAGCTGGCACTATCTGGGATGTTCCGATGGCCGAATCCTTCGCTGAAGCTGGTGCCGATTTTATTGTCAGCCCCATCATGAACCCGGCCGTGGGTGCCTGGTGTCAGGCAAACAACCTGCTCTGGTCGCCGGGGTGCATGACCGTGACCGAAGTGTTCTGGGCTAAACAACAGGGAGCGCAACTGATCAAGATATTTCCGGGAGAGGTTGTTGGCCCGGCTTTAGTTCGGTCCATTAAAAGTGTGATGCCCAATGTTCAGTTGATGGTGACGGGGGGTGTTGAACCCACCACCGAGAGCCTTAAATCGTGGTTCGGCGCGGGGGTGTCCTGCGTTGGCATGGGATCGCAACTCTTTAACAAACAAGCCATTGCCGAAAAAAATTGGGCCACCATCCAGCAGACAGTGGCCCAGGCAATCGCCTTATTCAACGGACTTTAATTCAAATACTTCAACTTAATCACTTCTTTTGGCTCGAGGAAACGCCACTTGCCACGGGGCAATTCTTTCTTGCTGAGGCCCGCGTAGATGGTCCGGTCGAGTTTCATGACTTCGTAGCCGAGGTGTTCAAAAATCCGGCGTACAATCCGGTTGCGACCACTGTGAATTTCGATGCCAACAACATACGCATCGGGCGTAACAATGGCTAACTCGTCGGGCTTAATCAAACCATCTTCCAGTTCAACCCCCGCCTTGATCGCTTCAAAGTCTTCTGCCGTAATTGGTTTATCGAGTTCGGCTTGGTAAATCTTCCGAACGTTGTTAGATGGGTGCGTCAGTTTGTCGGCCAATTCGCCATCGTTGGTCATTAGCAACAGGCCGGTGGTGTTCCGGTCGAGCCGACCAACGGGGTAAATGCGGTAGTTACCTGCATCGGCAACCAACTCCATCACCGTCCGGCGTTCTTCGGGATCTTCGGTGGTGGTGATGTAGTCTTTAGGCTTATTGAGCAACACATAGATCAGCTTTTCGGGGTTCAGGGTGGTTTTGCCGTATTTGACAATATCGTTCTCCTGCACCTTATAGCCCATTTCTGTTACCACTTTGCCATTCACTGTAATATCACCCCGGCCAATGAGTTCGTCGGCTTCCCGGCGCGAACAAACGCCCGCGTTGGCAATATAACGGTTCAGGCGCATCAGGCCCGCTGCGTCGCGATCATCCCGATCCGGTGCGCTGGGGTTCTTGGGTGCTTCCGTTCGTGGCCCGGCGTTGCGCTCAGACCGGGGTTTCTCGAATCGGTTGCCCGGCTTTTTTTTATCATCCCCTTTTTTGTCAAAAGAAGGCCTGGCAAACGTCCCCCGATTATAATCTGGTGCGCGTTTGAATTTCCCTACCTGACGACCCCGGCTATCTTCCCGTTGCTCATCAGAAAAACGCTTATCGAATTCGTTGTCGCGAGGCTTGGCAGCTCCGTCAGTGGCTTCAGAAGTAGCTTCCGTATCCCGTGGCGACGAACCACGATCAAATTTTGGTTTATCACCATAACGGTTTTCGCGGGGGCCATCAAAGCGTGGCCGCTCATCCCGTGGGCCACCTTCCCGTGGTCTGTCATTACGCGGTCCGTCATTACGGTCACGGTTGAAGCCGCCCTCGCGCGGGCTGTCACTCCGTCGGTCGTCACGCTCAAAACGGGGCTTGCGATCTCCACGTGCTTCGTCTGATCCTTCGGTACGAGGTCTATCGCCACGTGGCCCATCGTTACTACGATCACGATTGAAGCCGCCCTCTCGTGGGCCGCCCTCTCGTCGGCCATCCTCACGACTGAAGCGGGGCTTTTCGGTGCCACCGTCGCGGTCGTTGCGCGGGCCATCGTTACGTGGTCCGTCGCCACGGGGACGATCATCACCACGGCGGTCTTCAAAACGACGTTCGTTTCCGAACCGACTGGTACTATTTTCACTTGAGCCACCTTCGCGGGGCCTATCTTCTCGCTTAAAATAAGGTTTGCGTGCGTCGCCATCCCGAGATCCGGCATCGCGTGAATTTCCATCCCGCGAGCCGCCATATCGTGGTTTATCTTCCCGGTTAAAGCCGCCCTCTCGTGGGCCGCCTTCCCGACGATCTGATGAACCGCGCTTGTCGCGATCAAACGACGGACGATCATTGCTGCGACCACCTTCACTACGGCGGTCGTTTCCACGACCATACCCGCCTTCGCGGGAGTCACCTTCACGCTTCACCCACGGTTTGCGCGATCCGTTATCCCGATCTCCGGCTGGACGTGGGTAGCTCTCCTGACGCGGGCCGCCTTCTTTGCGGTCGCCATAACGAGGCTTATCATCCCGATTAAAGCCGCCCGCTCTTGGGCCACCCTGACGCGGGCCGCCCTGACGTGGGCCGCCTTCTTTGCGGTCTCCGTACCGGGGTTTATCGTCGCGGTTATAACCACCTTCACGTGGGCCGCTACTCCGCGGGCTATCCTGACGCGGGCCGCCCTGACGTGGGCCGCCTTCTTTACGGTCGCCGTACCGGGGTTTATCATCCCGGTTGTAGCCTCCCTCGCGTGGCCCTGAACTCCGTGGCCCTTCTGTACGGGGGCGGTCATTACCGCGTGGCGCGTCATCCCGACGGCTTACTGAACGACGTTCACCATCCCGGCGATCGTCTTTGTTAAATTCCTGATCCTGATTCATGGAAAAGTACAGCAATCACTGCTGTGTTAGACAAGATAGTTGCTGATTATCAGCGGTGTTATTTTTATACAGTGCAAAACGGATGCAAAGGTACAGCTTTTTGACAGACATAGAGATGACATCTTTCCAAACAAGATCGGGGCCGCCCCTGCGGTCATCTCTGCTCGTGCATTCTCTTGCTAACGTTACCTCAACAAAAAACAATCCCAACCGAATTAAAGCGTTAAGGGTGGAGGTGGCTTTTGGGCTACCCGCTCGTTTGCATTTGTCAACAAGTTCTTTTACCCATATGACTAACTTGCTTTGGAAACCCACCCGTTACTTTACAGAACAGTCGTTGCTCAAGAAATATATGGAATGGCTGTTTGTGAAAAAAGGACTGTATTTCAGGGATTATGACGACCTCTGGGACTGGTCTGTTACCGACATCGGCCACTTTTGGGAAAGCGTTTACCAGTTTTTCGATGTACAAAGTGACACGCTTTACCAGGAGGTTCTTGATCGATCAGCACCCGGTGCCCCCGATTGGGGAATAATTGGCACCCGCTGGTTCGAAGGGGCCACAGTGAATTATGCCGGGCAAATTTTCCGACATAAAAACCCACAATACCCAGCCCTTATTTTTCAGGCCGAAGGACGCGAACCGCTTCAAATGTCGTGGACCGTACTCGAAAGTCAGGTGGCTGCCGTGGCAACCTATTTGTTGGAAGCGGGTGTTGAAAAGGGCGACCGGGTGGCCGCCATCCTGCCGAACACGCCCGAAAATGTGGTCGCATTTCTCGCTACAGCTTCCATTGGGGCCATATGGTCGAGTTGTTCTCCCGATTTGGATACAATACAGCTTGTTGATCGTTTTCAACCAATCGAACCGACGGTATTACTGGTGGCTGATGGCTATTTCGACAACGGCAAGTTGATCCGAAAAAGCGACTCCATCCGCGAAATCCGGCAACAACTGCGCTCTGTGAATCGCGTCATCTGGGTGCCCTATGCCGATCTCCCCACCACCGACCGGCTCGAAGGCTCCGATTTGTGGATCGATGTGGTGCAAACGCCGAACCTCGGGCTGGAATTTGAGCCAATTCCGTTCAATGATCCCCTCTGGATTTTGCACGCTCCCGATTCAACAGGCAAACCTGAAGCCATTGTCCAAAGCGTGGGCGGTTGCCTGCTCGAACACCTGAAAGCCTTGGGATTCCATCAGGACGTGCGGCCCGGCGACCGATATTTCTGGCATTCGACAACGGGTTGCCTCATGTGGCATTTCTCGATGGGGTCTATGCTGTTGGGTGCCACGCTGGTTTTATACGAAGGATCGCCGATTTATCCATCCATCAACGCGCTCTGGGATCTGGCCGAACGTGCTCAGGTTCAGCATTTTGGGGCCGATTCAAGCTATTTTGTGGATTGCTTGCACGGGGGTACGGATTCTGGCCCATTGCAACCCCTGAAAACGCACAGCCTGCCGGGTCTTCGCACCATTGCCTGCTCGGGTTCACTTTTGTCAGCAGAAGGGTTCCGGTGGGTGTATGAATCGGCAAAAAAAGATGTCTGGTTTATTACCCTGTCTGTCACTGCCGACATTGCCAGCAGTTTTGTGGGTGGTTGCCCGTTGGTACCCGTGTATGCCGGTGAAAGTCAACGGCGGCTGTTAGGCTGCAAACTCGATGTGGTTAATGAAGTGGGTCAGGCTGTGCGGGGTGAACCCGGCGAGCTGGTGATTCGGGAACCCATGCCGGCTATGCCGATCTATTTCTGGAACGACCATGGCAACGAACGCTATCGAAGCAGTTATTTCAAGTCATTTCCGAATGTTTGGCGACACGGCGATTTAATTGAGATTAATGACCACAACGGTATCATCATTTATGGAGAATTTGCTGAGGTTTTAAGGTAGCTTTGTAGAAACAGCCTAGCGGCTGATCTACCAGATGAAACGCGTTTTATGTCTGTTTCTGCTTACCTGGCTACCACTTAGCCAAGGATTTGCCCAGTTTTTTTATACAAAGGGCTTCATTGTCACTACCGCTAACGATACATTACGGGGCGAAATCCGGGAGGTAGATAACCAGCTTGTCAAGTTCAGGGCCGGGGCAACTTCGCCGGAGCGCGATTATAATCCTAGCCAACTAAGTGCCTATGAAACAGATGGTACTCCCCGCATTGCGGGCAGACTGACCGAACAGGGCAAGGACACCACGCTGTTTATGATTGAGCAGGTCAAGGGATATGTGCGTTTATATCGACTTGTTAAGCCCGACAATCGGCTTATCTCTGCACTACAACTACCCAATGGTCAATTATTGCCGTTGCGTGGAACGTTGGCCCTTAGAACCTTAACCACGGTATTGACGGAATGTAAGACCGCCCGATTTCAACAACTACTCAACCCGCAGTCTTTTTATAACAGCAGCCTCTATTACGAACGTATTGTACGGGCTTATAACGACTGTGTGAGTCCTCAGCAATCGGTTAAGCGGAAGCGAAAAAAACTGGGTTTTGAGGCTGGTTTGCTGGGAGGAGTAGCAGCAAATAGCTGGCTTTATCAGGCAACTGAGTCTCGTTTTAATCCATATTGGAATCCTAACGGCGTATATAGTACACAAACCACGTTTGTGGGGGGTCTATTTTACACATTGGCTCCAACGAGGAAATTAGCCTTATCGGTTGAAGGGATTTTTTCGCATTACAAAGGCAGCCGAACGGTTTCGATTAACGATCCGTTGAACCCATCGAATCTGGCAGCTCGCGTTTACACATTTGCAGAGCGGTACATTTCGGTGCCAATAACACTTCGGTACACCCTCATCGAAAAGCCTATTCGCTTTTATGTTAAGGCAGGTGGACTGGTAAACCGCAATCTTGCTGTTTCAGGCAGTTATATTAGCTCATTTGGATATACAATTCCGGTTGCGATGCGGCCCAGTGCCAGCGTCGGGTATGTAATAGGCATTGGGGCTGCTATTCCAATTACACCCAAACGAGCCGTTTGCTTAGAAGCTCGGTTTGTTCCCCATTATGTTACGTATGGAGTCACGCGTTTGGCCAACTCACGGTCACTCCAATTGACGGCCAGCATCCCGATTTTGAGCCGATAAGCAATGTTTCGTATCTTGGGAATGAAAACAAACCGAACATTTCTAGCTATGAAAAAACCAATACTTCTTCTTGCCTTTATGCTGCCCCTGCTCGTCTTTGGGCAGCGCAAAGCCAAACCAGCCCCCGCGTCTCCTGTAGACAAACTTAAAACAGAGGCTGTTGCCGCCGTTGAAGCCCGAAAAGATCAGGCCCAACAGATCAACGATATGCTGTTCAGTTTTTCGGAACTGGGGTTTCAGGAGCAGGAAACGTTTACGTATCTGACTACCCTGCTCGAAAAAGAAGGATTTAAAATCCAGAAAAACATTTCGGGCATGCCCACTGCCTGGATCGCGACCTGGGGCAGCGGCAAACCCGTTATTGCTATCGGCTCCGACGTAGACTGCATTCCGAAAGCCAGTCAGAAACCCGGTGTTGCCTACAAAGACCCCATTGTGGAAGGCGCACCCGGCCACGGCGAAGGCCATAACTCCGGGCAGGCCCTGAACATTGTGGCGGCTTTGGCGGTGAAGCAGTTGATGGAGCGCGACAAAATTTCGGGTACGCTTATGCTATGGCCCGGCGTAGCTGAGGAGTTAGTTGGAGCCAAAGCGTTCTATATTCGGGATGGTTATTTTAAGGATGTCGATGCCTGCATTTTCACGCACGTGGGCAACAATCTCGGCGTGTCGTATGGCGACGCGGGCAACAACGGGCTTGTGTCGGTAAAGTTCAATTTTGAAGGATCGGCGGCTCACGCGGCAGGCGCACCCTGGCGGGGTAAAAGTGCTTTGGATGCCGTTGAGTTGATGAATATTGGATGGAACTTCCGGCGCGAACACCTCGAACTGACCCAACGCTCGCATTATGTAATCTCCGACGGGGGCGACCAACCCAACGTGGTGCCCTCTAAAGCGGCTGTCTGGTATTATTTCAGGGAACGCAGCTATCTAAAAATTAAAAAACTGTTCGAGACAGGCGTGAAAATGGCCGAAGGTGCCGCCCTGATGACCGACACTAAGTTCACCTATGAGATACTGGGGTCGGCATGGCCGGGGCATTTCAACAAACCCATTGCCGAAGCCATGTACGACAACATCCGCAAGGTGGGGCTACCAACCTGGTCGCCGGAGGATCAGATGCTGGCCAAAGCCACTCAAAAAGAGCTTCAGGCACTTAAAGAAGAGGGTTTAGCTATGAAATTAGACAGCATTGGACTACCCGCAGGCACCGCTCCAACCATGATGATGGGGGGCCAAACGTATGTGCCGCTCACGGGTGGCTCCGACGATATTGCCGATATTTCGTGGTCGCTGCCAACCATTGTGCTGCGCTACCCAAGCAACATTCCCGACTTGCCGGGCCATCACTGGAGCAATGCCATTTCGATGGCAACCCCCATTGCCCACAAGGGTGTTGTAGCCGGGGCCAAAGCCGAAGCCATGACCATTCTGGATTTACTGTTGAAGCCCGACATCATCAAAAACGCCTGGGCTTACTACAAAGACGAACAGACAAAAGACCAGAAATACTCGCCCCTGATTTCGCCCAAAGAGTTTCCGGCCATTTACCTGAACCAGAAAATCATGGCTGATTTCAAACCGAAACTGAGTCCGTTTTATTACGATCCCTCGAAGTATAAATCCTACTTAGAGCAATTGGGCATCAAATACCCAACCCTCCGCGACGATCAGCGGGCGGCCCTGAAGGAGAAAGAAAGCAAAGGGAAATAAACTGATTGTTCACCCGCGAGCCGCTAAGAAATGGTTGCTCGCGGGCTGAATCACAACGAATTCCCCCGTAAAAACTCCTCGGCGGTCATGCGTCGTTTGCCCTCAGCCTGCAACACGTCGACGTTCAACCATTCGTCGGCGGCTCGAATCATAATCTTCTTTTTGTGCGGTCCGCCGTCGCGGTCGGTATAAGCCTGACCCGGCTCGCCCACAAAATCGGGGGCTTCGTTGGCGACGGAAACAGCGTAGATTTTGAAGAATTTTTCGTTAATCAGCGTCCAGGCGGTGGGGAAGGGCGAGAGGCCCCGCACAAAGTTTCGAATCTGTCGGGCAGGCTGATTCCAATTGATTTGGGTGGTTTCGCGGTGAAGTTTGGGGGCCGGTTTCGGATGGGTGAGGGCCGGTTGGGGGGTGCGCGGATAATTGCCCGCTTCGATTGCCAGGACGGTTTTCACCACCAGCGCGGCACCGCGTTCCATCAGGCGGTCGTGGAGAGTTCCGGCGGTATCGTGGGGGTGAATCGGTTCAGTATCCTGAAAAATCATTTGGCCCGTATCAATTTCTTTTTCGATGAAGAAAGTAGTCACCCCCGTTTCGGTTTCGCCGTTGATAATGGCCCAGTTGATGGGGGCTGCCCCCCGATAGTGCGGCAACAGCGAGCCATGCAGGTTGAAGGTTCCGATGGTGGGCATGGCCCAAACCACTTCGGGCAACATTCGGAAAGCCACAACTACCTGTAGGTCGGCTTTAAAACTGGCTAATTGGTCCAGAAACGCCGGATCGCGGAGTTTTTCGGGTTGCAACACCGGGATATTAGAGGCAACGGCTGCTTGTTTGACTGGCGAGGGCGTTAATTGCAAACCCCGCCCCGATGGTCGGTCGGGGGCAGTGACAACGGCAACCACTTCGCAACCGGCTTCTAACAAGGCCCGCAAACTGGCCACCGCAAAGTCGGGCGTACCCATAAATATAATTCGTGCTGTCTGAGTCATCATCCGTTTCCTATGTTTTTGGGTTTACCGAGCCGGGATACTTGAAATCGCTTCGTAGAATCATTACTTTTGTATCCCCGATTTAATTCGGGCAAGCGAACTGTCCATGCGAGAAACGCGAAAACATACGCTACTACCCGGTGGTATTTGACGTGTCTGCAAAACAAACCAATTTTGTTTGCGGAACGGTCAATAGACCGTTTTTTTGTTTTTTATAGAACCAGACATCCCGGTTCAGACGACTTTACGTACATGGGAAAGATTAGTTATTACACAGAAGAAGGTTTAAACCGGCTAAAGACCGAACTGACCGACCTGAAAACCAAAGGCCGGGCGGCAATGGCCCATCAAATTGCCGAAGCCCGCGACAAAGGCGACCTCAGCGAAAATGCTGAATATGATGCCGCCAAAGACGCACAGGGAATGTTGGAACTGAAAATTTCCAAATTAGAGGATGTCGTTGCCAATGCCCGCGTATTGGACGAATCGACCGTTGACACCTCGCTGGTTTCAGTCTTGTCGACCGTTAAAATCAAAAACAAGAAAACCGGTGCCCAGCTAAGTTATACGCTCGTGTCGGAAGAAGAAGCCGATTTGAAGCAGGGCAAAATCTCGGTAAAGTCGCCAATCGGCAAGGGCTTACTGGGCAAAAAAGTAGGCGAAAGCACCGAAATCACCGTTCCCGCCGGTACGCTGGAATTTGAAATTGTTGAAATAGGAAGGTAAAAACAGTGAACAGTTATCAGCCAACAGCCAACAGTGGATAGAGAAACTGTTGGCTGTTCGTTGTTCACTGCTCACTGAAAAGCTCTTCACTGATATGACTATCTTCTCCCGCATTGTGGCTGGTGAAATTCCGGCCCACAAAATTGCCGAAACCGATGATTTTCTGGCATTCTTAGACGTGATGCCTACCACGATGGGCCACACGCTGGTAATTCCGAAAAAAGAGGTCGATTACCTGTTTAGCTTAGACGATGAGTTGTACATGGGACTGATGGCGTTTGCCAAAAAAGTGGCCCCAGCCATCGAGAAAGCGGTTCCCTGCAAGCGCATTGGCGTGGCCGTGATTGGCCTGGAAGTCCCTCACGCCCACGTTCACCTGATCCCGCTCAACTCGATGCAGGACATGAATTTCAACCACAAAATAAAGCCAACCCAGGACGAGTTGGCTCAAATGGCGGAGTTGATTCGGGGGTTTCTATAGTTTCATTGGCCTTTGGCCGTTTCTGGTTTCAGCGACTTGAAACGGCGAAGCCATTGAAACTATAGAAACGGCCAAAGGCCAATGAAACTATAGAAACGGCGAAGCCAATGAAACCAAAAACCGTTTTACTTCTTCAACTGCCCCAGCAGCCAGTTATTCATGTATTCGGTTTCTTCGGGGTATGTCCAGTGGCCAGTATCGCGGAATAATTCCAGCGTTTTGGGAGCCGTAATCGTGTTATACGACGCATACATGGACGTTGGCGGGCAAGTTTCGTCGTTGAAACCCCAGGCGTAGCGACCCGGCACCTGTACCCGGCGGGCAAAATTCACGACATCGTAATACCCCACCGTTTTGATTTTTTCGGCCTTGTCCATCCAGGTTTTGCTACCCCCCGCGAACATGTGGGGCCAACCACCGGCCCGTCCGTTCAGATAACCCGTCACATCGGAGAGGGCTGGGTAATAAGCTCCTAAGAATTTAATCCGCGAGTCTAAAGCTGCCGTTATAATGCTCAACGCGCCCCCCTGAGAACCGCCCGTTACGCCAATCCGACCGGCATCGACCTGCGGCAAACTGGCCAGAAAATCGACCGCCCGCACACAACCCAAATACACCCGTCGGTAATAATAACGGTCGCGGTCGTCAAGGTTGAAGTTTTGATACCCTGACAAAGGCCCCGCACTGAGGTTGGCGTAAACCGACAAATCCATATTGACCGGCACGCCGTGAATGCCAATCTGAAACGTCACTACGCCCTGTTCGGCATTGGCAACATCGCCCCCGTAGGGTCGGATGCCTGCGCCCGGCACCTGCAACAGAGCCGGAAATTTGCCCTCACCCTTCGGAACACACAAAATGCCGTAGAGCCTTGACGTAGAATTGTAGGCCCAGTTTTGCAGGTTCACGTGATACACATTCACTTTTTCGGTGCAGCGTTCGGGCATAAGCGTCATCCGGGCATCAAGCGGAATTTTAGCTAACTCGCCTTTTCCGGCATCCCAAAACGCCTGAAAATCAGCCGGGTTCTCCACCGTTGGTTTGATATCGGCCATGTTGAAACCCGCCGTGCCGAGGCCCCGGTATTCTTTGCCGTCGAGTTGCACGGTAGCAATGCACCGCAAAAAACCGGGTGTTTGCATGGTGCCACCCGCCACCGTCAGTTGGCCGTTGGCAATAGACACGGTTTCGGTTTTGGTAGCGGGCATTTTTTCGGGGCCAATCTCATACTTCACCATTGCGTTTGGCACGGGGTTTCCGTGTTGCAACACGTTGATAATGAACCGAACAGGCTCGCCGGTTTTGTAGGTCCAGTCGGCCCGTTCGGGGGCCACCACCACTTTCACGAGTCGTTCGGCGGGTTGGGCCAATAGCGTGGCCGGGAGCAGGAATAGGAGGAGAAGCTTTTTCAAGGAGTTAAAACGAGATTGCCCGTGCGATTAAAAGGGAACAGTTATGAACTGGGCAGGCCACGTTGGCTACCGCCAGATAAAGCATAAGCGAGCCAGCTTTTAACCACATAAGAAGCCCACGAACCATTATAAATCAGTAGTTTGCAGCTTCTATTTTGGCTATGAGTTCCCATTCGACTATGCTCCTGACCACCTTCCTCCGGTTGATCTACCTGTTGCTAACCGGGTGCAGCTCCCCCGGCACCCTGCCCTCAACCCACCAACCAAACCGCTTAACGGTACCGCTTGGAGGCAACGCCTGGGTAGTCAACACAACGGGCGGAACTGACGAAATTACCAAAGAAGGCTTGACGCAATGGCGTAGCCCAGCAACCACAGTCGCCACCTATGTGCGGTTTGCCGAGCCGGGAACGCTGATTCTGTCCCTAAACGGGAGTGTTCCTACCGGGCAGAGCCGCATCCGGGTGACGATGCTGGGCAAGTCGGCGGAGGTGGCCGTGCAGGGCGAGTCGTTCACGGATTACACCCTTGGACAATGGACGATTGCCGAAGCAGGGTATGTAAAAATTGAGATGCAGGGACTCCAAAAAACGGGCGACGTATTCGGAATTATCCGTGAGTTGGGCATCAGCGGCAGCGCGGTGAACAACCAAACGGCTTTTGTCCGCGACAACACCAACAACATGTTTTATTGGGGTCGGCGGGGGCCGTCGGTGCATTTGCGCTATCCGGTTGCCGATGACACCGATGTCGAATGGTTCTACAACGAGATAACGGTGCCATCCGGCAACGATGTGATTGGGTCGTATTACATGGCCAACGGGTTCGGCGAGGGGTATTTTGGAATGCAGGTGAACTCCCCCACTGAGCGACGCATTTTGTTCTCAGTCTGGAGTCCGTTCCAAACCGACAATCCGAGTCAAATCCCCGACGATCAGAAGATTGTTCTGACTCGAAAGGGGCCGGAGGTTGTCACGAACGAGTTTGGCAACGAAGGCTCCGGCGGGCAGAGTTTTTTGCGTTACAACTGGCAGGCCGGCCAAACCTATCGGTTTCTGTTGCGCGGTCAACCCGATGCAGCGGGTTTCACCACCTACACGGCCTGGTTCAGCCCCGCCGATGCAACCAAATGGCAGTTGATAGCCAGTTTCAAACGCCCCAAAACCAAGACCTACCTGAAATCGCTGTATTCATTCCTGGAAAACTTCATCCCCGGAACGGGCAACCTACAGCGGGAAGTCCACTTTGGTAATCAGTGGATTAAGTCCAAAGAAGGGCAATGGCAGGCCCTGTTCAAAGCCCAGTTCACGGGTGATACCACTGCCAAAGCCGCCTTTCGCATGGACTATGCCGGGGGCCTCACCAGCAATGGCCGCTACTTCCTGAAAAACTGCGGTTTTTTCTCAAATTTCACCCCCTTAAACACGACTTTTCTCCGACCCACTCCGGGCAAAGCCCCGGCTATTGAGTTGGGGATGTTGCCGTGACCGTGGGGGGTAATTCTACTTCAACTTTCCCTGCAATTTTTTCATCTCCGCCACGGGAGAAGCTCCCTCATACAGAATCTGATAGACGGCCTCCGTAATGGGCAAATCGACTTTGTGTTGCTGGTTGATGGCGTGAATACTTTTCACAGCGTAGTAACCTTCGGCAATCATATTCATCTCAGCCTGAGCCGATTGAATGGTATAGCCCCGCCCAATGAGTGTGCCAAAGGTGCGGTTCCGACTAAACGGAGAATAGGCCGTAACCAGCAAATCTCCGAGGTAGGCGGAGGCACTCAGGTCACGGTGTTGGGGATAAACGGCATCGACAAATCGCTTGATTTCCTGCATGGCGTTGGACACCAGCACAGCCTGGAAATTGTCGCCGTAGCCAATGCCCCGCGTGATGCCCGATGCCAGCGCGACAATGTTTTTGATTACGGCACTATATTCAATACCGTAAATATCGGCCAGAGGTGATGCCTGCACAAAGCGGCAGGTCAGCAACTTGGCCACCTCGTCGGCGCAGGCCAGGTCGGTGGAGCCGATGGTGAGATACGACTGTTTTTCGAGAGCAACTTCCTCGGCATGGCAGGGACCGGCAATCACGGCCATACGACTCGTGGGTACGCCATATTGTTCGCTGACCCAGTCCGTTACTAACTGGTTTTTCTCCGGGATCATACCCTTAATGGCCGAGATCACGCATTTTCCGGCGAAGTCGCGGGAGTCAAGCCCGGCGAGGGCATCGCTCACAAAAGCGGCTGGTACGGCCAGAATCACGAACTCACTGTCTTTGAACGCATCCCTAACACGGGTACAAACCTTCACCTTTCGGGGGTTAATCTGCACATCGCTGAGGTAACTTTTGTTGTGGTGGAATTGCTTGATATGGTCGGCATCGGCTTTGTTTCGCAGCCACCACTTGATGGCCACGTTGTTTTCCGACAGGATTTTGATGAGCGCGGTGGCCCAGCTTCCCCCGCCTACCATGGTGATGCGGGTTGGTGAACTATTTTTCATGGCGTGAAGTACGAACAAAAGGGGCAGAGCCGAAACGATGGCCCCAAAATCTTAGGGAAAGTTGTCGCACGATAAACCATACAATGGGGTTGTTTCTTATTTCCCCATATTTACTCCACGAATTCCTAAACGCTCATTCCTACTACGATGGAAGCCTTTATCCTGCTGATTGTGTTGGTGTTACTGCTCATTTCACTAAGTCGGATGGCGGGTGTGAAACGCATTCTTGAACAGCAATCCACTGATCTGACGCTCCTCCGAAGTGAGTTTAGCACGCTCCGGCAGCAACTTAAAACCCTTGCCCTCTCACCCGACCTGTTGAAGCCTGTTATGGAGGTTCCCGTCGTGGAGACTCCGCCCGTTATCATTCCTGACTATGTAGTTCAGCCCACACCAGTTATTGTTGAGCCACCTCAACCCATTGAGGTGTTGACAGAATCGGTTCCAAAAACCCTACCCGTGGCCGAACCCGCGCCAAAACCCGTGGTGCCGCCCTGGGTGCCGCCTGTTTATGTAGAACCACAACCGTCTTTCATTCAGCGGTTTATGCGCGACAATCCCGATCTGGAGAAATTCGTTGGCGAAAATTTGATCAATAAAATCGGCATCGCCATTTTGGTGTTGGGCATCGGCTATTTTGTCAAATTCGCTATCGATCAGGAGTGGATCAACGAGGTGGGCCGGGTGGCTATTGGCATCACGGCGGGGGCTATTTTGCTGGGTTTGGCGCATCGACTTCGGCAAACGTTCACGGCCTTCAGTTCGGTGTTGGTGGGGGGCGGCCTCACGGTCATGTACTTCACCATTGCCATCGCGTTTCACAGCTACGGCATTTTCAGTCAGACCGTAGCCTTCGCCATTATGGTGATTATCACGGGCTTCGGCGTGTTGCTTACCCTCGCTTACAATCGCGTAGAACTGGCCGTAATCACGCTCGTTGGTGGTTTTGCCACGCCGTTCATGGTCAGTTCGGGCGCGGGGAATTATGCAGTGCTGTTTACCTACATTCTGATTCTGGACGTGGGTATGTTGGTGCTGTCGTACTTTAAAAAATGGACGCTCGTGTACCTGCTGGCCTATGGGTTCACGGTCTTGCTTTTCGGTAGTTGGCTGACAAACAGCATTATGACGCTGCCAAACCCGCCCTATGCCGGGGCCTTGCTGTTTGCGAGTTTGTTTTACATGGTGTTTTTTGTGATGAACCTGCTCTATAACCTGAAAAACAAGGCCACCTTTTCGGCCATTGACATTGGACTGTTACTCAGCAACACGGCCCTGTATTTTGCGGCTGGCATGACTGCCCTCGCCCACATCGACGGTGGCCGGTGGCAGGGGCTGTTCACGGTCGCGCTGGGGGTGGTTAACTTCGGGGTTGCCCAACTGCTCTATCGTCGGCCCGGCACCGACCGGACGTTGATTTATTTGCTGATCGGGTTGGTGGTCACGTTTGGCAGTTTGGCCATTCCGGTGCAGTTAGAAGGCAATTTCATTACGATGTTCTGGGCGTTGGAGGCCGTTCTGTTGTTATGGCTGGCCCAAAAGTCGGGCCTTCGGCTCATGGCCACGAGTTCGATCATCGTCACGGCCCTGATGCTTGTGAGCCTGTTTATGGACTGGAGCGATTTATACGGCCTAACCAGCACCACACCCTTGCCCATTTTGCTCAACAAGGCATTCATCACCAGCGTAGTTGCGATTGCTGGTTTGCTTGGCGTTCGCTGGTTGCTGGCCCGTCAGGAAACCCCGTTTAGTTTCTGGTCTGCCGAATTGTCTGTGGCTCAATATCGTCGATTGTTGGGGTACGTCACGCTCGTGGTTATCTATTTGGCGGGCGCGCTCGAAACTGATTATCAGGCCGTTGTGCATTATGGTTTTGGCCCGAACCGACTGGCTCTATCAGGTGCCTACACAATGCTGATTGCCTTTGTCTTGCTGTTGCTGGCCTACCGAAACGGTGCCAGAAATTGGCTGGTTCAGGCCGCAAGTTTGGGCGCGTTGGCCCTGTTGATTTATGTGTTTGCGTTTGCTCCGGCTCCTCTGAGTGTGGTGGAAGATTTTGCCCACGGCGATGAACCCTCGCTGGCTGGCTTCGGCTGGCACTATGTCGGTTTAGTGGCCGTTATCGGGATACTGGTACTACTCAACTTGACCATTTCCCGGCTCGACCTCCTACCCGGAAAAGTCACGCGCTACTGGCCCTGGGCGTTGGGATTCATGGTTGTTTACACCGCGAGTTGGGAGTTGTTCAACCACCTTGCGTTCGTCAATTTCTCTGGCACTCCTCTTGCCAAAACCAACACCCAACACGCCCTGCTAAACGATCAATTCGATGCTGTGCTTAGTCAGGTAAACAAAGTTGGATTACCCATTTTGTGGGGCGTTTGTGCGTTCATATTCATGTATCTGGGGCTGTCGCGCCGGAACCGAAACTACCGAATTTTGTCGTTGGTGCTGTTCGGACTAACTCTCGCAAAACTGTTCCTGTACGACATCAGAGGCATTTCAGAAGGAGGCCGGATTGCCGCGTTCATCGTTTTGGGCGTGTTGCTGCTCGTGATCTCGTTCATGTATCAACGCATCAAAAAACTCCTTGCCGCCGACGGGCCGGACTTGACCTAATATTTTTTCGACTCCATTTATGAAGATCATCCTGTCGCTTCTCCTACTCCTGCCCATTCTGTCGCAGGCCCAACCGTTCCAATTCCGGGCCGACCTTGCGCCAGTGACTCAGTCGGGTTACCACCGGGTAGGGTTGCCGCCCGCTGTGGTGGGTCGCCTGAACAACGCGTTTGGCGACGTTCGGCTATACGACAATAAGGGTCGGGAAGTGCCATATCTGCTTAATCGGGCCAATGAAGGGCAGGTAACGCGGTTTGTGTCGTATTCTGTGAGCAAAACCAACATTCCTAGCAAAGCCACAACGCTGCTGATTCAGCCGCCCAACCGGGTGCCCATTCGGTCGTTGACGCTCCTGGTGAAGAATGCCCGAATCCGCAAACCCGCCCAACTCAGTGGCAGTAACGATGCGCAACAATGGTTTGGCATTGCGGGCGATTTCGTGATCGAGCCACCCCAAAATACCAACGCCACGGCCGGCGCAACCCAACTTGATTTCCCCCTCAGTGACTACGCTTTTTACCGACTCGACCTGCCCGACTCGGTCTCGGCTCCACTGAACATTCTGCAAATTGGCCACTACGAAACGGGTTCATCAATAGCCGCTTTCACGCCTATCCCAAACCCAACTATCCGGCAAACCGATACTAAAGCTACCGCCCAAACCGACATTCGCCTTGCGTTTTCGGAACCCGCCCGCATCGATAAATTAGTAATTCAGGTAACGCAACCGGCTCAATACCAGCGTCGAGCAGAGTTGGGAATATATAGGGAGCGTAAAAGTCGCCGGAACCGCACCGAACGCTTTTTTGAAGTCGTCCGGTCGTTTACGCTCCGTTCTGCCGATAGCAATGTGGTGTTGCTGCCCGGCATTCAGGCGCAGGAATTGCATTTGCTGATTGACAACGAAGATAACCTGCCACTCATCATCGGAAGCGTTCAGGCCTACCAATTAACCACTCATCTAACGGCCAACCTGACCGCCAACACGCTCTATCGTCTGCTCTTTTCGGCCAATAATGTCAATGCGCCACGCTATGATTTGGCTGCATTTCAGGCCATCATTCCGGCCAACATGCCCGAAATTGGCCTAAATAAAATAGGCCCCGTCGAAATGGACGAGGCCTCTGAAAATTCGTTTTGGAGCAGCCAATGGCTCATTTGGGTGGCTTTGGGGCTGGGATTGGCAGTGCTGGGGTTGCTGTCGTTCAGGATGGTGCGGGAGATGAAGTGATCCACCCTACTCCTCCGCTTTCTTCTTCTCCTTATTGGGATCGCGCTTGGTGATTAAATCGCCTTCTTTCAGGGTTTTTGACACGGCCAGAAACGGGCCGGCAATCACCTGTTCGCCCGATTTCAGGCCCGACACAATCTGGATGTTCTCGAAGTCGCTGATGCCGGTTTTAACTTCCCGCTGCACCGCTTTGCCGCCCTGATTAACAAATACAATTTCCTTAATCGCTTCTTTCTTAACTTGTTTCGTGTCGGTTTGGGCCGATGTATTTTGGTTTGCCCCCTGATTTCGGTCGTCGGTTGTTTCGGTCTCTTTTTCGGGAAGACGGGTGGTTACAGCCGCAATCGGAACAGCTACCACGTTAGACTTCCGGTCGGTGATTACCTCCACTGAAGCCGTCATGCCCGGCTTAAACGGAAACCCTTTGCCAGTGCTGGACGATAAATCAGCATACGACGAATTCAGTATTTTTACTTTCACCTCAAACTCAGTCACGGCATCGCTCGACATGGAGGCCGTTGAGTTGGTGTTACCCGCAAGGCCGTTGGCCGTATTCGAGATTTCGGTGACAATGCCTTTGAATTTGCGGCCCGCCGTGGTGTACGAATCAACTTCAATATCAGCCGTATCGCCCATCATCACCCGGACAATATCGTTCTCGTTCACGTTCACCCGAACTTCCATGTTGTTCAGGTTGGCCAAACGCATAATCTCCGTGCCGGCCATTTGCGACGTACCAACCACGCGCTCTCCAGCCTCAATATTGAGTTTGGAAACCGTGCCGTTGACGGGTGAATAAATGGTGGTTTTACGGAGGTTTTCGCCTGCATCGCGCAGGCTGGCTTCGGCACTTTTTATGCTGAAACCGGCGGCCCGAACATTGGCGCGAGCCGCTTCGACTTCTTGCCGGGCCACGTTGTAGTTGGCTTCCGAAGTCTCAAAATCGGCTGTAGAAATCACTTTGTCTGCCAGCAGTTTTCGGTTACGCTCGAAATCGGCTTTGGCGCGAATCTGGCG
Organism: Cytophagales bacterium; assembly: GCA_031411995.1. Lineage (GTDB taxonomy): Bacteria > Bacteroidota > Bacteroidia > Cytophagales > Spirosomataceae > Rudanella. Next base: position 77,827 of record JANOCD010000093.1, read on the forward strand.
GGCTTCGGCTTGGGAGACGCTTGCTTTTGCCTGCTCCAACTGCGCCCGGCTTTGATCGACGGTGGCGCGGGCGCGGGCCAGAAACGACTCGTAGTTGTCGGGCCGAATTCGGCAGAGCAACTGCCCCATTTTCACCGGATCGCCTTCTTTGACATATAATCCAATAATTTCACCCGATACGTCGGGACTGATTTTAACCTCTATTTCGGGCTGCACCCGTCCCGACGCGCTCACACGCTCAACAATGTCGGTGGTATTTACGGTGGCAAAATCAACGTCGGTGGTTTTGGGTTTACCAATAAAACCTGCCTGTTTAGCAGCCACAAGACCCCCAACGAGCAGGATAACTAACCCTCCTAAAACCCACCAAATACGGTTCGACTTCTTCTTCATAATGAGTGATTGAGTGATTGAGCGAAACCATCCGGCAGGTATTCACTCAATCACTCAATTAAATGTGAGCGGTTTGTTTTGATAAAAATCTAAAATCTTAGTTCGAAACACGTAATCGTATTTGGCCTGAACCAAACTGGCACGCGAGCGATCAAGATTGGTTTTAGCAATGCTATAATCGGTGCCATTCAACGCCCCGGCATTGAACCGGCTTTCGGCCACGCGCAACGCCTGCTCGAGAGCCGTTACCTGAATCTGCGTAGCCCGATACCGGTTCAGCGAAGTGTTCAGGTTGGTGTAAGCCGTTTCAATTTGTTGCCGTAGCAGCAGCCGGGTATTGTCGGCGTTGAGTTGGGCATTTTGCTGTTGCAGGGTCGCGTTCAGAACCTGCGTCCGGCTCAGTCGCTGATTAAATATTGGAATATTCAGCGATACTTGTACCGAACGGTTCAAGTTGTTACCCAACTGATCCGTAAAACTATAATCCTGAAAATCAAAGCTGTCCTGCGTGAAGAAAATCTGTTGCGACGACCCATCAGGCAAAATAACCGTTTGGGGTATCCGAACGGTGCCATTTGGAATCCGGCGTTGCAAACCAACGTTCGAAAACAGCGAGGATATCGAGCCGTTCAGCGACAGCCGGGGATATAAACCCGCCCGCGCAATCTCGATTTGCCGCCGGGCAGCTTCGGTGCGGAGGTCGGCACCCTCAATCTGCGGTTGCGTACCTGTCGCAATTTCATAAACCTGCTGTGCCGTTGCCGTGTACGTTTCCGTGCGCGGATCGGGGAGTTTCAGATACTCAACTTCAAATGACTGACCAGCAGGCAAGTTCATGGCTTGCAACAGGGCCAATTTAGCCAGATCGACGTTATTTTGGGCGTTCACAATGGCCAATTGATCGTTGGCAACCTGCGCCCGGAGGTCATACAGGTTTCCTTCGGGCAACGACCCTGCATTCACTAACTTCTGGGTTCTATCTAACTGGGCCTGCGTAGCTTCTACCTGACGGCGGGCAATTTCAAGCTGTTCAGCACCGGTCAGCACGTTCAGGTATTGCTGAATCACGGTCAGGGCCACGTTATTTTGGGTGGCGGCCAACTCTTTGGATGTAGCCCGCAGGGTGGTCTGATTCTGGGCAATCTGGTTTTTCAACTGGAAGCCCTGAAAGATCGGCACGGAAGTCGATAACTGAAAATTGTTCGACCGCACGGCCTGATCCACGAAAGCGTTGGTGCCGGGGTTAATGTTCCGCCCCGAACTCAGCCCCTGCGAAACAAAACCGTTCACGGTGGGCAACTGGTTGAATTTCGATTGCCGAAGTTGTAACTCGCTACCCCGTACCTGAATCTGCCCCTGCCGTACTTCGATGTTGTTCTGCAAAGCCAGATCAATACATTGTTGCAGGCCCATCACCGGGGCCGGGTTTGCCGTAGCTGTTGTTGCAGCTCCCGTGCCGGGCGTAACCGCCGACGGATTGCCCTGCGCCAACGTCAGGCCTGCATCGGCACTCACCAGAATTACACAGGCCAACAAGCCTTTTTTGAACTTCACTCGCATAGTCATGAGGTATTTCGGTTCAATGTTACACATAGAGAAAGGATCGCACCTATTGATTTGGGATAAGCGGACGAAAAAGGAATGATGCATGCGTAATGATGAATGATGAATGGGCTGGCGCATTTCACACGTGTCATTCATCATTACGCATGCATCATTCATCATTATTGCTCCATCCACCCATCTTTCAGGTTCAGGATTCGGTTGCCGTAGGCTGCGTTGGTGTCAGAGTGCGTCACCTGCACAATGGTAACGCCATCTTCCTGGTTCAGTTTTTTGAACAGCTCCATGATTGAGCGAGCCTGGTCGGAGTGGAGGTTTCCGGTGGGTTCGTCGGCAAAAATCACGCGGGGTTTGTGAGCAATGGCCCGCGCAATACCCACCAACTGTTGCTGCCCACCCGACAGTTGCGCCGGAAACAAATCTTTTTTGGCCACCATATTGAAGCGGTCGAGCAATTCGGCCACGCGGCTTTTGCGCTCCGACCCCGATAGGCCTTTATAGAGCAGGGGAGTTTCGATGTTCTCGTAAACGGTCAGTTCGTCGATTAGGTGATAGGCCTGAAACACAAAACCAATCTGGGTCCGGTGAAGCTGTGTACGTTTCTTCTCGGTCAGTTTTTGCACGGGTTCCTCCAATAGCAGGTATTCACCCTCGGATGGCTCCTCCAATAAACCCAGAATGTGCAGCAGAGTCGATTTGCCGGAGCCGCTTGGTCCCATAATAGAAACAAACTCGCCCTCCTTGATGGTGAGCGAAATATTACGGAGAACATAGGTTTTCCCAAAACCCGCAGGGTAGTGTTTGGCGACGTTAGTTAGTTGAATCATGATTGGTTAGTTGTCATTTTGCTTCGCGTCTTATCAATGACCGCGAAGTAAATGACCAATACCATGCCAGACAACAAAAAGCCGCTCCCAGTGAAGAGAGCGGCTTTTTTCAGACTTGCGCTTGTCCATTTACGGACGCTGACTGTTCGGCAGTGGACAACGGTTGGTTTATTTCCCCCCCGTGGTCATGGTTCCGGGCATCAAAACCGTGTCAACTGAGTGAACGATACCGTTGGTTGCTGTTATATCGGCCATATTAACCGTGGCCGTGCCACCCGTAATGTCCGTAATCGTTACAACTTCTCCTTCTTTCTTCACCGTTAATTTCCCTCCCTGTGCGGTTGTCAGGGTCTGATTGTTTTTGAGGTCTTTGGCCAGATAACGCCCCCGCACCACATGATAGCCCAGAAGTTGGGTTAGCTGCTGACGGTTGGCAGGTTGCATCAGGGCTTCGAGCGTACCGGCATCAACCTTGGCAAAAGCAGCATTGGTTGGCGCAAATATCGTGTATGGTCCGCCTTTCTGAGCCATGTCGGTTAGGCTGGCGGCTTGCAGAGCCTGTAACAAGGTGGAGTGATCCGACGACAGAGCCGCACTGGCGGCCAGATCGGCGTTGGTCGAAACAGCTGCAGTTTTGGGTGCTGTGGTTGTTCCGGTTTGCTCACGACCGGTGTTGGTTGCTGGCTGCTGTTGAGCCAATGTGGCACTCACTGTTGCTAAAGAAAGCCCGAAGGCTAAAATCAGTTGCTTTTTCATACGTCTGCTGATTTTAGTTGGTTTGGGATGATAGGTAAGGCACCGTGCCCCCTTTTTTTTAAAACTCTACTTACTTTTTATAAATTGTCTAACCAATAGAATAAGTGGATTGTTTGAGCGAACGGTATGTTGAGATTAAATTATTATAATCTATAGATTCAGTAGTTTATACTTAACTGGAAGAGCATGGAATTGTCCTATAGGCCGTGTTGGGCGTAAACCTCTAAAAATCTATGGGTTTACAGGTTTCAAAATATTATTTCCCCAAAGTCATTTTTAAGCCTTAAAATTTTTTAATGTTAAATTTAAGCCAAATATTATTCTACTCCGAATGATTTGACTTAGTTTTGCATAACGAACCCCGTGTACTAACTGTATTGAACTTTTCCGTAATGCACTTTAAACCTCACATTGGTATTTTGAGCATTTATGTCTAGTTGTCGCTGGCATTTCTGACTCATTTTGCTTTCCCCGGGACTCTACGACTCCCCTATCTTCTACCGAGCCGCTGTGAAGCTGGCCGTTCTACGGTAATCAAAAAGTGACCTACTTTACTTACCAGGTCCGTAACTGATTGGTATTGGTTGTTAACTATACGAGCCAAACCCCCGATTTTTCCTGCGTTGCCGATCACACTCCTACATAGTGTGATTCGAATTATTTTTTCCTGTGAGATAATTTTTGGATGAATAAGTACTCGTTTCTCTGGCTACTGTTAATGTGGCCCGGCTTGTTGTTGGCCCAACTCAACATCACCTCTCCCCAATCGCGCATCGTTTATCAGCGTAACCAGTCCAATCAAGCCAATATTGTTGTTTCGGGTCTGGCTCCCCTCAATTCCACCCGCGTTGAAGCCCGATTAGTGGCACTACCCGGTTATTCAGGAGCAACAACGGGCTGGTCGCCCCTCAATTTAATCAGCAATAACAAAGCATTTCAAGGTTCATTAACGGGTTCTGGTGGCTGGTATCGGCTCGAAGTTCGGGCCTGGGCCGATGGCAACGTTTCTGCCGACGGCAGCATCGACCGGGTGGGCATTGGCGAAGTATTCATTGTGGCCGGCCAATCGAATGCTTTTGGTGTTCAGGATGCCGGTGGTGCCTCCGACGACCGGGTTTCAGTAGCTGATTTTCGGGATAATGACGTGAATGAGCAGTTGATGCCCGTTCGTTTCAGCCATGCCGATGGCGGTGGCAATGTTGGCCCATCAAACCCACTCTATATATGGGGGCAGTTAGGTGATCAACTGGTACGCCGGTTGCAGGTGCCTGTTTTGTTTATGGGCGCGGCTCAACCCGGCACCACCAGCGAGCAATGGCGCAAAACAGCCGAAGGCGATATGAGTTCATCGTCGTTGTTGTTGCCTTATCGTCGGCTTGGCGCGGTGTTGTTCCATTATACAGCTCGCACCGGTGCCCGTGCAGTACTCTGGCATCAGGGCGAAGGCGATGTTGGACGCGGTCAGCAGCAGTATTTCGATAATGTGCAGTTCCTCATCAACAAGAGCCGTCAGCAGGCCAACTTCGGTGCCTTAGCCTGGGTGGTTTCGCGGGCGAGCTATCTACTGGGTCAGTCAGATGGCAATGTGATAAACGCTCAGAATCAGCTTATCAGCAATGTGCCGAACGTTTTCTCCGGCCCCAGCACCGATGGGCTGGTTGGCCCCGACAACCGGGCCGACAATGTTCACTTCAGCGGTGCAGGCCTGTCGCGCCTAACCGATATGTGGAATCAGAGCCTGAGCGACGATTTTTTCAATCGCTCGCAACCATTCAGCCCCTCGTCCGACGCACCCACCATCACCACGGGTTATGTGTTACCTAACTCAGCCGCACCCGGAAGCCAGATCTGGGTTCCTTATGTGCAGCGGGGGCCTTTTGAAGGGGGTAACCAGTTCAAGGCACAACTACTCAACGCTGGTGGTGGAGTAGTCACGGAATCAGGCATCAGCACTCAAAATCCATTACCACTGACATTGCCGGGCGGTCTGCCATCGGGTTCCTACCGGGTTCGCGTTGTTTCGACACAACCCAACCTGACTGGTTCAGCAGGCGAGGCATTCCAGGTTTTCCCCGGTGCATCGGGCGGCAACAACAACGCCCCTACGCAACCCTCTGTGGTGGGTGGCACACCCGAAGCCAGCATTAATCGGGTTGGTTATAAATACGACTCCCCCAGTCACGGTTTTCAATTGCTGGTGGGAGCCACTGGCCCGGTTGAGGTTCGGTTGGAGCGCATTGACGGGGGCCATTTTGGCGAAACCAACTGGGCTTCGGCAGGCGACAACGGCGATAATCCGGGTTTCAACAAATCGCGTTATTATGGCCCCGTAACGGTTGGTGTTGGCGGTGTAGAAGCCGGTCGTTACCGCTTATCGGTGCGCAAAGCGGGCGATCAGGGAGCCGGTGTCTGGATCGAAGTGAACTTGCTCGATGGCCGTACCACCGTCTATTCATCGACCGATGGCACGCAGCCTTCCAACAACGTAACGCCCCCCGTAACAACCCCTCCGGTTGAGCAGCCTATTTCACCGGGCTTTACCCCGCCAACCGCCGATTATATTGGCCAGATCGGGTATAAATACGATCTGCCGACGCACGGTTTTCAGTTATTGGGACAGGCGCAAGGCCCCATTCAAATGAAACTGGAACGTCTGGACGGTGCGTTCAGCGAAACCAACTGGGGCAATGCCACAAATGACAATGGCTATTCGGGCTATAACTATTTCCGGTACTACGCCCCACAGGGTTTAGGCATTGGAGGTGTTGAGCCAGGTCGGTATCGGTTGTCGGTTCGGAAACTGGGTGATACTAACAGCAATGGTCAGTCGGTGGAAGTAACCCTCCAAAATGGTCAGTTTCAGTCGGGTGGAGGCAGCTATTCACCTACCCCCACGAATCCGACAACACCCGCAACGCCAACTACGCCCGTTAACGGTCCTAGTGTGACAGGCGGTCAAATTCGTAAAATCGGCTACAAATACGATATGCCAACCCACGGGTTTGAACTCCTCACGGAGGCTACCGGCTCGGTTGAAGTTCGGCTCGAACGGCTCGACGGTGCGTTTGGTCTTACCAACTGGGGAGGCTCAGTGGTGAGCGGTGAATATAGCGGCTACAATGGCTACCGTCGTTATTCGCCTGCAACAGCGGGTGTTGGCGGTGTGGAAGCGGGTCGTTATCGCCTGTCGGCGCGGCTCGTGGGCGATTCTGGGAATGGGCAGTCGGTGGAGGTTACACTGGGTAATGGTCAGGTAGAAGCGTGGACTGGAACTGCCGGTGCTACAATTGCTGCTCCCACAACGCCAACGCCTTCAACACCAACACCAACTCCCAATCCAACACCATCAGCGCAGGGTTTGATTCAGGCCATTGGCTACAAATATGACATGCCAACGCATGGTTTCCAGTTGCTGGCCCAAGCCACAACAGCCGTACAAATGCGGCTTGAGCGACTGGATGGTGCGTTCAGCGAAACCAACTGGGGCGATGCCACTGCCGACGGTCGCGAATACAACGGCTATAACTACTACCGCTATTATGGCCCCGTTGCTATGGGCGTTGGGGGCGTTGTGGCAGGTCGTTACCGGCTTTGGGTTCGGAAAACAGGTGATTCGGGCAATGGGCAATCCGTGGATGTGACCCTACAAAATGGCATCATCAAAGCATCGACACCAAATGCCCGCGTCGCTACGACACCATCGCCGGAAGCTCTTGCCTGGCAGGTATACCCAAACCCTGCCGAAAGCGAGGTAACGGTCACAGGTTCCACAAGCCAGCCCGCCGATGGCATCCGAATGACCATGAGCACGCTGAATGGTCAGTCACAGCCCGTATCGGTGCAAGTGCTGGAACCGGGCCGGTTCCGGGTGGGTCTTGGCAACGCCCCAACCGGGCTATACCTGCTCCGAATTATGGATGGCGAGAAACCCCTGGAGGTTCTGAAAGTACTGAAAGTGAAATAACTAAAAGTGTAATAAGGTTGTCGTGTGCAAGCCCCGATTGTGTTGTTTTCATTAAACCAACACAATCGGGGCTTGTCTATGGTTAAAGATACAAACTGAAAAAGATCATGAAACGATACTTGTTGCTTTCTTTAGCCCTATTACCATTCCTGTTGAGCCGCTGTGGAGTAAGCCGCCAACTTACCGAAGCCAAAGCACTCGGCGATTGCCGCTACGCCATAAAATCCGCTGACAGTGTACAAATATCGGGTTATGATATCCGGCAGTTCCGCAATATGCGCAGCATCGAGGATTTCAATCCGATCAAATTTCCACGAATAGCGGCTGGTTTACTGACCCGGAATGTTCCGCTGGATGCCCGCATAAACCTCACTGTTACGAATCCGACGAATAAAAACGCGGCCATCAACCAGTTGGAATATCGAATCTTACTAGCTGGCCAGGAGTTGTTTCAGGGTTTTCTGAATCAGCGCATTGAGGTGGCAGCCGGTGGAGGGCAAACCGTTGTTCCGATTCGACTGAATGCCAATGCGTACAAGTTATTGACGGATGATAAAACGCGCGAAGCCTTCACTCAATTTGTGGGTAATCTCGCCGGCTCCGACGACTCTAAAGCATCCCGCGTGACCATAAAAATTAAGCCTACCCTCGACCTCGGTAACAAAGCCATCAACTACCCCGGCTACATTACCATCGAGCAGGACGTGACCAACAAAATTTTGTTTGGTCAGTAATCCTGAAAATGCCCCTAAATCCCCTGAAGGGGACTTGTTCTCCATGTTGAATAAAGTCCCCTTCAGGGGATTCAGGGGCATTTTTAGACCGTTTCTTAGGCAAGGGCCTGGGCTTCATCAATGGCTTTCAGAATATTGCCCAGGCCTTTTTGCAGTTTTTCGGAGGTGTCCCAGCTATACCCAATCCTGAGGTAGCGGGGGTCGGCTTCAAACCAATGCCCCCGGCCAACATAGGTGGCGTAGGTGTTGAGCAGGATGTCGTGGAACCGGTCGGTGTCCAGTTCGATTTCGGCTTTTATTCGGGGAAAACACACGCAACCGCCCTGTGGCTCAACCCATTCCAGCACGTTTTGCCCGGCCATGAAGGTTTTCAGGATGCCGAAGTTGGCCAGAATAGTGGCCTGCACCGGGGCAAACAAACGCTCTTTCTGCAACAGATACTGGTAGGCAATGGCCTCATCGACCACCGAATTGGTAATGCAAATCTGTTCTTTGGCGGCCAGAAACGTTTCCATCAGTGCTTTGTTTTTGCACAGTATCCAGCCAATGCGAATGCCCGGAAGTCCGTATGATTTCGACATGGACGATACGCTGATCACACGGTCGGAGAGGGTGGCCGCAATGGGCAATTTCGGCCCGAACGACATGTCCCGATAGGTTTCATCGAGCAACAACCAAGTTCCTTTTCGTTCCACCAACTCAATGATGGCGGTTAGTTTGGCTTCGCTGATCAATACGCCCGTTGGGTTGTGCGGATAGGTCAGGCTAACCAGCTTTGTTTTCTCCGTAATCAGCGTTTCCAGTTCGGCCATGTCCAGCTCGAAACCGTTCTCGAACGTCAGGTTCAGAAACGACAGGTCGGCCCCGACGGCTCTGGGCGTTTCGATGTTGGTGGCATAATTAGTTTTGGCAATTACAGCGTGATCCTTTTTATCCAACAGAGCGGTTGCAATGATGAACAAAGCCGTGGCCGCCCCCGACGTTATCAGCACCTCGTCGGGTGTGAAATGACCTTCCTGTGCAATCAGCTCCCGCAGTTCGGGCTTGCCTTTGTGATCGCCGTAGAGCAAGAGCAAATCATTGAGATTGATGCCCAAATCGCCCAGCTTTTGATCGGTAAACGAACTTTCGGAGAGGTTGCAATCAATGTTTTCATAGCCGAAACCTTCCGGGGCCTCGATTTCAATGGGCATTCGTCTGTAGCGCATACGACATGAGGAGTCAAAAACAAAACTATGCTTTTTCCGCGCTTTATTCTGATTTCTCACCAAATCGGGAACTTCATTTTGTTGTTACAGCAAAAGAGGCATACTTCTCTTTTTCAATCGCAACATGGAAATCGGTATTGATAGTTTTGCAGCCTCCTCATCGACCAGTAATACGAGCGACTCGGTGAGCAACATGAACGAAGTTGCCCATTTGCTCGAACGCATCGAGTTTGCCGATCAGGCAGGGCTGGATGTGTTTGGCATTGGCGAACACCACCGCCGGGAATTTCTCGACTCAGCCCCAACGGTTATTCTGGCCGCTGCCGCAGCCCGTACCAAAAACATCCGCCTGACAAGTGCCGTAACGGTGCTGAGTGCCGCCGACCCGGTGCGGGTGTTTCAGGAGTTTGCCACGCTCGACCTTGTTTCGCGGGGCCGGGCCGAAATGGTGGTAGGGCGGGGTTCATTCACGGAGGCATTTCCGCTTTTCGGGCTGAAACTCCAGGATTATGACGAGCTTTTCACCGAAAAACTGGCGTTGTTACTGACCATCCGCGACAACGAACGGGTTGACTGGTCGGGCCGGTTTCGCCCGGCCCTCCGCGATCAGGCCATCTATCCGCGTCCCGTTCAAACTCCTTTCCCAATTTGGCTGGGAGTGGGCGGAACACCTCAATCGTTTGCCAGGGCGGGCAGCCTGGGCTTACCGCTGATGGTGGCCATTATTGGGGGCGAAACGCACCGGTTCCGTCCGCTGATTGACCTCTACCGGGAAGCAGGCCAACGAGCCGGTTATTCGCCCGATCAACTCAAAGTTGGGCTTCACTCCCTGGGCTACGTGGCCGACACCCGGCAGGCCGCCATGGACGAGTATTATCCGGGCTATGCGGAAACGTTCACCCGAATTGGCCGCGAACGGGGCTGGCCTCCCGTGCAACGCCCTCATTTTGAAGCACAAACAGGCCCAAAAGGCGCGCTGCTTGTGGGGGCACCCGAAGAAGTGGCCGAACGAATTCTCCGGCACAGTGAAGCACTGGGCGGCATCTCCCGAGTTACGTTTCAAATGGATAATGCAGGCTTATCGCACCAAAAGCTGTTGCATGCCATTGAGTTGCTGGGTAGTCGGGTCGCGCCCTTGCTTCGGCAGTAGGTAATCAGCAAAGATGTGAGACAAGTTCTAAAAATTGCAGGCTGACCGCACCAGCGGACCGGCACAGGCCATTATTTACCAATACAAAAGCGCGAGAAGATGGACTCCAGCAAATCGTCCGTGGTAACCTCGCCGGTGAGTTAGGGAATAAATTACAGTAATTCGATTTCCTTCAATTGAAAATCAATCACCAAGCGTTTCCGAGTGAGTTTGAGAAAATCAAGGCCAATAATTCCGCTAAATGGAAAGGCAGGATTGAGATCTGTAGTAATAAGTCTTAATTTCCGCAAACGGTGGTCTAAGGCCGCAAATTGGTCCACCTCATACTGGTAGCCAACGGTTTTACCCACACCCCTGATGTCTAATTTCCGTGTATAATCAGCCGAATTAATCTGAAGTGCTGGTAATAAACTCGACCGAATTGTGGTGATTTCACTACCCGTATCGACCATAAACTGGGTGACCAACTCCCGTTCTTTATGAATGATTATTGTTTCAACGACAATTAACGTATTACGGCGGTCTAATTCAAACTTCATACTACAGGACAAAGACTGTGTTTGGCTCAGTCTCAAATGGGCCTGTATAGACAATACTAAATCGCTGATTAGCAGGAAGATCAATTACTTTTTGGGCTACTTTCTTCTCGCTTTTATTTTTATAAACCAGTTGACCGCCAAAACCGGGGACGTTATAGAATTCCCAAATTGGATCAACCAGTAAAACATATTTATTGGGGTATTGCTCCTGCAATTGCCGCCATGAATAGAAGGAAGTAGAAACCGCCGTTACCATGCTAATTTTTTGTTTATACAGATAAAGGTACACTATTTCCCGATACAAAAACGCGAGAAGATGGACTCCAGCAAATCGTCTGTAGTTACCTCGCCCGTGAGTTCACCGAGGTGACGAAGGGCTGCGCGGAGGTCCATCGCCAGCCAGTCGGCGGTAACGCCTGCGTCGAGACCGTCGATGGCGCGGGCCAGGGCATTGTCGGTGCCGGTGAGGTGTTCCAGGTGCCGGACATTAGTGATCAGGGCACCATCGGTTTGCACCGCCGAGTCGGTGCGGACCCGGAGCGACAGAGCCTCTTTCAACTCGTCAATACGCTGGTCCTTCGCTGAGATCCAGATGATTTTTGTCTCGCCAGCAACATCGTCCAAGGGTTGGCGAAAAATATCGAGAATTAAGTCGGTTTTGTTACCTACGAGCAAAAATGGCTTTCCAGCTTTTTGTAAGTCAGCAAGCATCTGGGCCAACTCGCCAGGCATGGTGGTGAGTCCGTCGAAAAGATAGACAACAAGGGAGGCCTTTGCCAATTGCTGATGCGTGCGTTCCACACCAATGGCCTCGATGGTGTCGGTGGCATGGCGCAGGCCCGCCGTGTCGATTAGCCGGAACCGGATTCCGTCGATGAACAGTTCGTCTTCGATCACATCGCGGGTGGTGCCGGGAATCTCCGAGACAATAGCTTTTTCTTCGTTCAACAAGGCGTTCAGCAGGGTCGATTTACCCGCGTTCGGCTTGCCCACAATCACGGTTGGCACCCCGTTTTTTACGGCGTTCCCCACGGCAAACGACTCAATCAACGGATGCAACACCCGGCGGATATTCGTCATCAAACCCCGCAATTGATCGCGTTTGACAAACTCCACATCTTCTTCGCCAAAATCCAGTTCAAGTTCGACAAGGGCCACAAAATCAATGAGTTGCTGGCGAAGTTCTTTCAATTTTTTAGAGAAACCACCCCGCAACTGCGTCAGTGCCGAGCGGTGACTGGCTTCCGAATCAGCCGCAATCAGGTCGGCCACGGCTTCGGCCTGCACCAGGTCGAATTGCCCGTTCAGGAACGCCCGTTGCGTAAATTCGCCGGGTTTGGCCAGGCGGGCACCTTCTTGGGTGAGCCGGGTCAGAATTTGCCGGATAATATAATCGGAACCGTGGCACGAAATCTCGACCACATCTTCTTTCGTAAACGACGTTGGAGCGCGGAATACGGTCACCAGCACCTCGTCGATCAAGGTATCATCTTGTTGGCGGAGCGTTCCAAAATGAACGGTATGGCTGGCTTGGCTCGTCAGGTCTTTGCCCCTGAACATCCGGTTGACAATGGCAATGGCCCCCTCGCCCGATACCCGGACAACGGCAATGGCCCCAATGCCGGGGGCAGTGGCAAGGGCAGCAATCGGTTCAAACTGAAAAATAGGCATCATTTGGGCTGAAGAGCCGGAATCAACTTCGGAAAGATAGGCAATCGGCTCACCACATTCACCAGTCCCTGTTCGAGCGGAACCGCCGGAATACCCAGCGCGTCGGCGTGGCTGTTGCCCAAAAAGAAACGCATTTGAGCCGCTGCGAGGTTCCGGGCCGACGGGTTACCGCTGATTTCTTCAATAGCATTGAGCAGCGACTTGGCCAGGCCCTTCCCGGCTTCAGAAGGGGCAAACTGCCGACGGGCAATCTGTTTGTCGAGCGTGTAGGCTTCACGAAGATTCTGCGGTAACAGTTCTTCGGCTACCCCGTTGACATAGCCCACCACATTGGTGTGATGCAGGTAATCTTCTTCTTCCTGCTCGCTCATCACCACGCCCAGCTTACGCAACCCCCGCAACACAATGTAGCCAAACGCACCAATCGTACCCACCATATCCTCCTGGCAAATGGGCGTTCCCCAGGCATCGTTCCAGCGGCCCGTGTGCCCGGCAAACCAACGCGAAGCGGCATGAATCAGGCGGATTTTGATGGTAAAATTAATAGCCCTCCCCCCGGCCCACTGCTTCGGGTCGTTCACGGCGAACACCCATGCGCCGGTTTCCTGCAAGCGTCGGGCGGTGTCGTTTTTAATTCGTTCGGTGAGCCAAAGCACCTGAACACCATTAGCCCCCAAATAGGTGTAGGGCAACGATAACGTACCGAGTACCAATCCAATAGCCCCCATATGTTTTTGGGAAAAGGCCATACCCCGCTGCATTCGGGCAGGGTCGGCCCAGGTGGGCATGGTGCTGTAGTCGGCAAAGAACTGCTGCACAGCCGGGTGCTGACCCGTTATGTCAAACGCCTGCGCATCGGCTAGCCAGCGCATAAACGCCCCCACGCCTTCGCGCCCTCCCTCAGCCACGAGGGTTTCGATAACGGCATCGGCTGGCGGGTCGCCCAGTTGCCGGTAGCCGTCAAGAAATTCGTCGGAAAAAGCGCGGGTCGATTTAACTCGGGAGATTGTCATACCCGGTTAACGGTACGTTCGGGAAAAGGGTTTAGACCTTAATCTGCAACCCATCATACCCCAGCCGAATATGCGATGGCAATTCGGCTTCGACTTCGCGGTGAAGGCCCATTTGGTGGCTAATATGGGTGAAATAAGTGCGTTCGGGGCGGATGATCTCCACCAGGTCGATGGCCTGCTGAAGCGTGAAATGCGAGAGATGCGGCTCTCGCCGGAGCGCGTCGAGAATCAGAATCCGGCAACCCCGGGCTTTTTCAATTTCTTCGTCGCTGATGGCGTTGAGATCGGTGAGGTAGCAAAAATCGCCAATTCGGAAGCCGAACACGGGTAATTTATGATGCCAGACTTCAATCGGAATCACGGGAATACCGGCAACAACAAAGGGTTCATTTTCAATCTCGTGGGTGCTGATGCGGGGGGTGCCGGGATATTTGAAATCGGCAAAGACATAGGCAAACTCGCGCCGAAGCTGATGGAGCACCGATGCACGGGCATAGACCGGAATTTCTTCGCCCTGCCGGAAGTTGAAGGCCCGAATCTCGTCCATACCGGCCGTATGGTCTTTGTGTTCGTGGGTAAACAGCACCGCATCGAGGTGCGTGAGGCCCAGGCGCAACACCTGCTGCCGAAGGTCGGGGCCGGTGTCGATGAGCAGGCTTTTTCCCTCCACCTGAATATGCACGGAAGTCCGCAATCGTTTATCGCGGTGATCAACCGACCGGCAAACAGTGCAGGCACAGCCAATCATCGGCACACCCGACGATGTTCCGGTTCCGAGGAGGGAGATAAGCATAAAGAGCGAAAGAGTGACGGTCCGACGTTTCGGAGAGCGAAAGAGCGAAAGAGCAGCCGCTTTAACCGCTCTTTCACTCTTTCGCTCTTTCGCCTTTATTTATCAGTTAACTGATTCACGACTTCCACCAGGCGGTCGAAGTTGAGGGGTTTAACCAACACGTCGCTAAACCCGGCTGTTTTAAACTCCTCTTCGGTATAGTTTTTAGCGTTGCCAGTGATCGCTACAATGGGCACCTCGGCTTTGGTTTTATTGGGCAACGCCCGTACTTGCCGCACACACTCCATACCGTCCATAACAGGCATATTGATGTCTAACAGCAAGATATGGAAGTCTTCCTTATCCAGAATCTGCATGACCTGCTCTCCGTTTTTAACGGAGGTAATGTCGTAATTCTGGAACTCCAAAATTTTACGAGCTAAGTTTTGAATGACAGAACTGTCTTCGGCAATCAGAACGCGCTTGGCTGACATGAGGTTGACTATTGATTTCGTGGTGAAATTAGCGATAAATCCTATAACCCAAAAAATAACGATGCTTAGCAGTACCCTTTATATTTGATAGGGTAAGCAGAAATTTAATCTGACTAGTGCGGATAATCAGCCGTTTAGTGTGTAAATTTACTATCCTAAACCACCTGGATTTTAATTCTCCCCTCCCTATAAAACCGATGACACTCACAGGACCAACTGGCTCGTTCGAACTGACCATTCTGGATTATGAATACAGTGACTCGCCCCGTTTTCTAGAGCGTAATGGGTTACTGGTTCATCTGCGGACGCGCCATCAAAATCATGAATGGGCGCAGGCTGCCCCTGTTCTCTCTACCTGGGAGCTGGAAATGCTCCGCGACTGGATGCAGTCGGTTGCGATTCACCAACACCAGTCGCGCCGGATCACGTTTGTGGAACCCGAGCTTAGTTTCAGCGATTTTTCGCCAAAAACCGATAGTTACGATCTGCGGTTGAAACTGTCGCACGAGGCCCAACCCGCCTGGCAATATGGCGACAAGCAGCCCTTCTACCTCACGCTTTCGCCCGATGCCAAACAACTTCAAAACGCCATCTCCGACCTGGACCGGCAGTTGAAGCAGTTCCCGGTGAGAGACTAAAGTGAGTTCAAATACCGTTCCCGCACCACGTTGGCGTGGTGAATGGGGTGACCCACCAGGATGAACCCCAGGGCCAACACTGACACGGTTTGGTTGAAACAGATGCCGGTGCGTTGCAGCATTTCGGCATCGAAACTCCTGAACATCATTGTGGTTAGCTGATGCTGCCAGGCATATTCATCGTACAGATCGGTGAAAGATCGTCGCTCGGCGTGGGCGTGTTTCGCAAAGTCATCTTCTTCAAAGCCCGGCAGTGTTGTTTGGTCATTGCGGGCAAACCGGAGGGCGCGATACGCCAGAATCCGCTCCGTGTCGATCAGGTGCTGCACAATGTCTTTGGCGGTCCATTTGCCGGGAGCGTAGCGATAATTGCCGAGGTCGGTCATGGTTTGAATGGGCAACAGCGTCTCCAGCGAGGTTCCCTGGGTAAGTGCCTCGATCACGTCGATGTCGGGTGCCAACTTGATATACCGATCAAAAAAGTTGGGCATTACGATGATGTCAGATTTTGTCATTTTACCGGTTCGCCGGAGCGATTCTTCATTATCCATTACGCATTGATAAAAACTCCTGAAACGCTTTTGTCAACGCCATCAGTTCTTCGCCAAGGTGGCTGGTATCGCTTTGCTTAAGTTTGCCTTCGGCTTCGCGGGCAATGTGGGCCATGCGGGCCACGCCAATGGTGCCCGCGCTGCCTTTGAGGGTATGCAGGTGGCTTTTCACCGTCGGAATATCGCCCATTGCAAAGGCATCGTTGGCTCCATTCACGAGTTCAGTAGCTTCAGTGATGAATTCCTCCATGATTTCGTCAACCAGTTCCTGCCCGCCCAGATCGCGCAGTTGGGTCACAATCCCCTGGTCGATGATGGGCGGTAGTGGTGCCTGTTGTTGCGCCGTTTGCACCGCAATTTGCTGTTGACGTTGCTGTAACTGAGTGGTTTCGTGCTTGGTGCTGGCGGCATCCACCAGTTCTTTCACTTTCGCAATGAGGCTCTGGGCGCGAATCGGTTTGGCAATATAATCATCCAGCCCCTGGCTCAAAAACCGTTCACGGTCTTCGCGCATCGAGTAGGCGGTCATAGCCACCACCGTTGGCAGGGCCTTGCCAAACTGTTCGCGGAGCGCGCGGGTCGTTTCAACACCATCCATGTCGGGCATCTGAATATCCATGAAAATAACATCGAATCCCAAATTCGTTATCCCAATCCCGAAATTAGTGATGGCTTCCCTCCCACTCGATGCTGTGGTGACAATACACCCGGATTTGCGAAGAATTTCGCTGGCAACTTTGCGGTTGGTGGCATTATCGTCGACGAGCAGCACTTTGGGGTGAAAATCCTTGAAGAAATTCACCATCGACACCTCCGCAAATTCGGGGCCTTGTTGCGTTGGGCTAATCGCGGTTTCTTTCAGTTCGATCACGAACCAGAACGTGCTGCCCTGTCCCACCACCGAGTCAACACCTACCTCGCCTTTCATCAGCAACGCCAGTTCTTTAGATATGGCTAACCCCAGACCCGTTCCGCCAAACGACTTCCGCGACGACTCATCGACCTGGCTAAACGAGTTGAACAGTAGTTTGATATTCTCGGGTGAGATGCCAATACCGGAGTCGCGCACCTCCACCCGAATCCGGTTGAATTTGCCCTTTTTACTCAACAACGAGGCCACCACGCTTACCTCGCCATTTTCGGTGAACTTGATGGCGTTGGAGGTCAGGTTCGACAGAATTTGCAACAGTCGGGTTTGATCGGCAATCACAAACGTGGGTAAATCATCAGCCAGCGAATAGGTCAGGCTGTTGTTTTTGGTGGCCGCCTGCTGCCCAAACAGCGCAATTAATTTGTCGAAGATCTCGCGCAGGGCAATGGGGGCTTCGTGCAGCACCATTTTACCGGCTTCAATTTTCGAGAGGTCCAGAATATCGTTCAGAATATTTAGCAGCGTCTCGCTCGACCGCTTAATGGTTCGGACGTAGTCTTTCTGGTCAGTGTCAAGCGGGGTGTCGGTGAGCAGGTCGATCATGCCGATCACCCCGTTCATGGGTGTGCGGATTTCGTGGCTCATATTGGCCAGAAACCGTTCTTTCACCTTCAGTGAGCGTTCGGCTTCTTCTTTGGCTTTCACCAGTTCACCGGCCTGTCGTTTCAGTTCAGTAATGTCGCGGGCCAGCACCGCCACCACCGACCGATGGCCGCTCTCGTCCTGCAAAAGCAACATATTAAACATAAACTGCCGTTCGGAACCATCTTTCCGACGGAGGGTCATCTCAAAATTGCGCAGACTACGATTACGCACCAGCCGAATCATGGCCCTGTGAATCACGCTCTTATCCACAAAATAGTCTGTCACATCCTGCCCCAGCACCTCATCGGGCGTGTACCCCATTCGTTTATAGACCGACGGACTAATCATGGTGACGCGACCACGCCGGTCGACGCGGCAATAAATATCCTGGAGGTTCTCAAAAATACCCCGAAATTTCTCTTCGCTCTGCCGGGTCACGATCTCGGCCCGTTTGCGGTTGGTGATGTCCCGCGCAATGCCCGACACTTCCTCAATAACTCCGCTCGACAGCAAAATCGGGTTGAGCTGAAAGTCTAACCAGGTCTCATGTCCGTCGGGCCGAACGCTGTCAAAGCGAAGTTCGAAGTTTTGCGGGATGCCCCGAAACGCCTGTTTGTAGCGATCTTCCAGCAATTTACGGTTATCTGCCCCCACCATGCGCCAGCCGAGGTTAGGCGCACTGCCCAGCATCGTTGGGGTCTCTTTCAGGTTTCGTTCAATCAGGCTGGTGTAGTTTTTATTGAACGAGGTTAGCTGCAAACTTTTGTTCACCGACCAAATCAGGTACGTACTGCTATCGAAAATGGCATTGAGCCGGGCGGTTTGTTTGTTCAGCGCGGCTTCGTCCTGCTTGCGGGCAATGGCCAGGGCCACCTGCCCCGAAATAAACTCCAGCAGTTCGAGGTCCCGGGGGCCGTAGGTCCGCTCGTCGGTATACGATTTCACGCCGATAATGCCCGTTACCTGTTCGCCTACCCGGAGCGGAGCCGTGAGCATCACCTTGGGCTGCAACTGCCCATAGAGGTCGAGCTGGTGTTGGTCGGCCATCTGCCGAATGTCTTTTTCGTACAGAAACAAGGCTCTGTTGGCCCGAATCGTGTATTCTGTCAGGCCGTTGCCCAACCGGCGTTTGGTAAACCGAAGGTTTCCCCCGAAATATTCATCGACATAATAAGGAAAATACAGGTAGTTTTTAGACTGGTCATAAAGCGCGATAAAGAAGTTTTTGGCATCGATAATATTGCCTAATTCTTCGTGTATTTTACTGTACAGATCGTCTAAATCGCGGGTATTTATGGTCCAGTTGGCAATGCTGTAATAAAGTTTCTGCGATTTTTCGGCCCTGATTTTACTCGTTGTATCGTGCAGAATACAGCGGAAAGCGGTGGGCCGCCCGTTGTCAAAGCGACAGTTGACACTACCCGACACAAAGATTGTTTTCCCGGCTTTGTTCCGAAACACCGTCTCGAAATACGGCAGTTTCTCCCCATCCTGAATCCGTTTGAGCCGTTGCATGGTAACATCAGCATAGTCGGGGTGCAGCACATCGTGCAGGGTCAGCGCGGCCACCTCGTCGGAGCCGTAGCCCAACACCTCGCGCCAGGCCCGGTTCACAAACATGAACTTACCATCGAGCGTCACGAGTTGAATCAGGTCGGAGGTATTGTCGACGAGGTCCTGAAGTTGCGAATTTGAAAACGACAAGGCTGAGGCCACCCGCTTTTTGGTGGTAACATCTTCGCCGATTATCGTGAACGAGGTAATGCCCTCCCCCTTATTGTTGACAATGAAGGAGTTGAGCTGCACGTTACGCACCGCTCCACTGCGAGCCAGCAAACTAATTTCACGTTGTTCCACAAAGCCCCCCCGGCGGAGTGCTTCATCAAATTCATGTTCGAGTTTGGCCCGGTCGGCGGGGGGCACAAACACATCGAAGAAATTGTGGCCAATCACCTCATCGGGTTGCCAGGCAGTTACGCGATAGGTGTAAGGGTTGGCATAACTGAGCGTACCATCGCGCTCGACGGTTAACCCAATAAGGTTTAATTGATCGACTGTTTGGCGAACGTCAAAAGTGGCTTCCTGTAGCCTAGGGGCCATTTTTGATGAATTAGTTGATGAAGGAATAGGTGCGTTTGGCATCGTCGTAGAAGTGATCTACAAAAAAATGTTAATTTAATGTGATACTAACCAGAAAAGGCCTCGTCTCATATGATAGCTGTACATATTGCGAGCAGCTTACCGGCTGTTTCATTGTATGCTTGCAGACTCTAACCCATAATGATGATTGAGTGAATGGCTGGTTACTAACCATAACCAGCCTTTTTTAGTCTGTATTTCCCTGCTGACAACGCTGGTGACCCGGCGGGCGGCACCGGTTCGTTTTGAATCAGCCGTACCATCAAAGTTAATGGGTATGTAGGCATAAATCCTTGTTGTTGCTGATGAAAAACGGCCTACTTTTTCTTTTTTTATTCATTTTACCCGTCGCAGGTTCTGCCCAGTCCCTGGTAACGGATGTCCGAGTCCAGTTGCTCGATGCGGCCCGGCTGGAGATTCTGTATACCCTGACTGGTCCCACCGACTCTGTCTGGATTGAAGCAGAAACTCGTTTTGGTAGTCCACTACACAGTTCTCCGGCTTTTCTTTATGGGGATTTTGGCCGTGGCGTGCAACCCGGTGTCAACCGGCGGATTGTCTGGTATATCCACGAACAGGGGCACCAAATTCAGTCCGACATTCGGATCAGGGTGTTGGCCCGCCCCCGCTCGTTGCCCGAATCTGGCAGTACAGATAAACCAGTTCCCAATTTGCTGTTGAAAGCCAAACGCTGGTGGTCTCTTGGTCTGGGCTGGGCCATTTAGCGCATGAACCAAGGAGAGCGCACGCTCACCCCCCGGCATGATTTGTGATTCTGGCCACGCTTTTCTAGATTGATCGCCCGTACTCGAAAATTCCTGAAAGGGCCTATTCCGATGAGATCAATTGTTTGGCTATTTGTCTTGTTGCCGACATGGGTAATTGCCCAGCAAGAGCCGGTACAATCGGCCATCAGTCCCTGGATTCTGGTTGATACGCGGGCAGTAGCTCCCTTTAAAATCCCTACAGGACCTGGTTTCATCGAGACATTTTCCGAAGAAAATCCCAATCGTTGGTTCACTGGTTTGCGGGCGGGGTTTACTTATGCCCTCAATACAATTGGTTACCAGATCGAACGCCGGTCGGCCGACACGAACCGATTTGCCCTTTCCTGGCACCTACTCCCTAAAAAACTGATTCTAAACAAAATGGATACGTTTCTGGTGCAGGTTGATCTGTTCTCCCGCTCAGATATGTACCCCAATGGAGGTCTTCTTTTTGGGGTGGCCGATGCGCTGAACTACAACCAGGTCCGGCTCATCGGGAAAGACAAAGTGGTGGTGCAACAAATTGTTCGGGGTAATCTCAACCCGGCCTTTGCATCGGTGACCTTGTCGACGGCAACCGTTGCGCTACGACCAGGCCGCAACCGGGTGGCGGTTTGGCGACGAGGCAACCAACTGCACGTTTTCGTGAATGATCGCGAGTTACCCACCAGTCCATTTCCGTTTCGTGGCTTACGGGGCAACGGCGTGGGTGTAATGCTCGCGGGCAACTGGCTGGCGTTTCGAAATTTAACCGTCAGAACAAACTAAATAGAAAGATTACCAGTCGTGTTTTTGTTCTGCAAATGCCATTGAATATAGGCTTCCACGCTGTTTTTGAACTTTGGAAAGGGAATTGGCTTTTGTAGATAATCAAAAAAAGGGAAGGGTATTTCCGGCATGGAGTTACGCGAAAATGCCGTGGTGATGATAATACCCGGATGATGCATCAGAATTGGGCGTAGAATTGGCTCTACCTGAACCGGTAACTGACGCAGGGTTATGAAAAGCAGGTCGGGGATAATCTGCTCAAAATAGGTATGGGCATTTTCCTGATAATCACACCCCCAGACCAACTCAAGTTCGCCTATTCGGCCAATAAACTCGGTCAGTATACTGGCACCGGGGGGTTCGTGTTCAATATAGCCGCAGGTAATTTTTTGCATTAGTCATCCCATGAATTGTCAAAGACTCGTTTCACGACTTTTTCAAAGTATTGTGTTCAAAATACGTTGCCCCAGCCGTTTATTATCCAGCATTACCTCAGCCGTTCCCTGCAACAGCGGTTGCACGGGCAACACATTTCCGGTGTTTGTTACCAGTCCTTTTGTTAAATGGACGTTGGCCCGATAATGATTGTCGAGCGATACGGGTACAATGTTGGCCACCCGACCCTCCAGAAACCCAAACTCGTTGTTCGGAAATGCATCCAATTTAATGAGTACCCGCTGACCGGTTTTCACAAGCCCGGCTCCTTTGGCCGACAGTTTCAATTGCACTTCGTAGGTAGTCACGGTGGGCACCACCAGCATCATAAACGCTTTGGGGTTGTTGTCTACACCTTTCAATACATAAACCTTACCGGCCACGCGTGCCCGCACGGGCGTAACCGTTCGTTGGCTGGCATTCACCTCCGACACCAGCGTGTCGCCAACCTGAACCTGCCGCGAATCGCTCACATGGGTTCGATAGGTGATGCTGGGGTCGGATATGAACCAGACAATTTTTTGAGGTTGCTCTTTGGCATTGATCAGGGCCTGGGCATTCAGAATATCCGGGTAACGAACCAGATACGAGGTAAGCCCCAACAGACCCAGCACGCCCAGTACCACCATATTTCCCCACCGCAAGATCCAGTGGGGAACATGGCCAATAATTTCCTGCACTTCGTCGCTGTGCAGTTCGAGTCGCGTGGTAGAATAGTTTGGCATAACAACCTTGTTTTACGTATTGACTTAGCCTTCTGCCAGTTCGAGTTGATTTTTCACCAGTTCGAAGTAGTATCCGCGTTTTTCGGCGAGTTGAGCATGGGTGCCCACCTCCTTGACTTCCCCATTTTCGAGGACCACGATCTGGTCGGCATTTTTCACGGTGCTGAGTCGGTGAGCAATCACGACCACGGTGCGCCCCTGGAAAAAGGTGTTCAGATTCTCCATAATGATGCGCTCATTATTGGCATCCAATGCACTGGTTGCTTCATCGAAAAACAGGTAGAACGGATTTTTGTAGACCGAACGGGCAATGAAAATCCGCTGTCGCTGACCCCCGCTCAGACCCGCCCCGGAGTTGCCAATGCGAGTGGTGAAACCCAGTGGTATTTTGCGAATATAGTCGTGCAGATTGGCCACCCGAACGGCATCCCACAGCCGGTCTTCGTCGATTTTGTTCCCATCGACAGCGATGTTTCGGGCTATCGTATCGGAGAAAATATACCCGTCCTGCATCACCGTTCCGCAGTTTTTGCGCCATTCGCCCGCCGAAACATCCAGCAAATTGGTGCCATTAACGGAGATTTCGCCCTCGCTCGGCACATAGAATTTGAGCAGGAGTTTGAGTAACGTTGTTTTGCCGCTACCACTACTGCCCACAATGGCCGTCACTTTGCCTTCGGGAATGTGCAGGTTCAGGTTTTTCAGGACAAGGCTGGAGTTTGGCCCGCCATAGCGGAACGCTACGTTGTGGAGGGTGATGCCCCGCTCGCGCTGGAAAGCCTCCTGATGGGCATTCTGCATACGGTCGTCATCGAAATAAACGGCTGGCTGATCGGCGGGGGCCGCAAACAAATCCATTGGGCGACCCAGCAACCGCTCTTCGTCTAATTCCTCATCGGGTTTGTTATGAATTTCGCCCAGTCGATCCAAACTGATTTTGGCATCCTGAATGCTCCGTATAAAATTCATAAGCTGACTCAAAGGGCCATTCATTTGCCCAATGATATACGAGATACTGAGCATGACACCCAGCGTGATCTGGTTGTCGATCACGAGCAGGGCAGCGACATAAGAAATCAGGATATTTTTGAGTTGGGTCACAAACGACGACCCCACTTCCTGCGATTGTTCGAGAGCCAGACTTTTGATATTTATTTTGAACAGCTTGGCCTGAATCCGCTCCCACTCCCACCGACGGGCTTTTTCGCAGTTGTTCAGTTTAATTTCCTGCATGCCCGTAATCAGTTCGTAGATGTTGTTCTGATTTTCGCGCATTCGCTGAAACCGCCGGTAGTCGAGGTCTTTGCGCTGATTCAGGAAAATCGTGATCCAGACAATCGAAATGAGGCTGCCAATGGCAAAAATACCCAGCAGTTTGGGGCTATATAAACTCAAGACCACTGAAAAAACGATCAGGTTCACCACCGAGAAGAGCGTGTTGAGGGTGGCACTGGTCAAAAACGTTTCGATGCGGTGGTGATCCTGAATCCGCTGTGAGATGTCGCCAATATTTTTCGACTCAAAGAAGCTGATTGGCAACTTCATGAGCTTCACCAGGAAACTCGATATGATACTGACGCTCACGCGGGTGCTGATGTGCAACAGAATCCAGTTGCGAATGAGGTCAACAGCAATATTACCCGCAAACAATAGCAACTGCGACAGCAAAATCAGGTGAATGAAGTCGATGTTGTGGCGGTGAATGCCATAATCAACCAAACTCTGGGTCAGAAACGGAAACACCATGCTCACCACACTCCCAATGCCCATGCCAATGAGCACCTGGGTAACATAGCGTCGGTAGGGAGTCAGGTACTGAAACAGAAACCGGAATCCGGTGGTGCGTTGGGCCGTTTCTTCTTTAAGCTGGTAGAATTCGGGCGTTGGTTCCAGCAACAGGCAAACGCCTTTTTGGTCGCCGGTGCTGGCCCAGCACTTCATAAACGTTTCTTTGTCGACCGTGACGAGCGCGTGACCGGGATCTCCGATAACGAGTTGTTCGGTGGCCTTTTTCTGACCCGGAAACCAATTGGGCAGGCCGCTCTTTTTAACCGCATACAGCACCACAAAATGCTCCTGATTCCAATGCAGAATGCAGGGTAGTGGAGCCTGCTCAACCAACTGCTGATAGGTAAGTTTTGCCTTTAGCGTTTTGAAACCAATGCGTTCGGCAGCATCGCTGATACCCAGCAAACTGACTCCCTGACGGGTGATGTAGGCGTTGGCCCGCAAAAAATCCAGTGAATACTCTTTGCCGTACGAAGCAGCCACCATTTTCAGGCAGGTAGGGCCGCAATCCATATAGTCGAGCTGGCGAAAGAATTTATGACGGTTCCCCATGATGTGACGAGCAAGTTTAATTGGGTTGTGCGCCCAATTGTTGGTTCAGCAGCAACGGGCAAGTTTCTGCCCATTATTTCGACATGGGGAAGTTGGCCTGTTTTTGCTGCCGGGAAAAATTCTTTAGACCAGTTTGCTCAACTACTCGACTAATGCGGGTTCTACCGGGCAACCTGGTGGTTTGTGGGGTGCAGGGTAGCCAATGCCTCCTGAAACGAGAGCGGCTGCACGTTCAGCTCGTTGAGCAGCGTTTGCGGAAATAATTGTAAGACCCGCCCCTGTATGTGCGTGATGAGTTTGAGCAGATCGCGGCAATAAACCGAGGGATTGGCAAATCCATTGGCTGCCCGGTAGCGATGAACAATGAACCCACCCCCGCACACGTCCCGAATCGGGCAACGCCGGCAAACGGGTGGCAGGCCTATGTGTCGGCGGGCGCATTGAGCAATGAGTGGCGCCTGCAAGGCTTGGTTCAGCGAGTGGGTTTGCACATGATACCCCTCTTTGGTGAGACCCGGCTGACAAATCTTGAGTGAATCCTCGGCTTCGATACTGCCGTCGGTTTCAATCACCAGATACACATTCGGCAAACGCCCCCACATATCCGACCGAACACTGATACCTAAAATCAGGCTGATGATTTGCTCGAAAAAAGGGATTTTCATTCGGCCCGCTGCCGGTTCGCTAAACCACAGATCAAAGAAAAGTATAAGCCAATTGGCGTAGGGTGTTTGTTCCCCAGAGGCTGGCAGGGCGGGTGGAAACTGATCGTAGGTACCGTCGGGCAAAAGCAGACTTAACCCACTTACGTTCAGACTTTTAAAATGCTGATATAACGTTATTGGATTGGCCGCCAAGTCAACCACCACCAACACGCCGGGCTGATAGCGCACATCGGGCGAAACCTGCGCTCTGAGCAAGCCCGCCCGCACGGCTTCGTAGGAGCCTCGCCCCCGATGGTCGACCCGAAACTGGTTGTGGGTTTCGGGCAGGCCGTCGATGCTGATTCCGATGCGGATATCCAGTCGACCTAACACCCGACACCAGGCATCGGTGAGCAAAACGCCGTTTGTCTGCACCGAAAACACGGGGGTTGTTTCAGGCGGGAGTTTCTGACGGGCCTGGGCTACGAACCGCCGAAAAAAAGAAGGGGAAGCCAGGAGCGGCTCCCCACCATGAAAAATAAACCGGAACTGGCGGGGCCGATGCTGGCGACAGTAGGCCGCCACCCGGTCCAACAGGCAAGCCACCGTTTCATCGCTCATCAGCCGGGGCTGATCCCGGTAGGTGGTATCGCCTTTGTTATAGACATAGCAGTACGAACAGTTCAGGTTGCACCGACTGGCTATTTTCAGGATCAATCCACGAATGAGTGTGTTGCCCGCTTTTGCCATATGCTTTGCCGATATTTTCGGTTATTTGGGGGTATTAGACGTTCCGTCTCTCAACCAGTAATCATGGTTGGGTTGGGCCGGGTCGGTTTGAATACCCCCTGCAATGTGCTGACCATCAACCTGGTTATTTGCCTGGTCTAAATGGCCGAGTATTTTTTTCTGCACTTTTTTTCGCTTCGGAAACGAAAATAATTTCCTGATGTCCATGAGTCACTGGGTTTACAACGTGAGCAAAAGAGAGGGGTCTGTCATCCGGTTTTTGTCATCCAACTGGTTGTCGTAGGCAGGCGAATAATCTTTGTCGCCCCCCCGAACCTGGAGGGCTGCCTGATCGGATAAAACTTCGACCTGATCATGGAACCGATGCTGAAAAAACGTATTGAAAAATCCGGCATTTCCGCCCGATGATCCCAACAAGTTCTGCAATTTCCGTTTCATATACCTGATTGGTAAAGGGTGAATGATTTGTGTGTTGACCGGGTCAAGTTTACCCCCTCATGCAGTACCGCGCAAAAAGTTTAGACGAAGTCTGCTGCTAACTCGACTAATGCGTTGAATGCACGCTGATTTGGGTGGCAGTTCTGGCCTGAAGCGAGGTGTAATAGCGAGCGAGATAGTGATAAACGACCAGCTCATGTTCTCGCTGGGCCGTGTTGAAAAGCCGGTTCATGCTCATGTGCAGGTAGTTTTTTAACAGGGCAGTCAAATCTGGGAGAACGCCCGGTTGCAGTGTTTGCCTGATTGCGTCCACCAACGTTTTATTGACGGCCGACCGCCGGCTCAGAATCCGGCTACTGTTATCGCCAATTATCTCCGTTAGCAGGGTGTGAATCTCGACTTCGCTACTGCGGTAGCGGGTGTTCAGTTGATGGCGAATGGTGCGGGGCGACTCGTGTTCGCTCAAAAACTGCTGCTGCAGATCCGTCAGGAAGCGCACTTTATCGGGCAACAACAGCCCGAAATCGGTTAGCAAAGCGTCGAGACTGCGTAATGCAAATTGCCATATCGAATCGGGCAATTCGCGGGTAGTGGGGTGGCTCAAAAAATCCAGCGCGGCCTGGCTGTCAGCCGTAAAAATGGCTTCACTCAGGGTCATAGTGGCCGTTCCGTAGCGTTCAATTTCGCGTTGGTAGGTGTCATATTGTACCCGATATACCTCCCCCGATTTCAGATACGGAGCCAACCGTTTGGTAAGTGCCTGCACAGCACGGGGCCAAAAATCAGGATTTGTGCTTCGGAGCCGGAGCCGTAGATGGGGTTCCGGGTCGGCATACCGTACAAAAAACCAATCCAGAAGCAGCGGTCCAAGATTACGGATAAGGGGACGAACAATGTTTCGTAGCAGGGCATCGGCGGTTTGATTTCCGCCATACAATTTCACGTAGAACCACTCCGAACCCGGCACAAACGTTCGGCTGAGTTTGCTCACTGACGGCACGGCCTGAATGGCAGGCAGCAATGGCGCACCATGGCTTGTTTTGCAGGGAATAATGAGTTCGTTGGTATAAGCCCCTTTCTCGTCCTGAATCCAGCAACGGTCAGGTGTGGCCATCCACTCCACCAGTCGAACGGCTTCTTTTTTGCTAACTAGCTTGTAGATTTCCTCCAAACCAGCGGGGGTATTTAGATCCGTAAGCAGCTCGTTATCAGCATCGACAATGCTTACCCAACGCGGCACCCGATACTGGGCCAGCCATTGCCGGAGTTCCGCTTTCGATTTTATCTCGCCCGCCCGGAGTGTCCACTGGGCACGCGAAACAATCAGGTTTCGATAGGTGACGCGCGGCAAAAACGGCTGATCCTGTAGCATTCCCCAGTCCCAGCTCATGGCTAGCCGGTTCTGTTGCAACGACAAATCGCACAGAAACCGGTAGACACTCAACCCAAGACGGTAGTTATGAGCCGTAGACAGGCGCGGAATCACCTCTTTTCCTAACCGACGCGACCGCAGTACCACCTGTCCGCCCGCCCGAACCGATACCAGCAAATCGTCGGAAAGAATCTGCCCGTTTTGGTCGACGGATGCCTGATTGACGTAGGGAATTTCGTAAGCCCGCAGCACGGGCCGTTGCCCGATATTCCCAGCCCGCTCGTCGGAAATATGGATTATCTCGGCAAAAACAGCATCGGGATAGTGCGCTTCTTCCTCGCGCAGGGCCGCACGAACAAGTTCGGTCAGTTCGGGTTGATTCTGGCAAAATCGCCCCAACAACGAAGCTGCCGATGGCCCGGCCGCCGACCGAAACTGAAACTGAAAATCACCGGCATCAATAGCGTTGGCCGATTCACCCAACAACGTTCCCATCACATAGAAACTGGCGGGCCAGGCTGTTTGGCCAACCTCTGGTAGCTGATTGAGCCAGTCATCATCAATGTCGACGGCTGCGTTTTTTTGCCCGACCGATTGGACTAACAAACTCACCATCAACGATTCACTACCCTGCCATACGGGTTTTTCATCTCGACTGTCGGTACCCAAATCGAGACCTTCCAGCAGCGGAGTGAAATCGCCCCCGGTTCCCGCCACGTCGGCATAGCCAATCCCATAATCACTGTCTAAAGCCAAAAGCAACGGAATTTCCTGCTCTTCATACCGCTCGCGAAACCGATTGCCAAACGCCAGGAGACCTTTAGGTGTATCGGACCTGTTCAGCCGGTGCAGTTGGGCAACCTGCTCAACAATGGTGTTGAGAACCGGGGCGCCCAACTGATTTTGTCTCGTTCTGAAAAACAGATCGGTCTGAATCCATCGGGCAGGAGGTAGTTTCAGGTCCAATGGTCGCAAGGTGTTCCTGACTTTTTCATAGGCGGTGCTGCTATTGTTGGCCCGGCTCAGATCCTGCTTAAGTTGAGAAACAATGCTGGCTTCTTCTGGCAAATTGCCACATTGGCCAAGTCGGTTTACCAGATAACACAGAGGATCATCGCCCGTCACGAACCCTTCTAACTCGCTTACCAACAGTTGCATAGCAATCAATTCGTCAACAAATACCAGGGCTTCCTGCTGGTCGATACCCCGGTTCTGCAACGGTTCAGTTAATTGCTGCAGGGTGGCCCCGCCCTTGGCCCGCTGCAAAACGGCCCGAATCACTAACGTCACCTCTACGGCACTAACAACATAATGAAGGCGTGTACCGATCAGCCGCTTCTCGGTATATCGGAGTTGCGAACCTACCTGATAGACCGTATTGGAGGGATAAAAGCGTACCTGGTTTCGAATGACAGGCTGTTGCAGCACGGCTTGCGTGAGTTGATCCAGACAGGCCGTATCAAGGCGAATACGCCGGTTGAGCCGGTCGTGTTCACAAAAGGAAAACTGTGTGTGGTTGGCTACGCGACCCGGCGCACAACCCGCCAACAGGCCAAAGGGTGTACACCGGCTGCTCATACGCCGGAAATAACTCCAGAGTGTGCTGGCAAGCGAATCGGGCAGGGGCCAGTTTTTTTGACCTAAATGCTGGCTAACATGCTCATAAAGAGTGGGAGAAGCCGTATGCAAGGCTTCCCGAAAAACAGCCGCTGACCAGGCTTGCCGAAGCACGTTGTCGCGGTCTGGATGCAGATGAAATAGAGAGGTAACCGGCAGTAAGGGAAGGCGCAGAACAAAAAAATCGAGTGGAGAAACCGTTACCATAACCGGTTTAGTCTAAAAAAATCTGAACCTGCTATTGGCAGGTTCAGAGTACGGGTCAATAACTTGTGATGGTGCAGCAGGAAGACATTTCGGAAGTAATTTTTTCGATTATGTCCCGCTTAGACTGGCTACTCAGATACGTCACTGTTTTTTTCCTGATTCTCAAAAGGGAGGTAGATGGTTTGTTTTTCATTTTGAACAAGGTTAAAAAATAAGTGTAACGATTCGTTTAAGTTGGCCTACCCTTCTGCACCACTTTGTGTGCGTTGGCCGGTACGAATAGACAATATAGCCTATTCACCATCAAGTTATTTAGACAAATGTGGCTATTAACTCGACTAACACCCCTGTTTAGTCTAATTCTGCCCGACCAATAAAACTTTCGCGCAACACTTCTTTCACGGTATCACGGTATTTGCCCCCAATCGGAATCTCCTGTTTGGTGGTTGTTTCGATGGTGTTTCCATTGACCGACCGAATGGCTGACCGTCGGACAATGTAGGAACGGTTGACCCGAATGAACAGATTGAGAGGCAGCAGTTCTTCCATTTTCTGCATAGTCAGATACGTCACAATCATTTTGTCGGGCAAGTACACTTTCACGTAATCTTTCATGCCTTCCACATAGATCACTTGTTCTGCATCAATCTGAACCAGCTTTTTGCCCTCCCGAATCCAGAAAAACCGCCCCTTGGCGGGTGGCGCCGGGCTGCTGGTGGTATCGTCGGGCGAAGCAGTCGTTTTTAAGTCATCGGGGGCGGTCAGTTTGTCTTTCACTTTGTTCACCGCCCGCAGAAACCGGTCAAATGAAATTGGTTTCAGCAAATAATCGGTAACACTATATTCAAATCCTTCAACGGCATACTGCGGGTGAGCAGTGGTAACAATAATTTGCGGACGAGCGGTAGTAAAGGTTTTCAGCAATTCCAGGCCCGTCATTTCGGGCATCGTGATGTCCAGGAAAGCCAAATCCGGTTTGTGTTCATGAATGGCTTCAATGGCTTCATACGCATGGTTACAGGTCCGAATCAGGCTTAGAAACGACAACCTGCCAATAAATTCTTCGAGTACATTCTGCGCTAAAGGCTCATCGTCAATAATGATACAGGTAAGCAGGTTTTTCATACTTGGTTAATTCTAGAGTCAGTTGAACGGAATAGGTCATGTCGGTTTCTTGAATTAGTAACTGGTGTGCGTTAGGAAACAACAAATGTAGTCGACGTTTGGTATTGTATAGCCCAATTCCTCCCTTCGTTTTGGTTCTCAGCGGATTAGGCGGTGCTTTGGCATTTTCAACAGTGAAGTGCATGAGGCCATCATCTTCAACCAGCAGGGCAATATCGACCCAAGTTGCCCGTACGGTTGCGTTTACACCGTGTTTGAATGCATTTTCAATAAATGTAATCAATATCATGGGAGGAATCTGAAAAGCAGACAACGGGCCGTCATGCCGGTAGGTAATGGCCGTTCGTTCGTGTTGCCGCATGATCTCCATATTCACATATTCTTTTAAAAAATCGGCTTCAAGGGCCAGCGGAACCAACTCGTTACCCGATTCATGAAACGAATACCGAAGCAGGTCCGATAAACTGAGCAGGGCTTCGGCGGCAACGCCATCTTTTGGCATCACAGAATAAACACTATTAATCGAGTTGAAAATGAAATGCGGTTGAATCTGGGCTTTCAGGAAGTTGAGTTCCAACTGGAGATTGGACCGCTGGAGTTGAAGCATTTTGTTTTTCGACTCCATAATATCCTTAAAAAATTTGATCGATACCGGAAGTAAAATAGCGTGTATAGTGAGGCCCCAATTGGAGTTTAGCACCTGTAGGTTAAACACACTACCGAGCCAACCAGCTTCGAGATAGGGGGCAGCAGCCCGCTTCATGATGCCAAATTCGTGGGCAATTGTTGAATAGGCAGCATAGTTACAGAGCGTGATAAACACGTAAATGATGCCGGTGTAGCCAATAAACCAGCCCCAGCGTCGCCGGTATAAATTGGGCAGGGCCAGGTAAGCAAATCCGTAGTAGGCCCCGATCACCACCAGGAAGTTGGCTCCATGCAGGATTTGTGCCTGCCAGCCTCCTCCCAACGACCGCACGAAGACAACCTCCTGATACCCAAAAAATCCCCCTAAAACCAACCATAACAGCACATGCTGTATAATCCTGATCCGTTGGTCCTGGTCGGGGTTATATAGCAAGGTTGCCAACAGGCTATCGGGTGGAACGACCTGGTTTATCATAGTGATCTCGTCGGCACAAAAGTAGTTGAAGTAATCTGTCTATTAGTTACGATAAATAAGTTGTGGTTATTGCTCACCTCACAGTTGCCGAAAACGGGACCATACGCCAATTAGTCGAGTGAACCGTGGGCTTAGTCTAATAAATTTTAGGATAGAAACCGAAGACCCCAATTTTCACCTGTCCAACGAATCAGTGATGGGTAAGGCGCCTAAAACACAGCACTGACGATGGAGCTACTAACAACCATAACGTGTCAAAACAATGGCAAGCAAATCACTTTCAAACATCGTCAATCAGCTACAGGATGCTGAGAATGGACCAAACGAGGGATTCAGTGAACTGTCTCCCGAAGAAGCCGAAGAACTGGCTGGCGGAGCAATAGCCGATATCGGGGTGAATGGTGCCTGTGGTAACAAAGGTTGCCCTGTCTCCAACTCTGGCTGTCATTAACCACTACGGCTAGTTCCGGGCTATCGAGTCACAACGCCGTTGAGAACCAACGGATTCTTTAAACTACTAAACGAACAAAGCAATGGCAAGTAAATCACTTACTCAAGTACTGGATCAACTGTCGAATCAGGAGGGTTCAGAAAACGAGGGTTTCAGCGAACTCTCTCCCGAAGAAGCCGAAGAACTCGCTGGCGGCCTAACCGACATCGGGGTGAACGGTGCCTGTGGCAACAGAGG
Organism: Cytophagales bacterium; assembly: GCA_031411995.1. Lineage (GTDB taxonomy): Bacteria > Bacteroidota > Bacteroidia > Cytophagales > Spirosomataceae > Rudanella. Next base: position 110,754 of record JANOCD010000093.1, read on the forward strand.
CTGTCCGACAACCAACACCAGTTGCGGAAAATCGTAGGAAAACAAACACTGCATCCTGTACGACGTGAACCACGCGCCTTGCAGGATGCAGTTGACCAACCCGTTCATGCTAATTCTTTACGATCAATACCTCTCATGAATACAAAATCGCTGGACCACATCCTCAATCAGTTGAGCGGATCCGAGAACAAGGAACACGAAGGCTTCACTGAAATTACGCCCGATGAAGCCGAAGAACTTGCCGGGGGCGTAGCCTTAGCCGGCGAAAAAAATACGGGCTGCCCCGTGTACAACACAGGTTGCCCACAAACGTAACAACGCACTGTCTATCAAGAATTTATTACACTGACAGGCACAAAGCTCATGCAGCGGAAACCATAACCAGATTTGTCTTAACCACTTTTGTCATGAATTTCAAACGGTCACATTACCTGATTACGACAGATAGCATCTCGGATATAATTCCGAAGCGGGTGTTATTGGCAACCCGCACCGCCCGGACCCTGGTTATTAATGAATCGCTCCATCGGAAACTGGAGCGCGAAGCCTGGGACGAGATGCATGACAGTGACTTTGACAAATTGCTTCAGATCGAAGCCATCGTACCCGACACGGAAAACGAGCTTCAGACCATCATTAGCCGCAACAAAGCCGCCGTTGCCGATGGCCGCACGCTTTATCACGTTATTCAGCCAACGGCCATGTGTCAGCTTGGGTGTGGTTATTGTGGTCAACAGCACACGAAAGACTACATCGGCGGCAATGCGGCTGATCGGATTCTGGAGCGAATCGAGAGCAAGTTCAGCCTCAAAAAATATACGCACGTGGAGATCGCCTGGTTTGGCGGTGAGCCTTTAATGGCCTATTCGCAAATTCGGGAATTGACCCCCAAAATTCGCGAGATGGCCGCCCGGCATGGCTGCTCCTATAGTGGCAAGCTCGTAACGAATGGCCTGAGCCTGAAGGAGCCTGTTTTTATGGAACTGGTTCAGAAACATGGGATAAACACCATTGAAGTGACCCTCGACGGAACGGCTGAATACCACGATGCCCGCCGACATACCAAAGAAGGACTATCGACGTTCAAGCTGATTTTTCAGAACCTGGTCAACATATACAGCCGCCCCGATTTTAAGGAACTTGGCTGCGATATATCCATTCGCTGCAATGTAGACGAGTGCAACAACCAGAGCGTGGTGCCACTGATTCGGCTCCTGGCCGAGCATAATCTACAAGACAAAATCGCGTATTTCTATGTGGCTCCTATTCATGCCTGGGGCAACGATGCCCACAAACTTTCGCTGGAAAAACAAACGTTTGCCGACCAGGAGATCGACTGGATTATGGAGCAACTCAAATACGGTTTCTCGCCCAACATCCTCCCCGCCTTAAACCCCGTTGTGTGTCTCTCCGTTACGCCCGATGCCGAAGTGTTCGATGCTTTTGGCAATGTGTTCGATTGCACGGAAGTTCCTTATGTTAAAGAATATGAGAACACCGACTTCGTGTTGGGCAACGTGAACAACGGGCTGGATTCGCTCTCGTCGCACCGGACCCTGCTGAGCTTCAACGACGAAGTGCTTGCCGGGCAATACTCGTGTTCTACCTGCCCCATGTTGCCGGTTTGCGGTGGGGGTTGCCCCAAATCGTGGCGCGAGAACATGGCCGCCTGCCCCACCAACAAGTTCAATATTAAAGATAAATTACTAATGCACTACGCCATGCGTAAAAAAGGGAAAGAAGAGTTTGTGGCTATGCTAACCGATTAATGCCGTTTGTTATGAATGCTCATCAACGTTCGAGCCAACCGGCAGATTGGTCACAGTTACAAGCTGCCTTATCTACGTATCGCCTGCCTGAGTCGGCTGAAGAAACGGCTCAGGTTGGGTTGTTTGCGGATATTCTCACCCAGCTTGCCCGCAGCAAAGCAGGCCCGAACTGGCGTGCCCTAAACTACATATGGGACAAGTATGACGGGGGGCTGAACTATGCCCGGCAGGGGAAATTGAGCAGTGCCGGGCAGGTTTTTGCCGAAGCCCGTATTGCCCGTCGCCCGCTGGTGGCCAATCCGATACTCGATCAGTTGGTCGATGTGGCCGCGCTCCCTGCCGTGGCTTATCTGTATTATAAACAGGCCCAGTTTGCCGAGGCAGAAAGCCTGCTGATCGAATCGATTGACAGCGATGCCGAACTACTAACCGAGGGAATCTATATCCTAGAGTATCACCGGGTTCAGCAATTGCATAACCTGGCCCGCCTGTATTTCAGACAAGGTAGGCTGGCCGACGGAGCACGCCTGATTGCCCTGGCCCTGAAATTTCTGGTATACGGTCAAACGCCGGCTATTGGCAACGGAAAAGGCTGGTTGGAGGGGGTCGCTCAACAGATTCCCCATCAGCTTCGATCTGATATGCTCTGGCAATTGACCGTTGAAAGCGTTGGTCTGTTTTTGATGCACCCGGCTCAATCGCACGAGCTGTGCCAGATGGCGTTTGGGAACATGACTTTTTGGGAGGCTAAAACGCCCGACGAAACCCTGATGCTAACCTGGTTTATGTTGACAGACCAGCATGACACCGGGGGTTGGCAAACCAACATGCCACAAGCTATCGACTTTCTCACCAAAAGCCCGGCCTCGTTTGATCAGCTTAAACTAGCTTTGGTCGTGGAAATGGTGGCGAATCAACCGGCTGATGCGGCCCTGCTTCAGCCAGCCATTTTCCATTTTATGAGTCAGCTACACGTTGGGAAGGCAAAGCAGGAAACCTGTTCCCTGTTTGTATCTCAGTTGCTGCAAACCAGTTTATAATCCATTCTTGTCAACTCACGTTTCATTGTGATCATTTGAATCAGCCATGAAAGCAATCATACTCTATTCCTGGATAAGCTGCTTTTTAGCCATAGGTATGCTGAATAGCGCAAACGCTCAATCCGTACTGACCGGTACTGTTCAGGATAATAAAGGCAAAAGCGTTGAGTTTGCGAGCGTTTTATTGACGACTTTAACCGATTCAACGCAAACAAAAGGGATCTTGACCGACACTTTGGGCGTGTTTGAATTAGCGGGTCTCAAACCGGGGACGTACCGGCTAAACATTTCCTCGATTGGCTATGCCCCGTATGTTGGCGAGGCCATAACCATTACGGAGACTGCGATGAACGTGGGAACCATCAGCCTGCTCGATGAAACCCGCACGCTGGAGGCTGTGGTGGTGAAAGGCGAGCGGCCAGCCGTGGAGCGGACGTTAGGAAAACTGACCTTAAATGTGTCAAACTCATTTTATAAAACGGCTACCTCGGCATTCGAGGTGCTTAAACGGGCACCCGGACTGCGCATTGACTCCCAGGGAGGCATCACCCTCAAGGGATCGGTTACGCCGGTGGTGTATATCGACGGAAAGCAACTGCCGCTCACAGCCGAAGAATTAAAAAACCTGCCTTCAGAAGACATCGAGCAAATTGAGATCATTAACAATGCCTCTGCCCAATATGACGGAGAAACCCGTGCGGTGATCAACATCAAGCTCAAACGGGATAAAACGCTGGGACTGAAAGGAAGTTCGTATGTAGGGGCTTCCGTAAACCGGTATTTTGGCGGGTACGAGCTGGGCAGCAGTGCCACCTACAAAACAAAACACCTCACCTACTACGGGCGGGTGAGTTACTACGAGGGGAACGATTTTTTGCGGGAAACGGGACAGCGTATCGTACAGACTCCTACCGAAAAAAGCACGATCAACAGCAACGCCTTCACGCGCTGGCGCAATCGACCCGTGTCCTACCAGGGAGCCATCGACTATGTCATCAACAAAAACCACGTGGTGGGTATTATGGCTCGTGGTGTTACCAACCACCAAAACGATTTCACAGACAACAATACCCGAATCAGTACTTCATCGACAACAGCAACGGGCCCGCGTTTGCGAGAACTCCCCACCGACACACGAACCACAACGCTCCCCACCAATTTAGCCGTTGATCTGAACTATCGGGCCACGCTCAGTCCGGCAGGCGACCAGTTTTCCATGAACGTCGACTATGCCGGATACGTAACCACGAAATCGCAAACCCTGCGAACCCGCTACATTGGCGATAGCACGAACCCGATTAATTTTCCGTCGCTGTTGCTTGGTCAGTTCCCGTCGACAATCAATATCCAGTCGGTGAAGGCCGATTACACCCACATACTGGACAAGACGCTGAAAGTGGACATTGGGGCCAAACTAAGCCGTACTACCACCGACAACGAACTGATTTACGACACACTTTCGGCGGGCGGAATGGCCGTGCGCGATGCAAGCCGCAGCAACCGTTTTTTGTATGACGAACGCATTATGGCGGCCTACGCGCTGGTGGAAAAGAAATTCGACAAAACGAGCGTTGAAGCTGCCCTGCGCCTGGAGAACACAGTTGCCGAGGGCAACTCCGTCACGCTCGACAATGTGGTGAAGCGTCAGTTTCTGCGTTGGCTTCCCAGCTTGCAGGTTCAGCATAAGTTCGACGACGACCATAGCCTGGCGTTCTCGTATGTTCGCAAGCTCCGGCGGCCCTCTTTTTTTGAGTTAAACCCGTTTCAGTTCTATACCAGTCCGTTCGAGTTTTCGGAAGGCAATCCGTTTCTGTTGCCCGCTACACGCAGCTCCACAGACCTTGCCTATACCATTAAAGATGTTACGCTAACGGCCACATACCGCCTGGATCGGAACCTGGTGGCGCAAATGCCGGTTCAGGATGCCGCCACCAAAGTGATTCGGTATACCCGCACTAACCTGGACAAAAGTCAGTTGGTGGCCTTTGATATAACGGCTCCATTTACCATTAAAAAATGGTGGAAAACCCAGCACAGTGCCGTCGCTTATTACATCAGAACGGCATCGGTTTTCGACGGAGGCCGCTTTGACAACCGGGCCTGGAGTTTCGTTCTGAATGGGCAACACGTGTTTTCGTTACCCGGTGCCTACACCCTGGAGTGTACCTATGACTACAGTGCGCCCAGCGCGAGCCAGTTTTACCGCTCCATTTCGTACGGGACCATTTCGTTCAGCTTACAAAAAAGCGTGTTGAAGGGGGCTGGCTCTATCCAGGCCAATTTTGCCGATGCGTTCAATCTGTATCGCGAACGGTTCTATGGTGTTTTTCAGGATGTTAACGTGTCGACTACGCAAACCCGCAACGCACAACAGGGGTCTGTTCGGTTCACCTACACGTTCGGGCGATCTACGTTTGCCCGCAAAGGCCGCTCATCGGGAAGTTCGGAAGAAGAAGGACGCGCCAATTAATAAACCCGTTACGGCTATGGAATCTACCGGTATTTATACCTCTGTTCAATGCCCGAATGTGCTGGCTTTGCAGCAGTTTATCCGGGCACAATGTGGCTCTGTCAACCGGGCTTTGGTTCGGTCGGTGGTGGAACAGGCCCCCCGTTTCCCGGTTGTGTCGCTCAACGATCTGAATACCATACTGCGAGGCTGGGGTTTCGAGACAATGGCCCTCAAAGCAACCCCACAAGGGCTGGCCCGGCTGGAAGGCCCATTGCTGGCTCATTGTGTCTGGCCCGACGAGGACCGGTATTTCGTGGTTATTCACCGGGTTTCGGGTGGCCAAGTTCAGTATTTTTCTCCGTTCCAGGGCGAGGTTTGCGAATCCATCGACGCATTCACCAAACACTGGAGCGGTGCGCTGCTCATGGCAAGCCCCAGCGGGCAGGCCGATGCAGAATTGACGCGGGCAACCGACGATGAGTCTCTGGCCATGTCAGCCTACCAGCAGGAACACGTTCGGGTTTACAACGAGTTTTTTTCGGCAGACGAGTGTGCGTTTATCATCCGCTATGCTGAAGCCCACGCTTTGTTTGCCCGGAGCCAGATAGAACTCAGCGACAGTCAAGGCCAGACATCGGATACCCGAACGAGCTATTCGGCTTCGTTAAAAGACCGCAACGAACCCGTTTTTCAGGCTATTTATGAGCGTGTTGCCCAGGTGTTGCAGGTGAACACAAACCAGATCGAAAACCTGCAATGTGTGCGCTATGGTGTCGATCAACAGTTTAAACCACATTTCGACTCAGGCCCAACCAACCATCGGCTCCATACGCTGCTGGTTTATTTGAATGACGATTTTAGGGGTGGGGAGACTTTTTTCCCGGAATTAAACAGGAGTGTGCAGCCCAAACGCGGCAGCGCGCTTTATTTCCTGAATCGCGACGATTACAATTCCGTCGTGCTTTACTCGGCTCATGCAGGTCTTCCCATTACCGAGGGGCAGAAATACGCCTGTAATATTTGGGTTCGCAACCGTGTCGTAAACTAACCAACAACTACTATGAACTGGTATATAAGAGGTATTCTGTTAGTAAGCCTTTTCGCTGGGTTCGACGCAGTGGGAGCAGTGATCGGGGATTGCACAACCCGAACCAACATCCCTGCCCAGCCAATGGATGATGCCATTCGGGATTTTCCGGTTCAGACGTTCGATGAGGTCAACATTGGCGATGCCTTTACGGTGACCATCAAAGCGGGCAACGCATTCAGTGTTAAGGCATCGGGCCGGGCACAAGACCTCGACGCAATGGAGGTGAATACCCGAAAAGGCACACTGACGATCCGGTATAAACCGGTCAAAATGGGCAAAGATCAGAACCCGGTCATCAATCGGGAAACGGTTACGGTTACAGTTACGCTGCCCGAACTCAAAAAAGCTGATTTTCAAAAACTGGCCCGTTTCACCATCGAAGGGTTCAAACGATCGGCGTTTATTGAGTTGACCACCAACAACCTGTCTACGGGTTCGGCAGACCTGAACGCCGACCGGGTTAAACTCACCATGAATGGGCGGTCGTCGGTTACGGTACGGGGAGAAACGGGTCAGTTGGAAGCCAGTTTGCAGGGGCAGTCGGAGTTACTGGGCTATAGCCTTCAAACCCGTTCGGCTATTGTGGCCGTGGGTGGCATGAGCAAGGCGCAGGTATCGGCAACGGATGTTCTTCAGGCAACAGCCAACGGGTCGAGTCAGGTTACGTATAAAGGCCAGCCAAGCGTGAAAGCTGCCGAAAACGACTCCAGCACCATTAAAGCCTCCACGCTCTGATGGCTCCTCTTTTTGTATGAGAACGGCACTTGTTACCACCCTGCGAAACGCCGGGGCTACACTCGATTATTTTGTAGCCTATCACCTGTCGGTGGGTTTCGATCACCTGTTTCTCTTTTTTGACGACCCCAACGACCCGACCGTTTATCAGTACGACAATCATGCCGCCGTCACGGTCATAAAGCACGACGCAACGCTCCGTAGCCAGTGGTTGCGGACTAAATCAGCCGTTGAAAACTACGCTTTTGCCGACCGTGAGGTGATGGCCCGGCAGATCATGAACGCCGAAGTAGCCCTACAAATAGCTCTGGATCAGCATATTGACTGGCTCCTTCACATCGACTCCGACGAGTTATTCTATTCACCACACCAATCGGTAGCCGACCACTTCGCTGGTTTGTCGGCACAGGGAGTTCAGGTGGCCCGTTACCTGAACCATGAGGCTGTTCCCGAAACGAGTGCCATTCACAATTTTTTCACGGAAGTATCCCTGTTCAAGCGCAACCGGAACACATTTAGCCCCCAACAACTCAACTGGTTCAGGAGCCATGTCAAAGCAACAGTTCCTTATTTCAATTTCTATGATAATGGTAAAGCAGCCGGTATTGTCAGCCGGGTAACGCGCCCGATGGGGGTGCATGAGTTTGAGGTGATTAAGCAGCCGGTATGCCTGGTCGACGGGCCGGTTATCTTACATTTTCCCTGTTGTGGGTTCAACCATTTTTGGGCCAAATACAAAACCCTGGGCCAGTTTGCCGATAAGTGGTTTAACCGGGGAGAGGCCATCACTGCCGTTGCGCCCGTGCATAGCTGGTCGAGAGATGTGGTACAGGCGGGCGATGAAACGCACATCCGCGATTTTTACGAGGCTGTATTTATTCATCGCTTCGGGCAATTGAAGGAGGCCTGCCTGCTCGAGGGGATTTTCATTCGTGTTCAGATGCCGTTCCTACCCCACCTCGCCCGCGGTCACCGGGCCGAATCATTTGTTCTGCCATGAATCCACAACCGTTACTCTCGTGCCTGTGTGTGACTCACAAAAAACCGGCGTTTCTGCAACGGGCCATCCGTTGTTTCAGAGCACAAACCTATGCGAACAAGGAGCTGGTTATTGTGTATGAAACAAACGACACCGAATCGGCGCGGGTGGTGGAGTCGCTACATGAGCCAGACATATACGGCGTGGCCATTAAACACAGTCCCAAACTCACCCTGGGTGAACTGCGCAATGAGTCGATCCGTCGGTGTCATGGTGTGTATTTCTGTCAATGGGACGATGATGACTGGTATCACCCGAAACGGTTAGAAATTCAGTTCAACGCCATTCGCCGGACGGGCAAACCAGCGAGTGCTCTAACGCACTGGTTACTGTTCGATGCACTGACGAACAAAGCATACTGTTCGCATCATCGGATTTGGGAAGGCAGCATTATGTGCAAAACGGATATTGCACTAACTCAGATTAGGTATCCACCCTGTAGCCGGGGCGAAGACAATCAGTTTATCGCGGAACTCTATGCGGCATATGGCATTTGCCATTTGCCCCTCCCAATACTCTACGTCTACACCTATAACGGCCTGAATACCTGGGACTACGAACATTTCAGCGGTTTGTTTGAAAAAGGCTTTCCACTAACCGACTGGGCATCAGACATTGTGAAACAAACCCTTACCTGCCATTCCGAAGGTCAGTATGCGCTGGATACACTCACTGGCGATGCACTCATTAACGAACTGGATCAATACATTTATCAAGTCGTTCGCTAATCTATTCCACCGGATTCCCCTTTTCATCAATATCATACGTCTTTCCATTGCGGACCACCGTTGCCCGGCCATCGCGGAAGGTCGTAATGTCGTCGTAAATCGGGAAAATCATCCAGTTCTTGTCGCGCCACAAGCCCCATTTGCGACCTAGTTTGGCAGGTTGTTCGCCAAACTGCCCCGTAGTTTCGAGCAGACGGTCATATTTTTTGGGTGGATTTGGAGTCTCTTCGGCAGTCGTATTTTCCTCGGTTTGTTTGGGCGGTCGGGAGGCCCGCTCCGGCGTACCGGCACCCCCGGCGGTCCGGTTAGTCGCTGGCTTCGACTCGCGAATGGGTTCGTCGACGGCAACGGCTTCATCTATTTTCCTGCTCCGGGTCTCATCCGTTGTGCTTTCGTCCCGTTGTGGTTCTGGTTTGCGTTTACGTTTGGTCGAACGGGTTTCGCCTGGTTGTTCGGTCCGGTCGGACTGGCTTTCGGTCTGTGATTTGTCCGCTTTGTTCTGGCTGGGCTTAATCAACAGATATAGAATCAGCAGCACGGCCACAGCAAACACGGCTCCCCACACACCCGCATTGGAGGACGTTGGCGCGGGGGGCGGGCCGGCCGGTTGATTCGCAGCCGGAGCCACAGGGGGAATATAAGCAGGGGCGGGTTCGGGCGCGGGTGGTGTATAGGTTGAGGCAGGTTCGGCAACGGGCGTTGGGGCGGGTTCGGCGGGGGTGTCCCACCAGGCCAAATGCCGCCAATCGGTCGAGAGCAGCTTTTCGGGGAGTGTTGTCCCTTGCGGCTCCGTTTCCGATGCGTAGAAATTCGCCGACATATAGGCCAGAATCTCCTCGGCCAACAGCCGTTCGTCGGTGTGCATTGCCCTGAACAACAGGCGCAGATCGCGGGCAGAAATATGGCCCTGATACTCATCCAGAATAACGTTAACCCGCTCCCTGAGCGAGAGACCGGGCGTTGGGTCCGGGGAGGCCGAAGGTTCGGTTATGGGTGCAGGTTTCGGTGTTTCTGCCTGAGAGGCCGGGACTGGTGGCGCAGGAACAACAGGTGGCGCAGGAACAACAGTGGGCGGAGGTATGCTGTCCGGCGTTTGAACCGGGTCGGTGACGTTGTTCTCCTTTTTGAGGTCGGCAATCAATTGAGGAATCCAGCGATCTTCAATAAATGAAGCCGAAAGGCCCATTCGCTCGCCTTCGGCCACAAAATCGTCTTCTTCGAGTTGGTGAAGCTGGTACTGCGGGGCACCGGGCCGACCGGCATTCTGCCCACCATTACGGTCAAGGGCATCTTCGAGCCGTCGGCGAAGGTCAGTTAATTTTTCAAAATTGATTTGTCGACTAACCTCGTTCACCAACCGACGGAATTCTTCGGCTGAAATACCGTCGCGGGCGGCTTCCTCGGGCAAGCCGGTTTGCCGCCATTGGCGTTCTTTCACCTGCCCCCGCCGGAGTACAATTTCCTCAATAATTCGTGCCTGTAGTGTTGTCCTGTTCATTTCACTGCAAAAATAGGCAAGCATGGGAATGAATAAATGATTCCTGTTAATGAAACGGACAAAACATAAAGTTGACTCACTCTCCGGATAAGATTCTCGCTAACTACGTGACGCACCGGGCCGTAACCAGTCCACAAAAGACGAACTTGCTTCATTGCTGTCGATGCGTACACTGCTTTTCCTGCCGGTTGTATTGAGTGGTTGGCTGTTTAGTCAATGTACTGACAATCAGTCGACCCAATCGACTGAGAACACCCGATTGAAGCCAACTGCCCTCGAATTCGACGGGGTTTCCTACCATTTGCTGCGCTATGGAGAACCCTATTTCATTGAAGGTGCCGGTGGAGTGAGCCATTTTGATCGGCTAAAAGAATGCGGGGGAAACTCTATTCGGGTTTGGGATGATTCGGATGCCGGTCAGATTCTGGACGAAGCCCACCGACTGGGGCTAACGGTTATGCTGGGGCTATGGGTTGAGCGCGAAATGGAAGGCTTCAGCTACGACGATCAACAAGCCGTGGCCCGCCAATACGAACGAATCCGAAAAACTGTTCTCAAATACCGCAATCATCCGGCCCTGCTGCTCTGGTGTGTGGGAAACGAGTGGGCACAGGGGGCCAATAACTTTAAAGTATACGACGAAGTAAATCGGCTGGCCACGCTGGTGCATGAGCTGGACACCGACCACCCCGTCAGCACGGCCATTTCACCCGATAGCAAGCGAGCTGTCTGGCTGGTGGCACAACGTTGCCCCGCCGTCGACATCCTGTCGGTGAATGCCTACGCCCTCACCGATCAGTTAGACGAGTTTTTTAAAAAAGGCGGCTGGACAAAACCCTATATTATTTCGGAATACGGCGCACCCGCCTATTGGGAAACGCCAACCGCTCCCTGGGGTGCCCCCGACGAGCCAACGAGCGAGCAAAAACAAGCGTTTGTTCGTGATTTCTACCCCAAACACATTGGTTCACAACCGCCCAACTGCCTGGGTGCTTATTTATTCTACTGGGGTTCCAAGCAGGAGGAATCGCACACATGGTTCAGCATCTTCGACGAAAAAGGTCATGAAACACCCCTTGTTGGGTTGATGCAGGAACTCTGGAGCGACAAAAAACCAGCGAATCAGGCACCGGTCATCCTGCGTTTGCTGGTCGATGGCAAACCAGCCGCCCATCGGTCGTTTACACGATCCGCCGGGTTGCATCAGGTGCAGCTTGTGGCCGCTGACCCCGATGGTGATTCGCTTCGTTATCAGTGGGAAATTAAGTTTAGGGCCATCCGTACAGCCGATTATGTGGGTACACCCCGGCCCGCCATCAGCGGCTTACTGACCTCTGACACCGCTCCATCGGTCTCGTTTCGATTGCCCCAAAAATCGGGCGCTTACCGGCTGTTTGTGAATGTTTATGACAACCATAACCATGTGGCCACGGCTAATTTCTCCTTCGAGGTGAAGTGATCCTCACCAGTCGTCCCGCTGAATAGCCGGGGTTTTCGCTGTTTCCAGCGTAGGGATTTCATTCACAATAATTCCCCTGATCTCCGGGTATCGGTCCTGAATAATTTCTTCTGCTTCCGAAATCCACTGGCGTGTCGCAGCCTGCCCCAACACGGTGCCGAGCCGGGTGATCAGAATTGGTTTTTGCCGGATGCTGTAGGCCGCATGTGAGCGAATTGTGGTGTGGGTAGGTTGAAATAAAGCCGCAAATGAGTGATTTTTGCCATCCTCAGCCAGAACCGGATCATCGATCACGCTCAGGCCAATCCAATTCACAAAGTCAGAGCCGGGATAATGAGCGCTGATCGTAGACGGTTGCGTGGGGCACCATACCCAGGTGATATTGCGGGCGTTTTGCTGTTGGGCAATGGTCACAATGTGCTGCCAGACCAGGCGGTATAGGACCAGCGTCTTGTCTTGTTGGCCTCCCCAGGGTCGGGCCGGATTGTCGAATTCGGGCATGAAACTCACCAGGACGGGTCGATCGGTTTGGCGCAATTCGTCCATAAATCGGGCTAACAACACATCATGCTTTTGGTCAATGATCTCTTGCAGAAATAGTTGCGTTCCCTTTTCTGACTGAATCAAGCTGGGATCAACCAGTATAAAGGGAACCTCCTGCTGCGATTCGGGCCAAACCGGTGTGGGGATTACGCCCCCCGTTCGCACGGGCCAACCCAAGCGCTGTGGCACAATAAGCACATCGGAACCCGACAGTTGGGCAATGGCAGCCTGGGTAACCCGTGTCATGCCCCGATAAAAAGGCTGGGTGTTGGCGTGTTGCATGTCGAGCGGTGGGCGACTGGTTTTCCGCTCATACGTGTACATCGTCATCCCGACAGTGAGCATCAACACCAGCACAAATAGGGGAATGGCCGACAACCGGAGCCAATAATACAGCCCATACCGTACTTTCCAGGCCGCAATCCGAACATGCCAGACAGCCGCTTTGCCCGCTGTTCGGGTCTGCACCAAATTACCAAGCCAGGCCAGTACGCGCTCCTGACCAATAATTATATTCAGGCTCATAATCAGCACGTTGATTAGTCCAAAAGCAATCATCAACTGCGTATAGACATTGTTGAGCGTGAACCGTCCGTAATAATAAATGCTATAGCTAATGGCCCCGATGGTAGCCGCACTCATCAGCAGATTGGGCAAAATCAACACGAAATTATTACGGGGCTTGTCGTCTTTAGGCGTTGGTATATAGGGAACCTTCACCCGGAACAGCGTATAAATTAAGCCCATCACATACACCCACCACGTACCACTGGCCAGAATGCCCCCCACCAGGTGAAACCCGGCCTCGTGCCGTTCTATGAGCCACCGTTGAGCGTACTGCCGAATCAGAAATCCAGTTAGCAACAAGGGAATATAAACCGTGGCGAACAGCAACAGATCCAGATAGATCGGCAGGCGCATCAGCAGCAACGAAAAAATCGGAATCATCAGGTCGATAAGCTGCACAACGCCCAGCAGATAATAGAGCGGCAAAGTCAGGTAATGCAATCGCTGGCGAACCGAAAGCCCCTTGAACACCTGGGGAAGTGTCGTGACCAGCAGTTCAAACGTTCCCCGCGACCACTTAATCTGTTGTTTGTAATAGGCTGATAAGGTGGCTGGTACAAGTCCGTAGGATAGTGGCAGCGGCACATAAGCCGATTCCCAGCCTTCGGCATGAAGTCGCATGGCCGTGTGCATATCCTCCGAAAGCCCGTTGGCATGACCGCCAATGGAATCGAGCGCGGCCCGGCGAAAGGTGCAGTTCGCTCCGATAGCCTGTGCGGTGCCGTACTTGCCCATGCACGTCATCATGGGGCCATAAAAACTGTAGGTTTGTTCCGTTGCTCCAAACGCCACCACACTTTCTTTCCGGTTGTAATATCCCTGGGCACACTGCACGAAACCAATTTTCGGATCTTCAAAATAGGGCAGCACCTGATCCAGAAAATCGGGAACAGGAACATGATCGGGGTCGATAATCAAACAGATATCGCCCGTAGCCTGATGAAGAGCGTTGTTTATGTTGCCCGCTTTGGCATCGGTGCGCTCGGTGCGGGTCACGTGACGAACACCCAAATCGGCGCAAATCTTTTTCAGATAGGGGTCGTCGGCTTCGTCGCAGAGGTAGGCAGTGTGGGGATACGTCAGGTTCTGAAAAGCCCGTAAGGTATTCACAACCATTTCTTTAGGCTCGCCGGAGCAGTAGGTGGTAAACACGTCTACCGTCCAGATTTTGGTAACGGGCGGGCGCACGGGCGGCACCACATTCCAGTAGTGATACCATTCGTGGAGGAGCCGGAGCAGTTTGAAAAGCACCGAAATGGTTAAGCCTGCAAACAACCACGAATAGCCTCGGTTGGCAGGTTGAAAATAAACCACCAAAAACGCAACCACAAACAATAGCCCCGTCAGAATCAACACGCGAACGGGGCGGTTATCGCCGGGTTCTGACGAGAAGTTATACTGCTCATTGGGCGACGGCTCAGTGAACTGGGGCCACTTCATAACGTCTTCAAAAATAATAGAGGTATCTTAGTTTTTTAGACGGTCATGCACTCATTTGGTCAGTAATACATCCTTAATAGGTTATACATCAGTACTTCAATACCAGTCCATTCGGCTTCTTACCCACGGTAATGTCTTTGATTTTGTTTCGGGCTGCCACGTTGATCACCGATACTGTGCCGGCTCCCTGATTCGTTATGTAGGCCGTTTGGGCATCTTTAGAAAACACAATAGCGTGGGCATCAGGACCGGCCGTCACCTGATTATGGTACATCCAGATGCCGCCCATATTTTCGAGAATGGCGACGGTAGCCGTACCCGCCTGACTAACCCATAGTTCATTCCGGGTAGGGTGATAGGCCACATAGCCGGGTGTGAACCCTAAATAAATATTCTCGACAACAGCCAGTCTCTCCACGTCGATTACGCTGATACTCTGCCCTTTCTCGTTGTCCACATACATCCGGTTGTTGGCACCGGGCCATGCACCAACAGGATCTTCACCCACCGGAATCGTTTTAGCTACAGTCTTGTCGGACAGCCGGATGGCCGTTACCGAATTGCTTTTTCCGTTCGCCACAAACGCATACTGCTTGTCGGCTGACATGGTCACTTCGGCGGGTTCCATACCCACGTCGATGGTTTTTTTGAGAGCCATTGTATTGGCATCATATACCAGCACCTTGCCCGCGTCAGTCATTTGTGAGGTCCAGATTTCGGTGCCATCGGGTGAGAAAACGGCGTTATGATTCATGATGGGCGTTTGCTGATTGGTGGCCAACGCTCCCGTTTTGGGGTTCACCACCAGCACCCGGCCTTTCATGCCCGCAACACCACCCGAATGGCCCGCGCTCAGGTCCATACCCGGCACGCCAACGCCCAGTTTGTTGCCATCGGGCGAGAGGTAGATATGGTGCGGCCACATTACCATCTCGTTCATTTTCATACCCGTCATGTCGGTGGTCGAAGCGGCCCCAAACGAGATGGTTTCTTTAACTTCATTACTGCCTAAGTCGATCACAGACAGGCTGTTGCTTTCGCCATTGACCACATAAGCTGCCGGATAGCTGATATTTAGTTCAGGTTGGGCCGGGGTCATGTCGTGTCCTTTGTGTGTGCATCCAGCCAGCACGACAAGCAATCCGAAAGCTATAGTATTGTGAAGTGTTTTCATTTTATTTTCAGTTGTTACAGCAAAAATACACGTATCCGTCATAGTTTGACTCAAGATTTTTCGGGTAACGTCACCAAAAACGTAGTTCCTTTCCCCTCCTCCGACTCCACACTCATGCTGCCACCGTGTCCTTTCGTGATAATATCGTAGGAGAGAGACAAACCCAATCCCGTGCCCTGCCCGGTGGGTTTGGTCGTAAAAAATGGTTGAAAAATCTTTTCCCGAATGGCCGCCGGAATCCCCGTTCCATTGTCGCTCACCCGAATTTCAACTCCATCGGATAACTGACGTGTACGCACTGAAACGGTTAGTTCATAGCCGTTTGATTCTATTTTTTCGCGCTGTTCGACGGTGTAAAAAGCGTTGTTAAACAAATTCAGCAGCACCCGGCCAATGTCCTGACTAATTATGAAAACAGGTTTTAGCATCGGGTCGTAATCAGTTACGAGTTTAGCGTTGAACGACTTAGTTTTGGCCCTCAAGCCGTGATAGCTAAGGCGCAGGTATTCGTCGGCCAGGGCGTTCAGGTCGGTCAATTCGCGTTGGCCGGTGCTGGTGCGGCTGTGTTCGAGCATTCCGCGCACAATGCTGGCCGCTCGTTTGCCGTGATGGGTAATTTTTTCGAGATTCTGCCCCAAGTCGCTCAGCAGTTCGGCTTCGAGTTCTTCGTCGCGGTCGGTTTTGGTTCGCTCTTCCTCAATTTCCTGTACCAGTTCGGCACTTACCTCCGAAAAATTATTGACGAAGTTGAGCGGGTTCTGAATCTCGTGGGCAATACCCGCCGTGAGTTCGCCGAGCGAGGCCATTTTTTCGCTCTGAACGAGTTGTTGCTGGGTAGTTCGTAAGTTTTCCAGCGATTGGCTCAGTTCGGCGGTGCGCTCGTTCACCTGCTGTTCGAGGGTGGCGTTTTGCTGGAGCAGAATGGTTTCTTTCTCAGCCGAAAGCTTTTCTACTTGCTGCAGTTGCAGGGCTAATTCCTCGTTCGTTTGGGCGTTTTCGCGAGCCAGCAACACAGCCATAGTGAGTGGGATACTCAAATAAAATAAGGCAACAAACAAATGGCTCACCCAGTCAAATCGACTCAATAGGGACTGATCCACAAAGATTTGAACCACTAATTCTATGAGTACAATCGCAACCAATACAACCAGATTAATCAGAATTATGGACGCATTCGCCGATTTTTGGCGGACTGCTCTGACACTCACGTAAACCCCCAATACGAGTAACAACACTAAGCAACCTTTAGCGATATAAGTCATCCAGAGAATATCAGCATAGCCATTTATTACCGTGCTGCCAATGAGCGTGCCGACCACTGCATAAAAAACGACCGGAAGGCGTTTATGTAAATACAGGTAGTAGGTCAGTAGCAGCAGGCAATAAAAAAGAATCTGAGCTACTTGTTCAATAAATACGGCCCACTCGGTCAGGCGCGGGCTGGTTGTAAATCGGGCTACGTCACCCATAAGATAAAACACCGCAAACATCAGCATTGTAAGGCTGAAAACGGCGTTTATTCGTTTCCGGCGGTTCCAGAAATACAACCCATGAATAGCACTGATGGCCAGCACAAACCCAGCAATCAGGTACGATTCGACGGTGCTCTGGAAGGTTCGTTCTACCTCGCGCCGGGCCTGACCATCCATGTTAATAATCCCTACGCTAAGCACCGACCATGAACGTCCGTAGCGACTTGGCTCAAACCAGTACGGAATAAAATGCACCAGCCGAACGGCCACCACGTGTTGCCCTGAGCGCAGATTCGGTAGTCGATGAAAATCGGCAGAGAGTGGGCTATTGGCCTTCTGTATCTGTACGTTGGGGCCAATCTGCCCATAGCGTCGGAACAGTTTTCCATCCAGAAAAACCTCAGCCGCTCCAGAGTGCCAAACGCGCAACGCCAGGGGCAAACTCAACACTGCCGAATCGATTATGAACGTGCATCGGAACCATCCGACCCTACTTTTTTCGAGCTGAGTCAGGTCTTTCACCGAGGCCCCGAATTTCACGGTATCCCAACGGCTGTCATTGACTGTGGCACCGGCCCAGGCGGGGTTGTCGCCGGGGTGCCATCTCCAACCCCGGTCTATAAACCGGCCCGTTTCGGGAATACTGTCGATACGCATCGGGGCTTGCCCGTGTGCGGTTTGAATACCCCAAAGAACTAAAAACAGAAACAGGTAACGCATGGCGGACGGCGGGTAATTGAAAGGCAGGGATTTCGCCCTAAAACTACACACCGAACACCAATTGGCAATTCAATGCCGTTTAGGTTTGATACTGTATCCGAATCGTAGGGCGATTCCCCTTGGCAGCTTAACTAAACCCAATCTGGGCCTTCTCCTGAATGGCCCATTTATTACCTTGTAACACTAGCCGACCTGGTTTGGAAGTAGTAATCCGGCTGTTAGGGGCGGGCTGAGAGGTGTACTCACACGCATCGTTGAGATACGAATAAGGATCACTGAGAGCCAGCCGTTGGGCGTAAGGGTCATCTGCTACGCGGAACGTTGCCTGGCCGGGAGTTTGAACCTGAATCTGGTATACCATGGGTCGCTCACTGGTTGTTTCAGAAAGTGACTCAACACTAAACCCATCACCAAGATCCACCGTGCGGGCGTAGAAAATACGCGGGGCAGAGGGGGCTAGGGGCGGAGGGCTGGGGACGGGGGAGGCTGACGCTGATGGTTGGGGCGAATTTGGCGCACCGGGTGTTGCCGAACGGGGCCGGTTTTCGGCCGGAGCCGGGTTGGCGGGCTGTGCTTGAGCAGATGGCGGAGAGGGTGCCTGCTGAGATGAACGAGTTGTCGGAGCCGGATTTGGCGGAACCGAGCCACTAGTCTGGCCCGATTGACCCTGCTGACGTTGCCCCGACCCTTGATTTGGAGCTGGTGGCGTTTCCTTTGCCTGATTTGTTCCCGCCGTGGCACCGCTGGCTGGAGTCACCGCCGTGGTGAGCACTGCCGAAGCCACGCCAACCGCTTTTTGCAATACCGACACCTGGTTTTCTAACTGCTCGACCCGGTTTTGCAACTTGCCGTTCGCGTCGATGGTGCGACGCAAATCGCCTTTCACGTGTATCAGTTCATCGTTCAATTGAGCCACTTTCATATCGCTGCCGGCCTCTGTTGGCTTGCTACCATTGTCGCCTTTTTTCCGGAAGAACAGTAACCAACTCAACAACGCTAAACTCAGTAACGACAAAAGCAGAGCCAGGCCACTTTTCGACACCCAGCCGCCATCTGCCGACTGCGCTTGACTCAACGGAACCACCGTTTCATCGGCATACGCTGTATCCGACTGAGCATCCTGCACGTCAGCCGTAACATCGGGCGCGTCGGTTTTTTGTTGCCCGGCATTCATGGCAATAGAGGCCGGGGCAATGCCTCCGGTCAGTTGATTCATCTGACTTTCGTAAGTAGAAAACGAGGGCAAACTACGCCGGTGCTGGCGTTCGCTGCCCGCCGTCACGCGGTTCATCAGTTGCGTCCGAAGTTCAGCCAAAGCCGTTGCAGGGGCTTTGGCCGTGGTGGCCGGAGCTGCTGCCCAACGCTCGGTTTCGTTCACCAACTCGTCGGCTTTAGTCAGTTTTTGCTCAACAATGAACGCCTTCAGGCTTTGATAACTTACGCAATCCGGGCAAGTTGTTTTGTCAGGATAGCCATACGTTTTAGCATCCGTCGCCAGAAACTCAACGGTAGCCTTCGCCATTTTGAATGCCCGGTCACGGAGATCGTTAGGACCCAGCGTCTCGGTTTGAGCGAGGGCCGCGAGGGGGAAAAGGAGGATTAGTAGGAAAGTCTTCATGGAGTTGATGGCTAAAAAACCTGCAAGGTCTCAAAGACCTTACAGGTTTATCGTTTTACCCCTGCTGAATGTGCTTCGACAATTCGTACAGGGCATGTTTGAGTGGCAGGAAAAAGAACGTTTCCGACAGGCGGGCATCGGGGTCGCGCTCGATGGCTAAACGAGCCAGAAGGTAGCTATCCCACAATACGTTGTGCCGCGAAGCGGGATCGTTACCCACTAAAAAGTCGTAGTACTGTTCGGGGCGTTGAATATCAAAATCGGCCAGGAAAGCCGCAATGGTGCGATTTTTGAGCGTTTTCTCCAAAAACAGCCGGACGTTTTCAATCACCGACTCATGGAAATCCGTGCGGTTGCGGGCTTCCTCGGCACTGGTGATGTTATAGACAAAATCGGTTGGTGGCCCATCCGGGTTACGTACATCACCCCAATACGTCACAGGTTCAGGCTTCACTGTTTGGGCGGGGTTGGTGTCCTGTTGTTGCTGATACAGCACGGCTCCGTTGGCGGTCGTTTCCTTGGGCTTGTCGGTGAACACAATGCGGAAACCACCCGGCGCGGTTTGGTTGGAGTATGCCGCAAACAGAAGCTGGGTTAACTCCGTGATGTCAGTTACCGACCCAAGCAGGTTGAGGTACTGGGACCCCCGACCTGTAAAAGTCAAAAAGCGAGGCAGTTGCAAGTTGTTAGCCTCCACCAATTGCGTGAGGTGATAAATAATCGACGCATAATGAATGTACAGCACCATCCGCAACGCGGGCCGGAAATCCTTCATCGACTGCGTGAACCGGAAGTGCGCATCCTGCTTGAACATCAGGCTCACCACGTCTTCGGCAGTCATTTCGTCTTTTTGGAGGAACGATTCGAGCGTGCCATCCTCTGCCCGCCAGGGAACTGGGTTGCGTTGTCGGTAAAGCTGGTAATTGGTAATGAAGCCGTTGTCTTTCCGGTACGAAGGGTAGCCCTGCTCGTTTAGGCCACCACCCCAAATATCGTTGGCCGCAAACCGGAACGAGGTGTTCAGATACCGCCGTTGGCCCTGCACAAACAACATAATGTCGGAGGTGCCGCCCCCGATGTCGATGTTGACCGCGTCGGATGTAGGCAGAACACCTTTTTTCATCAAATAGAAATACGGTGCCACCGACTCTGAAATCGGCTCATAAATAAACTGCCCGCTCGACCCGAACGCTCGGTCGAAGGCTTTTTGCCACTCTTCCACCAGACCGTTTCGAGTGCCACGTCGCATACTCGATGGAGCCAGCCAAACCACTTTGGTTTTCGCCACGTCGCCCTCATTCAGAGCCACTTTGTGCCGAATCATGAGCAGCAAAGTCTCGAAAAAGGCTCGAACGCGGGGCCGGTTGAGGGCATCTTTGGGCTGGTTTTCAAACAACCATTTCAGGTTCGTGATGTAGCGGTTCACGTCGGCATTGGCCACCTGCTCCAGGTCGATATTGAATCCCAAATTCAGTTTGCTGAACAGATAATCGCCCCCATCCTGAATACCTTTTTTCTCATAGACCGTTGTCCGTAAGGGAA
This sequence comes from Cytophagales bacterium, assembly GCA_031411995.1. Classification (GTDB taxonomy): domain Bacteria; phylum Bacteroidota; class Bacteroidia; order Cytophagales; family Spirosomataceae; genus Rudanella. Next base: position 131,640 of record JANOCD010000093.1, read on the forward strand.
ATGCAAACGGCGATCCGGCCCGACTGTCGCTGCTGATCACGGGCGGAATAAACTCGCGCCGGATCAGCGGTTCCATCTCATCGAAGGAGCCAAACCCACTTTTGAGGGCATACCGCTGATGGGTTGTCTGGGCTTCGGGACCGTTGTATGGTTTGTTGAGCAACACCACCTGAAGTTCGGCATCGTTGGCTGTGGTGAGCGGTTGCGGCTCGGCATTGCCCGACACGCCATCGTTCTCCAAAAAGGCCACGTGGGTGTTTGAGGTGCCAAAATCAATGGCAAATGTAAACGCCCGGTAACTCTGCTCAATCACCTTGAACATCGGCAGCAAAAGACCCCGGTAGGTGTCGCCCCCGTAGTTCAAATGCACCTCCATCATGTCGAAGGCTTGTGGTACTTTATAAAAATACGAAGCCGGAGTGAGGGGTGTTTTTGGGCTGCGAGGTTCGGGCGCGGGAACCGGCACCGGGGCCTTTTTAATGAGGTTCGGAAACTGGTAAAACTGCACGCCCGATGTCCGAAAACCATATTCGACCCCACTCCCGTCGGCCAGCATCACTGTGTATTGGTTCAGGTGTTGCAGGTCGGGGCGGTTTAGGCGATAGAACGGAAAAAACGCGAGGTCGGCCCGGAACTCGACCACCGTACTTGAATCGCGGAGATCGTATGCCTTGCGGAACGTAACGCGCCGGTTGCCTTTCACTGGCACCTCCAATGTGGCAATTACCATGTTCGAGTCGATCTGAATGGTCAGGAACCGTTCGAGGTCTTCGGGCCGGAAAAAGTTGAAATATTCTTTGCGAATCGGCAGCAGAAAATGACAATCGGCGTTGTCACGCATCCCGGTCTGGAATCGCTCGTTGTTTATTTTGTACGGCATCTTCACCAGAAAATCTTCCAGGAAGTCGTCTGTCGACACAAACGGATAGCGCACATTATCAACGCCAGGCAGGTATCGGTCGGCCAGCAAACCATCGCGGCTTAGGTCGTTCAGGTGAACGGGCAGCACTTCGGTGCGGGGGTTCCAGTCGGTGTTTTTGACGTATTTCCCAGCCACCTCCATCCGCGAAGCCAACGCCAGTGGTCGCCGGACTTTGGTGGGTGCGCCGTTTTGGTAAGTCTCCTGCGCATAGTAATCGACGGTGGGTTGCATCACAAAATCGCTTTCGCGCTCGATGTCTTCCAGCACGTCAGCCTCCCGAACGCCATAGAGCAACAGCCCCGGTACCACCTGCAAGGTCGCGTTGGTATCGCCCCCCACCGTGATGGCATCGAAACTACCAAGAGTTTTGTCGGCTTCCGTCCGCAGGGGGGAAGTGTTATCCTCAAAAATTTTGTACAGAAACTCCCGGAAACCGCCCGTAAGTAACTGATTCTGTTCGCGATAGATGCGCGACAGGTAAGTCACAAAGGCCACATCGCGGTCAGCCAGCGGCACATATTCGTTGCGAAATAGTGTGCGGCCATTGGTGCTTTTGGGCGGCTCAATAAACCGATTCTGGCGTTCCTGCTCCCAGTTGGGAGAGGTAAACACCAGCGTCATGGGCGAGGTGCCACCCAGCAGGGCACCCTTGTAATAGATCATCGTGATCTGCTGCAACTGACCCAAATCGCCCTGCAAATCGAGTTCGAGGGCTTTGGCCAGAATCGCGTGGGCGTGTCGCTGTCCCGAACCGGAGGGGGGATTTTTTGACCGGAGTGCTTCGAGCCGTTCGCCCTTGTTCCACACCTTGAAGGTGATGTCGTTGTTACGCGGCCCCCCCTGAAACAGCAGTTCGAGCAAATCTAAACACTGCGACACCAGCACATGATAGAGCGAAGTTTCACGCGGCATGAGGTCATTTTTCACCATCCGAAACGCCGTATCGAACAGATACAGCCGCGCAAACGGCGACGGAATCGACGTGCCGGCCTTGGAAGCCGTGCCGCTGCCGCCCGTGAGCGTATCGGGAATGTGTTCAATTCGATTTCCCGTCAGTCCACCCCGGCTCTGTGTCCAGTCCTGGTGGTCCTGCTGCCCAACGTTGGGGTCTTTATCAATGCGAAGGATATGAGGCATAAGGGATTAATCCGCTAACTGTCTGTTTACTGTTTCTAATTTTTCGCGGGCTTTTTCAGCCACGTCGATGAGCATTTGCATGAAGCGGGCTTCATTTTGGGGGAACGTTTTTTGCAGTTTGTTCTCCGTTTCGCCCGCTTGGTCGCGCAGGAATCCTTCGCTAATGCCTTTCTTGAAAAAGCCCGTTTCGATCTGTTTAGAGCGAACCATCGAGTTGAAATCCGCCGATAGGTCGAAGGGGGCAAAAGCGCGGTCGTTGAGGGCCATTTCGTTGAGCCAGCCTCGGAAATGCACCGCCATGAAGTTTTGCAAGGCCGTATAGAACGAGTTCGTTGCGATATCCTGCTTCAGGTTCAGGTTACGGGCGAAGGCTTCATTGAGGTTGCCGGGCAAAAAGTCGGTATAAAACTTGGTGGCGTAGGCAAACCGAATGAGCGGTTCTAATATGTCGTTGTAGGTACGGTCGTAGAAGTGGGGCAGGTCGAGGGTGCGGTCGTTGCGTTTCACTCCGAACTCGTAATGTTGCTTGCCGTTGCCAAAATCATCCGCCGACCGGCGGGCAAAATCAAGCACCGACGCAGCCGCCAGCATCTCCACCACGTGGGCGTTATTCACCTGTTGCGCCCCGCCTTCCACGTTCGGATAAAGTTTGCCACCAGCCTGATCGCCAATGTAATAGAGCGCGTCGAGGTTAACCTGTGTCTGGTAATAACTGAGGGCAGCTTTGGTTTTCGACAAAAACCGGTTCTGGTCAATCGAACTGTTCGAGTTATCTTCGAGGGCGAAATACGGCATCACCGTCACGGCCCCTTTGCGGGCGTTGCGGATCGGCAGTTTCTGGGTCGGTTGCTGCAACAGCTTCACCAACTGCGGAAACCCCGATGAACCCGTTCCCCCAAAAATGGACGAAACAATGAAAATCCGGTCGGTGGCATCGTTAAACGCCCCCACAAAATACTTGTAAACCGCCGAATCTTCGAGCGCGTTGAACACCACACTCCCGATGTTGGGGTTGCCCTTAAACCCAACTGATAGGTTCAATTTGAGTTCGGCAGTGGTGGGTTTGGCCGAGTTATCGTAGAGCAGTTTAAGCAGCTCGCGGTCGGTATCGTCCATGCTGCTGACCTGCAAAAACTCCTCGAAGGTGCCTTCGTGGTCAGTCAGTTTGGGCATCACCGAATCGCCGAGTTTCTCCTGAGAATTCTCAGCCTGCAAGGTGCCGAGGGGTTGCAGGGGCGTGGCAAAAAAGGTTTTCACCCCCTGTGCGCCGGTTGGCCCTTCATAGGCTCCCTTGCGGATAATCCGGTACTGATCGACCACGCGCAACGAGCGTTCGGTGTCGCCGTTCTGCATGTCCATATCGAGCAGAATCGGTACAATGGTCAGGTCGGCGGGGGTTTTGGCCCCGGCTGCCAACATCATCGTTAATGAGCGTAACACGCGGGCACCGGTGCCACCGATGCCGAAAAGGAATAGTTTCATAGGCTACCTCACCCCCCTTCCCCCTCTCCTTTTGAAGGAGAGGGGTGATTTAGGAGGAAAATTGTTTTTGTTCAATAAAATTGATTCAGACACAACTACGATTTGGGACCAAATCTCAAATCCCCCATGAAACTCACCCCCTCTCCTTCGCAAGGAGAGGGGGCCGGGGGCGGTCGGCCGCTGCCGGGAGGTTAAATCGGTGTTCGTCTCGCGTAAATCGAGAATCGCTTTAAGAGGAACGAAAAGGCGGTGAAATACAGTACGGCATAAAACGCATTTACGCCCCCGAAGCCCTGCATGTAGGAGTCCGTTTCGTCGGCCCCGGTTCCATCTAAGGAGTACCACAAGGCATAGCCGAAACCGAACACAGCCGCAATGAGCAGGGTAATTACCCACGGCCCGACTTTATAGAAAACGGCTTTCCAACGACCTAAGCCGAGGTAAAAAAAAGCCGCCAGCAAGAACGCAATCAGGAGCGTGATTAGGCCTACGGGGTTGAAAATAGACTCCGCATAAATCGGGTCGTCGTTCTGGCCCAGCCAGAGTTCGTATAGGGAAGTAAACATTAAGGATTCTTATTTTTCTAACTTGAACGTAAAATTTACAAAGTCGTTGGTATTCGTTTGGTAGGCTTCGCGGACTCCGTTCATGAGGTGAACAAGGGCGAAGGTCTTGCGTCGGCGACCCGCTTCCGTCCGGTCGTCCATTGTTGACCACTCGGTTTCGTACCAGGTATCGAAGCGAACGGGCAAACGCAGATTCACCGAGGCATCATCGTCGATCAGGTTTTCCACTTTAAACGTCAGCACGTGCGAGTTGTGCGACAGCAGTTGTTGCTCGCGATCGCTCATTCGCTTGGTCGTGTTCACATTTTCGCGCCGTTGCACGTTGGTCAGTTTCAGCGTTGCGTTCTCCGATTTCAACACCAGGTTGTCTTTTAAATAGCTTGCCGATTGTGCATACGTAGGCAAACCACTCAAATCCAGTCCAATAGCAAACTCGGCAGGTACGGCTTTGCGGCCAAACTTAATTTCGGTCACGTTACCCCGCTCGGCCCGCCAATCGCCTTTTTTGTTCAAGGCAAAAAACAGATCATACTTTTTCAGGCCCTCAGCCGCGCCAAAACTCAGTTGTTGGGCGGGTTTCTCGCTCAATTTATCCTGCAACTGCCGGTTAAAATCAGCTACGAGAGTTTGCTTGCCAATCACCCACACATAAAAAGGCCGCTGCTCTTCGTAGAGCACGGTTTTCTTATTCTGATAATCGTAATAAGTGCCGTTGAAGGGCGAGTTAAACGCATAAACCATTGCCCCAATTCCCTTACTGCTCAGGCTTGCAAACTGGTCGTTGATCTGATTTTTGAGGACACTCGAAGCGTTGTTCCGGTTGATTTCGGCATCTTTCTTGATGTCGGCATCAGGGAAGGAGAGAATGCAGTCGGACACGAAAACGGCCACATCGTTACCGGTTGCTTTGGCACCCACCTGCCCGAAAATGGTGTGGAGTTTCGAGCTTTTGCCGTTGGCCAAGGGCGTGGTGGCCAAACTCTCCACGAATCCCCCAACCCCACCGCTATAGGCCTGGGGTTGGTCGGTGATGGTATAAACCGTGACGGGGGCAATCTGATTGCTCTTGTTCACCACCTCCGAGACCACGTCTTTAAAGGTTGTGTTGCCTTTCAGATAGCCGCCCATACTGGCCGAGGTCTCCAGAAAAAAGTGAATATTGGCGATACTGGCAGGTTTTTCAACGGGCTTAGTGGCCTCTTTGGGCTTGCGTTTGTTGCCCCCGCAACCAGCAAGCAGGAGAATCATGCTTGCTAATACAATCAGTTTGTACACCCAAAAATCAGGAGTTTTATTCATTTGGCAATGGGTTGTAAAGCCTTCTCTGCCCCTAAATCCCCTGAAGGGGACTTACTTTAACATCAGACAAAGTCCCCTTCAGGGGATTTAGGGGCAGAGAAGGCCACATAAAAGACTCAATTTGGAGTAAAACAAAACTTAAAACCGTACCCGATACGGCAAAATATACACAATCAAAAACAACACAACCACGGCGTAAATGTACCATTGTGCGGCACCATCGGCCACAAAACCCTGGCAACCTTGCAGCAAATACGCCATTATTGAGCAAACGGCCACGCCCCATACCGCCGAACGAACCCGCCCCCGCGACATACCGACGGCTTGCCAGTAGGCAGTCATAGCCAGCAAAGCAGCCGCACACATACCCCAAAGTGAGTTAATGAGCGGCACATTTTTATCGAACTGATTACCCGGTTTGCTACCCTGTCCCGCTGCCAGCAACAACCCGAAAGCCGCTGTAGCGACCAGCGTTCCCGGCCAATTATACAAACCACCCGAAGCGGGTGCCTGACTCGGTTGCGGAGGGGCATAGTTGGGAGTTGGCGGGGGTGAATACGCAGTCTGTTGCGGCTTGGTCTCAACTAATTTAGCTTCTAAATAGCTCACAGGTTCAGCTTGTTTCGGCGTTGGTTCCGAATCCATTAAAGCTCCGTACTGGTCTGAAGTAGAGTTAGTTTGGGTTGCTTCTGAACTTGCCGATGTTGTCGGGTTTGAACTACTTGCCCGCGTAATAATCGTCAGGCCATCACCGTAGCCCGTGTACGTGACCGACTGCCCCGGCGAAACCGTCCGGGCATCAATAAGCTGATTCTGCCGGAAGGCAATGGGCTGACCCGCTTCTGGTCGGAAAAGGCCACAACCCGTGAGTGAATCGTAATGAAGAATGGTTCCCTGCATCAAGAATCGTTAACGTCTTTTATGAGAACGAAAGTATAAGGCCAATTGGTTATGAACGTTTATTTTAGGACAAACGGTTAACTTTGCCTGTTGGATACGGGATATTGGACGTTGGTTATTGCATAGTGAATTTCGGATATTGGATTTTAGACAGGCAATCATGATTACGGACATCTCGCAACTTGACCCAAAAGGCACATACACCTACGCCGATTATCTGAAATGGCAATTCGATGAACAGGTTGAATTGATCAAAGGTCGACTGTACAGGATGTCGCCTGCTCCTAAACGGATGCACCAAAGTGCAGCTGGCCATTTATCCTTTGCCATGCGGCAGTATTTTTATACGAAACGATGCGAAGTATATGATGCTCCTTTTGATGTTCGTTTGCCAGTTCCAAACAAGAAAAAACCGGAGCAAATCCATACCGTTATTCAGCCAGACATTTGTGTAATTTGTGATTTGACCAAGTTAGACGACGACGGTTGTCTGGGCGCACCCGACTGGATTGTTGAGATCACCTCGCCCCGCACAGCCAAGAAAGATTTCAACGAAAAATTTTTGTTATACGAACAAGCTGGGGTTCGCGAATACTGGATTGTTCAACCAAAAGAAAAAGCCATCAACGTCTATGTACTCGAAAATGAAGAGTATCAGTTAGTGGACGTTTACGAATCGGGTGACATTCCCTGCCAGATATTTCCTGATCTGATTGTTCCCCATGAGCGCGTTTTTCGTACTATCTAATCAATGACATTTCGCCCGCTTCTTGTTTTTCTCTTTCTGCTTTCGCTGCCTGTTTTGTTGCAAAACTGTGCACAGGTAGCCAGCCCGCCGGGTGGCAAAAAAGACACACTCGCCCCCAAATTAGTGGAAAGTACTCCAAAAAATCGCCAGCTAAACTACGCTGGTAAAACCGTCGAACTGCTGTTTGATGAGTACATTTCGGCGGAGAATCTGCAACAAAAACTTCTGATTACACCCCAGGATACGAATCCCTATATTGTTCGGCAAATACCACAGGGAATTCGGTTGGTGTTCAATGATAATTTCAAGCCCAATACCACCTACACCATCAGTTTTGCCGATGCCATTCGCGATGTGACGGAGCGCAACGTGGCCGAAAACCCCAAACTCGTATTCAGTACTGGTTCCACCATCGACTCGCTCCATCTTGGCGGCACCATTCTCGATGCCGATTCCAAACTGCCTGTTTTCAATATGGTGGTGGGCTTGTTCGGCCCGAATGATACGCTGCCCGTGCAACGAAAACGACCTTCTTATTTTGCCCGAACCGATACCAACGGAATTTACCTGATCGAGAATATCAAGGCGGGAGTGTATAAACCTTATGCTTTTCAGGACACCGATTTGAACCTCGTGAACAACCAGCCCGGTGAGCGCGTAGGCTTCCGCGATACGCTCGTGAACCTAACCCGCAACTATGATGACATTGATTTCATCGGCTTTCGGGGTACGGTAAAACCGCGCATTACCCGACGCGAACGTACCGACGAAACCATGGGTATTGAACTCAGCAGCGGCATTGCCAGCTACCGGATGAAACCCCAACCCCCCACCAGTGCCAGCCTGACCCCCACCGATTCGGTGGTCTCGTTTCTGGAACGGCCTAACCTTATCCGAGTCTATAAACCAGCAGGCCGCGCTCCCGGCGACACCATTACCGTGGCCATCACCGCCATCGACTCCACGGGCAACATCACCGACCTGAAAGAGCGGTTGTATTTCTCGCCCCTCAAATCGCGCACCCGCGACAAAACGGGTCTTGTTCTCGATATTGACCCCAAATCGGGTGAGCAAATAGATAACAATCAGGTCTTTACGCTGACGTTTAACAAGCCGGTAAAAACGTTCGACCAAACCCGGTTTCGGGTGTTTAAATCCGACAGCACAAAGGCTTTGCCTGCCACGGCCACCTCATTCTCGTTCAGCAACGGCAATGCCCGCCTGACCATTTCGGCCCGAACCAACCTGACCGATACACTGAATCTGTTGTTTCAGCGGGGAGCGTTTATCAGTATTCAAAATGACACGGCGGCCCGCGCCCGCGTTCGCTACCTGATTCTGAACCCCGACGATTATGGCCTGATTGCGGGAACTGTGAACCGCCCGCCCGACCGAACGCGGCCCGACGAGAAATTTGTAGTAGAACTAACCGACGAGAGTTATAAAGTGCTTCGGTCGGTGGCCAACACCCGGAATTATTCGTTTACCCGCCTGAAACCGGGCCGCTACCGGGTGCGGTTGATCGTGGACAGAAACGGCAATGGTCGGCGCGATGCGGGGAATATTCAGAGGCTGATTCAGCCCGAAGAAATTATTTATCACCCCGGCATCACCAAAGGCATTGTTCCGCTCAAAGCCAATTTTGAATTGACAGATATTGATTTTTGAGGGTGTTTTTACCCCATTTTCAGCTCGAAACCGGGCAATACATCCTCGCCAGAGAGCGGTTTATCGAACGAAACAATCTGAATTTCGCCGTTAGCACGGAAAACATGGGTAGTCCCCGTAGATGGGTCGATGAGCCAGGCTAATCGGCAACCGTTGGCCATCCATACATCGGTCATTTTCTTTTTGGTAATTGCCAGCGAATCGGTGGCCGAGCGGAGTTCAATCACAAAGTCAGGGCAGAGTGGAGGAAACTGCCGATCGTCGGCCCGGTCCTGCTCGCGCTCTGTCAGTTCGTCCCAATGCTCACGTGAAACCCAGGCCACGTCGGGCGAACGAGTGCTGCCATCAGGCAATCGAAACGCCGTTGACGAGTCGAATGCTTCGCCTAATTGCGCTTTCTCGTTCCAATTGAAGAAGTGACCTCCAATTTTGAAGTTTAATCGTCCTGTGTTTCCTCCTGTGTTGGGCATAACCGTAATGCGACCGTCGGTTTCGCGCTCGAACGTATGATCGGGGTTTTCCTGGCAGAAATAGAAAAACTCCTCATCCGTCATGATCTGCCTGATCGAAAGCACCATTGTCTCCATCATTGCGCCTGTTTTTTTGTAAAGATAAGAAACTCTGGCGAACGGGTAAATCTCCCCTTCGCTCTCGCTTTTACCCCCAAATAACCAACCGACATGACCCCCTCCCGGCGTAATTTTATCAAGAACCTCTCGGCGGCTTCGGCTTTGGCCGCAACGGGTGGCGTGCAAACCGTTTTTGGGATGCCCGCCTATATTCCGAATCTCAAAAAAATCAGCCCGAACGACAAGATTCGCATTGCCACCATCGGCATGGGTATTCAGGGAAATTACGACACACAAGCCGCCCTCCGCAATCCCGATGTTGAACTCGTGGCCGTGGCCGACCTTTACGACGGACGGCTGGCCCATGCCAAAACCGCTTACGGCAAGGACAAAGACCTGTTTGCCACCCGCGATTTCCGCCAAATTCTGGCCCGCCCCGATGTGGATGCCGTGTTGGTGGTAACGCCCGATCACTGGCACGATCACATCACGATTGAAGCCCTTAAAGCAGGCAAACACGTCTATTGCGAGAAACCAATGGTCCAACACCTGAACGAAGGCAAAGCCGTGATTGATGCCTGGAAAAAATCAGGAAAAACCATGCAGGTAGGCAGTCAGCGAATCAGCAGCGCGTCGTTTCAGGAGGCCAAACGGATGGTGCAGGCGGGCGACATCGGCCCAATTAACTACATTGAATCGAACAGCGACCGATTCAACGCTATTGGTGCCTGGAATTACTCGATCCCACCCGATGCCTCGCTCACAACCCTGGATTGGGATCGTTTCCTGGGCGATGCGCCCAAACGGGCATTCGATGCAAAGCGGTTTTTCCGGTGGAGGAACTACAAAGATTACGGCACGGGCGTGGCGGGCGATTTGTTTATTCACCTTATCACGGGTGTCCATTTCGTGACCAACACACTGGGGCCAACGCGCATTTTCTCGTCGGGCAACCTCGCCTATTGGAAAGATGGCCGCGACGTACCCGACATAATGACGAGTATCATGGATTACCCCAAAACCGACGCGCACGAGGCTTTCCAGATGGTGTTGCGGGTGAACTTTGCCAACGCGGGCAAAATCAGCAACGTCACGCGGATTATTGGGAATGAAGGCACCATCGAGTTCTCGGAAGACAACTTGATTCTGACCAAAAAGAAACTCCCCGTTGCCCCCGGCTACAATGGTTATGACAGCTATTTCACGTTCACGCCCGAAGTGCAGGAGGAGTTCAAGAAGCAATACGACGCGCAGTATTCTCCCGAAAGTCGCGTGGCAGAACCCGTTAAAGAGGTGAAATTCAACTCGCCCAAAGACGACGATGCCCACGCCAAGCACTTCGGCGATTTCTTCAAAAATGTGCGTGAGGGCAGTCAGGGAACAATCGAAGACCCCGTGTTTGGGTTCCGGGCAGCGGCCCCCGTGCTTGCCTGCAACGAAAGTTATTTCGAACAGAAAGTGGTGCATTGGGACCCCCTTACGATGACGAAAAAAGCCCCAACCCCGGTGGCCAGTGCGAAAAAGCCGGTGGTGGCTGGTGCAAAAAAGCCGGTAAAGAAGGTGTAGTTTGTGACCTACGGCTATAATTTCCCTATTCCCCACGGTCTGTGTCCTCACAGACCGTTTTTTTATACCTTAACTTTGCGAGTACTTCCGAGGAGACTAAAAACTCATCAGTAAACCAGCCATAAACCGAAATGAAACTGAGAACCTACCACCGCTTCTGGCTCCTCGTGCTTGTGGGCGTGCTGATCTGGATTGCTACCGACCTATATATCCCCCGCGAACACAGCATCCGGCAGTTCGACCCCAACAGCGTGGCTCGCATTGAAACGGGCATGTGGCGGTCCTATTATGGTCAAAGTCCGTTTAAGTTATATCGGCAGTTGGCGGGGGGCCTTCGGAATCAGTTCAATGCTCCCTATTGGCGGTCATATGGGTTGGCGTTTCAGGCGAGCCGGGCCGCTTTTGTGTTCAAAGAGGGCAAGTCACGGGCTGACTATGATAAAGCCTTGCCCTTGCTGGTTGATTATTATTCGGACATTCAAGGGCTTACCAAAGAGAAATTTGATGTGCAGAAAGTGGCCCGTTTAGAGTTGGAATGGTGGATTATTCACCGCGAACGCGAGAACTATTCCTACGACGATCTGGCAAAAGCACTCGCCCAGACAGCGGGGGCTTTGTATAGCGAATCGCCCGACAAGTTCACCGATTATAGCCAACTGCGCGCTCAGGCCATGCGCCAATGCGACGAAGCCCAAAAGCGGGGCATGATTAAGGAAGCTGACTGGCAACGCATCGAGCAACAACTGCACTGGGCCTGGCAAGGCTTGCATCGGGTGGTAGGATAAAGATAAAAACGATGCAACTTTCCATTTCCCCCGACAATCCCCTTGAGTGGTTGGCCCTCCGCGCCGACATTGTTCCCTGGCCATTGCTCCACGCCCAAATCATGCCCGTGATGGCCAAGGCCGTGCTTGAAGCTGCCGACAAAGGCATTTTTGAAGCCGTTGCCAACGGAGCTGAGACTGCCGAAACAGCGGCTTCTGCCTGCGGGCTTCACCCCAAAGCCACCGGCGAACTACTGGGTTTGCTCACGGCGATGAAGTACTTCCGATACTCCGATGGGCGGTTTTCGCTGACCAAATCGGCCCGGAAGTGGGTGTTGAAAGACAATCCGGAATCGGTTTATGGCATGATGGTTTTTAACAACCGGGTGATGTGGGAATGGCTTAACCACATGGGCGAGTACCTACAAACGGGCAAGGGTATTCAATACCATGATAACCTCAACACCGAGCAGTGGCAGTATTACCAAAATGCGATGCTGGCGGCTACCGGCACCGAAGCCAAAGAGTTTGGGCGACTGGCCCCGGTGCCGAAAACCGCCACCGCCATGCTCGACATTGGCGGCTCACACGGTCAACATTCGGTGGCCCTCTGTCGGCGGATTCCCTCCCTCCAATCGACCATTCTAGACCTGCCCGAAGCCATTGAACAGGCAGCCCCCTTGCTGGCGCGGCTTGGTCTGGGTGAGCGCACCCGGCACCGCGCCGGGAACGCCCTCACCGATGATTTTGGGGAGAATCAATACGATATTGTGCTGATGTCGAGCCTGGCGCACCATTTCAACGAGGAGCAGAACCGGGCGGTGGCTCAAAAAGTCGCGCAAGCCTTGCGTCCAGGGGGAGTCTATATCATCAACGAATTTATTCGGCCCGAAACCGGGGCAAAACCTGAACTCGTTGGCGGCTCCACCGACCTTTTTTATGGCCTAACCAGCACGGCAGGTAATTATTCCATCGCCGAAATTCAGGCCTGGCAACAATCCGCAGGCCTGAAACCGCACAAAGTGATTACTTACCGCACCATTCCGGGTCGGGCAATGGTGGTGGGAAAATTGTAGAACGGAGCGGTGCTCCGTTCTACTTCCCGGCAAAAAAATTGGCTTATAACAATTTTTAACATCTCAAAAGCACGAACTTTGGGGTTCACAGTGTTTAAAAGTAGAAGCGAGTTAACCCCCTCGCTCCCATCGTCGTGAGAGATAGCTTAGTAATTATCCCGACCTATAACGAAATCGAGAACATCGAAGCCATCATCCGCAAGGTCTTTTCCCTGCGCGACGGTGATTCCGACTGCCCGTTCGACTTACTCATCGTGGATGATGGCTCACCCGATGGAACAGCTCAGGTGGTGCGTGATATTCAGGCGGAAAGGTCCGGCAACATCGCCAGTTTGCATTTGTTGGAGCGGAAAGGTAAACTTGGTCTCGGCACGGCCTACCTCGATGGGTTTAAATGGGGCCTGGCGCGGGGCTACGACTATTTTTTCGAGATGGATGCCGACTTCTCGCACAACCCCAACGATCTGATTCGGCTTTACCATGCCTGTGCAAACGGCACCTTAGACGATGACGGAACGCAACTCCCCCCCGCCGATGTAGCCGTGGGGTCGCGCTACATCAAGGGTGTAAACGTAGTGAACTGGCCAATGGGACGGGTGTTAATGTCTTATTTTGCAGGGGTTTACGTGCGATTTGTTACAGGAATGCCCATTATGGACCCCACAGCGGGTTTCGTTTGCTACACACGCCGGGTGCTCGAAACGATCATGCAAAACCGCATCCGGTTTGTGGGATACGCCTTCCAGATTGAAATGAAGTTTACCTGTTGGAAATACGGTTTCCGGCTTGTTGAGGTGCCGATCATCTTCACCGACCGGACCCGAGGAACCTCTAAAATGTCGTCAAAAATCTTTAAGGAAGCGGTTTTTGGAGTCCTCCAAATGAAAGTTGGCTCGTTTTTCCGGCATTACATCCCCGGTCGCCCGGCCTTTACGGAGGAACCAGAGAAGGTAGAAGCATAGAGACGCAACATGTCTCTACCTGCCCGTTGTTAACTGCTTGATCACCGCTGTTTCTTTGGGGTCGAATACCGAACCGTCGGGGCGGAAAATGTCGTGGAACCAGACTTTGGGTTCTTCTCCACTCGGCATTGGTGCGTCCCAGGCATAAATGGTGTTGGTTTTTCCTTTCACCAAGCCCCAATTAATGGCTCCCACTTTGTATTTTTTGAAGACAGGCAGGCAGGTTTCAAACGTGCTGTTGCGCGTCCGGGCCATGTATTCCGTGCAGATTAGGGGCCGCTCGTATTTCTTCTGGAAATCAATAATCTGGGCTTCTAACTTAGCCGCTTCGGCGTAGTTGTGAAACGTAATTACGTCCGACTGACTCAACATCAGTTCGTTAGACATCGAATGGTCATTCCACCAACCCGCCGTGATGGGTTGGCTGGGTCGCACAGCCTGCGCCCAAACGAAGGTTTTGGTCAGCAAGGGCAGCACCGCATCATTATAGCCCGAGTTGCTTGGCTCGTTGAACAAATCCCAGGTCATCACGCGGTTGTCTTTCCCAAAAGCAGTTAACACGCCTTTAGTATAGCTTTCCAGACCCGCCCACATCCGCGAGTCGAACAGGCGTTTGGTGCCGGGGCCGCGCACCCAACCGGAGTTGTGTTTCCCCGTGACAGGGTCCATTTGTTTGCCCAATTTCGGATCGTCGTTCCAGCACGAATCGAACAGCACAAACATGATTTTGATCTTGTGCTTGTCGGCGATTTGCAGAAACTGCTCGATGCGTTTTTTATAGGCTTCGGCATCCTGTTCCCACACCAAATTGTGCAGAAACACCCGCATCACGTTCATGCCGATGCTTTCGGCATAGCCGAGTTCGCGGTCTATAGTTGTTGGATCGAAACTCTCGGCCTGCCACATTTCCAACTGGTTGATGGCGGTGCTGGGAATGAAATTGGCCCCAACCAGAAACGGTTGTGTTTTATACCAGTCATTGGCTTGTTGGGCGGTCCAGCGTTGAGCAACCGACGGCAACGCCAGCAACAGTAGGGCGTACAGGCAGAAGGATAAGCGAAGATGTTTCATACAGTAGGTAAGGATAAACCCATTAGTACCTACTAAACCCGTTGGCTAATTTGCTCCGCCAGCAACGCAATTCCTTCTGAAAAACTGCGTGGACTGTAGCCCAGCACCGTGCGGGCTTTGTCGATAATGAAACCCGTACGGGGTGGTCGGCGGGCGGTTTGCTTGAATGTGGACCCGTCGGCTTGATTAATCAGCGACTTGTCAAGTGCAAAGAAATCAGCCGTTTGAATGGCCATTTCGTAAGGAGTTAGCACCTCTTTACCTGAGATATTGAAGATACCTTCGGCTTTTTGGGTGGCAATCAGAGCGCATCCGGCGGCCAAATCCTCGGCCAGCGTCGGGCTGCGGAACTGGTCGGTGACAACGTTGATTTTCTTGCCATCTTCCAGCGATTTCTTGACCCACAAAATGATGTTGCTCCGGCTCATGTCGTGCGCAATGCCATACACCAAAACCGTGCGGGCAATTCCCCATTTAACCGAAATGTCGGACCGTGAGGCATTCATCACCACTTTCTCGGCGGCATACTTGCTCCAGCCATAGAAACTGATTGGGTTTCCCTCGGCCTGTTCATCATAGGGGCCAGCCTCTCCGTCGAAAATAAAGTCGGTGGAGACGTGGCACAAAAACGCCCCCGTTTGGCGGCATCCTTCCACAATGTATTCCACCGCCGTCACATTCTGCAACCAACAGGCATCTTTGTCTAATTCGCACTTGTCCACATCGGTCATGGCCGCACCGTGAATCACGGCATCGGGCCGCACCTCGGCCATCACATCGAGCACCTGCTGGCGGTCGGTAATGTCCATCGAACGGTACGTGTAGCCTTCGGAATAGGGCGAACGGTTTTCGCCCCGTGCCGTGGCCACGAGGTCGACGCTGGCATCGTTCGCCAACAGATCAACTAATTTCTGGCCTAACAATCCGTTGGCCCCGGTAATAAGAATACGCATGATTTGGTGTAGTGTAGAGACGCAAGATTTTGCGTCTCTAGTGCCGAATAATTTTGCTGACGCAGGTGAGACGCAAAATCTTGCGTCTCTACAGTTTATACAATTTCGCTAATTTCTTTTTCTTTATCCACTCACCCGACACGGTCATCCGAATGTCTTTTATGGGTCGATTCCGTTCGGCACAGGGCTGTTTGGCAATGCTGTCCACCACGGCGAGACCATCGACAACCTGCCCAAAAACGGTATAGTTTCCGTCTAAGTGAGGGCTGCCGCCAGTGGTTTTATACACCTGCGTTTGTTCGGGGGTGGGCATCCGACCGTTTAGGCTTTGAATACGACCCAATTGTTGCTGAAACCCGGCATCGTCCCACACACGCCCCTGCACCACATAAAACTGGCAACCACTCGATGCTTTTTCGGGGTTTCCATCGCGGGCGGCCGCCAAGGCTCCTTTTTTGTGGTACAGCGTCGGTACAAATTCTGCCGGGACTCTGTAATTCATACCACCGCTCCCCAATGGTTGGCCCACCAGGGCCGTTTTGGAGTCGGGGTCGCCCCCCTGTATCATAAACTGCTGCATAACCCGGTGGAACAGCAAACCGTCGTAAAATTTATCATTGACGAGTTTGATAAAATTATCCTTATGCTTCGGTGTCTGATCGCTCAACAGCAGTTTCATAATGCCATAATCGGTCGTTATTGATACCAAGAAGTCCTTTCGCTTCCTGTTTTGAGCTGAGGAAAGAGCCGGTAAGAGCAGGAACAGGAGGAGGAGTTTTTTCACAGATTTACTCGATTTTGAAATACATCTTTCAGTCGCTGATCGTGGGTGACGACCACCAAACTGGCCCCGATTTGCTCGGATTGTTGCCGGAGCAGGTCTATCACAAGGTCGGTGTTGGTATCGTCGAGGCTGGAGGTTGGCTCGTCGGCCAAAATCACACCAGGTTGGTTCATTACCGCACGGGCAATGCTCACCCGCTGTTGCTCACCCTGACTGAGTTGATTTGTTTTTTTGTCTAAACGATCCGTGAATCCCAATTGATTGGCCAACTCACGCGCCCGGTCTTTTTTTTGTGGCTGACTCGCTAAATAATTCGCCATCAGTAGGTTATCCATTACGGATAACGAACTGACAAAATGCGGTTTCTGATAGACAATGCCCACATGTTTGGCCCGAAAAGCAGCCGTTTGAGCCGCACTCAACTGGGTCAGATCGGTGTTATTCATGACCACCGAACCGCCTTTTGGTTGTAGCAAAAGAGCCAGCAAATGCAGCAGTGTCGTTTTGCCGGTGCCGGAGCGACCCAAAATCAGCAGAGCCTCACGGTCAGCGCACGAAAGATCAGGAAAGGCGAACTGTTTGTCGGCACCGTAGGCGAACGTCAGCGATTTTGTTGTTAACATACCTTAACGAGGAAGGAGCATCCCGGCAAAGTTACGAAAATCGTGTAATTTTGGACCCAATGAAACGCATCGCTCTCTTTGCTTCCGGTTCCGGTTCCAATGCCGAAAAAATCGCTGACTATTTTGCCGGGCCGCGACAAGCCAATTCGGTTAAGGTAACTATCTCACTGGTGCTGACCAATAACCCCAAAGCAGGAGTGATCGACCGCGCCCGGAGGGGTTTCGGAACGGGGCTGGTTCATGCTCCAGTGCTTGTTTTCGACCGGCCTACTTTTTACCAGAGCAACCAAATTATTGAACTACTTCAGAATCAGGGTATTGATTTGATTGTGTTGGCGGGTTTCATGTGGCTCATCCCTGCCGAGCTGGTGCGGGCGTTTCCGAACCGGATCGTTAATATTCACCCGGCTTTGTTACCGAAGTACGGCGGCAAGGGTATGTACGGCCATTTTGTGCATGAAGCCGTGGTGGCGGCTGGCGAACCGGAATCGGGCATTACGATTCATTTTGTAAACGAACACTACGACGAAGGAGCGATTATTTATCAAGCGAGTTGCCCGGTTGCGCCTACCGATAAACCAGACGACGTAGCCCGCAAAGTCCAAGTGCTTGAACACGAGCATTATCCGAGAGTGATAGGCGAAGTTTTACAAAAAAGCGGACTGTGAGGACACCGGGCCACGCTTGGCAGACCAGGGATATAAAAACACCAAATCATGAAACAGAGTCTCATTTTCTTGTTAACGATCAGTCTCTTAACCGGCTGCTTCCGGCCTGCTATCCCCATCTCGACGGGACCAAAATATCCGATTGATATTTTCTATGAGAATCAGAGTCCGGGTCGTCTGTATGATCTGGTACAGGAAATGGAGAGCCGGAAAGAGTTGCCACTTGACAAAAGTCAAAATGCTGACGGGCGCATGTTAAGCCGGGGTAACACCATGCAAGACAAGGAGTTACTACTGGCAAGACTCTCACTGGAAGCTCAAAAAGCCGGTGCCGACGCGCTGGTAAACGTGCGCTACACCTACTACACCACCAAAACGGTGAATGGTTATCTGCTTTCAGGACAGGCCGTAAAATATCGCGCTGAGAATTAGTTTTGGGTTTGCCTAATCCTTTCCTCAACTTAAGCCATGCCCCGAATAAACCCTTTACTCAACACCGAGGCCTCCCCCGACCTCCAGGAAGCCTGGGCCAAACACCTTGCCGATTACCCCGGCTCGCGCATCACCAACATGAAAGCCACGTTGAGCCATTCAAAGTTGGCTTTTGAGATTTATATGCAGTGGTATCCGCTCTATCATGAGGTAATTCGGATCGTGGGCGAGCGGTCGGCCTATTTGTTTGCCCATGCCATTTCGGAAGCCAGCAACTGCCCGCTTTGCACCACGTTTTTCCGCAAAATTATTATCCAGAACGGCGAACGCCCTGAAGACCTCAACCTGACTACAGAGGAGCAACAACTGCTTGATTTCGGGGCTGAAATTGCGCTCAACCGGGGGGAGCCGTCGGAATGCCGCATCACCGCCGTTGCGGTGTCGGATTCAATTTATGAACCGATCCGTGAACTATTCACTGATAGTGAGATAGTTATACTGATTGCTTTTGCAGGGCAGATGATTGCTACGAATCTGTTTAATAATGTGCTTGGCGTAACCATCGACGAGTATCTATACCCCTATTTACCTTTAACCTGACCCAAAACCAATGGCTGAATTTGCCGAATCGGTAGCGTTTATCACCGGAGCCGCCCACGGACAGGGTCGGGCAGTTGCCCTTGCCTTAGCCAAAGAAGGGGCAAACATTGTGGCCTTCGATGTCGCTAAAAACCTGAGTTATCCAGCCTACACCTTCGGCTCGTCGGGCGAACTGGATTCCCTGAAAGAAGAGATTGAAGCCCTCGGAACCCATTGTTTGGCCGTTGCCGGCGACGTGCGGAATGATGCCGACATTAGCCGGGCCGTTGAGCAGACTATGAACGATTTTGGCCGCATCGACCTGCTGTTCAACAATGCCGGAATTTGCGCCTACGGACTGGCCCACGAACTACAGGAAGATGAATGGGATGCCATGCTCGACATTAATCTGAAAGGGGCGTGGTTGGTGGCCCGGCGCGTGATTCCGGTCATGATCGCGCAAAAATCGGGGGTAATTATCAACAATTCGAGCATTGCCGGGCTGCGGGGAATGGGTCGGCTAAGTCATTATGCAGCCTCAAAATGGGGGTTGGTTGGCCTGACCAAATCGTGGGCCATTGAACTGGCACCCCACAACATTCGGGTTAATTCTATCCACCCAACAGGGGTGAACACGCCCATGAACGACGGTTTAGCCGCGCTGGAAGGCACAACTACTCAAGCCATTGCCGAGCGTTCGGCGGGGAATTTGCTGCCGGTTCCGTGGGTGGAACCCGACGATGTAGCCGGGATGGTTTTGTACCTCGCGTCCGACAAAGCCCGTTATATTACCGGCTCTCAATTTGTGCTGGATGCGGGTCTGCTAACCCGATAGATCATTTAACTTCCTCAAAATCAACATACTCGCCCCCTTTGTTCGCGCTGGGGCGGGGGGGTGTATGGTCCACACGGGTTTCGCCCTCGCGCCGACGGACGGGTTCCTGACGGCGTTGATCCTTCACCAATTGCCGACCAACAAGCAGGTAAAATACAAACCGCCGAACGGGTGGTACGAAGGCAATCAGCAGAATAATAATGAAGAGAATCTTGAATAACATGAGTGTCGCGTTTTTCAGATATGTAACGTCGGAAAAAGGCGTTTAGTTTAGCAATGACAGGACAAGAGCTATTCGGGTATGCCTCGGCCATTTTGGTTGGGTTGGTGATTGGCCTGGCAGGGGGTGGCGGCTCCATTCTGACCGTACCAATTTTTGTGTATGTATTTGGCGTTTCGCCCCTGCTGGCCACCACCTACTCCCTGTTTGTGGTTGGCACAACGTCGCTTGTCGGGTCATTGAATCACCTCTGGCAACGCCGGGTCGATTTGCGGACAACGGTAGCTTTTGCGCTGCCTTCGTTTGTATCGGTCTATCTGTCGCGCCGGTTTTTGGTGCCTGCTCTACCCGATCCGTTGGTTCGGTTTGGCGATCTGGCGTTGGCTAAAAACGATGCCATCCTGTTCTTTTTTGCCTTTGTGATGATTATGGCCGCCCGCGCCATGATCCGCAACCAACGGCCTGAGCAGGGGGAAGCCGCAGACGGTCGCCCACGCTACAAATCGCTGGCTCTGGATGGGCTTGCAGTTGGCTTGCTTACCGGTACCATTGGCGCAGGGGGCGGTTTTCTGATTGTGCCGATGCTGGTGTTGCTGGCGGGTTTGCCCATTCATCGGGCGGTGGCCACCTCGGTGCTCATTATTGCCGTGAACTCCTTTGTGGGCCTGCTCGGCGACCTCCAGCACACCACCCTCGACTGGAATTTTCTGTTGCCCTTTACCGGTTTATCCATTGGAGGTATTTTTCTGGGGCTGTATCTGGCGCAGTTTGTGGCACCGGATCAACTCAAAAAAGGCTTTGGCTGGTTTGTGCTGGCCGTAGCGAGTTTCATCGTTTTGAAAGAATTATTATGATCGTCGAACAATTATATACGGGCTGTCTGGCCCAGGGAGCGTATTACATCGAGAGCGAAGGCGAGATCGCTATCATCGACCCACTTCGTGAAACGGCTCCTTACATCCGCAAAGCGCAACTGGCCGGAGCAACTATCAAATACGTTTTCGAGACGCATTTCCACGCCGATTTTGTGTCGGGACATATCGACCTGGCCCGAAAAACGGGGGCAAAAATTGTGTATGGCCCAAATGCCAACACAACTTACGAAGCCTATCATGCCACTGATGGCGAAGAATTTATTCTTGGTAAAGTTCGGATTAAAGCTCTGCACACACCCGGCCACACCCTCGAATCGACCACGTATTTGCTGATTGATGAGAACGGAAAAGATCACGCCATTTTCACGGGAGATACCCTCTTCATTGGCGACGTTGGCCGCCCCGATCTGGCTATTAAAGGAAATCTGACCGAACACGATCTGGCCGGGATGCTCTACAACAGTTTGAACACCAAGATTATGCCCCTCGCCGACGATGTGATTGTGTATCCGGCACATGGTGCCGGGTCGGCTTGTGGAAAGAATATGAGCAAAGAAACCACCGACACACTCGGCAATCAGAAGCGATTCAACTACGCACTACAAGCCAAATCGAAGGAGCAGTTTGTGGAGCAGGTTTTGGAAGGACTAACCACGGCACCTGGCTATTTTGCTGAAAACGCCCGGCTCAACAAAGAAGGCTATGAACCCATTGACCGGGTGATGAAACGGGGCGACGCACCCCTTTCGCCCGATGCGTTCGAAGCGGCCGTTAACGAAACCGGCGCCTTGTTGCTCGATGTTCGGGAGGCCGATGATTTTGCGGCAGGCTTCATTCCAAACTCCATTAACATTGGCTTGAACGGCTCATTTGCACCTTGGGTTGGTGCGCTGATTCCCGATCTGAAACAGCCCATTGCACTGGTAACGCCCATCGGAAAAGAAACCGAAACCGTATTGCGACTTGCCCGCGTAGGCTATGACAACTGTATTGGTTATTTGAACGGAGGTTTTTCCACCTGGCAAACGGCTGGTAAAGAAGTGGATACTGTAGAAACGATTTCGGCACCGGAGTTTGTCAGGCGGCACGCACAAGCCCCCAATTCGATGGTTATCGATGTTCGTAAAGAGACCGAATTTGAGCCGGAACACATTATTGGGGCCGAGAATATGCCTTTAGACACGCTTAACGACCACATGGCGGCCATTCCGCGAACCGCGCCAGTTTACGTACACTGCGCAGGGGGCTACCGTTCAATGGTGGCCAACTCAATCCTGAAAGCGCGTGGTTTCGACAATGTAGTGAACGTGGAAGGGGGCATTGCGGCCATAAAACAAGCTGCCCCGAAATTGCTTATTTCACCGGATTCTCGTCTAACCCCAACCTCGGCAGGGCTGGGTTTAGCACGCGGGGGACAACCTTGATTCGAAAGACCTTTGTGCCGGCTACATCGAAGTCGCACGAATAAAAATCGCGCTGTTTCACGCCCCGATACACCGCCGTATAGTTAACTTTTAAAGGCCAGTTGTTCACCAGCAACTCCGCCGTTATAGCTTCAACGGCTTTCTTCAGGTTAGAAAAGAAAATGGTGGCTGGTTCCCGATGCCGCAGCGTGTTGAGCGAACCGATGTGTTGCATTGTAATCTCGTAGATGACTTTTGTGGAAGAACGCACCTGTTTTTAGGTTATAGAGAGGAATTTTAGGCTTTTACAACTATACTGGCAAATTATCACACTATTTTTCAACCACAAAACTTTTCCTACACCACGGTCGTTTATCTATCAACTGCCACAAATTAAAAGGCCCGAACATTGCTGTTCGGGCCTTTTTGCGTGTATAGTGGATTTGTAATTCGCCATACACACGCTACTACTTCTTATACATCACCGTCTCTACCGCCTGCAGCGTTTTCTTCACGTTCGGTAGAATCACCTCGATCAGCGTTGGTGCGTAGGGCAGCGGCAAATCGAGGCTGTTGACCCGAACGACGGGGGCGTCCAGATAATCGAAGGCGTTGCGTTGAATGTTGTAAGTCAGTTCTGAGGAGATAGCTGCCAATGGCCACGCTTCTTCCACAATCACACAACGGTTCGTTTTCTTCACCGAGTTTATAATTGTTGCGTAATCAATAGGCCGCACGGTGCGCAGGTCGATCACCTCGGCCGACACACCGTTTTTGGCCAGTTCGTCAGCAGCAGCGAGGGCCACTTTCATGATCTTACCAAACGAAACAATGGTCACGTCGGTGCCTTCGCGAACAACTTTAGCCTGGCCAATTGGAATCAGGTATTCTTCTTCGGGCACCGGCCCTTTGTCGCCATACATCAACTCCGACTCCATGAAAATAACAGGGTCATTGTCGCGAATGCAGGACTTAAGCAGGCCTTTAGCGTCGGCAGGGTTCGACGGAACCACTACTTTCAAACCGGGTGTGTTGGCAAACCAGTTCTCGAAGTTTTGCGAGTGCTGGCTCGATAGCATCCCGGCATTACCCGTTGGCCCCCGGAACACAATTGGGCAAGAATACTGCCCACCCGACATCGACATAATTTTAGCCGCACTATTGATAACCTGATCAATGGCAACAAGCGCGAAGTTGAATGTCATGAACTCAATAATGGGCCGTAAGCCGTTGATGGCTGCCCCTACGCCGATGCCGGCAAAACCCAACTCGGCAATGGGAGTGTCCCACACGCGGTCGGCCCCGAATTCGTCGAGCATTCCCTGGCTAACTTTGTAGGCACCATTGTATTCGGCCACCTCTTCGCCCATCAGGAAAACCCTTGGGTCAAGGCGCATTTCTTCAACCATAGCCTCCCGCAGGGCCTCGCGAAACTGTATTTCTCTCATGATTCGATTGAGCGTAGTCTATCCGTTAGGGATTTCGGGACGGTATCCCGAAAAGCGGTCAAAATTAGGCAACAATGGGGGATTGGGCAAATCGGTTTGCGTCTTCACTTCATAACCAGCAACTTATTCGTCCGGCTAACGCCCTCCGCTTCCAGTCGATACAAATACAGTCCCGAAGGCAGCCCGCTCATATCCAGCATAATCGTGTGCGTACCAGCCTGATAACGGCCCTCGGCCAGTATCCGCACGGCTGACCCATTACTGTTCAGCAAACGGAGCGTGATATGGGTGATTATGGGCAAATCGAACCAAATTTGAGCCGATTGATTAACCGGATTGGGAGCGTGTCGGAGGGAGAGGCTACCGGGAAGAGCGGGATCGTAGGCGGTGATGACCTGGGGAGCAGTTGCTGTATTAGTGGGTGGATTGGTTACGGTCGCTGTATTGACGGGTGGATTGGTTACGGTTCCGGGTTGTGGCGCAGTGGTGATGGAAATACCTTCGTACAGAAACGGGTCCGAGTCGATCAGGCAACCCCCCTTGTTTACCCGAACAATGTAATAGAGTCCATTGTAAGGCGTGGAATACGTTTGCCCCCTGTTGTAGTAATCGGGTGTTCCAAATATAATCCACTGATTATTAACGGGGCTACTCGACAATAGCCCGCTGGCGGTTGTTGAAATGGTAGGCTTTGTAGGCGTAACACCTGGGGTTAGCGACACGGGTTTCGATAACGAACCGGGACAGTTCTCTTCTCCAAACACCTGCACCGTGTACGCTCCGGTTGCCGTGGCTGAATACGTTGCCGATGTCGTCTGAGCAATATATTCGCTATTCCGCGACCAAAACCATTGTTTGGGATTTTTCGCATCGGTTGTGGCCCGTAGCGTAATGGCCGGGCCTCCGCAGGTGAACTCTGTTTTATCGGCGGTCAACTCCGCGCTTGTGCCGTTGGTGCGAGCGGTAATGGAGACCGGGTCCGACACGATGTCGGTGCAGCCGTTGGGTTGCCGAATAGCCACCGTGTAGGCACCCGAAGCGCGGGGATAAAAAGCGTATCTTGTGGCTCCTTCCAAAGGCTTGCCGTCCAGAAACCATTGATACAGTGGTATTCGCTCATTGGTAAACAGACTTCCGGGTGCACAGGATGTGGCCACGTCGTTACCGAAAAACGCAACCTTCGGTTTGACCGGGCTGACAAGTACACTCAGCGACAGCACGGGCGACACGGCACTACTACAACCTTTCTCATCGCGAACCGACAGCGTATAATCGCCTGTATAAACCGCTGTAATTGAGGTTGTTCGGTCGGGAAGGGGTGAGCCATTATGATACCAGATAGGGGTGAGGCTTTCCGGTAATGAGGTCGTCAGGACTGTAATATGGCCCAAACACAGCGACGTACCCAAGCTGGCGGTGATAGTTGGCTGGGCGGGTGCCTGGGTGCAGTTGACAGTGGTGTTCAACAACGTCCGCAGGGTAGCCCGGCCATGAGTTGCTACGTAAAATGGACGACCGGCGACAGGCGTAAATCCTTCTCGTGTTTGCACGGTTTCCCGGCCTTCAGCCCGTTTGGCCATATAATTCAGATACGACATTTCGGTGGCATTCAGCAAGCGTTCCGACAGTACGATGGTAGCCATCGAAAACTGTTTCTGGCTTTGGGCCGCTACCGGAACCCGCGCACCGACCTCGGCTACGCGGTCGGCAAACAGATACGTGCTAAATCCTGATTTTGGATACTGACCACCATATGGGAACGATAACGTGATGTTCTGGTTGTTGAAGACTATCGCGTTTGTCTGCACCTGATCAGGGGGCAGCAACCCCATCAGATACAACTCCCAATCGTTGAAAACAGTAGAATGAACGCGGGGCGTTGGCGAGACTTGTGCCATCCCATACAATGTGTTGAAAATCGGGTTCAACCCATAATTACCATTGCCCGACTCGTAAAACTCAACCGGAAACGCTTTGCCTTCTTCGCCAATGCCCATCACGCCCGTTGCCAGATTGGACACTGGCCAATTAGGTACGCCAACCTGCAACAGCGGGTTATTTGGGCGAATCCACTGCCGCCCAATGGCCTGCACCAACGGGCGACCCGCCCCGTCGAACTGATCCGGGATCGGAAACTGAATCAATCCCTTTAGCCGACCCATACTACCAAACTTTGCGCTGTTGTTAACTATGGGTAATCCAACAGCCGTGACATTATTGGCGACTATCGTGTGCGAAACCGGCCCAACAAAACCGGGAGTCAGCACATAGTTGATAAAATCGAACTCGTCGGCGTGATAATTATAGAATAACTGGCTGTATTTCAGCCAATCAGCTTCGGTTAAGGACCTGGCGGTTGACGGAACCACGATGTTGAAAACGTAATCGGAGTATTGAGTTGTGCTGTCAATTTTTCGGGGTATAATGGGTGGTGCATCGGAAAGGCTTAGGATGACAATTCCAACAACTTCAGCCACTTTGACTGTACCCGCATAGGCTCGTATATGACCCAAAAAAGGGTACATCCACTCAAGCCGGGGAGCGACCACGGCTGAAAATACACCATCGCCCGCTTTTTTATCACCGTCGATGCCCCGGTCGTTCAGGCTTTGTTCGGGTTGGGTAGTATTGCCAAAGGTCAAACGAACTTCGGTTGGGTTTCCCTCCGTCGTAACTTCCAGTAAAATAGGCTCCTTGCCAAAAGAAAGCACAACACTCGGCGTAAGCGCGTACCGGATAATGCGTTCGTTGGCGGCTGGTTGGCCGATGGCAATAGGCTCGGATGTAGGTTGTGCCTGAGTAATTGAAAAGCAGCAGAGAGCTAAAAAAAGCGATGGTAGTGGACGTTTCATAGGGATGAAATAGATAAAGATAAGGAGTTAAAGTTACCGCATCAGTATCAAACTCCCCACTTTTCGTTCCTGTGTGCCGCCTTTATATAACACATCGGTCTCATAGGTATAGGCACCGGCAGGCATCGGCACTCCGTTGAATGTTCCATCCCAACTTTCGGTGGGTTTCAGGCTCCCGGCAGGAATATCGCGGGCTTCAAAAATAATTTCTCCCCACCGGCTCCGAACTCGCAGCACCGCCAGCCGGTCGATGCCTTCGCCAAAGACCGTCCAGCGGGGGTTGAAGCCCCCCGGCGAAAAAGCATCCGGCACCCGCAACGAGCAATCGAGTACCCGCAAAGCCGCCTGAGTCGTGACCGAATCGGGGCAGGCTCCGTTATAAGAAGCCTTGAGCGTTACGTCGTAGCGGCCACCCGTGAGGGCCACCGTGGGCTGTTGACCTGTCAAACGTTGGCCATCGCTCAGTTGCCATTGCCAGGTCAGGTTGTCGCCCGTGGCCAGCAGCCGAATGGTGGCCGGGCTGCACTGTTCGACATCGCCCTCGGCGGTGAACTTAGCTACTGGTTTCGCCCGTACCTCAACGGGCTGGCGGAGTTCGGTTTTGCACGAACGCGAATCCCCAAAAATGGTCAGCGTTGCGGCATAATTACCCGGCGTTTTATAGGGATGCGACGGTGCATACATAACCGAATCGAGCGGGGAGCCATCACCAAAATTCCAGACAAATCGGTTTTGTGGATTGGTTCTGTTCGTAAACGAAACCGTTTGGCCGACACAACCAAATGCTTCTACTTTGCCAATAACCCCCGTTGGTGAGGCCACGGTTGTGATGGTTCGCCGGAGCGAGTCATAGCCGCAGGCCGTAAACGCAATCAGGGTGATGGTGTAGGTTTTGTTTGGTTCGGCAAACGCGTGTTGCGGGTTAGCCTGGGTGTCGGTTTTACCATCGCCAAACCGCCAGAACCAGCGGTCGGGTTTGGGTGTGGTGGCATCCTTAAACTGCACCAATTCGCCGGAACAGGGTCGGCTGGTGTTCAGTTCAAACAGGGGTTTCACCGTTGGCGGATATAAACGGATAGCCACCGCATCGGTGTCGCGACCGCATTCGCTGGACACAATCAACTGCACCCGGAACGTGCGGGCCGAGTCGCGGGTCGAGAACAGGTGTGAGAGCGTGTCGGCGGGGGAGGCAAGCGGGCCGCTGCCATCGCCCCAAAGCCAGATGCCCGGTGGCGTTTGGCCAGTGGAGCGGTTCGAGAATTTGACCCGCGCCGGCGAACAGCGAAAGGTGGTGGAATCGACCCCAATTTCGGCTTTGGCTAAGGGTCTCACTGTTAGCGTAGTCGAGAACGACTGCACCCCGCAGGCGTTGCGGGCCGTGAGCAAAACAGGCACCACCTGCGCCTGCCGGTTGGTGTTGCGGTAGGTTTGGGATGTTGGCGAAAACGTGGTTGCCGAGGTTCCGTTGCCATAGTCCCAGCGGTACTGAACATCGGGGTTGGCCGCACCCGGCACCGAAAATGACACGGTCAGCGGAGCGCATCCTCCCGTTTTATCGGGCGAAAAACTAATCGGCTGCGGGGGAGCCAGAATCTTGATGGAACGGCTCGTTGTGTCGGTGCAGGAACCCGTTCCAACCGTTAATGACAGTACGTTTTGCCCCGCCGACAGGTTGAGTGTGGGGAGTTGGGTAGTGGAGAAAACCTGCCCGTTGAGTGCCCATTGGTAGGCAGTGGCCCCCGATGAGGTGTTTTGTAATGTGGGAGCAACCCCGGTGCAGGTGCCACTCACGGCAAACGCAGCTCGTGGGCGACCAATGCTCACGGTGGCGGTGGCCCGCGCCGGGCAAGCCGCCGACCCAATGGCCAGTTCGTAGGTCAGGGCCACCGAGTTGCCCGTTACGGTAGCCAGAAAAAGTGTATCGTTACGAATGGCCGAGGGGAAAGCCGCGCTCCGCCATACGCCCCCCGCCTGACTGGCCGTTAGCCGCACAAAAGGCGTTTGGGCACAAACCGACTGATTGTTAGCCGTTACCTGCCCACCCTGCACTTCCAGCCGCACGGCATCGGTTTGGCGACAGGCCCCGCTGCCCCGCTGGTAAATCAGATCGTAGGTGCCGACGGTTCGGGGGTTGAAAAAATAAGTGCTGCCCTGTGTTTCCACCAGCGCACTCCCCGACCCGGCCCAGCTTCCACCCGCCACATTCACGGGCAACGCAAACCGGGGGGTGCCCACACAAACCGCCGTGCTTTGCGTGCCGAGCGAAATTTTCACTGCTTCCGGGGCCTGAACCAGAATCGTGTCGGCTTCGACCCGGTTGCCGCACTGCCCGTTCAACTCACCCCGCACAATATAGGGCGTGGCCGACACCGACAAACTCAGCACATCGTTGGGTTTGATGGGTTGCCCGTTGAGCGTAAATGTAGCTAATGGCGTAGTCGTTTTTAGTTGATACGAAATGGGTTCGCAGGCATCGAGCTGTTTGGTCAACTGAATTTGGGGAGCTGATTCTACCCGGTGCGGACAAATAGCGGGTTTCGATACCCCACAACTATTGCGGGCAATCAGCGTAATGGTGTACTCGCCCGTTTGCAGAAACTGGATTTTGGCCACCGGCGAACTGCTGTTGGTGCCCTGAATATACCGATAGGTTGAGGGAGTAATGCTCCATTGGTAGCTGGTCCCATCGAGCGAAGTAGTCGCGTCCATCGTGATGGAGCCACTGCCGGGCAGGCAGGTAATGGTGGTGTCGCGCACCAGAAAGCTATAATCAGTCGCTTTGATTTTAGCTTCGGGCATTTTCCGAACCGGAATTATGATCTTTTTCGAGTCAGTACCGCAGGTGTTCGTCGCACTCAGGGTGACAGTGTAAGCCGTTGCCGAATTAGAGAATGCTTTTGACGGGTTACTGCTTGTCGATTTGGTACCATCACCGAAATCCCACTCCCATTTCATATCCGAGGTTTGGGGGCAGGTGTTGTTAATCAATCGAACGGTCTGATTCTCGCAGGCATCCTGCGGGGGCAAATCGACGTTGGGTTTGATCTTGAACGTGAGAATAACACCCTTGTTATCACCGGGGCAATCGGTCACAATAAACAGCCTAAACTGCTTGTTGGCTCCACTACCGCAGTTTTTGAGAAAAGAACGAAGGTCATAGGTGTGCTTGATCTGGATCGGGCCACTAGCCGTAAATTTCTCCACTTTCCCATCGTTCCAGTCCATCTCGAATGACTTAAACGCGCAGGTTGGCGATGCCTTCACGCTAAAACACATTTCGTAGAGGGTGTCCGCTGGTGTAATACAGCGTTCGAGATTACCCGAACAGGCATCGAGTTCAACCAATTGGGCGCGAACAGGTCCAACCAGCAACAAAGCAAGTAATAACCAGAGTAATCGTACAGACATAAAGCATGGAAATGATGTAGAAGGGCTATTTTACGCACAAATTGGTTATTCTTTGATCAACTTTATTAAACGGTTGTGGCATACATTGAAAAAGGCCGTTTCTTGTTCACTCACATTAACTGGCATCCACACGCTCTATGAAGGCATTTTTACCCGCCCTATTATGTTTACTGTTTTTTGAAGCTGCCGCGCAAGACCCGCAGTTCTCACAGTTTTACGCCAACCCGCTCTACCACAACCCGGCCTTTGCGGGGAACAATGGCGAGTCGCGGTTCATTGTCAACTACCGCAATCAATGGCCCGCACTGGGGGCCAACTACCAAACCTATTCGGCTTCGTTCGACACGTATCTTGACCCCGGCGGGGGGCGGCTTGGACTGGGGCTGGGCATTCAGGCTTTGCACGACAGTCAGGGGAATTTTATGCGTACCAACGGCATTGCCCTGCAAGGTTCTTTGGATGCTCCGCTGGTTAACTGGACTAATGGATTACAAATAGATATTACCGGAGCCGGGCAGGTTTCCTATACCTCAAGCCTGATTAATCCGGGTGGCCTCACGTTTGTCGATCAGTTTTTAGGGGGTGGGTTTACCCCCGTCAGCCTGGACCCGCTGGCGGAGGTTGGTCTTTCGCGCAACATCGCCAACGTGGGGATTGGCACCGTGATCGAGATGAGCAACCCAGATGAGCAGGCTTCGTTTTGGGTCGGTGGCACGTTGCACAACCTGGGCCGCTCGCAGGCGCGGGGCGATGTGGCCGGACAACGTCTTGGTTTACAAGCCGGTATCACGCTGCCGCTCAACAATTTATACATTGGTGGTGAACGCGGCACTGGCAACGAAGTTGACCGGCTCCGCAACATTAGTCTGACAGCCAACTACCGGCAACAGGGGCCTGACCGTCAATTAGATGCGGGCTTCAACCTGCTCTATGATCCAGTTATGGTGGGAGTTTGGTATCGGGGTATTCCACTCCGAAAATTCAATCAGACCAGCCAACGCGATGCGGTGATTGTGATGGCTGGTCTGCAACTGGCCAACTTTCCAATTCAGTTTCAATACAGCTACGACATCACCGTATCGAGCCTGCGCTGGGCATCGGGCGGGGCACACGAAATCACGGTCTGGTACAAACTCGATGGCCTTTGGAGTCTGTCATCGGGCCGCCGACAAAGTGCCAACCGACAACGTAAGTGCATTCGGTTCTGAGCCGTTTTACAACTTCTCCCGCAGAAAATCAGCCGTGTAGTTTTCACCATGTGGTAGTTTTGCCATGTCTTCGGGGGTTCCCTCAAACGTGACGTAGCCACCCGTTTCGCCCCCTTCCGGGCCAAGGTCGATGATGTGGTCGGCGCATTTGATGACTTCCATATTGTGCTCGATGATGATTACCGAATCGCCTTGATCGACCAGCGCGTTGATGGCTTTGAGCAATTTGCGGATGTCGTGGAAGTGCAGGCCGGTGGTTGGTTCGTCGAAAATAAACAGCGTGCTACCCTTGTTGCTGTTGCCTTTACCCAAGAACGAAGCCAACTTAACCCGTTGAGCCTCACCACCCGACAAGGTATTCGCCGATTGGCCCAAACCGATATAACCCAAACCGACTTCCTGCAACGGCATCAGTTTATCAGCCATTTTGGGGTCGGCCTCGCGGAAAAAGCCGATGGCTTCGTCAACGGTCAGTTCCAGAATTTCGGAGATATTTTTGCCGTTGAGCGTCACCTCCAGCACCTCCTGCTTGAACCGGCGACCGTTGCAGCCTTCACATTTCAGGTAAATGTCGGCCATGAACTGCATTTCCACTTTCACCTCGCCCTCGCCCTGGCAAACCTCGCAGCGGCCCCCGTCCACGTTGAACGAAAACTGACTGGGTTTGTAACCCCTTGATTTCGAGAGCTGTTGGTCAGCCATTGTCTGCCGCAGATAATCATAGGCTTTGATGTAGGTTACAGGGTTCGAGCGGCTCGACTTGCCAATCGGATTCTGGTCGATCATCTCGATGGCATTGATCCGATCCAGACTCCCCATCAGTTCAGTATAGCGGCCTGCCTCTTCGGCCACGGCCCCCTTTTGGCGCGACAAAGCCGGGTACAACACCTTCCGAATCAGCGTACTCTTGCCCGACCCCGACACACCCGTCACCACTGTGAGCGTGTTCAGCGGGAACCGCACATCAACGTGTTTGAGGTTGTTTTCGTTGGCTCCTTTAATATCCAGAAAGTGCAACCCCTTCCGTCGGAATTTAGGCACCGGAATTGTTTCCTTACCCGTGAGAAAGTCGAGGGTATGAGATTTTAGTGATGAGTGATGAATGTTCTGAAACTCATCACTCATCGTTAATAACTCATCACTAATTACCCCTTGAAACACCAGATGCCCGCCACCCGTGCCGGCTTCGGGGCCAATGTCAATGAGTTGGTCGGCGGCCCGCATCACCTCTTCTTCGTGTTCTACCACAATCACAGTATTACCCATGTCGCGCAGGGACTCAAGCACACTCACAAGGCGTTTGGTGTCGCGGGGGTGCAGGCCAATGCTGGGTTCATCCAGAATATACATGGAGCCAACCAGTGCCGAACCAAGCGAAGTTGCCAGTTTGATACGCTGATATTCACCACCTGACAGGCTGTTAGTTAGCCGGTTTAGGGTGAGATAGCCGAGACCAACCCGCTCCATATAATCCAGGCGATTTTTAATCTCTACCAGAATCCGATTCGCCACTTTCTGCTGCGTTTCGGGCAGTTCCAGCGTGCGAAAATAAGCCGCCACCTCAGTAATGGGTTTGAGAACGATGTCGGTAATGGAAACGCCTATCCCTGCTCCCTGACCCAACTTCACATAACTTGCATCTTTCCTGAGCCTTGATCCCCGGCATTCGGGGCAGGTGGTTTTACCCCGGTAGCGCGACAGCATCACCCGGTATTGCACCTTGAATGTCTGGCTTTCGACCCACGAAAAAAAGCTATGCAAACCCGGGAAAAACCCGTTTCCGGTCCACAGAAGGTCTTTTTGTTCCTGCGTAAGCTCTTTGAAGGGACGGTGAATCGGGAAATCGAAACGGATACCATTTTTGAGCAGGGGTTTCAGAAACTCCTCACTCATTTTCTCACTCCGCCAGGGCGCAATGGCCCCTTCAAACACCGACAGACCCTTGTCAGGCACCACCAGATCGGGGTCGATACCCAGCACCTTGCCAAAGCCGTCGCACCGGCGGCAGGCTCCGTAGGGGTTATTAAACGTGAATAAATTCACGCTTGGCTCCTCAAACGTGATGCCGTCCATCTCGAATTTATCCGAGAACGTGCGCGACTCCTCCGACCCGTCTGTCCGTCCGCTAACATGCACCCGGCAAACGCTATCCCCCTCATTGAAAGCCGTTTGTACCGAATCGGAGAACCGATATTGCGTGTCCTCGTCCGGTTCGCCGTTGTCATCGAACAACACGGTTCCCCGGTCCACTAGTAGTTCAAGATCGGCACTGTTTGCCAGTACATTAACTAAATCAGTATCCTGCTCCAGCAGCTCTTCAATCTGAGCCACTTTGCCGTCTACCACAATTCGGGTATAGCCTTTCTGGAGCAGAATTTTCAGTTCATAGTTGAGTGTGCGGCCCTCGTGAATGAGGAGAGGGGTCATAATCATCACCCGCTGCGTGGAGCCATCGGCGTTGGGTTTCTGCGAGAAAATATGGTTGACTACATCGGTGATCGTGTCCCGTTTCACCACCTCACCCGACACGGGTGAATAGGTCACGCCCGCCCGGGCGAAGAGCAGTTTCAGATAATCGTAAATTTCGGTGCTGGTGCCAACCGTGGAGCGAGGGTTGCGCGTGGATACCTTCTGTTCGATGGCAATGGCGGGCGAAACACCCCGGATGTAGTCCACATCGGGCTTCTCCATACGCCCCAAAAACTGGCGGGCGTAGCTGCTCAAACTTTCCACATACATCCGCTGTCCTTCGGCAAAGAGCGTGTCGAACGCAAGCGACGATTTGCCCGAACCCGACAAGCCCGTGAGGACCACCAATTTGTTGCGCGGAATGGCAACGTCAATGTTTTTCAGATTATGTACCTTCGCTCCTTTGATGACGATATACTGTTTCGGATCGAGCGAGTCAATAGCAAGGTCGGGGCGTGTTTCAGCAGGTGTATTCATTCAGTATGTTGTGCAAACCGTATCTGTAGGTTAACGGTTTTTCAGAAAAAGGAGTTTCAGAAATTATGACCGAAGACTTTATCCGTTTGGGCGTTGCCCTGCTCATTGGCGGGCTTATTGGGGCCGAGCGCGAGTATCACAGCAAAGCCGCCGGGTTCCGCACCATGATCATGATCTGCGTGGGATCGGCCCTGTTCACAATGGCCTCCGAGCGCATTGGCGGCTCCGGCGACCGCATTGCCGCCAACATTGTGAACGGCATTGGTTTTTTGGGAGCGGGCATCATTTTTAAGGAGGAAAACCGGGTGCGGGGCCTCACCACAGCCGCCACCGTTTGGGTGGTTGGTGCGTTGGGCATGTGCATTGGCGGAGGGCATTATGACATTGGCCTGGCAGGGGCTGTTGTGGTGTTGGGATGCCTATGGTTACTGTCGGATGCATCCAACTGGATCGGTGCCAGAAACCGTCAGCGGGAGTATAAAATCGTTACGACCTTCAAAAACAAAACTTTAGCTCAGTACGAGACGTTTTTTAAAGAATGCGGGCTGTCGCCACACCGGGGCCGACAAGAGCGTATAGGGAGTGAGATCATTGGCCGTTGGCAGGTCAACGGTTCCGACAAAGCCCACGAAAAGTGCATCAAACGGCTCCTCAACGACCCGGAGGTGAAGGAGTTTGTTTTTTAAGAAATTTCGGGCAACAGTATTTCGTTTACTAGTACAGTTTAGGACTTAAAATCAACCATGAGACATATCCGTCGTATTTTATTGGCTGTTGCTCTGCTGAGCAGCGGCATGGCTTTTGGCCAGATTTCGGAAGACCCCGAAGACCGCAATGGCGAAAGCAAGGGCCGCGAACCCCTCCGCACCCAAACCCCCGAAGGAAGGCCCCTGCCGTTTCTGCAACGGCTCCGGTTTGGGGGTGGTGTTAGTGCATTGCAACTTGGCAATGCTCAATATGGCCGGCCTTTCATTATTGGCCTATCGCCGGTAGTGGCCTATCAGGCCAGTGAGAAGCTGGTTTTGGGTGTTGGTGTCGACTATCAGTATGCCCGTTTAAAAGCCTTCGATACGGCAGGACAGCAGCTCAATCTGACTGCTAATCAGTATGGAGGGCGGGGATTTGTGATGTATGAGATCATTCCAAACATTTTACCGGGTCTGTATGCCCACGGTGAACTGGCCAGTACGAGTATTCAAACCGGTTATAGCAACATTCCGGGTCAGGCTGCTCCGGGTCGCATCACCGTTACATCACCTTTGGTTGGAGCCACTTATTCGCAGCGCATTGGCCGCTTGGCCGGTATCAATGTATCGGCTTTGTACAATCTGAACTACACATCACAGTCGCAGTATCTGTATAGCAGCCCGTTCGTCTTCCGGATCATGTTCTTCTGAGAAAAAAATTGGCACGGGGACAACGCGAATTGGGCTGATTTAC
>JANOCD010000094.1:0-83731 GCA_031411995.1 Cytophagales bacterium
ACCCCCCACACTTATATAAAAATATTACCCCCCAATCAGTTTTTGGTTTCTTTACAAAAATTTGCAATTTTGTTGTTAACGACTCCAAAACCAGGGAAACTCTATTGCAATTGCCGGGCTTTATCGATCAACTGGATAAACTCCTTACGGTAGCCGTAGGGGTCGTAGGTCATGGCTGCGGTGGCCCAGGTGCGGACTTTCTCGTAGGTTGCATCGCCCTTGTAGGCCGAATTACGCATGACAAGGCCATAAGCGGCTACGGAAGCCGCAAACCGCATGTTCTCACTCGCTTTTTCGTACTCGGTGTTGGTATCGAATATCTGCAAGTCGAGAGCCTGACTGCTGGTGGCAGTGGGTTGTTTATACCGGAAATTGATCGTGAATAGGGGCGTTGTGAACTGCGACACCTGCCCCGACCCCGACCCGTTCAGGGTTGCGGCCACGGGAATGATTTCGTACAGGGCCGTGATGGTTTGTCCGGCATTGATCTCTCCCGCATCTTCCTTGTCATCGGTGAAATCTTCCTTTTTCAGCAGGCGGTTTTCGTAGCCAATCAGGCGATACGATTTCACCTGATCGGCATTGAAGGTGAGCTGGATTTTTACGTCTTTGGCCACGGTGTAGAACTTACTGAATTCCTCCACAAACACTTTTTGGGCCTGTTTCTGATTGTCGATATACTCGTAGGTGCCGTTGCCTTTGTTGGCGACCTGCTCCATCATGGCCTCATTGTAATTGCCGATTCCCACTCCTACCGTGGTCAGGAAAATACCTTTATCGCGCTTGCTCACAATCAGGTCGATCAACTCTTTTTGGCTGCTGATGCCCACGTTGAAATCGCCGTCGGTCATTAGGATCACCCGGTTGTTGCCGCCTTGCACAAAGTTCTTTTCGGCCAGTTCGTAGGCTGTGCTAATGCCTTGCGCCCCGGCTGTGCTGCCCCCGGCTCCCAAGGCTGAAATAGCTGCTTTGATCTTGCCTTTATCGGCTCCGCTCGTGGGGTCGAGCGGCACACCCGCCTGCCCGGCATAGGTCACGATGGAGACTTTATCCTGCGCCCGCAAATTATCCACAAAAGCGGGCAGTGATTCTTTGAGAAGGGGCAGTTTATTGGGGTCGCTCATAGAACCCGACACGTCGATGAGCAGCACGATATTGGATGGTAACAGGCTCTCTTTGGCAATGGAGCGGCCTTTCAGCCCAATCCGAATCAGTTTGTGGGTCTTGTCCCAGGGGCAACCACTTATCTCGCCATTGACAGCAATCGACTCTCCATTGGTGGGGTTGGCGTAGTTCAGCGGGAAATAATTGACTAATTCTTCGGTTCGGATGGCATCGGCAACGGGTTTTTGGTTGGCCGACAAAAACCGGCGGACGTTGGCGTAGGAACCACCATCGGCATCAATGGAAAAAGTGGAGGTAGCCTCTGTTGAAACATCCACAAAGGGATTTTCAACAACCGGATTATACTTCTCAGCCGAGGTAGTCGCCCCGCCAGTAAAGCTTGAGCCTACGCCCGAACTGATCGAGTTATACAGTCCATCTGAGCGTGTGTAGGGGCTGGGGCTACCCACATCGGTGGCCGATTCGCAGCCAATGAACACGATTAAACTCAACGCGAAGAGTAGTGTCTTTTTCATGAGCAGATTAGATTGAGTATGGTTTGTATCTCTGCTAAGGAGGAGTCTGAATAGGTCGCAACGGTTGGAATCGGGCCAAAAAAAAGTGCGAGCGGCCACAACAGATGTCGTGGCTGCTCGCACTTTTGATGATCTGCTTACTATCAGAAAGTAACTTGCTTCTTTTCAACGTGTTGCTGTACCAGTCGGCTCATACGTTCCAACTCAGCAACTTCACTGTGGATTTCAGGCCACAGGATGCTCATGGTTTTATCGGCTTGTAACTTGTCTTGAGTAGATAGCGTATTATAAAAAGCCTGGTATTCTTCAGCGATAAAACGCTTTTCAGTAGGCGTTGCTGCTTTCTCGAATTGATTTAAATAGGTTTGTGTCTGTTCCATTTTAGTATTGAGTTATCGAGCCACCAGTTTGCTTCCGCTGTTATAGCCCAATTGTTCTTGAGGAGTAATTAGGGTCAAGCTGGCACGAATATAATTACTGAATATATTTATATTATTTGCTGGCCTTTTACATACCAGTTTTAGCAGGATGCAATAAGATAAAACTTCACTTTCTTTCCCTATCTTTGAATTAAAGATACCATTGATCAAATATTTTTACTTACCATGAGCCAGCAACAGCGTGGAGCACTGGAAACTGAAATAAGCACTATCGTGCCATCAGGCCGGAAATTCCTCTTTGGTAT
Source organism: Cytophagales bacterium (assembly GCA_031411995.1). Lineage (GTDB taxonomy): Bacteria > Bacteroidota > Bacteroidia > Cytophagales > Spirosomataceae > Rudanella. The sequence goes on from JANOCD010000094.1 coordinate 2,326, forward strand.
CGGTATTAATGCATACCAGCACTTGCGCCCGCTCCGAAATGCAGTTAAAGACCTCGAAGACTTGACAAAAGTCCTCCTCGAACGATATGACTTCGAGGAGAGCCGCTTAAAATTATTAAAAAACGAACAGGCCACCCGCAAGAACATCATTAATACCCTCCATGACCTCACCAACTCAGATTTATTGAGTACCGATGATAGCTTACTTATTTATTTTTCGGGGCATGGAATTTTGGATAAGAATCAGGAGGGCTACTGGGTGCCTGTAGAGTCGGAGCGGGGCGATATCGACTCGTTTATTCCGAATTTAGTCGTGCAATCGAAAATCAAAAATATGAAGTGTCGGCACGTATTATTGATTTCGGATTCCTGCTTTTCGGGATCATTGCTGGCAAGAGCGGACTCATTCGTTGATGACACTATCGTGGCTGACGCGCTTGAGTCGAGAAAATCCCGCTGGATTATTACTTCGGGAGGGCGCGACGAAACCGTGCTGGATGGTTCGGGGTCAAATAGTCCGTTTGCCGAAGCGATTCTATCCGAACTGCGGCACAACCATCAGTCCAAACTATTGACCGACAAATTGGCTCTTCGGATACGTGATATTACCCGTGCCAATGCTCCCCAAATGTCACAGGCCGAAAAACTGTATGAGGCTGGCGATCTGGGCGGGCGGTTCGTTTTCAACCTCCGGGACCGCGAAGCCGACGATTGGCAAGCCGCATTATCCGAAAATTCTGTGTCGGGTTATCAAGCATTCAAAAACCGATACCCCGGTAGTAGTCATAGTGCAGAAGCCCGGCAATTCATTGACGTGCTGAACGAACAGGCCGCCTGGGAAGCAGCCTGTAAAACCAACCGTCTCTGGACTTACAATGATTTTATCAACAGTTATCCGCAGAGTACATCTGTGAGTCAGGCTCTCCGGAAAATTGCAGAACTTGAAGATCTGGAGGATTGGAACCGGGCAAAAATGACCCGAACCGCGACGGCCTATTGGGAATACAAGACCAAACACCCTACCGGGAAGTTTCGGCAAGAAGCTAACACGGAAATTGATGAATTGCGAAAGAAGGATGACGCTAAACAGGGTGCATTAGAACAGGAGTCTAACCGGTTACAGGCGGAAATAGAACGCTCGGACGCAGCGAAAAAGCAAGAGGAAAAAGACAAACGACAAGAAGAGAGACGATTGGCGAAAATTCGTCAGGAAGAAGCCATTGAAAAAAAGAAAATTGAGCAAAGACAAGCCGAAGTCCAGGTGGGTAAACTACCTATTCAAAAGCCACAGGTACATCAACTGATGCCGAGTAAGCAACCCTATGGTGTGCACAATGAAACCGAGCAGGAAAGTGATGGTAGTCTTGATACTATTTGGGGAAAATATAAAAGTAGTGCGACAATCGTTATTGGAGCTGCTCTTTTGTTCTTAGCTATATATGCCATAGTTATAAAGCAACCATCGTCTAAACCGAGCATTGAAGCAGCTAAGGATACAGCAATGGTGGGTGATTTAACCGCCCGCGATACAGTGCAGGTTGATGTCGAAACCGCCCGCGATACAACAGTACAGGCGAAAGACAATGCGGTAGCAGCAGGCAAAAAAGCCAAAGAAGCTCGTACAAACAAAATGTTTCAGATCGGTTTAGAAAAATTGAATGCACCTCCGAAACCAGAACCTGACCCAGTAAAGCCAAAACCCCAGGAAGAGAAGATTTTTTCTGTAGTGGAAGAGTATCCATCATTCCCAGGCGGCCCAGCAGCCCTAATCAGTTTTTTGAATACGAATATCCGTTATCCGGAGCCTGCACAGCGTGCCAACGTATCGGGTAGGGTATTCGTTACGTTCGTAATAAACGCCGACGGAAGTATTCAGGACATCATTATAACGAAGGGTCTTGGGTTTGGCACTGATGAAGAAGCTGTTCGAGTTGTAAACTCCATGCCGAAGTGGAAACCGGGTAAGATGTCGGGCCGTGCAGTTCGCACGACGTGTTACCTGCCCATCAACTTCCAATTGGAATAGCTTGAGGCTCTTGACAATACGAAACAGAACTAAGTAGAGGTGATTAACACAGTGACAGTAACTATCAACGATAAGTCATAATGAAACGGCCACGACATTCATCGTGGCCGTTTCATTATCAGTCTGTTTCTCGTTTTATTTCCCCATTGCTTCGTCGCCCTGCGAACCGTTTTTGCCGGTCATGTAAAGCTGGTTGAACAGCAACTTGAACGTGCCGTGTGCCTGCGCCCGGAAGGTGATTTCGGGGCCAAACGCATAGAGTTTGCCTGCACCTACGGGAGCCATGAAAGCGGCCACGCCATCCTGCAAATACGACTGACCCCAGGCCCAGCCGCTACGGAGCGGTTTGTTGGTATCAAACCAGGCAAGCGGCACAATAAGGCCTTTGGCAATGGCATCGGGCGATGGTTTGAACACCGGGCTGGCATCAAAATAGACATCGGTTTGGGCGGGCATTCCCCAGGTGGCATGTTGCGTCGAGTCTAAACCAACCCGCAACACACTGCCCGGAATGTAGTATTTCTCACCCGGTAAAGGCCGTTCTGCACCACTTGCTGTCATTTCCATCAGCGCGTTTTTCACGGGGAGTTTCAGGTGATAGGCCAGGTTGGTGCTGCTGCCAATGGTAACCACCGTACCACCTTCTTCGAGGAAGTTTTTGATCTGCGGGATCGTTTTGGCGGGGGTGATTTTGGCCAGACGGGGACGGTATTCAGCAGGGGTGTCTTCCTCTTTCGGTTCCCGTTCCATCGCGCGAAAGATGTCGGATTCGCCACCACCGACGGGTGGAATGGCGCGGGTAACAAACACGATCACGTCGTACTTTTTCTTCAGATCACCCGCGTCGAGGTCAGAGGGATAAATCACTTTCATCGGGAAGTGGTATTGCTCCATCAGCCAGCGCACCCAACCCGATGGCATCGACCCACCATACGTGTCCCAGAGGGCAATTCGCATCGGTGATACTTTGGTTAACGATGTGCCGGGCCGCTTGGCTAAACCCGTAATTTCCAGACCCAAATCCTTGGCCGACTTGTCGAGCAGTGCTTTTGCTTTTGCTGATGCAGGCACGAAAAATGCACCGGCCTCCACCGACGACTTGCCGCCCAGACCGTTGGGCATCCGGTAAACCTCAATACCTGAAGCCAGCAAATCGTTTACGGCAATAAACGAATTGTTCGATTTGGCACTGAGCATATAGCCCCCGCCAGCAGATCCCGAAACGCGACCCTCCGGCGATTGCAGTTCACCATAGGGCAACTTCTTGAACGGCCCGTCGAAGGCATCCAGCACGCGGTCGAACTTCACGTTCATCAGGTAGGCCAATGTCCAGCCAGCGGCATCGTAGGGGCGCACGGGCGGGCCACCCGGATACTGAAAATCGTTGGGGTGATCCTGCGGTTCAAACATGTCGAGCAGGTGAGGCCGGAACGCCTGATCGCTTTTCACGACGTAGGAGCCAGCCGGGTATTTCTTGCCCGCCACCGTGAAATCGGCGGTGGCCTGCTGAATCTGAATACCCGTTTTCACAAGCGCATTAATGAATTTAACCGCCGTAGCCATGTCGGCCTGATCAGCCGGGATGATGAACCCGCGTGGATCGCGCTGAACCGGGGCTTTCATAATCGTGTCGTAATACTTCAGGTTCATGCCGCCACCCCTCGGCAACATGCCATATTGAGCGAGGGCCGCACCAGCCGCCGATGTGGTTGAGGCTGGTTTTTTCGGATCGTTTTTGAACGCATCGTTGATCGCGTCAATCCGCTTGGGCGACAAGGCCCAGTAGTCTTTGCTGCCCCGCTCGATGGAGTTTTTGCCCATCCGGTAGATGTTGAACAGCAACTCGTCGCGGTAGCGGGCGGCATAGCCCAACACGGCGTAGTTCAGCGAAATCGAATAGTCGATGGATTGCCGGAAATGCCATTTCTGGGGCGTGATGGGGTAGGGGGTATTTCCGTTGGGAATCAGTCGGCTCGGAACCAGCGGAATATCTTCGGGGGTGGGGCCGCCCACAATCTCGGTCAGCAGGCCGATCATGTTGTGGAAGTGGGTGGTGGTGCGGAGACCACCGTTATACCAGGTCGAGAAAACCGAACCACCCAGGCGGGTGAAGCCCGGTTTGTTTTCAGAGTTCAGGCGGTTTATCATGGCTGCACCGAGCGCGTCGATACCCGTAACCATCAGCGGATCAAACACATAGTTGAACGGGTCGCGGTAGGGCGGGCCAGCCAGAATGGACCCGGCTGGGCCACGCTGATGGTGGTTATACATGATCTGCGGAATCCACTCCACAAACAACTGGCGACCAATATTCTGGGTCTCCTTCATGTTCATAATGAAGAAATCGCGGTTGTTGTCGTGGCCAATATATTTCTGGTACAGCTTCGGCAGGTTGTCCAACGAGCGTTTGTTGGGCGTTGGCTCCCGCATATACCAGTTGGTCACGATCTCCTGCCCGTCGGGGTTGGCGTGGGTGAGCAAAATCACGTCCTGATCCAAAATCCGCATGGTTTCGGGGTCTTTGCGGCTCACCAACTGCCAGATCGTTTCAATCAACTGCATGGTGCCAACGGTCTCGGTGGCGTGTAACCCCCCGTCGATCCAGACCACAGCCTTGCCTTCTTCGGCAAGGGCGCGGGCCTGCTCGTCGGTGAGGCCTTCGGCGCGGGCCAGTTTGGTCGAAATCTCCTTGTAGCGATCTAACTTTTTGAGGTTTTCGGGCGACGAAACAATCAGCATCAACTGACGCCGACCTTCCTCGGTTGCGCCAATGTCCACCAGTTTGACCCGGTCAGACGCTGCGGCTACTTTCTTGAAGTAGGCCTCGGTTTGGGTGTAGGTGGCTAACTGGTAGTCATCGCCGATGTTGAACCCGAAATGCTCTTTGGGCGACGGGATCTGAGCCATTGCCGTGCTCAGGCCTACCAGCAATAGGGTCAGAATTTTGTAAGAAATGTACCGCATGGTTAAGTTGATAGTTGACATGTATTATTTTCTACGGAAGCGAACACCCACCCGGCAATCACCGATTTCGCCACGGGCTTCGTCGCAAACATTTTCCTGAAAGCCTTCGATTCGGCGACCATCTTTCAGGGTAAGCATGAACTTAAAGACAAAGTAATCATTCTGCACAACACTACTCAGGTTGGTTCCCGTGAAGGTGGCTAACTGCGCGGCTGTCACCGTAAATACTTTGGGGAACTCAGTAATCGTCGCGTATAATTTGTCGGTGGCGGCCACCCGGCTGGGCAACGGAAACTGGGTGACGCTGGGGTATTTACCGCCCGGCTGCGACAACACAATCGGGTAGGCCGGGTTGCCGGTGGCGGGGGCTTTCACAAAACCTAAATACACGTCAATGGCCTGTACCTCAGCCTTTCCAAAGCCTTCCCAAGTTAGCGTGTATTCAAATTCCTGGCTACCCACGTTGGCCGCGTTGAGGTCGAAAAACGAAGTGTTGGAACTCGCCACCGTGGGCAGAGCCGACTTAGCCGTGTTAACCACCACCAGCGGAACGGCGGTGTAGGCCCAGTTTTCCCAAACGTAATCTTTGGTTTTGCAGGCATCCAGCAGCACCAGCGACAGGAGTGCAAAGCCTAAAAGTAGAGTCGATTTTTTCATTGCGAAGGGATCTTTGTTGGTCATTATTTATCCCAAAATACGGGGGTGGTTTGTTGGGCAGTCTGGAGTTTGTCGGCCTTGTCGGAGACGCTGGCATTGGTGGACAATTCGGTGACGGAATAGGCCAACCGAAGCGGGAACGTGTTCAGTGGGGCAATGGGCGCGGGCAGCACCGGCAAACCCGTCCGGCGGTAATCGTTGTAGGATTCGATGCCGTTTCCGTAGCCCGCAATGTACTTCTGGGTGATTACCGCGCTCAGTTTGCCCGCTGCATCGGCGGCATCATACTGGGTTGTGCGGTTGGCCACAAAAGCCGTCACGGTAGCCGTTGGCAGGGTAGGGGCCGAGTTGCCACCCGAGGTCGAAATGGTGTTGATGCTGTTCAAATTGGCCGTGATACCGTCCTGAAACAGTTGCTTCGGATCGCCCGCCGTGCCCATGGTAAGGGCGGCTTCGGCCAAAATAAACTTCACCATGGCGTTAGTAATAAACGGAAACACCCCCGCTCCGGAGCCGTCGGTGTTGGTCACCACTTTGGGTGCGCCGGTGGCTCCTGAGTTGGTAATAAACACGTTAGTGGCTGGCACGTTGTTGATTGGGGCCGCATCGTATAACCCACCAGCCGGATACACACCCACGGTGGCCTTGAGGGCATTATCATTGGGCGAAGCCGTAGCATCCCCACTGTAGCGTCCAAAATAACCGTTGCCTGTTGGGGTGAAACCGACGGTATAATTGGACGTTTGCCGGTAGAAATAATACCGCATCCGGGGGTCGTCGGTGCCGAACAGACGTTCGATAAAGTTCTGACTCATGTAATAGCTTTTGCTGGCCTGATACTCGGCCCGGTGCCAGGGATGCCGGTTGGCGGGGGTTTCGGTGGTGCCGAACCGGAACGTAAAATCCTGGGCGTTAGTGGTAATCAGGGGTGCATTGGCACTCAGCAGGGCAGCAATGCCCGCTTTGGCTTTGTCGGGCTGCACCAACCGGATCTGGTTGAATAGTTTCAGTTTCAGCGAGTTGCCCATGCGAATCCAGGCCGCTTTGTCGCCTTTGTAAATCAGGTCGGCGGTGGTGGGTTGAATGGCAAAAGCCCCCTTGTTGGCATCAGCCAGCCCCTCGTCAATCAACGTAAACAGCTTGTCATAGATGGCGGCTCCGCTCTCAAATGTCGGGTCCGAAACTGTTAAGCCCTGCGAGGCATCGGCAAACGGAATGTCGCCCCACAAATCGACCATCAGGCTATAGATGTAGGCTTTTTGCAGTTTGGCAATCGACACATAATCCCAGCGTTGTAGGCGCGTTCCTTCGCGAATGATGATTTCGGTATCGTTCAACACTTGCGTATAAAGTGCGTTCCACGACTGCTGATAATCGGTGCCATCCTGAAAATTGCGGCTCGTGCCCGTGGTGTATAAGTGCTGCATCAGCACCGAAGCCCCCTGATTCACATCGCGCAAACTCCCCGTCATGGAGACCTGTGTGGCCGGGAGCAGCAACTCCAGCACTGGGGTAGTGGGGTTATTGGGGTCGGTGTTTATATCGACAAAGTCTTTGCAGGAACTGGCCAATAGCAGCAGTCCAGGCAGGAAAACTGTTCGTACTACACGAAATAAATTCATAGAAATTTGGGTTGAATGGTTTTGCTAACCAACAAATTAGAAACTAAACCGGAGATTGACACCTAATCGGCGGGTGGTGGGAATCCCGATAAAATCGAAGCCCTGCGAGTTGCCCGCCCCCAACGAACTGACCTCCGGGTCGAAGTTCAAATACTTGGGGAAATTGGGAGCTAGGCACCAGAGGTTGCGCCCGCTCACCGACAGATTCGCCGAGCCGAACGGAGTTTTAGCCAACCAGCGTTTGGGAAGTTGGTAGCCCAGCGACACTTCGCGGAGCCGGAAAACCGTGGCATCCAGCACGTTTACCTCGCCTGCGCCACCCGGCCCGAAACCACCTGTGAAATAGTAGTCGGCGACGGCAATACCAATGTTGTTCGGGATTTTTTTGCCTTCGCCGTTCAGCAGCGGTTGCAGGGTGTTTACGTTGCCCAACACGCCCGGCCCCACCAGGATGGCCTCTCGCTCTTCGGTATCTCTGGTGGCACCCCGACTGAGCAGTTCATAAGCCGTGAATGAATACATATCGCCACCCTGTTTCCAGTCGAACAAGGCACTGAGGGTGAGTCCTTTAAAGCTGAGTGTGTTGGTAACACCCAGGATGAAATCGGGGTTTGGATTGCCAATGGCCGCTGTTTTGCCGCTCAAAATGGGCTTGCCCGTGTTGGGGTTCACCAAAATGTTCCCTTCGTCGTCGCGGGCATAGGTCGAGCCGCGAATCTGTCCGTAGGGTTGCCCCGCAATGTGAACGCTGCCCAGATCCGAGAAGCCTCCATAGGGCAGCTCTTTCAGCGAACCAATGTCCAGAACGATGTTGCGGTTCCGGGTGAAAGCCGCCGATATATCCCAGGTAAATCCGTTGGGGCGTTTCACGGGGGAGGCCGTAAACCCAATTTCAATTCCCTCGTTGGACGACCGACCAAGGTTGATCACTTTTTGGGTGTAGCCCGTGGAGGGGGCCGCGTTCACCGTGAAAATCTGCGAGGTACTGATTTTTTTGTAGTACGTTATGTCGAACCCAAGCCGGTTATTGAAAAACTGGAGTTCGGTGCCCAGTTCAAGTTCCGTAATGAACTCTGGTTTGAGAAGCGAGTTAGCCAGTAAATCGGACTCGGTCAGGGTGCTTTGACCCGAAAATGGTGAAGCAATACCGCCTGTTCCACCCGTGCCCAAGACAGGGTTGGCGATATAGACCGTTTGGGTTTGGTAGGGCGTGGCTTCGTTACCCACCCGCGTGTAGCCGGCCCGCAACTTGCCGAACGACAAAATATTCTTGGGAATCTGGAATGCTTCCGTAAAAATAAGCGAGGCACTTGCGCCACCATACAGATAACTCCGGTTGCTGGCTGGCAGCGTTGACGACACGTCGTTGCGGGCCACGAGGTTCAGAAACGCATAGTTCTTATAGTCTAATGAAATATCGGTGAAGAAGGCGAAATACCGTTGTTTAAAGTTGTTCCGGTTGTTAGGCAGTACCCTCGGAATGGTTACGCTGGTATTATTCAGGGAGTTGATACCCCGAAAAATGATACCATCGCCAAACACAACGGCCCGTTCGGTGAGTCGCTGATTCACGTTGTTTCCCAAGATGATTTTCAGGCCAATGTCGTCGCTGAGGGGTTTGGTGGCCGTTACTAGCAGGGTGTTATCCAGTTCCTGCCGGTATATATTGTCGTTGGTAATGTTGCCGTTCGGGAAATAGTCCCCGCCTTTGCCGTTCACCGTCACCCGCCGGTCGGTGTAGGCATTAAATCCAATCGTGTTCTGAACATTCAGCCAGGGCAGTGGGTCGAACCCAAGTACCATGTTGCCATAATAGCGGTCAACTTTGCTGGTGGTGGGGCTGTTTTTCACCGACCAGTAGGGGTTGTCTGTGCCAACCCGGTCGTAAATGTTGTTGCCGTTCAGTGGGTTGGTACTGGGGAAGCCCGTCAGGTCGTAGCTCGTTGGCACAAACATCAGGATGTCCAGAATGGAACTGCCACTGCCGTTTGCCGCCGACACCTGGGGCGACACCTGATCGGTATTGACGTAATTCAGGGCACCGCTGACATAGAATTTGTTGTCTAACTGGGCATTACCGCCAATGTTGATGCCCGTTCGGCTAATCTGGTTTTCGGGAACAACGCCCTTATTGCTCGTGCGCGACAGGCCAACGGTGAAATTCCCCTTGGAACCGCTGGTCGAAACGGACAGGGCATTCTCGAACACGCTGCCCGTGCGGAAAAAGTTTTTGGCGTTATACTGCGAATAGGATTGGTACGGCACCTGGATAGGGGTGGTGCCGTTGGCTTCGTAAAACTGCGGAAACACCGAGGACGGATAGCGGTTGTTGGTCGTGAGCGGGTGCGGAATCGTCTCGCGGGTAGGAATCAGGCTGGTGAAACCGGCGTAGGGTGGACCCCATGAGCCAAACACCCCGCTCCGATAATCGAAGTTGGTGCCTTGTCCGTACTTGGTCTGGTATTCGGGTAGTCCTGCAACGGTCTCTGTGGAATAGCCTGTGTTGTAGGTGATTTCCAGCCCCTTCCTGCTCTGGCTTTTCCCCGCTTTAGTGGTCACGATTATGGCCCCGTTTGCCGCCCGAGACCCATATAAAGCAGCCGCTGCGGCCCCCTTCAACACGGTCATGGTCAGGATGTTGTTGGGGTCGAGGTCGAACGCCCGGTTAGTGATTGTGGAGCCACCCACAGAACCATCCGTACCGGAAAAACTGGAATTATCGAAGGGCACACCGTCCACCACAAACAGTGGCTGATTGTTGTTTCCCAACGATGAGTTTCCCCGAATAGTGATATTGGTGGCACCGCCTGCCGCCCCACCCGATCCCTGAATGTTGACCCCGGCCACTTTGCCCGTGAGCGCACGTAATGGGTCGGGTTCCGAGCGTTGGGCTAACTTGGTAGCATCCAGTGTGGTAACGGCATAACCCAGCGCGTTTTTGTCGCGCTTGATGCCGGCGGCCGTCACCACCACCTCACTCAGTTGTTTGGTATCGGCCACCAGCGACACGTCAATAACATCCTGATTACCAACGGTTATTTCCTGTGTCTGGAAACCCACGGCAGAGAAAACAAGTACCGCTTTTTTGTCGGGAACAGACAGTTGATACCCACCATCGGCATCACTGACGGTGCCAATGGTGCTGCCTTTCGCCGTTATAGTGGTGCCAGGCAGTGGTTTTCGCTCAGCACTATCAACCAATTTGCCACGGATAACGCGCTGTTGAGCAAAGGCAAGAAATGGCAGAAAGAGAGCAAATGAAAGGAGATATGCTTTCATAGTGAGGGGTTAAATGAACTAATTGGACAGAAGCGAAAAGTCGCTTTAGCATCCTAAAATTATAGATTATATTTTTTAAAAATAGTAGAAAGTCAAATAAAATTTTGTCTAGTGAGATAAGTGCAATAAAATATTCTATAGTAAATAGATATTACCATTGATTGTATATGTGCGCTGTAGTTCTGCGTATTTACAACTCCAACCACCCCCGTAGATACATGTAAGATGGGTTGATGCTGGTTTCTGCTACTTTTGCAAATAGTATTGTATACATGTTATACATACTGACCCCACAGAAATTATGAATATTGGTGATAAAGTCCGCATGGTTCGGGCAAAGGAACAGGGCGTGGTCACGCGCTTTCTGACCGGCAATCAGGTTGAAATTGAAATCGAAGACGGATTTCGTATTCCGGTCATGCGGTCCGAGGTAGTGGTGGTGTCGCCAATGGAAGCCGAACGGCTGTTGAAACCCGTTGGTAACGTGGTCCCTCAGGCCCCGCGTGGTCCGGCTATATTGTCCAATCAGGGAATATATATGGCGTTCGTAGCCCAAAACGACCGCGAATTCGCCGTTCACCTGGTAAACAACACTGACTGGGATATGCCCTACACGCTCAACGAAGAACGGGGCAGTGTGATCAATGGCCTGCAAAGCGGGGTTCTGAAACCACGTTCGCAAGCCAAACTGACTGATTATTACGCCTTCTCTACACTCGACAATTGGCCCACATTTGTGTTTCAGGGCTTGTGGTTCCGTGCCGCCAAAGTGGGTTTCCGCCCCCCCCTGGTAAAACGACTCAAGTGCCGCGCCCAGACGTTTCATGCCAGCAAAAAAACGGTGCCGGTCCTGAACCAACCGGGGCATTTGTTTCAACTGGATGCCGACGAAAAAGAGGCCACTCCAGATGCAGCCCCTCCCATGCCAACCGTCGCGCTGTTGCCGGAAGAAATTAAAGCCCAGATGCTCAAGGCCAAAACCGACCCGGCAACCCCGCTGTCGTTTGAGCGGCCATCAGCCGTGGTCGATTTGCATGTGGAGGCTCTATTGCCCAACGGCCCCGGCAGTCGTCAGGCGGGCGAACTGCTTGATTTGCAGTTGGAGACGTTCGAGAAAATGATTGAAAATGCCATTGCTACCGGCATGAGCGAGATCACGTTTATTCATGGTGTGGGCAGCGGCACCCTCCGCACCGAACTCCACCGGCGGCTGGGCCGCCACACTCATGTCAAGTATTTTGAGGATGCCCAAAAACAGAAATTCGGGTATGGGGCAACCAAAGTGGTTATCAAATGACAGCGAAGCTTTACCCCATTCTTATTCTTATTAGTGCGGGATGCAGCACGGCACCGTCGTCGGACCGACTGAACCCGAGAGCACCCAAAGAATCCTATAACCGAACTGAAATGGAAGTCCGTAACGAAAAGTACCTGTCAACGGTCAACGTGCCGGTGAGTATTGCCCTCCGCGATGTAGAACGGCAGATCAATACACAGGTGAACGGGCTGATTTTCGAAAGCAATACCTTTGATACACCTGCCCCCGATGGCAGCGACCCGATGCACCTAAAAGTCTGGAAACGAGGGGCTATCGGCGTAACGGCAGCGGGCGGGGCCGATAGTTTGTTCCGGTTTGTGGTGCCGCTCAAAATATGGGCGAAAGCGGGCAAGCGCATCCTCGGATTTTTACAGGTTGCCGACACCGAGTTCGAGATTACCATCCGGTTTGCCACCCGGTTCAGCCTCGACCCCGATTGGTCGGTGGCGACCCAAACCACTGCCGAGGGCTACGATTGGGGCACCAAACCAACCATTCGTCTGGCCGGTTTTTCGGTTCCGATTACGGGTATCGTAGGTGGAATTATCGACAAAAACCTGGGCACCATCACCAAATCGCTTGATCAGCAGGTGCGGCAACAGATCGATCTCCGAACCCCCCTTTTGCAGGCCTGGAACACCGTTCGGCAACCCTATTTGCTGTCGGATGCTTACCGAACCTGGTTGCAGGTGGTGCCTCGACGCATTCTGATTACCCCGCTCCGGTTCGAGGGCAACGCCATTCGAACCATGATCGGCATCGAGGGCTACACCCTCACCAGCGTCGGTATCAAACCCGATGTGAAACCCGCCGTGTCGCTGCCCGATTTGTCGGTAGTGCCCAGTATAAAAGAAGATTTCCAGGTAAGCATCCTCAGCGAATCGACCTACGAGGAAGCTGCAAAACTGGCCAGTGAAACCTTTGTCGGTAAAAAATACGAGTTTCAGGATGGTCGTTATCACGTCACCATCCGCGACATCGACCTTTACGGCCAAAACGAAAATCTCATTATCAAGGCTGGTTTGGTGGGCAGCGTCACCGGGGATATTTACCTCAAAGGTCGCCCGTATTACGACCCTGAAACCAAAACCATTGCCCTCAAAGACCTGCAATATGATCTGGAAACGAGCAGTTTGCTTCAGCGCACCGCCAGTTGGCTCCTCAAAGGAACCCTCGCCCGAATGCTCGAAAAACAGTTCACCATCCCCGTTGGCGATCAGCTCACCGAGATTCAAAAGTCGATGCAGGCCCAACTCAAAAACAACCAGTTGGCCAAGGGCGTGGTGCTGAACGGCATCATCGACGAAGTTCGCCCCGACGGTGTTTATCTGACTCCCACCGCCATTCTGGCCGTAGTGTTCGCCAAGGGCAGGGTAGGGGTGAAGGTAGAAGGGTTGCAGTAATTTCACTACCTTTGTCGTAGTCAATACGTGCCAATCGAAGCGGTTTGGGTTGTCTTATCGCTGGCCCGGCAACGGGTTGGAGGAAAGTCCGGACAGCATAGAGCACCATACTTCCTAACGGGAAGGCAGGCGGTTGGGAACGACCGTTTGACAGCCAGTGTCACAGAAAATATACCGCCTTCGGGTAAGGGTGAAAAGGTGGGGTAAGAGCCTACCGCCCGGCGGGTGATCGTCGGGGCAGGATAAACCTTATGGGCTGAAAGACCAAATATGCGGCAGAAACGGGGCGGCTCGTTCCTGTAGCCCGCCCGCCGGTTCAACCGTTTGCGGGCTGGGCGACGCTGTCGTGGGTAGGTCGATAGAGAGCGTTGGTGACGACGATCCCAGATAAATGATAAGAACTTCGACCATGTGTCCCCGGACATAGGGTTGGATGACAGAATCCGGCTTATAGATTCGGGTTGCTTCGGTTGGTGCGTTATTGGCTAATTTTTAACACCTCCGCGTTAAACGTCTCACAAAATTTATTACCTTTGCGGCCACGTTTCGCCGGGGGGACGGGTTCCCCCCATTGAAAACACGCAAGCAACATGGCTGTTAAAATTCGTTTATCGCGTCGCGGACGCAAAAAAATGGCGATGTACGACATCGTCGTCGCTCCTTCTCAGGCTGGCCGGGATGGCAATTTCATCGAGAAAATCGGGACATACAACCCCAATACTGACCCCTCAACCGTGGTGTTGAAGTCGGAGCGGGCGTTGCATTGGCTGATGGTTGGGGCACAACCCACCGACACGGCCCGTTCGATTTTGTCGCACGAAGGTGTTATGTACCGGAAACACCTGCAGGTTGGTGTCAACAAAGGTGCCATCACGCAAGATCAGGCCGAGGAAAAATTCACTTCCTGGAAAGAAGGCAAAGAAGGTCGCAACGCCGACTCTGCCGACACGAAGCAGCAAGCCAAAGACAAAGACCGTGAGTCTCGTCTGGAGGCCGAGCGCACAAAGAATGCCACTCGTGCGGCAGCTATTGCCAAGAAATACGTTGTTGAAGAACCAGCTCCCGTTGTTGAAGAAGCAGCTCCCGTTGCCGAAGCTGCTCCGGCAGTAGAAGAAACACCAGCAGTTGAAGAAGCAGCACCCGTTGCTGAAGCCGCACCGGTAGTTGAAGAAACACCTGTTGTTGCTGAAGCCGCACCGGTAGTTGAAGAAACTCCCGTTGTTGAAGCAGCAGCACCGGTAGCTGAAGAGGCTCCGGTTGCTGAGGCAGAAGCTCCTGTTACTGAAGAAGTTCCGGTTGCCGAGGCCCCTGCTGCTGAAGAAGCACCCGTTGCCGACGCAACAGACGAGACAAAAGAAACTAAAGCGGCTGAATAAGCCTGCTGACTGGTTCAGAGATCACAGAGCCTGTTCATTTTGAGCAGGCTTTTTTTAATGTATGGTGGAGGGGGCCGCACACGCGGTTAGAATCCGCCGTGAAAAATAGGTTACGGCGGTTTAGGAAAACCACGAGACAAAATGACAAAAGACGATTGTTACCAGATTGGCCATATTACCAAAACGCACGGGTTAAACGGCGAAGTGGTCTTTTTTTTAGATGTTGATGAGGCCAAAGAATATGCCGACATCGAAACGGTATTGGTGGAGGTGAAAGGACAATTAACGCCCTATTTTCTCGAATCAATCACTATAGTAAAAGGAAGTAGAGCCATTGCTGCTTTCGAAGATGTGGATACTATTGAGCAGGCCGAGCGGTTCATCGGGTGTGGGTTGTGGCTGCCATTGGCCAACCTCGAAGCCATCGAAGACGAAACCCGGTTCTATTTCCACGAGATCATCGGTTTTAGGGTGGTTGATGCCCAAAAAGGGCCGTTGGGAACTGTAAAGGCCGTTTATACAATGGCGACGCAGGACCTGATCGCGATGGACTACGAGGGTAACGAAGTGTTGATTCCGATCAACAGCGACATTGTACCGTCGATTAACCGGGCCGAAAAGCAACTCAACGTGGTGTTACCAGATGGCCTACTGGAAATCTATACCACCGATGCAGCTTCTGAAAAGCCCGAGGGCGACCAAGAAGCAGAAGACGACCAAAATACCGATGAGGATTGACATTATCACCTGCCTGCCCCGGCTCCTGGACAGCTATTTTGCCCATTCCATTCTGCAACGTGCCCAACAGGCGGGCCATGCCGACGTGGTGGTGCATGACCTCCGCGACTATACGGCCGACAAGCATCGGCGGGTAGACGATTATATGTTTGGGGGCGGGGCTGGCATGGTGATGCAGATTGAACCCATTGCCCGCTGTATCCGGTCGTTGCAGGCCGAACGGACCTATGACGAGGTTATTTATATGACTCCCGATGGTGAACGCCTGAACCAACGGGCCGTCAATACCCTGTCGCTCAAAGAGAACCTCCTAATTTTGTGCGGGCACTACAAGGGTGTTGACGAACGGGTGCGGGAGCTGTTCATTACCCGCGAAATCAGCATTGGCGACTTCGTCCTATCGGGGGGAGAGTTGCCCGCTGCGGTGCTTTCCGATGCCATTATCCGGCTCATTCCCGGTGTGCTTAACGACGAAACCTCGGCCCTCACCGATTCCTTTCAGGACAATCTGCTGGCTCCGCCCGTATATACCCGCCCGGCAGAGTGGGAGGGTATGAAAGTGCCTGATATTCTCCTTTCCGGCCATGAGGCCAAAATCGACGACTGGCGCTACGAACAGGCTCTGGAACGCACCAAAGCACGGCGCCCCGATTTGCTGGAAGAGTAACCTCTTTATTGCTATTCATAGCTAAGTATAACGTAATCAGTCTGCTAGTAAGGGCAAACTGTGTATGGCCGTGCGCTTATGAGTGAAATTTGTTCAGGAAAAGTTGAACAATAAAAATATCTTTGTATCCTATTGTTGCCTCTAACAATAAATACTTAACTAGCATTACCCATTATAACATAGAGCATTATTCAATATTGATTAGCATTTTAGCCTATCTTGCGCTATGCAGCCAGTCCTTGAGCTTACAAACTGTGAACGTGAGCCTATTCAGTGGCCCGGTTTTATTCAATCTCACGGTTATTTGCTGGTGCTTGACCCTATTACGTTTACCGTATGGCAAGCAAGCGAAAATACAGATTTGCTAACTGGACTATCGATAGAAGATAGAATTGGAAAGTCTGTAGATAACATAAGTATTGGCGATTTATCAGGGTCGATACTACAGGAATTACTTAAGGTAGCTATGCGCAATAGCACCCCTGAAGCCTTCAATCCCTATTCAGTCACCATCAACGGGCAGCTCTGGTACGTACTATTGCACAAGCACGATGGGGCGTTGATTGTGGAACTGGAGCCGAAAGAAGCCACCAGGGGAGGGCTGTCGCTGTCGATGACTACGCTGCTTACCCAAACCATGAGCGACGTGCAACGCAGTACCACGCTGACCGAACTGATGGAGAAAACCGTTCAGAAAGTAAAGGCCGTAACGGGCTTCGACCGGGTGATGATCTATCGTTTTGGCGAAGACTGGAACGGCGAAGTAATTGCCGAAGCGCGCGAAGAAGAGCTGGAACCGTTTTTGGGATTATTTTATCCGGCGTCTGACATTCCCAAACAGGCTCGCGAGCTGTATAAAATAAATCTGGTTCGGAATATCGTGGATGTAAACGAACCGCGAGTACCCATATACCCCATTAATTATGCCACGTACAATCGCCCACTCGACCTGACCCACACGGGTCTACGGGCCGTGTCGCCCATACACATCGAGTATTTGCAGAATATGGGGGTACGCTCGAGTATGAGCATCTCGCTGATGTACCGGGGAGAACTTTGGGGATTGATTTCCTGCCATCATTACAGCGGTCCCCGGTTTATCGACTATGCCACCCGGCAATCGGTTAAACTGGTCAGCCAGATTCTGTCGACGGCTCTCGAAATCCGCCAAAACGACGAAGATGCTGCTTTTTCCCGGCAATTACACGATCACGAACAGACGCTTTACCAGCAAATGCTTACTGACTGGGATATAGTGCAGGGACTGACAAAACATCCGATTAATGCGTTAGACCAGAACACGGCCACCGGAATGGCCTTGCTGTTTGAAGGCGCATTGCATACGCTCGGCGATACGCCCACCGAAAACGACATTATGAGCCTGATTGAATGGCTTAAAGCTACCACATCAGAAGTTGTATTCCAGACCAACCAGTTGCCTAACCTTTATACCCCGGCGGAACTGTTCCGGGAAAAAGCCGCCGGAGTTCTAATGCTGGTACTGTCGCGCGAAATGAACGAATACCTGCTTTGGTTCAAGCCCGAGCAGATTCACTCGGTTTCGTGGGGGGGTAATCCCGAAAAACCAGTGGAGGTAAGCAACGGGGGCGAGGTACGCCTTAGTCCCCGCAAGAGTTTTGAAAAATGGTCGCAACTGGTGCGGAACAAAGCCGTACCCTGGCAACAGGTTGAAGTGGCTACGGCCCTCAAACTCCGTGAAGACCTCCTGCAGTTGGTCGCCCGGAAAGCCAATCAGATTCGGGTTTTGAACGAACAACTCCGGCTGGCCTACGAAGAACTCGAAGCCTTTAGCTATACCGTTTCGCACGACTTACGGGCACCCCTTTCGTCGATCAAGAGCTACAGCGAAATTTATCTGGAAGACTATGGCCTCCAGATGGACGATGAAGCGAAGGCCATTTTTGGTAAAGTAATAAAAGCAACCGACCGGATGAGCATGCTGATCAGGAACGTGATGCAGTATTCGCTCATGAGCCGCACCGATCTGGCTCCCGATCTGTTAGCTATGAAAACATTGCTGCACCAGGTTCGCGAGGAAGTGCTGGTGAGCGAAAACGAAAGCCGGGTTACGGTATCTATCGGCGACACGCCCGATCTGCACGGCGACCAGACAATGGTGACCCAGGTATTCACCAATCTCCTTGCCAATGCCATTAAATACTCCCGACATCTGGACAGGGCTACGATAACGGTGCAGGGCCGCGAAACCGAGCAGGAGATTATTTATGCCGTTACCGACCAGGGTATCGGCATCGATATGAAGCAGGCGGGCAAAGTGTTTGAATTGTTTCAGCGACTCGACACGGCCGCCAAGTACGAGGGCAATGGCGTTGGCCTGGCCATTGTGAAACGGATTATGAACCGCCATCGGGGCAAGGTCTGGTTCGAAAGTCTGCCCCATCAGTTTACTACCTTTTACGTTTCGTTTCCCAAGTAAGTACACCGATCCAAATGCTCGACATTCTATATATCGAAGACAATTCCGACGAGGCCGATGTGTTCAAGCGGGTGGTTTCGCGCCTGCCCAAACCGCCTACCTACACCGTTCTCAGCAATGGCTCCGAAGCGCTCAACTACCTGCTTCAAAAAGGAATTTATGAAGGGCAGCCCGCACCCATGCCCCGGTTTGTGCTGATCGACCTGAACTTACCCGGACACAGTGGTTTTGAGGTGATTCAACAGGTGCGGGGCGCAAGTCTGACCCGTTACCTGCCCCTGGTAGTCTACAGCAGTTCTGATAATCCCAAAGATATTCGCCGGGCCTACGACCTGGGCGCTAATGCCTATCTTATCAAACCGGGTAGTTATCACGAAGTCAGTACCATCATGCGCGGAGCCATTGAGTTCTGGCTGGCGCAGAGTCAGTATATGCCATGACAACTGACACTATATTGTTCCGGCTCAGAAACGAAACCCGTGCCCGACACGAGCAAACCGAAACGTTGCTCTATGCCAGTAAGATTAGGACCGGGACACTGTTACGGACGGAGTACGAGCATCTATTGGTAATTCATTACCGCTTTCATCAGGCATTGGAGACCGCCCTGGCGGCAGAGGCCGATTTTTTTGCCGGTTGCGACTGCAAAGCCCGCCAGAAAACGCCCTGGCTGGTGGCCGATTTAATACAGCTTGGTTTGCCGCTGCCCGGACCCCGCCCCGACTTGTTTGCCGGCTGGAATGAGTATCAGTTACTAGGAGCCATGTACGTGGCCGAAGGCGCTACACTGGGCGGGCAGGTAATTGCCAAAGCCCTTAGCCAGAACCCCACATTACGGGAGTTGGCAGCGCAATCGCTTTTTTTTGGTGGGTATGGGGCGCAAACCAGCCTACGCTGGAAAACCTTTGGGTTGTTTCTGACTAACCGTGCCGAAGGGTTTGCTGACGAAATTGTTGACGCAGCAGACCGGGCTTTCGTGATTTTTGACCAATTGGTTTAGCGACTATGAACTCGACTTCTCCTTCGGCTCCGGCCCTGCTTCAAACCATACTAACCGCATCGCAGAACGGGGTGATCGTGTATCAGCCAGTGCGTGACGCCATGGGTGTGCTAAGTGATCTGCGCCTGACTATGCTCAATGACATTGCTGAACAGGACATAAATCGACCGGCTACGGAGTTGATCGGGCAGTTGTTTAGCCAATTGTTTCCACAACCTGATGAAATTACGTTGCTGGAACAGTATCGAGAGGTGTTTACTACGGGGAAGGCCGCTCGTTTTGAATTTCAGTCTACACCGCCCCACCAGCAGGCACCAACCTGGTTCGAGGTAGCCGCTGTGCGGGTGGACGATAACCTGGTGGTGTCGTACACGGACATTAGCCGGGCCAAAGCCGATGCTGAAGCTGCTCAACGGGCAGAAGTGCTGAAACGCGCTTTCGATGCCTCGATTAGTGGTATTACGGTGTATGAAGCTGTTCGGAATCAAGAGGGGCAGATCGACGATTTCCGGTTCGCGATGATCAACGATGCCGGGCTGCGCATGAGTGGCTACACCCGCGAAAAACTGATTGGGAAAAGTGTGTGGCAGATTTATCCGGCTACCAAAATCAATGGCCTGTTCGATCAGTATGTGCAGGTATGCGAAACGGGCCAGCCCTACTCAGGCGAACACTATTACCCGGAGTATGATATCTGGCGCGAAATAACTATTGTGCCCGTAGTAGACGGCATCATGCTGACCTACTTTGATATAACAGCCCGCAAAAAATTAGAAATAACTGCCTTCCAACAGGCTCAGTTGTTACAGAACGTACTGGAAGGGGTTCCGGTGGGTACTGCCGTGCTTAGCCCCGTTCGAAACCGAACGGGTGGTGAAAATCGTATCACCGATTTTTTGGTTGTCCGCGTGAATATGAGCCTTCGGCGGATTCTTGCCTTGTCTGTTTCCGATTGTGTTGGTCAATTGTTAACCACCGTTTTCAAAAAAGCCAGCGAATCGGGGCTACTCAGTCGCTGTATTATTGGATTGGAACTGGGTGAGCCGCAGGAATATGATATGCCGTACGCAACAAACGGCTCGCCACTCTGGTACCGGGTGTCGATCGTGTGCTTAGGCGACCAGGTAATTCTGACGTTAACGGACATTACAAGCACGAAAGTAGCCCAGCTAGAACACCATTTTCAGGCCGAACTGCTCCAGAAAATCAGCGACAACACGCCGGCGGGACTGGTGCTCTGGGAGGCCGTTCGGGATACTACAGACCAGCAAACAGTAGTTGACTTTTGCTACCGGATGAGTAACCTGATGAACACCGTGGTGACGGGGTATGCTGAAAAAGACCTCGTTGGTAAAAATCTGTTGGAAACATTTCCGCGTTTCCGAGGCACCGAACTGGAAGCCACCCTGCGTGAAGTAGTAGAAACGGGCTGCACCCAGCGCATGATTTTTACGTACTATACCGAGCGGCCCGGCACCTGGTTCGATGCCCAGTTTGTGCGGAAACGGGATGGGGTGCTGATGACATTTATGGATGTTACCGAGCAGCATAAAGCACAGCTTGCCCAGAAAGCCCAGGCTCATCTGTTTCAGACAGTCATCAATATTCAACCGGCGGGCATGGTGCTGTTTAGCCCGGTTCGGGAGCCGACCGCCGATAGAGAGCCGAAGCGCATCGTTGACTTTGTGTACGAAATGGTCAATGAAACCGAGCTCCGGCTTTTAGGAATGTCGACCAACGAATTGACTGGACAACGGTTTAGAACCTTATTTCCCAGCGACGATGGTCAGCAGCTTTTCGAAAAAATGGTTGCCGTTGCCGAAACGGGTGAATCGCAGGAATGGTTGCTTCCTTTTTTCAGCGACGGGATTCAGGGCTGGTTCAAGGCCTCGCTGATCCGGCATGGCGACCAGATTTTGTTTACGTTTCTGGATGTGACCGAACTGAAACGACAGCAACAGGCACTGGAAGTAGTCAATATGGAACTCAGGCATAGCAATGACAACCTGCAACAATTTGCGTACATCGCCAGCCATGATTTGCAGGAACCCCTCCGCAAAATTCAGTCCTTCGGCGACATTATCGCTTCCCGGAACGCCCACGAGCTTGACGATAACGCCAAAGATATGCTTGCCCGTATGCAGGCAGCGGCCAGTCGGATGTCAACACTGATTAAAGACCTGCTCGATTACTCCCGGATCACTACGCACCGTACGCCTTTTGCGCCCGTTGTGCTCCCCGATTTGCTGAATGAAGTACTGAATGATCTATCTGTAGCCGTACAGGAGTCGAAGGCTACCATCATCTGGGACAAACTGCCGGTAGTATTCGGGGATAAAAAGCAACTGGCGCAACTGTTTCAGAATCTGTTGTCGAACGCCATCAAATTCCGCCGGGAAGCAGAGGCTCCCCAGATTCAGGTTTCCGCCCGCACGGTGAGTATCAAAGACATGCCGCCTTCGCTGATCGAAAAGTCACTGATTATACTAACAAAAGTCGACGGGACGGATTTGGTGTTCCACGAAATAAACGTGACCGACAATGGCATCGGTTTTGATGAACAGTACCTCGACCGGATTTTCCAGGTTTTTCAACGGCTGCATGGTAAGGCAAAATACCCCGGAACGGGCGTAGGGCTGGCCATTTGCCGGAAAGTAATCGAGAACCACCGGGGCATCCTGACGGCTACCAGTGAGGCCTATAAAGGGGCCACGTTTACCGTGTATTTGCCTGTTGGCGAAAACGTGAAGCAGGGCTGGCTTACGGATTAACAAGACTCTTTTGCCAGTACACTATAACGCATAAAAATAAGGCGACTCCGACTTGCTGAATGACAAGTCGGAGTCGCCTTGTTACGAAGTAGTGAATGGTGGAAAATACTAACGAACTCGCTGAACGGTGATGGGTAAACAAACACCCGTTGGGCAGTAAACAATTGTTGACACAATGACGGTTTGACTGTCGACGGTAGCCTGATTGAGGAGTGTTCCCACGCCATTGGCTGTAGCCTGAATAGTTAATAGTACCGTCTGGCCAGGAGCCAGTTCAGGAATCGTCCAGGTGCCTCCAGTGCTACTGGCTGTAAAGGTCCCCGATGAAGGCATGGCACTCACAAAAATCAAACCTGCATCGAGTTGATCCTGCACCACTAATGCGCTGGCCGAAGCTGTACCGGTATTGCGGAGTTGAACCGTATAACTCAGAGGGCTACCCATGGTAACCTGGGTTTCGCTTACTACTTTGGTTAGTTCGAGTTGCGGTTGCCCTGCCTTAAAACCAATATCAAGCGTGTGGTCGCTTTCGCCTGACTGCCCTGTTTTGTATGAAAAGCCGACTGTGGTTCCCAGTAGAGTCGCGTTATTATCGCGCTCGCTGGCACCGTCACCCGTGTTAACGGTAGTAGTGGTTGGTACCAGATTGGTCAATACACCCGCACCAATTCCATTGAATTGAGTGGCAGCAACCCGAATTGTGTAATCTGAGAAGACTCGCACGCCAGGTTTCTGGGTCTGGTTGGGACCGGACGCATCGACAACGTTACTCTGATTAAAAATATACGAGCCCAGGGCATCCGTCGTCGCTTGCCCAACTATTTGCCCCTGGCTGTTGACCAGTTCAAGCTGCACCCCCGCAATGGGTGCTTCGCCAGCATCCTGAACGCCGTTTTTGTTGGTATCGAGCCAAACTCGATTGCCAATTTCAAGGGGTTTGGGTAAACACAAAACCTCGATACCACCCAAGCCCGATGCCTTGCCGAAATAGTTGTTACCGTTTTCGGCAGGAACATCGTTGAGCAGCGAAAAAGCCCGAACGTACTGACCCGTCTGGTTACTCAGCACCTTAAACCCATTACTGTATACTTTACCTTGCTGACTCTCCTGAATGGGGTCGAAAGCCGACACAATCAACTCCCCAGAACCGGGTACAATAGCCACCGACCCCATGGTGGTTTCGGTATGGCTGTCGTTGTTAAAATTGTCGCCCACATAAAACTCAAACTCACCCGTAAGAGGGTCTCCGTTAGCGTCATTGCCGTATTGCGACTGGGTGAACTGCCCCCCTCCCAGGAGACCACATTTGCCATTTTGCTCCAGTTGATAAACAGGCTGGAGCAGCGAGCCAACGTTACAAATCCGGAGAATATCACCTCCTGCCCGGCTATCGTACTCTCTGAAATAACCGTCGGGCGTACGGGTGCCGATAGGGTCAGGTCCGTGGAAAATCCCCATATGGCCAAACCGATCGCTAAACGCAGCCACCAGCGAACCATCGTCGTCAAAGGCAATGTCTGTCAGCATGGGTTGGGGCGACGAAACCTGCGCCCGGTCGGTGATGCTGAAGACTTGCCCTGGGTCACTGTTGGCGTTCGACCAGTCGAGGTCGACGTTCCACGGTTGCCAGTTACCTTTCGGAAATGGATACTCGCCACCCGACACGTTGCCGCGTTTGTAGTTCAGCGAAAACGTTACCGCAGTTGAGAACTGGTCGGTATCGGTATCTAATTTGTAAATGGTAGCAGTCAAATCATTGTAATTGAGCGATTGAGCTGCGTCGCAGATGGTACCAATAAATACGTTTTTGGCCCTGATTCCCATGCCAAACGCCCGGGCCGTGCCGCCATTACACCCTGGGTCGGGCAAGGCATAGGCCAGTACATCGGCCGCAGTGGGCATAGTCGCCGGGTTATTATCGGAATCGATGGCAATCCGGTATAAGAAATTTTGCCCCGGATTAATCACATACAAATACCGTTGATCGTTGCTCAGATCCATGTCGCCCAAGCCAACTTTACCTACTGCATCGGCTGGGTTGCCGCCGGGGTGGGCCAGATCGGCGTAAAACCGATTGGCGGGATCACTGATTTGTTTAATACTTTGGTAATACGCTTCGGTCATGTGCGGGTCGGTGCCCGTGTTGATGGTTACGCTACCACCTGTACTGGTGCTCACCGTGAGGCCGTTGAGATCAATAAACAGGCTCGATGAGGAGTTATTGGGATCGCGCGGATCGTTGGTCACGTAAATGGCGCCGGTGCCTCCCAGGCCAAGAGCGGTATGCCGACGCACGAAAGCCGACGAAAATAGCCGACCGGTTTCGGGTTGCCAGGCTGTTCCCCAGATCGACCCAACCAAACCCGGCGGAGTGCTGGGGTGCCCAACCGTGGATGAAGAACCAGAGGTGGGTGTGCCACTGGCACTGGCCGGAACGGTAGCAACCAGGTTGTCGCCAACACTAACCCCTGCGCCAATAATAAAACAGACAACGGAGAGGGGAGGAGTGGTATCGCAAAAGTCACCGGGCAAGTTAATGCCATAGTTGACATCCGTTGCCGGTCCGGTTACGAACTGTACCGATGTGCCACTGCCACCAGCCAAAGCCGTGTAGGAGGAAGGATAAAAGCCTGTATAGTCGGTTGGCAGTGAGAACTCTACCCGAACCTGTTCATCCAATGCTGCCGATGGATTTAGGGTATATTGTCCGGTTGCCGACGAAATAGCACTGCCCGACAACACGCCATCGGCGCGGTAGGCCCGCACAACGATGTTCGGCAAGCCAACATCAGTCGTTGCGTCGGAGATGCCATTGCTATTAAAATCGCGGAATACCTGACCACTTTGGGCCGAGGCTATCAGCGAAAAAAATAGAAGAAAAAAACTACTAAAAAATGAACGTCCGTAGAGAGTAAAGACCATGCCGTAAGGTACTTGTGTGTACGTTTACACCATGCAAAAAACAGTCCGGCAAGAAATCGGACATTACTCAGATTTATTCCTTATCTGATAATGAGCTATATATAAAATATATTTCTATAGAGATTAAGTAGATTTGAACAGGCAATTGTACTTAGTTCAAAGTGGCAATAATCTTGCCAAATATAAACTTGTTGATAGCTTTGATGACCCCAATCAGCCCGAACGGTACGAGCGGCTCCCATACGATTCCTGGCTTTTTGCTGTAACTTGCCACTGAGTAGCCAGCCCTAAACGCGACTGCTTTTTTTAATGACTGCTGAAACTGCAACCACAACTACCGAACCATCGACGAACGGAACGGCAACCACTCCTTTCATTCGCGTATCCTCCGAAATTGGCACACTCCGTCGGCTGCTCATTCATAGCCCCGACCGGGGACTAGGCAAAGTGGTGCCTTCCAAAGCCCAGGATTGGCTCTTCGAGGACATTGTGAACCTGACCATGATGCGTCGGGATGAATATGATTATTACGTGAAATTGCTCCTCTATTTTCTGGACCCTTCGGTGGTGCGCGGGCGCATTGCTGACCTTGGTCCCAACAGCGGCCGCGACTTCTACAAGCCCAATCAAGCGGGCTATTTCAAGTCAGACAAAGTGATTGATATCCAGGTTCTTCTGGCTGATATCTTGACGGATGAAGTAGTGCGGACAAAACTGATCGCTTCCATTTGTGGCATCGAGCGAACCTCGTTCAAAACTCAACAACAACTACATCAGTATGACCCGGTTGAATTGGCTAAAATCATGATCTCCGGCTCCCTGCCCGACCAGACCATGCTGTTTTCGCCCCTGCCTAATTTCATTTTCACCCGCGATATTGGTATCGTTATCAACGATCATATCCTGCTCAACAAACCCGCCAAGCCTGCCCGTACCCGCGAGGCTTTGCTGGCCCAGTATTTCTTTAACTACCACCCCTTGTTTGCCAATTACCGCGACAAACTCATCGAAATTCCCGACAACGAGCACGCTTTTCTGCTGCCCGATGCCGACATTAATCGCGATGTAACCCGCTCAACGCTCGAAGGGGGCGACGTGATGATGATTGCGAAACGGCACCTGATGATCGGGGTGAGCGAACGTACCACGCTCTATGCGGCCCAACAGGTGATGCGGATTGTATTCGAGAAAAACCTCGTTGATACCGTCACGATTATCAAGATTCCGAAGAAGCGGGATTATATGCACATCGACACGATTTTTACGCAGGTAAAACGTAATATGTGGGTGTTGCTGGGGTCGTTGGCCCGCACTGGCGACGAATCCCGCAAGCGCGACGTGCTGCATTTTTTCGCGCCCAAAGACCTTTCGGAAGACCTCAAAATCCTCCAGTTTATCAAGGGGCTAGAACACAAACCCATTGAGATCGAGAATCTTGAAGATTTGCTGGCCGACATCAGCAAAAACGATTTGGGAACCACTGAACCCGTGAAATTCATTTATTCGGGCAACAACGAGTTTCCGTTTGGTGCGCGGGAACAATGGACGGATTCATGTAATCTGCTGGCCCTGAAAGATGGGGTGGTGGTGGGCTACGACCGCAATGACCGCACCCTCGAAGCCTTCCGTCAGGCTGGTTTCGACGTGGTTGGAGCTGCCGAACTGCTCGACCGTTTCGAGCGGGGCGAGTCATCCCCCGAAACCATTGAAAACACCTTTATCATGCTCCCCTCTGCCGAACTGAGCCGTGCCCGGGGCGGCAGTCACTGCATGAGTTTGCCGTTGCTGCGCGATGAAATTTAACGAGCGTAACGCGATTTTTTGCTATTTTTAGGCTCTCATTCGTCCTGTTCATGCAATCACAAACTACCTCAACAATCCTGATGATTCGGCCTGTGCGGTTCGGTTTTAACGACCAAACTGCCGACTCAAACACGTTCCAGAACGCCACTCTTGCCGCCCAAACCCGCGATACCGCCCAAGCCAACGCCCAACGCGAGTTCGATAATATGGTGCAGCAACTCCGGGCATATGGGGTCGATGTGATCGTGTATGATGACACGGCTGAACCCCACACCCCCGACTCCATTTTTCCGAACAACTGGGTATCATTTCATTACAGCGGAACGGTGGTGATGTATCCGATGCAGGCCGAGAATCGCCGGGCCGAACGCCGGATGGAGATTATCGACGACCTCAGCCAACGGTTTCAGGTGGCCAAAACCGTTGATCTCACGCCCTATGAACAGGAAGGGAAATACCTTGAAGGCACCGGTAGTATGGTGCTTGATCGGATGAACCGGGTAGCGTTTGCCTGCTTGTCGTCGCGCACCAATCCAGAGGTGCTGGCCGAGTTTAGCAAGCGAACAGGCTATAAAACCATCCTGTTTCATGCCGTGGATGCGGCTGGTAAAGAAGTTTATCACACCAATGTGGTCATGTGTATTGGCGATGTGTTCGCCGTGGTCTGCCTGCAAGCCATCCCCGACCTCGACGAACGCCTGAACATTAGGCAGGAACTCGAAAACCTCGGCAAGCGCGTTATCGAAATCACGCTCGACCAAATGGCTTCATTCGCAGGTAATATGCTTCAGGTGGTTAGCACCCGTGGTCAGAAGCTGATTGTGATGTCGACAGCGGCCCACAAATCGCTGACGGCAAAGCAGATAGACGTACTGGATGATTATGCCCGGCTTCTACCGGTTGACCTCTCGACCATTGAAGCCAACGGGGGCGGCTCGGCCCGTTGCATGATGGCCGAAGTGCATTTGCCCAAGCGGTAAAAGAGTAAAAGAGTAAAAGAGTAAAAGAGTGGCTGACGCAAACCAATCGTGCGTGAGCCACTCTTTCACTCTTTCACTCTTTTTTTATTTCTGGGAACATTTGCATGTACAAACGTGGTTAGCCCATTATGAACGCTGAAATGAACGTCGAATCCGGCTGCGAAACCAATCGCTACAGTGCCTGCCTGCTGTTTTCGGCGAATGCACTGGCACGGGCCATGACGGTTATTGGCGACGAAGAGTTTGGAAAGCTGGGTTTGGCCTATTCGCATGCTTATTTGCTTCGGGAGGTGATCGACAACCCTGGCGTGACTCCCACGCACCTCAGCGACATGCTCTACCTGACACCATCGACAATTACCCGACTGGTGGAAAAACTGGAAACGAAAGGGTTAGTGATGCGTCGGAGTGAAGGCAAAAACACGCTGGTTGACCCCACTCCTCAAGGCATGGCACTCAGCAGCGACATTGGAGCTGCCTGGGAACGTACCTGGACTCGCTATGCACGGGCTATTGGTGAGGAAGAAGCAAAAAGCCTGACAAAACAGGCTTTCAGGGCGGCTAAAGCCCTTGGGGAGGTCTAATTTTTAACCTAATAGTTGTATATACAAACACCTGGAAGCCATGAAAAACACAACATCAACCATCAGCCTGATTAGCGGAACCCCAACCGAAGCCACCAAGAAACTTTGTGAGGAATTAACTCAGCAGGGTATTTCGGTCATCATCAAATCTAAAACAGAATCAAGCCACCACCGCACCACTGAACAAGTTCGGCAATTGACGGGTCAGCCCGGTCAGGACTTGTTTTTCAACGGCTGGAAACTGCTTTTTTAAGATACAGGTCAAATCTCAACTATCTAAAATCCAATCACAATGAACTACGTAATCACTGGCTCTTTGGGCCACATTAGTAAACCTATTGTCCAGAAATTAGCTAAAGCTGGTCATAACGTCACTGTTATCACAAGCAAAGCCGAAAATGCATCAGCTATTGACGCACTTGGAGCCAAAGCCGCCGTGGGCAGTGTGGAAGATGCCGATTTTCTGAAACAGGCTTTTGCCGGGGCCGATGCTGTTTATCTGATGATTCCACCCAAGTGGGGCGTTACAAAATGGCGGGACTATCAAAACCACGTGGCCGACAACTACATTGCCGCAATCCGGGCGAATGAAATTCCGTATGTAGTCATGTTGAGCAGCATTGGCGCACACATGGGCAACGGAGCCGGGCCTATAGACGGTTTGCACGATCTGGAGCAGAAACTTAAAGCTACAGAACGGTTGAACGTGAGTGTTTTGCGGCCATCTTATTTCATGTATAACCTCCTCAATATGAGCGGTATGGTGAAAGGAATGGGGATGATGGGAAGCAATTTTGGCGACGAAAAAGTGGTGTTAGTGCATACGAATGACATTGCGGAGGTAGCCCTGCAGAAACTGATGAACCTCGATTTTACGGGGTATCAGATACGCTATATTGCCAGCGACGAACGCACGGGTGCCGAGATCGCAGCCGTGCTGGGCGAAGCCATTGGCAAACCCGAAACGCCCTGGATCGTTTTCAGCGATGAGCAAAACAAACAGGGAATGCAACAGGCTGGCATGAATGAGGAAATGGCTACAGAATATACCAGTCTGGGCAACGCTTTACGCACGGGCGCTCTTCAGGAAGACTACTTTGCCAACCGCCCAACACTCGGCGATGTGAAGCTGGAAGATTTTGCTAAAAACGAGTTTGCACCGGCGTTCGAGAGGTAACTGGGTAATTGGGTAAATAGGTAACTGAGGCAAATAGACAAAACAAATTACCCAATTACCCCAGTTACCTATTTACCCAATTACCAATCAACAAATTATGACAAAGAAAATTGCCCTCATAACGGGTGCAAATTCAGGAATAGGATTAGCCACGGCGAAATCGCTGGCACACCGGGGTTTCGACCTGATTCTGCTCGTTCGCAACGAAAAAAAAGGCACTGAAGCCCAGGCTGAACTTAAGAAAGCAAATCCAAAAAGCCGGATAGACCTGGTTATTGCCAGTCTTGATGATGTTGATTCGGTGAAGCGGGCTGCCGAACAGATTAGCTCCACCTACAACCGGCTCGATGTGTTGATCAACAACGCGGGCTATACCCCGGCCAAACTTGAATTTAATGATCAGAATATTGAGAAGTCGTTCTATGCCAGTCATGTAGGGCATTTTGCGCTGACCTGGTATCTGGCTGATTTACTCAAAAAAACGGCTGCTGAGACTGATGATGTACGTTTAATTACCCTGTCCTCGGCAGCACATACGTGGGGAAAAGTGAGCAGAATGTTCCGTTGTATTGACGATCTATCACCTATGTCCGCCTATTGTGATGACAAACTGGCTAACGTGCTCTTTGCCAAAGGCGCAGCCAACTATTTTAAAGATACCGGAATACGGTCCTATTCCGTGCATCCGGGCGTGGTGAAAACCAACTTCGCCGGTGACTCAACTGGGTTTTTTAAAACCATGTTAGGTCTGGCTACGCCTTTTATGCGCACCCCCGAAAAAGGTGCCGAAACCTCCGTGTTTCTGGCTTCTGCTCCACTTAAATCTATTGGCGAGCGTAATAACGGTGCTTACTTTACGGACCTTGCCCCCAAAACTCCCCGCAACAGTGATGTGACCGACAAGAATGTTAACTGGCTGTGGGACACAACAGTAGAAAAAATAATAGCCACCAATGGCGGCCATTATTGAGGCTGGTTTAAAGTTAACTTTAAACCATTCTATGGGTTAGGGTACTACCTTATAAAGGCCCGTAGATCCCTACGGATTCATAAGAACTTAATGGCCTCCGATTGGGATCAGATACCCAACGGAGGCCTGCAATAAGGCATATTTAGTGTCGCGTACAGTAGCGGTAAGGCTGATTCCGCTGGGATCGGGTGCGCTGGCGGGCGTATTGTCGTCCAATTGATACAACGCACGGCCTTCGAGCGTGACCTGACCGGGTCCTGCTTTTATAACCACTCCCAATCCACCCGCAAGCCCGTAAGAAATACGACCATCACTACCCGTAAACGTCGCTTTTTTGTTATTGAGGCCAGCAATCACTGACTCAATGATGGGGCGCAAGGTTGAGTTAGTATTCCCAAATGAGATCAGGTTAGCTTTGTAGCGTTCGCCTAGAACGTAGGCCCCGTATGGTCCTGCATTGATAAAGAAACGGGCATTGGATGACTGGCCAAATGTGGCTTTGGCCAGTAAAGGAACCTCAATTCGATTGGTCATCACTTTGGCCGACAAGCTAATACCCTGCTGATTGAAATCGGCCCGAATGTGACGTTGACTGAAATTGATTTCGGGTTGAAACGTCAAACACCCCCGGCCAACGTTAGCGACAAGTCCCCCATGAAACGAAACAGTGGGGTAGTAAGTAGCGTTATCAACAGCCTCAAGGGGTAATACCGAATTACCTCCCGCACGAATTCCTACACGTAATTTACTGTCATTTTGCATTGGCTTCTTTTGTGCTACAGACTCGACTGGAGACAGTTGAACAAATGAATAAAGTATCAAAACTGGGAATATTGATTTACTAATCATGGGGTAAAGTACAGTTTTTATTGGAAAATAGGAGAATAACAGCAGAGGTAATTATAAATAAATGTGTGAAAGGGACTCAGAATGTGCAAATAGCCTGATTGTCGAACAACTTGTCTCTGAAACGACTTATTCTGTTATGAAAACTGAACACGACAAAATAGCCCTCATTACGGGGGCTAACAAGGGAATCGGCAAAGAAGTGGCCCGTCAATTGGCCAAACTGGGCTACGCTGTATTCATGGGTTCACGGGATATGCACCGGGGGCGCGAAGCTTCCGAAGAACTCTGTGCCGAAGGGTACGAAATCTTTTTTTTGCATCTTGACGTAACCGACCCGGTCAGTATTAAAAATGCTGTTGGTACATTTTCTCAAAAAGCCGATCATCTGAACGTACTAATAAACAATGCAGCGATTCTGGAGGATCACGGCGAAGATCTGACCAATATGAACGCCGAGATGTTGGAACGAACTATGAAGACAAACGTAATCGGTCCTATTTTAGTGAGCCAGGATTTTCTGCCTTATCTGAAACTGGCTCCCAACGGCGGTCGCATCATCAACGTGTCGAGTGGGGCAGGGTCTTTGGGTAGCATGGAAACTTACGCCCCAGCCTACAGCATCTCTAAAACGGCTCTCAATGCGGTTACCAAACAATTTGCCGGGGCACTCCGCGCCGACAACGTTGCTGTCAACTCGGCGTGTCCCGGCTGGGTACGCACGGATATGGGAGGAGCCAATGCCAACCGCCCCGTCGAGAAAGGGGCCGAAACCATTGTGTGGCTTGCCGCCGAAGCTCCCCAAAACGAAACAGGTAAGTTCTGGCTGGATAAGAAGGAAACGGAGTGGTAGGGTTCAACGCTTTATGTTTCATGGCTTCGCCGTTTCAGGTTTCACTGCTTTGCTGTTTTAAGCGTGAGCATTTTGGTCTGAAAACCTGAAACGGTGAAGCCATGAAACCAGAAACTATTTCCCCATTGCCAACTTCACCGCTGCTGCTGCATTCACGATGCCGCCGGAAACGCTGAGAGTGCTGAACGGCACGCGCTGCTTTGACGACGGGCGAACAACGGTCAGTTCGGGTTTGTAAACACTCTTCATCAGAATGTCTTTCACCTGTACTGCCGTGAGGTTCGGGAAATAGGAACGGAGCAGGGCCGCCACACCCGCTACGCAGGGTGCCGCCATGCTCGTGCCGGTGAAGGCAGCATAGTTGTTGCGCGGAATGGTTGACTCAATATCGGTGCCGGGCGCGAACAGGTCAACGGTTCTGACTCCATAGTTTGACGAGGCAGCGGGCAAGGTCTCATTCAGGCGGGCGGTTGAGTTCCCCACCGTCATGAAGTTGCGGGCCGTGCGGCCATCTTCATATTCGGGGCGGGGGTAGGCCGGAATCGAATCGTAGTTTTCGGCGTTGTTGCCCGATGCGTGAACAATCAGTACGTCGCGCTCTTCGGCGTAGCGGATGGCGGCATCGACCTGGGGCTTGAACGGCGAAAATCGTTTCCCAAAGCTCATATTGATCACTTTGGCCCCATTGTCAACGGCGTAGCGAATGCCATTGGCCACGTCTTTATCGCGCTCGTCGCCGTTGGAGGGTACCACGGCCACAGTCATAATCCGAACATTGTCGGCGATGCCGTCGGCACCGAGACTATTGCCGCGTTTGGCAGCCACAATACCCGCCACGTGGGTGCCGTGCATGGCCAGTTCCTCCGAATCACCCAGATTTAGTTTAGGACTGCCATAATACCGTTCATTGGGATCGGCGGGGTTGTCGCCCACTGCTTTGCGGCCCTGAATGTTGAGGTTGAACGACTTGGCCGTTTCAGCCAAAAGAGCCTCTTTCAGGCGGGGATAAGCCCGTTCGAGTAATTGGAACATGATATCGAACGAGCGAAACTGCTCGGTAAATACCTCCCCCAGCACCAGTCGAACTGCCGACGCGGTTGAATCGGCACCGGGTTTGAGGTCGTTGATGCTGCCAATCTCAAAGGGTTTACCATCTAACTGCGGTTTCAGAAAGTTGAGTGCCGCAAAGAATTTTGCCGAGTCGGAGATGGCCAGCCGCTTGGCTTGGTTGGTTTGGTAGCCTTTCAGAAAACGGTCTTTGGCTTTCTGGTAAATGGCATACTCTTCGACTTCGCGCCCTTTCAGTTTTTTGGGGTCGGCTTTGTCGTATTTATCTTTCCAAAGCACATAAATCTGGGTTACTTCTTCCTGGTCGGTATCGTAAGTAGTGCCGTCTTTGGCTCCCATAAAATTCCAACCCGTCAGGTCGTCGGCATACCCGTTTTTGTCGTCGTCGGCGTTATTGTCGGGAGTCTCTTTGGGATTTTTCCAGATAACATCCTTCAGGTCTTCGTGTTCAATATCAACGCCGGAGTCGATAATGCCGACCACCACAGGTTGCGAATTGCGACCTTTGAGCAACTCATAGGCTTGATTGAGACTAATACCCGCAATGGAGTCTTTGGCCGGGTCGAGGTGCGACCAATTTTTTGGAAGCGTCTTTGTCGAGCGGGGCTGGGCGTGGAGCAGGGTACAAACCGACAGAGCAAGGCTCGTCAGCAAAAGCGTTTTGCGGATCGTCATGAAGTTGGTTGATCGTTTGTAGTTCATTGTTTACTGGTCTGCAGGTAACACAAACGGTAAACACATTTAATCTGTGTATATTTCCAAACGTAACGAAAAAAATAACTGATAAAGTGCTGTTTCCCCATGATTGATACGCTTCCTTTTTTGCTTTGCCTGTTTGTTGTTGGCTTTATGTATGCGTCTGTGGGGCATGGCGGGGCCAGTGGCTACATGGCCACGATGATCCTGTTTAGTATATCGCCTGCTCTGATGAAGCCCTCGGCCCTTTTGTTGAACCTGTTTGTGTCCACCGTTTCGTTTATTCAATTCTACCGGGCGGGTCACTTCCGCTGGAACCAGTTTTGGCCGTTTGCCGTGGCGAGTGTGCCGATGGCGTTCATCGGGGCCAAACTTCCCCTCACCGACACGCTCTACAAACAACTGCTGGCTGCCTGTCTATTGCTGGCCGTTGCCCGCCTTGTCTGGACCGTTCGCGACTCCGAAACCGACCCGCGCCCGGTGCCACTCGCAGCGGGTTTGGCATCGGGGGGCGTTATTGGCCTGTTGTCGGGGATGCTGGGCATTGGCGGGGGCATCATTCTCAGTCCCCTCATGCTGTTTTTTCGCTGGGGCCGACTCAAGGAAGTAGCTGCAACCTCGGCCCTGTTCATTTTTGTGAACTCGCTTTCCGGCTTGTTTGGCTTAGTCAGCAAAGGCTACACCCCCGATTCCGGCGTCTGGACGTGGATTGCCGTCGCCTTCGCGGGTGGCATCCTCGGCGGCTACTTCGGCAGTCAACGGTTCTCGGTGCCGGTTTTGCGTTATGTGCTGGCTATTGGGTTGCTGGTAGCAGGGGTTAAGTTGGTGTTGTAAACGTCCTCCTCCCGCTTCACCACGGCCCGCGACATGTAGGTATAGACTGCCGGGATTACGTATAATGTCAGTGCGGTGGAGAAAATGAGGCCACCGACTACCACGATGCCCATTGAGACCCGGCTCTCGGAACCGGCTCCAAGGGCCATGGCTACGGGTAACAGACCGAGGGCCGCACACAAACTTGTCATCAGGATGGGTCGGAAACGGGAAACGGCTGCGTCCAGAACGGCCTGGTGCTTGTTGGCTCCGTCTTCTTTACGCTGGTTAGCAAATTCCACAATCAGGATACCATTTTTCGTGACTAGCCCCACCAGCGTGATGATCCCGATCTGACTGAACACGTTGAGCGTTTGGCCAAAATCCCAGAGCGACAGCAACGCCCCGCAGACTGCCAATGGTACTGTCAGCAGGATAATGATGGGGTCAACGAAGCTTTCGAACTGGGCAGCCAAAATCAGGTAGATAAGCAGGAGGGCCAGCCCAAATGCGAAATACAGGCTGGACGAACTCTCGCGGAATTCCTTGCTCGATCCGTCGAGGGCGGTGGTGAAGGTGGGGTCAAGCACCTCTTTAGCGATGCGTTCCATTTCGGTGATGCCCTCGCCCAGCGAAACGCCCTTTGCCAAGCCTGCTGAAACGGTGGCTGAGGCATAGCGATTGTAGCGGTAGAGGGTGGGCGGGGTGCTTTGCTCCGACACCCGAACGAGATTGTCCAACTGGATCAACTCGCCCCGGTTGTTCTTGACATACAGTGACTTAAGGTCGGTCATGTCGTTGCGGCCTTCCCGCTCAATTTGTCCGATGACCTGGTATTGCTTGCCATCCATAATGAAATAACCAAACCGCCGACCCGACAAGCCGAGTTGCAGAGTCTGGGCCACGTCTTGCACCGACACACCAAGATTCAGGGCTTTTTCGCGGTCGATGTCCAGGCGGATTTCGGGTTTAGAGAATTTGAGGTTGATATCCGAAGCGGCAAACTTCTCCGAAGCCTGCACCGCTTTCATAAACTCCGGCACCTTGGCCCGCAGTTTCTCGAACGAGTTGGCCTGCACCACAAACTGAACGGGCAAGCCACCGCCCCCACCACCCCGCTGACCCGTTTGGATGGTTTGTTCCTGGGCTACAAACGTTCGGGCACCGGGAAATTTTTTCATGAGGGGCGTTACCACATCCACAAGCTCTTGCTGTGATTTGGTGCGGCCCGGTTTCTCGCCAAGATAAAAGCGAAAGTTGGCCGTGTTGGTGGCTCCGCTACCAAAACTGGGCGAGGTAACGGCGATTACCCCCGGCACGGTTGCCGTATCGAATTGTGCCCGAAGTACTTTCGCTACCTGATCTGTGAAATTGAGCATGTATTCAAACGTAGCTCCTTCGGGGGCCGTTGCCTGAATCCGGAAACCACCCCGGTCTTCGAGAGGTGCCAGTTCGGAGGGCACAGCGTTGGTTTTGAACAGGATATACACGATGCCAATCATGGCCACCATAATGACCCAGGCCAGCCACCGAACCCGCAGAAAGCTAACCAGCGTGCGTTCATAGCCCGTGATCATCCACTCGAAAAAGGGTTCGGTAACGCGGTAAAGCCAGGGTTGCCGGTGGCGGGTCTTTAGCAACTTAGACGCGAGCATGGGCGTGAGCGTGAGCGACACAAACGCCGAAATAATGACCGAACCAGCCACCACAATGCCGAACTCGCGGAACAACCGACCCGTGATTCCCTGCAAGAAAATAACGGGTAGAAATACCGCTGCCAGCGTGATGGTGGTAGAAATAACGGCGAAATAAATCTCGTTGGAACCGCTTATAGCCGCCCGATAGGGTGACATTCCTTCCTCAATTTTAGCGTATATATTTTCCAATACAACAATAGCATCATCCACTACTAAGCCGATTGACAGCACGATGCCGAGCAGGGTCAACACGTTGATGGAGAAACCACACAGGTACATGATGAAAAACGTGCCGATGAGTGAAACCGGAATAGCCGTAAGCGGGATAATCGTGCTTCGCCAGTCGCGCAGGAACAGGAAAATGATGAGGGCTACCAGCACAAAGGCAATAGCAATTGTTTCCTTTACCTCGGCAATGGACCGGCGCACAAATTGGGTATTATCAAAACCCAGCAACACCGTAATATCGGGTGGGAGGTCGCGCTTGATCTGATCGAGTTTCTTGTAAACGTTGTTGGCAATTTCGATCTGATTGGAACCCGGCTGCGGAATAATGGCAACCGCAATCATGGGCACCCCATCGCGCTTGAACATGGTCCGTTCCACTTCGGGGGCCAGTTCGGCGAAGCCCACATCCTGAAACTTCACCACCTGATCGGAACTCTCTTTCAGTATCAGGTTGTTGAAATCATTAACGGTGGTCAATCGGCCTAACGTTCTGACAGTCAGTTCGGTATTGGCTCCTTCGACCGAGCCGGAAGGCAGTTCGACGTTTTGGGAGCGGAGGGCGTTCGACACGTCGAGGGCGGTCAGGCGGTAAGAAGCCAACTTAACGGGGTCGATGCGAAGCCGCATGGCATACTTTTTCTCGCCCCACATCTGCACGCTGCTCACGCCCGGAATGGTCTGAAAACGCTCGCGAAACTGCCGGTTGGCAATATCGTTCACCTCCAGCAACGACCGTTTGTTAGACAGCAACTGGATAAAATAAATAGGGCTGGCATCAGCATCGGCTTTGGCTACTACGGGCGGGTCAACTTCGGGGGGGAGGTTAGAAATCGTCCGGCTCACCCGGTCGCGCACGTCGTTGGCAGCATCCTCGATGTTCACGCTCAGCTCAAACTCAACGGAGATCGACGACCGCCCGTCGCGGCTGCTGCTCGACAGGGTTCGGATACCCGCAATCCCGTTGATCGACTCTTCGAGTGGCTCCGTAATCTGCGATTCCACAATGTCGGCGTTGGCCCCGGTATACGTGGTCTGCACCGTTACCACGGGCAAATCAATACTCGGAAACTCCCGCACACCGAGGTACAGGAAGCCAATTACGCCGAAAACGGTAATCAGCAACGATAAAACAACAGCCAGTACCGGGCGATTGATGGAAGTAGTAGAGAGATTCATATTTTTTAAAGGAGATAGGAGCGAGGAGCTATTGCACTAATACTTCCCCACCCGGCTTAACCATCTGAATACCGGAGGTAATCAATGAATCGCCAACACTCAGGCCGCTCCTGATTTCGACGCTTTTGTCGGTGCGAAGACCAATCTCAACCGGCACCGACTCGGCTTTATGGTTGCGCACCACAAACACTTTCTGGCCATTTTGTTCGGGGATGAGGGCCTCCGTTGGCACCACAATGGCATTGCCACGCGCACTCAAGACCACTTCGATGCGGGCAAATGCCCCCGGCACCATGGTTCCGTTGGGGTTGGGGCTGATGGCCCGCAGCAGCAAAGCCCGTGTTTCGGGATTGACCTTTGGTTCAACCGCATAGACCGTTCCTGTCCGGCGCGAGTCGGAGCCTTCCACGGTAAACTGAATCCGGCTACCCCGTCGCACGATGTTAGCATATTTGGCCGGCACCGAAAAGTCGATTTTGGCCGGGTTCATGTTGGTGAGCGTGGCAATGGGTGAGGCTGGCGAAATATAGCTGCCAACGCTAATTTGCCGCAAGCCAACGGTGCCATTGAAAGGAGCGCGGATGACCGTTTTGGCTAATTGCGCTTTCAGGTTCTCGATGTCGGCCACCGTACCTGTCAGGTTGGTTTGGCTGATTTCGTACTCAGCCCGGCTGATGGCTTCTTTGTCGAACAGCCGTTTCAGGCGTTGTTCGTTGGCATCAGCCAATTTGCGGTTGGCGTTGAGTTTTTGAAGTTGAGCCTGTAAATCGGCATCGTTGATCCGCAACAGCACCATACCCCGGGACACATAATCGCCCTCGCGGAACCCAATGCTCGTGACCCGCCCCGACACCTCGCTCCGAATATCGACTTCTTCATTGGGGACTATTGTTCCAGTAGTCAGGATTTTTTCGTCCAATGATTCTGAACGCACCACCATAATGCCTACTGATGTTGGGCCAGCATTTGGTTTGCCGCCACCACCTGCCGGAGGGCTGCCTCCAGCCGAAGATCCAGCCCCGCCTACAGGTTTACCTGTTGATGCGGCTCCGGTTAGCGAGGCTGTTGCCATGCTCTTTGGTCCATCACCGGGCTTGCCTTCGCTGGGCTTCCAAAATGTTTTTAGTTTGGGATAAAAAGCCAGACCAATCACAAGAAAAAGGATCAGCACAGTCAGGATACGCTTGGTAACGGTGTTCATAGGTGAGTGACCTTAGGTCTAAAGCAAGAATATTTTGTATCTATTTTAGCAAACTACAGTTGCAGGATAGCTATTTGAAATAAGGCAAAAAGTGAATGAACATACTGTGAGCAGTGATAATCGTAAACAGTAAACAGCCAACAATGTGTCAGACATCTGGGAGATGTACAGACATATTGCCGGCTGCTCACTGTTTACTGGTAGTAGAAGTTAGGGCGCAATCCGAGCGCGAACCTGTTGCGTTACGATCTGCGTGTTATCGTCGAGTGTTACCAGGAAAAGAAACGCGATTTCGCGGGGAGCCAGCGGATTTGCACTCGCAGCGATTGGCACTGTCGGAAACTTCTTGGCAAAATCGGCTAGGGTGTACGTAAACGTTGCCGTGGTTCCCGTTCCCGCAATGGGAGCCGCGTTAATCTTGGCAGCCGCCGAATTTAGCGACCCTACGTTAATCCCCGTTGCACCACCTGCTACCGTCGTAATCTCTTTAATGGTGCGGCCAGAACCTGCCGGAATTGCCAAATCGAATTTGATGGCTCCGCCACCGGCTACCGATACGTCGATCCACGGATTGCCCCCGAAGGTTTTCGCATTGGGGAAGGTGACGGGAACGGCGGGGCGGTTGTCGCGAACCAGCGGTCCATATTCTAAATCGTCTTTGCAAGCGAAGTTGGTCACCGCCAATGTCGCCAGTAGAAATCCTTTTATGATGGTCAGTTTCATACGTGTGCGTTTGAAAACAGTGAATAGTTAGTCGATATCCCACCACAGCTTCACATTGGTTTGTGGGCCGGGGTTTGGGAAGTTAGGGTTACGCGTTGTTTCGGTAGCGGTGTAAACGAGCCGCACCTGCGGTGTTCCGTCGATACCGGCTGCATTTTGGGCGCGGGCAAGTGCAGGCAAGTTGGTCCGGCGATTATCATTCCAGATTTCGATACCGTTACCCGTGAAAGCAATGTATTTCTGGGTCATGATCTGCGCGAGCCGCTCCTGCTGCGTTCCTTTCAGGGCATTTGCCGTGATGTAGGTGTCAATTTGGGCTGCCGGAATACCTGCCAGCGTCATCGAAGCCCGGATACCTTCCGCATACAGTGTTTGCGGATCACCCGGCGTGCCGAGGATCAAGGCCGACTCTGCCAGGATAAACGCCCGCTGGAAGTTGGTCAGCACCCGCACCGGACCTTCACCGTTCTGGCCAATCACGTAGTTATTATACCGCGACCAACTGGTTATTGGGGTAGGCAGCGTTCCCCGGAAACCGTTATCAACCGATACATAATCGGCCCCTGGCTTTGTGAAAAACACAGGCAAGCGGGGGTCGTTCAGGCTGCGAAGCAGGTTTAGGTAGCGAGTACTCAGAATCAGGTCGTCGCGGAACAAACTCAGAACCGTGTAGGTGTATCGGGGGTCCTGGCTACCAACGCTGCCACCAAACGACGAATTCCAGTCGTCGGCATTGCTCTTAATATAGACGTTGCGGGTCAACACCTCGTTGATAACCGTTTTGGCCAATTCGGGTTCTTTGCGGCTGATGGTGTTGGCCATTTTCAGCAACAGCGTGTTACCGGCCTGTTTCCATTTATTGATGTTCCCTTTGTAGGCCACATCGTCGTTACCGGGAGCAAGGCCCGCTGTAACCAGCCCTGTTGTGGGCGAAATCGTAGCCGCATCCAAGTCTTTCAGGCCATCGCGTACCAGATCGAACAAACTCTGGATGTTGAGCGACGCATTGCCCTTGTAGATGTCCTCCTGCTTATCTAAGCGGGGCTGGGGGTTTGTGGCACCCTGCAACGCCTGCGAATAGGGCACATCGCCCCATAAGTCGGTTAAGAGGCTAAACCCATACGCCTTCACGATCTTGGCAATCCCCGAATAGGCTTTGCCGTTGTTGGCATCGCCCTGACGGATTATCTCATTGGCGTTAATTAGCGTACTGTTGTAGAGTTCGCCCTGCCACTGGTTGTTGAAATCGTCTCCCCTCGTCGCGTAAATATCGGTAGCGGCTGGCGTTCCACCGGCTCCGGCCAACTGCTGCACCACAACCGAAGCAAAGCGGTTCAACTCATTGGCATTGGCAAAAGCGGCTCCTACCTCTATGGTCGGCAGCAAAACGGCTGGCGTTACCGAGGTTGGGTTATTAGGCGTTACGTTAACGTCTAAGAA
This sequence comes from Cytophagales bacterium, assembly GCA_031411995.1. Classification (GTDB taxonomy): domain Bacteria; phylum Bacteroidota; class Bacteroidia; order Cytophagales; family Spirosomataceae; genus Rudanella. The sequence goes on from JANOCD010000094.1 coordinate 43,782, forward strand.
TTTCTGGCACCCGCTCAGAATAGCAAGCACAGGCACCAGGATATATGTTTTTTTGAAATGACGAATCATTGATGAGTTTGTTAAAACAAGGTGGTTTTAAAATGTCAGGCGCACGTTCACCCCGTAATTCCGGGTGTTTGGCTGACCGCTTAGATCAAGGCCCTGAATGTTACCCGCGCCCTGCGTGTTCACCTCAGGATCAGCGAAGTAGCCAGGTGCGTAGAAAAACAGGTTACGACCACTAACACCCACCGAAGCCTGTCCAAACGGGGTTTTGCCCAACAGTGTCTTAGGCAGGGTGTAGCTCAACGACACCTCGCGCAAACGATAGTTGGTTGCATCGAACGTACCAGCCTCTGATCCTAAACCACCTAAACCAGCCCAGTAGGTTTGGGCGGGGAGCTGAATGTTGTTAGGCCGGTAGCCAGTTACAGCACCTTGTGCGTTGGTAATGGCAATCACACCCGGCAGAATGCGGGGTTGGTCGCGGTCGATGCCCGTCACGTATAATGAACCATTTGAGCGAACGTCAACCCCACCGAACGTGTGAATCTGACCGCCCTGTTTCGTATCGACCAGCACCTGCAACGCCAGTCCTTTATACGAGAACGTGTTGTTCAGACCCACTGTGTAGCGGGGTTGGAGGTTTGAGGTTACCTGACCGGCCACACCGGGTGCAAACTGTCCTGTCAGCGGATTAATCAGAATCTGACCGGCAAATTGACCTGTTTCGTCGTAGTTTGGTTTAGTGGCATCAGTTGACTGTACCCGCGAGTAGGCCGTACCGACAATGACACCGTAAGGCTGCCCGATGAAAATTGACGGCGAAATACCAATGAATGAGTTTCCGTTGATGACCGATTGAGTAACGCCTTCGATGATCGATTCCACGTTGTTGCGGTTCAGCGTATAGTTCAGCGCCACATCCCACTTGAATCCATTGCTCCGAATAGGCGTACCTGTCAGAACCAACTCGATACCCCGGTTCTTCAATACCCCCACATTGGTGGTGCGTGTATCGAAACCAGACGAAGGCGCAACGGCTACGTTGAAAATTTGTTGGGTAGAGCGGGTCTCATAAACAGCCGCGTCGATACCGATCCGGTTCCGGAAAAAACCGAGGTTGATTCCGATCTCACCCGATGTGACAAACTCCGGCGTAATATCCTGGCTACCAATTCGCCCACCAATATCGAAGCCCGGAATGTTGGTGCCGCCAATCGAGAGCGGGAATGCAATGCTGGCAACGTTGTTACCAAACCCGCTCGATGCATAAACCGAGTTAAGCAGGTATGGGTCGGCATCGCGGCCTACCCGTGCTAAACTGGCCCGTACTTTGGCATACGACAGCACATCCGATTGAATCTTGAAGGCTTCAGTTGGGACAAAGCTGAGGGCTGCTGAGGGATAAAAATACAGGTTGCTGGTGCTTGGCAAGGTTGACGACTGGTCGGCCCGGCCCGTCAATTCTAAGTACAGGTAATCTTTGTATCCAAACGATGCCTGCCCATAATAGCCCACCAATCGGCGTAATGATGATGCCTCGTTACTACCCGTGAAAACCGATGCGTTGTTGATGTTGTAATAGCCTGGAATCGTCAGCGAGGCACCCACGGCAAACACATCCTGCGCCTTGCGCTGGTTGATGTTGTTACCCAGCAACAGGTTGGCAGTCAGCCCCTCCAGGAAAAACTTGTTAGTGCGGGCGTTGATAATCAAATCGCCATTGATCTCCGAAAAGAAGCTGCTTCCCTGCGAAACAGACCCCAGCGGTGTGCGAGCCGAGCCAATAGCTTCGATAAATTTCTTGCGGTCGGTGTAGGTATCGCCCGTTACCCGGTAGAGCACGTTCAGCCACGGACGGATGTCTTTGCTGATGGTGAAATTACCGAAGAACCGGTCAACCTGCCCGTTTTCGAGGGAATTGTTAACGGCCCAATACGGGTTGATGATCGTCGAGTTGAAGTAGATACTGCGCCCGTTGGCATCCGTATTTGGTTCGTTGGTGAGGTCGTAGCTGCGCGGAATCCGGGTCAACTGCCCAAATGCACTACCGCCGTTTCCGCCCGAAACACCCTTTTGAATCGACTGTACGTAGTTGGCCGTACCCGTAATTTTTAGTCCGTTGGTCAGGCGGGTTTCTCCGCTCAACTGGATGTTAGTCCGCACAAACTTAGTGTTTGGCGAAATTCCGCCCTGACTCGTATTTCCGAACGATAACAGGAAATTCCGGTTGGCATCGCCCCCGGCAATACTGGCCGTGTTCTGGAGAATCCGACCCTGCCGGTAAAAATCGGACACGTTATTGGGATACGCCTGATACGGACGCACCTGCCCCTGAAGGTTGGTGATCGACGTTGGCCCGCCCGCAAACCCTGGTCCCCATGAGTTGGTTGAGTTATTGACAAACAGGTTATTAGCCCCCTGACCGTAGTCGTTCTGAAAGCGCGGAATGCCATACACATCCTGCACGTTGTACGACGACGTGAGCGTCACTTCGGTCTTGTTGTTCTGGTTGCGCCCCGACTTTGTCGTGATGATAATGGCACCTGCTGAGGCCCGCGAACCATAGAGTGCGGCAGCGGCTGGCCCTTTCAACACGTTGAGCGACTCGATGTTGTCGGGGTTGATGTCGTTCAGGCGGTTGGCGGGCTGGGTGCCAAACAGCGTATTCTGAGTGTTGTTTACATCGTTATTGAAGATGATTCCATCCACTACAATCAGCGGCTGGTTCGATCCGTTGAACGACGTAATACCCCGAATGTTGATGTTAGTCGATGCTCCCGGAGCACCCGATGCGCCCGTGATGCTGACACCCGCCAGTTTGCCCTGCAAGCTGTTGAGCAGTGTAGGCTCTGATTTTTGCTGAAGCAGATTGCCACTTACTTCCTGAGTCGAGTAACCCAGTGAGCGTTTGTCTCGTTCGATACCCTGAGCCGTTACCACCACTTCGTCCAGACTTTGTTGTCCGGACGTTAGCTTCACGTCGATGGTTGCCTGATTACCCACTGTTACTTCCTGTGTTCCAAAGCCGATAAAGCTAAAGACCAGCCGGGAATTGGCCGGAACGTTAATGCGGTATTGACCCTCGGCATCGGTTGTTGCGCCACGGGTTGTACCTTTTACCTGGATGCTCACACCCGGCAGGGTTGAGCCATCATCTGATGAAGTGACCCGGCCACTTACCGTTACATCCTGCGCCATTGATGGCAGGCAGAAAAGCAGCGATAGAAACCAGCTTCCTAATAAAATTCTGCACATAGGTTTGTTGAGATTAATTTTATGTTAACAATAAACGAATTTGGAGGGCAAAAGTATGGGCAAGTGGAGAATATTTAAGAGGAATAGAATAAGTTTTTTGATATATAATATTTTCCGTAAAAAATACTTAGAAATTATATATGAGTATAAATACGCAAAAAGCACCCCGTTTTTGGCAGGGTGCTTTTTTGTGTAGGGTGAATCGGAAGGGGAGATACCTTAGCAAATTTGACCCTCACCCATCAATTTCGGTACGAGAATCCCAATCGTTTGTAATACAGACTGGGTTTGAAATCGCTACTCGTGCTATCGAGAACAAGCACGAGGTTGCCTATGGGAGCGGTTGAACTGCTTGCCCGCCCTACGGTAACCGTCAGCGATCCAATGTTTCGGTTTGCCGGAATGATAACATTACCGCCATTGGATAGGGTATAGCTGCTGGCCGCAACGGTGGTGCCGGGGTCAACCAATACGCGAACCGTGGTCTCGCTGCCGCGTTGCCGACCTACCAAATTCACCTGTGCCGTTGAGGTGCCTCCGCCAGTCACGCTGTTTGGAATACTCGTGATTGAGTAAGCCCGACCCGTGGCGTTGGTGCGCAAAATTGCTTCGTTGAACTCAACAAGCGTTTGCTCGTCAAACACTTTGTCCAAGTTGTTATCGCAGGCAATCAATCCCAGCATCAGGAGTGCAACCAACGATATATAATGCAGTTTTTTCATGGATGTGCTTGATTAGTAGCCGAAGTTTTGCTTCAGATTTTTATTGGTCGATACTTCGTTAACCGGGATGTTGGCCAGAATACGGAAGTCGTTATAGGGCAAATTGTTCGCTGTAGTACTCAGCGGAATTGTCTTTGTTACGTCCTGTCCGCGCCGTTTCAGGTCGAACCAGCGGTGGCCTTCAAACGCAAATTCCAACCGCCGTTGCCGTAAAATTTCGGTGAGCATGGCCGCATCTGTGGCAAAGCTGGCGGCTGTGCGGGCCACCAAACCCCGGTTTGTCCGAATCACGTTTAGGTCGGCCAGGGCTGTTGCTGTGTTGCCCAGCATCAAATTGGCTTCGGCCCGGTTGAGGTAGGCTTCCGGGATGCGCAGAATGGGGACGTTGTCGAGGTTGATGGTGCCGTTTTTGCCCAAAAACTTAGTGCATTCCACAAAGGCCGTACCCCGACCTGTTGTGCCCAGTTCATACAACTGCGCCCGAACATCGGCAAAACCCGTCGCGCTGGTTTCTGAGCGAACATCGGCCAGAAAAGCCGGGTTTGGCACTAAATCCCCAAATCCACCCGTTGTTCCCCGGTCATTCGTGCGCACGAGGGTGGTATAAGTAGTTTGTAGCGAGGTATTTACGCCAATGTTTTCCGACAATGCAGCAAACTGAAGTTCAAACACTGATTCGGGGTTGCGGGGTGCCCTCCAGCCGCCAACGTAAGCCGTGGCATCAACAATTTTTACCGTTCCGCCAATGGCATCAGTCGCATTCTTTACGGCAGTGGCGTAGTCCTTATTATAAAGAGCCACCCGCGAGAGCAGCAGTTGCGCTGCTGTTCGGTTGCCATAGGCCGGAATGTTGCCCGCATTGGCCGATGACCGGCCAAAGTAGTTCGCAGCAGTCTGTAAATCGGAATAAATCTGCTTATAGACATCGGCAATGGGCGCACGGGCCGGATACTCCAACTGTTCCTGGTTGTTTACCCCCTTCAAAATGATGGGTACACCGCCCCGGCTTTGAGTCGTATTTTCAACACCCGGATCGTAGGCAAAAGCCCGCATCAAATCGTGATAGAGCAACCCCCGCAGAAAAAAGCCTTGTCCCAGAACCGAGTTGCGTCGGTTGGTATCCGTTAGGGAGACAACATTAGGCACAGCTTCTAAAAGCAGGTTGGCCTGGTTAATGGCGAAGTAGCTTGTTGCCCAATTTATAAATGATGCATTGGCCACATTGCGGTTTTCGTTGTTCAATCGCCCCGATTTATTGGTAGCGTGTGCATTGTCGGCGAGGGCTTCGGCAACAGCCAGAAAGTCCCGACCATACAGATTGGTACTTTGCATCCGGTCATAAATGCCGTTCAGGGTAGCATCGAGTCCTTCAACGGTACTCAGTGCGGTTGCCAGATCGCCGTTGGAACGGGGCTGCACCTCAAGCAGGTCTTTACAGGCAACCAGCGACAGGGCTGCTGCGGCCAGCAACCCGCACGACAGTGTTTTGATGGAAATTTGCATTGTTAATGTATGATTTGCTGATGAGTTAGAACGTCAGGTTAATACCGGCTGTAAACGAGCGCGAGTTCGGAATAACCCCGCTGTTGCCAGAGCCAAAGTTAAGAAACTCAGGGTCGTAGCTGCTCCAGTTTGTCCAGGTAATCAGGTTTTGTGCCTGCACATAAACCCGCGTGCTGGAGGCCCCGATTTTTTTGCTCATCAAAGCCGGTATGTCGTACCCAAGCCGTAGTTGCTTCAGGCGTACATACGAGGCATCTTCCAGCGTGCGCGAACCACCTAAACCACTCACACCGCGTGTTTCGATGTTGCCGTTGATGGTGCGGGGAACATCGGTGATGTCGCCCTCTTTCTGCCAGCGACGGTCATATACCGACCGCAGTGCGTTGAAATCCCGACCGGCTAACTCCGACAAAAACGAGGTTTGGCCGTTAAACGACCGCCGACCGTAATCATACTGAAACAACACATCCAGTGACAATCCTTTGTAGGTAATGGTATTGATCAAACCACCATAAAACATGGGTAATTCCGTGCCGAGGTAGCGTAAATCACGGGGCGAAACCGGCGTGTAGGTGACATTACCGGCATAGTCGTAAAACATCGGACGGCCCGTAGCCGGGTTAACCCCAGCATATTCCGTGGTATAATTCGCCAACAGGGGCCGACCCTGAATAGCGGTGCGACCCACGCCGTAGTAATCCGTGTAGCTAATCGTGATGGCACTATCGGGGTTAGCCAAAGGTGTAATACCGTCAATCAGCTTAATGATTTTGTTCTTGTTAAAGCTGATATTGAACGAGGTTTTCCACTTCAGATTACCCGATTGAACGTTCACCGTGTTCAGTTCAATTTCTAAACCCCGGTTCTGTATCGATCCCGCGTTCCGCGAGATGGCCGAGAAACCACTCGTGAAGGGTAGGTTTACGCCCAGCAACACATCGCGGCTGGTGCGGTCATACACATCGACCGAGCCAGTAAACCGATTACTGAAAAAGCCAAAGTCGAGGCCGAGGTTGGTGCTTACGTTGGTTTCCCATTTCAGGTCGGGGTTGCCCAACTGCGAAGGTGCGAAACCAGCCGAACCGTTGTAGTCGAAACCGGCACTCACCAGGCCCAGCGATGGGAAGTTGGCCAGGCCAAACAACGTTCCGATCTGATCGTTTCCGGTTGTGCCATACGAAGCCCGCAGTTTCAGTTCGTTCAGAATAGAGTTGCCTTTCAGGAAACCCTCTTCCGAAATCAGCCACGCTGCCGAGGCCGAGGGGAAGAAACCATACCGGTTGTTGGCCCCAAACCGGCTCGATCCATCAATTCGGGCAATCAGGCTGATGTCGTATTTCCGGCCATAATTGTACTTGAGATTTCCGAATACCGACGCTTTGTGGTAGCCCGTCCAGGCGCCCCCAATCGATTGGGGCAAGGCAGCCGCATTGCCATATTTGAAGTCGGGCGTGGGTACGTTGGTGATATTGGAACTGGTTGACTCGTTAATGTCGGAGCGATATTCGATACCAAATAGGGCACCTATATCGTGCTTACCCCCAAACGTTTTGTTATAATTGGCGGTCAGGTTCGATAAGAAGTTGATGTTCTGGTTGAACTGATCGGCCAATCGTCCCCGTACCACGAAAGCATCCGCCGTGCGGGGGTCGGTGAAGTAACGGCCCTTGATTGCCCGGTAATCCAGGCTGACAAAAGGCCGGATAGTCAATCCCTCAAAGGGTTTGTAGTTCAGCGAAAGCCCCCCGATAAACTGGTTGATATTAGTCCGAATATCGTTGAGTGCCGACACTTGGATGATGTTCTGGTTCAGAATACCCGGTGTGCCTCCTAGGGCCGGTGTTCCAAAATACGACCCATCGGGGTTGTAGATGGGAACACTCGGAATCATCAGCGAAGACGAAAATGCCGACGAGCCAAGGAATGAACCTCCGTTGGGCGACCCCTGCTGACCACGGGCCGTGATCGTGCTGATTTTGAGCGACTGCTCCAGCGTTAACTTGGAATTGATGGTATGCGTCAGCGTGGTGTTGAGCGTACCCCGTTTGAAACCGACGTTGACCACGTTGGCACTTTGGGTGTAGTATGACCCCGATACAAAAAACCGGGTTTTCTCATTGCCACCGTTCATGTTTAGCTCGTAGTTGTGAGTACGGCCATTCTGGTAGGCTTCTTTCTGCCAGTCGTAGGTTGGCAGGGCAGCAATTTCGGCATCGCCGAGGGTGGTTGGTTGCCGAATCGTGCTCAACACGGTTGTCTTAGCCACGTCGGCAGCTTGTCCGCCATTGATCCGGGCTTGTGTCCGCAGGGCAATCCATTCTTGGGTGTTCAACACGTCGAGCCGTTTGATGGGTTCGTCAACACCCGTGTAATAGTTCAGACCAATTTGTGTCCGGCCTGCTTTGCCGCGCTTGGTTGTAACGAGAATAACCCCGTTGGCGGCTTGTGAACCGTAGATCGACGCAGCAGCAGCATCTTTCAGGATTTCGATGCTCTCGATGTCGTTGGGATTCAAAAATGCCAATGGGTTCGATGAGGTGAAACTGGCGTTGTTAGTTGCGTTCAACTGCACCCCGTCAATCACATAAAGTGGGTCGCTGCCCGCCGAGATCGAACCAATACCCCGAATTCGCACCTGAATGGCACCACCCGGCACCCCGTTGGCCGAGGTAATTTGCACCCCCGCTGCCCGACCGGCCAACGCCTTATCGAAACTACCAACGGGCAGGTTCTGAATGGCCGTACCAGCCACTTTTGAACTCGCTCCCGTAAACTCGCGTCGGTTAATGGTTCCGCCGTAGCCGGTAACGACCACTTCTCCTAAATCCTGAGCGTTGGGTTCAAGCCGAACGCTGACAGTTGTTCGATTACCGACATTAACCTCTTGAGACAGAGAGCCAATAAAACTAAACACCAACCGGGCGTTGGCGGGTACGCTGATCTTGTAATTGCCCGACCCATCGGTCGTCGTACCTCGCGTGGTACCTTTAACCTGCACGCTCACACCCGGCAGGGGAGAGCCATCGTCTGATGAAGTAACCCGGCCACTCACCGCTACGTCCTGCGCCAGAACGGGCAAGCAGAACAGCAACGACAGCAGCCAACTTCCTAATAGAAGTTTTCTCATAAAAGATTGATGAAAGAATTGAATGAAATACTTAGTAAATTATCGGCAAAATACAACTTATATCTACTGAGTGGACTCAATACATTCAAATTATTTTATCAATCAATAATCTATACTGTTAGTGGCCTGAATGAGAAAATAGCTAATTATTACTTAAAGGTAATTAGTTTGCTTCGAAAGATATTAAAAATATATTTTAGTAAAATAGACTGAGTAGTAAAACGTAGGAGAAGTTTTTATTATTGTGGGGGTGCCTCTGTGAATAGGATGCTGTGCTAAGTAAAAATGAGACCAATACAGATTCTATTAAGGGGTTCATTTAACCATTTTTAAACATGGATAGAAGAGATTTTGTAAAAGTTGGCACCACTACAATCGGGGCGGTTTCAGTGTTTGGGTTTAAGGCCGTTAGCCAACAGGCTGCTACCAAACCGGGCTGGTTGCTCGAATGGATTGCCATCTACGACAAGCAACTGGCTAACTATGCCCCGCTGAAAATTACGGACCCCGCCAGCAAGTTTGTGGGCGGCTACCGAAACGAGGCCGAAATCCCAAATTCACAATCGACCAGCGGGTTTCTGATCACGGCCTGTATGCTTTTTGGATGCCCCGAATCGGTTCATTATCAGTCGAAAGCATTGTTGCCCGACATTGAAGCGGCCGCCCGATGTATGCTGCTTTTTCAACACCCCGACGGAACGATTGATTATTTAGATACCAATTTCCACTCCACCCCCGACACGGCTTTTGTACTGGAGAACATAATTCCAGCTTACCGGTATTTGGCCCAATCGAAGGCCACCGGCACCGAAATGGCCTTGCAACGCCTGAAAACGTTTTTGAAAAATGCCGGGGAAGCACTCATTGTTGGCGGAATCCACACGCCCAATCACCGTTGGGTGGTGTCGGCGGCCCTCACCAAACTAAACGAGCTGTTCCCGGACACCCGCTACACCGCCCGCATCAACCAATGGCTGGCCGAGCACATCGACATTGACCCCGACGGCCAGTTCAACGAGAAAAGTACTAATAGCTATTCGCCCATTGTGGATCGGTCGCTCATTAGCGTGGCCCGTGGCCTGAAAAAGCCCGAGCTGCTGGAGCCGGTGCGCCGGAATCTGCTGATGACCCGCTATTATGTGCATCCCAATGGCGAAGTCGTTACGGAAGGCTCGAACCGGCAGGACAAAGGCACCATTGGCAACATGACCCGGTATTATTACTGCTACCGCTACATGGCCCTGCACGACAAAGACGGCGAGATGGCCGCTATGTGTCGCCTGATCGAAACAACCTGCACCATCGCGCAGTTGGCCGGTTTTCTCGACTATTTTCTGGAAGATCCCATGCTTTGGAATGAGTTGCCGCCCAGCAAGCCCCTGCCCACGAACTATGCCAAAGCGTTTCCGTATTCGGGCGTGGTGAGGATTCGGCGGGAACGTTGGGACACTACACTCTTATCGAACAACGCCAGTTTTCTGACCTTTCACAACGGGAATGCTGTGTTGCAAGGGATGCGGGTGGCGGCTTCGTTTTTCGGGAAGGGGCAGTTCGACTCGGCCACCATTGTGCAGCAGGGCAACTCGTGGGTACTGAAAAAATCGCTGGAAGGGCCGTATTACCAGCCCATTGACCCCGACAAAATTGACCCCACCGGCGACTGGGACAAAATGCCCCGAACCGCCCGCCCCCAATCTGAGATCCAGAAACTCGACACCGTCGTGACCGTTACCGAAGCCGCAAACGGGCTACAAATCCAGTTCGATATTTCGGGCACGGAGGGTGTTCCCGTGACCCTCGAACTGATTTTCAGGGCGGGCGGCACCTTCGCGGGCGTTGATAAATACCCCAAAAAAGAGAATGCCTGGCTATTGTCGGGCGAATCGGGGACGTACTCGGTGGGGGCTAACACCATTCATTTCGGGCCGGGCAAGCTGGAACACAAGGGCCTGCAACTGCGGGGAGCCTTGCCCGCCATGGATGCCCCAACCGTGTATCTGACTGGGTTCACCCCGTTCCGGCATATGGTGAAGCTCTCGTAGTGCTACCAGTCTCGCAACAGTCTATACGTTATTCGTGCTCTTTAAAGCCCAATAGACCAATACGGGCTGAAAAAATAAGCGGACAAGTCGTTTGTTATCTGTGTCGAGACCGAAAGCCGATCTGCGGTTGGTATATTGAGATATGTTGCCGGGAAAAACAGCCACAAAAAAGCTGGCTGCCACTTGTCCCACCGCTTTCTGGTGCTTTTCATCGGTCAGCAACAGGCTACTGCCCAGCGCAATTTCGGCCAGACCAGAATACAAGACTGTATCGTCTTTTGGCAACGGAACCCAATCGGGCACCTGTGCTTTGAACGCCTTTCTGGCAAAGGTCAGATGGCTTATTCCCGCAATGGCTAAATTGGCTCCCAAAAGGATTCTGGCCACTTTTTTTACAGTCTTCTCATTCATCGTAAGAGTCGTTTGATCATTAATTTCACAACCGCAACTCCACCGGATTGTTAGAACCTGTCGGGAAATTGTTAGTTAAGCTTGAATTCAAGGATGGCAATTGAATGACAAACGTGCTGCCTTCACCCTCTACACTTTCTACCGTCAGGCTTCCCCCGTGGCCTTTGGTGATAATGTCATAGCTCAAACTCAAGCCCAAACCCGTTCCTTCGCCGGTGGGTTTGGTGGTGAAAAAAGGCTGGAAGATCTTGGCTTTGACCGAGTCAGGCATGCCCGTTCCGTTGTCCCTTACCTGAATTTCAATGTGGCCGTTCTCGCGGTGAGTCCGCACCGAAACCGTGGGTCTGTACCCGGCGGAGGCCGTTTTCTGCTTTTCCTGCACCGCGTAAAAGGCATTGTTGTACAGGTTCAGCAACACCCGCCCCAACTCCTGCGGCATCACCTCCACCTTGCCCAAATCAGCGGCAAAATCCGTCACCAACTCGGCGTTAAAGTGCTTGTCTTTGGCGCGTTGACCATGAAAAGCAATTTTCAAATACTCATCGGCTAAGGCGTTGAGATTGGTGGGTTGCTTTTCGCCTGTGCCGGTGCGGGAGTGTTCGAGCATGCCCTTGACGATAGCCGAGGCCCGGCCACCGTGGTGGTGGATCTTCTGGAGGTTCTGCTTTAAATCGACCAGCAGTTCGGCTTCCAGGTCGGTATCGCGGTCGGGTTTGTGTTGCTCCTCTTCGAGCTCGGTGACCAATTCCGCACTCACCTCGGAGAAGTTGTTAACAAAGTTGAGCGGATTCTGAATCTCGTGGGCGATGCCCGCCGTGAGCTCCCCCAGGCTCGCCATTTTCTCTTTTTGGATGAGTTGAGTTTGGGTAGCCTTAAGCTCCGTTAGAGTCTGGTCGAGCTGGTCCCGTTGCCGTTGTAGTAGGGCATTGGCTTGTTGCTTATTGCGGTTGTTGCGATACAATACCATGGCCAGACCGACCAGCAAGGCCAGTACCGCCAAACTTGACAGCAGCAGTAACCGTTGCCGACGTGTCTCGGCTTGTTGCTCCGCCATCTGGTTCTGTAGGCGGGCAGCCTCGGCCTGTCGGAGCAGTTCTCGACGACGGCTTGCCTCGATCTGGAGCTGTTTGTCTTTATTCAAAAGGGCGATCTGGCTTTGATTACGCCCCAGTTCATACCGTAACTGAGCCGCTTTGGCCTGTTGACTTAGGGCCGTTCGGCGGGCCATTTCGGTTTGGAGTTGTTTGTCTTTGGTCAGCAGGGCAATCTGGTCTTGCTGCCGGCTCATTTGATCACTGTATTGAGTGACGGCCGCTTTGCGAGTGACAGCCTCGTTGTTGAGGCTATCCCGGTAGGCCATAAACTGGGTTTGGTATTGGTAGGCCAAGTCATATTTCTTCTGGTAGGCATAGGCCTGCGCTAAAACCTCATTGGCGTCGCGCAAACCAGCTAAATCCGATTTCGCCAGAATGTCAAGTGCCTGCCGACCATAATAAATGGCACTATCGGCCTGGCCTACCCGCAAAAAATACCGCCCTAACCCTAAAGCGGAATTGTGAATGTCCCCCTTGGATCCAGTCTTTTTGGCCAGGGCTAATACCCTATGGCCTTCAACTAAGGCCTTGGGGTTACCCTGTCGCCCATAGGTATCAACCTGTAAGCTTTCAATCCGGAGCTTTTGGAAGTCCATTTCCGGAACTTGAGATACATAACCCTGCGCTTGCCGAAATACTTCGCTTGCCTGATCATACTGACCTATTTTTCGGTAGGTTCTCCCCAAGTCGGTTAAAATAATCGCTTGCCAAAAAGCCAGCGAAGAACTCTTGGTTTTGAGTTTTTCACTGGCTATAAGGCTATCTTGTTTTTTGATCGCTTGCTGGAAATACCTTAAGGCTTGCTCGTAATCGGCCAGTCGATAATAACTCCTGCCAAGGACAAGCATAGCATCTACTTCCTCCCTAATGGATTTTGCTTTCTGGGCGCTCCTGAGCAATTGTAAACTAAAGTGTAGTTGCAGGGGGTAGTTGCCACTAATTTCATAATATGAAGCCATAGACCTGGTCGCTATCGCCATCAGCAATGGCTGACCAGATGATTGGGCTACACGGAGCGCTCTTTCATAATAGGGCAAGGCGTTCTTTAACTCCTCAAATACGCCAATCGATGATAAAATACTAACGAGAAATGGCTTATTTTTACTCTTTTCCGCAAGCGGTAGGGCCTGTTGCAACAGGGCCAGCCTCGCTTTCCCTTCGTTGATGGGTTTTAGTAGAGCCAAGTTAAATAACGCAGATACCTGGCCTTCCAGGTAATCCAAACGCTTAGCCATTGTCAGAACCTGATTGGCGAGCGAATCCGTTAGCTTTCCACTTGATAGTAGCACTGAATTGAGTTCATTCAACCGATTTACCCGAAAGGTATCTACCCTGGGGTGCTTTCGTAACACGGTGCGTAAACTATCAATCTTTTTGGTTTGCGCCAGGGTAGCACCAATTGGCAAGCAGAAAAAGAGGCAAATTAGTACAAGTCGGGGCATGGTATAGACGTCAATAAGAAATTGAATAAGCTGATGAGTCACTAAAAGGGCTATCCTAAAAGGAGCCCATTGGCACCCGGTAAGTTAACCGTAAACTCGGTTCCTTCGCCCTCCACGCTCGTCACGGCAATGGTTCCCCCGTGTCCTTTGGTCACAATATCATAGGCCAAACTCAGGCCCAAACCCGTGCCCTGCCCCGTGGGTTTGGTGGTGAAAAAAGGCTGGAAAATCTTGGCCTTCACCGCGTCGGGCATCCCCACGCCATTGTCCTTCACCCGAATCTGGGTATGCCCATTAAGCCGCGTGGTACTGACCGTGACCGTAGGCTGATAAGCAGCCGGGGGCAGGTTCTGCTTTTGCTGAACGGCGTAAAAGGCGTTGTTGTACAGGTTCAACAACACTCGCCCAACCTCCTGGGGAACCACCTCAACTTTGCCCAAATCAGCGTCGAAATCCGTGACCAACTCAGCGTTAAAGTGCTTGTCTTTGGCGCGTTGACCGTGAAAGGCAATTTTCAAATATTCATCGGCCAGGGCGTTGAGGTCGGTGGGGCGTTTCTCACCCGTGCCGGTGCGGGAGTGTTCGAGCATGCCCTTGACAATAGCGGAGGCTCGGCCGCCGTGGTGGTTGATCTTTTGTAGATTTTGGGTGAGGTCGTCCAGTAACTCCCCAATCAGCTCAATGTCTCGTTCGGGTCTTGCTTCTTCTTCGCGTAATTCACCCACTAACTCGGCGCTAACCTCCGAGAAGTTGTTGACGAAGTTCAACGGGTTCTGAATTTCGTGGGCAATGCCAGCGGTCAGTTCACCCAAACTGGCCATTTTCTCTTTTTGAATCAGTTGGGTTTGGGTAGCGCGAAGCTCAGTGAGTGATTGCTCTAATTGACTGCTTTTCTGATTGATCTCTTCTTTTTGCCGTTGCAAAACGAGATTGGCTTTCTGTTTCTGAGTATAGCTATACACTGTTAATCCCAGCAAAGCCAGCAGCAACCCAACACCACCCAGCAGATAGGTTCGTTGCTGTTTTTGCTGTTGGAGTTGCACGGCTGAGAGTTGCTGCTCATAGCGGAGGGCCGTTTCTTTTTTGTCAAAATCATATTGAAGGGTGGCTACGGCAATTTTGTTGGTGTTTTGCTGGTTGATGATTAGGTCTTTAGTAGTAGTGTATAATTGATAACTCGCTAAAGCAGCCTGTGGATCGCCCAGCGCGTCCTGGATCTGACTCCGGGTTTGATAGGCTCGATATAGGTAGAATAAATCGCCCCGTTCTTTGGCCAGCACCACGGTACTGTCGACATAGGCGTTGGCTTTTTGTAGCGTACTGGTTTTATTGCTTCTTAGTAGCGTCGTTAAGGAAGTAGCGTTGCTGTCAATAGCAATTTTTAAATACAGCTTACTGAGGTTGTTGTAACTTCTTACTAATATGGCTTTATTTCCATTTGCTTTACTCAGTTTCAGCCCGTTTTGCAGATAGCTGAGCGCTTTGGGATAATCGGTCAGGTTGAGATAGCTCTGCCCTACGTTGTCGAAGTTCCATTCTACACCTCGAAACCCCATGGCTTCAGTTAGTTTCAGCGATTTTAGCCGATACTCCAGCCCTTTACGATACTCACCTTGTTGATTGTATATGCCACCTATATTGTTCAGTCCAAGAGCCACCCCTTCTTTATTGCCTGATTCCTCAGCAACTTTCAGGGCTTTTTCATAGTTGGCTAAGGCTTGGGGATAATCAGCCAGAAAAAAATAAACAATACCCATACTGCTTGTTATGACACTAATCAGGTATTTGTCTTTTATTTCTTCGGCGATTTTCAAGCCACTCAAGTAAGCCCTCAGGCTCTGGGGATAATCGGATTTGGTTGAGTAATTATTCCCTAAACCATTATAGGCGGCTGCCATGCCTTTTTTCCACGTCAATTGCCGGGCAAGTACCAGGGACTTATTGGCGTAGTTGATACCTTCATTGGGGTTGTTAATACGGGAATAGGTAGAACTTATCTCTCTGAGAATCTTCACCCGGTTGGTATCGGGTTTGGCTCGGGTCAATTCGGCCAATAGCGAATCCAGCCGGGCTTGCCCTGTTTTGGGTTGGGCGAAGGTTGGGCTGTAAGCTAATAAAAGCAGGCAAATCAGTAAAAGTCGGGTCATGAATCTGGTATCAAGAGGTGAAGAACAGCCAAGGTACTTAATAAAAATACGGTAAGCCGAAGTAATTAGTTGTGTGTTAGGTAAGTCCGGCACCTTCGGGGTAGTTGATCACGCTTTCCACCCCCAGCGAGTAGCCGGGTCTTACCCGCACAACAGTTTTTCTTTACCAGACCTTGATCCGCTGATCAGGCGTTTTGTACATTTTCGCACCCGGTTGCACAGTAAAGGCGTTGTACCAGGCATCAATGTTGGTCAATGGGCCGTTGCACCGATATTGACCGGGCGAGTGTGAGTCGGTGAGGATACGCTGCGCCATGGTTTCTGGCAACATATTGGTGCGCCAAACCTGCGCCCATGACAGGAAAAACCGTTGATCGGGCGTGAATCCGTCAATTTCAACTTTTCCTTTTCCTTGTTTGGTTTTCTTAAACGCATCGTATGAAATGGCCAGGCCGCCCAAATCTGCCAGGTTTTCGCCGAGGGTCAGTTGGCCGTTTACTTTGAGCGAATCCAGCACCTTGAAGCCAAAATACTGCTCCTTCACCTGATCGGCGCGTTGCTTAAAGTTAGCTGCGTCGTCTTTTGTCCACCAGTCGCGCAGGGTGCCATCGGCATCGTATTGGCGGCCCTGGTCATCAAACCCGTGCGTCATTTCGTGGCCAATCACGGCACCGATACCACCGTAATTAACGGCATCGTCGGCTTCCGCATCAAAAAACGGAAATTGCAAAATGGCTGCCGGAAAGGCGATCTCGTTGTTCACCGGGTTGTAGTAAGCATTCACCGTTTGGGGGGTCATACCCCATTCTGTTTTATCCACAGGTTTGCCCAACCGATTGAAATTATCGCTGTACCACCACTTATTGGCGGCTTTCACGTTGCCATAAAAATCGTCGCGCCGGATGGTAACACCCTCGTAATTTTTCCATTTGTCAGGGTAGCCAATCTTGCGTTTAAACGAAGTGAGTTTGGTCAGGGCACGTTTTTTGGTGTCGGCACTCATCCAATCGAGGGCGTTGATATGTTCTTTAAAAGACGCTTCGAGGTTATCGATCAGCACCAGCATTCGTTGTTTGGCTTCGGGCTTAAAATACTGTTGCACATAGAGTTGGCCCAGCAACTCGCCCAACGAACCGTCGATCAGAGTACTCATACGCTGCCAGCGGGGCGTTTGCTCTTTCTGGCCCGACAGCACCTTGTTGAAAGCGAAGCTTTGCTTCACAAACGGGTCGCTCAAATACGAAGCCGCGCCTTTCAACAGGTTCCACCGGATATATGTCTTCATTTCTTCAACGGGCGTAGCGGTCAGCAGACTATCCATGGAGCGGTAGAACGACACGTTTTGCACGAGCACCGTGTCCTGGTTGCGAATACCTATTTTCGGCATCAGCTCACTCCAGTTTATACCGGGTGTTTGTTTGGTAAAATCAGCAACGGTCAGTTTGTTGTAGGTTTTATTGGGGTCTCGTAACTCCACGCGGGGCATTTGTGCGTTGGCCAGTGTCGTTTCGAGCCGCAGAATCAGGTCGGCATTTTGTGAAGCCCGGCTGGGTTCTTCGCCAATCAGGCCAAACATTTTGGTCAGGTGATCGCGGTAGGCATCCCGGATTTTCTGGCTGCGCGGGTCGTTTTTCAGGTAATAATCACGGTCGGGGAGGGTAGTGCCGCCCTGAACAAACTGGACTATGTATTTGCTGACATTTTTGTCATCCTGGGTTACAAAAAGAGGAAACAGCATCGAGCTCCCCTGAGTGCGCTGATAGGCTATTTCGTTCAGCACATCAGCTTTGTTTTTCACCTGCTCCACGCGGGTGAGGTCGGCCTTGATCGGGTCGAAGCCTTTTTTGTCGATAGCCGTGCTGTCCATACCACTGGCATAAAAATCGCCCACCATCTGGTACAATCGGCCTTTGTTGCCCATTTTGGTGGCATCTTCGAGCAACGTTTTCATCGCATCAAGACTTTTCTCGCGCAGAATGTTGAAACTGCCCCAACTGGTTTTGGAAGCCGGCACGGGGTTTTTCTTTAGCCATTCGCCGTTCGCATACTGGTAAAAATCGTCACCGGGTTTCACGGCGAGGTTCATATTCTGCCGGTCGATGAAGGCCGTTTTCGGAGCCGCCGGTTTCTTGCCCGGTTTGCGGGGAGGAGTAGCTGCCATCAGGCCAGCCATCAGCATCACTGCCGAAAAAAGAAATGTAAATTGTTTGTTCATTGGGAAATGGGACGGTCCGCCGTTGCGGATTGAGTTGGGACGTTTTGTTCTGTCTGTTAGTTCTTTTTGGCAATAAGTACTCGCACGTATTTAATTGAATCAAGGCAAATTGTTCTTTCTGGCTTACCCGGCCGAAGAGTCGGACCGCCCCTAAATCCCCTGAAGGGGACTTTGTCTAACATGGAAGCAAAGTCCCCTTCAGGGGATTTAGGGGCGGAATACCCTTGAAAAAGAGCTTGGTAGTTTCAGTTAATTATATTCATCTACTTAGCCTGCTGACTCTTAATCCAGCTATCCATTTTGGTCTCAAAAATCACCAGGGGCATCGGCCCGTCTTTCAGTACCTGATCGTGAAAGGCCCGGATGTCGAACCGATTACCCAGGGCTTTCTCCGCCTTCTGGCGAATAGTCCTGATTTTCAACTCGCCAATCTTGTAGGAAACCGCCAATGACGAATGACTAATACCTGTATCCGTACAGTTTGGTGATTTTCTTTTTCTTCATCCACTGGCCCGACATGGCCAATCGGCGGTCGGTCAGGGGGCGGTCGCCGGGATTGCGGGGTTGTTTGGCAATGCTGTCGATGACGGCCAGATTGTCGATCACTTCGCCGAAGACCGTATAGGCTCCATCTAAGTACGGGGTTCCGCCGATGGTTTTATACACTTGCCGCTGGGCTTGGGTGGGTACCCGGCCCCCCGGTATCCGGCGCTCGCCCCATTTTAGCCCGTGTTCAAGCTGGGCGTTCAGCGACGAATCGGTCCAGACGACGCCCTGCACCAGGTAAAACTGGCTGTCGCTTGATGCTTTGTCGGGCAGGTTGTCGCGGGCGGCTCCGATAGCCCCCCGGTAGTGATACCGTTCGGGCCGAATCTCGGCCGGGATCCGCGTCCCGTTGTCGGCCTCGCCCAGGGCCTGCCCCGCTACGGCGGTGCGCGAGGTAGGGTCGCCGGACTGGATCATAAACTGCGGGATGACCCTATGAAACAGCAGCCCGTCAAAATAATGCCGGTCGATGAGCTTGATATAGTTGGCCCGGTGCAGGGGCGTATCCTGAAAAAAAACCAGATGCGCCGTGCCGAAATCGGTGGTCAGCGTGACCAGATAATCTTTCTTTTTCGGGTTCTGAGCCACTGCCAGCGTTGACAGTAGCAAACTGAATACTAAGATTTTACAGATTTGATTCATGGATGACCAGTAGTTAAACGATTGACATAATACACCCAGTCAGCCGACGGCTTATGAGCGGCAACATGATTTTTGTTCCTGTGTGGGCGGACATTTTATGGATCCATACGAACAGAACACGCAGCAATTACCCGGCAGGGGAGCAGTACCAGGGACATCCATACTGTCTCGACCATACTTTTTGTCGTAAATTGAGTTAGTTGGTGGCCGGTTTTATGTCAAGCAATTCCACCTCAAAAGCAAGGGTACTATTGGGGTAAAACAAAGGACTGGACGTTCCTATATTGTAGGCGTACAAAGATGGAATAACCAGCTTGATTTTGCTCCCAACCCGACACAAGGGTAGGCCAAGCTGGAACCCCTTGATTAATCTGGACAGTGGAAACGTGATTGGCTTGTCGAGTTGCTGCCAAAACACGGCCTTGTTGTGAAACTGATACCCATTAACGAACACGACAATAGAATCTGTCAGACTGACTTGTTTGCCCGTGCCTTCCCGCATCATGGCGTAATATATACCATCTTTATAAGTAAGCTTTTCTGATTTACCTTCGACAACAGCGTTCTCAATCTGCTCCTTTTCCCGCTTGTACTGCTCATCGCTATCAAGGTAACCATTGTTGAAGGTAATTACGGGTGTTGGCATAGGGGCACTTAGTAAATTTTTCCAACTACGATTGGTCCGCCGGAGCCATACGGCTGAGAATCGGGTTGCTGAATCCGCTTTACTGCTAACTGAAGCAAAAGTGGCCGGATTTTTCAGGGTAGTTCGTTGCCCGTCAATCAGGCAACTACCAATCAGTTTCCACTTGTTCTCATCCGGCAGGAACACGTAGCCCGAGTACAGCATGTTTTTGGCAGTCGTATCGGAGAGGGCTACTATCAGCATGAGTTGATAGGTGGTGTTGGGCTTCCACGCGAAATTCCAGGATAGTTCTCCCCGGCCTGATTCCTGTACATTGATTCCTTTGGCAACAACCTGCGCGCCAACCGGAAAGCTAAAGGCGACGTTTTTTTGTTGACCTCTGGCATTCAATGAGATAGTACCCAAGCTGGATCGAAGGCCAGCCTTAACCGGTTTGCGGCTCTGAAAACCGCCAACTGCTACTTTTGCCAGTAAATGGCTGATTTTAACACTGTCTGCTTGGGGATACTCGGTCACTAATGGGTTGGTCTGCGATTGGGCTACTAGTTGCGTAGACAAGAAGGTGAACAGACAGAGGGTAGGGAGTGTGAATGATTTCATTGGGTTTGTGGCGACAGTGATCAGCACAAAACTGGTCTGCCTGATTAATCGAGGGGTAATCATAATGTATTGGAGATAAGATGAAAAATTAGAACAATTGACAAGTAGGTGTAGCGGGTAACACAGCAGCCCTACTTCCACCCCGAAGCTACAGTCGGAGCAGTACCCCGTTTTGCTATGTCCATTTCGCGGTAGTAAGAGAGCAGCCACCGGGCCAGGGCTTTAGGGTCGCGGGGGCGGGGCAGGGCGTTGGCCCAGCGTTGCATGGGGTCGGGTGAGGTTGCCAGCAGGTCGCTCAGTTCCGTTTCGACAAAAATATCGGGGGCAACAAATCGCCCATCCATCCAGACATACCAGGGTTGCGGGGTTTGCCAATGGGCGTTCCGAACCGGAGGGAGTCCGTATCGTCGGCCAATTTGCTTTGCCCCACTGCCCCGCAGTTGCAGTAACCGAACGGGTGCGTCGAGGGTGAGTTCCTCAAAAATAAGCGGTACAGCCTCCTCCGAGCCGTTTTGTGGTACGGCATACACCGAAAAATTGCGGACATAGGAAACGGCGTTGATGGCCTCAAAAAAAGTAAACCTCTGCAACTGACTCGCCGGGTATGTATGCCATTTTCCTGCCGTGCGAAACAGCAGCGCGTTGGCATCGGGCTGGAAGCATAACTCCCCCCGGACTGTGATGCCAGTGTTCAGGGTTGCTTCGCCTTCCTGCCAAACCAATTGGGCAAGGGCGGGCCGGGTAGCTACCCCCATCAGGAGGGCTGCAATCAAAAAAAATGTTTTCATGGTAAGGGGGGGAGTTTTTTGGGCTGTGAAACTGTCCCAATTGGTTTCGTAGTTTGTACTGCGTTAAAAAAGAAATTATCTAACTAGTTGAATTTTAGAGAATTACTGTCGAGTAGTCGAGAACGGCTGTTGCAGTGGAGGGCCACCAAACAGCCCCATCTGAAATGATACCTCCCTGAGTAGAAGCTCTCCATTGTTGATCTCCACGCGCTGCTGCCCGATAATGAGCCACCTTCCATCCGTTGAAATCCTGAATGGCATCCCTCCGGGAGCCGTTGCTTCGGGAGCCGTTGCACTTTCCAAATAGCGAGTTAGGGGAGTCGCCTGTTTTGGGTCCGGCGCGGCAAAATCGGGGTTCGGGTGCCGTTCGGCAACCGGCACAGGTGGCTGTAGGGAGCCGGGCTGTTGCTTACTCTGCCCCTTGGCTACTTGACCGGCAAGGAGCAACAGAATCAGAAGTGTAAAGGAGCGTTCCATGACTGTAGCGGTTTGGGTTATTTTTTCTGAGCCAAAGCAGGCTGAAAATCAGGGTGTCCGGCCTGCCAGAGGGCGAAGGCAAACATATTGGCGAAGTTGCGGAAGGTGACGGCTTTGTCTTCGGTAAAGTGGCCGTTGTCGTAGTTGACCTGCATCAGCACGGGTTTTCCCGACGAACTGGCGTTTTGCAGCGCAGCCGCAAACTTACCCGGTTCCCAGGCAATCACGCGCGGGTCGTTCCAACCACCGACGTTGATCACTGCCGGATATTTTGTGCCTTCCTGAACGTGGTGCAGTGCATCCATCTCGTAGAGAGCCATGCACTCAGTGGAGTCTTTCACGGTGCCAAATTCCGGGATGTTGACAGGGCCGTTGGGTGTCGTTTCCATACGGAGTGCATTGCTGCAGCCCACGTTGTTGATGGCAGCGGCAAACAGGTCGGGTCGTTCGGTGATGGCCCGGCCAATCAGGATACCGCCCGCCGAGGTGCCCATGCCAATCAGGTGAGCCGGGCTGGTGTACTTGTTTTTGACGAGATACTCCCCACAGGCAATGAAATCTTTCCAGGTGTTGGGTTTGGTGGTTTTAAAGCCAGCCTTATACCAGCTTTGGCCCTTTTCGCTGCCGCCCCGAATGTGAGCTCTGGCTACTATTACGCCTTTATTGAGCATACCCAACAAGAGTGAACTAAAACGCGGTGTAGCCGA
This sequence comes from Cytophagales bacterium, assembly GCA_031411995.1. Classification (GTDB taxonomy): domain Bacteria; phylum Bacteroidota; class Bacteroidia; order Cytophagales; family Spirosomataceae; genus Rudanella. Next base: position 66,152 of record JANOCD010000094.1, read on the forward strand.
AATCCCATAGGCTCCGTAACCATCCATGAAACAAACGGCATTACCATCGCGTTTCAGTCCTTTTTTATAGATCAGCGAGAGCGGCACCATCACGCCATCGTGGCTGGGCACTTCCACTTCTTCGACTACCAGATCATCCACACCCGGATACGTTGCCGCTATGTTGAACGGGCTGATAATCAGTTTCCGGCTTGTCGGATTGTAGTCGTAAAGCGTAGTAGGCTGTTTCCAGGTTGTGGTGCTAATCAGGCATTCGTTTCCCGATGGATCTAACGGAGTGACCTGTGCTGTACCCGTTGATGGCAAGGGCACATCAGACCACTGTCCAGACCGTACATCGTACTGCCGAATCTGGTCGTTGATGCCATTGTTAAGGGTAACAAACAGGTAATCATGGCTTGCGGAAATCCCGGTAATATTCCGTTTGCCTTCGGGCAGCAGGACAGTGGCCGTTCTCACATCCGGGTTTTGGGCATCCGTCATCAGCACCTGCCCGTTAGAAGCTCCTTTGACGCTGTACAGGAATAGTTTGCCGCCCGCAACGCTAAACATATAAACACTGTCTTCGGGCGAAACGAACCGTTTCCAGCCGATGGTTGGGTTCTGCAAATCGCTTACCGGGGCCATAAACGCACTGAGTCGACTGTCCACGCTCAATAGTACACCAAACAAGTGGGTATATTGCTGATCGAAGAAAACAATGGGCCATTGGTCGGGCCGCATACCCAACTGCGGATATTTCTCGCGGGATAGCAGGTCAGCGTCGGGGCGATTTGCCCGGTCCGGCGTACCGGTCGCAGCCGGGTTGGGATCAAGCCGGTGGTAGCGGGCGTGCATATTGAGCCTCACCGTAGGGTCTTTGGGGTCGAGGGAGTTTTGCGGTGTGTATAAAAAGCCCTTACTATCCGGTGTCCAGACAACTCTTCCTCCCGATACGCCGGTAATTCTCTCGGGCAAAAACGTCTTGGTGGCTACATCCAGCACCCGGACGGTTGAAATCTCGACCCCACCCTCGTCCAGACCAATAGCTACCCATTTGCCATCTTCGCTGGGCGTAAAACCCGTAACCGAGTAGGTTTTGGTGTTGTCGAAAGCCACCGGGTCGAACAGCAGTTGTTCGGGGGCGGTCTTGCCGGCCCTATAATAAACCTTACCTACTTTCTCGCCGGGCAGTGTCTTCCGGTAGAAATACTGCCCACCCCGCAAGATAACTCCTCCAATCGTAGCTGATTTGAGCGCGTCGTACTGTTTGAATGTCTCAATCAGCGCGTCGCGGCCCGGAATCTGGGCCAGCGTCGCGTTCGAGTAATCGCCCTGAGCTTTGAACCAGTCTTTGGTTTCGGGGCTGTTCATGTCTTCCAGCCAGCGGTAATTGTCCGTCACAGCCTTGCCGAAGTAGGTATCGACAACGGGTCGTTTAAGCGAAGCGGGCAGCGTCTGGGCCGACGCGCCAGTTTGAACGAGACACAGGGCCATCAGCAACAGCGCAGGCCACAATAGGAACATAGACTTGGTTTTCATTGGGAATTGGGAAAGTTGTACTGGGTTAAAAAAGAAATTCAGAGTGAGCATTGACCAACCAACGCAACTGAACTGATTCAGTGGGACGTAGTAAATGAAAACTAATAGTGTGGATCGGTTAATACCTGCATACGTAGCGGGTTGCCCCCGTTGCTTGTTGCGCCAGATAGGCGCGTAGGCCAGAAAGAATCGCTATAGGGTGTCAGGCCAGCCTCTAGGCCGACCTGACTGCTACTGCCTGCTTCGTTGTTGGGCTGCGTAATGACCGCGCCGACAATTGTTTAGTTGGCGAATTGCTTGCTTATCGATTCCACATTTACCCCTAAGACAACCGGGTTGCCTTTCTTGCAGCTCGACGTGATGGTAACGAGGCCGTTGGCATCGATTTTAGACTCATGGTGCCATCCGCTGTCGCTGCTACTGCCGTAGAACGGCCAGAACCCCCCACCGGAAGCTTCCCGGAAACTGGCTTGGTCGCTTTGAGAAAGGGATGTCTGAGCGCTCATGGTCATCGTGATGCCGTCTACTACTACCAGTTCCGTTGTTCTACGTTGCAGGTTACCGGCCCCACCAAACGTGGACTCCCAGGTGGGATCATTACCCCACAGCGTATTGTCTTGCGTGTGAAAGGCCATGCCCAATGCTTCAGAATTGTACCAAGGGACATACTCGCTCAAATCCTTATCCTGACTGGGTTGGTAAAGCGGCACGCCAGGCATCGTCATCAGATTGTCATAACTCACGTCAATCTTGAAGCTGGCACTGGCCATGGCTATATTCAGGCTATCGGAGTGGCTGCTGCTCCCAAAGAAGCCTAAGAAACCATCGCTGGAACTATTGGCCCAGGAGTGATTCAGGCTGGACGAATCCTGTTCGCTATCCATCGTCACTTGATGGCCTGGCGCGCTGTCGATCTTTGCCTTCACTGTCGCCATGGTAGCCGTGTAGGCTTTTGTTGCTTTCTTGGGGTTCTGGGGGTTCGGGACGCTGGCACTTAACCACGCATTCTTGGCAACACTGATGGCATCCTCACCGGCTTCCCGAATATCCATGTAACATTTATTCGCCTGGTCGGGATCCGACAGGTTGATGTCTGCCCATGTCTTGAACAATCCAGCCAGACCACTGCCATCAGTGGGAGACGCTGGTTTGGTTTTCAGGTATGCAGTCCAGTCGCTCATAGAATCCCCCATGTCCTCAACAAAGGTGCCGCCCTGGGGTTTGAGGCTCATGATAACACCGCCGTAGTTGGTAGAGAAGATGTTGGCCGATGAATTGTAGTGGCTGTTGGTAGAGAGCGGTGGCATGACATCAAAAATTTGCCAGAGGACATCCGATGTATCGCCCAACGGTTTCGACCCCTGAAAAAGCTGAAATGTCGAAGGGTCCAACTGGCATCCGTGTACGACAGCGTTGTAAAACTGTGCCGTAAGGTTTTCAATTGCTTGCGACGCTGGGTCGGTGGCAACGAGTGCTACGTCGGCATTGGCAACCGCCTGTTTTGTAGTGCTTAATTGACTGATTTCTGACATGATAGATTGAGATTAAAATGCCTACTCTTGACTTGGCTTTTCGGCGACCTCCATTGTCAACAGACTTTTGGTGTTGACAACCACCCCGTTTTTTATAGTGGGTTCTGAACTCCACTCACTCAGTGCAGAACTGCCCGTTTGTGTGCTACAAAGCTCCCCCATTGCTCCCCGTTGGGCTGTCGGATTGGGGACATTTTCAGTCGTTTTTGGGACATTTTGCGGGAAAGGCAAAAAAAAATGCCCCATTAAGGCGTTGTTACTGTTGAGTATATTTACTTAAAGCCAATGCGGGGTAGGCTCTGAACTTCTCCGGGTTCCATCCCACTTGCTCTTTCTTTTGCCTGAATTCCTGTATAAAATACGTACTGTTTTATCCGTCCCCGCTCGGAGTGAAGCTTGCCAAACTGTGCCCTGAGTGTACTCAAGCAAAATGGTGTGCCCACGGAACTGATCCGTGAACACACCAAACATAAACAGGACACCGATAAACTTACTTTGAGACTGCTAACGAGCAAGTAGCATTGGAAAGGAATTACTGATAACTGATCAAATCAGCCTTAAAACCGATTGGCCCTTCACCAGCATAGGTCATCGAACCCGTAAGCGTTTTTCCACCATCGTTGGAAGTACACTCCAGTTGAGTGACCAGTTGAGTACCCCGACAGCCAATAATCCAGCCGGCTGCGTCATTCCACTTAGCTGTAGAGCCGCCCCATTGGTTTTGTACCTTGAAGCTATTGCCCTCAGCCATTGTAGCTTTCACACCGATCGGCCCCTCGTTCTCGTAGGTCATAGTTCCGGTAAAGGTTTTCCCCCCATCAGCCGATGTCAGTTTAAAACTGATTGGGTTTTGCTTTTGGCGAGAACCCAGAATAAAGATTCCACCAGGATGCCAGGGAGCAGCATTTCCTCCCCACTGATTTTGTGCCATGTAATTTGTCATTGTAGGTATTTTGGTTAAATATGGTTGCCTACTCTATTCGGTTTTCGGCTTCTCCGTCACTCAACTATACATTAATTTGGGTAAGCCACAGGCAGGGTGCCTGTAACGGTGTATCCAAGTATACAGCCGTTTGCACTGCGTCAAAGGTCTCTGCCCGCTCCCCGTTGGGCTGTCAGATTGGGGACATTTTCTGTCAGATTGGGGACATTTTGCGGGAAAGGCGAAGAAAAACGCCCAATTTAGGCGTTATTATTTTCGAGTATATTTACTTAGAATCAATGTCAGGTAGGTTCTTGACTTTTGCGGATCTCTACCCACTTACCCGTTGTTTTGCTCGGATACTTATAAAAAATACTTACTATTTCAAGCTAACCTATTTGTTTGTGACCGAATAATGACTACCAATTGCGTAGTATTGGAGAGCCTTACCTCTCTTCTACCGCTATATGCTACGCCTGTGTGTGCTTCTGTTCCTGTTGGTTCCGGTAATACCGGGCTTTGCTCAGTCCAACTCTTCGGCGGGGCGCGATCAAAAGTCCCGGCCCATTGCCAATCAATTCGAGCATTTGTCGGTTAAAGACGGGCTATCCAATAACTCAGTAAACACCATTCTCCAGGATCGGAATGGCTTTATGTGGTTTGGCACCCACGAGGGGCTGAATAAATATGATGGCTATACGTTCACTGTTTTCAAACCCGATCCGGCCCGGCCAACCCGTAGTTTTCAAAGCAGTAACATCACCGGACTGTGCGAAGGTGGCCCCGATCAGTTGTGGGTAACGACCGAGGGTGGTGGTTTGCATGAGGTCAATACCCGAACGGGCGAGGTGATTCCTCACCCCATTCGCGATGCCACGACCATTCGTTGGAATCACCAGCTATCGGCCTACAAAGACAGTCAGAACCGGCTCTGGATCAGCACGTTTGGGGGAGTGGCCCAGTACGACCCGGCCCGGCACCATTTCAAACTTTATCCGGCACCCGATCCCGATGCGCCCGTCATCACGGTTTTTGAAGATCGCCAGAAGCGGTTTTGGGTGGGCACGCTGCGGGGCGTTTTTTTGCTGAATCGCGAAACGGGGCTGTTTACGCCTGTGCCGGTTCAGGGAGCCACCGGGATTCAGCCCACCGTCAATTCATTTTATCAGGATAAAGAAAATGGGCTTTGGGTGGGTACAGCTACGGAAAGCTACAGCCTGTTGCGGCTCAAGTTAGGCCCAAAATCGGCACGGCTCGAACCGTATAATCCCGGTGGTCAGCTTAATCCGTATATCTGGAGAAATACGATCCATCAGGATGCAACCGGCCTCATTTGGCTCGGCACTACCACGGGATTACAGGCCGTTGACCCGGTCAGTAACCGGGTTTTTAGCTACCAAACCGATCCGAACCTGTCGAAGGCACTCGGTAGCAGCAACGCACAGGCGATTTACCGTGACCGATTTGGTATGTTGTGGGTAGGCACCGATAATGGTATTGATCGACAGGCCGTTACCAGCAAACCGTTTCAGTCGTACCAGGTACGCCCCAACAAGAGTATGGCCAGTTTTCCCGAAAATAAGGTGAATACCCTGCTCACCGATAGCCGTGGTCAGCTTTGGTTCAGTAACTCGGCCACCGTATTTCGCCTGTCGGCAAATGGGCAACAACTTAGCCGGGTGCCGCCTGAAAAATTAGGCTCGTCGGGCGATCGTCAGAACTACATAAACGACATCTTGTCGGATGGTTCGGTAGGGGTTTGGTTTGCCACTTATTATGGACTGTTTCATTTCGATCACCAGTCGGGGCAGTACACAAAATATGACGCTGAGGTGTTGGTTCAATTCGTAAAACGAGACCCCAATGGCGATTTGTGGATTGGGGGCGAGGGCGGTATTGCCCGGTTCGACCCCCGCACCCATCGGTTCATTTACTACAACTACGAGCCGGGCAACCCGGCCGGGTTGTCCGAAAAGTTTGTTCACGGGCTGTTGGCCAGCCGAACGGGGGATATTTGGGTGTTGATCAAGCAGTTGGGATTATGTCGGTTAAATCCCAAAACGGGGCGGTTCACACGCTACCAGTCTGGCGGGAAAGGACACCTGAGCAGCAACGAAGTACAATCTATTTATGAAGATCAGGCCGGCATTATATGGGTGGGCACGCACCTCGGCGGACTGAATCGGTTTGATCCCCGAACGGGTTTATTTTCGGTGATCACCAACAAAGACGGGCTGCCCGGCGACAATGTAGCCGCCATTACGAGCGATGAGTCGGGGAATTTGTGGTTGAGTACTGACAAAGGAATTTGCCGGTATAACCCCAAAACGAAAGCCATTCATACCTACGAGACCACGGATGGCTTGCCCAGCAACGATTTTATCCAACACGCCGTTTTTCGGCAGGCAGACCAACTTTTTTTCGGGAGTATGAACGGCTTGGTACGCTTCGACCCCAACCAGATTCAGGACGATACCCGCCCGTTTCCGGTCTATATCACCCAGTTGACAGTACTCGACAAAGCCCGCCCCCTTACCTATAGCGTGATTTATCTGAAACACGACGAAAATATGGTATCGTTTGGGTTTGCGGCTTTGGCTTATGAGCAACCGAGTCAAAATCAGTTTGCTTACCAACTCGTAGGGGTCAACAAAAATTGGGTGCAAAACGGCAATAGCCACGTAGCTTCCTACAACAACCTGGCCCCCGGCACCTACACGTTTCGGGTGAAAGCCGCCAACAGCGATGGGTTCTGGACAAAAAATCTGGGTTCCGTTCAGGTCATTATTTTTCCGCCCTGGTGGGCCACCTGGTGGGCCTACGTGCTGTATGCACTGTTGGCGGGTGGAGCCATCTGGGGGTATATCCGGTTCTATACCAACAGAATCAAACAACAGCAGGAATCCGAACTCAATCGTCGGGAAGCCGAACAACTGAAAGCCGTTGATGAACTCAAATCCCGCTTTTTTTCGAACATCACCCACGAGTTTCGCACCCCTCTCACCCTCATTATCTCCCCCGTCGAGAAACTGCTCCAGCAAAACCGCTTCGACCGGCCCCTGCTCACCACCGTGCAGCGCAACGCCGACCAACTCCTGCGGCTCATCAATCAATTGCTCGACCTCTCCAAACTCGAAGGCAACTTCATGGCCGTGTCCCTCCGGCAAGGACACGTAACCGAGTTTATCACCAATCAGGTCGAGGTGTTCCAGCGGGCAGCCGAGCAAAAAGGCGTAATACTGACTTGTACTCTAGCCGATTTTCCGGCTCAGGAACACTTGTTCGATGCCGATAAGTGGGAAAAGATCCTGACCAACATCCTGTCGAATGCCATTAAGTTTACCCCCACGGGTGGGCAGGTTATGGTTACGGGAATACCCATTTGGGCAGACGACAGCCTGGCGAATGTGCAAATCGAGGTAGCTGATTCGGGCATTGGGATTGTTTCCGAAAAATTGCCCCATATTTTCGACCGGTTCTATCAGGCCGACACCTCCAGCACCCGTGCTTATTTCGGTACGGGCATTGGGTTGGCGTTGGTGAAGGAATTGATCGACCTGCTGGGCGGCAGCATCACCGTGGCGAGTCAGTCTCGGGTGGGTACAACCTTCCGGCTGACGTTGCCCGTTGCGTCGGTGGCGGGTGCTGTCGATGTTCCCCGAATTGGTTTGCCCGAACCCAACCAGCCGACGGATGCACTACAATCTGCCCCCGTGTTACCGTCGATGAACGGTCATTTAGTTGAGGGTCAGTCGCTTTCGCGTGTGTTGATTGTGGAAGACAACGAAGAGCTGCGCGATTTCCTGGTGGCCGAACTGTCGGATTCGTACCAGATTTTTCAGGCTGCCGATGGGGTAGAGGGCTGGGCCATCACCCAAACCGAACTGCCCGATCTGGTGCTGACGGATGTGATGATGCCCCGCATGGACGGTCACGAACTGACCCGGCTCATCAAAACGCACCCCGACACCGACCACATTGGGGTGGTGATGCTCACGGCTAAATCGGCCCAACAGAGCCGCATCGAGGGCTTGCAGCAGGGGGCCGATGATTACCTCTCGAAGCCCTTCAATGTGGAGGAGTTGCACCTGCGGCTGGCCAACCTGATCCGCCATCAACAGAAGTTAGGCGAACACTATCGGCAACAACTCGCCCTGCCCCAGAGCCTGCCCGCACCCACCGTGGCCGTGATGCCAGACCCGTTTCTGGATCGGATCTATGGGTTGTTAGACAGTCATTTAGACAACCCCGCGCTGGGGGTGGACTGGCTGGCCGAGGAGTTGTCGATGAGCCGCAAAACGTTATACCGCAAAGTGCAGAGCGTGATTCAATTGCCGCCCGCCGACCTGATTCGTCAGTATCGGTTGCGGAGAGCGGCCGAGTTGTTGCGGGCGGGCCACACGGTTACGGAAACCGCCGATCTGGTGGGGTTCAGTACGCCCTCGCATTTTTCGCTGGTGTTCCGGGAGTTCTACAAGCAAACACCCAGTGAGTTTGTGTAGTATAGTATTCATTCGTCAATTTTTTGCCATATAAAGTTGATAACGATGGTTTTGGCATCAATTATGATGACGTGATCACTAGACGATAAGGTGTTGGTTGGGTGGATAGCTCAGGTAGCACCAATCGGCTATTGAAAACCTCCATAGTCAACTTTATGAGAAATTTTACGCCACTCCACGACATCAGCCTGGGTAAAGGCAGATCAATTGCCCTCATTCCCATTGTCGTTTATTTCGCCTGCTTCTTTTATTACAGCATCAACGCCCCACAGTTCGACGATTTTCAGACGATAGTCCGCTCGGTTATCACGTTCGATGAAGCTAAAAACCGCTTGTCGTGGCTATTGTCGCAGTATGGAGAGCACCGGATTGGATATATCCGGTTCATTGCGGTGGCTTTTCAACGCCTGACCGGAAAAATTGATTTTGTCTGGATTGGCCTGATCGGGAATGCGAGTTTGGTAGGCGTGGTCATCATTTTGCTGCGGTGGTTTAAGCAGTGGGGCCTCGAACGGTATTTCTTACCCGTTCCGTTCATCCTGTTCCAGATGAACTACCACCACAACACGTTCACGGCCATGATGGCCCTGCAAAACCTAACCATTCTGTTCTGGGCTTTTCTCACCTTGTGGTGGGTGTCAACGGGGAACGGCTGGCGACTCTGGGCGGCTTTGTTCACGGCGGTTCTGGCTGTGTTCACCAGCGGGAATGGCCTGTTCGTGGTGTTAACGGCTGTTTTGGTGCTGATGTATCGGCGACAGTGGCTACAGCTTGCCGTGTGGGTGGTGGTGGGTGGTGGGGCCGTGATTGGCTATTTCTGGGGGCTTGATATGATCCGGCCAAGTTATACCCTCACTTTTTTAACCACGCACGCGCTCCAGTTGAGTGCCTTCACCATTTTTTTTGGCGGCAGCTATTTCGATCTCCTGCCCAATGTGCTCATGAGTTCGGTGGTCAACGCGCCGTTTCCGAATCAGGCTTTGTTCTATGCTCGCCTGGTGATTCCGTTCACGGTAGGACTACTGTTGATTGCCAGTAGTTTGGTGCTCATCGCCCGTTTGTTGCCCGTTGAAAAATACCTCCCGTACTGGCAAACGGTGAGGCCTATACGCTGGGTGGCCAGCCAGTTTCAGTACCATCGGGAGGGCAGCCTGTTTTTAACGGCTGTTTTGCTGTTTATTCTGTTAACCGCCGGGGTAGTGGCTCTTGGCAGAATCGACATTGGGCTGTCGCAAAGTTTTGCCATCCGCTACAAAATTTACGCCCCGCTGCTGCTCATTTGCTGTTATGCCGCATTGCTCATTAACATCCGGGAGCAGGCGCTGCGGGGGCAGTTTTACCAGGTGTTGCTCGTAATCAGCCTGGTGGTGGGCCTGAACAGCTACGCGCAGAATCTGAACCAGATCCAGACCAACAAACGAACGGCGTTCAGTGGCTTGCAAAACATGGCGACCAACCACTCCTGGGCGGTATATGGCGGGTATTACGGAAATATTGACTCCGTGATGCAATCGGCCATCGACCGGCGTATGTACCGAATCAACTCGACCACTACGGGTTTATTCAGGCAGTTGATTCACGATCTGAAGCGTCCCTGCTCGGCCATTGCCATTGAGTTTGATACAACCGCTCTGGTGGCGCATATGCGGGTGCTACACAGCCAGTTGACGCAGTCTTTATTGACCACTGAGACTAGCGAAGGGCCGTACTTTGTGATGTATAACGACCAGCACGAATACCTGTTTCCCGCCCAGCTCGACCGAACGGTGGTGGGCAATTACCAGTCGGGCTTTCGGTGCGAGGTAGAGCGAACTAATCCTGGTTTAAATCCGGGTGTTTATAAGATTGCCGTGATGATCAAGGGCCGACGAGCGCACCGCTTATACCATACGGACTATTGCCTGAACCTGCCAGCACGTCCCTAAAGACACCGTCTCAATGGTACTTTGTCACGGTTTTTTGGTAACATTCGTTTACCTGATCAGTAGGTAATTGGCCCTGATTGGCTTGTCATACATCAACCAAAAAAAGACAAGCAACGCCTTCGCCATGAACGAGAAACAAGCCATTAATCGCCGGGAATTTGTTGGAAAAGCAACCACAGCCGTAGCAGGCTTCATGATCGTGCCGCGCTTTGTGCTGGGCGGCAAACGGCCCGACGGGTCAAAATATACGGCCCCCAGCGATGTGATTTCATTGGGTTTTATCGGGACGGGTAAGCAGGGTAGGGGCCTCACAACCTCGTTTCTGAGCACCAACGAAGCCCGCATCGTGGCCATCAGCGAGGTGTATCAGGCCAAAGCTCAACTGACGCTGGACCGAATAAAAGCCCATTACGAGAAAAACACGCAGTTGGGCGCCTTCTCCGATATTCCGGTGCTTACGGATTTCCGGGAGCTACTAGCCCGCAAAGACGTGGATGCCGTGGTCATTGCCACCCCCGACCACTGGCACGCGGCAATGGCCGTGCGGGCTGCCGAAGCAGGCAAAGATATTTACTGCGAAAAGCCCCTGTCGCTGACCGTGCGTGAGGGTCGGGCCATGGTCGATGCGGCCCGCAAATACAATCGGGTGTTTCAAACAGGCAGTATGCAACGGTCGTGGCCGGAGTTTCGCCAAACTGCCGAACTGATTCGGAATGGCTACATTGGTGAGATCAAACGCATTAAAGTGAACGTGGGACCACCGCCCAAACCCTACGACCTGCCCGCCGAACCCATTCCCGACGGCCTGAACTGGGCGGCATGGCTTGGCCCCAACGCCCCCGTTCCGTTCAACCCCGAACTGGCTCCACCGACATCGAAAGACGTGTTTCCGAACTGGCGCAACTACAAAGAGTTTGGGGGCGGCATGGTGACGGATTGGGGTGCCCACATGTTCGATATTGTGCAGTGGTCGTTGGACATGGACAACAGCGGCCCGGTGGCCGTGATTCCGCCCGATGGCAAAGACCACCCGTTCCTGACATATCGCTACGACAATGGCATTGAGATGACCCACGAAAAGTGGGAATGGAACAACGCCATTCACTTTATCGGGAGCGAAGGCGAAATCAAGATTCAGCGGAAGAAACTCGAAACAACGCCTGCTGCCTTAGCCACCAAGGTTATCGGCGAGACCGAAAAGCATGTGTACAAAAGTGAGAATCACTATAAAGACTTCCTGGACGCGATGCGGAAGCGCAGCAAACCTATTTGCGATGTGGAAATTGGCCACCGGACGGCTTCGGTTTGCAACATCGGCAACATTGCCTATCAACTGAAACGCCCCCTGCAATGGAACCCGAAAAAAGAGCAATTCAAAAAAGATGATGAAGCCAACGCCCTGCTTGGAAGGACTATGAATACTGAGTGGGGGGTCAGGATTTAAAAATCCCACACCAATAAAAAATACCCCGCTACTGACGGGGTATTTTTTATTTAAAAGTCAGAACGTTAGTTAGTTGCGAATGGTGAAACCCACTCGTTTGTAGTTCGGGCTGGCCTTAAAATCGGCATTAGTACTATCGAGAACCACCACCAAGTTTCTTAACGGTGCAGTTGTGCTTGTAGCGCGTGAAACGGCAATTGAAAGTGATCCAACGCTGCTATTGGCCGGAATCACAACTGACCCCCCATTGACGAGAGTATAGCTGCTGGCTGACGTTGTGGTGAGTGTTGGTTCAACCAAAACCCGCACCGTTAAATCACTACTCCGCTGTGGGCCAACCAAGTTCAGTTGGGTGGTCAACACCGGTCCAAGCGTGGTACTGTTTGCTGAAGCTACAAGTGGATACGTCAGGCCAACAGCAGGATTTGTCCGAACGGCTGACTCAAATTCAACCTGCGCGGGACCGTCATATTTTATTTCGAGGTCTTTAAAACAAGCGGTTGCCATAAATGAGACCGCAATCAGAAGGCAATAAACGAATGTATTTTTCATGGATTAGTAGCCAGGGTTTTGAACCAGATTTTTATTCGCCAGAATCTCACTGTTGGGTACAGGGGCTAAGGTGCGGGTATCGCCATAGGGAACGTTTCCTGTTGACTTGACAAGATCCTGTCCGCGTCGTTTTAAATCAAACCAGCGATGCCCTTCAAAAGCCAGTTCTAACCGACGTTGAAGCGTGATTTCGGCCTGAATTTCGGCGTTGGTTAGTGTGGCTGCTTTTGCCGTTAGGCCTGCCCTTGTGCGAATCAGATTAACATCAGCTAAGGCTTGCGTTAAATTGCCGTTACTTCGAGCCAAAGCTTCTGCCCGAATCAAATACAACTCAGAAACTCGAATCACGGGTACGTTATCCATGTAGATAACTCCCGATTTACCCAAAAATTTGGTGCACTCGATTACAATTGCATTTGACCGATTCAGACCAAGCTGATACAGTTGACGGCGCACGTCAGTAGCTTCGTGTCTGGCCAAAAATGCATCGGTCGGAACAATGCCGCCATAGCCACTAGCAGGGGGAAGAGTACCGGGGCGCAAAGCTGCCAAACTATTTGCCTGAGCCACCGATTCGATAGTTGTGTAGGCAGTCTGGAGGGCATCATTCACGCCCAAAGATTCCTGCCTGGTTTGAAACAGGATTTCGAATATAGATTCTGGATGACTGTTGCTGCGCCAGGAAGCCACATAATCGGTGGTGCCAACGAACCGCCCAATACCTGATGCAAGCGCATCGGTAGCGTATTTTATGGCATTAGGGAAGTCTTCATTATACAAAGCTACCCGGGCGAAAAGAGCCTGCGCTGCCCCCTTTGTTGCCCGGTTGGGGGCACCCGTAGTAGGGGCTTTGGCAATCGCGTCGGTCAAGTCTTTGTATAGTTGATCATAAACTTCGGCTACGGTTGCCCGTTTGGGGTACTGAATCTGTTCGGGTGAGCTAACACCTGTAAGAACAAGGGGAACACCGCCCCGGTCCAGTGCCGTAACGGCAACTTTCGGCTCGTAGGCATATACACGGCTGAGGTTGAAATAGAGCAACGCACGCAGGAATTTAAGTTCCCCCTCAATGGAGGCTTGTTCTGCTGTTGTAAAGGGACTGGTGGGCAGTGCATCCAGAATCAGGTTGATGTTATTGATACCACCGTAGTAGGTGGCCCAGCCGCCGAGATGACTATTGATCACGTTCTGGCCTTCGTTCACATAACGCCCACCGGCCCGATTGATAATGCGCGTTTCGTCACCTAATGCTTCGGCAATAGCCAGCAGATCCCGCCCATATAGACTTATAGATTTAAAATAAGTGTACACGTTTGTCACCGAAGCGTTGATGCCTTCACGGGTAGTCAGAGCCACGGTCGAATCAATTGACTGACGCGGTTCGATTTCTAAAAGATTACTACAGCTACCAAAAAGCAAGGCTGTAGTAAGAAGGAGAAGTTGAAAGAAATATTTCATTGACAGAATGTTGCTGAGAAGTTAAAAACCGAGTTGTAAACCAGCCGTGTAGCTGCGTGATTGGGGGATAACTCCCTGATTGTCAGTGCCGGCAAACTCAGGATCGAAGCCTGTCCATTTGGTCCAGGTTAATGCGTTGATGGCCTGCGCATATACCTTAACGCTCGACAGTTTCAGTCGCTGAATCAGCTTCGATGGCAGATTGTAGGATAACGAGACCTGCTTTAACCGAACATAAGACGCATCCTGATAAAAGCGATTGGTTTGCTGGTATGAACTAACGCGACCGCTAATTTCGGTCCGGTTTTCGGCGGGGCGCGGAACACTCGTTATTTGACCCGGTGTGGTCCAGCGATTATCGTAGTAATAGGTCAGGCTGTTGCGCAACACGGCAGCGTTATCGGCCAGACGAAATTCCTGAAAGTTAGCAACTGTTTTGCCGAGGTCGTACTGCAACAAAGCCGAGAGCTCGAGTCCGCCAAAGGTGAACGTGTTGGTAAAGCCGCCGTAGGATTTCGAGATTGCCGAATGACCTATCGGCCGGTTGTCGGCTGTTCGGACAATATAGGTGATGTTGCCGTTCAAATCGTACCACATAGGACGGCCATTAGCCGGATTCACACCTGCGTAGGGTACGCCTACATTGGTGTTTAATGGATAGCCAATACGAACGGACAGGTTTCCTGGCAGCACATCGGCACCCTCAAAGAGCTTGGTTACTTTATTGTCGAGCAGAGTCACGTTGAAGTTGGTCTCCCAGCGGAACGCCCCGGCATTTACGTTGGTAGAAGTAATGTCAAACTCAAAACCTCTGTTAACCACCTCACCTATGTTCTCAAAAATGTCGCTGAAGCCGTTGGTTGACGGAATAGACCGTGTCAGCAATAAATCGCGGCTGATCCGTTTAAACACTTCTACTGAACCTTTCAACCGACCGTCAAACAGACCATAATCTAAACCGGCATTGTAAGTAACGTTGCGCTCCCAGCGGAGGTTTGGATTTCCCAACTGACTAACACCAATTCCGGAATTACCCTGATAAACACCTCCCAGTCCGTATAATCGTCGGGCGGCAAAGTTGCTTACCTGATCATTACCCGTGCTGCCAACGCTAAACCGTAGGCCTAAATCACTAATGACCTTGTTATCACGAAGAAAAGCTTCTTCAGCAATATTCCACTTTGCTGATATAGACGGGAAGTATCCCCAGCGGTTCTCGATTCCGAATCGTGACGAACCGTCATAGCGCAGAATAGCACTCAAAATATACCGTTGGTCGTATTCGTATTTGAGGTTAGTGAATACCCCTGCCCGCTTGAACCCTGTCCAGGCACCTCCAACAGATGAGGGTTCGGCGGCTGCATTGGCCGTGTTCAGGTCGGGAGTGGGAAAGCCAACGGCATTTAATGTAGTGGTCTCATTAACTTCCTGCCGGTATTCCGTCCCCAGCAGCAGGCTAATTGTATGCTTACCACTGAAAACCCGGCTATAATTCAGCGTGGCATTGGTGGTTGCATTGGTGTTGTTGTTGACAAATTGGTTCAAACGGCCTTTAACCCCAAAATTATCAGACGTGCGGGGGTCGCCAAAAAACGACGAGTTAACAGTCCGGTAGTCCAAACCACCGAAAACTCGGAAACTTAAATCCTTTGTAATAAGGTAGTTCAAGCTTAGGTTACCTACCAACTGGTTCACATTGGTGTTCGACTTAATTAGCTCTGAGTTGGCAACAATGTTCTGTGATAAATCGCCAATTATTGTCACTCCAGAACCCGGCATCCCGAAGTAACTACCGTCGGGGTTCGTGATAGGATTAAAAGGTAAGATAAGCGGAGCCGAATATTGCGGTGCTCCAAACGCGGTTGTTCCCTCCGAACTGCCATAGGGTCCGCGTTGCTTCACCGTGCTGAGGGTTACGCCCGCATCTACCGTCAGTTTACTGTTCAGTTTGTGTGTCAGGTTCATCTTACCCGAAAGCCGACTGAAATCAATGTTGATCAACGACGCATCCTGCTGGTTATACGAACCCGACAAATAAAAAGTCGTTTTGTCATTACCTCCCTGCGCCGACAAATCGACGTTGTTAACCGAACCATTCCGGTAAGATGCTTCCTGCCAATTGTAATTGGGAAGTGCAGCGATGGCTTCGTTGGTTAGGTCCTGCGCAAAACCAAGACCTGTCAGGGCCAGGGTACGAATGGCGGCTGGGGTGGTTGTTGGGCGAGATGCCTGTAGTGCTTCAATCCGGGTAGCAATAAATTGTTGGGTTGACATTACAGGTAGTGTTCTGATGGGTTCCACAAAACCACGATATAGATTGAGGTTGACGCGCGTTTTGGCACCGGCTTTACCGCGTTTGGTTGTTACCAACACCACCCCGTTTGCTGCCTGTGCTCCATAGATAGCGGCAGTAGCGGCATCTTTCAGAATGTCGATGCTCTCAATATCGTTGGGATTCAGAAAGGCCAGAGGGTTATTGCTAACATTACCGCCCCCGTCATTACGGGTGTTAAGCTGCACACCATCCACAATGTACAGTGGGTCATTTCCTGCGGAAATTGAGCCAACCCCCCGAATGCGAACTTGTACAGCTCCACCCGGTGCTCCATTGCTCGACGTTATCTGAACACCGGCTGCCCGGCCCTGCAACGCCCGGTCGAAACTCTGTAGGGGCAGGTTTTCAATTACATCTCCTTTTACGTTTGCCGTGGCACCCGTTGCTTCTTTCTTGGTAACGGCTGCGCCGTACCCTACCCGAACCACTACCTCGTTGAGGTCCGTTGTATTGGACTGCAGGGCCACATCAACCGTTTTTCGATTACCTGAAGTTACCTCTTGAGCCACATACCCAATAAAACTAAAGACTAACCGGGCATTGGCGGGCGCGTTAATCTTATAATTTCCCGATGCATCCGTAGTTGTACCCCGTGTTGTACCTTTTACTTGTACGCTCACTCCTGGTAAAGGAGTTCCATCGTCTGATGAAGTAACCCGGCCACTCACCGTTACATCCTGCGCCAGCAGTGGCAAACAGAATAGCAACGATAGCAACCAACTTCCGAATAAAATTTTTCTCATGAAGGTTTGATGAATGAATTGATTGAAAAACTGAATAAACAATACGCAAAATACAAAGGAAGAGAATGATAAAAACAAAGCTTCTTCAAAATATTCTATTTGTATAAAAGATTGATGGGAAAATTAAATTTGGACTCTACCAAGTTTAACAAGATAACTATATTGTCACCCCTAACTAAAAATCCCCCGCCAACCAGACATTGACGGGGGAGGTACAATTATAGACTATTGCGGGAATCAGGGATTCTGAACCGCCAGCTTATTCACGTTCAATTCTGTCTGCGGAATAGGCCAGATATAGACCGATGCTGTTACCGGAACTGCCTGAATCCGGGGCGCACTTTGCACACCACCTTTTTCGGGCAACGGCTGACCCGTTCGTAACAGGTCGTTGGAGCGTAACCCTTCGCCCAGAAACTCCACCCGGCGTTCGAGCAAAATTGCGTTCACGAGGTTCGCACTGCTGGCCAGACCAGCCGCCGTGTAAACCCCCGCTGCATTGGCCCGGCCCCGAACGGAGTTCAGCAACGCCAGGCCCTGATCGTCGACGGCAGCCGTGTTGAGTCGGGCTTTGGCCTCGGCAAGGTTCAGCAACACCTCGGCATACCGAATAACCGGCACCCAGTCGGTGTGTTGCGGACCAGTC
>JANOCD010000095.1:0-1680 GCA_031411995.1 Cytophagales bacterium
CTGCTCCAACTGCCCCGCCATCCGAAATAGTGTCGCTTCGTCGCCGAGTTTAGCCGCGAACATCACCCCGATTGGTAACTCATCAGCCGACCAGTGCAGCGGCACCGACATCGACGGCTGGCCGGTCATATTCGTAATCACCGTGAATGAAATGTATCCCAGCGACCGTTCGGCCAGGTCGTTTACCGTTTTGCTGCCATTCAGGTATTTTAATCCACCCAGCGAATCGACCAGTTTGAGCAGCCGTTCTTCCGATGCTTTATTTTGAAACGTACCAATGGCAATGGGCGGACGCGGCAGGGTTGGTGTCAGAAACAAATCATACGTTTCGTGAAGCTGACCCATGCTTCGGTTCAGCGTGTTCCACCGGCGTTTCTGATAAGCCGCATCAGCCGCCGAAAACCCTTCGGCCAGCCGGGCCTGTGCCCAGGTGTTCAGCTCAACATCGTCGCGCCGGACAGGCCGACCCAAATACATACCAAGTTCCCGAAGCGTAGCCGCCGTTTCGCTCAACACGCTCAGGAAAAACGCTTCGGTTACAAGCGTTTTCTCATATGGCAACGGCACTTCCTCAAGAGTATGGCCTAATTTTTCCAGCAAACGAGCCGTTTCCAGTACTGCGTTAATACACTCTAAATCAACGGGCTGTGTGGACATAAGTGATTGTGTGGAAAAGGCAATGCGTAATTTGCCCGGCTCCCGCCCTACTTCATCCTGAAAGGGTCGTTTGGGCGGAGCAATGCCGTACGGGTCACCCGTGAGCGGACCACACACGGCATCGAGCAGGCCCGCACTGTCGCGGACGGAGCGTGTAACGGCATGACCCGCTACGGCCCCGTTCCATAACTCACCGAAGTTTGGTCCGAGCGTGACGCGCCCCCGCGACGGCTTCAGGCCGAACAGCCCACAGCACGAAGCCGGAATACGAATGGACCCGCCCCCATCCGAAGCCGTAGCCGCCGGAACAATACCGGCCGCCACCGATGCCGCCGATCCGCCACTCGATCCGCCTGGCGAATGCGTTGGTTTCCAGGGGTTGCGGGCGGGACCGTAGAGTTTCGATTCGGTGTATGGCGTCAGGCCAAATTCGGGCGTATTGGTTTTGCCGAAGAAAACCAGTCCGGCAGCTTTCAGGCGTTTGATTACCTCGCTGTCGGTCGTAGAAACGTAGTCCTTGTAGCCCTTACAGCCTGATTTCATGGGTGTTCCAGCCCATTGCACTTCCAGGTCTTTCAATAAAAATGGTACGCCCCGAAACGGGCCGCTCTCCGGTAATTGCTTCGCCATCGCCCGACCGTTGTCGTACAAGGGCGTAACGATGGCGTTTAGCTGCGGATTTACGGCTTCGGCGCGGGCAATGGCTGTTTCGAGCAGTTCGTCCGGCGAAACCTCGCCCGTGCGAACCAGTTCGGCCAGCGCGGTGGCGTCGTGTTTAACGTATTCGTCGAACGACAGGGTTTGAGGGCGGGCGGTTTGCATAAAAAGGGATTGGGTTTTGCCAAATATACCGAACTTTCAAATCGCCTGACCAAACACTTACCAACTACCTCCGGTTACGTTCTGGATATTGAGATACCATGCATCGTACGTTCCAGATTCAGTTACCATCCGATAAAACGAGTGCCGTAATGAGCGACCTTCTCAAGATTGATGAGGTCATCGGGCTGGCACTTTATCCGG
>JANOCD010000096.1:0-4047 GCA_031411995.1 Cytophagales bacterium
GCGGTCAACGTCCCGAACGATTCGATTGGTTTTTAGTTTGTTGATGAAGTGTAATTCGACACACCGACCCATACTTGAGGTCGGTGTTGTTTTTTATAGAGACCGCACCGGCGGACCGGTAAGATCTTGCGTCTCACCGCCAGATGGTTTTGCAAGTGAGACGCAAGTATGCCGGTCCGCCGGTGCGGTCTCTACTCCTCCTTCATATTATGATAAACGTTTTGCACGTCGTCGTCTTCATCGAGTTTGTCAAGGAGTTTCTCCACATCGGCCACTTCCTCGTCGGTTAGGGCTTTGGTATCGTTGGGAATGCGCTGAAATTCAGCCCCTTTGATTTCGTAGCCTTTGCTTTCCATGAATTTCTGGATACTACCAAAGGCCGTAAACTCACCGTAAATCACCAATTGGTCGGCTTCCTCATCGAACTCTATTTCGTCGCCCCCCACGTCGATCAGTTCCAGTTCGAGTTCGTCGGGGTCAATGCCCTCTGCAGGAATGCGGAACACGCTTTTGCGGTCGAACATGAAATCGGTCATGCCGGTGGTGCCGAGGCTCCCTCCACACCGACTGAAATAGCTGCGGATATTGGCCACCGTCCGGTTGTGGTTGTCTGTAGCCGTTTCGATCACGAGGGCGATACCGTGGGGCGCGTAGCCTTCGTAGGTGATCTCTTTATAATCCTCCTGATCTTTCGAGATTGCCTTTTTTATTGCCCGTTCCACATTCTCTTTGGGCATGTTGGCGGCTTTGGCATTCTGAATTATAGCCCGCAACCGCCCGTTGGAGTCGGGGTCGGGGCCACCGCTTTTCACGGCGATCACAATATCTTTACCAATACGGGTGAAGGTTTTGGCCATTTGCCCCCACCGCTTCATTTTCCGGGCTTTCCGGTATTCAAAGGCACGTCCCATGTTTTTAGTGATGAGTGATGAGTGATGAGTGTTCTTTCGCCAGTCCGCCAGTGCGGTCAGCCCACTCATCGTTCATCACTATTAAGCATTTACTGTTTGTTCAAATTCAATCTCAACTTGCCCCTTCATCAGATCATCAAACGTTTCACGTTCGCGGATCAGGAATGCCCGACCGTCGTAAACCATTACCTCGGCGGGGCGGCAACGCATGTTGTAGGTCGAGGCCATCATGAACCCGTAGGCACCCGCATTCTCGAACGACAGCACGTCATTTTGCTGGACTTCGGGAAGGAGCCGGTCGGTGGCGAAGGTGTCAGTTTCACAAATGTAGCCCACCACGGTGTATAGTTGTTCGGATCCGGAAGGGTTCGACACGTTGATGATGTCGTGCCAGGCATCGTACATCATGGGTCGGATCAGATGGTTCAGGCCCGTGTCGAGATGCACGAACGTGCGGGTTGGGTTCTGCTTCACCACATTCACGTTGGCCAGCAAATGCCCCGATTCGCTCACGAGCAACTTGCCTGGCTCAAACCAGAGTTCAATGTCACGACCCTGTTTTTCGCAAAACGCCTGGAAAGCCGCCGAGACTTTCGCGCCCAACTCGCCCAGGTCGGTGGCGTGGTCGCCCTCGCGGTAGGCCACTTTAAACCCACTGCCAAAGTCCATGAACCGGAGATCGGGGAAATCGCTGGCGAGATCGAACAGTGTATCGGCAATTTTCAGGAAAGTATTGCCATCCTTAAAATCGGAGCCGGTATGAATATGCAGCCCGACAACCGGAATGCCATATTGGGCCACCAACGCGCTGATTTCGGCGCGGTACTGGTTCGGAATCCCAAACTTGGAATCGGCATGACCCGTCTGGATTTTCAGGTTGCCCCCGTCGATAATGCTGGGGTTGATTCGGATACAGATTGGCACCGTTGCGCCGTAGGTCTGGCCAATCTGTTCAATAAGCGGCAGGCTATCGGCGTTAATGGTTAGACCCAGTTCGATGGCTTCCTGAATTTCGGAGAAATGGTTGCCGCTGGGCGTGTACATAATCTGACTGGGCACATAACCCGCCCGCATCGCCAGCCGGGCCTCGTTCACCGACACCACATCGACCTCAACCCCCTGCGACCGCATCAGTTTCAGAATCGACAGGTTTGAGAGGGCTTTCAGGGCGTATTTTATCTTTAGATTTACACCGGAGAAAGACGACCGCAGCAAGTCGATTTTTTGGATAATTTTGTCGGCATCATATACGTACAAGGGCAAACCAAACTGGTCGGCCATGTCGAGTACGTCAACACCCTGAATCTGATACGAGTTATTTTGTAAGTCCATGCGGCAAAAATGAACCACAAATATAATTGAAACGAATGAAACAACCCCTCTTGCTGGCTTTTGGCTGGTTACTCGTGGCCCCTGCACTGGCCCAAAACACACAACCGGCTGGCCGGACAATCCCGCCAAAATCATCGACTACGCAAGACAGAGCCGTGATCATTGAAGGCGGGCGCGATCAGCGACCCGGTTTTCAGGTCGGCATCGTGAACCCACCCGCTTCCCTTATTCAGTCGGGGCCGATGGTTGGATACTCCGAAATGCGCGAGGTGAAACTGTGGGTGCAGACCAAACAACCCGTGCGCGTTCAGATTCGGTATGCCGAAGAAGGCAAACCCGGCACGGCTTACCTAACCAACGAAGTAACGACCGAGAAAGCAATGGCTTTTACGGCCCACCTGCTCGCCGATCAGGTGGAACCCGGAAAAAAGTACGTGTACGAACTGTTGATCGAGGGCCAGAAGGCGAGCCTGCCCTACCCAACAACGTTCCAAAGCCAATCCCTATGGCAGTTCAGGACGGACCCACCGGCGTTTCGGTTCGGCGTAGGAAGTTGCACCTACGTCAACGAGCCTGAAGTGGATCGGCCCGGTCAGGCATACGGAGGTGGCTACGAGGTATTTACTTCGTTAGCGGCCCAAAAGCCCGATTTTATGCTCTGGACGGGCGATAATACCTACCTCCGCGAAGTGGACTGGAACTCCCGCACGGGCGTGCTACGGCGTTACACGCATACTCGCTCCGTTCCCGAAATGCAGCCCCTGCTGGCCAACACGCACAACTATGCCACCTGGGACGATCATGATTATGGCACCAACGACTCCGACCGGAGCTATTGGCTCAAGCCCGTTACCCTCGAAGCGTTCAAACTGTTCTGGGCCAACCCCAACTATGTGTTCAACGAAGGTTGCACCGGCACGTTTCAGTGGAACGATTGCCAGTTTTTTCTGATGGACGACCGTACGTTCCGCGCCCCCAACGACATGCCCGACGGCCCCGAAAAAGATTACCTCGGCAAACGACAGTTCGACTGGCTGATTGAAGCATTGGGCAACAGCCGGGCCTCATTTAAATTTGTTGTGATTGGCAATCAAGTGGTTAACCCTGCTAAGTTGTTTGAAAACTATAGCAACTACGGCACCGAACGCGACCGTTTGTTCAAAGCTATTGCCGATGCCAAAATCCCCGGTGTGCTGTTTCTGACCGGCGACCGGCACCACACAATCGTGCATAAATTAGACCGAAGTGGAACCTACCCACTCTACGACCTGACAATTTCGCCCCTCTCATCGGGACCGGCCAAAGCGCGGGATGAAGAGTTGAAACAGGCCACTTACGTGGAAGGTACCTATTTATCGGAGCGCAACTTCGGCATCCTGAGCGTGAGCGGGCCTCTCCGTGACCGGGTTCTCAACATTAAAGTTTATGACCAAAAAGGAGTTGAAAAATGGAGCCGGGATATCCGGTCAACGGAGCTTAAATAAAGGAGGAAAAGAGAAAAGGGAAGAAATGGACAAAGGAATTGCTTACACGTCAGCCTCCTTTCTTGCCCTCCTCCCTTTTCTCCCCTTGCTCCCTTTCGCTCAAACCTTCATCCCTGAATTTGGTTTATAAGGTGGTATCCGCTACTTGGATATCCCCTTTTTTTGTGGGCAACCATACTCAACGGTACTCCTTATGAAACTATATAGAACACTCGGTTTAGCCACGGCAGGGATTGCCTGGTTAGCCACCTTTGCCACCGCCCAGCGCGTGACAACAAACCCAACAGCAGTTCCAAACACAGTGAGCACTCCAACCTTCT
>JANOCD010000097.1:0-158442 GCA_031411995.1 Cytophagales bacterium
TTTCGTAGTGTATTGCCACAATCACCTGATAAAACCATTAAGAAATTCTTCCAGAGCCCGACTTATGTCTTTGAATAAAGCCATTGCTGGAGTAGTTTGTGCAAATAATGATAAACAACCATTTCATGACGACGCTGGTCATCGGCAAACAGCCGATTGATGAGCATATGGGTCAGACTGGGCAGGATTGACCGGGTCACGTCCTGCCCGACGATGGCCAAATGATGGGTAAAGAATATCTGCGCCTGCGCTTCATAATCGGAAAGCAGGCTGAAAAGGGCAGGCTCGGTTTGGGGGTCGGGCTGGTACAGCAATGCTTTATACTCCCTGAACTGCTTGTTTAATTCTTCACGTAAAGATTTGCTTCCCCCAAACTCCTGAAGAAATAAATTCCGCCACTGCTCTATCAATACTATTTGTTTGTTAACTTCTGGCTCCCAAGTATTTAAAAGCCGTTGAACAGCCAGGCAACCCATACGAAGTCGATCAAGATCCGTCGGATTGTTACTGGCAAGTGCCAGTAAACGCAGTACAAAATCCGATTCTGTACCGAACCATTGCTCACAAAGTTCAATCGTTTCAGAGCCATAACGTTCAATCTCCCGCTCATACGTGTCGAACTGGGTTCGATAGACACGGTTGTCAAGCAGTAGGGAATTCGTTACCCATTGATTAACGTGTCGGATAACCACGCTAATGTGAGCAGGCTGATTATGTACCCGAAGTCGAATATGCGTTTCGGGGTCGCTATATCGGATAAAAAACCAACTATCGATTAGTGCCTCTCGTCGAAGGCCGGCAATCAATTCGCCTACCTCATGCTGTAGCAAAGAATCGAGAACGCCCGCGCCCGCATAAATTTTCAGGTATGTCCAGTCACTGCCGGGAAAAAAACGCCGTTGTGGAGCACGAACCGACAGGAAGCGGGGGTGGTTGCCACTTCTGGTCAAGGGGCAAACGGTTTCGAGAGGGATAACCATCTCCTGCGACCATTGTAGACTGGTTGTGTCGGAATGGTTTAGCTGGGGTGCCTCAAACAGAACAACGTACCCAAGACGACGGGCTAGTTGCTGCATTAGGGGTAGACAAAATGGAAGTGTTGTGTCAATGGCTAATTCGTTATCGCCTTCTCCCATCAATACATACTGACACATTCGATACGTTTCCCGCCAAGCCTGCCACTGTTCGAAGGTTGCAAGGCTTGGCGCCGGGACACGCCACTGGGCCCGCGATAGAATGATGGTTTCGAGCTGTATGCGTGGCAGAAAAGGCATGAGTACCAGTTGTCCCCATTGCCAGCTGATCCGCAGGCTTTCGTGCTGATGCTGAAGGTCGTAAAGAAAGCGGTAATGCGCCAAACTACCAGTATGGACATAATGTGCCGTAGACAGGCGGGGCAGAATGGCTTTTTTTGATGTTTTGGTATGAAGCACTACGTGTCGGCCGTTGGGAGTTGAGATCAATAGGTCGTTCAGGGCAAACTGATTGTTCTCGGGCACCGTCGAGTGGGTCAGTATGGGTATCTCGAAGGGACGAAGCAGGGGACGACGCAGCATATTACCGGTTCGGCTTTCTGGCAGATGCACTAATTCGGCCAGCACAAAATCTGTGTAAGCCTGCTGTTCGCGCTCAGTCAGATCCCGAAGGTGGTCTTCCAGTTTCGAGCAGAGATGAGCAAACCGGCCCAGCAAATTAGTGGCCGATGGCCCTCCTATACCCTTTAGTTGTATCAGCGGCTCAGGGGTGTCGGACTGTCCGGCGAGAGCCAGCAGGGCATAGGCGTGGTGGGGCAGGCTGGTTGCCACGGGGAGAGGAAGCCAAGTTTCAATATCCTGAGTTGTCAGTCGAATTACGGTTTCCTGACGTTGTAATGCTCCTGCATAAAGGCGAAGCAATACGTCAGGGGGTAACGAAGCAGGTGGGGTCGACTGAGGTAAAGAAACAGGGTCAGCACAGCTTAGGCCCGACAGCCATGGGGCGGGTAGTATCTGCAAATTACCGTATCCTATGCCGCTCTCCGGGTCGAGGGCGTGCAGGAGCGGGATGGGCTGCTCACCAAATCGCTCGAAAAAGCGGTGTCGAAACTCAGTGAGAGCGGTCACATCGGCGGGGCGATGCAGTCGGACTAGGGTGGGAAAAAGCCGATTAAGTTGCTCGCCTATTGAGCGGGGGAGCGTGGTTAAGTGTTTGTCGAAAAAGGTGTCGCATTGCACCGAAGCCGACATGCCCAGATCCAGCAAAGCCAATAGCTGATCTATCTGTGGAAAATCGTTTATGTCTCCTTTCTCTAAAATTTTGCGAACTTTCCGAAGCCGGTCGGCTAATATCCGGCAATCGTTCATCGCATCCAGACTATCAATGAGCCGGTTGAAAGGGTCGTTACCGGTTAGTGATATAGCCAGATCAGGAACTAGTATCTGATTGATTATTAGAGATTCTAAGTAGTCCACTGCGTCCTTTTCGCTAATTCCGGATTGAGCAATGCCATGAACAAGTTGGCTTATGGAGGCTCCTGTTCGGGCTGTGTCGAGCGTTTGTTCCAGAATAGGGTGAGCGGGTGTTTCTTGCTGGTAATAGGTCAGTTGTCCATCCTGCTCCGCAAATCCAATGTACCGAAGGGTTTGTCCCCCCTTCCATAGTGTTGAATTCGGCTTGTAGGTCAACTGGTTACGAACAAACGGAAGCTGCGAAATGACCGTGAACAGATGATGTAAATAATCTGTTGAGAGCCGCACAATGTCCTGTCGGTGATTCAAATTGGCAGGTATTGGAGACGCTTCACCCTCTTTCCAGTGGCTAACCGTGATGCCCGCAAACATACCAAAAGGGGTGGCGCGGGTGGTCATTCGAGTCACGTACTTATAGAGCGTTAAACCGAGGTCGTGCGATAACGCAGACCGGCCATCGAGCCAGTCGATCAACTGTTCATAAAGTACTGGCGAGGCATAGTAGATGGCTTGCTGGCACTCGGTTGCGCCATAAATTGTTCGAAGTATGCTCTCAAGCGACTGCCCTTCAGTCAATTGCTGTTGAACACTCAGATACTGGTTAATGGGCAGAAGTGGCCGACGAATAACGAATAAGTCAGCAAGTAAAACTTTATACATGCTCGACAGGAGAGGTAAGTACTACGGTACGTGTTGAATTATTTATTCTGCAAAATCGACTTTTCGAGTCGGGCCAGAAAATCATCCTTGTATTTCCCGGAGGTAGGGATGCGGGGAGCGTTTTTCATAAACAATTCGTTTCCGTCGATGGCATTGATCATGTTGATGGCCACGATGTAGGAGCGGTGAACACGGGCAAACAAATGGGCAGGAAGTCGCTTTTCTACTTCACTCATGCCGCTGTAGGTCACGATAACTTCTTTTTCGGTATAGATGGAGACATAGTTCTTAAGTCCTTCTATATAGATAATTTCGTCAAAAGAGATTTTTCTTAATTTTCCTTTATGCTCGGTTTTGACGAGTACATAATCGTTTTCCGGTGCAAGCGTGGTATTGTCGTGCAGGGGAGTCTGCCGGTTGAAATAGTCGAGAGCTTTCTCAGTTGCTTTGAGAAACCGGTCAAACGGAATAGGTTTGAGCAAGTAATCGAGTACGTTGTACTCATACCCTTCAAGCGCATATGAACTATAGGCTGTCGTAAAAATGATCTGGAGTTTACCTTTATAAAGGCTGGCAAACTGAAGCCCAGTCAGCAGAGGCATCTGAATATCCAGAAAAAGAAGGTCAACTGGTTGAGTCTGAAGCAGTGTCATGGCTTCTTTGACTAAAGTAGTGCTTCCCGCCAGATTCAAATAAGGCGTGTTTCCAACATACTGTGTAAGCACGTCGATAGCGGGTTGCTCGTCGTCGAGAATAAAACAGTTGATCATTCTGATAGCGGAAAAAACCGTAACTGAACGTTGATGCCGAATGTTTTAACTTAATTCGATCGCAAATGAATAAAATCTTACATGCTTAATAATCAGTAATATACATAAAAATATTTAATATTTTAATAAGAAGCTTCTATATAAAGGTGAACATAAAACATTGCTTCATAGGCCTTCGTTGAAATTTCAGCCTGTCCGGGAAAAGCCAATTTGAGTTGCTGTTTGATGTTGCTTATACCCACTCCCTGTTGCGTATAATTAGGTAATTCTTTTATGCTGTTTCGAGAACTAAACGTTAAGCGTTCCGGTGTGATTGTGATGGTGATCATGGCGGGTTTTTCCGGATCGACGGTATCGCCGTATTTGAAAACGTTTTCTACCAGCGAAATCAAAATGAGGGGAGGCAGCAAAAACGTTTGACTCAGATCGTTATCGTCGACGGTAAAAACCACACTAAGCTGTTTGCTGAAACGATATTTCTGAATATTTAGATAGTGCTGGATATAAGCAATTTCCTGAGCGGCCGATACCATTTCGTTTTGTCCTACTTCGGTTATTGTTCGAAGCATCTGCGAAAGGTTCATGATGGCATCAGCCAATTTGGGCGATGTTTTGAGTGCGTCGGAAAAAAACAGATTGAGGGTATTAAACAGAAAATGGGGGTTAAGCTGTGTTCGGAGGAATGCCAGTTCGGCACGTCGGTTCAAGTTTTCGAGCAGAAGGATTTGTCGATCCTTCTCAAGTTTTTGCCGTTCCAGGCGCACCATCCGAAGCGCGAAAAAGTATCCATAGCTCAGCGACAAATAGTGAAAAGCGATCCAATACGTGTCGAATAAAAATTGCGTAAGGCTAAATGAATGAATACTTTCATAGAGTGTTTTTATTCCCAAAGCGGGCAAAAGGTAGAGTAACAACAGGTATCTGGCCCCAGCATAAATCACCAGCATCAATATAGTATATAAAACCAGCCTGATATATGTACCTCGTTCTACATTTGGAATAACAACCAGGTATACATTGGAGTAGAAAACAATTGCCAGTAGGCCAAGGGTAAAGGGAAGTTGAATAATGCCGTAATAGTACGCATCCGACAGCAGCATAACGATGCTGTAGATGCCGATGTAGCCCAGCCAAATAGAAAGCTGTATCAGAATTGACCGACGACGGCCTGCCACTGTTGAAAAATCAAAGGGAACGGTCATATGGACAAAAGGGTGATTTGGTGTAGTGAAAAACAAAATAGGGTGAATTAGTATAGAGAATGATGAAGTTGGTATAAGTTTTTAGGCAGACTTAGTGTTAACCGCCAACTTTGAACAGTTCAAATGTACAAACCTACAACACCTCTATCACATGGAAACCTTCAATGTACGCACAATCACACTGACCATCAGTGTCAAGAAAGTAGCCCTACTCAATGGTAATGTCCGCAGCCGAACCAGGCAACCCGCTGCTAGCAGTCATCTGACCACCCTGTTCTGACCTGCTCCCGTATTGCCAATCAACCTACTGATACTGGGAAACGGGCGATTCGTATAAATTTTTGGTGAAGCAGGTCGAGACTGGTGTTCTTCGTGATGGCGTGAGTACTTAAAACTCTTAGCCAAACTAACCATGATTTTCTCCACTCCATTACTACCTGGCACGCTGGCCCTTCAGATTGAAAAGACGTTGTCATCAATGCTGACGGAACCCATTGACGAGGAAAGAGGCTCGGAGACTGAGCACCTGTTGTGGTCACTCCTGACGCACCCTCATTATGAACCGCCCCCAGACGTTGAGCAGAACCTGTTCGGCTTAACCGATGAACCAGACGCAGCGTTGCTGCTGGGGTTACTACTGAAAAAGAGGCAGGCAACCAGTATGGCTACGCGAGCCATACTGGTTCAAAAAGATGCTTTCTTGACAGGGTGGCTCCAGCAGCAACTGATAACAGCATTTCC
Organism: Cytophagales bacterium; assembly: GCA_031411995.1. Taxonomy (GTDB): domain Bacteria; phylum Bacteroidota; class Bacteroidia; order Cytophagales; family Spirosomataceae; genus Rudanella. The sequence continues at coordinate 5,821 of JANOCD010000097.1, forward strand.
GGAACGGGTATCTGCCATGAGTCAGTTAGTGTTTCACTACTTGATTCTCACGCAAGCCAATACCGATTGGGTGGCCGACCTTCTCGGTACACTGGCCCAACAGCATCCGTTAACTAACTGGGACCCCGGACGTGATTTGACACTTGAATCGGGAACAACAGGTTGGTTACTGGTGGTACTGAATGCTCGGCGACTGTATGCTGAAAGTTTGCGTATACAGAAGGTCGTTAAACAAATTGATGCCTATCTGATTCCGTACGTCGACTACTTGCACAGTCATCAAATACCGGTTGACAGTACTGATTCGTTTGAGTCGCTTTTTCCGACATCAGTGAGTAAATATGATTGGAAATTGGCCGATCAACAATCGTGGGGGCAGGGTGATTTGGGTCATTTGCTATTGCTCTACAAAGCGGAACGCCTGCTTGGTCGGCCGCAATTAACGGAATGGGCGCATCGGCTGGGTGGTTATCTGATCCATCTTCGGCAAACGGGACGGCTGCATTTAACCAACCCAGGCCTAATGACCGGCACAGCCGGGGTTAGTTTGCTTTACCGTCAGCTCTACGAATTGACCGGGCAACAACGCTACTTCGATGAGGGTATTTACTGGTTGAACAGAACCATGAAAATGGTTCAACAAACTAACCAACAGACTGATTTCTCCCTGAAATCGGGCCGATTGGGGATCATCTGTACCCTGAAACAATGGCTTGGCCACGATGTCGGCCTCGACCTGCTGCATCTGTGAATGCCCGGCTTCCCCCAAAAAAACTAATTGATTTCGACTATGGATCGCGCCCTACCTAAACTCTTTTGGAATAAACAGCGGCTGGCCCTTTCGGTTGGCAGTGTGGGTATTTTGGCGATGAGTACCTATGCCTTTGTGTTGGCCGACAAACGGTCGACGCTCAACGTTGACCGCGATAAATTAACAGTGTCACCCGTTAGGGTGGGTAATTTTGAGGAATTCATTGCCGTCACCGGCGTGGTCCAACCCCTGAAAACGATCCGGTTAGATGCCATCGAAGGGGGCTATGTTACTCAGAAAATGGTGGAGGGTGGGGCGGAGGTGAGCCAGGGGCAGGTCTTGCTTAAACTGGAGAACCAGAACCTGAAACTCCAGTTTCTTCAATCGGAGACCGAAGCCAACCGACTGGTGAATGAACTGCAAAATACTCGACAACGGCTGCGGGTTGAGCGATTTGCCATGCGCAAAACACTCGCCGAAGTGAGTGCTCAACTTGAACAGGCAAAGGATACTTACGCCCGACAGGCCCGACTGTTTAAAGACAAAGTTGTGTCGGAAGAAGACTACCAGAAAGCCAAGCTGGCCTTCGAACGCCTGTCGAAACAACGGGAGATCGAAGCCGAGTCGCAACAATACCAGGAAGAAAACGCCAAACTGCAGATTCAGCAACTGGAAGGCACTCTTGCCCGCACCCAGAAAAACGTGACACTTTGGCAACAAACCCTCGACAATCTCGTGGTGAAAGCCCCTGTTTCGGGCCTGTTGTCGAGCATTGATGTGGAGTTGGGCAGCAACATTAACCGTGGGCAAAATCTGGGACAAATTGATGATCTCAACGGCTTTAAAATGCGGATTGGGATCGATGAACACTACATCAGCCGGGTATTTCCGGGTTTGGCGGGTGCATTCGAGTTTAATGGAAAAGACTATGCGCTACAAATCAGCCGGGTGTTTCCGGAGGTCAAGAACGGGCGGTTCGAGGTAGACATGACCTTTCCCAACGGAGCCCCAAAGGGTATCAAACGGGGGCAGTCGTCACCCATTCGGCTCGAACTAGGCAAAGCCAGCAAAGCTATGTTGCTCCCCGTGGGTGGGTTCTTCTCCGACACGGGGGGCAACTGGGTCTATGTGATGGACAACTCAGGGAAACGCGCCACCAAACGGGCCATTGCCCTTGGTCGGAAAAACCCGGATTATTATGAAGTACTCCAAGGCTTACGAGCAGGTGAACAAGTAATTACGAGTAGCTACGAAAATTTTGGTACTAACGAAGTCTTACAATTCTGACTCATGATACAGACCAGTAACCTGCAAAAACTCTTTGCAACCGAAGAAGTTGAGACAACTGCCCTCAATGGCATCAACATTGATGTGGAAGATGGTGAATTTGTGGCCATTATGGGGCCATCGGGTTGCGGCAAATCCACGCTGCTCAACATCCTGGGTCTGCTCGACAATCCCTCAAACGGATCGTATAATTTCTACGGCAGCGAGGTGTCTGCCATGAACGAGCGACAACGGGCTGACCTTCGGAAAGGGAGCATCGGCTTTATTTTCCAGAGTTTCAACCTGATCGACGAGCTAACGGTTTTTGAGAACGTAGAACTCCCCCTGCTCTACCTGAAAGTGCCGACCGACGAGCGTAAAACGCGGGTGGAAGCCGCCCTGAACCGCATGAACATTATGCACCGCCGGAATCACTTTCCGCAGCAACTCTCGGGCGGACAACAACAGCGTGTGGCCATTGCCCGCGCCGTGGTAGCCAAACCAAGAGTTATTCTGGCCGACGAACCAACGGGTAACCTCGACTCTAAAAATCGCGAAGAAGTGATGGGCTTACTTAGCGAGCTAAACGACGAAGGAACGACTATCATTATGGTGACCCACTCGCCCTACGATGCCAGTTTTGCCAACCGCACTGTAAACCTCTACGATGGTAAGGTGGTGGTTGAGCATGTCCGGGTGTGAGGTAAACAACACAACTTAACCGCTTTGCCGTCATGCGTTTTTATCTATATCTGCTGGTCTGTTTGGGGTTAGTTCATGGGGGCAGGGCTCAGTCCCGGTCGCTTGCTATCACCCGGCTCGATGCCGTGGTTGATACGGTGGCTCACCGGCTCATCATCCACTATGACTTGCCGGGGCAAGCCACTGATAGCGTACAGGTTACGCTGTCTGTTTCGTTGCCTGCCGATACCGCGTCGGTTATTGCGGGCGAACGCCTGAACGGCGATGTGGGTTACCCCATAAAACCGGGCAAAAACAAGATAATTTATTGGTATTACCGGCTTCCGCTTCTATCACTTCCCGATTATTTACTACGCTTAACCGTTCGGTATAACACCACCAGTATGATTCGCAGTTTGGTTGGTCAGGTCGATTCGGACCGGCTGCGTGCCACGCTGAACCTGGTGAGTGGCAACCGCTATTTTGGCAATGAACAGGGGCTTCAACACCTCTCGGCCATTAAGGACACGCTGCAAAACAGGTTCAACCAATACGGTTTGCAAACGCGCCGACAGGAAAACAAATTTGGTAATTATCTGGCACACAATATTATTGGCAACCTGCCGGGGCAACCCGCTGACAAACAAACCATTGTTCTATGTGCTCATTTCGATGCCGTTGCCAACAGCCCCGGTGCCGACGATAATGCATCGGGAGTAGCCGGGTTACTGGAAGCGATCCGGCTGTTGTCCACCATTTCGTTTCGGCATTCGATCCAGGTGATTGGGTTTGATCTGGAAGAAGCGGGCGGCATGGGCAGCAACCGGTATCTACAGGCGGGGCTTGTGCCTGGCACAAAAATTAAGGGGGTTGTTAACCTCGATATGATTGGCTACACCTCGAACAAGCCTAAGAGTCAGGACGTACCCGAAGGCTTCGACAACTTGTTTCCTGAAGCCTACCAACATTTAGTAAAAAATGGTTTCAGGGGTAATTTCATCATTAGTAGCGCCAACGACGCATCTGTGACGCTCAACAAACAGTTTGCCACCTGTGCCGCTACCTACGCGCCAGGCCTGTCGTTTGTGACGCTCAACGGCCCCGGCAAACTGCCCATGACCCTGAGCTTGGGCGATCATGCCAATTTTTGGCAGGCTGGTTATCCCGCTATTCATGTGGGCGACGGGTCTTTCACCCGTAACAAAAATATCGACAGCCGGGGCGACCGGCTAAAACATGTCAATGTGGAATTTATGCAGCAGGTGGTGAAAGCGGTGGTGGCCACCGTGGCCACCATTGCCGACATTGTACCCACCTATTCGGCTGTTTGTCAGCCGATGGCCTTTGCCCAACAGTGAGATTTCTATTGTCCTTTTTCCTGAAATTATCCGTTTCAATCTGTATCGCTCATGTTTCGTAACTATCTCAAAATTGCCCTTCGCAATTTCCGGCATCACAAACTTTTTACGGCTGTCAACGTGTTCGGGCTGGCCCTGGGCATGGCCTCGTTTATTGTGATCATGCAGTATGTCCGCTTCGAACTGAGCTACGATCGGCACCTGCCCGACTCGAAGCGGATGTATCGGGTGATTGCCGAACGCTCGAACGAAGGCGTTCAGGTTGATCGGCGGGCCTCCACGTTTGGCGCATTGGGTCAGGAAGCCAAAAAATCATTCCCGGAAGTAGATAACTACACCCGGATCTGGACGGGGCAGGGACCGGTGGTAATGACCATTAATAACCAGCCGTTTACGGAACAAATGGCCGTTGCCGACGGAAATTTTCCGACCTTTTTTGGGCTGGAAATGATCAGTGGTACCCAGTCGAACGTGCTGAAAGAACCCAACACAGCCATTTTGTCGGAAACGGCAGCTGAAAAATACTACAAAGGGCAAGACCCGGTGGGCAAGGTGTTCAAGATCAGCAACCAGTACGACTCCGAAATGTCGTCGCCCCTGTTCACGATCACTGGCGTTTATAAAGACATCCCCCAAAATGCGCATTTACGGACCGACGTGATTGGTTCGTTCAACAGCATCAACAACACGGCCAAGTGGGGTCCGAACTACATGGACAACTACCCGGTCTATACCTACCTACTCCTGAATCCCAATGCCCCCGCCGACCGGCTGGAGCAAAAACTGAATCTGAGTTACCAGAATACCGACCGTAAAGAGTTCTATTTCAGGCTCCAACCCGTCGAGGATATTCATTTGTATTCGGATGTGCAGGGCGAAATCAGCCCCAGCAGCCGCGAAAAATCCATTTATTTCCTGGTGCTGATTGCGTCGTTCATTCTCATTATAGCCTGGATCAACTACATCAACCTGTCGAATGCTGCGTCGATCCGGCGCAGTCTAGAGGTGGGCGTTCGCAAATCGGTAGGCGGCAATCAGGGGCAGCTCATTATCCAGTTCCTGCTCGAAACGGTGCTTATTAACCTTTTTGCAACGGTACTGGCGGCCATTTTGTCGCAGTTGGCTCTGCCGTTGTTCAACCAGTTCATCGAAAAGTCGATCTCGTTTGCCTGGTGGAACAACCTGGGCTTTGGCCTGGGGCTGCTGCTCGTGCTGACGCTTGGCTCCTTACTGGCGGGCCTCTATCCGGCCTTCGTGTTATCGGGGCTGAAACCGGCCAACCTGCTTCGGAACCAGTTGCTTGGCTCCTGGACGGCGCGGGTGCAACGGGCTGTGCTGCGAAAAGGGCTGGTGGTATTTCAGTTCACCATCTCGATGACGCTCATTGCCCTGACGTTCGCTATCTATCAACAACTCAACTTCATGCGCAACCGCGACCTTGGTGTTAACATCGAACAGGTGTTGGTGCTGCCCTCGCCCACGGTTGGCATTGGCGACCCCACGACCTTTGCCGGTAAAGTGGAAAGCTTTAAAAATGAACTGCTGAATTACCCCTCGGTAAAGGGTTTCTCCAGCTCACTCAACATTCCGGGGCAAGCCGTGCGTACCAACATCGGCGTTTTCAGGCGGGCCGAACGCAGCGAAACCGAGAAAAACAGCATGGGCTTTTTCTTTGCCGATGAAGGATTTGTACCGCTTTATGGCCTGAAAATGCTGGCAGGGCAAAACTTTACGACCTCTTCCTACGAAGGTGATGTGCAAAACCGGGGGGCTATTCTGAACGAGGCTGCCCTGAAAACACTGGGCTTCCCTAACGCCAAATCGGCCATTGGCAAAAACATTTTTGCGGTACCGGGGCGATTAACCCCCGTGATTGGCGTGGTGCAGAACTACAACCAGCAATCGCTGCGGAAAACGGTTGAACCCATTGCGATTCAGTATTCCCCGGCAGCCTCTTTCGGCATGTCGTTCTCGATCAAGATTAACGGCGACAACCCCCAACAAACCCTGGCGCTGGTCGAGAAGCAGTGGAACAGCATGTTCCCTGGCAACCCCTTCGATTATTTCTTTTTGAACGAGTATTTCGACCGGCAATACCGCGCCGATGTGGTGTTGGGCAAGGTGTTTGGCCTGTTTGCGGGTTTGGCCATCCTGGTGGCCTGCATGGGTTTGTTTGGACTGGCTCTGCTCAATTCGGGGCAGCGGACCAAAGAAATTGGCATTCGGCGGGTGTTTGGTGCAACGGGAAGCGACATCCTGTTTGTGCTTTCGAAAGAGTTCATCACGCTGGTGCTGGTCGCTGTGGCCGTGGCCATTCCGATCACTTATTTTGCCATTAGCTACTGGCTCGACAACTTCGCCTTCCGCATCCCGATCAGCCCGTGGCTATTCATCTTTCCATCGCTGGTTGTGTTGTTCATTGCTACGGCAACGGTTGTCTATCAGGCCATAACGCAGGTTCGAGCCAAAGCGATCAACTCCCTCCGGTATCAGTAAAGGCAATTCATCTATCCTGACTATGGCAACTTTCGTCTCATTTGCCCAAGCCCGGCGGCTTTTCACTGGACTGGTTTTAACGGGTTTGTGCCTGATAGCCCAGCTCGTTGCCGCCCAACAAACGCCTGTCCGTGCGTTTCGAAATCTCGAACTGACGGGGGCCTTTACCGTCTATCTGACGAAGGCCGACCAGCCTGCCGTTCGGGTGGAAGGCCCGGCCAAACGCACCCAAAAAATGGTGGTGGAAAGCCGGAACGACTTGCTCACGGTCCACGAAGATTCTATTGATTATGGCGATGTCGATCAGGTACGGGTCTATGTCAGTGGTCCCCAACTCGACAATCTGCGGTTAAAAGGGCGGGTTAATGTGGTCGAAACAACTGGCTTCAACACCCAGCCACTGACGATTACCATACCCGAAGACAGCCGCATTTCGATGCAGGCAAACTTGGACCGGGTGCTGATTAAATCGGAGCAGAGTGGGTTTCTGAAGCTCAACGGCACCCTGAATGAAACAACCGTGATGGCCTCCTACGGCGGTCGCGTGCAGTTGACTGGTAAGGGAAACCAACTACGGGCCGAACTCTACGAAGGCGGCAAACTCGATGCGTTTGGGTTCACCTGTCAACAGGCCAACCTGACCGTGCTGGTGTCGTCGCAGGCCAAAGTAACGATCACCGATTCGTTGCAGACCCGCTCGGATCTGCGCAGTTCGGTGGTGGTGAAGGGCAGCCCCGATTTGCTGAAGCGGTTTTACCAAAGCAACAAACCCCTGATTCAGACGGCTTATACCTTTCTGAGAGCGAAAGAACTGGCCGAAGCCGACTATTTTTTTCGATTGACTACCCAGCTTTTCCCCAACTCCTGGCGGGCCTACGAGGGACTGAGTGAGGTATATCGTGCCCGCAACCAACTGGATTCAGCTCAATTGGTCTTGAAACAGGCGCAGGCCATCAATCCGACTGAATACAAAACGGCTACCGAGTATCAAAAGCGAGGGTTCAGACGGGCAACGGTTTTGAAAGCCCGCAACACCAAGGGAGAAACCCTGTTCACCTGCCAGGATTATACACTGAAAATAGAGGGCATTGGGCTACCCGTGTGCGTGGGCGATAACCTGCCCGAAGCGTTCCGCAACGACGGACAGGACATCTGGATAAAATTCACCGAAACAAAAGCCGGCGAACTGGTCGACCGGGGATATCGGGTGGTGATGAACGACTGTTGTGGCCTGATTATCCGGCTGATTGACCTACAAACACGCACCGAGCCTTAATTCTCAATACCTCTTTTTGCACCCATTTTCATGGTTTGAGCACGACGGTTTTCACGTCGAAAGGGCTTGCTGTTGCCTAAAAAAACAGACTCATACTCCATAGTTCGACTCTGTAAACCGCTCAAAATGAATACGTTACTAACCCGTCTGGCAACTTTGGCTACCAGCGTGACCACTGGCATTACCTTTATTGAAGGAGCGCAACAGGAACGGTTTGTTTCGTATGCCGACCTCTATGCCGAGGCCCTCCTTACGCTGGGGCAGTTGCAGCAGCGGGGCATTGGACGGGGGGCGCGAGTGCTGTTTCAGATCGAACAAAACCACCCGTTTTTGCGCCTGTTCTGGGCCTGTTTGCTGGGTGGTATCGTCCCTATTCCCCTTTCCATCGGGCAGCAAACCGACCAGAAACGCAAGCTGTTCCGGCTCTGGCATAGCCTCCCCAACACCCATCTTATCGGTGATGCCACAAACCAGAGCCGCATTGAACAGGCCGCCCAACAGGTGGGTTTTGTGGTTCCCACCGGAAGTCTGAGCCTGTTGGCCGAAGACCTGATGACCGGTACAGAACCGGGGCAACTGCACCCCTGCCGCCCCACCGACCTTGCTTTTGTGCAGTATTCGTCTGGCTCAACGGGGATGCCCAAAGGCGTGATGCTCACCCATGCTAACTTGTTGAGTAATACTGAAGCTATACGGGAGCGCAGCGAAATTGGCCCCGGCGACACCGCCCTCAACTGGATGCCCCTGACTCATGACATGGGTCTGATCGGTTTCCACCTGACGGCCTTGCTCGCGGGCATTAATCAGTGCGTGATGCCCACGGCCCTGTTCGTGCGCCGACCAGCACTTTGGCTCGAAAAAGCGAGTGAGCACCGGGCTACGCACCTCTACTCCCCTAATTTTGGTTACCAGTATTTTCTCTCGTCGCTGGATGGCTTGCCGCCCGCCCACTGGGATCTGAGCAGCGTTCGGCTGATCTATAACGGGGCCGAACAGATTTCGGTTGATCTGTGCAATCAATTTGTGAACACCCTGAAAATCAGCAAACTGGATTCCAACGTAATTTTTCCCAGTTATGGTTTGGCCGAAGCCTCGGTAGCCGTAACACTGCCAACAGCCGGGGAGGGGTTGGTCGAATATCACCTCGACCGACGGCACCTTGCTGTGGGCAACACCATTTGCCCCGCCACCGACGATTCCCAGCGGCTGAGTTTTGTGACGGTGGGCCGTGCCATTCGCGATTGTGCCGTGCAGGTATGCGACAAGCACCACCGGCCACTGCCTGAGCGGGTAGTGGGCTATGTGCAGGTGCGGGGCCGCAACGTAACCAAAGGCTACCTCGGTAATGCCACAGCCACCCGCGAACTGTTCACGACTGAAGGCTGGCTGCAAACCCACGATCTGGGATTTCTGGATGGCGAAAACTTAGTGGTGGTGGGCCGGGCTAAGAACCTGATTATCATCAACGGACAAAATTATTACCCCCACGACATCGAACGGGCGGCCATGCGCGTTCCGGGAATCGAATTGGGCAAAGTGGTGGCCTGTAGTAGCCGCCGGGATCAGACCACCGAGCAGGCCCTTGTGTTTGTGCTGTGGAAAAAAAGTCTGGCCGATTTTGCCCCCGTGGCACAGGCCATCCGGGACATGATTCTCAAGCGGGTGGGTTTGCCCCTTGATCAGGTGTTGCCGATTCGGCAGATACCCAAAACCACCAGTGGCAAAATTCAGCATTTTCAGTTGGTGACCCAGTTCGATGCGGGTGAATTCGATGAGGCCATGGCAACGCTTACCGCACTTCGCCAACCCGCGCAAGGCCAACCCAACCAAACCGGTAACACCCTCAATACACTTCGTGGAATCTGGTCTGAACTGACGGGCTCGCCCGCTGATGTGCTTACTGAAACGGTGGGTGCAGCCGGGCTGAACAGCCTGTTGGCCATTCGTTTACAGGGATTTGTGAAACAGGAATTCGGCGTTTTACTGCCCCTCCAGCGCATTGCCGACAACCCGACCCTGCTCGAACTGAGCCAATTTATTGATAGTCAACAGGCAGGCGCAACCTTCAACCGGCCACTCCTGCCCACTTTGCCCCAACCTAATTTCCCAATCCTGCCCATGCAAGAGCGGTTTCGGTTGATCGAACAGTACAGTAACGGGCAGGAAGGTCTTTGCCACATTGCGTTGGGGGCCAACTTTACCGGGATCATCAACGAAACGGCCCTGGCGAACGCCTGGACGCAGTTGGTGGAGCGGCACGAGAGCCTGCGCACGATCCTGACCACCGATGATGTGCCCCGCCTGGTGGTGTTGCAGGCGGCTAATGTGTCGGCCACGCTAACCCAACTGGACAACCGGGCCAACGGCAACGACCCCGCTCAGATTCAGGCATTGCTCACCCGCGAGAGCCAGCGTCCGTTCGATTTGGGGCAACCCCCACTGGCCCGCGCCACCCTGATTCGTACGGCAGATACCCGCTGGACGCTACTTCTGACGCTGCACCACCTTATTTCTGATGGCTGGTCGTTGCGGATACTATGCCGGGAGTTGGGCCAACTGTATGAGGCCAATCGGGCGGGTTTACCCAACCCCTTATTGCCTCTTTCGCTTCAGTTTCGGGATTATTTGGTTTGGCGCGGTCAGCAGGAAACCGAGATGGCCACGGCTTCTGGTTCCTACTGGAAAGGTGTGTTGGCCAACCCACCCACGCCCCTCGAACTGGTGCCGGGTCGCCAACGCTCGGCGGTGCAGACATTTGGCGGTAAAATTGCCCGGTTCACCGTGCCATCAACCATCCTGACCACGATTAAGCAGGTAGGCGAACGCCACCAGGCATCGGTGTTCCAGGTGTTGTTAACGGCGATCAACGCGCTGCTTTACACCTATACCGGCCAAACTGATATGGTGCTGGGCACTGACGTGTCCGGGCGAAACCAACCTGACCTCGACGGGCAAATAGGGCTGTATATCAACACCTTACCCTTGCGTATTCGTTTCGACCCGGCGGCTTCAACTGGGCACTTGCTGGCCCAGGTGAAAGCCGCCACACTGGGGGCATTCGACCATCAGGGATACGGATTCGACAGGCTGGTGGATGAACTGGGGCTGACCCGCGACATGAGCCGGACACCTTTGTTCGACTTGCTGGTGTTGTATCAGCCATTCAACCCCACCACCTTTTTCGAGACGTTTGGCGCAGACCTGAACCCCCAATTGGTGGAGATTGATCTGGGCACCAGTTTGCTCGATATGCAATGGGAGTTTGTGGAAGAAAACGACAGCCTGGCACTGAAACTTCACTACAACACAACCTTGTTTGCCGCTGACTACATCGACCGGCTTGGACACCATTTCGTGCAGGTGCTAGCCCGGTTAGCCGACCATATGGACCGCCCGCTACTGGCCCTGAATGGGCTGGTTTTGAGCGAACAAGAGCAGCTAAACGCCTGGAGCATAGGCCCAAAACCAGATAGTCGCATCCCCGGCACCCTGACACAACTCATTGAACAACAGGCTCTAAAGACACCTTCGGCCTTTGCCGTGGTATGCGAGGGCCGCACGCTAACGTACGAACAGCTTAACGGGCAGGCCAACCTGTTGGCGCACTACCTGCGGGCTTCCGTTGGTCTGCTACCCAACGAACGGGTGCTGCTCGACCTGGCCCGTAACGAATACCTTTTGGTGGGTTTACTGGCCGTGCTCAAAGCGGGTGGTGCCTTCCTGACGACCGATGATGCCCTGCCTCCTGCGCAGGTGCAAACCCGCCTTGTTCACGCCAACGTGAAGGCGATTTTAACCGACAAACCGACCGACACCGAAGTCCGCTTTGGCCCCCCATCCGACGGCTGCCGGATCGTTGTACCGGCTGCACTGACGCACGAGTTGGCCCAGTATCCGCTCGACAATCCCAGGTCGGTGAATTTCCCCGGCGATTTGGCCTACATACTTTATACTTCCGGCACAACGGGGCTTCCCAAAGGAGTGATGATCGAACACCGCGCCGTGGCCGACTACGCTCAGACGTTTGCCGAGTATTTCGGACTACTGCCCACCGACCGGGTCATTCAACAGGCATCGTTGCTGTTCGACACGGCGATTGAAGAAATTTTCCCGGCCCTGAGTGTGGGTGCCTGCGTGGCGATGGTGCCGGGGGGAGGCAGCGACAGTGCCGGTTTGCTACAGGCTATCAAGCAGGAGAAAGCCACGGTTCTGAGTACGACTCCGCTTGTTATCAACGAGTTAAATAACCAAGTCGATCAGTTGGCTACCCTGCGATTATTGGTGAGCGGGGGCGACGAACTCCACCCCGCCTACCTGACTAACCTGTTGGGTAAACTACCGATCTACAACACCTATGGCCCCACCGAAACCACCGTTTGTGCGACCTACCATGAGGTAAAAACAGAAGCTGACCTCGCCATCATTGGGCAACCAATTATCAATCGTGAAGTAGTGATTCTGACACCCGGCGGGCTGAATTGCTGCCCCATTGGAGTTGCCGGCGAAATCTGCATTGGGGGAATGGGTCTGGCACGAGGCTACCTGAACGACCCACGTACCACCGCCGAAAAATTCATTCAACACCCGCACCGCCCAAACCACCGGCTTTACCGAACGGGTGATCGGGGTCGCTGGACTCCCGGAGGCACCATCGAGTTTCTGGGCCGCACCGATCAGCAGGTGAAAGTGCGGGGGTATCGCATCGAAATCGCGGGTATTGAAGCCGCTATGCTTACGCATCCTGCCGTGAGTCAGGCCGTGGTGCAAACCTGGGAAACCCCACAAGGCGACAAACAACTGGTGGCCTATTGGACAGGGCCTTCCGCATGTAGCCCCGAAACCCTGCGCCATTACCTCTCCGAACGGTTGCCCGCTTACATGGTACCTGCCTGCCTGATGCCCTTGTCGGCCCTTCCGCTGACCCCCACGGGAAAAATAGACCGGAAAGCGTTGCCTATTCCCTCGGTCAACCAAATGCGCCACGTCGCTCCTGCCTCCGACATCGAGGTTTCGGTGTGTCAGTTATGGGAGGAGGTGCTGGAAACCAGCCCGATAGGCATTCACGACAACTTTTTCGAGCGGGGCGGCCATTCGCTCAAAGCCGCCCGGCTGCTCACGCGCATTGGCCGCGAACTGGGGGTTTCGCTAACACTACGTGACCTGTTTGCTCACCCAACCGTGGCCGACCTGATTCCGTTGTTCAGACAAAACCGGCCATCGACCTACGCCCTGATCGAACCCGTGGCAGACCAGCCTTACTACGATCTGTCGCCCGCGCAACGGCGCATCTGGTTGATCAGTCAGTTGGGGCAACCGGCTTCAGTGGCCTACAACATGGTGCAAGCCTTTGTGCTGACGGGTCAACTGAATCAGCAGGCTTTGCAAAACGCACTCAACAAGCTGGTGGAGCGGCACGAGAGCCTGCGTACCACGTTTGCGTTTATCAAGGGCGAACCCCGCCAGCTTATTCGGGATGCTTTTGTCCCTCATCTGCACCAGTTAGACGGGCGCAACAACAACAACCCATCCGACGCAGCAGAACAGGCCATACAACAGGTGCTGGCGACTTCGTTCGATCTGGAAAATGGCCCCCTGTTCAATACCACGCTGGTTCGGCAGGGCGAGGGGCAGTGGTTGTTGCTGTTTTCGGTACATCACAGCATTGCCGATGGCTGGTCATCGGCCATTCTGATGGAGGAATTACTGACGCTGTATGCCGCCAATCATACAGGGAAAACGGCTTCGTTGCCACCCGTCGGCCTGCGCTACCGCGATTATGCCACCTGGGTAAATCAGCTCGCAAACCAGCCCGAAACCCAGTCTCAGGCCGAGTTCTGGCTGACCCGATTCCGGCAAAACCGCCCCATCCTGCACTTCCCCACCGATCATAAACCAACTGCCCAACCCACGTTTCGGGGGCAAACACTTTCGTTCGCGCTCGATCAGGAGCAAACACGTCGGTTAAAAACCTACGCGCAAAATAACCAATTGACAATCAATGGATTGCTGTTTGGTTTATATGCGGTATTACTCCAAAAACGCAGCGGGCAGAACCGCTTTGTGGTTGGAACTCTCGCAGCCGGGCGCAACCATCCCGACCTGGAACAAACAGTGGGCATGTTTGCCAATTTCCTGCCCGTTTTGTGCGACATAAACCTCAACCACTCCCTCGCTGATCATCTGCAAGCCATCCAACAGGAACTAACCGCCGTGTATGACCACCAGGCTTACCCGCTCGAAAACCTGATGGAGACCCTGCAACAGGCATCGCCCGGTGCCACGCGGCCCCTGTATTCGACCATGCTCATTTTTCATAATGAGACCGTCGTTACAGACCAACAGTTGAACAAGCCGCTGACCGACACAGGTTTACATCTGGTTCAATATCCAGTAGAGCGCGACAGTGCAAAGTTAGATTTCAAATTCGACTTAACCGAGCAACCAGAAACCGGCCAATTGCACGGGGCATTTGAATACAACACGGCCTTGCTCGAACCACAAACTGCCCGTCAATTGGTGGCGCACTATGTGGACTTGCTAACCGGGTTCGCCGATAATCTACAAGCAACCATCGGGCAGCTTACTCTGAGTCCGAATACCCCGCCAACACCTTCGCCGGTTTGTGTGCAAATCAGCGCAACGTTCACAGCAGACCCCCTCCTCGACGCAATCGACATCTGGGGCAACACGTTTGGGTTACGGATTATCCCGACGGTTTCGCCTTATAATCAGGTCATTCAACAACTCCTGCTCGATTCTCCGCTGGCCCCGCCCGACATTCATTTGTTGTTGGTCCGATTTGAAGACTGGCTTCGCGATGTTTCCCCAACCGACGAAGAGCAGGCCCTGAACGTGCTGGAATTGAACCGGGAACTGCTCACGACAACGCTGCGGAATCTGCCGCCCCAATCGCCGGTCTGGATTGGCCTGTTTGCGCCCACACCCATGCCTCATATTTCGGCACGGGTGCAAGAACAATTGCAACAGCTGCACCTCGACTGGCGCGATCAGGTGGCCGCGTGGCCCTTTCCAACCATTGATTTCACCAATCTGGCGGTCGCTTATCGCTTGCCGACCCTCTACGATCAGGAGCAGGATCGGCTGGGGCACATGCCGTTTACCGATGCCTGTTATGCCGCCCTCGGCACCACGGTGGCCCGGCGAATCCGGGCCTGGAAACAGGAGCCGTTCAAGGTGATTGCGGTGGATGCCGACAACACCCTGTGGCGGGGAGTTTGTGGGGAAGGCCACCCGCTCGATGTGCAGATTGATGAACCGTCTTTGGCCTTTCAAAGCTTCCTGCTCCAGAAACATGCCGAAGGATTCCTGTTGGTGCTGGCCAGCAAAAACAACGAGGCCGATGTATGGACCGTTTTTGACCAACACCCCCATATGCTGCTTCGGCGCGAACATTTCGCAGCCTGGCGCATCAACTGGCAACCCAAATCAGACTCGGTGCGGGCAATGGCCGCTACGCTAAAACTGGGCCTTAACTCGTTTGTGTTTATCGACGACAGCCCGGTGGAGTGTTTCGAGATGGTGACCCACTGCGCGGAGGTGCTGACACTGCCACTCCCTGCCCAACCCGACCAGATTCCGCACTTTTTGCAGCACCTGTGGGCACTCGACAAAGCAGAAATAACAGCAGAAGACCAGCAACGCAACGCCCTGTACCGGGCCGAACAGAACCGACAAACCCTGCTCAACGAACAGCCCGTTTCGCTCGATTCGTTTATCCGGAACCTAACTATTCAGGTAACATTGTCGCCCGCTTCCCCCGCCGAGTACAAGCGGGTGGCTCAACTCACCTACCGAACCAACCAGTTCAATACTAGCCTGATACGCCGAAACGAAACGGAAATCGCCACGTTTGCGGGGGTTATTGGCAACCAGGTTTGGGTGGTGCAGGTAACCGACCGCTTTGGCGACTATGGACTGTCGGGGGTGGTGCTGACCACTACGCAGGCCGATACCCTAATTGTGGATACGTTTCTGCTGAGTTGCCGGGTGTTGGGGCGCGGAGTCGATGTAGCCGTAATGAGCGGCCTTAAAAACTGGAGCGGTCAAGTGGGTCTAAGTCGGTGGCAACTCGATTTCCGGCCCTCGCCCAAGAATCAGACCGTGACCGATTCGCTTCGGCAGGCGGGTTGGCAACAGACCGGTCAAATCGGCCCACTTCTTCGCCATACGGTGGCGGTTGCATCGGTGGCCGATTCACTGGTGAGTTGTACCCTCCGCGAGTCGCCTTTGGCGTTAGTTGGCGATGCCCATACACCCACAACAGGCACCACAACGGAACCCATCCGCTGCCAGTTCGACCATGTGGGCATTGCTGTGGAGCGGTTGCACCCGGCCATGCACTATTGGATTGGGCGTGGGTACACCTGCGGCCCCGTCACGCACGACCCTTTGCAGGAAGTCTATCTCGTTTTATGTACCCACCCCACGCTGCTTTGCGTGGAGCTGATTTGCCCACAGGACGAAAACGCCGGCTTGAATACCCTGCTGAAACGAGCCGGTGAGGTGGCCTACCATGTGTGTTATCGGCTCCCCCAATTCAGCGATATGCTCGACGGCTTGGCCAGTCGCCAGATTGCCTACACCATCATCAGCAACCCCAAACCGGCCCCGCTTTTCGGTGATCTGCCGGTCATGTTCATCGAGGTGGAGGGCGTGGGCATTGTCGAACTCCTGCAAGACCCTGCTCCCCAACCCCGTAGTCAAACTCCACCCGAGGGGCAACTGCTGCTGACGGTGGCCGATACCAAGCGGGCCGCAGCCTTTTTCCGCCGAATTGGGTATCGACTCACCCTCTTGGACAAGCCTGAACGGACAACCCAACTGACGCATACCGAACACCCGACGCTTCACCTGCGCCCCGCCTTGTCGGGCCAGTCAACCGGCCTGTTTACGTATGGCCTTGTGCTGCCCGACAACGGCGAAACCTCACCTGATTGCAACACCGCCACCCCCGGATTTGTCCTGACTGATTTGCCAACCAATGGAGTCGACAGCACGTCCAACGAGGTGGCTTTTTCACCGCTGCCGGTCTCGCTCGACTCATTACCTACTGATAATCAGGCCTTCTACAAAGTCTGGCAACATACCGATGCCCCCGGCTTGCTCAAGCTGCTTCGTTCCCAGACCGGGACCAACCGACTTCCGGCCCGGCAAGGGTCCCTGCGTGTGCAACCCGCCGATACCACCGAAACCATGCTGTTGCGGTTGTGGCGCGAGGTGTTGCGGGTGGAGGAAATTGGCGTAACCGACGATTTCTTTGCCCTCGGTGGCAACTCGATCTGGGCCATCCGCCTGTTGGCGGCAATGCAGCGGGCGTTCTTCACGGAACTCAACCTAAACGATATTTTTGAAAACCCTTCCATCCGGCAACAGGCCGCGTTGGTCAGGCAGTCAACAACCAATGCGACTGCGCTGATTCCGGTGCTTCCCGACGCGGCCTCTTATGAAACCTCCCATGCCCAGCAACGTCTCTGGACCCTGCATTACCAGTCGGAAGAACGGGTGGCCTACAACCTCAACGCCCGCTTTAGCCTGAGTGGTGCCGTTGATCCGGTTGCACTTCGCACGGCTTTGCTCAACCTGATTGACCGGCACGAGAGCCTGCGCACCACCTTTCACATCAAGGGGGGGAATCTGGTGCAAACAGTGCATGAACCATCGGCCTACTGGCTCGACTTGACGCACTATGACTGGCAGCAAACGCCCGATTCATCTGCCCGGTTGGAGGCATTGGTGGAACAGGAAACCCTGCGGTGGTTCGATCTGGAAAACGGCCCGCTGATGCGGTTTTGCCTGATTCAGACTGCCGCCGAACGGTACCAACTGCTTTCGGTGGGGCATCATATTATGTGCGACGAATGGTCGATGGGGGTGCTATTAAGCGACTTTGGTCCACTCTACAGGGCTGCCTGTGAGGGCCTAACGGCCCCCCTTCCCAACCTTCGACTGCACTATACCGATTATGCAGCCTGGCAAAACGAGCGATTGCAACAGGCCGACAGTCAGGTAGGTAGAAATTACTGGCTGGGTCAATTTGCGGACATCATCCCCCAAATCGATTGGGGCTGGGCCCGTGTTCCGACTATCCATTCAGGCTCGGGCGGGGCGGTGGAGCGGGTGTTTATTGATGCAGTAGCCTGGCAGGCCCTGCGCGAAACCGGCGAAGCCGAAGGAGCCACTTCGTTTATGACCCTGCTCACGGTGGTCAACGCACTTTTATATCGCTACACCCGGCAAACCGACCTCGTATTGGGTACGTCGGTGGCCGAGCGCGAACACCCCGACCTCGCCAATCAGGTCGGTCTATACCTGAATCAGTTGCCCCTCCGCACGGCATTTTCAGCGAGCGACACGTTCACGGACTTGCTGAACCGGGTGAAGACGGTGGTGCTGGGTGGCTTTGCCCATAAGTTTTATCCGCTCGATCTGCTCCTCGACAGCCTGAATCAGCAGGGTTTACTCCAACGTGCCGACTTGTTCAGTGTTATGGTGGACATGCGGAAACCCCTCGCCGAAACGCAGCAACTGGTGCAGACAGGCCTCGACATCAGCTTGATTCCGACCCTGCCCTACGTGAGCCGACACCCCCTTTCCTTTGCCTTCACCGAAACACCTGTGGGGCTGGAAGCACACCTGATTTATGACCCCAACCGAATCGATCCAGCCCTCGTCACCGACCTTGTTCAAACGCTGCACACCCTGATTCATTGGGGTGGACAGTGCCCGCACAAATCGGTTTATGGGCTTGTGGATGAACTTGTTACTGAGCAGCAGAGCCGACTAACAGAACAGAAAAAAGCACTCATGGCCCGCAGCTACGGCAAGCTCATGACTCTCGTTGGAGCCAAAACCACATAGCTGCCCTCGCCATACATTTATCCCAACATCAACCACCTACAACCCGACAAAAGTCATGGAACTTGACCAGAAAAAAGCCGTAGCTCAAACCGATTTGCCCCAGCAATACCGAATTCGGCAGTGGCACACCCAAGGCTACTCCCTCCGCGAACAGGCGGTGGTGCGGCTGACGGGCCTGCTCGATACCGACAGGCTTATTCGCTGTTTCAGGGAGACGCTCGTTCGGCACGGCCTGCTTACGGAAACCACGGCCCTAACCGCTTTCCGGGTGGATCAATGGAACGACGATACCGCCGATTCAGAGAGTTTTGGTGAGACGCTGATGCTACGCAACCTCGACGGCCTGGCCGACAACGCTCCGGCTCTGCGCGGACAAGTGGTGCAACAGTCGGCCATGCTGCATTGGGCGGTGATCGACATTGCTGCTGATCTGGCTGATAGTCAGTCGGTTCGTCAACTTATTCAGGAGTCCTGTAGCCAGTATTATTATCAGGCTTCGGCCCTTTCGGAAGGTGCATCAATCGACTATGCCCAATATGCTGATTGGCAACACGAACTGCTCACCGACCCCGAAGCCCTCGCTTTCCGCGATACGTATCAGGGGCAGATGGGCCACTCTAGCCCCTTGCCCCTCACCACGGCGACCAACCCGGCCCCACGACGTCTGCTTCGCCATGCGATCCCGACAGATCGGACGCTGTCCGATTTTTGGCTGACCCAGCCTGCCGATGAGGCCGCCGACTGGCTGCTTGCCTGTTGGGCGGCTCTCCTGCAAAAACACAGCGGTCAGCCCACCATCGGGCTGGGGCAGGTGATCGCCAACCGCCCATTCGACGCGCTGGAGGGCACGGTGGGTCCGGTGGCCAAAGTTATCCCGCTGTCCCTCCCGCTCCCCGACGACTGCACTCCCAACAGGCTGCTAAGCGAACTGGCCCGGCTCCGCGACGACCGGATGGGCTGGCAGGAGGTGCTACACAGCAATCAAAATCAAGCTTATTTGGTTGGTTTTCAACTAATTGACTACCCGAATACCGCTCCCGATTTGACTTCGGTTGCCTTTGGCAGGCCGCTGAGTTATGCCGAACCGTTCGGGTTGAAGCTTTGCGGCTGGCGCACCCAGAACCGCATCGACCTCACGCTTGAGGCCGATGCCAGCCACTATGACCTACCTACACTGGAGATTCTGGGAGAACAGTTTATGGCCCTGTCCGAGCAGTTCGTCACGCAGCCAAACACGCCAATAGCCGCCCTCAGTGCGTTGTCGGTGTTTGAAACCAGCCGAATTCTGACCGTATTTAACCCACCGATAAGCAACCAGAAACCCGCCAACCGGGTCGTCGATCAATTTGTCCGACAGGCCGCGCTCACCCCCGACCGACTGGCCCTCCGCGACTGGCAAAACCAGATGCTCACCTACCGCCAACTAGATGAACGGAGCAACCAACTGGCCCATTACCTCATCGACACGGCGGGCCTGCAACCAGGTCAACTGGTGGGTTTGCTGGCCGACCGATCCATGAACACGCTGGTGGGTTTGCTGGCGATTCACAAGGCGGGCGGGGCCTATGTCCCCATTGACCCGGCCTACCCGGCACCCCGCATTGCCTATATTCTGGCCGATGCCCAACCCGTGGCCGTTCTAACTGATTCTCCGTATCTGAACCTCCT
Organism: Cytophagales bacterium; assembly: GCA_031411995.1. Lineage (GTDB taxonomy): Bacteria > Bacteroidota > Bacteroidia > Cytophagales > Spirosomataceae > Rudanella. The sequence continues at coordinate 26,195 of JANOCD010000097.1, forward strand.
TTCGGATTATGCGGGGGCGTTGGTAGCCCTTGATATTCAATTGGATATACTAGACACGGCTACCTCGCCCGTGAAATGGCAGGGAAATGGGGACGACCTCGCTTACGTACTTTATACATCCGGTAGTACGGGTCAGCCTAAAGGATGTCAAATTGAACAGCACAGCTTGTCTAACTACGTTAACTGGGCGAACGACTATTATTTCGGAGCGGAGCAGACTGGGCAGTTTGGCCTGTTTTCGTCGCTCGCGTTCGACTTCACCATCACCTGTATTTTCTGCCCCTTAGTGGCGGGTGGACGCATTGATCTTTTTGACCCGCAAGCGGAAGTGGGGGAGGTGCTGGCCCGGCTTTTTGGTGGTCAGAATCAGGTCGATACCGTGAAACTGACCCCTTCGCACATCACTTTGCTTCAGCATATTGACCTGAGCCGTAGCCAGATTCGCACGGTCATTGTGGGGGGCGAAGAACTGCTTCCGAAGCACCTCGAGATCCTGAAACGACTGGGTTCCGTGGCTGTTTACAACGAATATGGCCCCACCGAAGCCACCGTCGGCTGCGTGGTGAAGCTCGTCGATCTGCGGCAATCCGTTATTCCCATTGGCCGACCCATCCGACAAACCAACGTCTATGTGGTTGATGCCGAAACCCGGCTGCTGCCCATCGGGATGGTGGGCGAACTGGTGATTTCCGGTTCGGGACTGGCAAGGGGCTATCTGAATCAGCTTGACCTGACAGCCAGCAAGTTTGCCGCCGATCCGTTCCGGCCCGGCAACCGCATCTACCATACCGGCGACCTTTGCCGATGGCTCCCCAACGGCGAATTGCAGTATCTGGGTCGGAACGACCATCAGGTGAAAATCGATGGAAATCGGGTGGAGTTGGGCGAGGTAGAATGCCAGTTGCTCACCCACCCCGACCTCGCCGAAGCCGTGGTAAGACCCTACAAAGCCGCCGATCAATCGACTTATCTCGCGGCTTTTGTAGTGCCCGCCAACGGGGCAACCGTCCCCGTTTCTGCCGACCTCCGGCAGCACCTGAATCAGCGCGTGCCGGCGTATATGATACCCGCTTTTTTTGTACCTCTGACGGGTATTCCCCTGACTGTCAATGGAAAAGTGGACACCGCAAAATTGCCTGAGCCCGAAACCCACCTTGGTCGGTCGGCGGCTTACGTGGCCCCAACAACCAGCACCGAAATCGAGCTGGCGACTATCTGGACACAGGTTTTGGGCAAAGAACGGATCAGCGTTTACGATAATTTCTTTGATCTGGGGGGCAATTCGCTGAAAGCCGTGCAGATCACCCAACGGGTAGAATCCCTGGGCGGCACCCTCCGGCTGGCCGATGTGTTTAGCCGCCAAACCGTCCGGGCCATTGCCGAACTCCTCGATCAGGGACCGCTGTTACCCGCCCTCACCACTCCCTCGACCATTGTTCCACTGCCCGCGCAGGCCACCTACGAGGTGTCGCCTGCCCAACGGCGGTTGTGGGTGTTGCGGCAACTCGAAACCACCCACGCCCTCTATAATATGCCAGGGGTGTATGAACTGGGCGGGCCGTTGCAGCTACCGGCTTTCGAGCGGGCTATCCAGCAACTAATTGTCCGGCATGAGAGCCTGAGAACCACGTTTGTGGTGGTCGATCAGGTGCTGCAACAGCGCATCAATGACCCAAAATCTATTGATATAGAGGTAGTTAATCTGCAAAAAAAACCGAATACAGAAACTTTACTGCTCGATATAGCCCATGCCGAAGCGACCACTTCATTCGATCTGGAACAAGGGCCGCTGGTTCGGGTGAAACTGGTTCAACTGGCCCCCGACCGGCACGTTCTGCTGTTTACGGCCCATCATATTATTTCGGATGGCTGGTCGGTAGGGGTGTTGCTGCGCGAGGCCCTGCAACTTTACACGGCGTTTGTGGCTGGTTTGCCCAACCCACTCTTGCCTCTGCCATTTCAATACCGCGATGTGGCTGCCTGGCAACGATCCCGGCAAACCGACGGTCGGCACCAACAACACCGGGCCTACTGGCTCGACCGATTCAGCGGGGAACTGCCCGTGCTGAACCTCCCCACCGACCGACCCCGCCCCCTGCAAAAGACATTTCGCGGGGCCACGCTCGAAAAAACCCTCACTCCCGGCCTGCACGAAGCCCTCACCACCTTTGGCATTGCCCACGAACTGAGTCATTTTTCGGTGCTGATGACGGCCATGAACGTGTTGTTGTTCCGCTATTCGGGGCAAACTGACCTGATTGTGGGAACCACCGTGGCGGGTCGCGAACATCCCGGTTTGGCCAATCAGGTTGGCTTTTATGTGAATACCCTCGCCCTGCGCACCCAACTGTCGGGCAGCGATAGTTTTGCCACCTTGCTGGGGCGGGTTCATCAACACCTGCTCGATGCCTACGACAACCAGGCGTATCCCTTCGATGAGTTGGTGGATGAGCTGAAACTGGCCCGTGACCCCAGCCACTCGCCCCTGTTCGATGTGCTGGTAGAAGACGTAAGCCTATCCAGTCGATTATCTGAGAACGAACCGAATAATGCGCTAACTGTGCGACCCTTCGAGGTGCCGTATCCATTCAGCAAGTATGATCTGACGGTGAAATTTGTGGTGGCCGATGGACGTGTTGGTATGCAGCTTGAATACAATACCGAGCTGTTCGAAGCCACCCGGATGAAGACGTTACTGGTTCATTTTGAGCAGTTACTGCAACAGGTGCTGTTGTGTGAGGACGTGCCGGTGGGCCAAATCGACTTCGTAACAGACACTGAACGGGCCGATTTGCTGCGGTTTGGCACTGGCCCCAAAATGGCATTGCCGCTGCCATCGCTGCTGGAAATGCTGACCAGGCAGGTGAGCCATACCCCTGGCAAAGTGGCAATTTTGGCTGGAACGGAGCAACTATCCTATGCCCAACTGCTCGATCAGGCCTATCAGTTAGCAAATTACCTGAAAACCGACTGCAGTCTGAAACGGGGCGATACCGTTGCCCTGCTCGCCGATCGAACCGAACGGTTTGTGGTGGGCGTATTGGGTGTGCTGGCCGCTGGGGGGGCGTTTTTACCTATCGACCCCGACTATCCAGCCGACCGGTGCCAGTTTCTGCTGACCGACAGCCGGGCCACCGTCTTGCTCGCCGATTCAACATACTTACCCAAAGCAGGGGAGTTTGGCGGTCAACTTTTTGCTCTCGATATTCAGTTGTCGATGCTGCCCGACGAAGCCCCGGTTCCTGCCGTGTATCACGCAACCAACGACCGGGCCTATGTCATTTATACCTCCGGCAGTACAGGCCAACCCAAGGGCGTAGCCATTTCGATGGGCAACCTGATGAATTACCTCGTGTGGGCCAACAGACACTATTTTAGCGATCAGGCGGGCTGGCCAATGGGTTTGTTCACCTCGCTCTCCTTCGACCTGACTATCACCAGCCTGTTCACGCCCTTGCTGCGGGGCGATGCCGTACATCTTTATGCTGAAGGGGATGCCGGTAGCCTGTTAACGAGCGTGTTTGGGTCGGAATCGGTGGTGCGGGTGGCAAAAATCACGCCTTCGCACATCAACTTGCTGGCCCTGCTGCCCATCACCCAAACCCCCATCGACTGTGTGATTGTGGGGGGCGAGGCCCTCCTGCCCCAACAGGTGCGGCACCTGCGCCAACTGAACCCGGCCATGCTGATTTTTAACGAATATGGCCCCACCGAAACCACTGTGGGCTGCACGGTGCAGGAAGTCAGCAGCCCTGACCACATCTCTATCGGGAAACCCATTGCCAACACGCAGGTCTATGTGCTGACCCCTCAATTGGGGTTGCAACCAGTGGGTCACTACGGCGAATTGTATGTAGGCGGAGAGGGTGTCGGGCAAGGATATGTGGGTCAGCCCGATCTGACCGAAGCCAAGTTCGTGGCCAATCCGTTCCGAAGCCGCACCCGCCTGTACCGCACGGGTGACTGGTGCCGCTGGCTCCCCAACGGTGAACTCTACTATCTGGGTAGACGCGACAATCAACTGAAAATCAATGGATACCGTATTGAGCCGGGCGAAATTGAACAGGTCATCAGCCGCCTGCCCGATGTGCAGGGCGTGGTGGTTACGACCCGAGCCAACCCACTCGGCGAACTGGCATTGGTGGCTTACTACACGGCCAATCAGCCCTGTTCACCCACCGATCTGCGCCAGCAACTGGGTCAGCAGTTACCGGCGCACCTGATCCCCGCCCGGCTGCTGCTGTTGCCATCGTTGCCGGTCACGATCAACGGAAAAATCGACCACGCGGCCTTGCCTGACCCCTGGAAAACGGAAACCGGAGCCGATGAATCACCAGAGGACCTGCCCCCATTTACGACGATGGAACAAGCTGTGGCCGATGCATGGCAGCTTGTGCTGGGGTTGCCCATCACCCGGACCGACAGTCATTTTTTCGCCCTCGGTGGCGACTCGATCAAGGCGATCCGGCTGGTGAGTGCCCTGCAACAAAATGGGCTTAATGGGTTAGAGGTGAAAGACGTGTTTCTGCACCAGACGGTGTCGGCTCAGGCCGCTTTTCTGGCCACTCAATCGGTGGCTCCGGCTGAACCCGCCAACCACCCCGCCGAACAAACCCTGCTCAGTCTGCGCGAGTCGATTCTGGCAGATCCGGTACTGGCGGGGCACCTCCCGGCCGACTGGGAAGACCTGTATCCGATGACCGACATTCAAACGGGCATGGTGTATCACAGCTTGCTCAAACCCGAATCCGGCACCTACCACGACCAACTTTATACCCAGTTCACCGAAGCCCGGTTTGATCTGAATCGGTTTCAGCGGGCTTTTCAGCTACTTACTGAACGGCACGCCATTTTGCGCACCAGCTTCGATATGCGGTCGTTCGATCAGCCCATGCAGCTGGTGCATCGGTGGACACCTGGCCCCGATCTGTTTGATTATCAGGACTTACGGGCAACCCATAGCGACAGCCACAAACAACAAATTGAAACCTATCTGGCTGCCGACCGCAACCGGCCACTGGCCACCGACCGGCCCTGTTTGTGGCGGGTGGCCCTTTTTCAGCGCACCGACACCGACATAGGCTTCGTGTTTATTTGCCACCACGCCATTATCGACGGCTGGAGTTATGCCTCGTTGCTGGCCGAATTGAGCAACACCTATTACGCTCTTCTCGACAACCCGGCCTACCAACCCACACCCCTGCCCACCACCTACCGCGACTATGTGGTGGATCAGCTAACGTTGCAGACCGACCCCATGTATGCCACCTACTGGCGCGACACACTGACCGGCTATGAACGAACCCAATTGCCCTTTGGCCGACGACCCAACCCGACCAGCGAACCCAAAAAAGCATCGTTCCGGTATGTGCTGCCTGCGGCTACGACCCAAACCATTCAAACGCTTTCGGCACGGCACCGGCTTAGTCCGCACACAGTTTGCCTGAGCGCGTTTCTGTGCCTGTTGCGGGCTACCACCAACCAAACTGACCTGATGCCCGGCGTGGTGACTTCGGGACGACCCGAACGGGAAGGGGGCGACCAGATTCTGGGCTGTTTTCTGAACACGATTCCGTTCCGGTTTACCTTGTCGGAGCCGGTGAGCGGACAGGAGCTGTTGCTGCAGGTGGGGCAGCAAAGCAGCCAACTGAAAGCCTACGACAAACTTTCGCTGGCCCGCATTGCCGAGGGCCTTGGTGAACAGGCCGAGGGCCAAAACCCGCTGTTCGATGTGGTTTTCCACTACGTTGATTTCCACATTATTGAGCAACGCCATGCCCTCACGCAGGCCAAAGCCGTGCCCGACATGGGCCACGCGGTGAACAACACCGCCTTTGATTTTTTGCTCGATGGCACCGGTGACCAGATTTTGTTGACCATCAACTATGAGCAACACCTTTATGAAACCGCCGATACCGAACGATTAGCCACCTATTTTGTGCGCCTGATCGACTGGTTGGCCCAGGACAACCAGCCTTTTGTGAGCAGCCTGTTGCTCGACGAAACTGAACGTCAACGTTTGGTAGATGACTACAACCAGACCGCTTATCCGCTGCCCGAACCTGCTTTGGTAACAGATAGGCTGGCGCAACAGGTGACCCGAACCCCGCTGGCCCCGGCTGTTTGTGCAGGCCCCCAATGCCTGAGCTATGCCGACCTGAACGAAGCCGCCGACCGATTGGCCTGGTTGTTACAGCACGAATATGAAGTATGCCCCGGCGACCGGGTGGCCCTCCAACTAAACCGCTCGCCTTGGCTGCTGGTTGGGTTGCTGGGCATCCTGAAAACCGGTGCCTCGTTCCTACCTATCGACCCCGACTATCCCGAAACTCATCGAGAGTTGCTTATTCGGGAGGGGGGCGCGAAGGCTCTTCTGATCGATTCAGAACTCCTTACCACACTCGGTGATCAACCGGTGCCTTTGCTGGCTGCCGAGGTGCAGTTGGCGGGCGTACCCACCGGCACCCGGCCCGATCCCGTCACGATTGAGCCGGATTCCTGCGCTTACGTCATCTTCACGTCGGGCAGCACGGGCCGCCCCAAGGGGGTGATGGTGAGCCACCGAAATCTGGCTAACTACCTGAGTTGGGCCAACCATTATTACGTAGCCAATGAATCCGGTCACGACATGGCCCTGTTCACGTCTGTCGCGTTCGACCTGACCATCACGAGCCTGTTCACCACCTTGCTGCGGGGTGATGCCATCCGGCTGTTTGCCCAAACCGACCCTGCTCAACTGCTCCGGGCTGTTTTCGACCCTAACAGTGGCGTTCGGGTGGCCAAACTCACGCCCTCTCACATCACAGTGCTGGGGCAATTAGACCTCGGCAGCACGGCGGTTGAGCAGGTGATTGTGGGTGGAGAAGCCCTTGAATCCCACCATCTGCGGGTGTTGCGCGCCCTGAACCCGGCCATCCGCATCGACAATGAATATGGCCCAACGGAAACGACCGTAGGTTGTACGGTTAAGGAAATTGGCGACGAACCGGACTCCATTACCATTGGCTGGCCCATTGCCAACACCCGGATTTATGTGCTCGACCAACACCTGAACCTCCTGCCCGAAGGAGTGGGGGGCGAAATCTGCGTGGGGGGCGAAGGAGTCGCGCTGGGGTATCTGAACGACCCGACCCTCACGGCGACCAAATTTGTGGCCGATCCGTTTGTGCCGGGTGGCCGACTCTACCGCACGGGCGACCTCGGTCGCTGGTTGCCCAACGGCGAACTCGATTACTTAGGCCGGCTCGACAACCAGGTGAAACTACATGGTTTCCGGCTCGAACTGGGGTCGGTGAAGACCAAACTGACAGAACACCCCGCTGTGACCCACGCCGAGGTGGATATCCGACGGGACACACTGGGAATGAACCAGTTGGTAGCCTACGTGGCTGGCCCCAACGAGGAGTCGATGCCTGAGCTGTGGGCGTTTATCCGCACCCAGCTACCCACCCATGCCTGGCCAACCGAACTGATTCTGTTGACCGAAATCCCGCTGACGACCCACGGTAAAATCGACCATCACCGGCTGCCAAAACCCGGACTCAACGCCAATACGCCAGCCAACCAGCCCGCGCTTCCGACTAATGCTACCGAACAACTGTTGGTGGCCATCTGGAGCGATGTGCTGGGTCGGGCAGTGGGTGTTCACGACAATTTCTTCGAACACGGGGGCCACTCGATCAACGCCGTACAGATTATGTCGCGCATCGAAAAACAAACGGGTTTGGCCATCGAGCTTCGGCATTTGTTTGATGCACAGACCATTGCAAAGCTGGCCGTGGAGATGAGTACGTTACGGCGGCAAACCCAAACTGCAATTTACCCCTTACCCGAAGCCCCGCACTACGCGCTCTCGGCGGCCCAACGGCGGCTGTGGGTGTTCCAGCAGTTCGATAAACAGGAGCTTGCCTACCAGATGACGGCCGGGTTTGCCCTGCATGGCTCCGTGGACACGGTGGCTTTTAAGCAGGCAATTTTAGCCCTGACAGAACGGCACGAAAGTCTCCGTACCCGCTTCGAGATGGTGGATGGCACTCCCGTACAGGTGGTGATGCCGACCCTACCGGCGAACCAACTCGATGTGGAAGACTGCCGCGACCATACTGATCCACAACAGGCTGTGACAGAAGCCATTACTCAGGAACACAACACCCCCTTCGATTTGGCGGTGGCTCCCCTGTTTCGGGCGAGGTTGCTCCGGCTGGCCGATACCGAATGGGCTTTCCTGTTTACCATCCACCATATTGTTTCCGACAACTGGTCGATAGAGGTGTTGACCTACGAACTGATTACGTTTTACAACGCTTTTTGCTGCCAGTCGTTGCCGGTTTTGCCAACCTTACCCATTCAGTATAAGGACTATGCGGCCTGGCAAAACGCGCACCTCGCCACCGAAGGCGACCGCCAACGGGCTTACTGGCTCCGGCAGCTTGGCCCCGAACCGCCCGTACTGAATCTGCCTACCGATTATCGGCGACCTGCCGTGAAGCAATTTCAGGGAAACACCGTTCGTTTTGGCCTTGATAATCAGACCCGTACTGCCCTTGAAAGTTACGGTCAACGACAGGGAGCCAGCTTGTTTATGGTGCTGACAACGGCCATCAATGCCTGGTTGCACCGCTATACGGGTCAGGTCGACCTGATTGTGGGAATGCCCGTGGCGGGTCGCGATCACGCCGAGCTTGAACAGCAATTGGGCTGCTTTGTGAATGTGTTGCCGCTCCGTACCCAGATTCTCCCCGACGATACGTTTGGGCAATTGCTGGGGCGGGTGAAACGTACCACCCTCGACCTGCTCGCCCATCAGAGTTACCCCTTTGACCAACTTGTGGACGACCTGAACCTGAGCCGCGACCTGAGCCGCTCGCCCCTGTTCGATGTGCTGGTGGTGATGCAACAACGCCAACGAATGCCCGAGGTGGTAGCGCCCACCGATCTGCGGGTCAGTGAGTGGCCAATAACCAACCCATCGAGCCGGTTCGACCTGACCATCAACCTGATTGACCAGCCGGACGGGTTTGTGGTTGACCTCGACTATGACACGAGTCTGTTTAGCCCAGAGCGGGTGGAGCGGATGGGTCAACAGCTCCAGAACCTGCTGGTTACGGTACTCACCGACGATTCGCCCCTGCTTCGCCAACTCGATTATTTGCCCGATGCGGAGAAGGCTAAACTGCTCAGTGAGTTCAACGCGAATCCCGTGAATTACTCGCCGGAACAAACTTTGCATGAACTGATCGAGAAGCAAGCCAACCTCCGACCCGACCAACCGGCCCTGGTTTCCGTAAGGGGGCAACTGACATACAGCGCCTTAAACGAACGGGCCAACCAACTGGCCCGGTACCTGCAAATCCGGTATGGCATCGGCTCGAACGACACGGTAGCCGTGCGCCTGACTGATGCCGAAACGCTGGTGATCAGCCTCTTGGCTATCTGGAAAGCGGGTGCGGTTTATTTACCCATATCCCCCGAACACCCCCTGAGCCGGGCTGCGTTCGTATTGACCGATTCGGGGGCTAAACTGATGTTTTGTGCCGACACCGAAGCCGGTCTTTTCGCCGATTTCTGCGCCACGGCTGACCCCGCCGGGTTCGTTTTTACGGACCTTGTCACCAACCTGCCTTTGGTAACGGACCCCACCGACCGGGCCTACGTGATTTATACCTCGGGCAGCACCGGTCAACCCAAAGGCGTACCGATTTCGCACCGCAGCCTGTGCGACCGAATTCTGTACCATACTGACTATCTGAATATTAACGAGACTGACACCGTTTTGCAATTTGCCTCGGTTGCCTTCGATGCCTCGCTGATCGAGATCGGCATGGCTCTGGCTTCTGGAGGCAAACTCGCGCTGATCGACGCGGCTACCAAAGCCAACCTGCATCAATTGGTGCCTACCCTCGGTCAGTTGCAGGTTACAACGGCGATTTTCCCGCCTGCCTACCTGAAACTGATGAACCGGCAACCGTTACCCAGCCTGAAACGGATGATTTCGACGGGGGAGGCCGCCATTCTCGACGACACCCTTCACTATGCCACCCAACTCGATATGGTGAACGGCTACGGACCCACTGAAACCTGCGTGGGGGCCACGTTCTACCGCGTCGATCCCCAAAAAGCGTGGCAGTATCAACAGTGGGGCAGCTTACCCATCGGTCAACCCTTTGGCAACACCACCGTATATGTGCTTGATGCTCACCAACAATTGGTACCAATTGGAGTGCCGGGGATGATCTGGGTGTCGGGTATTGGGTTGGCAAATGCTTATTTGAACCGCCCCGACCTTACCAACGAAAAATTTGTACACAACCCCTTCGCCAACAGCCCCGACACTGCCCGGATGTATGATACCGGCGACCTGGGGCAGTGGGATTTCGATGGATTGTTGCATTACATTGGCCGCGCCGACGATCAGGTGCAGGTTCGGGGTATCCGGGTTGAGTTGGGCGAAATTCGCCACGCGCTCGAAACATATCCGCAGGTTCAGGAGGCTTATGTGCTGGCAATCACCGGCCAACCGACCCGCCTGGTGGCTTTTGTACAAACCCAGGACACCACCGATACCAGTGATCGTTCCGGGGTCAGGAAACACCTGATGGCCCTGTTGCCAGCCGCCATGCTGCCCGATCAGTGGGTGTGGGTCGATGCGTTTCCGCGTTTGCCTAACGGTAAAACAGATCGGCAGGCCTTGCTTGAATTGGCCGAAAACACGCTGCCTGAACCGGAAAATCGCCCGGCCACACAGCCCCAAACGGCCACCGAAAGGGTATTTGCCGCCATCTGGCAGGCGGTGCTGGAACAACCCGTGGCCGATGTCCACCAAAATTTCTTTGACGCGGGTGGAAACTCCCTGAAAGCCATTCAAATTGTGTCGCGGGTGAGCGCGGAAATGGGCCAGAAACTCGACCTGCGCACCTTCTTCCAAACCCCAACCATTGCTGAAATTGCCAATAGCCTGACCCCCGTTTCCGAGACAAACCCGATCAATCTACAACCCGTGGCCGAGGCAACCGATTATCCGGCCTCGCCCGTGCAACAGCGTATCTGGCTGGCCCATCAGCAAGACCCCGCGCAGGTAGCCTACAACATGCCAACCTCGTATTGGCTCAATGGTCCGCTCGACACGGCTGCATTTGGGCGGGCGTGGCAGGCGTTGCTCCGTCGGCACGAGGTGTTGCGTACCGTGTTTGTGACACGGGAAGGGGAACCCCGGCAATACATTCGGGCGGTTAATTCAGCTGACTATCAGTTGATTCTACAAAAAATGACTACGGCTAACGAGGTAATGGCTCATTTTGCCACAACAGCCCATACGCCCTTCGATCTCGAACAGGGGCCGCTTTGCCAACTGACGCTGGTGAAACTGACCTCCGACCGGCACGCCCTGCAACTGCTGGTTCACCACACGGTTTGCGATGGCTGGTCGATACACCTGCTCACCCACGACCTGATTGCCTTGTATGTGGCCGAGGTGCAGCAAACCCCGGACCCGCTACCCGCCTTGCCCATTCAGCACCGCGACTATGTGGCCTGGCTCCTCGCCCGACTCGATAGCGACGAAGCTACGAGCGCCCGCACGTTCTGGCTCGATCAGTTTGCCGACGCTCAACCTCTGCTTAACCTCCCCGGTGCTAAGCCCCGCCCCGACCGGCAAACGTTCCGGGCCGGATTCCATTCACTGACCGTGCCTGCCCATACGTACCGGTTGCTCCAGCAACAGTGGCAACACCAGCAGGCAAGCGCGTTTATGGGATTGTTGACCGGCCTGAATGCCTGGTTGTTTACCCAAACCGGCCAAACCGATTTCACCATCGGCACCGCCGTGTCGGGCCGCGACCATGTCGATCTGGAAAAGCAAGTGGGTTGTTTTCTGAATACCCTGGCCCTGCGAAACCGCTTTGCCCCGACCGATTCTGTCGATACGTTGCTCAATCAGGTGAGGGCCGCCACCCTACCGGCGTTTGCACACCAGCTTTACCCGTTTGAGCGCATCGTGAGCGAGCAAAACACCCCCCGCGACCGGAGCCGTAATCCCCTGTTCGATATGGGCTTTACCTTTAATAATCAGCCGGTTAACCCGCCTGCTCAACTCGCCCAATCCGTTGGACTGGAAGCCACCTTACTCGACACGGATTTCTGGTCGGTAAAGTGCGATATCTGGTTTCACGGGCACGAAAATGAGGATGGGCTGGTGCTGAACATCGAATATAACCGCGATCTGTTCGAGGTCCACCGTATTCAGCAAATGGCCGATGATCTCTTAACGGTATTCAGCTATATGGGGCAAAATCCGGCCCTGAGGCTCGACGCGCTTACGGCTGTTCTGGGGCAGGAGAATTCTCGCCGGGCCACCGAACAGCAACAACAGTCCACCAACCGCAAACGGGCCAAATTGGCTCTGTTAACCCCCAACTCCTGACCTTTTTCCCGTATACCGATGACACCTTCGCTACCCCCAACCAAACTGGCCCGACTGCTAAACAGTCGCCCCCAACCTGTGGCCCTCACGGATGAACTGGTAAGCACCAGCCTGCTTCCCGGCCTGTCGGCACCACTTGTTTGTCAACCCAACCAACCCGACCTCTCGCTGTCGAACTGGCTGGCGCAGGAACGGGCCTGGGTCGAAACGAAGCTGCATCAGTACGGGGGTCTGCTTTTTCGGGGTTTCCGGATAGGGGGCATCGAAGCGTTCCGGCAGCTAACCGAACAGTTCTGGGCCGACACTATGACCTACCAGCAACGGTCCTCGCCCCGAAGCACCCTGAGCGGCAATGTCTATACCTCCACCGACCACCCCGCCGATCAATACATTCCGATGCACAACGAGCTGTCGTATGCCCCCGTTTGGCCCGGCAACATCATGTTCTACTGCGCTACACCCTCACCCGTGGGGGGCGAAACGCCACTGGCCGACAGCCGACGGGTGTTTCAGAGCCTGCAACCGGCTACTCAGCAGCGTTTTCTGGATAAAGGCATTGGCTACAGGCGCAACCTCAGTCCCGAAATCGGGCTGCCGTGGCAGGAGGTGTTTCAGACCAGCGACCGCACCGAAGTGGAAGCCGCCTGTCGGCAAAACCGGATGAGTTTTGTCTGGAAAGCCAACGACCGGCTCCAACTGACGTGGGTCAAACCCGCCGTGATGCCGCATCCGGTTACGGGTGAACATGTCTGGTTTAATCACGGATTGTTTTTCAATCGCTTTGCCCTCGACCCGCTCGTGAGCAAAACCCTCTCCGACGACGAACTGCCGTTTAACACCTGCTATGGCGATGGCTCACCTATTGAACCGGCTGTTTTGCAGGAAGTTACCGATGCGTTTGCGGCCAATCTCCTGGTGTTCCGGTGGCAGGCTAACGACCTGCTTTTGCTCGACAATTTGCTGATGGCGCATGGCCGGCATCCTTACGAAGGCCCACGTCAGATTGCAGTGGCTATGTTCGATCCGCAATCGCTCACGGCCTGATTTCACCCCACCCTTTCCTTCTGTCTGTCATGAACGCCAACCAGCAAGCCTACCCACTCGCCTTCACACAAAAACGTATTTGGTCGTTGCAACAGGAGGGGCATTCCCTCCGGGTGCGGGCGCAACTCGCCATCAACGGCCCAATCGACCCATTTCGGTTGCAACAGGCTTTCGAGCGTGTGGCCAAGTCGAATGAGGTGTTGCGTACTGTTTACCCGGCCACAACCGCCCTGATTTTCCCCCGGCAGGTGGTGTCTGAAAAAGCCGTTATCAGTTTCACTACTCGCGATATATCACACTTGTCGGCTAACCAACAGGAATGTATAGTGCTTGACTGCAAGGGACTTACTCCACCCTTGCCCACTACTGATCCGGCTCCCGCGCTGACGGTAGTTTTGCTGACACTGGCACCGGACGAACATCAGTTGCTGCTTAGTGTACCCGCGCTGGTGGCCGATGCCACCTCGGTTCGGGTGCTCGTCGATCAGGTGCTGGACCTGTACTGGAACGAGGCCAACCCGGAGCCACCGGTGCTACCTTACTGCCAGTTTGCCGAATGGGTTAACGGCCTTGTTGCCGAACCCGAACCCGTTGATGTGCAGACGTGGCAACACTATGCACTGCCCCAAACGGCGGGCCATCCGTTCGGTTGGGCCAAACCGGGCGGAACACCACAAATAACCGCTTTCCCAACCCGGCGACAGGCCCGACTGTCGGCTCCGCTGGTGACTGCTCTGCGTTCCTATGCAGGCCGGCTACAGCTTGACTTATCTGCGCTTATGCTGGCTTATTGGCAGGTGGTGATACAACGACACCTTGGTAACGAGCGCGTTGTGACGGGGGTCGTTTTCAACCAACGTGTCTATGACGAGTTAAAAACCCTGGTAGGGCGTGTGGCTAACCCGGTGCCGGTTGTCTCGGAAATAACGCCGATGATGCGTTTCCCCGATTTGGCAAAGCAGCTTAAACTGTCTCTAAATCAAGCTATTAACTGGCCCGAAAGTTTTGCTTGGCCCCACGCAGGCACCTACGATGTGTCGGCAGCGCAACCCTATTTTGGTTGTGGGTACGAATGGATTGATCAGACAGTGGGTGTTGAGGCACCCACCGGAACGTCGGTTCGATACGTCGATTTTGCTGATCAGTCGGATCGGTTTGGGGTGCAGCTCTGCATCCGCGAAACAAACGACGCTCTCGCTCTTGATCTCTATTTCGATGCTGCTGACTTTTCGGAAGCCGCGCAGAAAACGCTGACCAATCAATTGCTGGCCGCGTTGGAACATGCCCACACGCAGGAGTCGCTGCTGGTTTCGGCCCTTCCCCTCCAAACGCCCGCAGCCCGCCAACAGGCCCTTGCCCCCGCGCCAACGAATGACCCCGATCAACTCTGCCCAACTCTGATGGAGTTGTTCGAGGCACAGGCCACCGCCCGGCCTGATGCCATCGCACTACAAACTGACACAACCCAACTGACCTACCGCGCCCTTCATGAGCGGGTTACTCAGCTGGCCAATTACCTGACGGAACACTATCAGGTCGCACCCGGACAACTGATTGGCTTGATGGCATATCGTTCTGAGTGGGCGATTATCGGGCTGTTGGGCATCCTGAAAACCGGGGCTGCCTATGTCCCCATCGACCCCGATTATCCGGGTGAGCGGGTGGCCCTGTTGGTGCAGGAAAGCCAACCCGATGTGTTGCTGGTGGAAGACATGGCCCTGTGCCATCGCCATTCGCTGAAGCACAACACCCTTGTGCCGCTTGTGGAACGCTGGGCTGAGATTGAAGCCACCAATCTCACGACCCAACCGCGCACCTACCAACCTACCGATCTGGCCTATGTGATGTACACATCGGGTAGTACTGGTGTGCCCAAAGGTGTAGAAATAAGCGTGGAGAGCCTGACGCATTACCTCACCTGGGCCAATGCTTATTATGTTGATAATCAACCCGAAGGCCCGTTTGGCTTGTTCACATCACTCTCGTTCGATCTGTCGGTGACGGGCCTGTTTGGAACCTTGCTACGGGGGGCTACCCTCCGGCTCTACGGCCATCAGGCCAGCATCAGCGAGACGCTGGAAGCCGTTTTTGGAGAAAACAGCCCGATTCGCTACACCAAAATGACCCCCTCCCATGTGAGGCTATTGACTCATTTACCCCTTCAAAAAACGCCGATTCAGGGCGTGATTGTTGGCGGAGAAGCCCTGCTGCCCGACCATGTGGCAACCCTACGCCGACTGAACCCGGCCATGCGTATCTTTAACGAATATGGACCCACCGAAACCACCGTGGGCTGCACGGTGCAGGAAATTAGTGACGAATTAGCCCCCATAACCGTGGGCCGACCCATTACCAACACCCAGGTATTGATTCTTGATAATGCCGGGATACCAGTGCCTGTGGGTGTGGTGGGCGAACTGTTTGTGGGGGGTTTGGGACTGGCTCAAGGCTACAGGAAACGCCCCGACCTTACCAACGAAAAATTCGGTGTTCATCCGCTTGCGGGTCATCGGCTCTACCGGACCGGCGACCTGGGTCGCTGGCTCCCCAATGGCGAAATCGACTATTTAGGCCGCAGTGATAACCAGCTTAAAATCAGGGGTTTTCGCATTGAACCGAGCGAGATAGAATACGTTCTGCTCCAGTTTGAACGGGTTCAGGAAGCGGTCGTGGTTTGCTGGCGTGAACCGGAACCCTGCCTGGTGGGCTATTGGGTTGGTGCGGCCACCGATGAGCGGGCTTTGCGAACCCATTTGGAGCAACACCTGCCGGCCCACATGGTGCCTGCTTATTTGGTGAAACTCCCCCGGCTTCCCCAGACGGTTAACGGCAAAATTGACACCAAAGCACTGCCCGATCCCCGATTATCGCGCCGGGCTGGTTCCGTTTATGTGGCTCCGCGCAACGATCTTGAACGACAGTTGGCGGAGGTGATTGGAGGCTTGTTGCAACAGAATGATGTGGGTATCGACGATCACTTGTTCGATATGGGTATCGACTCGATCAAAGCCATCCAGATTGCCTCGCAACTGCATCGGGCCGGGCTAAAAATCGAAGTGCGAGACCTCCTCCGGCACCCGCGCATCAGCGAGTTAACGGCCTTCATCAAAACAGAAACAACACAGTCGAGTCAGGCCGTGGTAACGGGTCGGGTGCCGTTGGCTCCCGCTCAGGCACATTTTCTGAGCAGCGACCGATTGGCCCCGCACCACTACAATCAATCGGTGGTGCTGCACCTGCGCGAACCCCTCTCCGCCAACGTTGTTCAGACCGTTTTCTCAACCCTGACCACGCATCACGATGCCCTGCGGATGGTATTTCGGCTCGAAAACGTCGAAATGGTGCAGGAATGCCTGCCACCGGGACAAGCCCTTGACCCCCTCGTGTGGGACTTTCGGGAAGAAGCCGAGCCTGAAAAAGCCTTTGCCACGCAGGCGAATACCCTCCAACGCTCGTTCGACCTGGCAACGGGGCCACTGTTAACCATTGCCCTCGCCAACATGCCCGACGGACAGCGGTTATTGATCGTGATGCACCACCTTGTGGTGGATGGAGTGTCGTGGCGGGTGCTGCTCGATGACCTGAGCGACTTGTTTAACCACAAACCTTTACCACCAAAAACCGACTCGTTCGGGCAGTGGACCAACGCCCTGATCGAGTTTGCCAACAGTCCGCAACTGCTGGCCGAAAAAGCCTACTGGCAATCCATCGGGAGCTGGTTCAACACCAGCTTACCCCGACCCACGACCAACCACCGGCAACAGGATCAACGCACGCGCACGTTTCGACTCGATGCGGAACGGAGCCGTCAGTTGGCGAGGGCAAACGCAGCCTTTGGCACAAACACTCAGGATCTTCTGCTCACGGCCCTGAGCCTTGCGCTGCACCAAACAATTGGCTCTGACCCGGTTTGGGTGATGCTGGAAAGCCATGGCCGCGATGCCCGATTGAGTGATTCGAACACGCACCGCACGGTTGGCTGGTTCACCAGTGAGTTCCCGGTGGTGTTGCCTGTCGATTCTGTACAACCAATTGACCAACAATTGGTTGTGATCAAAGAGATCCTCCGGGCTGTACCGGGCGAGGGCATCGGGTATCGACTGCTTCAGCAATACCACACCCGGCACGATCAGCCTGACGATACCATTTTCTACGAGCAACCCGCCCTGCGATTTAACTACCTCGGTAGCTTTCAAAGCGATCAACCGGAGCGTCCGTTCCGCTTCGCCGACGAATGGGCCGGTGATCCCCGCGACCCCCGCGAGGCTCTCGAATATACCCTCGAACTGATTGGCTACGAAGACCAAACCGGCCTGTCGATGGCGGTGGTTTATCACCCCGACCTCACTTCCAACGCGCTGATCGACGAGCTTTGGGGAGCCTGCGAAACGGCTCTGAATGCCCTGATCGACACCTGCATCGCCCAAACCAACCCCCGCCTGACTCCTAGCGATATAACCTGCCGGGGCCTGTCGATGGCGGCATTGGATGAGCTTGGCCGGACGTATGAGTTCACGGATGTGCTGCCTCTTACCCCGGCGCAGGAGGGCATGTTGCTCTACAGCCTGCTCAACCCGCAGTCGCCGGTTTATTTCCAACAACTGCATTATGTGAGCGAAGGAGCCTGGGAAGCCACTCTCGTGCGAGACAGCCTGAACCATCTTCTGACGCGCCATGAAGGGCTGCGGACAGCATTTTTACACCTCCATACCCAGGCCGTTCAGGTAATTCGGCGGCAGATCGAGGCCGATTTTTACTACGAAGACCTGCAATTTCTGAGTGAATCCGATCAACAAAAATACCTGAACCAGTATGGTCAACGGGATATTGCCCGGCTGTTCCAACTGGACCGGGATGTGCTGATGCGGGTGGCTTTGTTTAAGCTGGACGAACAGCGGTTTGCGTTCTTTTGGAGCAATCACCATATTGTGCTCGACGGTTGGAGCATGAGCATTCTGACCATCGAGTTTCAGCATATCTACAGTCAACTTCTTCGTAAACAGGATGTTGCATTGCCTAACCACCAACCCCTCCACCGATTTGCCAACTGGCTTGACCAACAGGACCTCGCCGGGGCAAGGGCATATTGGCACCAGTATTTGGCCGATTACGAAGGCGGGCTAACCCTGCCTTTTGTTCCCGCCGACAACCAACCCGACGCTCCCCTCAGCCAACGATGGCTGCAGCTCGATGCGGCCACAACAAAGCAACTCGAACAGCTTGCCACCGACCGAGCCGTGACCCTTAACACGCTGGTAAACACCCTCTGGGGCGTGTTGCTGGCCTGGTATGGCAACCGCCGGGATGTGGTTTTTGGTGCGCTAATGGCCGGTCGACCGGCCGACGTGCCGGGGATCGACGCGATGGTTGGAATGTTTATTAACACGGTGCCGGTTCGGGTTCGGTATGAGCCGGAAACCACGTTCAGCGACTTGCTGACGATGGTGCAGGACGAAGCCCACCGCACCGAACGGATGCAACACCTGTGGGATGGACAAACCGGACAGGCAGGGCAACCCAACCTGCTGAACCACTTGCTGATTCTTGAAAATTACCCCACGCCCGACGACCTACTTCCAACCGGCACTGACCCCGGTTTGCCAGCTCCCACCGACGCGGGTGAGTTCGACCGGAACACCTACCCATTTACGGTGCTGGTGGCCCGAAAAACGACCCGCGTCAACGGCCAGAACGAAGCCAGTCTGCATATCCGGTTCGATTATCAGGTGCAGGAGGGCATGGACGAAACCATAGCCCAACTGACCGAGCGACTACAACGACTCATCGAGGAGGTGATCGGGCTGCCGAACCAACCCTTGGATGCAATCAACTGGTTGTCGTCGTCCGAAAATCAGCAGGTTATTCACGGATTCAATCAAACACAGCGACCCATTCAGCCCGGCCTGACGGTCTGTTCGCTCTTTGAACACCAGGCCGCAACCCAACCCAACGCCATTGCCCTGTCCAACGGACACCATCAACTCACCTACCGCGCCCTCAACGAAGCTAGTAATCAGTTGGCACATCACCTGCGGGGGCAGTATGGTATCGGGCCGGGGCAGGTCGTCGGGGTGCTTCTGGACCGGTCTGAACACCCGATTATTGCGTTGTGGGCCATTCTGAAAGCGGGCGGAACCTACCTTCCCCTCGACCCGGCCCATCCCCGCGAACACACCCGCTTTTGCCTGACCGATGCCGGGGCAACGGTGCTCATCACCGACTCGGAGCGGGTGTTCGACGTGATCGACTACTATGGGGGGCAACTGTTCGCTATCGACGCGCAACTCGCCGACCTGAGCGAACCCACCACGAACCCTACGCCTAACTTCACCACGGAGGACCTGGCCTACATCATTTATACGTCGGGCAGCACAGGCCAACCCAAAGGCACGCTGATTGAACACCGGAGCCTCGTGAATTTCGCGCTGGGTAAAATCGAGGGGGTGGGTTTGTTGCCTGCCGACGTGGTTTATCAGTTTGCGTCGCCCTCGTTCGATGCGTCACTGTCGGAGATCATGCTGACCCTTTGCGGGGGAGCAACTCTGGCCCTGACCACAGATGCCATCATCCGAAACCGCACCGATTTCCTGGCGCACCTGCATCAAACCCAAACGACCGTCATCATTTTGACCCCCGCTTATCTGGGTCTTTTTAGTGCCGATGAGTTGCGTCATCTGCGTGTGTTGCTCACCGTTGGCGATGCCGCTGATACGCGCCTGACTACTGAACTGAGCCGCCATGTGCGCGTGCTGAATGCCTATGGACCTACCGAAGGCACCATTTGCGCTACCATGTTTACCGTGCTGCCCGATGGTTTGCCTGCCACCCACGTTCCCATTGGGCAACCCATGCCCAACGTGCAGACCTATGTACTCGACCGGGCCGGGCGACCCCTGCCGGTGGGGATGCCGGGCGAACTCTGCCTGGGCGGAATGGGTTTGGCGAGGGGCTATCTGAACCGCCCCGACCTCACCGCCAGTCGATTCCGACCCAACCCGTTTGGGCGTGGTTTCCTGTATCACACGGGCGACGTGGCCCGCTGGCTTCCTGATGGCAATCTGGTTTATCTGGGTCGGCTGGACCGGCAAATTAAAGTGCGGGGGCAACGGGTTGAACAGGCCGAAATAGAAAACCGACTGGTGGCCCTGAGTGGTGGTCAGGCGGTGGTGCAGGTAGGTCATTTGGCCAACGGCACCGAGCAATTGCTGGCCTTTGTGACCGGTTCACACGACCCGGTCCGGCTCCGGCAACAACTGGCCGAACAGCTACCAGCCTTTATGGTACCCGATGCGATTGTGCCCGTTGACACGCTACCGCTCACCATCAGCGGAAAAGTGGACACTGCGAAACTATTGGCACACTGGCACACCAATCGAACTATCGAACCGGCTGGTCGCCAGCCTGAAACGGATACCCAAAGCAAACTTGCGGCCATTTGGGAAACCGTTCTCGACCGCACAGGCCTACGTCTCGACGACAACTTTTTCGAGGTCGGCGGGCATTCGCTGAAGGCCATTCAGGTGCTGTGGCGGATGGAGTGCGAATGGCAAACTACGTTCACCATCAAGGTGTTATTTACTAATCCCACGCTCGAAAGCCTGGCCCGTTATGTGGAACAGAGTCATTCCACTGGTGCGGTTTCGGGGGCCATTCCGGTTCTGGCGGAGCAATTTGACTACGCCTGCACCTCGGCGCAGCAACGGCTCTGGATGTTACAACAACTCCAACCCGACCTGACAGCCTACAACATGCCGCTGGCCTATGAGTTGACTGGTCCGCTGAATGTCGATGCCCTGAATTACGCTTACCAAACCATGATTTCCCGCCACGAAAGCCTGCGTACCACCTTTGTGGCGGTGGATGGCGAACCCCGGCAACGGATTTCTGCCCCCAACCCGGCCCGGTTTGTTATGGAACAGGTTGATCTGGCGGGAGATACCAGCCCAGAACAACTAGCGCACCAACTGGCTGAGCAGGAGGCCATCCTTCAGTTCGATTTGGCGGCTGGCCCGCTGGTTCGCTCCCGGCTGTTGCGGCTGTCGGCAAACCGCCATGTGCTGTTGCTGACCATGCACCACATTGTTACGGACGAGTGGTCGCTGGAGGTGATTTTTAGTGAATTAACCACCGGCTATAACAGATATGGACTGGCAAATGAAGCGCCCACCGAACCATTACGGGTTCAGTATGTCGATTATGCCGCCTGGCAACAGGAAACCCTCCGCCAAACGCTGCCGCAGTTGCGCACATACTGGCTCGATCAGTTTGCCCAACCAACCCCCCCGCTGGCCCTCCCGACCGATTATCCGCGCCCTATGCACCGCACCTATGCCGGTCAACACGTTGAGGAATATGTCGTTACCGATCAGTTTCGGGCATTGCAGGAGCTGGGACAGCAACATCAGGCCAGTTTGTTCATGGTGTTACTGACGGCTGTAAACGGCTTGCTGTATCGGTATGCCAATGGTCAACCTGTCACCGTGGGAACACCCATATCGGGGCGAACGCACCCGGATTTGGGTGATCAGATCGGTTTCTACGTGAACACGCTGGCGATCCGTAACCAGTTCAGCCCGAATCAATTACTGAGTGAGATGCTCAAACTGGTACGGCAACAAACCCTGGAAGCCTACGACCACCAATTATTTCCGTTTGAGGAACTGGTGAACAGTGTGGGCGGGCCGCGCGATGCCAGCCGGAATCCGCTGTTCGATGTGTGGGTGGTGTTGCACAATGCCCCGGCTAGCACCGCTCCCATGCACGACGTAACCATTGGCCGTTTCGGGCCACCCACCTCGGCCATTCATTTTGATCTTTCGTTTGATTTTGTCGAGGAGGGCGACCGGCTTTTGGTGGCTCTCCGCTACAACCACGCCCTGTTTAGTGCCGAACGCGCCCATTTTCTGCTCGAAAGCCTGCTTGGTTTGCTCACGAGCATGACCCGGCAACCCGATGCCACCCTGATCGAATGGCTGGCCCAACCAATGGCAGAACACGCCCCCGAAGTCCTCGATCTCACCCTCGAACTGAACTACTGAGATGAACACCAACGCGACTTACCAGTCTTTTCTGGCGGAAGACTACCTGTTGGCCAAACTGGGTGCCGGACCTTTCGATGAACTCCCACTTGTCGACTCCGGCACGGCCGGGCAGGCCGTCCGCCAAACGCTGACCGTTGCCATGCCGTGGTTATTGGCCGACCAATTGACCCGAATTTCTGGGGGGAAACCGGCTACCACGTTCGCGCTCCTGCTCACGACCTGGTTCCACTTGTGCGAGCAATATGGCCTGGAAAACGTGCTTGTCAGTAGTCCCGGTTTGCTTACCGATTCGGAGCCTAATCAACTGTATTTCAGTCATAAAGCAACCCCCGAACGGATCAGCCTGCGCGAGCTAACACAACAAACGCTCCATCAGGTAAAAGACACCCTGACGCACCGTTACTATGATGCTGACCGGCTTCGGCAGTCGCTCACCCTCCAGCAACCCGAACAACCAAAAACCGGCGACGGACCGGGGTTGGCACTCGTTGGGTTCACGCACAGCGACGACCATGCGCTCGATAGCTTTGATTTAAGTGTTTGCCTTGATAAACAACCCATTACGCCCTACCTGCATATTTATTTTCGGGCTGACTGCTACCACCTAAAAGCCATCGAGGATCTGGCCCAGCATTTTCTGAATGCCCTCGCCAACGTGCTAACCCACCCCGATGAACCAACGGCCCGACTGTCGATTTTAACCCCGACGGAAACCCGTCAACTGCTCACCGACTGGAACAATACGGCCACCCAGGAGCCACTAACCGACATCGTAGCCGATTTTGCACAACAGGCCCGACAAACCCCCAAGCGGACAGCTTTTTATAGCGGAGAGCGAGCCATCAGCTTTGCCAATCTTTATCAGGAAAGTCAGCAACTGGCGCAGGTTCTGCATCAGTCCTACGGCCTGTCCGCCAATGATGTGATTGGCGTGATGCTGCCCCGAAATGAAATCCTGTTGGTGGGGCTGTGGGGCGTGTTACAGGCGGGTGCTGCTTACCTGCCCCTCGACCCAACGTATCCGGTCAGCCGCCTGGAATACATGGTGGAAAACAGTGGTTGTCAACTCATTATGACCACGACAGCCTATGCTGACCGGCTCCAAATACCGTCTGACTGCCAACTGTTGGTGCTTGACCAGCCAATAGGCACCGAATTGGTAACCAGCATCTTACCCAGTCCAAAACCGGAGTCGATGGCGTATTTGATCTATACATCGGGCAGTACGGGTAAACCCAAAGGCGTTCGGGTATCGCGGGGCAATCTGGCCAATTTCTGCCTCGGCATGGATCAGGCACTTCCTTTGCGGGGCGGCACCGATCACCTGTTAGCCGTTACCTCTACGTCCTTCGATATTTCGATTCTGGAACTGCTCTGGACGCTCTCGCGGGGAATCCCCATCACACTCGTCAACGATGTGTATGAACTGGCGGGGAGCCAACAGGCGGAGCAGGCAACGACCCTGCAAACAACCCCTTCGCTGTTGCGAATTCTGCTCAGAAACCCACAGTCAACGGCATTGCTGGCATCGCTGACAACGGTGCTGTTGGGGGGCGAAAAACTGCCCGCTGATCTGGCAGAAGGCCTTCGTCGGCACACCACCGCCCGGCTGTTCAATATGTATGGCCCTACCGAAACCACCATCTGGTCGGCTTGTCGGGAGTTGCGCAGAGGGGAGGAGGTGTCGGTGGGGAAACCGTTGGCCAACACCCGCTTGTATGTACTGAACCGCTGGGGGCAACTGCTGCCTCCCGGTGTGGTGGGTGAGATTTATATTGGTGGGCAGGGGGTGGCTCTCGGCTACCATAAAGCCGAAACCCTCACTGCAAGCCGATTCGGGGTTGATCCCTGGGCCGAAGACCCCAACGCCCGGATGTATAGAACCGGTGACCGGGGCTATTGGTTGGCATCGGGCGATTTGCAGGTGCTGGGGCGGGCTGACAACCAACTCAAAATCAGCGGTCACCGCATTGAACCTGGCGAAATAGAAGCGGCTCTGGTCGCCTACCCGGCCATCAGTCAGGCAGTGGTGAACCCCTGGCCCGATGCGCAGGGAACGCTCCATCTGGCAGCCTATATGGTGGCCGATGAACCCCTTCGACTGACCCCCTTGCGGCAGCATTTACAGGCCCTTTTACCCGATTTTATGCTACCGACCTGGTTGGTGCCGCTTGCCAGTCTGCCACTCACTCCCAACGGCAAAACCGATCGGCAAGCCCTGCCCGACCCCCGGCCGCTGGCTCTGGGCGTTGAAGAAGTTACTCTTTCCGAGGCACAAACCGACGTTCAGACCACTCTCCGAACCATTTGGCAACAGGTGCTCGAACGGGGGCGGGTGGGCTTGCACGATAACCTGCTCGATTTGGGGGCCACTTCCATTCGGATCATTCAGGCGTTTGACAGCATTCAGGCCGAATACCCACAGCGGCTCATCATTGCCAATTTATTCGAGTACCCGACCATTGCTCAACAGGCCAGCCTGATACAACACCAGGAGGGTAGCCCGGTTGCTGCCCAACCGGCCTTTGAGACGATTGATTTTTGAGAACCTGTTTTACACCTGCTTCATCCTTTACAACTATGGACATCGCTATCATTGGCATGGCCGGGCGTTTCCCGGAAGCCAGCAACACCAACGAATTCTATCAGAACCTTCGGGCTGGTCGCGATAGCGTGCGCCAGTTGTCGCGGACTCGTCTGCGCGAGATGGGGGCTTCACCCACCGACGAGTACCGGGTGGCCGGTTTCCTCGATCAAATCGACCAGTTCGATTATGCCTTTTTTGATCTGTCGAAAGCCGAGGCCGAGTGCATGGACCCCCGCCAGCGGTTGTTACTCGAAACCGCCTATGCTGCTATCGAGAATGCAGGCTATGATGTGGATGCGTTTCGGGGAAGTGAAACGGCTACGTTCATTGGCGACGTGCATCTGGACTACGACCAACAGGCCGACCGTTTCGACCCGATGCTGATGACTGGCAACCGCAACAGCATTGCTGCCGGGCGCATTGCCCGTTTTTTCGATCTGCGTGGAAAAGCCCTGATGGTCGATACAACCTGCTCCTCCGCCCTGGTGGCCCTGCACCTCGCAGCTAACGAACTCCGCCTGGGCGAGGCTGAATTTGCGCTCGTGGGGGGCATCAATATTGACCTCGTACCCGTCCCCGCCAACAATCCCTACGAATTGGGTATCAATGCATTGGAAGGCAAAGCCAAACCGTTTTCGGCGGATGCCGACGGAACGGGCAATGGCGAAATGGTTGGTTGTCTGCTCTTACGGCCACTTACCGATGCCCTCCGCGATCAGAACGTAATTCATGCCGTATTGAAGGGCAGTGCCGTGAATCAGGATGCCGCCCGCGCTGCCAGCCTGACAGCCCCCAGCAGCACGGCTCAAGCCGATGTTATCCAAAAAGCCTGGCAACGCGCCGGGGTCGATCCCCGGACCATTGGCTACATTGAAGCCCATGGCACCGGCACCAAACTCGGCGACCCCATCGAAGTACAGGGCATGAACCTCGCTTTTGCTCTACACACGGCCGACCGCCACTTCTGCGCCATTTCGTCGGTGAAAAGCAACGTGGGCCATACCGACACAGCTGCCGGGCTGACAGGGGTGATGAAAGCCGTACTATCCCTAAAAAACAGGGAGTTATTCCCCAATGTACACTTTGGGCAACCCAACCCCCTGATCGACTTTGTCAACTCGGCGGTGTATGTGAACGACCGGCTGCGACCCTGGGTGGTGGCCGATGGACAGCCCCGCCGGGCGGGGGTCAGTTCGTTTGGGTTGATGGGCTCCAACGCCCATGTTGTGCTGGAAGAGAGCCCCATTCTGACTCCCACAAACGCTTCTGAAGCGGCTTCTTACCTCATTACGGTGTCGGGCAAAACGCCCCGTTCGCTGGCGCGGAATGTGGCCCGGCTCCGGCAATTTGTAGCAACCAACCCGACCGTTTCACTCCCCGATTTGCAGTTTACGCTCAACGCAGGCCGCAAACAGTATTCCCACCGATGGGCTGTGGTGGTAAGCCAGTTACGTGAGCTGCAAACAGCCTTGAGCAATGCGGCCATTGCTGCCCCGACAAGTCGCAAAAAGGCCGATGTGGTTTTGTTGTTCTCGCCCGATGGCGCGTTTGACAGTCAGACGCGGCAGGTGCTGGCAGACCGCTACCCGGCTTTTCGAGATGCCTGCAATGAATGCCTGTTACTGGCTAAAAACAGGAGGAATTCGTCTGCTTTACAGACATTTATCAGCCAATACGCTTCTTTCAACTTGCTCGAAAAATTGAAGCTGACCGGGGCTTCGCTGGTGGGTTTTGGCGTTGGACAAATCACCATCGAGGTAGTTACGGGCCGACTGTCCCTAGCGAACGCGATAGCCCAGGTGCTTGAACTATCCCCCACCGATTTAACGCCACTGGAAGACAAATGCCGGAAATTGCTGGTCAAACGAACCGCCGATGCTGCCACCGGAACTACCAACACGGTCTTTGCCGAAGTGGGGGCTGAGGGTAGTATTGGTAAATGGCTCATTGAACTTCAGGACACCCCAAATCGCCTGCCTGTTCTGCGGAATGACCCAAAACAGACCGACCCGTTTCTGCCGTTTCTGGCGGATCTGTATGTGAACCGCGCTCCGTTTCAGTTCCGACCCGCCGAACTGGGCTGGGCCGGGCAACGGATCGAACTGCCCACCTACGCCTTTGATACGCACCGTTGCTGGTTGAAAGAACCCGTTGCCACCGACTGGCAAAGCAGCCTGTTCCATACCCTCAAATGGGTAGTCGATCCCATAGTTGCCAAACCTCCGCTGACTGGTCGCACGCTGCTGGTGGTTGGCAATGCCGATAATTCACTGGTCGAAACCGTGTTGAACCAATTGACAGAAACCGGAAACCGCTGTATTCGGGTCACGCTGGGCAGCACCTGTCAACCCTTGCAAACCAACACGGCCACGCTCCGCCCCGACCAACCCGACGATTACAAAAAACTTCATCAACAACTTCATCAACAGGGGATTACCCTCGACGGGATTGTGTATCTGGGAGCCAGTGAACCTACCAAAATTGGTGAATCACTCAGCGATCAGACTGCCCGTGCCCTCTACGTCCCGTTGCTGCTGGCCAAGGCGTTTAGCGATCAACTGAGTCGGCGGGGATTCGGGTTTGCCTGCCTGACCGCCCATGCCGGGTGCGTATCTACCACCGACACGGTGTTGACACCCGCCCATGTTCTGACCAACGCCCTGCTGAAAGCCCTGCTCTCCGACCACCCCACACTGATCATTACGAGCGTCGATAGTGACCCTAACACCAGTTCGCCCACCGAAACGGCCCGCCAACTGCTGGCCGAAATGGCCCGGCCCGATGGGGTTCGATTTGTGGCGTATCGAGCGGGTGTCCGCTATCTGCCCCGACTGACGACCCTGCCTCCGCAACCATTTCCCGTGCCACCCAGCCCGGCTTTCCGCGAAGGGGGTGTATACCTCGTTACGGGCGGGGCCAATGGTTTAGGGAATCTGGCGGCCCGGTGGCTGGCTCAACAAGGGAATTGTCATCTTGTGATCGTGGGCAAAACACCGCTACCTAGCCCCCTCGACTGGCCCGTTGCGGCCCAAACCGATACCCCCGAAGGCCATCGTTGCCGGGCTTTGCTGGATCTGGAATTGGCAGGGGCTACCGTGACCTATTTTGCGGCTGACGTGTCGGAAAAGGCTGAGGTTACCAACCTTTTCAAGGCCATTCAAACTCGTTACGGCCATTTGGAAGGGATTATCCATGCTGCGGGGGTGGGCCTCAAACGCCTATCTCTCAACGAATTGTCTTTATCCGAAATAGCCCATACGCTGGCCCCAAAAGTGGCCGGTTCGGTGTGGCTGGCCGAAGCAAGCCGCCCGTTCGCGCTCGATTTTTTTGTGTTCTATTCGTCCCTCAACGCGCTGGTGCCGCTCAAAAATTCGGTAGATTATGCCGTTGCCAATGCTTTCGAGGATGCGTTTGCCCAGGCGCTCCGGCTGAACAATTGCCCAGCTATTGCCATCAACTGGCCGGGTTGGGCGGGGGCCAACGACTCAAACGCGGCTGTTGCCGACTTACCCCTGTTATCGCCTGAGCGGGGCATCGAATCGCTGGCGCAGGCTATTGCTGCCAACCGACCCAACGTGGCCATTGTGAATTACGCGCTGAATCAGTTTACCAGTAACCCGTTCTTTTTGGTTGAACAGGTTACCGCTGAACATGAGCCGGTCGCGCCAATCAGCGAAGCTATTAATGAACCCACCCTGGCTTTGACGGTCGCTGCAACGACCCCGAATCTGTCCACCGAAGCCCAGGTGATGGCGATCTGGATGGAGGTGTTGCGGGCCGACCACATTGAGCTGGACGACGACTTTTTTGAGATTGGGGGTCATTCGCTCAACGGCAGCCAGGTGCTGAACCGGGTGGCGCAGGCCTTTGGATTAGACATTGAATTCGACCTGCTGTTCGATTATGCTACCGTTCGGACGCTGGCGGAGTACATTGACGAACACCGCCCTAAAACCGTCGAATCGACCCCGCCCACGCAGGGTATCGAAAGGGTAGCCGATCAACCCCATTACCCGCTGTCTTATGCCCAGCAACGGATGTGGATTCTGAACCATTTCCAACCCAACCAAACGGCCTATTGCATTCAGGGAGCCTACCTGTTAAGCGGGCCGCTTGAGGTAGAAGCCTTTGGTTGGGCGATTGAGGAGTTACTGAACCGGCACGAAAGTTTGCGTACCTCGTTCGTCACTATCAACGATGAACCCCGCCAGCTGATTGACAATAATCCGAGTGCCGCACGGGTGTTTACCTATTTGTATCGCCCTCAACTGACTGGGGTTCAACTTTCTGAATTGATTACCCGAAACACTCGCCCCTTCGATTTGATGCACGGGCCGCTGATTCGGTTGACGCTGGTGCGGCAGTCCGACACGGAGCATGTGCTGTTGCTGGCCATGCACCACAGCATTGCCGATGGCTGGTCGCTGGGAGTAATTTTTCACGACCTGATGAACCGCTACCGGGCTTGTCTCGGTGAAGCGGTGCCGCCCCTCGCCGACCTGCCCATTCAATACCGCGACTTTTCGGTTTGGCAACGCGACTACCTCGGGACCGACCGCGCCCAACCCGCCCGGCAGTTCTGGCATGCCCAACTCCAGCAACCACTGCCCGTTATCGACCTGCCGTTCAGCCGCCCGCGACCCGAACTGAAAACCCATAACGGCCACACGATTCGGGGCGAGATTAGCCCTGAACTGACCAATGGCCTGAAACGACTTCAGCAACAGACCGGAACGACCCTGTTTATGGTGCTGGTGGCGGGATTGAAAGCCCTGCTCTACCGCTATACCGGCCAACCCGACCTGATTGTGGGCGTGCCTGTGGCGGGGCGCAACCAACCCGAACTCGAATCGCAGGTGGGCCTTTTTGTGAACACCCTGGCCCTGCGAACTCAAGTTGCTGACAATGATACATTTGAAACCCTGCTGGAGCAGGTAAAAACGAACTGGTTGCACGCCTTCCAGTATCAGGACTACCCCTTCGATCAGCTTGTGGAGGAGTTGGGTATTGTGAAAGACCCCGCCCGTTCGCCGGTATTCGACGTGATGGTGGCCCTCCACAACCACACGGGCCTACAGGTTGCCGATACGGAAGCTCCGTTTACTATTTCGGAGTTGCCCGTTGCACCCGGTGGCAGCAAATTCGACCTGACACTGAATCTTTCAGAGACCGACGACCGGCTACAGATTTTCCTGGAATACAACACCGACCTGCTGACCGAAGCCAGCGCCCGCCGGATAATGGAGCAGTTTGAGCGGCTGTTAACCAACGCCTTAGCCCACACCGACCAGACCCTCCGCACCCTTAGTTACCTCACGAACGAGGAGGCCGAAGCACTGATTTCGTTCAACGATACCACCCGCCCTTTCCCCGATCAGGTATCCCTCATCGACCTGTTCAACGCACAAACCAAACGCAACCCTAATCGTGTGGTCGTCACTGCCCCTGAAGGTAACTGGACGTATTGGCAAATAGAGGAACACGCTACGACCTTGGCTCATAGCCTGTTAACGAAGTACGACCTACAACCCGGCGACCGGGTGGGCGTGCTTTGTCAGCGGTCGGGCTGGATGCTGTCGGCCCTGTTGGGGATTCAGAAAGCGGGTGGAGCCTACCTGCCCCTCGACCCGAACTACCCGCAGGAACACCTCCAGTTTGTGCTCGATGATGCCGGAGTAATCACTGTTATTCTGGACATCGACCAGCTGGTTGATCCGCAATTCTCGTGGCTCCGGGAACACTACCGACTGATTGATATTCAGCAACTGCCAATCACGAATGATGGGGGAGGATTGGTCGCAAACCTGCCTAAGCGGGTCAGCCCCGATCAACTCGCCTACGTGATCTACACCTCCGGCAGCACAGGCCGACCAAAAGGCGTGCTGGTGAATCATCGGGCAGTGGTGAACCGCATTCACTGGATGTGGAATCATTACCAGTTTACGGAACGCGATGTGATCCTGCAAAAAACACCCAATGTCTTCGACGTGTCGGTTTGGGAGATTTTTATGCCTCTCTGTTTTGGGGCGCGGCTGGTGGTTTGCCCTCGCGAAGTGTCCATTGATCCGCTCCGGCTGATGAGTTTGGTGGCCACGCAGGGCATCACCACCATGCACTTTGTTCCGGGTA
Source organism: Cytophagales bacterium (assembly GCA_031411995.1). Classification (GTDB taxonomy): domain Bacteria; phylum Bacteroidota; class Bacteroidia; order Cytophagales; family Spirosomataceae; genus Rudanella. The sequence goes on from JANOCD010000097.1 coordinate 57,414, forward strand.
TGCTCGCGGTTTTTCAGGAAGCCTGTACCCCCGCAAACCGGAATCTGATGGCTTCGGTGCGGCATTTGATGGCCAGTGGAGAAGCCTTGCACCCTGAACATGTGCGTCGTCATTACCAGTTGTTCAACATCCCCCTACACAACCTCTATGGCCCCACCGAAGCCACCGTGGATGTGAGTTTTCACGAAACAAGGCCCACCGACGAGATCGTACCCATCGGGCGGCCCATTGCCAATATCGACTTGCTGGTACTTGACTGGCACCGCTTGCCGCTTCCGGTGGGAATGCCCGGCGAGATTGGAATTAGCGGGATTGGGTTGGCGCAGGGCTATTTGAACCGTCCCAAATTAACCGCCGAGCGATTTGTGCCGCACCCAAGCCGTCCCAACGAGCGCGTTTACCTGACCGGCGACCTCGGCATGTGGCAAGCTAATGGCACACTAGCCTACCTCGGACGAAACGATAACCAGGTAAAAATCAGGGGAAACCGGGTTGAGCTGGGCGAAATCGAAAACACACTGTTGCGCCACGAAGGGGTTGAACAGGCGGTAGTAATAACAACGGGTGATGGGTCGGGCGAGAAGAGCCTTTGCGGTTACTATGTCTCGGCCAGTAAGGTGTCGCCCGACGGGTTACGGCGGTTTTTGGCTGACCGGCTCCCCGGTTTCATGCAACCAGCCTGGTTGATACCCGTTCATGAGTTTCAGTTCACGGCCAACGGAAAAATCGATCGCAAGGCGTTACCTACTATTGAGTCGGTGCTGGCAGATAGGCCCGCAACAGCTTTCGCGCCCGGCAGCCCCCTCGAAGCTGACCTGGCCGAAACGGTTGCCGAGGTGCTGAACCAGGACACAGTGGGTATTCAGGACAATTTTTTCACCATCGGTCTCGACTCGCTCAAACTCATTCGGGTATTCAACCGGCTGCAAGCCCGCTACCCGGAGCTTACCGAAGTTACCGACCTGTTCAAAGCACATTCGGTGCAACTGCTGGCCCGCCATATCGAAGCAGGCCGAACTACTGCACTACAACCTGCCAGTCTTCAGCTTTAACCGACCACTCCTTACTCTGACGAACTCATGAAAACCGACAACCACATTGCCATTATCGGCATGGACGGCATTTTTCCAGAGGCCGACACCCTGGTGCAGTTCTACGCCAACCTGCTCAACGGGCGCGATTCGGTGCGGGAGCTGTCGGCCAACCGCAAACGTTTTTCGGTGCTCGACCCTTCGCTCAACTACCGGCGACACGGTAGCCTGGACCGGGTCGACCTATTCGATCACCCTTTTTTCGGGATCCCCAAAGCGGAAGCCGACCTCATGGACCCGCAACAGCGGCTGTTGCTTCAACTAAGCTCTGGGGCTATCGAAAACGGGGGCTACCGGCTGAGTGAACTGGCCGGTTCGCGAACGGGCGTGTTCCTGTCGGCTTCGCACCCAACTTACGACAAGCTGATGGACACCTACGAAGCCAATGCCGTGATTGGAAACATGAACGCGGCCATTGCGGGTCGGATCGGTTACCTGCTCGACCTGCATGGCCCGGCCCTGATGATCGACACAGCCTGCTCGTCGTCGCTGGTGGCGATTATCGAAGCCTGTAAGAACCTGCTGGCGGGCTGGGTCGATTATGCCCTGGCCGGGGGCATCAGCCTGAATATGTTTTTCCCCGTTCGGCAGGGCGAGGGCGGTTTGCAGGAGGTGGAAGGGGCCGACGAAAAATGCAAGGCGTTCGATCAGTCGGCCAACGGCATTGTGGGGGGCGAAGGCGGGGGTATTGTGGTGCTGAAACGCCTGGCCGATGCCCTCCGCGATGGCGACACCATTCAGGCCGTAATTCGTGGGTTTGCCAGCAATCAGGATGGCCGACGGGCTGTTGGGTTGACTGCGCCAAGCCCTGTTGCTCAAACCGAAGTGTTGCTCGCTGCCTGGCAACAGGCCGACATCGACCCCGCCACGCTTACGGCCATGGAAGCCCACGGCACCGGCACCAAGCTCGGCGACCCCATCGAACTGCGCGCCCTGCGCGATGCCTTTGCCCAACACACATCCGACCGGCAGTTTTGCGCCATCGGGTCGCTGAAAACCAACATCGGCCACCTCGATTCAGCGGCTGGGGTTGGCGGGTTGATCAAAGCCGTACTATCCCTGAAAAACAGGCAGTTATTCCCATCTTTACACTACCAGACGCCCAACCCGCTCATCGACCTCGGCCCCACAGCTTTGGTGGTGAACGACCGGCTGACCTCCTGGAATCCCCCGGCCAACACGCCCCGTCGTATGGGGGTGAGTGCCTTCGGACTCAGTGGTACCAACGCCCATGTGGTGTTGGAAGAAGCCCCAACGCTGCCGATCAGTACGCTTCAAACTACGCCGGAACCGGGCTATCTGCTGACGCTTTCGGCCAAAACACCCGGCGCATTGGCCCGGTATTGCCAGCAGGTTGCTGACCACCTGAACCAGCACCAACCAACCTTAGCCGACCTCTGCTATACGCTGAACCGGGGTCGCGACACCTATGCGTACCGGGCCGCTTTTGTGGCTGACGGCACCCCCGGCCTGATGGCCCAACTCACCGCTGACCGCCCAACCAATCCCGAAAAACAGGCCAGCCGCCCAACGGTACTGCTTTTTTCGGGGGATGGCCAACGCGATGATGCCTGGACGGATCAGTTGGGCAACCACCCCGTTTTTGCCTCCCACTGGCGGGCTTGTCTGGATCAACTGAGCGATAACTCACTGACCGACACCCTTTGGCTATTTGTCAGTCAGTACGCGCTTTTCCATTGCCTGCACTCGCTGGGGATCGACACGCGCTACCGGGTTGGGCATGGCGTGGGGAACCTCGTGGTGGCCGTTCTCGACGGATCACTAAGCCTGGCTGATGGACTCCAACGGGCCGCCCATTTCAGCCAACCCCTCGACGGCCCCAACGCCGACAAACTGGCTGCTTACCTCGCGCAACTTGGCCAACCGCTGTTGCTCGACATGAGCCGGGGTGGAAGCCTGCTTGCGCTGACCGCTCCTTTGCCGGGCCTGGCGTCGGTGTGTTTGCCCGATGCCACCAACCCCCAATGGCCCCTGCATTTGTTGGGCCAATACATGGAACGGGGAGGGCAAATCGACTGGGCAAAACACTACGCCGGGCAGAATCACCGTCGGTTGGAAGCCCCGACCTATCCGTTTGACCCCATCCGGTGCTGGCATTGCGACCCCGCCCCCGACGTGCCGAATACGGCCAACTGGCTTTTCGATACGAGTTGGGAGACCTATGCCCCAGCCCAGCCCCAACGGGCCGATTTACGCGAACAAACCTGGCTACTCCTGATGGATCAGCAGGGAGTTGGCGAGGAGTTGGCTACTCAACTTAGCAACAAAAAAAACCGCGTGATTCGGGTGTATGCCGGAGATTGCTTCGAGGATTTGGGACACGATCAGTTCAGCATATCGCTTGCCAATGAGGCTGATTACCAACAGCTTGCAGTCCAACTTGAGCAAACCAATTCGATGCCCGACGGCATCGTCCACCTGACGCAGTGTAACCCGGCAGTTGCTGGTTTTGATGTCCGGGATGGGGGTTTATTTAGTCAGTTTTTACTCGTAAAAGCGTTTGGGGGATGGCTGGCCCAACGATCTGTTCGGTTGGTGCTGGCCTCGGCCAATGCGTATTCAATTCGCCCAACCGACACCGTTTCTTACCCCGAACGGGCGGCATCGTTTGGATTTTTCCGGGGCGTGTTGGCCGAATACGAACAGACCAACGGCACCTGCATCGACCTGTCGCTGACCACCGAAACGGCTTCCGAAGCGGCTCGTAGTCTTTGGCAGGAAATGCAACTCGATAACGACCTGATGGTGAGTGGCTACCGGACTGGACAGCGGTATGTGCCGGTGCTGAAAAAGGCCGTTGGCCCCGCCGGACATACGCCCCCCACGCTGGTGAAACAGGGTGTTTATGTGTTAACGGGAGGCAGCAGCGGCATAGGCTACGAGATCGCCCGGTCGATGGTGGCGCGGCAGACCATTTGCCTTGTCGTGGTGGGTCGGTCGCCAATGCCCACCGACCCCCGGCAACCCTCCCCCGACCCGGCCATTCGCCAACGGCAGGAACGACTGCAACACCTCACGGCGACGGGCTCGGCAGTGCATTACTACCAGGTCGACACCGCCGACGAAGCAGCCATGACGGACCTTTGTGCTACTATTTCGGCGGAACACGGCCCCATTCGGGGCATTATTCACGCAGCGGCTCAACCGGGGGCCAAAAGCATTCAACACAACACCCTCCCCGAATTTCGGCAGGTGTTCGACAGCCGGGTGGCCGCAACCCGCGCTTTTGTGGCCCACGCCCAGCAGCATCGACTCGATTTTCTGGTTATTTTCTCCTCCATTTCGGGCGTGTTGCCCGTCACCACCCGCAAAGCGGACTATGCCGCTGGTTGCACACTCGTGGATGCTCTGGTGCGGCAACAGGCCGCGACTGTGCCGGGCCTGACGCTGATTAACTGGTGCGACTGGCAGGAAACCGGCATGTCGTGGCGCATCAGCGACGACCCGGCTACCTATGCCACCCGTCCGGCCTTTTTACACCTGAAGTCGGTGGAGGGCATTGCTGTTTTTGAGCAGATCATGAGGGCGGGTTTGGGAACGGTTACGCCCTTTGGCAACGCCGAACTCGCCACCCCACGCGACCTCGACTACCTCGCCGGAAACCCGTTTGTAGGCATCCGTCCGGCTGTTTTCGATACCACAATCATCGCCCAACCCGCCCCGAAACGCCCTGTTTCTGCACCCGCCCCGGCTATGCTGAACCTGTTGCCCGACGGAGCCACGGCCACTGAACAGGCTTTGGCGCAGATTTGGGCCGAGGTACTGAAACAAACCGATTTCTCCCCCGACGACGACTTTTTCGACATTGGTGGGCAATCGCTGACGGGCTTTTCGGTGATTCGGCGGATTGAGAAACAGTTTGGTATTGAGCTCGAAATCGACGATTTGTTTGACCACGGGACCCTGCGCGAGTTGGCCGCCCAAATCGACCAACGGAAACCTGCCACCCCGGCTCAACCCGTGCTTCCAACCGCCGACGCGGGCATTCCCATCGCCCCAAAGCAACCGCATTACCCCCTGTCGAGGGCGCAGGAACAACTTTGGCTGTTGGGCGAACTGCCCGAAGAATGGGTCGCCTACAACGAAGTGAAAGTGTATCAGCTCGATGGACCGCTGAACCGGGTGGCCCTGGAAAAGGCGTTCGATGCCCTGCTCGACCGGCACGAAATGCTGCGAACCCACTTAGTGATGATCGACGGATGGCCCCGGCAGCAACCCATTGCCCCGGCAGAAGCGACCGGCTACTTGATCTTCCGCGATTTGCGGTCATCGGCCAACCCGCAACGCCGGGCCGAAGAAGCCGTTGCTACCGACCGGCTGACCCCTTTTGCCCGGCAGAATGCACTGATGATTCGGGTGCAGGTGCTGCAACTGGCCGAGGAACTGCATTGGCTCCTTTGCACCGTCCACCACCTGATTTCCGATGGCTGGTCAACGGGTATCCTCATTCGCGACCTCTCGGCCCTCTACAATGCGTTTGGGCAGGGGCAGCCTAACCCGCTGATTCCCTTGCCGATGCAGTTTAAGGATTGGGTGGTGTGGCAACAAAGCGAAAGCGGGCAGCAACAAACCGAAGCCGCCAAACAACACTGGCTGAGTCAGTTTGACCGGCCTGTCCCCGCGCTCAACCTTCCCCTCGACTACCCCCGCCCGCTGTTGCGCGACCACGACGGACAAGCCATTCAACTTGCGCTGGGGACACGGGTTTCGGCTCAATTAAAGTCGCTTGCTCAGCAACACGACTGCACGTTGTTCACGGTATTGCTGGCGACCTATGCGTCATGGCTCTATCACTGCACGGGCCAAACCGAACTGGTCGTGGGGTATCCAACCGCCGGTCGTCACCATCCCGATCTGGAAAATCAGGTGGGTTTTTACCTGAACATGAACGCCATCCGGCTCCAGTTCGACCCCGACGAATCGTTTGTGGATTTGTTGCACCACACCCGCGAAGGACTGCTTCGTAACCTGCAACACCAGCAGTACCCGATCGATCAACTGATTGATAATCTGAATCTTGGCCGCCACCCGAACCGCCATCCACTGTTCGATGTGATGATCGACCTGGCCGATTTCAACGCATCGACCGGAGCCAACGCCCAACCAACGCTGACTGATCTGCACATCAGCTACGAAGAGCCTTCGCAATCGTTCAGCCGGTTCGACCTCTCGTTGCAGGCCTACAACGAACCCGATGCCATTTACCTGACGCTACAGTACGCGCTCGACATTTTTGCCCCAAACACCATCGACCAACTCGCCGACCATTTACGGACCATTGCCCACCGGATCGGCGCGACACCGGATCAGTCGATTGAGGAGCTATGCTTTGATGAAATGCCCGCCTTTCCCGCCATTGGTGCCTGAACAATCAACCTGAAAAACAAACTAAACCGCATTCGGACAACCGATTATGAACACTGCAACCAGTTCCCCAACCCCCGCTGTTCCCCTGCTTTTTCAATGGGATGGCCCCCTCGATCCTGACCAACTGACCCACTGCCTGACCGATTTGGTCAACCGGCACGATGTGTTCCGTTCGGCCAACGGCTCGGCACAAAGCAGCCCGCTTTTTTCCGTACAGGAGTCAACCCACGAGGGGACGGAATCGCCCGTGGAGTGGGCGTTGACTCAAATCGCCGACCCAACCACCATCGAACACGCCATTCGGGTGGCCGTGCGGCACCTCGGCACCGACCAGCATTTGGTTTTGATCGGGTTGCCGGGCCAAACCACCGACCCCCAAACCGCCCGGCTGTTTGGTCAGGAACTGATGGATCGCTACATCGCCCGACACACCCACCAGCCTTACGCCAACGAAGACCCCGGCCTGACTTATGCCGACCTGCTGGATTGGCAACAGAAACTTCCCGCCAACATCTGGGATAAGGGGCTGCATTTCTGGCGGAAACAATTTCCGAATGGCTTGCCTGATCGCTCCCGTTTATGCCGGACTCCAAACTCAGCCAACGTGCCCTTTCGGGCTGGCTATCTGGGTATTACGCTGACTTCGGATGTGTCGGCGGAGATTATGAACCTCGGCCAACAATCGGGTTTGCCCGTTGGCGACCTCTTGCTGGCAGCCTATACCGTGTTGCTTTATCGGCACACGCAACAGCCGGAAAACGTGGTAGGTTTGCTGGTACCCAACCGCAATCAGCCTGGCACCGAGCGGCTGTTTGGGCCGTTGGCCAACCGCCAGCCCATTCGGACAGAGATAAACTCAGCCACCCAATTTCTGGCCTTTGCCAAAACCCTGAATCGATCTGTGGAGCGAGCCAAACCTTACCAAAGCCTGCCCACCACCCAACTTGAGCAGGTTCTGGCCTCACCCAACCAGACCGGAACCATTGCCAACCTGTTTCAGTATGCCCCCCAAGACGCGCCTGCCGCAACTACTAGTTGCCTGTCAATCAAACAAATAGAAACGAACATTGGCCCGAATGACTATAGCCTGAGCCTGTTGATGAGCCATCAGGGAGATCGTTTGACGGGCAGTTTGGCCTATAATCGGGCGGTTGTTTCCGAAGCCGAAGCAGCCGTACTGATGGCGCAGTTTGAGACCTTGCTGGGCCGTATTGTGGCCAATCCGAACGGGAAGGTTGCCGACTTTTCCCTGCTAGGCAACAACGAACGGCAGCAACTGCTCCGGGACTGGGTGCCGCAACCCGAACCAATTTCCGCGCTTTCATTTGTGGAGCAACTAAGCCAACGCGTAACCCAAACGCCCGATGCAGTGGCTCTCCGGCAGGAAAACAGAAACCTGACTTATGCCGAACTCTGGGCGCAATCAGGGCGGGTGGCCGGGGAGCTTCTGGCTCGCCTGGGCAACGAACCCGGTGGCACCGTGGCTCTGCTGATGCAACGCTCCGAATGGCTGATGGTGGGTTTGCTGGGCATTATCCGGGCGGGAAAAACGCTCCTCCCCATCGACCCGGCCACGCCCAGCGACCGCCTGAACTACCTGCTTACCGATGCGTCGGTGGGGCTGTTGCTGACCGACACCGCCACCACGCTGACCGTTGTCCCGCCCTGCCCAAACTTGTTTCTGCGCGATGCCTGGAACGAACTGAACGTCGTGGATCCGGTGCCTGTGGTGCCACCCGCCGACGTTGCCTACCTGATTTATACATCGGGTAGCACGGGCCGACCCAAAGGGGTGGCTGTTGGCTGGAATAGTCTGCTCAATTACGTGGCCTGGGCCAATGCCTACTATTACGGCAACCAGATGGGATATCCCTTCGGCCTCTGCACCTCGGTGGCATTCGACCTTACGTTCACGGGGATTTTCACGACCCTGCTCCGGGGCGACACACTGATTGTGGCCGAAGAAGCCGATGTGGATGTGGTGCTTACTGGCCTGTTCAGTCCCGAATCGGGTATTCGGGCCACGAAAATTACGCCCGCACACATCAGCTTGCTCGGAGCCATGAACCTCACCCAAACCGGCATCGAGCATGTGATTGTGGGGGGCGAAGCCTTAACGAATCGGCAGATTCAGACTCTGCAAAAATTGAACCCGGCCATCCAGATTTTCAACGAATACGGCCCTACCGAAGCCACGATTGGCTGCACGGTGCAGGTCGTATCCGACGAAGAGACGCTCCATATTGGCAAACCCATTCGGAATGCCCGTTTGTATGTGCTTGACGATCAGCTTCAACCCGTGGCCATCGGGCAATTTGGCGAGTTGTGCATTGGCGGGGCTTGCCTCGCTCTGGGCTATCATAACCAACCCGAACTGACCAATCAGAAATTCGTGCCCCTGCCATTCGACCCCACTACCCGCGTTTATCGCTCTGGTGACCTCGGACGCTGGCGTGCCGACGGCACCCTCGAACTGCGGGGCCGGGCCGACTACCAGGTAAAAATTCAGGGTTACCGGGTCGAGCTTGGCGAAATTGAACAGGTGCTGTTGCAAGTCGATGGGGTAGAGGAAGCGGCTGTTTTGTATGAAAAAATCGGCGACGACTCCGCCCTGATCGGGTTTATCCGAACGGCTGCCTCCTTCGACCAAAACAAGTTGCTGGCGCACCTGCAACAGACCATGCCGACTTACATGATCCCGGGTCAACTTATCCCCATTGAGCAGTTTCCGCTCACCACCAACGGCAAAGTGGACCGGGCTGCCCTCGCCCAAATAGCGTCTGAACCCGCTACCCCCACCAACTGGCAGGCCAATGGCCTTACCGAACAAACCGTTGCTCGCGTGTGGGCCGAGTTGCTGGGGAAACCCGTCAACAGCCCCGCCAACCATTTCTTCCGCTCGGGGGGTAATTCGCTGAAAGCCATTCAATTGATTGCCCGATTGCACGAAGCAACGGGGGTTCGGCTCGATCTGCGCCAACTGTTTTCGCACCCAACCCTCACCGACCTCGTGCAGTTGATCGACAGTTCGGTTCAGTCGCCCTACCAGCCCATTGAACCCGTGCCTGTTCAGCCCGATTATGCCCTGTCGGATGCGCAGCGGCAGGTCTGGGCCTTACATCAGCTCGACTCCACTCAGTATGCCTTCAACATGCCCTCGGCCTTTTTGCTGAACGAAGCGGTGGATGCCGATGCCCTCGACCGCGCTATTTTGGCCGTGGTGAACCGTCACGAAAGTTTGCGAACAACCTTTCCGCTGATTGAGGGGGAGCCACGTCAGCAAATTCAGCTTATGGCCCAGCCCGGTGCCTATTTGACCCGCCTTGACCTGCGCCACCAACCCGACCACGAGGCCCAGGCCCGGCTCGTGGCGCAACGGGTGGCGTTTACCCCCTTCGATCTCGAAAAAGGGCCACTGCTGCGGGCTACCCTGGCCCAACTCGACTCCGACCGTTTTCTGCTGGCCATCTCGATTCACCATATTATTGCCGATGAATGGTCGCTACAGGTGTTCTGGCAGGAGGTGTATGGCCTCTATTCAGCTGAAAAACAGGGCGTTTCACACACACTGCCAGCCTTACCCATTCAGTATAAAGACTACGCGGCCTGGCAACAGCAACAGGTGAGCGGTGAGCGGGCAACCGACTTGCAAACGTTCTGGCAACAAACTCTGGCCGGCCCGCTGCCGGTTTTGAACCTGCCCCTCGACCACCCCCGCCCGGCTCAGCAAACGTTTAATGGTATGGGTTTGGCCCTGTTGCTCGATGCCGAAACGACCACGGCCCTTCGGACACTGAGCGACCAACACGGGGCCAGCCTGTTCATGACAATGGTGGCGGCTGTCGATGTACTACTTTATCGCTATACCGGCCAAACCGACCTGTTACTCGGAACCACCATTGCCAACCGCCCACACCCGGCGCTCGACAACCAGATCGGGTTCTATGTGAACACCTTGGTATTGCGCACCCAACTGACTGGTGAAGAAGGTTTTAGCACGCTCCTCCAGCGGGTGCAAACGCAAATGACCGAAGCCTATGCCCACCAGCAATACCCCTTCGACCGGCTGTTTAACGACCTCCAACTGCCCCGGCTACCGGGTCGCGCTCCACTTTTCGATGTGCTGGTTGAGCAGGCCGGGCTGGAGCCTACCACCACCGGCGCGCAACCCACGACCAATCCCGACGATTTTGCGTTTGGCTATCGCGTTTGCAAACACGACCTTGTGTTCCGGTTCACCCCCATCGGCGATCAGCTTCGCGTGGTGCTCGAATATAACACCGACCTGTTTGCCCACGCCACCATCGCCAGCATGGGCCAGTATTTTCAGAACCTGCTGGGATTAGTGGCGCAACCCAACCCCACGGCCATTGCCCGATTGCCTTACCTGCCCGCCGACGAAGTGGATTTTTTGACGCGCCACCTTCAGGACACACGCAGGACCTTTGCGCCCGCCAACTCGATCATCGAATTAATGGAGCAACAGGCCGAGCGCAGCCCGCAGGCTATTGCTCTGCACTATGGCCCGCTGTCGGTGAGTTATGCCGAACTGAACCGGCAGGCCAACCAACTCGCCCACGCCCTGCTGACTGACTATGGCTTGCAGCCCGGCGACCGCGTTGGTTTGCTGGTGCCTCCGTCCGACCAAACGGTGCTCGCGATTCTCGCCATTCTAAAAGCGGGAGCCACATTCGTCCCCCTCGATGTGACGAACCCCGCCGAACGAACGCAGCGCATTGTGGAGGATGCCGGGCTGATGCTACTCATCACCGACACGGCTAACTGGTTCACCCTGAACGGATTTTATCAGGGTGCGGTGTTCGCCCTCGATGCGCAGTTGGCCGACCTCGCCGGTGCCGACACCAACCTGCCCGCCCCTGATGGACCGATTGCCCCCGCCTACATGATCTACACATCGGGTAGCACGGGCCAACCCAAAGGGGTGGTGGTAAGCCAGCAAAACCTGCTCAACTACGTGCAATGGGCGAACGAGTATTATTTCCGCAACGAAACCGGCCATTGTTTTGCCCTGTTTGGTCCACTCGCCTTCGACCTTACGCTCACCAGCCTGTTCACGACCTTGCTGCGGGGCGACGCGCTTTACATCAGCGAAAGCACCGACATAACGGAGCAAATTCGGGAGTTTTTCGGGGGGACAACACCCGTCAACACGGTGAAAATGACCCCTTCGCATGTGGATGTACTGGCGCATTTGGCCCTTCCGCAAACGTCCGTCACGAGCGTGATTTTGGGGGGCGAAGCCCTGCGAACCACACAGGTTGCTTTGTTGAAAGACCTGAACCCGGCCATGCGCATTTTCAACGAATATGGCCCCACCGAAGCCACCATAGGCTGCACCGTGAAAGAAGTGGATACCCAAAACCCCATTACGATCGGGCGACCCATTGCCAATGCCCGTGTTTATGTGCTCGATGCAAACGGCCTGCCCGTGCCAATGGGGGTAACGGGTGAATTGTACCTCGCAGGCGACTGTGTGACGGAAGGATACTGGCAACGCTCCGACCTTACCGAAGCCCGTTTCGGGGCCGATCCGTTTGTCGAAGGAGCACGCATGTATCGCTCCGGCGACTTGGGGCGGCTTCTGCCCGACGGGGAACTGCTGTACCTCGGCCGGGCCGATAACCAGGTCAAAATCAGGGGTCACCGGATCGAGTTGGGTGAGATCGAAACCGCCCTCAGCCAGTATCCGGGCCTCGATATGACCGTTGTGCTGGCCAAACCCGACGAAACGGGCAACCTCTGCCTGGTAGCCTATGTGCAGGCTCCTGTTCTGCCCACGGCTGCCGAGATCCGGCATTTTCTGCGGAAATCAATGCCTGACTACATGATTCCCACGCAAGTGGTGGGCGTGGATGTGTTCCCTTTAACACCCAACGGCAAACTCGACCTGAACGCCCTGCCCAACCCAATCACGCTCCAACAGGCCGCCAGTCAAGCTTTTGTAGCTCTATCAACAGCCACCGAACGAACCCTTGCCGAGATATGGATGCAGGTCTTGCAACAACAGGAACCCGTGAGTGCGCAAGCCAACTTCTTCGACCTCGGGGGGCATTCCCTGAAAGCGATTCAGGTGGCAGCCCGCGTGCAGAACAAGCTGGGGGTGAAACTGGAACTGAAAGACATTTTTGCCCAGCCCGTTTTGCAACACATGGCCGCCCTCATCGACCAGCTTTCGCCGGCGCAAACCAGCACGAGCCAACTCGTGCCCAGCGGTCGGCATTACGATGTTTCGCCCGCCCAAAAACGGCTTTGGTCGCTCCACCAGATTCAACCCGATCTGGCTGCCTACAACCAGCCGGGTGCGTATATTCTCGACGGGCCACTTGACATTGAGGCACTGCGGCAAACGCTGCTGGCTATAGTTCAACGTCACGAAAGTCTGCGTACTCGCTTTGTGATGACCGAAAACGGCCTGAAACAGAACATCTTACCCGCTAGCCAATGTGGGTTCGACCTCAACATTATCGACCTGCGCCAACACGAAGACCCCCGGCAAGCTACCTGGGAAACGGCCAATCAGGTCGCCAATGAACCGTTCGATCTTACCGGCGAATCGTTGTTTCGGGCTTATTTGATTAGGGCCACCGACGAGCAGGCCGTGATGGTGCTGATTATTCACCACATCGTTTCGGATGGCTGGTCGTTGAACGTACTGATTCATGAACTCACCAAATTGTATCTGGGCTTCGATCAGGGGCAACCCATCACGCTGCCCCCATTGGCCATTCAATACCGTGATTATGTGGCCTGGCACCAAGCGCAGTTGGCTGGCCCCGGTGGAGAAACTGACCGGCAATACTGGCTCGACACGCTCAGTGGCGACCTGCCCGTGCTGGCCCTGCCCACCCGGCAAGCCCGTCCGCGCCTGCAAACATTCCGGGGAGCCTCGCTCGACATCCTCATCGACAAGCCCACTACCGAACGGCTCAAGCAATTTTCGCGCGACCGGGGTGGCTCACTTTTTATGTCGCTGGTGGCCGTGGTGAACGTGTTGCTCTACAAATACACCGGCCAAACCGATATTCTGTTGGGCACCGACACCGCCGGACGCACCCATCAGGACATGGAACAGAGTATCGGTTTCTTTCTGGATGCCCTGCTTTTGCGCAACCGACTCGCCCCCGACGAACCATTTTCGGCCTTCTTTGACCGGGTTCGCCAACAAACGTTCGACGCCTACGAACACCAGCTTTTCCCCTACGATCAGCTTATCGACGAGTTGGGCGTGCAGCGCGACCCCACCCGCAACCCCCTGTTCGACGTGCTGATTATCCTGCAAAACTTCCAGGATCGCGTAGTCGATATGAGCATTCCCACGGCAGTAGCCTACGGATTAGGGGTGCAGGCTCTCCAGTTGGAACAGACAAACAGCCTCATCGACCTCGAATTTTCGTTTACCGAACTACCCCAGGGACTCAATTGCGCCCTGCGTTTCAACACCGACCTGTTCGATGCCGACTGGGTGAAGGCGATGGGCCGACACCTGACCAACCTGATTGCTGCCGTGTTGGCCGCCCCCGACCGGCTCATTGGTCAGTATGATTTGTTGGGACCCGCCGAAAAACAGGCTTTGATCCGGCAACTCGCCGGACCAGCCGTTCCCCGCCCCGCTAACCAGACCCTCACCGACCTTCTCACGGCTAAAACATACTCGACTACGGCGGTTCGGTGCGGCCAGAAAATGCTGACCTACGACCAGCTCCATACCCAGAGCAACCAGTTGGCGCATTACCTCCGCACCCAGTTCGACCTTCAGCCCGACGAGCGGGTGGGGATCTGTTTGCCGCGCACCGAGCAACTGATCGTGACCCTGTTGGCCGTATTAAAATCGGGAGCCGCCTATGTCCCCATTGACCCCGAACTGCCCCTCGAACGCATCCGGCATATGCTCGATGACAGCCATTGTCGGTTAGTTTTGAGCAACAAAGCCCTGCTCGAAAACTTGCCCGATGGCTTCACAATGGCCTCGGTGATGGCTCTTGAAGCGGTTCTGGAAGCGGCCGAAACGGGGCCAACGACGATGCCGGAAACCCGGCACAGTCCCCAAAACCTGGCCTATGTGATGTACACCTCCGGCTCCACGGGGCAACCTAAGGGGGTGATGATCGACCACCGCGCCCTTGCCGATTATGTATTGACGTTTATAGATCATTTTGGTCTGAATGCAGCCGATAGCGTGGTGCAGCAGGCATCCGTTAGTTTTGACACATCGGTGGAAGAGATTTACCCCACCCTCTGTGTGGGCGGGCAATTGCTGATTGCGAAAGAAGGTGGCCGCGATGTCGAAGCGCTCATTCAACTTATTGAGGATCAGGAGGCAACGATATTGAGTGTTTCGCCATTGGTGGTTAACGCCCTCAATCAACAGGCGCACCGGCTCGGTAGTCTGCGCTTGCTCATCAGTGGGGGCGACGCATTGCAAGCCGGTCATATCGACAACTTAGTGGGGCAGATGCGGGTGTTCAACACTTACGGACCCACCGAATCGACGGTGTGCGCCACCTATGGCGAGATTTGTTCGGCGGAGGCCAACCCAACCATTGGGAAACCCATTGCCAACCGGCAGCTTTACCTCCTGAACGATACGGGGCAGTTGGTGCCACCCGGCGTAACGGGTGAGCTGGCCATTGCGGGGTTGGGTCTGGCAAAAGGTTATCTGAACGCAGTCGATGCAACGGGGTCGGCCTTTATCCTGAACCCATTCCGGCCCAACGGCGACCGGCTCTACCTCACCGGCGATTTGGTTCGCCTGATGCCCGACGGTCAACTGTTGTTTGTGGGCCGCAAAGACACGCAGGTGAAAGTGCGGGGCTACCGGGTTGAGCTGGGCGAAGTGGAAGCCGCCCTGATCCGGCACCCGGCAGTGACCGAAGCCGTGGTGCTGTCCCGAAATGGGGTTCACGGATCAGTGTCGCTGACGGCTTGTCTCAGCACCCGCGAACCCATCACGCCTTCGGAGCTGCACCTGTACCTGATGGAGGTTTTGCCGATGTATGCCATTCCGGCCCGCTTTGTGCTGCTCGAAGCACTCCCGCTGACCCTCACCGGCAAACCCGACCGGCAGGCCCTGACCCGCCTGGCTGCAACAGCCACGGTGTCGATTGGCGAACTGGTTCCACCGGAAACGGAACTGGAAGCCCAGATCCTCGAGATTTGGAAAGCGATACTGCAAAAACCCCGCATTGGCATCCACGATAACCTGTTCGAGCTGGGGGGGAACTCGCTAAATGCGATCAAGATTATGTCGCGAATCAAGAAAGACCTGCACATTGCGGTGGAGCTGAAAGCCTTGTTTCGGAACCCGACCATTGCCTCGCTGGCGCACTGCCTCGAAACCGATTATGTGCTCCAACCCGTAGGAGTTTAGGGATCAGTTACCCATTTATTTTTGTGTGAAAATAAATGGGTAACTTTTTTCAAAAAAAGTGCTTTAATTATTTTTTTATACCAAATAAAACTGTAATCTTGTAATGTAATTCGAGAGGTCGGAAAAAGAGCCTGTTTTACAAGATTATATTACAGATAAATAGTTGATTTATAGCTACTCTATTCCATTCATCTAAACGAAGTCTCATCCACGTTTGCCGCTTTACTACAACTTCATTGATCTTATTTAGCGATTCTGTTTGCCGCTCTTAGTCGGCTCCCTTTTTTATCAATTCGCTTCCATTACGCACTTTTTTCAGTTAATCGACCTGCCTTTTTTACGCACGTTGGTGATGGGGTTTGCTATGACCGCACCCCGCTAATTTCCCCCTTTTAACTCTTCCTGCAATGAACCTACTTGCTGACGATCCATCCGCTGGTGCCATTATGGCTATTATGCCCGACACCCAGTCGCTACCGGGTCAGGAGCGATATTATGCAGCATCGTATCCACAACGGAAGGAATGGGTGATCGCCAAACTGAACCCGAAAAGCAGTTTTCACATTCAGAAATCCTACTGGTATCCCGAGGTGGACATCGCCATACTGGAACAGTCGATTTGCCGGTTGGTGGCCCGGCACGAAAGCCTCCGAACCACCTTTGTTCGGCGCAACGGGGTTCTCCTGCAATGTGTGAAACCCTACAAGCCCGATTTGTTTGTGTTGCGACACCTTGATATTTCGGCGGTTGCCGATGAGGAACTGGAAATCTCGGGAATTGCCCTTCGGGAGGAAAGAGAACCGTTCGATCTGGAAAACGGGCCATTGTTGCGGGCGATCCTGATTAAAAGACAGGCGAACAGCCAGTTGATTTTTACGATCCATCACGTGGTGGCCGACATTGTGTCGCTGGAGATTATCGAGGAAGAAACGACCCTGCTCTATAATGCCCTGAGCCTTGGTGAACCGGACCCGCTGCCCCCTCCGACCTATCAGTATAAAGACTACACCGAACACCTCAACGCCCGGCTCTATGCCCGCGAGGGGGAGGCTACCCGGCAGTATTGGCACAATCGGTTTGCCGGAACGCTACCCTTATTGTCGCTCACTCCCCGACTGGCCGAAACCGAGCAGGCGCGGCAGGCAGCGAACCGGCAGCTTTATTTGCGAATTGGCGAGCAGATTGATGCTTTGGGCCTAACCACGCCGTATCCCTATCATGGTATCTGGTCTCGGTTGGGTGAGTCGGAGGGTGCCATGTATCGCTGTCGGGTTGAGGGAGGCACCTTGCCGACAGCCTTGAACCGACAGGCGCAACAACACCAGACGACCTTGTTTTCGGTGTTTGCCTCCTACCTGTATCTGACGTTGTATGCCCTGAGCAAAAATCCCGATAGCATCATCGACATTCCGGTTTCGACCCGCGACGACGAGGCTTGCTGGGGCGTGGTAGGGTGGCTCACGAGCGGCATCAATTGCCGGGTGACCGTTGACCCAACCCTGACCATCGGGGCGTTCACGGATCGGGTAGCGCAGACCATTCAGGATGACATGAGCCACAAATCGTTGCCGATTGAAGAGATTCTGGAAGCGGTGCAGGCACCCATCGAGTACATGGTGCAGACGCAACTCAACTTCACCGATCAAACCCAGAACCCGTTTAGCCGGCTGCACACGTTCCATACGGATCATCATATCGGGGGACAGGCTTATTTTGACCTCCGTTTTGGGTTTATGGTGTGCCGGAATGGCATCGAAATCGAAGTTTATTACAAAACGGCTCTGTTCGACCGCACTGATATCGAACACTTCATCAACAAATACCTGTCCATTGTCGATTTGGGGCTTACCCAGCCTCACTTGCCCGTTGGGGCACTTTTAGCTGAGTAGACCGTATTTATTCATTCATCAAAAACTGCAAGTATGTCACGAACTGCTACTTCCGTTCAGGCCAGTGTCATTGTGCCAACCTACAACCGGAGCCAACTGCTGGGAGCCACCCTGTCAGCACTGGCCAAACAAACCGTCCGTAAAGACTATTTTGAAGTGATCGTGTCGGACGATGGCTCCCAGGACGATACGCTCGACGTGGTTTCGTCTTTCCGCGACAAACTCCGGCTGGAATATTGTTACCAAAGCGACCACGGCTACCGGCCCGGTTCGGCCCGCAACAACGGCATCCGGCTGGCTTCGGGCGATGTGTGTATCCTGCTCGACTCCGGCGTGTTGCCCGGCTCCAATTTTGTGGCCGAACATCTGCATCATCACCTGCTGGCGCAGGACGAGGTAGCGGTGGTTGGCTACGTTTATGGCTTTGACCAGGACAATGCCAACGGCGACATCCTGAAAGAACGGATCGACTGCACCGACATCGACAGTACCATTCGTCAATTTCAAACCGAACGGCAATACCTCGACATTCGGGAGGATTGCTACCAGCGGTACAACGACAACATTGGCAACCTCCCGGCTCCCTGGGCCTTTTTCTGGACCTGCAACGTGTCGGTCAGGCGGGCCGCGCTGACGGAGGTGGGCGGGTTCGATGCCAACTACGACCTCAACTGGGGCGTTGAAGATCACGACCTCGGCTATCGGCTTTGCCAGCGAAATGTGCGGTATGTGCTGAATCGGCAAGCCGTGGCCATTCACTATCCCCACGACAAACAAGTGGAGGTGAAGTTTGAGCAGGAAGCCATCAACAAAGCGTATTTCGGCAGGAAGTTCGATTCGCCAGCCGTCAATCTGTTCATGGAATCAACGTTTAATAACCTGAACGACAAGCTGTTGGCTTTTCCCGTTCAGAACCGACCTGTTCAATCGCTGCGACAATGAAAACAACGGATAATTTCCGGGCCACGGTCATTATTCCGACCTATAACCGGAGTCAACTGCTCGATTTTACGCTCCACTCGCTTACCAAACAGAGCATCGGAAGCGGGCAAATCGAGGTGATTGTGGTAGACGACGGTTCCAACGACGACACCGTGGCAACGGTGGAACGGTATCGGTCGGCACTGGCCATTACGTACCTGTTTCAGGACGACCGGGGTAACCGGACGGGGCAGGCGCGCAACATCGCCATTGCCCGCGCCACCACCGATCTCTGCATTTTTGTGGATTCAGGGATGCTGCTTCATTCCGACTGCGTGGCGGCTCATTTAGCTTCGCAACAGGAATACCCCAACACAGCTTATATCGGTTATGCCTTTGGTTTTGAAGAGTTTAACGAATTTGATGAAGCCCTGCAAACTGTTGTCGATACCCGCGACCCCGATCAGGCCATTGCCTACTTCACGTCCATCAATAAATATTTCGACATGCGCGACCCCTACTACCGCAAATACGGGGATCGGCTAGAGACTTTGCCTGCGCCCTGGGTTTTTTTCTGGACCTGCAACGTGTCGGTGCCAACCCAACGGTTGCGCGAGGTGGGGGGCTTCGACGAAAGTTTCGATCAGACCTGGGGCTTTGAAGACATTGAACTGGCGTACCGGCTGTTTATGAGCGGCTCACAAATCCGGCTCAACCGGCAGGCCGTGGCCATTCATTTCCCGCATCCCAAAGAAGACCTCTATGTGAAAGCTTACTCGCAGCAACGAAACAAGCTGTTTTTCCACCGGAAACACAACTCTGCCCAAAGCCGACGCTACCTGAACTCGAGTTGCCTGACTTTTAATGACGACCTCATCCGACAACCTATAACCGCATGAAAATTGTTCAAACCTACTGGTCGTGCCACGTGGCAACCGCCGAGGGCCTGCTGCAACATATGGGCGGCTGGCGGTCAAGCTGGCTCCACATCGTGAGCTGGGCCTTGAGCAGTTCGCTGGCCCGCCGACACTACGACACCCTTGAACTGGTGACCGATCAGGCTGGCAAAACCCTATTGGTCGATTGGCTCGATCTGCCCTACACCCAAGTTTGGAATGTGCTCGATGAACACCTCGACACCTGCCCCGCGCCCCTCTGGGCCTTACCCAAAATCATTGCCTATAGCCTTCAGGACAGCCCTTTTCTGCATATCGACGGTGATGTTTTCCTACGTCGGCCGTTAGACAAGGCTTATCTCAAGGCACCAATTGTTTGCCAGAATATCGAAGCTGGATTCCCTATCTATGCCGAAACAATGGCCCAGATCCTACCTGCCTTCGATGGCATTCCGTTGGCCATCAGGCGAACGAACGGGCTGTTCAACGCCAGCAACACCGGCGTTTTTGGGGGAAATGATTTGACATTTATCCGCCGATACGTGACCATCGCGCTGGAATTTGTCCGGCAGAATCTCGACAAACTTGATCAGGTTAACACCACCTATTTCAACTGTGTATTCGAGCAGTTTCTGCTGAATCGCCTGCTGAACCAACAGGCCGTGAAAGCCCGGTATTTGTTGCCGCCCGTGAACCACTTCGACGAGTATGGGCAATTGGCCGCCTTCTCTGCCGACCCGCACGTACCGATCCGACACCTGATTGGTCCGTTCAAATGGGATGTCCGCTTGTCGGAGCCAATGGAAAAGCAACTGAAAACCGAATTTCCGGCCACGTATCGGCGGCTTCGGGAGGTGTATAGCGAGGTAGCTTCTCTGGTTTGAGGCTTCTATTCCGTTTACGTATATACTACATCGTTAGCAAACTTGTTTAATTTTTTATCATGAACGTCATTGGTGTTTCAGCCTTATACCATAACTCGGCCTGCTGCCTGATTCAGGATGGAGTGCTGGTTGCCGCCGTCGAAGAAGAGCGGTTTACGCGCATCAAAGCGGACCCCGATATGCCCCAGGAAGCCCTGCGGTATTGCCTTGAAGCGGGCGGTATTTCTATCCACGATGTGGATGCAATGGCCTACTATGAAGACCCCGCCAAAAAACTGGATCGACAACTGTGGAGTGGGGTTGGCCGGACAATGCCCAACTGGCAGTCTTATTTAGACGTGAACCGGCCCGAGGAAGTGATGCGTATCCTGCTGGGTTACGAAGGGCCAATTATGTTTTTTGACCATCACCTGTCTCATGCCGCCAGTAGCTATTATTTTTCGGGATTCGAGGAAGCTGCCCTGCTCACGGTGGACGGCGTAGGCGAGTGGGCCACCACCACCTACGGTTCCGGGCAGGGTAAAACGCTCTCGCTGTTCGAGGAAGTACATTTTCCCGACTCGCTTGGTTTGCTCTACAGCACCATCACCAGCTACCTCGGTTTTGGGGTTAACGATGGCGAATACAAGGTGATGGGTTTAGCTCCCTATGGCAAACCCCGCTATACGGACAAACTCTGGCAGTTGATAAAAATGGGGCCGGGCGGTCAATATCAGCTTAATATGGAGTATTTCGATTTTCTGGAAGGCAATCGAATGTATTCCGATGCCCTCATCGACCTGCTTCAACTGCCCGTTCGCCCGGCCGATGCCGAGATGACGCAGGTACACGCCGACCTCGCCGTTAGTTTGCAGGTAGTGTTAGAATCGGTGCTGCTGTCGAAAGCAACCTACCTGCACGGACGCACGGGCAGTTCGAACCTGTGCATGGCTGGTGGGGTGGCGCTCAACTGCGTGGCCAACGGGAATATCCTGCGAAAAGGGCCATTCAAAAAGATGTTTGTTCAGCCTGCCGCCAACGATGCGGGCGGGGCATTGGGAGCCGCAGCCCTTGCGCAGGTGGCCCTCACCGGCGAAGCCCCCGTTCGGGAACCCCTCCGCCATGTGTATCTGGGGCCTCGTTTTGGCCGCTCCGAAATTGACCGGATGCTGCAATCGACCTCTATTGTCTATGAAAACTACCGCAACAACACCGATCAGCTTATGGCTGAAACGGCCCGCCGACTGGCCGATGGTAAAGTGATTGGCTGGTTCAGCGGGCACATGGAGTTTGGCCCCCGCTCGTTGGGAGGCCGGTCGATTCTGGCTGATCCGCGCTCTCCGCAAATGCGCGATTTGATCAATGCAATGGTGAAAAAACGCGAAGGATTTCGGCCCTTTGCCCCGGCCGTGCTCGAATCAGAAGCCCACCATCACTTCGACCTCGACCATCCATCGCCGTTCATGCTCGAAACCTGCCAGGTGATTTCGCCCCTCGATTTGCCTGCGATTACCCACGTGGATGGGTCGGCCCGGGTGCAAACCGTGACCGCCGACACCAACCCCCGCTTTGCCGCCCTGCTCGAAGCGTTCAATGCGCTTACGGGTTGCCCGATCCTGCTTAACACCTCGTTCAACGTAAAGGGCGAACCCATTGTTTGCACGCCCGAAGACGCACTGAAATGCTTCATTGCCAACGATATAGATTGTCTGGTGATGGAAGATTACCTGATCGACCGGGACGAAAACTCCCTCGATATTCTGAAATGGCTGCTCTCCACCGAACAGCATCTCTCGACCGTATCGCAGAACGTATATACATTCATTTAGGTAAAAATAGCTACTACTATGGCCCAACGACCTGCCGACGAACTCAAAACCGTCTCGAACGAACTGGTGTCGCTGCTCCGCGACGACACATCTCCCAAAGAATACATGGCGGCCCTGATGCATCAGCTTGGCCTGCCTCTTTCGACCACTAACCCAACCCAACCCTGGTTGCCCAACCGCTCATTCGATACCAACAGCGCGACGGTGGGGATCTGGAACCGGGTTTCGACCACCCAGGGAAGCTATTTTGAACGAACCATCGACCGACACCTGGAATGGTGTTACTGGGCCGATAACAATCGGATTATGCCCAAAAAAGGCCGGAAACGGGTAGTGCTGCTAGGCGAATCGGTGGCGCGGGGTTACTTTTTCGACCCTCAATATTCGATAGCAATGGCCCTCGAATCGGCTCTGAACAACCCTGCAGGTACCGATAGCCTGGAGGTGATCGACCTAGCCAAAGTGAACATGGACCTTAACGCATTGCGCGAAATCAGCCATAATGCACTGGCCCTCGACCCCGACGCACTGGTTGTTTTTGCGGGCAACAACTGGATTTTCACCCTTGTGGAGTCGATCAGCGAAGACGATTATGACTCGTTTAATGAAGTGATTGAACAGGAAGGAATAGTGGGCCTGAAAAACCTGCTCGAACAGCGGCTGGCCCAGATGGTAAGGCATTATTTGGGCGAATTAGCCACCCTTTCGGCGGAGTTCGACCTGCCCATTCTGGTGGTTATTCCCGAATTCAACCTGAAAGACTGGAGGAGCAGCCCAGCAGAGTCGATTCTGGCAACCAGCACGAGCGGCTCTAATGCCGAAGGCTGGAACATCGCCCGGATGCAGGCCGAAGTAGCTTTGGCTACTGAAAATTGGGCCGTTTTGCACCCGTTGGCCGCCCAAATGGTTCAACTGGACAATTCGCATCCGCTGGGATATGAACTTCTCGGCGATTGCCTGGCTCAACAGGGCAACATGACCGAAGCCCGCGCAGCCTATGAGTCGGCCCGTGACACGGCTCTGTATTGCCGGACCCACTGCAAACCGAGGTGCCTGAAAGTGATTTATGAAGTGATCCGTGCCGAAGCCGTTCCAATGGGCTTGAACTTGGTGGATCTGCCCCAGATTTTCCGGCAACAACCCGGCAACGAACTCCCCGACCGCGATCTGTTTCTGGACTATTGCCACCTGACACTCAAGGGAATTGTGTTAATGGCCGCCCATACATCCCACGCGCTGTTGCCCATGCTCAACCAGCCCGATGTAGCCATCGACACGCTCCTGAACCGGGTGGTGCGCCCCTCCAATGAGGTGTTGGCCGTGGCCCATTTGGGTTGCGCCATCCACAACGCCCATTACGGCCAACCCTACAGTATTCTGTATCACCATTGCCTGAGTGCCTTGCAGGCTTCGCAAACGGTGGCCGAGGCTATGCGGCAATTGGCCGATTTTGCCACCCGGCATTCGTCCACCATCCTGTGCAGCAGCCATGAGCGGTTGGTGGAAAGCGGGCTGATGCAGCAATACGATGGCGGGCGCGGCTTTTTGCATCCCTTCAAACGCAAACTGATGGACGTTCCCTTGGTGGAGGCCATAATTGATACCCTGAAAACGGTGGGAATCGACATTCGGGACTCGATAGAAGCCCTTCGGCTCCGGGAGCACAGCGTCTCCACCACGGCGACCAACCTGCTCGAATCCATTTATCACCTGACCACCTACGAGTTCATTCTGTTGGGCGAAGTGCCACGCGGTCATTACCAGGCCCGCAATGCCGAGTCTATGTTTATGTTCGTAACCGACAGTACTCAACCCGTCAACGGGAAAATCACGTTCCGGTCGCAGGGGCAACTAACGGCTGGGCAAACCATTCCGCTGATGGTGAACGGGCAGGCCGTAGCGCACCTGCCCATCAGCAGCACCTGGACCACCTGCGACTTCTCGATAGCCACCGACCACCTGGATAAAGGCATGAATACCATTGCCTTACAGTGGCCTGTGCAGCCGCCCCCGACTCCCCGTCGGCAACGCAACACGATCGACGCTTTGCTCAGTCGGGTGTATCCGGCCCTCGGTGAGATCTACCAGTTTACGTTAGCCACGAATTCTTAGACACTATTGCTATGGAAAAGGCGATAATTCTGGGGGCGGGGCTGGTTGGCTCGCTCGCGGCCATTCTACTGGCTCGCCGGGGAATTCAGGTATCCGTTTTTGAACGACGGTCAGCTACCCCGCTGACGGATGCTACCCGCAGCCGGAGTATCAACATGGCCCTGAGCGAACGGGGTTGGGCTGCACTGCGTCGGGCGGGGGTGGCCAACGAAGTACACGACATGACGGTGCCAATGCACGGGCGCATGATTCACAGCCTCGATGGGCATCAATTGTTTCAACCGTATGGCCGGGCCGGGCAGTCGATCTATTCGGTCTCCCGCGAGAAACTCAACGCCCTGCTGACCTGGGTTGCCCAACAACAACCCAACGTCTCGTTCGTGTATAACCACCCCTGCCTGAACGTTGACCTCGACAGCCCCGCCGTTTACGTTCACGACCTGGCCACCGACAAAAAATACTGGGCTACGGCAGACCTTGTTCTGGGGGCCGACGGAGCTTCGTCGGTGATGCGCCGGGCCTTCAAGGATCAGTATGGACCTGATTTTGTCGTTGACAATCATTATATTGACTATGGATATAAGGAGTTGACCATTCCGGCCCTGCCCAACGGCGAGCACCGCCTGGACCCAAATTGCCTGCATATCTGGCCCCGCGAAACGTTCATGCTCATTGCGTTGCCCAACGCAGATGGCACGTTTACCGGCACCCTGTTTTTGCCCTATATTGGCCCGTTTTCGTTTGCCGGCATCAACAATCTTGCCGACATGACGGCCTTTTTCAGCCTCCATTTTCCCGACATGCTTCCCTACCTGCCCGCTCTGGCGCAATCGTATGGAAACACGCCCCCCTCGAGGCTCAACAGTGTGCGTTGCGCCCCCTGGACCCACGAGGGAAAAGCGGCCCTGATTGGCGACTCGGCCCACACAATTTTGCCGTTCTACGGACAGGGCATGAACTCGGGTTTTGAAGATTGCCTTGTGCTCGACGACCTGATCGACGCTTGCGCGGATGACTGGGAGCAAATTTTGCCTGCCTACGAGCAAAACCGCAAACCCAACGCCGACGTGATCGACCTGTTGTCGAAGCAGAATTTCGTTGAAATGCGCAGCCGAGTTAACAGCCCGCAGTTTGTGCTACGCAAGCAAATTGAAGCCCGAATTGGGCAGCAATGCCCCGAAAGTTGGACCCCGCTCTATTCGATGGTGGCTTTTTCGACCATCCCCCTCACCGACGCGCTCACCATCAGCAACCGCCAAAGCGACCTGCTCGATTCGATTATGGCGATGCCGAACATTCAGCAACGCTGGAAATCGCTCGATTACGCTGCCCTGCTGACCGGACAAGCCGAGCTGGCTTTTGGTTATGAGCCTGCTGTAAATCAAATTCTTACGCTATGAAAACGACTCAACTCAGCGATTCTCTGCTTCAGTGTGTGGCCGAACTCGATGATGCTTACGCGATGAAGGGGCAGCAGATTGAAACCCATCTGGAAAAGCTTAAATACGAAAAGCCATTGACGTATTGGGACTATATCCAGCTGGAAACGCTCCTCACGATTCAATCGACCAAAACGACCTGCCCCGACGAGTTGATTTTCATCTCGTTCCACCAGACAACCGAACTGTATTTCCAGTTGATCCTGTCCGAAATCAAGCAGCTTGTAGGCGGGGCAGTTCAGTCTGATGCCGTTTTCCTGGCGAAACTGGAACGCATCAGCCGGTATTACACGGTCTTGATTTCATCGTTTGAGGTCATCACCCAGGGTATCGACCCGGCTCAGTTCCAGAAATTCAGGCACGCGCTGTTTCCGGCCAGTGGTTTTCAGTCAGTTCAGTATCGGTTCATTGAACTGTCTATGACCGACTTGCGAAACTTAGTAGCGGCTGATTTTCGGGCCGGCCTGAGTGCTGATACCTCGCTGGTGGAGATGTATCAGTTTCTCTACTGGAAACAACCGCAACCCGCTGGTCATCAGCCAGCCAGGAACCTGACGCTCGAACAGTTTGAAGAAAAATATGACGCGGTGCTAACCGACAGGGCAACCGCTTTGGCCCGGCAAAACGTCTGGCAGCGGTTTCGGCAACAGTATGCCGACTCGCCCCTGACCGGGGACATGGTGACAGTGCTCAAACAAATCGACAGGCAGGCCAACGTGCTGTGGCCCTCCATGCACTACCGGGGAGCCGTTAAACACCTGCGCACGGCAGCCGCAGCCAATGGCACCGGAAGCACAGAATGGAAAAAGTATTTATCGCCTAAAAATCAACGTATTATGTTTTTTCCTGACCTCTGGTCAGCCGACGAAAAAGAGCACTGGGGGCAACTCGATTAAACTAAAATCCATCCATCCTGTACGAATCTGAATCTATTTTATTCACAACGAAACGGTATTATCATGTACTTACTCCGAATTGGATTGCTGCTGCTGTTACTGGCCGCTCAGTCCGCTTTCGCCAAACAACCACCGACCGACAATCCTTACGAAAATCGGTATGGCACACCCGAACACTGGACTCGCTCCATTCACTGGGATCGAATCACGAACGTGCCCAGCGTAACGGGCTTGCTCACGGCGGGCAACCGCATCGACTCGCTGGTGCTTCAACAGACCATCCAGAAAATCTCAGCCGGTGGGGGAGGGGTGTTATACTTTCCGGCTGGCACCTATCAGTTTGCCGCTCATGTGCTGTTAGCCGATGGGGTGGTGCTCCGGGGCGAACAACCATCGACAGTGAAACAGGCTCAAAACAACACCTACGCCCCACCCACCCGGTTCGAGTTTCCCCGGTATGTACCCAGTCGGGAGGGGGCAGGAACAGCCAACGGGTCGGCATTCAAGTGCATCATGGCCGCAGCGGGGCCGACTCAGAACTTTGGACTGGTCGATCTTGATATTAACCGGGCGGTCATTGCTTTCGATCCGGCCATGCTTCCGGGCGGGCCAAGCGACAAAACCCTCTACCGCAATGTGATTGTGATGGGAATTCGACAGAACAATTGCGCCTTGCCCGCTGCCAACATTCCTACCGGCACCCAACAGGGCGAAAAACGAGCCTGGCAACGCTGGCCCCGCACCGACATCGGAAACATAAATATTGCTGTAAGCCAAAACCTTACCCTCGCCAACAACCGCCTAAACGATGCCATTACCGACGAGTTTGAGCAACCCAACTACCTCACCGACGATGGTTTTTTGTTTGCCGGATCGCAGGCCCTGTTCTCCTACAGCAGTCAGTATGGCATTCGGGTGAACGCCGGAGCCACGGTTGACCCCACGGCGAATCTTGAAATCGTGGACAATTACGTCCGGGTGAACCAGCCCGAAAGGGGAATCCGGGCCGTTGCGGGTATCCGGCAACAGGCCAACGTGATTGAGCCACGGGGTACTGCCTCACCCCCCATTCTGGACGGACACCGTTACAGCCAAAATCACTGGAACACCCTCGCCGACAAAAGCGGCCTGCTCACCAAAGGGATCTATCATTACTCGGATGTGGATTCGCTGCCGTTCCGGTTCATGCACCCACCCAAAACCAAACCGGGTCAGAAATACCCCATTGTCCTGTTTTTTCACGGGCAGGGCGAAGCTGGCCGCGACAACCGCAAACAGTTGGAGCAGTTTGTGACGCAGTTCATGACCGACGAAGCCCGCAGCAAGTTTCCCTGTTTTCTGATGGCCCCACAACACCCCGACAGTGCCAGTTTCACCACCTGGAGTATGCACAGCGTACCCTCGTGGCGGGTGCAGGCTTCCATGAAACTCATCGACAGCCTAGCCCGGACAGTGCCCATCGACCTCGACCGGATCTATGTGATGGGTCTCACTACGGGAGCCAACACCACCATTGATGCCCTGATCCGGTATCCCAATCAGTTTGCGGCTGCCGTGATCATGAGTCCGTATTGGACACTCAATAAAGAACACGCAGCCCTGATGCGCAAAACGGCCATTTGGGTGGCCTGGGGGGCGCAGGATCGCTATATTCCGCCGATTTATACCCGCTTGTTTGTTTCGAAACTGCGGGGAGCGGGGGCCACTCCGCTCACCACTGAATTCCCGAATGTGGGCATCAATTGCTGGGCACCGCTCTCGCAGGACCCCCAGTTTATGCCCTGGCTTTTCCAACAGCAAAAAAAGCGGTAAGCACCTCCCGACATGGTTAAATTACTGACCCTTTTTGCCCGCCGGTCGCGCCGGTTTTACCTCTGGTTACTGGTTTTTGGACTGGTGAACAGTGCCGCCTACAGCACGCTTTTGTTCGTGATCAATTCTTACATCACCGATCAGCCCACGCTCACATTCTTCTCGCAACAGGCCCTGCTCTACGGAGCCGTGGTGATCGGAGCCGTTTTGAGCGGGCGTATTTTCCAGGGCTACATGATCCGCATGACCAACGAGCAACTGACTGAGTTTGAGATCGACGTGTTGCAGAAAATCAGCGCTGCCTCCTATGAAGGCTTTGAAAAGATCGGCAACGAGCGCGTTTACACGGCCATCAGCGACACTCGCACCATCAGCGGCTTTCCGGCCAGTTTCATTGGGGCACTCAACGCAGCCATTGTGGTGGTGTGCAGTTTGGTGTATATCGTCTGGATTTCGCCCGTGGGCGGGCTGGGTGTGCTGGCCACGATGCTGGTGCTGTTTCTGTTCTATATGGCCAAAAACCACCGGGTCGAGGGGGAGTTGAACCTGCTCCGAAACCTTCAGAACAAATATTACCGGTACCTGGCTGATCTGGTGTATGGATTCAAGGAGATCAAAATGAGCCTGACCCGCAACGAGAACTTGTTTCAACAGTACCTGAAACACAACCGGATCACGACCAAAGAACTCAGCATAAAAACCGCCAACAGCTACGCCACCAACGAGCAAATCGGTAGCTTCAGCTGGTATCTGCTCATTTTTCTGATCCTGTTCGTGATGACCGGATTGCTGGAAACCCGCCAGAAAATTGGCCTTGTGGTGGTCATTCTCCACATCATCGGGCCGGTGAGTGGGGTGATCATGTTCCTGCCCATTTTCACCAACGCCAAAATCGCCCTCGAACGCCTTGAGCAATTTGGCCACGATGTAGATGAACAGTTAAGACCCGAAGAAAACGCCATAGCCACACTGAGCAACACATTCCAGTCGCTTGTTTTTGAGCAGGTTACCTATCAATACCTCGATAAACACGGCGACTGCACGTTTCAGTTTGGCCCCATCGACCTCCGCATCGAGCAGGGAGAGCTGGTGTTCCTGACGGGTGGCAACGGCAGCGGTAAAAGCACATTTATAAACCTGCTGACAGGTTTATACCGACCCAGCAGCGGAACCATTTACCTGAACGGGCAACCGCTGAGGAATGAGCAGTATCCCCTGTATCGCGATCAGATTTCGGCGGTTTTTACCAGCCATTATCTCTTCGATGAAAACTACGACGGGTTCGACCTCAGCCACACCAACACCGAGTTGCGTGAGTTTATCGACCTGTTGCACATGCAGGAGGTGATCCGGCAGTTGGATGGCGACTATCAGTTGCTGAACGACCTCTCCAAAGGGCAACAAAAACGGCTGGCCCTCATTCGGAGTTTGCTCGAAAAACGGCAACTGCTCGTGCTCGACGAGTGGGCCGCCGAACAGGACCCCGTGTTCAGAAAACGATTCTACGAGGCTATCCTGCCCGGCTTGCGGGTAATGGGAAAAACCCTGATTGCCGCCACGCACGACGACCGCTATTTTGATTGTGCCGACCGGATTGTGACCTTTGAACGGGGCAGACTGGTTGCCGACCGTCAGCAGGAATTTATTCAAGCTATGTCTTAACACGCTGATGATGAACCTGTTTTGCCTGCCCTTCGCGGGTGGAGGTCGCTACTCCTACGACTGTTACGCCAAAGTGCTCGATGGCCGCATGAACCTGACGGCCATTGATCTGCCCGGACGTGGCAACCGCCACCGCGAACCGCTGCTGACCAATATCCCGGCAATGGTACTTGATGTGTATGAGCAACTTAAGAATCGGTTACACCAACCCTATGTGCTGTACGGACATAGCATGGGTACGCTGATTGGTTACCTGCTCACGCACCACATCCGGGCTATGCGGCAGCGGTTACCCCACCAACTGATTGTAACGGGTCGCCCTGCCCCCTCCGTCGAGATCGACCGTGAACCCTGGCACACGCTGGACCGGCCCACGTTTGTGGAACGCCTGCGGTCGCTGGGGGGGTGCCCGGAGGAAGTGCTTGAGGATCAGAATCTGCTTCATTTTTTTGAACCGATTTTGCGGGCCGATTTCCGGGCCGTCGAAACCTACCGATATGCCCCGCCCAACCGCCCCCTCGATGTGCCGATTACGGTGATCACGGGCGAACAGGAACCCTACAGCCCCGAACACCTGCGGGCCTGGCAACGCGAAACTACCCAAACGCTGAATCTGCACCAGTTACCTGGTAAGCACTTCTTTATTTTTGACTACCCCGACCACGTTATCAATCTCATCAACAACCAATTACGCTCTGAATCGCTACTGCTATGATATCGCCAAACACACCCGTTTATCTGAAACCCAACGTTGTTCTGGAGCCATTGATTGGCCGTTGGTATGCCTGGCCCCACCTGATTTCGCCCGCCACAGCGGCTATGAACCTGACGGGTCGCCACCTGAAAATCATGAACTCCTACATTCAGGCTCCGCACATCCACGCAGCAGCGGTGAAAAATGCCAAAATGCTCGGCGGGCCGTTCATGGATTATCCCGAAAACCGTGTACCGGCCATCAAAAGCCTGCTGGCGACCACCCTCAACGAACAAACCGCGCAGGTGCAGTTGGCTGAAGCGATTCAGGAACTCGATAAGCTGCTGAAATCCAAGGCAAAAGGGTATGGATTGGAAACCCTCTACGCAGAGATACCGGACTTGCTCCGGGGTTACGTCGAACTGGTATATGACCTGAATAACAACCCCTCGTACCGGTTTTTTGAGCCACTGCTCTACAACAGCCCGCTCTATGATCCAACAATGCAAAGTGTGGCCCTATGGCTCACCAACAACGATCAGCGGCCGTTTGTGTTGAGCACCCCCCGGCTTAACGAACCCAACACGCTGCACCTGCCGCTCACTTTCGACAATGCGCTAATTGACACCCTGAGCCAGATGAAACGCAAACCCGCCCCGCTGGGACCGCTGCTGGAACAACTTTCCTTGTCGGAGGCCGATCAGGACTTGTTCAGCACGTTTTTTTGGAGCGAAGCACCACCCGCCTACCGAGCTTACACGGGTAACAACATCCGAATGCGGTACTTTGGCCATGCCTGCATCCTGGTCGAAACTAACGAAGTCAGCATTCTGGTCGATCCACTCATCAGCTACTACGGATACCCCTCTGAAGTAGATCGGTTCTCGGATGCCGACATTCCCGATTTCCTTGATTATGTGCTGATTACGCATAATCATCAGGATCACGTTTTGCTCGAAACCCTGCTGCCGCTGCGGCACAAGATTGGCAAAATTGTGGTGCCGCGCAGTGGCGGAGGCAGTTTGCAGGACCCCAGCCTGAAACTGATGTTCAAGCAAATCGGGTTCGACAATGTGGTGGAGATCGACGAAATGGAAAGCCTGCTATTCGGCGATTGCACCATTACGGGCATTCCCTTCCTGGGCGAACATAGCGACCTCAACATCAAGTGCAAATCGTGTTATCAGGTACGGATTGCCTCGTTCTCGATCTTGTTCATGGCCGACTCCTGCAACATCGAACCCCGGCTCTACGAACATATTCACCGCCACACGGGCGATGTCGATGTAGTTTTCTTGGGAATGGAATGCGATGGGGCACCCCTGACTTGGCTCTATGGGCCGTTGCTCACTGAAGAACTGGCCCGCGACAAAGACTCATCGCGCCGGTTGGCCGGGTCTAACTACGAAAAAGGCATTGCCCTGGTCGATGTGTTCGGGCCGCAGGAGGTGTACGTATATGCAATGGGGCAAGAACCCTGGCTCGAATTCATCAGCAGCATCCGCTACACCGACGAGTCGAACCCCATCATTGCCTCCAACAGACTGATTGACGATTGCCGGGAGCGGGGTCTGATTGCCGAACGGCTTTTTGGCGAGAAAGAACTGCTTTACAACCGCGATGCAACCCCCGTGTTGGTGGAGGATTCCCTCGTATTGGCTCATTAAACCATTCCAATCATGACAACCATGACCTCTGCCCCCGATTTGTTGCGGGGCGACACGCTGAAGCAGGCGGTTTTTGCCCTGCAACGCGATATTGAAGCCAAAATTGACCAGCGACAGTCCAAAATCCCTACCTTCTGCGATTTTGGAGTGCTGGAATTCATTCGGATTCTGCGCCAGTTCAGCGATCAGCTCGACTGGGAAGAAAGCATCGACTGCCTCGAACCGGAGCAGCAGGCTTACTTTGGCGAAGGCATCGAATGGTTGTCGCGCCTGATTACCCGTAGCCAACAGGGTCGGTTTATCTCGCTCAAACAGCGCAAAAATCTGGCCCCCGCCGACTTGCGGTTCGACCGCGAAATAGACTACACCCAGCTGATGGCCAGTCAGGGAATCAACGACTGCATTCAATGGCGCGGAAAGCCCCTGTTCAAGACCATTTATGATTACAACATCTACCCCATGTTGTTGTGGAATGTTCGCCCGCGCACGATCATCGAGCTGGGGTCAGGACTGGGCATCAGTGCACAATGGTATGCGGATCTATTGCAGCTATTCGATATTGAAAGCCAAGTATATTCGGTGGACATCAACCGGCCTGAGATCTCCGTTCAAGGCGTAACGTTTCTGGAAGGCGACTGCCGGCACATTGCCCAGGTTTTGCCCAACAAACTCCTCGCCGAACTGCCCCATCCCT
The DNA here is from genome assembly GCA_031411995.1 of Cytophagales bacterium. Lineage (GTDB taxonomy): Bacteria > Bacteroidota > Bacteroidia > Cytophagales > Spirosomataceae > Rudanella. The sequence continues at coordinate 90,655 of JANOCD010000097.1, forward strand.
GGCTTGTGATCGAAGATGCCCACGAAAACACGTTTGGCGTGTTGGCACACCTGCACCACCATACCCAAACCGGCGACTATCTATTTGTAGAAGACAGCGACTCGAAACAGGAAGCCCTGATCCGTTTCAATGATGTTTATTCGGCTGATTATCTGTTGGATACTTATTATCTCGACTTCTTCGGGCGAAACACCTGCTCGGCCTACGACTCTATTTTCGTTCGCCAGTAAACCGTTTCGACCGTGTCTAAACCTCCCGAAATCATGAGCCTGCGCAACAAATGGAACGTGTCGATGGTGGTGGTTTTAACCGGGCTATGGGTCTTTTCCGGTCAGGCGTTCCGAACGGCTCTGCCCCCTTCCGACGACATTCCGCAAACAAAAGTGGCGCTGGGCGAACGACTGTTCTTCGATCCAATCCTGTCGTCGAACCGGACTGTAAGTTGTGCCAGTTGCCACAAACCGGAGTTTGCCTTCGCCGATAACCGGGCGTTCAGTTTGGGCGTTGGCAACACGCCCACCGCCCGCAACAGCCCCACGGCCATGTATATGAGTGGGCGAAAAGCGTTGTTCTGGGATGGCAGGGCGACTCACCTCCACGAACAGGCCCTGATGCCGATTGCCGATTCACGCGAGATGAACCTACCCATTTCCGCAGCGATTACCCGGCTCAACGAGAGTGACTATTACCGCAAAGCGTTTGAGCAGGTGTTCCGGTCAAAGCCAACGTCGCTGTTGTTGGGCGAAGCTCTGGCCAGTTACCAGATGAGCCTAGGGAAATACACCTCCGCCTTCGACCGATACCGCGAGGGCGAAGAGACTGCCATGCCGGCGCGGGCTATTCTGGGGTTGGAGTTGTTTCTGGGCAAAGCCAAATGTTCCCTTTGTCACGTTGGCACCGATTTCACCGACGATGCCTTCCGCAACATCGGCCTGACCGATCTGGATACGGCAAAACTGGCAAGCCTATCACCCGATGAATGGGGCCGATTCAATGTCACAAAAGAAAAGGCAGACCTGGGCAAATTCAAAACCCCACACCTGCGAAACATAGCCCTCACGGCACCCTATATGCACGACGGGTCCATAAAAACACTGCGGAAAGTGATCCGATTTTATAATGATACGTCCCGGAAGATTAACCGGCACTGGAACCTCGATACCATTCTGGTTGCCCCTCTGAAGCTATCACGGCGGGAAGAAAAAGACCTCGAAATCTTCCTTGAAAATTTAACAGATGGTGAGCTGATCAATACCAATAAAACCAGAAAAAAATGATAACGGCTTATTATACCTACTGTAACGAGCTGCTGTCAGATTATCTGTTTGATGCCCTGCTCTATTCGCTGCCTGAATCCATGCAGGCGTACATCCGAAAATTCAGGTTTTCGGACGATCAGTATCGGTCAATGTATGGGCGGCTCCTGCTGAAACAGGCCCTATGCCAGCACACGAATTCGGCGGCATCCATTCGCGAGTTTTCGATTGATCACAATAAACGACCTCATCTGCCAACGGAACCTGATTTTGATTTTAATATTTCACATTCGGGCGATATTGTCGTCTGCCTGGTGGCTACCAATGCTAACAGAATAGGCGTGGATATTGAAGAGAAAAAACGAATCAACCTGAGCGATTATTCCTCGTTATGGCGGGTTGAAGAAGTCACGTATATGAATTCTGACGACAGGGCTGATTACCTTGATCGGTTCTATCAGTTATGGACTCAAAAAGAAGCCGTTATAAAAGCTGACGGACGTGGTATGAGCCTTCCTTTCAATGACATACACATCAATCAGGCAACTAAAACAGCGGATGTAGACAAACAAAAATGGCAATTGCATCCCCTCTCTATTGATGAACGATATACCGCTCACCTGGCTTCCCTGAATCCTGTAGATTCGGTAATGATTGAATATGTCCCCGCTACTTCTTTTTTTGAATGTGCCTGATTTTTCAAACCATAAAAACGTAAACTATTCATGAAAAACACTTCTTTTTTTTCGCCCTTATTGGTATTGTATCTGTATGTATTAATTAGCGCATACAGTGCGTCCCTTTGCGCACAGCCGCTACCGAATAAAGCATCTTTTTCAGCAAACTCTCCGTTCCCAAAAACGGCATCAGGGCGATTTGATCTGCAATTGTGTATTGATATCGCCCTCCAGAATAATCTGACTCTTCGTCAAAGCCAATTACAGCGTTTATCAAGTGATGTGCAACTCCGTCAAGCCCGTTTTAATCGCTTGCCCAATGTGGGAGCCTACGTAAGTCAGGGTTATAATACAGGGCGAAATATCAATCCCGTTACCAATAACTTCATCGACCAGAGTGTGTTGTCCAATAATATTCAGGCTTCGATGCAGGTGACGGTGTTTAATGGTGGCCAGTTGCAATACGCCATCCGGCAAAACGAGTTGTTGAGCCAATCGTCCGAAGCTACGGTTAAAGCCACGGAAAACGCCGTGATTTTAGCTGTATTGCAACAATACATCGGTGTATTGACCGGACAGGAGCAGTTAACAGTGGCGCAACGGCAACGCGAAGTGGCCGTGGCACAACTGAACCGTACCCAAAAACAGGTGGATGCGGGTACACTCCCTGAATCGAGTTTGTATGACATCCGGGCACAGATTGCCACCGACGATCTGGCTGTCATGAATGCCTATAACCAGATTGATCTGGCCAAATTAGCCTTGTTACAAGCCATGAACTTACCCGTGGAAGGCACTACTGTTGGCAATTTTGAGGTTGAACCCGTAAGCGTTACGGATCCATCCCCCGGTTTGACAAGGGCAACTTCAGAGGAAATTTATGGTATTGCCAGCGAGTTTATCCCCGATGTAAAAGCGGCCGATTTGCGGGTTCGGAGTGATGCCTTTGGCGTAAAAGTGGCACGGGCGAGCTTGCTGCCTTCCCTTGTTTTGAATGGGTCGATCTCGTCGCTTTACTCCAGCGTGGGCCTGCAACGGCAAATTAGCCTGGGAACTGTCACGGATGTCAATCAGACGATTATTCTGAACGGCTCGCCCGCTACCATTACGTCTCAACAGCCCGATGTTTACTATGAGAATTATAACTTCATACAACAAATCAATAATAACCTGAATCGAAGTCTGGCGTTACAATTGCAAATTCCGATATTCAGTCGTTCGCAGAACAGACAGCGCGTTTCGTCGGCGCAGTTGCAGCAGCAAAACTCCGAACTGATCGCATCGGGTACGCGCTTACAACTGCGGCAGACTATAGAAATTGCCTACACGGGCCTGCGCACATCGGGCAATCGATATATGGCTACATTAGCCCAAGTAGCTCAACTCGAACAAGCGTTCCAGGCTGCAGAGAGCCGGTTTAATGCAGGTACCATCAACGCAACCGACTACACCATCGCCAAAAGCAACCTAGACCGCGCCCGGGCAAGCCTTGTTCAATACAAATACGACTATTTTCTTAGGAGCAGGACTTTAGATTTCTATCAAAATAAATCGTTTACATATTGATTGCAGTAGGGATTATATGTCTGATTAACAGTTATTTAAATAAATACAGTTTCAGTATTGCTGCAAAAATCCTTATTGTAACAGATTGCAATGATTGGCAAACGAAAGCTGCCAAAACCACTGTTGATGTAGTTGCAAACCAAATATCCTCAGCCGTGGGCAGATTCCAAATATAAGCAAAAACTAGCTACTCTGTTTTTGCCCATCCCCCGGAAAGACTATAAATGGATTTGCAACAGTAAAGTGGTGATTATCGCCCTACACTTTTTAGCCTGAAAAAGCCGCGTCTATTGAGTTTAGACGCGGCTTTTTGCGGAGGTGTTTATTTCAGTACAGGATTCTCGTCTTGAGATCACCAGGGTATTCATCAATTTGCCTCCCTAAGTGGCCTTCTACATGCCAGCTCATAGTTCAGGAGGGACGGAAGCAGTACCATTAACGTTGATGAGCTTAGGGCTGAAGTCATGCCCACAAGAGGAAATGGTTCGAGTTCCCCCTCTCCTGTTGTCGGTGGTAGTCAATGGTGACCCCACAATCGAGCGATTTCAGGACGATACAGGCCATCCGTTGACCAAGCATTGGCCCGCTGAGGACTTTCAGCACCGCCTGCCTACTGTATTACACTGAAATAGCTTGACACAAACCATGTAAAGTTATGAAGGTAAGTGGGTTTATTGACCTCAAGAAAAAGTACAAAGTCAGCGCATTCCGCTGGTTCGTGGTCGAGCTCTATCGACTCGAGCTGGTGAGTGAAAACCAGATTTTGGCCGAGCTGAATATTTCCCGAAATTTACTCCGGGTCTGGAATCGAGCCTACCAACGCTATCGACTCCGACGCTACTATCCCCATCCCAAACGCGCTCGACTCATGAAAAGTAAAACCGATGAACCGGGGCGCCGGAGCGATGGCCTTGCTCAAAAAGCAGTTAGCCGATACTCAGCAACTACTCCAGCACGAACAACTCAAACGGGAAGCCCTGGAACGGGAAGCCCTGGAGATCATGATCAACATTGCCGAAAAAGAACTTAACATCCCGATCCGAAAAAAGCCTGGTCCCAAACAGTAAATCAACTCAGCCTGCATCACCCTCTGGTGAGCATGGAAACACTCTGCGGGCTGTTTGGGGTAAGCCGTCAGGCTTGGTATGAGAAGCAGAAACGATCGCAAAAAGCGGATCTTACAGGTGCCATGGTGTTGGCAGAAGTCCGCCGGTTACGCCTTGATTTGCCCTCGGTTGGTGCAGAAATCCTGCATCACCAATTGACGGACTTTCGTCAGCAGCATGGGATTAAATTGGGGCGAGACAAGTTCACTAAACTGCTCAGACGGACTTGCAACAGTATCGTGGAGATTTTTTAGGCGGCCATTGAGGAAGTGTAAAAATAAGATTCCTGTTGACTGGGGGTGCGGTAATTTAACACCGAATGTTTTCGCCGACGATTGTACCAGCCCTCGATATACTCAAAGGTAGCCAATCGAGCCGCTGCTCGCGTGGCAAAATGAGTATGGTTGACCATCTCACACTTGAGCGTTTTGAAAAAGCTCTCGGCAACCGCATTATCCCAGTGGTCCGCCACCGCGGCAATTCCCTTTTCGGCTGCATCGGCAGCCCGGTCATACTTTGCTCAACGGGCAAGTCCTTTAGTTCATCCCTAAAGTCAGTGCAAGCATACTGGATACCGTAACGACGGCCCGGCCCGATCTGAATTAAACAGAAGCTGACCATCTATCGCTCTGTTTGTGAGGGCCATACGCCAAGCTGCTACACTCGTCTCAACCGCTTTCATGCTATCACTCATGGCCCAACCGCACAGGCGGCCCTGCAATCACTTTTCGGTCGGCCAGATCCAAATTTACGGTCAGATAAAGCCAACCTTGACCAGTGGCGATATAGCGGGGCGGCCCGTGCCGTGAGGTCTGAGACCCACTTTTGCCCTGGTTTATCGGCGGCAAATTCTCTATTCAGCACGTTTTTAGCCACGGGGTAGTCATGATTGGATTCGGTGGTTTGCACCCGATACTTTTTATACATAATGCTACGAATACCTACCTTCTTCATGAGTCTGGCAATACGGTTACGGGAGGCCTTAACCCCCTGCTCACGGAGTTCATCCGCAATCCGGGGACTGCCGTAGCGAGATTGGCTTTGAGTATGCACTTGTCGGATCTGATTGATCAACTCATCTTGATTCAGTTGCCTTATCCCAATCGGATGTTTACGCCAGTAGTAATAACCACTACTGCTCACGTTCAGCACTTTACACATCTTCTCAACCGCAACGGCGGACCGTGGGAAATTCGTTGGCATGTTCTTTTATAAATCGGAATATCTCCCCGGTCCGCCGGCGCGGTCGCCCTTGGAGAATATGCTGACCGCCTTTTCTGAATATCTCGCCAGATCGGTTGTACTATTTGATCAAGCCGTAGTTCGTTATAAACGGCTGAATCGATGGCCGTTTCGATAGCCGACTGGTGTTTTTCTAGTAGTCGCTGAGCAAAATTTTCCAGGGAAATTTTCATACCCAGCACCCTGATTTCTTGCTTTATCGTCCACTCATAGCCCGCAAATATGACCTTGCTCGATAGGCGCCACGCTGGTGTCAGCGTAATTGGACTCATAAAATTGACATCAATGGCGCAGAAAGGATTTTTGACAGCTTCTGCCGTTGTCGAACTGCCCAGTTTTGGCAACTGAACCTGTAGGGGAGCTAAAAAACTTCAACTGCTTATCAATATATTGAATACGCACTGGCCCTGAGCGCACTACGCTGAACGGGAAAAGTGAGTTTTTTTGCTGTTTCCCGGCGCCCCTACCCACTAATACCGGGTCCAGTTCCTCGTTTATTTTAGCCTGTAAATCGCTTAGGCGAATCGTAAATTTAGAACTTAAATAAGACTACGTTGCTGGAATAAGGGGGTCGAAACCTTCTGCCTTTGGTGCCGAAGGAGCTGTTTTCTGCTGGCAACGAGTCAGCATGAATAACGTAATTCCGTAATTTGTAAGTTGGTGAATTGCCTTTTCTTCATCAGTAGAGTAAACGGGCAAGTCCCATAAAAGTTAGCCCAATTATAGCACTTTCTCACTTTATTCGGCCCTTTCACGTAAGTATGTCAAGTTCTATTCTCCTTTCCAATCAATGAACCCAAAAAATCCTGAAAAGGGTAAACTGGAGCCATTGTGTGCCCACTTCTCCCTTTTCTCTAAGCTTCATAACAGCGTATCTCCATCAAGGCCGGGGGAGCCGTAACCGACTGATTTTTTGTTAAGTGGATTGTCAGGCTTCGGGTTTCGATCGGTTGTTCGAACCGTATCGTGTTACTCGATTGATGATTATAGGTGCGATGCGCCAGCCGCTCCTGCCGGTCGTTGCACAGAATATATTCCTGCACACAAAATGGGGAAACCGTTTCGGGATGAATCATGATGACCGTTTCCAGTGGGTGATCAAAATCGCTATCAAAACGCAATTCGACCCTGCCAATGCGTTGCGATTGTGACCAGGTAAGCGTCAGGGTTGGGTTGGCGTCGCTCAAGCTGGGCACCCAAGAATTTGGCTGGTTGGTGGGTCGCTGAACCCCGTTCCGAACCATAGCCGCGCCAAACAAACGGATGCTGGGCGCAATGCGAAGGGCGATATTGTGGCCATCGGGTCGACGTTCTGGTGTCCAGAACTCAAACGTATCTACGCCAATATCGTCGGTGGGTTCCTGCTTACCGTAGTTCGATACGGCGGGATTGATCTTGTTGAATACCGACAAGATACCTGTTACCCGTAACTGACTGTACTGTAACTGGATGTGTTCGTTTTTCAGGAACATAACAAACACATATTGAGGCTCCGTTAACTGGCTGGCAAACGTCAGATCTACTTCCTGCTTTCCTTTCTTCAGCGCTATCGTCTGCGTTTCCAGCGTTACATCGGGGGTGTGATTAAAGGGTTTGCTGCTTCTTCGTAGCTCAACCGTTAGGCTTGATTCCCGGTCGGCGGTTACAAAGGCCGTCATCCGGGGTATGCCCCCTACTGGCAACGGCAGCATCTGGGCTGCGGAGTACGTCAGGGGTTGCAATGGTCCATCGGGCGGTAATTCAGTCAGGACAAATTCGCTGGATGCAGCTAGGGTGGCCTGCTGAGCAAGATCGTCGGAGTCATCAAGCTGGAGGCCGGGAATATGCTGACCCGCTTTTAGTAATGCCTGTTGCAGCGCCTGCATCTGGCTTGGTTCTGTCAGTTCGCGGGGATGCAGTTGGTTGCGTGCGCTTAGCGCTGCGGCCATACCTACCGCTTGCCCAACATGGGCACCCGTTGCCATCACCCGCGACGATCCAAACGCTACGTGCGAGGCACTGATGATGCGCCCCGCCAGGAATAGATTAGAAACATTTCGACTGTAAAGGCAGCGGTATGGGATTTGATACAGCCCTTTGCTATGCCACTGATTGCAACCGGGCTTTTCGCTGAACACGCCGTCGGCGGGGTGCAAATCGATGGACCAACCACCAAAAGCCACCGCATCGGGGTGCGTTCGTTGCTCCACCACATCCTGTTGTTTCAGCATGTAATCGCCCTCAAACCGGCGGCTTTCGCGCTTGCCCGGAATCTGGCCGACCCATTCGAGCGTCATCGTTTCAGCTTCGGGAAACTGACCAGAGTTTTTGATATAATCCCAAACCCCATACACCACTTTCCAAAGCTCCCACTTGATGGTTTCGGTTTCGTGAACGGTGTCCAGGCGACCGCCATATTCGATCCACCACAGTTGGCAACCATACTCTTTGGCGTTGAACCGGCGGTAGCGCGGAATCTGGGTAATGTCCTGTAGGGCGTAGGCCGGTGGCACAAACCGAACAGGCCGCCCGGTATCTTTGGTATAGAAATAAATGGAGTGACCCAGCAGTTCGCCGTACTCAGCCGTTGGGGCAAATTTCTCATCGAATTCCTCCCTGCTTTCGGCACCCATCCGAAAGGCAGCACCCGCCTGAAACGCCACAATGCCATCGCCCGAAGCGTCGCAGAAAAGCGGAGCAACCAGCTCGTACGCCGTGCTATTCTGCGAACAAAAGGCCCTCAATTGGCTAATCGTGTTTGAATCCGACTTCTCTACTTCATACACGGCCGTGTTGAGTAGCAGCGTAAGGTTCGGCTCCAGCATTACCTTTTCGAGCAGAATGGTATCCAGAATCAGGGGGTTTCCTTCGGGATTTCGATAGAGGTTTTCGAGCAGGAGTTCGTCGATAACGCCCCCTTCCCGTGCCCAGCGGTTGTTGTTACCCATGTGAGAAGTAGCTCCCAACACCCACAGCCGAACTTCGCTGGAGGAGTTCCCCCCCAAAACGGGCCGGTCCTGCACCAGCACTACGCGAATACCCGCACGAGCGGCTGTAATGGCACAACAAACCCCCGACAGCCCCCCGCCCACTACTATCAGATCTCCTTCGTGCCGGACTGTCCGGAGGCTGCGTTTATCGGTTGCTTGTTCGCGTATCATTCGTTAAATCAATGGTTTGTGAAAGAATCTGAAAGCCTGTTGGCTTGCTAACTTCGATAGTTGTGTTTTTCTCAAATCCCCGAACTGGGATAGTTATGTCGGTACGTTGGCCGGGTTGCAGATCGGGAATCAGGACCGTTTGCCCATTCATTTTTAAGCGATACCCTTTGATGGCGTAGGCCGGAAAATCAGGTCGGGCCGTGACGCGTAAAATCAACTGATGAACTCCCTCTGGGCCCGGTGTCCAGTTTATTTTTTCGACGGTCAACGGAGCCATACCCGTTTGATGCGCTTTGTAAAGAGGGCGCAACTCTCGCTCGGGCCCAACCAACCCCCAGGGTCGGTATCCGCTCGCGTTGGTACCATGGTGGCGGCTCTTGTAGTCATTGAATGACCACCACGAAGCCCCAATTACATAAGGCAGCGGGCGGATGTCGGCCAGGAACTTTTCCAGATGAACCACCTGACCGGCGTCGCCATCTTTGCCATCGGCGCGGGTGCCATACTCGCTGATAAAAATAGGTTTGTCGGGGTACAGCGAGTGGATGTGTTTCAGCACATTGGCATGGTTACCGTAGGTATTTGTCGAAATGAAATCGCAATACTGACTGGCTTCGTCTTCCGGCTTTTTGGGCAAGGTGTTCAACCGCATCGACGCAAACGTGTACAGCCGGGTTGGGTCGAGTTCGCGGGCATAGGCAATCATGTCTTTGGTCCAGCGTTGTCCCGCCGGTTGCTCCGACAGGTATTCGTTTCCAACGCTGTAAGCAATCACGCTAGGGTGATTCCAGTCGCGCTCGGCCATCTCGCGGAACTGCTGCCGAAACTTGGCCCGGATCGTATCGCTGTCCATCTGTCGGGGTGTCAGTTGCCAGTTACCCGCTTCGGTGATGATGAGCATGCCGTGTTGATCGGCCCAGTCGTATACCGCTTCCGAAGGGGTGTAGTGGGTCAGCCGGTGCAGTTCCATACCAGCCTCTTTCATCAGCCGCATGTCTTTTTCAACCAGCCAGTCGGGTTCCATCGAGCCTAAACCGGGGTAATCTACCACGCGGTTACCACCCGCCATTTTTATGGGTTGACCGTTGAGCAGTAATTGCATATTACGTACCTCAACTTTACGGATGCCAAACCGGGTGCTGACGGTATCCCCGGCAATGGAAGCGGTCAGCGTGTACAGATTGGGGCTATCGAGGCCCCACAACTTCACATCGGCGGCTTTGAGCGTTGTTTCAAGGTTAATGATCCCCGTTTGATTAGCCGGAACAGAAACGGGCTGGCCTTTCCATTGAGCCGTTACTGGCTGGCCCTGCCGGTTCATACTCACAACCATTTTAGGGGTTACCGCCTGAAGTGATGCGTTCCGAATCCGGGCTTTCACCCGAATAAGAGCGGTTCCTTTGGCCAGATCGGGCGTGGTTTCAACCTTGATATTATCGACGTAAACGGGCGTTTCAACCGTCAGATAAACCGGGCGGATAAGTCCACCGTAGTTGACCCAGCCCATAAAAGGGTCGTTTACCTGGTTGTTGTCTTTGGCCCCCGGAATACTGCCCGGTTTCCACGTATCGTTGTCGACCGAAACAGTCAGCGTATTACCGCCCGTTTTTAAAAAGTCGGTGATGTCAATCTGAAAGGGCGTGTAACCCCCTTCGTGCGACGTTACTTTCTGGTTGTTCAGGTAGATGGTTGATGCGTAAAAGGCTGCGTCGAAATGGAGCAGCACCCGTTTGTTACCGGTCGATTGCCACGGAAACGATTTGCGGTACCAGGCTTTCCCGTTATAAAACATATAGCGTGGATCAACAGAGAAGCAATGGGGAACGGTTACTTTATCCCAGCGGTTCAGCGGCTGGTCATCGGCAAACCAGCGACCAATCTCTCCCGTATGCGCGGGGTCGAGTGCAAAGAGCCACTCACCATGCAGCGGAATCGCGTTGGGCTGACGAATCGTATATTGAGCAGATGCCACCGAAATAGTGACGTATAACAGGCTGATTAAAGAAAGGAGTCGAGAATACATAGGTTAAGGCTGGGTAACTTCATGATTAATAGCCGTAGCGGTGGGTAAATTCAGGCTGCGTCGGGATGCCTGCCATGTAATAATCGAACCGAGCAGAACGAGCCCAGCAATTCCCGCCGTGATGCCCGCTCCCTGGGTAGTCAGAAAGCTCAGGCCAAACAGCATTACCGCTGTGAACAGCAATGAGCCGGTAATGACGCGCAGGCCAAACTGGTTTTGTTGCTTGATAGCCAGCACTTCGGCGGGGTCAATGTCGTGCAGGGCATCTTCCCGTTTCTGCGCTTTGGCTTGCAGATAGTTTTCATAAGCCTGCGTTGAAACCGTGCTCCGGGCTGCCCACAATTCATAAGCGAGCAACAGCGAGAGCGGTAAACCGATCCCGATAACCGTTTCGGTAGCCCGCGTCAGTTTATAATCGAGCAACCAAGGGGCCAGCACTTTAAAGAACAGATTGACCGCTAAACCAATGCCGGTGATCCAAAGCGTTGCCCGGCCGGTGAGTCGTTTCGAGAACAAGGCCCAGAGCGGGGGAGCCAGCAACGGCCCACCCGAAATTGCCGAAATACTCAGAACCACTTCTACAACCCCTCCCGCAGCGGGCACCATCAGCGCAATGCCAATCATACCCAGGCCAAACACCCACGACGAACCGCGAGCTACTCGAATAAGCTGTTTGTCCGACGCATCGGGCTTGATCAAGCCCTTGTAAATGTCGTTGGTGAATACAGCCGACACCACATTCAGGGCCGTGTTAGCACTGGCCGATGTCGAGAAATACATACCCGTAAGCATCAGGCCGAGCAGACCCGGCGGTAACACGAGCTGGCAGATTTTCAGGTACGCATTCTCCGTATCTAATCCCACAAGCGATGGATCGATGGCTTTGTAGATCATCGGTGGAAGCATCCAAATAATTGGGCTGACTAGGTAAAGCCCCGAAAAAAGGAACGCTACTTTGCGGGCAGATTTAGGGCTGTCGACGCTGGTGTAACGCTGTACAAATGTCCAGTTGCCGCCAATGTAGGCGATGTGGTAAAACACAAAGGCCAGTATGAAACCAAAGGTGTATTCGCCGTGAAGCAGGTCGAAAAAGTCGGGCGGGACTTTACTGATAAACGAGTCGAAGCCACCCACTTTATCGAGAGACAAAGGCAACAGGATAAACACGGCCGCCGACAGTACGACAAACTGCAAAATGTCCGTCACCATCACGGCCCAGAGTCCACCGACGGCGGTGTAGGCAATCATGAAAATGCCCAGGCCGATTGTACACGGCACCAGCGGCAAATTCAGCGACGAGCTGACCAGCTTGGCCACCGGGTACAGCACCGACCCTTTGATGAACAGGCTGACCAGCGTGAAAATGAGGATGTACACTTTCTGAACCGTCACGCCCAGCCGCTCGCGAATAAACTCGGCGGCCGTTAGGGCTCCGGTCGCTTTCCAACGGGGAGCGAGGTAAAGACCCGTTACCAGCGCACCAATGCACATGGTCCACTGAATGGTGATAGCCACCCAGCCGTGTTTGTAGGCAATACTCCCCCAGGCGACAAACGTACCGGCGGAGAAAAAACTCATGAACAGTGACAGCCCGCCTATGAACCAGGGCACGGCTTCGCCACCCGCAAAAAACGATTTCAGGTTGCGGCCCGTGCGGGCAAACAGCATCCCGATCCCCAGCACGAAGGCCGAGAAAATGACAATAACGAGGGTATCTATGCTTGTATTCAAAATGTCAATGGGTTAAGATTAAAGCTCCCCGGCATCGATGGTCATCACCTCCATTCCGTAAGCAGGCAGTTGTTTCGAAACGGGGGGGGTGCCCTTGATCGTGATTTTCACGTCGGATGGCTGCGCCCGGCTGTTCAACAAAACAACGAAGACTTTCCCACCCTGCACTGCTTTTGCCAGCAGGTAGTCGACAGAAGGGTTGTCGAGTTGAACGAGGATCTCGCTAACGATCAGGTTCGCTTTCTGACCGTTGATCGTTCCCGGTGCAAAGCCGTACGTCTGGTGCGGACCAACTTTTGGGGCTACAAAGCCACGCGGAAAACTCACTTTACCGTCGGAGCGTAGTTCGGCCTCGGCCATCAGATAGTCCGTCAGCCACCCAATTTGCCACCAGGCATGGTGTGGATACGGCCCCGAACCGCGATTCATGGCGTTCCAGTAATACGATGCCACACTCGTTTTGGGCTCCACAAAAGCATGACGGCCAATAGCTCCGGCGCGGGCCATGTCGGCAAAAATTGGCTCTTTCGTCAGGCCGTACATCCGAATAAACAGGCCCGCGTGGCTACACAACTGAATGGGTCCTTGCCGGGTCGCCGAGCCGAAAATACCACCATGTTCAAAGCTCAAACCCGTCTGGCTGATTTCCCAGTCTTCGCGTGGGGTTCCGTTTACTGTTTTGGCCTGATGCGTGGCAATCGGATGGGTGTAAATTGCTGTGGTATATACTTTGGCAGCTGTGATCGCTGCTGCCTTGTACCGGGTATCTTTGGTCAGGTCATACAGGTCCAGAAAAGCCTGTGCCGTTTGGCCGGTGGCAAAATCGGGGGCATACCGGGCATCACCGCACACCCCAAGATAGCTGCCGGTTTCTATGGCATTTTTAATCATCCAGTCGGCCCCTTTACGAGCGGCTGCCAGGTATTTCGGATCGTTGAGCACCCGGTGAGCCACAATCAGGCCATAAAACGTAGGGCGAACATCCTGAACATCTTTAAACGTTTCGGCATCCGTGCTCTTATCATAGGCTACGGCCCAACTGCCATCGGGCTTTTGCCAGTTTAGTAGCCGGTCGGCACCCAGCCGGAGCCGGGTTTTCAATTCCGTATTGGTGGGATCGAACAGCAACATATTACCGAAATCCAGCATGATGTAATAGGTCAGGCTAATGGGCTCGACAACATCACCCCACTCTTCCACGAATTTCTTTTTCTTGGCCAGGTAATACTGTCCCATGGCCGCTCCCTTGAAAAAGCCGTCGGCGGTTTGCTGCTGGCTGAGTTTGAAGTTTTTGGCGTACGGCAGCACATTTTGGGTCAGCAACGAATCGCCGGTTGCCGTTGCAAGCATCCACATGGCTCCGTAGTCCGCATTTTTCATGGCGTCTTTGTCCGAACCAACCACGCCCCCATTGTAGGTTTGCGCCCCAATTTTCTTACCTTCAAAATCTTCTATGTTCCAGAGCGACGTTTTTGGGTCGGTCAGATAATGATGCATTTTCTGGATGCGCTCCGTCAGCGATTGCTTGCTTTGCCGGATAGCCACCGACTCTTTAAACCGGTACACGTCATAAGCCGCATGGTTGAGCGCCTTGAACCAGTCACCGTCGATCAGGCTGTATCGAAACGTGTAGCTCATGGTTTCGCCCGGTTTCAACGCCGACTTTGGTTCGCCCAATACCGGGAAATACAGCGTGGGGGCCAGCTCGGCTTTGCGGTTCATGTGCGACAGGCCAATGTTCCAGTCGATCTGCGTGCTTTTGTCCACCGTCCAGGGATCACGCGCCAGTCCGGGTTCTGGAATCACCGAGAGTGTCAACCCGTTGCGGGTACTAACCATGGGTGACAGCGTCGTAGCGCAACGTTCGCGGTACAGCACGGGTAGTTTCGGGATGCCATGCCCGTAAGCATAGGCCAGTACAAAATTGGGCTGAAAGGTGTTACCCTGAAAATAGCCCGGCACGGTTGCCCAGCTCATCTCCTTCTCAGCCACGGTGGCAATGGAGGGGCTGGCCAGTGAAAAATAGCCCCCTTTTTTAACGGTGAGGGTTTGCTTGACCACCACATCCGTCGGAAATTTCGGATCAATAGTCCACTCGGTCATTACTGTTCCCGCTTCAGTTTCCTGCTGGAACGTCAGGCTGTTTTTGCCCGTTTGCCGTACTTCTTTCGGGAAAAAGTGAATGGCCTGCCCGGCGGTATTCAGCGAGACAGGATTGGTGCTTTCGGCCCACTGCACGAGCTGGTACCGGTATTTGGGGTCAGGAAACACCTCCCCCGTAATGGTTTTAAAGGTCTCGCTCGGCTTCTCGGATGGCTTCTCGGCCGCATACAGCAGCGTGTTCTCGCCCGACGGCGTACCCAGCGTTTGCCAGCGACTGCCCTGTTTTACCTGAACTTGTTTGATTTCGAACCCGCGGGCCGTTTTCGCCCAAACCAGCCGGATTTTGTCATTCGCCAGCTGGGGCGACTGTCCATTGGCTGGACTCACCGCGGATAGAGCCAACAGGGTCAGCGCGCAAAGAAAAAGAAGAAGGGTGTTTTTCATCTTAAGAAGCCAAACGTATTCATTTAAATTAAGGAGACTGGTATCTGACCTGCTCTGCCCCTAAATCCCCTGAAGGGGACTTTATTCGCCAGTAAGCTAAGTCCCCTTCAGGGGATTTAGGGGCAGAGCAGCTTTAAAAAGTTGTTATAAGTATTAATTAAATACGTTCGCGCACTTACCCTCAGTTATTTCCAGTCTGGGTTTTGTTCCAGTTTCGGATTGGCATTCAACTCATCCTGCGGAATCGGGAAGTACTTGTTCTTGGCCTGCACGTTCCGGGTCGGGTACACGCTGTTCACCGCTTTCGGAATCACTGTCAGGTATTTGCCCGTGCGGGTGAGGTCATACCAGCGGTCACCTTCCGCGAAAAACTCCCAGGCGCGTTCCTGCAAAACGGCTTCGATAAAGGCGTCTTTGCTCAAACCCGTTGCCAGGTAGGCAAGACCCGCCCGTTTCCGAACAATGTTGATGTAGCCGTAAGCAGCTGCCGTAGGGCCGTTGAGCCGTGCTTCGGCTTCGGCGGCAATCAGGTACATATCGGCCAGACGCAGAATCGGGATGTTGGGAATCAGGTTCAGCGTCGACAGGGGGTCCTGATATTTTTTGATCAATACCCCTTCGGTCGTAATGGGCGTGATGTTCCGCTGGGCAACAATCTTGTTGCTTTTATCAAGGTAGTTGGTGTCCAGCAACTGACGACGCTTGTCCAGTGGGTTGAAGCTGCGAAAAAAGGACATGTACGCGAACATCGACCCAAACGTTGTTTTGCCGTACTCAGGTCCTCCGCTGGCGGGTGGCCCACAGAGACCCGTCATCTGGTGCGACCGACCCGGCGAAACGGGATCAACTTCAAAAGCCCACATATTTTCGACACGGGCAGCATCTTCCTGGTCGTACCGGTACACGTTGCGCACATCAGGCATCAACGAATACTTACCCGACGTGATCACAGCCTGCGCTTTTTCGAGTGCTTTTGCCCATTCCTCATTATACAAAGCAGCCTTGGCATACAGCGCGTTGACGACTTCTTTGCTCGGCCGGCCTTTGTCAACCGTTGGGTACGATGGCAAGCCAGCGGCAAACGCCATGTCTAAATCGCTGTAAATCTGCTTGTAAACATCCGCCTTGGGGCTTTTGCCCACAATTGCATCCGCTTCCGAATAACTCGGGTTCGTTTTAATGGGTACGTCGCCAAAGTTTTTCGTGAGTGACCACAGGTAATACGCCCGCAGAAAATAGGCTTCGCCAATGATCTGTTTTTTACGCGTTTCGGCCATTACCGCATCGGGTACCTTGGCAATAATCCAGTTTGCTTTCTCAATCCCATCGTAGCCCGACACCCAGATTTGCTGGGGCGACTCGTTGGTCCGCGAGTTACTTTTCTGGGTGGTATAATTAACGTCGTAGGTGAACAGCGTCAGTGTGTTACGGCCCACCACACCCCGAGGGTAGGTCTGGTCGTCGCTGAAATCGGCGATCAGGGTTGCCGCTGGTCCGCTGTACATATCGCCGAGGGGATCGTAAGCGGCAATCAACCCTTTTTCAGAGTCGGCAGCGGTTTTGTAAAAAGCTTCGGTGTAAATAGACGAGTAGATGGTTTCGTCCAGTTCGCAAGACCCCAGCGTCAGCAGGCATAGGGTCAGCAGGCTATAGCGATATATGGGAAAACGTGTCATTGTTTCGGTTGAATGGGGTTAAAACGTGACCTGAAGACCACCCAAAATGGAGCGAGCCTGTGGATACACTAAGTTGTCGATGCCAATGGCTGTGTTTGATCCGGCGTAGGTGTTCACCTCGGGATCAAAGCCGCTGTACTTGGTGATCGTAAACAGGTTGTTGGCGCTGGCATACACCCGAAGTTGCTGAATTCCTTTGATGCGCGGTAGCGTGTAACCCAGCGTCACGTTTTTGCAGCGCAGGTACGATCCGTCTTCCATCACATAATTGGTAATGGGTAACCGACCCGCCTGAAAACCACTCACGTATTGATTGCTCGGATTGGTCGCCGACCAGCGATCAACCAGCCCTTTGAACTGATTACGTTGTCCCAATGGCATTTCAAACGACAGGCGACTGGCGTTATAGATGTCATTCCCCTGCGAACCCGACACGAAAGCGCTCAAATCGAATCGCTTGAACGACAAGTTGGTGGAGAATCCGTAAATGAATTTTGGGTTTGGGTTGCCGGTGATGATCTGGTCGGCCGACGATATGGTACCGTCGCCATTGATGTCTTTCACTTTTTGACCACCCAAACGGCCGTCGTAGCCGGGCAAAATGGTTTCACCCGTCTGGTTAATACCATCAAACACATAGGTTTTGAAAACGCCCAGCGGACTGCCTACTTTCAGCAGCGAATAAGCCGTGATGAACCGTTCCTGGGTAACCCCACCATCCAGACTCAAAACCTTGTTCCGGTTGAATGTCATATTCCCCGACACGCTCCATTTCAGCGGCCCATCCAGTATCCGGGCGTTCACAGCGAATTCAAGCCCTTTATTTTCGAGCGACGCGAAGTTGCCCGTGATGGTGCCGTACCCCGAACTCAGCGGCAGCGATTTTACGTACAACAAATCTTTGGTTGTCTTCTGGTAGGCATCCACAATCACGCTGACGCGGTTGTTCAGGAAGCTGATATCCAAGCCAATGTCGGCCTGCGCCGAACGCTCCCAACGCAGATCGGGGTTGGCAATTCCCGACGGATTGATACCAGTTTGGAATACGTGATTGATGTTGTAATCGCTACCCGAGGCCGATACAGTGGCCAGCGACTGGTATGGATTCAACCCGCCCGCATTACCGGTGATACCGTAACTGGCCCGGAGTTTCAAATCCGAAAGCCACGACAGGTTTTTGGCGAACGGTTCTTCAATAATCCGCCATGCACCCGATATGGCCGGGAACAACCCGTACTTGTGGTTGGCCCCGAACTTGCTCGACCCATCGACCCGCGCTATCAAATCCAGAAAGTATTTGTCGCGGAAGCCATAGTTGATACGGGCTAGATAGGAATCCAGACGCTGGCTGCTCCGGCTACTGCTGATTGTGCGGGTCAAAGCCAGTTGCACAGCTTCGTTCCGGGTAGCATCATTTGGAAAACCCGTAGCGTTGATGCTGTTTGAGTTGCCATTTTCTATCTGCGACGCAAATACCGCCGTTGCTTTCAGCGTATGGCGCTGGGCAAATGCCTGCGCGTAAGTCAGAATGCTCTCGTGCAACAGCGCCAGGTTATTGGTATTGATTTTAGAGCCTGACCCCGAGTTGTCGTTCAAATCTGACTGGTTTACAATCGACCGGGGCGAATAAATATCCTGCAAGCGGTTCTGCATATCAACGTTGAACGAGGCCCGGTACGTCAGCCCTTTCAGGATATTGACATCGGCGTACACATTGGCCAGTGTACGCTGAATGCCCGTCCGGTTCAGAACACTGGCAAACGACAGCGGGTTAGACACTTCGCGGTATTGGCCGTTAGCCTGTTCGCCGAAGGGAAACAACGTGCCGTCTGGGCGGTAAGGCAACAGCGTTGGCGGGGCACCAATGGCAGCACCCAAAATACGTAACCACAACACCATCGCCAATAGATTGCGAACCCGTGGTTATGCCGGAGTTTACGGCATAACTTCCCAAAATGCTGGTGCCAATTTTAACCCGGTCGCTGATGCGGTGATCTACATTCAGGCGGAACGAATACCGCTTGAAGGCCGAATTGATAATGATACCATCCTGATTGAAATAGTTGGCCGAAAGGGCCAGCTGTGTTTTTTCGTTTCCACCATTAATCGACAACTGGTGATTCTGGATGGGTGCCTGACGGAGAATGAGATTCTGCCAGTTGACGCCTTCGCCCAACGAGGCCGGATTAGGATAGTAGCTGTTCTTGAACACTTCGTTTTCCAGCTGGGCAAACTCGGCGGCATTCAGCACCGGCAGCGTTTTGGTTACGTTCTGAACGCCGTAGTAGCTGTCGAGCGTCACGCGAGTGCCACCAGTCCGGCCACGTTTGGTGGTGATGAGTACTACCCCGTTGGCCGCCCGAGATCCGTAAATAGCTGACGCCGAGGCATCTTTCAGGATTTCGACTGATTCAATGTCGTTCGGGTTGATCGTCGACAGTGGGCTCACTTCATTAATGCCACCTCCGTTCGAAATCTGAATTCCATCGACTACGTACAGCGGCTCCGAATTACCGTTGATCGAGTTGGTCCCCCGAATCCGCACGCTGATGTTGCCGCCTGGTGCGCCCGTATTCTGGCTCACCTGCACCCCCGCTACCCTCGCCTGCAAGCCCTGCGCTACGTTAGCTACGGGCGTCTGCACCAGATCGGCTGATTTGATGGAAGCAATTGATCCCGTGGTTTCGATTTTACGCTGGGTACCGTACCCCACCACAACCACCTCACTTAGCGACCGGTCGTCGGCTTTCAGACTTACGTCGATTGACGATTTGTTACCAACCGAAACCTCCTGAGTTAAGTACCCAATGTACGAAAACGTCAGTGTAGCATCCCCGCCAGGCACTGTCATTGTAAAACGGCCATCTACATTCGTGGTAGCACCCTGTTGGGTACCCTTCACAAGCACGTTGACACCGGGCAAGGGAGCCCCCGTATCATCGGAAACGCGGCCATTTACGGACCGGGATTGCGCCAGCACCCGTTGAGTTGATGCCCCAGCAATCAGTAGCAGTATAGTTACTGCTAGGCATTGTACAATCTTCGTCATAAACATGTGGGACAGGAATAATTCAATTTTTAGATGATTTGATACTGTTTAAAATCAGTGGAAAGGCTGATTGCATAAGCACTTGTTTTTCAATTCATTACGTTGTGCATATACCTGAGCTACTATTAATTTACCGCCGTAGCATAGCGATAGCAAGATTAATTTTGATTATTTTTTTGGGAACATTCCCAATATTGGCTGGGAATGTTCCCAAAAATAGTGTGTCTTTGTAGTGGCTGATTAATCCAATACTGGCGCTTTATAAGAATAGTACAAAATGCACCAAACGACCATTATCGATATTGCCCGCCAGTTAGGTATCTCCAAGTCTACGGTGTCGCGGGCACTGACGGCGCACCCCAATGTGAATGCAAAGACCAGGCAACGGGTGCTGGAACTAGCCGAAAAGCTGGATTACCAGCGAAATCAGTTAGCGATCTCGTTAGTGACCAACCAGACGCACACTATCGGCATCATGGTGCCAGAGTTTATCAGCTTCTTCTTCCCCAAAGTGATTATCGGTGCCCAGGAGGAGTTGGCAAAGTCGGGCTACAACGTGATCATCTGCCACTCGAATGAATCGTACGAAACTGAGGTGGCAAATGCTAAAGCATTGTTAGCCAGCCGGGTTGACGGCTTGATTGTCTCGCACACGAAAGAGACCCGTAACTTCGACCATTTCATGACGTTTCAGCGGAAGGGTATTCCGGTTGTGTTTTTCAACCGCGTTTGCGAAGCCATGAACGTATCGAACGTGACCGTTGATGATTACAATGGGGCGTTTCAGGCAGTGGAGCACCTCATTCAAACCGGTCGAAAGCGGATTGCCCACCTTGCCGGCCCCGACACGCTGGCTAACAGTCGAAATCGGCTCAATGGCTACCGGGATGCCCTTACGGCCAACGGATTACCAATTGACCCTGAACTGGTTATTGCCTATGATTTAAACCTGGCGAAGGCGAATATTTACGTCAACCACCTGCTCAACTTACCCAATCCACCCGATGCGTTGTTCGCGATGAATGACCCTACAGCCCTCGAAGCGCTGAGTGTAGCCAAACATCGCGGGCTGTCGGTGCCTGACGACCTGGCCATTGTCGGGTTTAGCGACGACCCTATATCGTCGCTTATTGAACCGGGTTTAACCACCGTTTCGCAACCCGTCGATGAACTGGGTCAGCAAGCGGGTCAGCTTTTACTTCGGCAATTATCAACAAACGATGAGGAGTTCGTACCCGAACGGATTGTGTTACCAACAAGTCTGATTATCCGTGGCTCAACGGTAAAAAACAGGCAGGAGATGATTCAGTCCTGAACAGAAGCCATTTTCACATAGCTCAAGAACTTAAGTTAATTGCCAGGTTGAACGCATTAAAATAGGGTGTTTCCGTGCCCTGCCGATCTTTGCGGTATGGATTGGACAACTTTCTTCGGCGACCTACCGGACTTTCGATTGAATCGACATAAACGTCATTTGCTACTTGATATACTAGTGTTGGTTAAAAGTTAGGTTGGCAGGTCTTTTGGCTTTTGAGTTTTAAACCCCTCATGGCCATGACTAAATTTCGACTCAAACTCTCACTCCACGAACGGACTCAACTCTTGACCAAAGTACAAAAAGGCAAAGCCTCAGCCAAAACGATTCAGAAAGCCCAAGTGCTCTTGGCCAGCGATGATACGCAGCAACGACTAAGTGAAACCACCATTGCCGCTACCTATCACCTATCGGTTCGCAGTGTGGAACGCATTCGTAAAGATTTCTGCCAACGAGGCATGGAGGTTTTCACCCCTAACCCCCGCCAGCCCCGCGCCGACAAAAAACTCACGGGAGAAGTAGAAGCTCATTTAATTGCCATTGCCTGTAGCGAGCCACCAGCGGGGGAAAGCCGCTGGAAACTACAAGCCATCGCCGATCGGTTGGTGGAACTACAGGTGGTTGAAACGCTTTCCCATACCAGTGTAGCAACGGTCTTAAAAAAATGAACTTAAGCCGTGGCGGGTTAAGGGGTGGATAATACCGCCCCAACAAAGTGCTGATTTTGTCTATCACATGGAGCAGGTTCTGGCTGTTTATGAGCGGCCTTACGATGAGCAATTTCCGGTTGTTTGTGTGGATGAATCCCCCAAACAGCTTATTGAAATCAAGCAATATCGATCAACTGACGGAACAAGAATCGAAGATTCAGAATATATTCGACAGGGAGTTGCCGGGCCGCCGGAGCGGTGAGATTTACATGGCTTTTGAACCTTTGGCAGGCCTTCGTTTTGTGGAGATTAAGGATGATCACAAAGCTATTACGTGGGTGGGCGTAATAGCGAATTTATTGGACGGCCCTTATGCTCAGTGTGTGAAAATGACGGTGGTTGGGGACAACCTGAGTGCCCACAAACCCAGTGCTTTTTACCAAGTCTTTGGCCCGGAAAAAGCCAAAGCCTATCTGGACCGCTTGGAGTTTGTGTATACACCCAAGCATGGAAGTT
The DNA here is from genome assembly GCA_031411995.1 of Cytophagales bacterium. Lineage (GTDB taxonomy): Bacteria > Bacteroidota > Bacteroidia > Cytophagales > Spirosomataceae > Rudanella. The sequence continues at coordinate 113,149 of JANOCD010000097.1, forward strand.
GGCTTGATATGGCTGAGATTGAGTTGTCGATCCTACAGCGTGATTGTCTGAATCGGCACATAGCAACGAAAGCGTTATTGGTGGCCGAAATTAGTGCCTGGCAAACCAAACGGAACGCCAAACAAGCGAAGGCGAACTGGCAGTTTACCGCCAAAGATGCCCGGATAAAATTGCATAAACTATACCCGACCACTTAGTCTTTAAGCAACACTAGTAATCACGTTGTTAGCTGTCATCTGCGGGGCCGATGATTGTGAGGAAATTGCCTCTGCTCGATGAGCAGGTAAGCCAGCGAATGCAACAAACTAAAACGCAGTTGCCTGTTGATGAGCATATTGACTTGGGTAGTGGTCGTATCGAAATCCGTCGTTGCTATGTCGAAAGTAAGCTGGACTTGTTGGATGATTTACGGTCTTGGCCATCGTGTCAAAGCGTGATTATGGTCGAAGCAAGCCGGGAAATCAAGGGCGTAGTCAGTCATCAGACCCGTTATTATTTATCTGATTTGGTGTTGAGTGCTGCCCACTTTAACGGAGCGGTCCGCCATCATTGGAGCATCGAGAATCCGTTGCCTGGTGCTTGGATATGGTTTTTCATGAAGATCAACTGCGAATCCGGGTGGGTAACGGGGCGGAGAACTTTGCCACCGTTTGCAAGATGGCCCGTCAACTCTTGCATGGCCTGGATGATAAAGAGAGTCTCAAAAGCCGACGCAAGCTGGCGGTCTGGGACGACAATTATCAAATTAAGTTACTCACCCTTATTTAAATGCGTTCAACCTGTAGGGGGATGAACACCTGATAAAGTTGCAAAATTTTGGCAATTAGGGTCGTATGATTGGCTCGGCCTTATAACCTGCCCGTTCAACGGCTTTCCGAACCTCCTCCCCGACACGGATATCAGTGGGCTGCCGGGCAGTGGTCTGTACAGTAAGAATTTTGTCGGGATTAGCCGTGTCTACATTCCAGCCATCAAGCTGCTCGATGGCATTCAGAAAAGGCGTGACGGCGGCTATGCACCCACTGCATTTAATGTTGGTTTTGAAATTCAATGGTTCCATGTTCGTTTTTATTTATTTGTTCGTTGTCCTTCATTAATTCATTTATCAAGTTTTACAGCTTTTCTGCCCGTAGTCGCAGGCTGTTACTCACGACCGACACAGAACTGAGAGCCATTGCCGCCCCTGCAATCATCGGATTCAGCAGAAAACCGTTGATAGGATACAAAAGTCCTGCCGCAATCGGGATGCCAATCAGGTTGTATATAAATGCCCAGAACAGGTTTTGCCGGATCGTCTGCACCGTCTTTTTCGACAGTTGTAACGCCTTCGGTACGCTGTTCAGGTCGGAGGTGATAAGTGTCATCTTGGCTACGTCCATCGCAATGTCGGAACCCCGGCCCATCGCAATACTTACGTCGGCCTGCGCCAGGGCTTGTGAGTCGTTAATTCCATCGCCAATCATGGCCACGACCTTACCCTGCGCCTGAAGTTCTTTCACAAACGCGGCTTTATCGGCGGGCAAAGCCTCGGCCCGGAAATCACTCAGTCCAACGGCTTTAGCTACCGCACTGGCAGTTTGGGCGTTGTCGCCCGTCATCATATAGACCTCGATGCCGCGTTTGCTGAGCGTATGAATAGCTTCGCGGGAAGTTACTTTGACCGGGTCAGCAATGGCGAGTACCGCCAGAGTGCGGGTTTGGTCAGCGAAATAGACGACCGTTTTGGCGGCCTGCTGCCAGGCCGTCGCGAGTTTTTGAATAGCTGGTTCAATGACAATACCCCATTCCGTCAGCAGTCGGGCGTTTCCTACGAGGTAAGTTGTGTTCTGAAAACGGCCTGACACGCCCCGACCCGTCAGACTTTCAAACCCGTCGAGGACTGTTCCAGCCACCCCGTCGGCCCGTAGCTGTTCAACGACTGCATCAGCAAGAGGGTGTTCAGAATAGCTCTCCAGCGCATACAGCACGAGTGATAACCGGGCAATTTCGGCTTCGCTTATCTGCCAGACCAGGTTGGTAACGGTGGGTTTGCCTTCGGTGATGGTGCCGGTTTTATCGAGTACCACGACGTTTACTTTGTAGCCCAGTTCGAGACTTTCGGCATCTTTGATGAGGATATTATTGTCGGCCCCTTTGCCCACGCCAACCATGATGGCAGTAGGCGTGGCCAGCCCCAGCGCACAGGGACAGGCAATTACCAGCACCGTGACGGAGGTCAGCAGGGCATGGGTAAAGGCATTGTCCCCACCGATAAGCATCCAGACCCCAAAGGTCAATAAAGAAATGCCGATGACTACCGGCACGAAGATCCCGGCAATCTTGTCCACTAATTTCTGAACCGGAGCCTTGCTTCCCTGGGCTTCCTGCACCATATGAATGATTTGCGCCAGCACCGTTTCTCCCCCTACTTTCTGAGCCGTAAACCGGAATGCTCCTTTCTGGTTGATGGTTCCGGCAAAAACAGGGTCGCCGGTTCGCTTGACTACCGGAATAGCTTCGCCCGAAATCATGCTCTCATCCACAAACGATTCACCCGATTGGACGACACCATCCACCGGAATCTTCTCGCCGGGCCGCACCAAAATCACCTGCCCAACACGCACCCCGGCAATGGGCAACTCCCGTTCAATACCACCCTCAACGATACGAATCGTTTTTGGTTGCAACCCCATGAGTTTTTTCAGGGCCGATGAGGTCTTCGATTTGGCCCGCTCCTCAAGCAGTTTACCCAGCGAAATAAAGGCAATGACCACCGCAGCGGCTTCAAAGTAAACGTGGGGGCCGCCCTCGGTCGGATATTGACCCCGGCTAATCCAGAAATCGGGATTTAGCGTAGTAAAGGCACTATATAGAAAGGCGATACCTGTCGAAAGAGCTACAAGCGTGTCCATATTGGCCTTGCCGTGGCGGGTCTGCTTCCAGGCATTCAAAAAATAGGAACGGCCCAGCCAGAAAACCACCGGAGCCGACAGAACCATCATGATATAGTTTACATAGGGTAGCCCCATAAAGAACATTCCCAATACAACCACTGGCACCGACAGGATGCCTGCCCAAAGAGTTCGTTTCTTCAACGATTCATACTGCCGCGCTTGAGCTTCCTGCTGTACGGCTTGCGGATCTTCTACGTCAACAACTAAATCATACCCAATGGATTGGAGTACCTGCTGCATACCAGCCGGTGTAATCTCTTTGGAGTCAAAATCGACCGTGGCCGACTGGTTGGCGTAGTTTACGGCGGCTGTGGCCACGCCGGGCGTGTTGGTCAGCATCGACTCGACACTCACGGCGCAAGCAGCACAGGTCATTTCGAGTACCGGAAATGTTTGGCGGGTGAGCGTTGCCGGGGATTTTTTAAGGGAGGTGATGGTTTCTGTCGTCGTCATCGATTGAGCGATTTACACGACAAAGGTCGGTAGGGAATCTACCCTGTCCGTTACAGAATTCACCCAGCTAATTGTGGAATTTCAGGCGGCCTGCATTCAGGCGGCCTGCGTTGCGCCCTGCTGCAATGCCTGTTTCTGCTGACGTACCTGACGGAAGTACGAAGGAGTAAGGCCGGTTTGTTTGCGGAACTGGTTGGAGAGATGTTGCACACTACTGTAGCCGGTGCGGTGAGCGATTTCCGTTAGCGTTTCATCCGAATACACCAACCATTCTTTTACCTTATCAATACGCCGGGCAATGACGTACTTTTCCAGCGTAACACCTTCGGCTTTGGCAAACTGGCCGCTGATGGTATCGTAATCAAGGCTCAGTGCGTCCTGAAGTTGAGCCGACAAACGGCTTTTGTTCTCGCTGAGGTCGTCCTGATTAAAATAGCTCTGTAGAAATGCTTTGGTTCGCTGAGGAACTGTCTGGTGCCGTTCCTCCTCAATCAGGCTAAACCCCTGTTGAGTCAGTCGGGCTTTTATCTGTTTCACATCGTCAGCCCTTAACGGGCCACCCAGTGTAGCTTGCCCTAATCGAATATCAAGAACATTAAAACCAGCCTTCGTCAGTTCATTTCGAACCACATCAATACATCGGGCGCAGACCATCCCTCGTATCCGCAGAGGTTCGTTACTTGGCCTAAGCACCGTTGGAGCATCCCTTTGGCTCATTATTGCTTCAGACTTTATCACAGGTCGTTTCAATTTAGCAGGGTATTCGCCCGGTTTTCAGATAAACTCTTGGTAATACCACAAGGCATTCCCTATCGGATAACAAACAAAACTACGGGGATACGCCGGAAAAGGCTTGCAAAATTCAGGATGGGCCTTACAGAATTTTTGCTAAACGCTCCATTTTACGACTTTGCCAGTTATGAAGGTAGGACTACCGGAACAATTCCGCTTTGACTCTTCACACTAACGCTTTGAGACCAATGGCAAACCCGCATCACGACCATACACCAAAAGACGAATTACCTGCCGAGCAAAAGGCTAAGCAACACATCGGACACGACGGGCATGGTGGCCCGGCCAGTCACCAGCACCATCAGGGCGGAACTGGCACGAACCATGCGACGATGGATCACAGCAAAATGGACCATAGCCAGATGAAGGCTGGGCAAATGGGCCACAGCGGTCACGATCACGGGGCCATGATTGCTGACTTTTTGCGCCGGTTCTGGATTTGCCTGGCCCTGTCGGTGCCGGTTGTGCTGTTGTCGATGATGTTCAGCGACCTGACAGGCTACACCTTCGATTTTCCCTATCAAAAAGTGGTAGTGCTGGCACTGGCCTCGGTGATTTACGGGTATGGCGGCTGGCCCTTTCTGACCGGCATGGTGGGTGAATTGCGTACCCGTAAACTGGGCATGATGACCCTCGTTGCCATTGCCATCACAACGGCTTACGTCTATAGCGTGGTCGTGTTGGTCGGGTGGCTGAATGGTATGGATTTCTTTTTTGAACTGGCCACCCTGATTGACATCATGTTGCTGGGGCATTATTTCGAGATGAAATCGGTTGCCGGAGCCTCGCGCTCGCTGGAACTGATCGTTCAGATGTTGCCGTCCGATGCCCACAAAGTGGATGGCGACAAACTAAACGATGTGAACGTGAACACGTTGACCATCGGTGATGTGGTGCTGGTGCGGCCCGGTGAGCGGGTTCCGACCGACGGTGAAGTGGTGGAGGGCAACAGTGCCGTGAACGAAAGTATGCTGACCGGCGAAAGTGTCCCGGTGCAGAAAACCGAACGCGATACGGTTATTGCCGGGGCCATCAACGGCGAAGGGGCACTCAAAATTAAGGTGACGCATCGGGGCGAAGACAGCTACCTCAACAAAGTGGTGAAAATGGTGGAGGAGGCCCAAAATGCCAAATCACAAACCCAAACGCTGGCCGACCGGGCAGCGGGCTGGCTCACAATTATTTCCCTGTCGGTGGGCCTAATCACGCTCGTGGCCTGGCTGTGGTTGGGTAAAGATGTAGCTTTTGCAGTCGAGCGAATGGTCACGGTGATGGTCACGGCCTGTCCCCACGCGCTGGGGGTGGCAATACCTCTGGTAGTCGCCATATCCACGGCTATTTCGGCCCAAAAAGGGCTGCTGATTCGCAACCGCACGGCTTTTGAGGAAGCGCGCAAAATTACGGCGATGGTCTTTGACAAAACCGGCACCCTGACCGAAGGCGAGTTTGGCGTAACCCGCGTAAAGGTCTTGTCAGAGGACACGGACGAAACTTCATTGTTGGGCCTAACGGCAGCCCTCGAACAACAGTCGCAACACCCCATTGCTCAGGGCATCGTTCGGGAAGCTAAAAAACGAGAACTCCAGTTTCCTTCCATAAGCGACTTTCAATCCATTACGGGTAAAGGTGTTTCAGCTATTGTAAACGGAAAGCAGGTTTTGGTTGTGAGCCCTGGCTACCTGAAAGAGAAAGGGATTAACCTTCCTTCGGACGCAACCGGCAGCGAAGCCGAAACGGTGGTATTTGTTCTGACGGACAATCAGTTAACCGGCTACGTGGCCTTGGCCGACCGCATCCGGGACGATTCAAAGGAAGCGGTGCAACGCCTACAGGAATCAGGTATCAAAGTCTATATGGCCACCGGCGACAATCAGAAAGTGGCTGATGCCGTTGCCAAAACCCTCGGCCTGGACGGGGTCTATGCCGAAGTACTACCCGACCAAAAAGTGAAAATTGTGAAAGACTTACAAGCTCAGGGCCAGTTCGTCGCCATGACTGGCGACGGGGTCAACGATGCACCCGCATTGGTGCAGGCCAACGTAGGTATTGCGGTCGGCTCCGGCACCGACGTAGCCGCTGAAACCGCCGACATCATCCTGGTCAACAGCAAACCCACCGACATAACGAACCTCGTTGATTTCGGCAAGGCGACCTACCGCAAAATGATTCAGAACCTGTTTTGGGCAACTGGCTACAACGTCATCGCTATTCCATTGGCGGCTGGTGTGCTATACCCAAACTTTGTATTAAGCCCGGCCTTGGGTGCTGTGCTGATGAGCGTAAGTACGGTCATTGTGGCCCTGAACGCGCAGTTGCTGAAGCGGAGTTTGAGATAAGCGAAGTAGTGGACTGACGAAACCCGTGTCTTTTTAGCCATCTGACACCACTTTTACATACTTCCCTGGCCGGTCGGGGTCAGCCATAAACCAGCCGGGATTACCGGCCGGGTCGCGGCCCAGGCTGGCACCGGAGAGGGGAGGATGATTAATGTCTTGTGGTACATTTGTATCTTGATGGTCAGGGGCTAATTCACCCGGAATAAATCCGGCACCGATCAGTTCCAATAAACTTTCTCCAAAGGCTGTTGTAATGGTTTTTAATTCAGCTTCGGTATGTGCCTCGGTCATGAAGCACGGAAATCCATCCCAGATGTGGATTCCTTTTTCCCGCATCAGCGTAAAAAGCAACTCCCCATAGGGAATCTCTTCGGTGAATTTGATCTTCCAGAGCGAACCAAATTGCGCCACGACCAGGGGCGACTGATGCCGGGTCAGGATGTCGTTCATGGCCCCCGCCAGTTGAGCTGCTTTGTGGGTGAGGCTTTGCTGGAGGGCGGGGCCTTGGGTCTGCATATAGGTCAGCGAAGCGTTGGCCGCTGCCAGGGCTAAGGGATGCCGCACAAACGTACCCGCGAAAAACGTGATATCTGATTCGGGGTACGACGCATCCCCGTAGTCCCAAAACCCTCCGTCCAGCGCGTCCATAAACGCCGATTTCCCGGCAACGACCCCAATAGGCAACCCACCCCCGACCACTTTGCCGTAGGCAGCCAGATCGGCCTGAATGCCAAACAGGGTCTGTGCGCCACCGGGGTGCATTCGGAACCCCGTGATGACCTCATCGAAAATTAGAGCCGTTCCCGACCCCGTGGTGATCTCCCGAACCTGCTTCAGGAACTCGACCGGCACAAATTCGGGTCGGCGGCTTTGCACCGGCTCCACCAGCACAGCCGCCAGTTCCCCGGCCCGCTCCCGGATGATCTGCAAACTTTCGGGGGTGCCGTAGTCCAGAATCAGCACGTTCTGCACCGCTTCGGGCTGAACGCCAAGGGCAGCCGGATACGATTTGAGATTGGAGGCCCCCCGTGCCACCACTTCATCGAAAATGCCGTGATACGAACCCGCAAAGACCACCACCAGCGAGCGACCCGTTACGGTGCGGGCCAGCCGCAGGGTGGCCAGCACAGCCTCAGAACCGGTGTTGCACAGGGCCGCCCGGTCGAAGTTGGTAAACGAGCAGATCATCCGGCAGACTTCGCCCGCCAGTCGGTGCTGTGGCCCAATCTCGTAGCCTTTCTCGATCTGCTCGTGCAGCACGGCATTGAGCCAATCGGGGCCATATCCAAACAGATTGGCCCCAAACCCGTTCAGCACGTCGATGTACTCATTGTTGTCGATGTCCCATAATCGGCTCCCTTTCGATTTTTCGACCACAAGGGGATATACCAGTTCTTTGGTAAGGGGTTTGAAGCCCGTCACGGCGCGGGGGTCTGCCATCCACCGCCGATGCTGCTGGGTGTAGGCTTTACTCTGGGCCGTTTTCTGGTTGTAGCGAATCACCAACTCATGCAGAAATTGTTTTTGGGTTTCTCCAAGGGCGGTAATCTGCCGCTCGATTCTGGCACCAGCCCCAAACGGTTTCGGGGCATCCGTTCCTTTAGTTTCTTCGGGTGGAGTGGGGTTGAGGAGCGCGGGAATTGGTTGGCTGGTTGTCTCTACCGGGGTCGCCAAAGGGCCAGCGGATGTGCTGCCTCGCAACACGGCCAATTGCTGGGCCATTAGCTGTAGCTGCTGCCCCATCAGATTCATAACGGCATCGCCCCCAATAATCGGCGCAACAGGCTGATTCGTTGTAGATTGCATGCCCATCAGCAAATCCAGTTGGGGCAGCGGAGTGGGCACTGGCGCAATGGGTGGGGTAATGACTGGCGCGGCAGGGGGGGCAACAACTACCGGGGCCGGGGGCTGATAGGCATTGGCAGGCAACCGACTATCCAGAAAAGCCACCAGCCGCTCCAGACTGTTGTATTCGCTGCCCAACTGCCGGAAGGAAATAGGCAGGTCGAACGTCTTGCGGAGTTTGAATGAGAGTTGGGTCAGGGCCAGCGAGTCCAGACCCAGTTCCAGAAAACTGCTCGCGGGTGAAATCCCTTCGGGTGCAATCCCCGCTGTTTCGTTCAGTAAGACACCAACGGTTTGAAATAGTATATCGGTTCGCATCAGGGTCGGGGTTAAAATGGAGGCAACTGTCTGAACGATAATTTCCGGCTTAACGGGTTGGGCCGACTGGGCGTTAACCGGCGGCTGAACGGGCATAGGATGCACCCAGCAGGGTTTTCGGTTGAAGGCATAAGTGGGCAAATCCACCCGTTGCCGGGGTTGGCCTGCATAGAAAGCGGACCAGTCGGGTGCCAGGCCATAGCCCCACAATTCGCCGAGGGCCAACAGCATAGCCCGAGTATCGGATTGTCCTTCACCAGCCTTGGGGTCTAAACTTGTTACTGCTTGAATAAAGTGAGGAGCGGCCTTTTGGCGGGCCAAATTGACTCCCACGGAGCCAGGGCCGACCTCCAGCAAAATCGGATTCCCTACCGTAAACACCGTGTCGAGCGCGTCGGAAAAGAGTACTGGAAGCCGCATATGCGTCGCCCAATAGTGGGGATCAGTTGCCTGAGTCTCCGTCATCCAGGTTCCGCTCACCGTGGAGACGATGGGTTTGCGGGGTCTTTGTCGGGGAACGCTCCGAACCAGCGTTTCAAATTCATCCAGAATGGGATCCATCATGGCTGAATGAAACGCATGGCTCGTTTCCAGCATTCGGTTTGGGATTTGCCGGTTGGTCAATGATTGCGCAAAGGGCATTAGCAACTCGTCGGGGCCAGCCACCACACACTGACGGGGGCCGTTGATGGCCGCTATCGACACGCCGGAAGGTATCAGAAACTGCACTTTTTCGGCAGACAATCGCACCGACAACATACTACCAGTGGGAAGTTCACTAATCAATCGCCCACGACTGGCCACGAGCATCAGCGCATCGGACAGTGAGAAAATGCCCGCCAGGTGAGCCGCCACAAACTCTCCGATACTGTGGCCACAGAAAACAGTCGGTTCCATGCCCCAGCTCATCCATAGTTTTGCCAGCGCGTATTCCGTCACAAACAGGGCTGGTTGGGTGTAGCGCGTGTTGTTGATCAGACCGTCGCCCGGTCGTTCCTGGGCCACCTTATCAACGATGTCAGGGAATAGAATAGTCCGAATAGCCACGTCCATATGGCCTATCAACAGATCGGAACAGGTATCGACCGCCTGCCGGTAAACGGGTTCATGGTTGTATAAGTCCCGACCCATATTGAGGTATTGCGATCCCTGACCGGGAAACAGAAACACCAACTCTCCGGGAGCATCGGGCTGTTTGAGGGTCCGTATAGCCGTGCGACGGACCGCCGTGTTTTCGGCTACACAACGAGCCAGTTCGTCACCCGTTTCGGCCACTACAAACCGACGATGGGCAAAAACAGGCCGGGTGGTTTGTAGTGTGTAGGCAAGGTCAGCCAGACTACTATCTCTCTGTTGGTCAGGCATTTGTGCTAGTCGGCTGCCGTAGGTATCCAGACTCGCTTCCGATTTCGCCGACCAGGTAATCAATTGGGCCGACCGGGGCGGAGCGGATTCGGTGAGGTCGGCCGGGGAGAGTAGGGGGACATATTCTTCCAGCACCACATGGACGTTGGTGCCGCCCACCCCAAACGAACTCACGCCCGCCCGGCGCACAGTCTTCGATTCCCATTCAGTCAGTGACATGTTTACAAAAAACGGGCTACCCGCAAAATCAATAACCGGGTTAGGTGCCGTAAACCCCAATGAAGGGGGAAGTTGCCGATGGTGGAGCGAGAGCGCGGTTTTGATGAACCCCGCCACCCCGGCAGCAGCCGTCAAATGCCCCATGTTGCTTTTGATGGACCCAATGGCGCAATACTGATTGCGGGGAACCTCACCAAAGGCCAGTTTTAGCCCTTCTATCTCAATCGGGTCGCCGAGGGGAGTGGCTGTTCCGTGGGCTTCCACGTAGCTGATAGTAGCTGGGTCAACCTGGGCATCGGTAAGGGCCATCTGAATGGCCCCGGCTTGTCCTTCGGCACTGGGGGCCGTGAAACTCCCCTTGCCTCCTCCATCATTATTCACGCCTACGCCTTTGATGAGCGCGTAAATCGTGTCGCCATCCTGCCGGGCGGCTTCCAGCAATTTCAACAAGACCACCCCGGCTCCATCACTGAAAATGGTTCCTCCGGCCCCGGCATCGAAGGGTCGGCAATGGCCATCCCGACTCAGCATGGCTCCTTCTTCGTACAGATGGCCGCTGTGGATGGGGGCCGTGATGCTCGCTCCCCCGGCAATGGCTACTTCACACTGTCCGGTGCGCAGGCTCTCCACAGCCTGTGTAATGGCCAGCAGCGACGACGAACAGGCTGAATAAACACTAACAGCAGGGCCTTTGAGGTTCAACTGATAAGCCGTTCGGGAGGCAATAAAGTCTTTCTCATTCACCGTCATGGCCTGAAAAGACCCGACCTGATTCAAGACCGGACCATTTTGCAGGACATTGTTGAGGTAATAGGTATTGTTGCCGCACCCGGCCCAGACTCCCACCCGGCTCTCGTGATGTTGGGGCAGGCGGGGTGCCGCCCAATACCCCGTTTTTTCCAATACCTCCGAGGCAATTTCCAGAAAAACGCGCTGTTGCGGGTCCATCACTTCGGCCAGTTTCGGATTGAGGCCGAAGAACTCCGCATCGAACGTATCGGCCCCGTCCACAATGCCCCGTGCTTTCACGTAAGCCGGGTCGCTGGTCAGGTCGGCAGGCAGTGAAGGGTCTAATTCTGTATCAGAAAAAAAACGAATCGTTTCGCGGCCCTCTCGGAGCACTTGCCAAAGTTCTTCCACCGAACCAGCCCCCGGAAAACGCCCCGCCATGCCAATAACAGCCACATCGCCCGACGTGCGAACAGGTTTCGTTTGGTTAGGGAGTTGAGAATTTAGTTTGGTACGCCGGACCGCCGGACCGCCTTCAAGGAAATCAGCCAGTTTGCCCACCGTAGGAAACTGGTAGAGTTTGGTAACGGGAATGTCGAAGCCCCGTTCCTGCCGGAGCAGTGCAACCGTTTTCACGGCGAGGAGGGAATTGCCGCCCAGTTCAAAAAAGTTGTCGTCCAGACCCACCCGGCTAACCTGAAGGACTTCTTTCCAAACGGTAATGAGGTTTTCCTGAGTTTTGTTGCCGGGCGCAACATACTGGTTCGGCAGTAACTCCGAAGCATCGGGATTGGGCAGGGCATTGCGGTCCACCTTACCATTGGTCGTGAGCGGGATAGCTTCCACTGGCATCAGCAGGGCAGGCACCATATAGTCGGGCAGGCGGGTGTGCAGGAATTGAGTGAGGCCGGTTCGGTCCACTACACCGTTGGGAACGATGTAACCGACCAGTCGTTTACTGCCCCCGGCATCGTCTTTGGCGACCACAACAGCGTGTTTCACACCCGGATATTGGAGCATGGCCCCTTCAATCTCCCCCAGTTCAATGCGGTAGCCCCGTATTTTGACCTGCTCGTCGATGCGGCCCAGATACTCCAGATCACCACCGGGCAACTGCCGGGCCAAATCACCGCTTCGGTAAAGTCGGGCAACGGTGCCAGTACGCCGGAGCGGCCCATCCGCCGACACGGGGCTGAACGGATGGGGAATAAAGCGTTGGGCGGTTAGTTCGGGCTGGTTCAGATACCCCCGCGCCAAACCCGCCCCGCCCACGTATAATTCACCGATTTCACCCACCGGCACCGGGTTCTGATCGGCATCCAGCACGTAGGTCGTCAGGGTTGGAATCGCTATGCCAATGGGCGATCCGCCCGGTCCGGCGATCCGGTTTCGGCTGTTAGAACTGGCCAGATGATGGTCATCGAGAGCCAGAAAGGTTACGTGTACGGTTGTCTCGGTAATGCCGTACATATTGATGAGCTGGCAATTCGGATAAGCCCCTTTCCAGGGTTTGAGTTTGGCCGGATTCAGGGCTTCGCCCCCAAAAATTACGTAGCGTACCGACAGGTATTCAATGACTCCAACAGCCTGTTCCTGAAGCACATAAAAAGCCGAAGGGGTTTGATTCAGCACGGTTACGCACTCATCGGCCAGTAATTTTCCAAACAGGCGGGCATCCTGAGCCACCGCTTTGGGAACCACCACTAAGCGACCCCCGAAAAGCAGGGCACCGTACATCTCCCAAACCGAAAAATCGAAACAAAACGAGTGAAACATTGTCCACACATCGTGCGGGCCAAAGTCGAACAGGGGTGTATCGGTTATAAATAGCCGAACAACGTTTTCGTGTTCAATGATTACGCCTTTAGGCCGACCTGTGGAGCCGGAGGTATAGATAACATAAGCCGCATTTTGGGGGGTTAACTCTGTTTGCGGGGACTGTATTGACTCTTTGCTTATAGTCGGCCAGTCGCTGTCGATCCAGACAAAGATAGATTCTGACCCGGCTCCGGTAAGTTTAGCGCGGGAGCGATCATCCCCGATCACCACGCGCCCGTTTACGTCCGACAGCATGTAACGGATTCGCTCTTCGGGGTAATCGGGATCAATGGGAACGTAGGCTCCGCCTGCTTTCAGAACGCCCAACAGGCTAATAATCATGGCCAACGACCGATCCAGACAAACCGGCACCAGTGTTTCCTGCTGCAATCCGCACCGACGCAGGTAGTGGGCCAACTGGTTCGATTGCTCGTCCAGTTCCCGGTACGTAAGCTGTTGATGGCCAAACGTAACCGCAATCGAATCGGGTGTTTTAGCGGCCTGTTCAACCAGCAGATCGACCAGCGTTTTGTCTCTTGGGTACAAAACCGAGGGGCTTGGTTCTGTTGCTGCGGATAGAGGATTACTCATCGAAAAAAGGGTAATAGAAATGGTATCAATATCTAGCCAATAGGAGTCCTGTCAGGGCAACGTAGGGGGGGCATTCAGCCAGTCACTGACGAGATAAGCGTAAAGTAATTTGTCCAGCACCACCCCATCTTTGACCGCCCCGCAACGAATTAACCCCTCGCGTTGGAAGCCTACCTTTTCGAGCACCTTCACCGAGCCGATGTTGTGGGCATAGGGCATGGCATACACCCTGTTCAGTGTGAATTCGCTGAAGGCATAGTTGATGATTGCCCGGAGAGCCGACGTAATGATGCCCTTCCCCCAGTGCGATTCGCCGAGCCAATACCAGACCTCGGCAGAGTACCGCTCAATGTCATCGCCGATGCGGAGACCGATATTACCCACTGCTTCCCCGCCCACGTCGATGGCGAAATTGGTTTCCTGTTCGGGGTCAACCACAAACTGAATCCACCGCTGGGCATCTTCGGGGGTGTAGGGGTGCGGAAAGCTGTTCCGCAGGTTCAGCCAGATCGCTTTGTTGTTGGCGTGGGTGTGCAGGGTTTCTTCATCGCCAAACCGCCAGGAGCGCACTACAAAAGAGCCACAGTTAATTGTCATCGGCAAGTAGCGTTAATGCGCCTGAATGTTGCTATTATGACTCTGAAATGGCCATGTCGTCATTTCTTTTTATCGGCTTTTCATCGGTATTGAACTGACCCTGATTCTTATTCCTGAAATAGGTGGCCAACGCTCGCTTACCAAACTGATGGAATACCACAGGTGTAACGATGATGTCCAGCAAGGTACTCGACAGCAGGCCGCCCAGAATGACCGTGGCCACCGGGTATAAAATCTCCTTGCCAGCCGCTGATGCATCCAGCGTCAGCGGAATCAGGGCCAGCGCGGCCACTAAAGCCGTCATCAGCACCGGCACCAAACGTTCCAGCGAACCCCGGATAATCATCGGCTCCGAGAACGTTTCACCCTCCTGCTCGATGAGGTGGATGTAGTGCGAGATCATCATGATGCCGTTGCGGGAGGCAATGCCCGTCAGGGTGATAAAACCGACCAGCGTGGCCACCGAAAATGTGCCACCCGTCAGCATCACCGCCACCACACTGCCAATGAGGGCCAACGGCACATTGAGCATAATTTGCAACACAATCCGCGAGGATTTGAAATGGCTGTACAGCACCAGGAAAATACCCAAAATCGAGAAAATACTGAGCAGCCCAATCAGGTTCGTGGCCTGTTGCTGACTCTCGAACTGTCCGCCGTACTGCACAAAATAGCCCGTCGGCAGTTTCACGTCCTGCGCTACTTTGGTTTGTAATTCGGCCACCGTACTACCCAAATCCCGGCCTTGCACGTTGCACGAAATCACGATTCGGCGGAGGGTGTTTTCGTGCGAAATGGAGTTGATTGCCGAGGTATAGGCAATGTCGGCGACCTGCTCTAGGGGGATAGCGTTCCCCTGTGAATCACTGATCTCGGCCCGTTTGATCTTTTCCATATCAATTCGCTCGTCGTTCTGCACCCGGAGCAGGATATCGAATGTTTTGGGGCCATCAAGCACCTGCCCGGTCACTTTGCCGTTGTAGAATACCTCCAGGTTTTCGGCTACGCGACCCGCCTGAATCCCGTAGCGTTGCAGGGCCTCCCGCTTAAGTTTAACCACCAACTGCGGCACCATCACCTGCTTCTCGATCTGCACATCCACCACGCCCGGCACGGTGCCAATCACCTGCCGAATCCGGTCGGCGTTGGTGCGTAACTCGTTCAGGTCATTGCCGAAAAGTTTGATGGCGACCTGCGCCCGCACGCCTGATAGTAAATGGTCTAGCCGGTGCGAAATGGGCTGACCAATATTGACCGTCACGCCCTTCAACTGATCCATTTTCTGTCGAATGTCGGCCAGCACCTCGTCCCGGCTGCGGTCGGAGGGTTTGAGATCAACTTCAATTTCGGAGTTGGCGGGTGGTTCAGCGTGTTCGTCTAATTCGGCCCGCCCCGTCCGGCGGCTCACGTAGCGTACTTCCGGCACCTGCATCAGAAGCTTTTCGCCCACTACGCCAATCTGGTTCGACTCGGCCAGGGAAGTACCCGCCGGGGTCGAAAAGTTAATCGTAAACGAGCCTTCGTTGAACGGTGGTAGAAATTCCGTCCCGAAAAACGGCACCAAACCCGCTGCGGCCAGAATCAGGGCAACGGCCACGCCCATAATGAGCCGGGGACGTTTCAGTCCCCAATGCAGCAGGCGAGTATCGTTGCGTTTCAGCCAGAGCACCAAACCGCTTTCGTGTTCCTCATCGTAGGTGGCTGTTTTAGCAGGGCGTTTTTTCCAGAACTGCCAATTTATAGGGCGGCTGGGGTTCACTAATAAATAACTGCACAGGGCGGGGGTAACGGTGAGTGACACGACAAGCGACGCGACAATACTCGTGATGTAGGCGATGCCCAGGGGCGCAAAAATCCGGCCTTCGATACCCTGCATGTAAAATAGCGGGATAAACACCAACACCACGATGACGGTGGCATAGACGATGGAATTCCTCACTTCGGCACTGGCCCGGTAAATGACTTCCAGCGTCGGTTTGGGCTGTTTCAGTTGCCGGTTCTCGCGCAACCGCCGGAACACATTTTCCACGTCCACAATGGCATCGTCCACCAACTCGCCAATGGCAATGGCTAACCCGCCGAGCGTCAGGGTGTTGATCGAAATATCGAAGGCTTTGAAAATAATGGCCGACACCACCAGCGACAGCGGAATGGCCGTCAGGGTGATAATCGTGGTGCGGAAATTCAATAAAAACAGGAACAGCACAATCACCACGAGGATAAACCCGTCGCGCAAAGCCTCTTCCACATTTTGGAGCGAGGTCTCAATAAAATGCCGTTGCTGAAAGAGGTTCGGGTTAATTTTGACATCGCCCGGGAGGGTTTTCTGCAACTCGGCCAGAGCCACTTCCACCTTTTTGGTGAGTTCAACCGTGCTGGTGCCGGGCTGTTTTTCCACGGTCAGAATCACGGCGGGTTTGCCGTTTACGCTGGCATCGCCCCGCTTGATGGCCCCGCCAAATTTAACCTCGGCAATCTGCGACAACAGCACGGGCAGACCATTCCGGTTGGCCACCACCGTCCCCGATAAATCGGCCAGGGTCTGCACCCGGCCCACGTTCCGAATCAGCACTTCGGAGCCATAGCGGTCGAAAAAGCCACCCGTTGTGTTCTGATTGGTGCCCTGCATGGCCTGGTCCACAGCGTCAATCGTCAGGCCGAATTGCCGGAGTTTGGCCGTGCTGATGAGTACCTGGTACTGCCGCCGTTCGCCCCCAATCGGAATCACCTGGGCCACGCCCCCGATACTCATCAGCCGTCGGCGGATGGTGAAGTCGGCGAGGGTTCGGAGGTCAGCCGGGCTGGTGGTGTCTGACGTAAGGCCAACCAGCATAATCTGACCCATCACCGAACTGATTGGCCCCATCACGGGGGTGATTCCGGTGGGCAGTTGCACAGTCTGGAGTTTTTCGGCGGTCAATTGGCGGGCGCGGTAAATGTCCGTATCCCAGCTAAATTCCACAAACACCAGCCCCAGCCCCGGCGAGGCCACCGACCGAACCACTTCTACGCCGGGCGAGCCGTTGAGGGCCGTTTCGACGGGCAGAATGACCTGCGTTTCCAGTTCTTCGGGAGCCAGTCCGTTGGCTTCCAGAAAGACTGTCACGCGGGGTCGATTCAGGTCAGGCAGCACATCGACGGGCAGATTGACGACCGTGTAGGCCCCATAAACCAGCACCAGAGCGGCAAACGCCACCACAAACAGCCGGTTGGCCAGCGAGAAATGAATAAGTCGGTTAAGCATAGCAGAACCTCACCCCCGCTCCTTCACAGGGAGAAGGGCCGGGGGTGAGGTAGGTTTATTTCACAACAATCACATAATCAGTCGTGCGGACTTTGCCATCGGCCTGGAACTGAACCCAACCCCGATAAACTCCCGCTTTCTCGAACGTGGTGTGCAAATCGAACTTGCCGTCTTTTACTTCGGGGTGAACGTGCAGGTAGTTTTTATCGTCGATACCCACCACGACCATGTGCGCTTTGGCCCCTAAGTAATTTTCCAGGGTAGCAGCGTCTATTTCTTTGCCGCCTTTTTTCAGTACGCCCTGAATATGAGCCAGTTTGCCTACCTCGAACGTGCCGCCTTCCGGTACAAGATCAAGCGTGTATCCGTCGGCGGATCCACTGAGTTTGGGGGCCGAATACGTCACAGGCGTGTAGGGTGTGCCGCCAACCGGCAGCTCTATCTTCTCCAACTGAGCGTTGCCACCCGTCGGGGCGTAATCGGCAAACAAAATATAGTCACCGCCCTTTGGAAAGCGGGTTTCATTTTTGCCCGGCCCGTTAGTGAAGGCTTTGTTTGTGGGCAGCGCGGTAATGTCGTAACTGCCCGATGCCTGGTAGTCCGGGTGAATATGCTCGAAATACGATAAGTCTTTACTCACCACAATCAGGTGAATTTTCTTTTCGTGGTGCAGGTCAAGCGGCACCAATTCGCCCTCGCTGCCCTTCACCCCCGGCGTAAACGACAACAGGGCCGCTTTGCCCGCTTCGACCTTACCCGGAACTGCCTTAAAATTCATGACGTAGGCTTTGCCGTTGGACTTCCCCGCATTATCGTTGTGTTCGAGTTTCATGCCGCACTTTGGGCATAGATCCCCTTCCTTGCCCGTCACTTCGGGGTGCATGGGGCAGGCATAGGTATGCTCACCGCTGTGGTCGTGCCCATCCGCGTCTGTAGTGCCAGCCGTGTTTACCGCAGTGGTTTCAGTGGTCGATTCGGTTTTGTCGGTCTGGTTGCAGGAACTGACAATCAGACCAGTACTCAGGGTCATCATTATGATGGCGGCTACTTTCAGTTGGTTACGCATTGACTTTGAATTGGTTTTGATGAAATTCTTACTGGTTTAAATAAATCATTTTGGCCTGGTAGGTGCCGTTGATGATAATGCGTTCGTCGGATTCGGCACCGCTTAGAATTTGGGTGGATGTTCCGTTATCAACACCGGTCACAACGTACGCGAGGCTAACTACTTCGGGCGAATCTTTGATAAAAACGACTGGTTTACCATTCATCTCACTAAGGGCTGAGTTCGGCACCGACAAACCGCGTGCGCTTTTTGCCGACTGTACCCGGATGGTAACGAACTCGCCAATTTTGAAAGCCCCAGCCGCGTTGTCCATCTCGAACAGCAAGCGTTGCGACTGGTTGGAGGCATTGATGGTCTGCGCCTGCGACAGCAGCCGGGCTACTCCCTTTTTGCCCACATCGTTCACCCCCTCGACCTCGAACGAGTTGGCCGACCGAAGCACCGCCAAATCTTTCTCGAAGACCTGCGCTTCGATATAAATTTTGTTTAGATTGGTAATGGTAAACAGGGTTTCACCCACGTTCACGGTGGACCCGATAGCCGACGTAAACGGCCCGATAATGCCGCCAACCGGGGCTTTCAAAGCAATAGACCGGGCGTTTCCCCGACCGCCCTGAGCGATGCCAGTAAAGACTTTTAGGTTGGCTTGCGCCCGGTTCAGGCGGGCTTCGGCTTCGGTCACGTCGCGTTTGGCGGCAATATCTTCAATGGTTTTGAGCCGGTCATAGTCCCGACGCGCGGCCTGTAATTCGGCAGTCAGGTTGTTGCGTTCTGCTTGCAGGTTGATCTGGGTGGCCGCATCAATCGTTTGCTCTACCACGGCCAGTGTTTGTCCCTTGCTCACCGACTGCCCCACCCGCACCAGCAGCGACGTTAACCGGCCCACTTGCGGAGATTGCACCACGGCCTGCCCTGTAGAGGAGGGAATCACGGTGCCTGCCACTGTAGTAGTCTGGGCCTGATCGCCGGTCTGGAGCCGCTGGGTCAGGATGCCGAACAGAAACTGGGTTTCTTTGGGAATCAGAAACGTACTCGACGTAGCCCCGCCCCCGGTTGCACCCGCGCCGTGCTCTTCGTCCCCATGCGCGTTGGCCTGTTGCCAATTGGCCGTTGGCAACAGACAAAACAGCACGACTACTCCCGCTGCAACCCGCCGATTACGAGTTCGCATCAAAAGAAACATGAGTACCATGCCCAACACTAAACCACCGCCCGCCAACAAAAACGTATTTTCGTACCAGTGGGCCTCGGCCTGAACGGGTGCGACCGGGGTTGTTACTGGTAATTTCGTTCCGACTCCGATGCCTGCTAACAGCAACAAATCGGCCCCCGGTCGGGCGTTCAGGCTCACAGTGAGCGAGTAGGTTTTTTTGGCCGGAAACGTCCCGCTCAGTTCATAGATGCCTTTGCCCGTTGGCTTCACGCTGAAAACTAATTTGTTATCTTCAGGGCTGCTTAGTTTGAGCATTGCCCCTTCAACGGGTCGGTTCGTGTTAAACTCGTTGATATACAGCCGAAGTTTACCCGGTTCGCCCGCTTCCAGCGGTTCGTAGTGCAACACTAATTCGTATTTATCAGACACGGTTTGGGTAACAAAATACGTTCTGCCGGTGCCGGTAGGAGTTTTGGCCGCCCCGTGATCTTCGCCCCCATGGGCTATTGCCAGTGGCGAGCCAGCCAGCAGGAGGATCAGGCCAAGCAGGGCTGTAAGTGGAGTTAGCTTGCTCATAGATTTCCGGTTAAATAGTTGATGGTCAGCAGCGACTGATTATAGTTTCGGAGGGTTTCCAAATAGCGTTGGCGAATAGCATAGGCATCGTTAGTCGTTCGTAAATAACTCACATAATCGTTTTGCCCAGCTTGAAACAGTCGTCGGGCCGTGTTGATAAGGTCGTCGGCTTGTCGAAGACCAGTCGTTTCGTAGTAATCGAGGGAGGTTCGAAACTTCTCAAAATCGCCCTGCGCCTGTTGCAGATCCACCGACAGCGTTTGAAGTTGAGCCATTGTGCGTTGCCGGGCGAGTTGCAAACCCGTTTGAGCGGCCCCGATTCGGCTGCGGTACTGCCCAAACCATACGGGCAACGTCAGGCCAAACCGAAACCGGAGTTGGGTAGGCGTTTCCCGCGACGACTGGTTGTAGTACCCCACCATAATGCCGGGGAGCGATTGGGCACGTTCCAGCCCAATTTGACCTTCACTAATCGCTTCGGTTTGGCGCAGAAACGCCAGCGATGGGTTTTGTCCAACTGCCGTGGAATCAATCAGCGTCGGCGCGAAAGTGGGCTGGGTTCGGGCCAGCGTTGCCACCTGAATTGAGTCCGGGCGACCAGCGAGCCGTTGCAACTGCCGGACAAGGGTCTGCCCATCAGCGCGTGCTTGATTCAGTTGGTTCCGCACCTCACCCGCCTGCGATTCCGCAAAAGTTTTGGCAAGGTAGTCGATCTGGCCGGCTGCAAACTGCCGCCCGGCAATCAGTTGAAGCTGATTGTAGAGGCTGTCCTGAAACTGATACTGTTGCCGGAGGGCTTCGGCGTATTGCAGGGCCAGATAGAGATTCCGTACCCGGAACCGGATGTCGTTTTCGGTGATGCGTTTTTCGGTCTGTACCAGCCCGATTTGCCCTTTTTGAAGCTGATACTGTCGTTTATAAACCACCGGCAACTGAAACGACTGATTGATGCCGACGGTATAGAATTCACCGCTGGGGCTATCCGTAAACACGTCCAGATTGGGGATGGAATACGCTCCTTTAAGCAATTGCCCGGATTGGCGGATGCTCAGATCAGCGGCCCGAATCGCCGGGCTGTTGGCCACGACGAGGTCAACAATTTCAGTTTCGGAAATCGTTTTCTGGGCAATGCTGTTGAGGGCGACTCCCCAGCCAATACACAAACAAATCAGTCGTTTCATTAAATTCATGGGTTGAATGGCGGTCTGGTTTTAAATCCAGTCCAGCGGATTACGGTCAATGGTGTTTTGTCCCCGGTAAGCGGCTGGTGTCAGGCCCGTTATCTGTTTGAACTGGTTGGTCAGGTAGGCTACGCTACTGTACCCCAGTTGTCTGGAAATGTCGCTGATGGGTATCTCGTTGTAACTCAGGAGTTCTTTCGCCCGCTCCACCCGCTGCAGAATCCAGAACTTTTCGATGGTCAGGTTTTCTGTTGTCGAAAATAGATGGCTCAAATGTGCATAATCCAGCCCCACTGTTTCACTAAGATAATCAGACAGGGTCGTATGCAAATCCGCAATTCGTCCACTCTGAATCAGGCCGATGATGAGCGTTTTAACCTGGTTAACCACTCGCGTTGTTTTATCGGTCAGCAACGAGAAGCCGTGGTTTTCAAGGGCCGGTTCAATGAGAGAGTGATCAGGGGTTGAGCAACCTGTTTCAGGCCAATCCTCAATCACGGCCCGCCCTAATTCGACTTCTGCTACCCTGTAACCCAGCCGTTCTAATTCAGTACGCACCACCCAGATACAGCGGCTGCACACCATGTTTTTAATAAAGAGTTCCTGTAGGGCCATCATCCATTATTGAGCCCGGAAAGAGCCGTTAAGCCATTTTCGGGAAAGTTGAACGTATCGGCAGTCCGACTTAAATTTCCTCTTTTACCGACCCGCACTTGAGCATTTTATTACCGTAATACGGGTTCCGTACTTCTTTTTTGTCACTCAGCCAGGATGCTCCTTTTCCGCCAGCCGCCATCGGGCAATACTGTACATAGGCTTTAGCAGGCTTAGTCGCTTTGGTCAGTGAAATCATGCTGGTGGAGAGCATCTCGAACTGCTCGCGCTGTGCGTCCACATTTGTGGTTTTGCTAATGGCGGTCGCGTGGGTTTTAGCCATCAACAGGGCTTTTTTATCAGCGGTTGACAACCTACTCGCATCCACGTTCCTTAGGGCCGAAGCCAGCGTAGTTGCCTCATTTTTGGCCTTAGCTGCGTCAGTAGCGACGAGCGCGTCTTTCACGCCGAGGTAGGCGGTGAGGGCGGGGGCAGTTGTCTGGGCAAACGTGGCTAAGGAGAAAAGTGACAGGCTCAGGGAAGCCACGACGAATCGTGAGATTAAGAATCGAATGATTTTCATTTGTTTACAGAATTGGATTTGGTGAACTATACATTAAGCCTTGAATGGTACTCGTCGGTTATTTGGTTTGCGCCGTAATTGGGGTTATTTCATGTGTGTATGACCCGCCTGAAAGCAGTGCAGCGCACAGGCTGTGCCTTTGTAACTGTCATGGATATTTCCGATTTTTTTACCCTTCGCATCGAAAATGTCGCAGGTATTATCGGCATTGTCTTTGATGGTAAACATCAGATCACCGTTGGCATCCATGTAAGTTTTTCCATCCTTGCCCATCTTGCCCATTTTTTTGCCAGTCTTGGCATCCACGAGGTTACCTTGTCCATCTACGAAGGCGATTTTTTTGCCTTTCGCGTCCATAATCATCTGGTCTTTTGAGACTGTGCCAACCGTCGCTCCGGCACCGTCCTTGATCTGACCACTGGCGTTAATGGTCATCGGCTGTTTGTAATTGGCCGATTGGGCCAGTAACAACGAAGGTGCGCCCAACAGCAGGGCGAACAGGGCATAAAACAGCGTTTTGGTTTTCATCGTATTTGTTATTAATTAGTTGATACTCACTTTCTCTCCCACTCGGCAATGAGCCGGTTGTTAATTGTCACATAGTCCGTAAATTTCTTTGCTTGAGCCGCTTCCGCCGACTTTCGGGCGGTCGCAATGGCTGTTTTATAATCACCCGCACGGGCCTGTAGCTTGGCCTGTAGATGGAGGTAATTAAAGGCTGGTTCGAGTTGTACAGCTTTTGTGGCCCAGTCCAGAGCCTGCTTCGTGCCTTTTTCGGTATCGAAGTAGTACAGCGCAGCCTGGTAGTATAGCCCCGGTTTCTCTTCTTTCTTGACGTTGATTCGATCCATGATCTCCGTCGTAATACGCGCATCGGCATTGCTCATCACAGGAAAATGCACCGAGGTGTTAGCCCAATTCAGATAGATAGTAGCCTGATTACGAACCAAATCCTGCACTTCGATGGTGAACGATTCGTAGAACCTCACCGATGAATCAGCCTTGACCGTGAAGCGGAGTACATCGTTTTTTGTTTCGTAGCCTGCTGTACCGTGCCCTTCTGTGTACGAGTTCAGAATCACCGTCCATTCACCCCGGTTCGGGATAGTGAACAGCGAATAACTTCCGGCTGGCAAGGGTTTACCAGCAACCGTTAGCGGGTCGGTTATGGTCAGAATCGTGGCATCGGACGCGCCGGTGCGCCATAATTCGCCAAAGGGAACCAGCTTGCCAAAAATAGTCCGGCCCTTCACTGCCGGGCGCGAATAGTTGATAGTCAGGTCGGTAAAGCCAATTTTTTGTTTGACCGTCGTAGAGGGCGACGGTTCGGGCAGGTTCAGTTGCGCCCGGACGGGTTGCGTCAATAATCCCGTTAGTAGAGCAACTAATGCGATTATTTTGTGTAGTGAGTTCATTGGAATAGATGTACGTGAAGATACTTGATGGAATAAATTCCATACCCCCATTCATAACGTATGGGGGATTTGGGCTTGCCGAACAACAAACACAATGCCTCCGCCGACCGAACAGGAGGTTCATCAGCGGGGGTAACTAATCAGAAGTGGCTCAAATGAGCCAAGTGCAAAGGGAGATAAGCCGTGAACGCCCGCTTTGATGCAAGGGGTCGTCGGCAATGAGAAAATTGGTAGCCGTAGTTGCTACGGGCAATAGAGCAGCCAGCAGGAGCCGGAACTGCGGATTCGGAATAAATTCGACTGGTTGCAGAACCGGGCTATTAGCCTGATCGGCGACAAACCGACTGACATCAAGATGCTCGTAAGAAACCGTCGTTTTACAGCAGGGCGATTTTTTGACTGCTGTGCCGGCGGAGTCAGGCACGATCTGCTCGTCGGGTTTATTGGCTGTACAGGGTTTAGCGCAGCCGTCCTGCACGACCAATAGCGATTTGGAATGGCCCCGCATCTGACACCAATGTTCGACCATACCAAAGCCTGTGCTACCCAGCAGAACCATAAAGGCCAGCCAGCAACAAATCAGACGGGTATAAATCGGTGTTTTCATTGGGTGTAATTAATCGCCACAAACTTACGTGCTTTCCAAACATGAATGATTACAGGATTATGGGCAGGGCTTACAAAATTTATAGATACAGCCTGTGTTAAGAGCCTATGGGCCAGATTCCGAGTAACCGGCCTCCATAGGTTAACCTATTTTTTATCAGGCAGTTATAGTATTGATATCAACATGGCTTTCACCCAAATGAACTCACGAATATGACAAACTGAAGTTAGACATCCAAGCCTGCTTAAGTTCAGTTATTTATTGACAGATATACGCCGTTTCTTTATTTTTAGTCAAGCCTAAATTTAGGCAATTGTCAATTTGTTAATTCCATTGTATGTGTGATTTACGATAATCTAATTTTAGGTGCCGTTTATTTCTAAAGAGGAGCAATCGTAGTAACTCTGGCAATTGAATACATCAATGTAATAAAGTGGTTTTCTCGATGAATCGTGCCGAAAAAATCCAGTGATTATTTCAGGACGATCTGATTAAAGGCTCTATAACGGCAGGACGAGACAGGCTGTAAATAGCCAGTCGGCGACAGGTTGAGCGAATCCGCGTCAACCGACCCAAACCGTTGGCAATTGTTTGGCTGACAAGCCAAAGGACACTCAGACTACCAAGTCACCACCGCCTGCCATAACTGGCTTGGTGCAAACTGTCGGTTTACTCCCTGGATTAGGAGCGGGCCATTGCGTAGCCTAACCAAACAGTTGGAGCCCAAGCTGGTTTCAACCCAGGATTGCTTACCCATGCAGGTTTGCCCGATGTTGAATTAATCTCACTACGGATGAACCGTTTTCAGAAACTGCTCTCCCTCAGCCTGTTAGTGGTAACCTCGGCGGTGCGCGGGCAAGAAATACCCATTCCCGACTATTCCTTAGCCAATCAAGGCCGCATCGGTACACTGATCACCCAGGGCGTTATTGACCGGCAAACAAACCGCACCACCGGCACTCCAGCGGCTCAACTGCGCTACACCGTTACCCCGGCGTTGTAACAGCTAACCGTAGCGAGCTATGTCAATTGGCTGAAAGCCAAAAACCCGGTGGCGGCTCAGGCGGTGGCCACCAACTTCGGGCCGGGTAAGTACGACTACGGCACCATCTATCCCACCGGAGCTGGTGCCAATAACAATCACATGGTAGCAGGTAGATTTCATAGGCTCGTTGATTTAGTTGCGGGGCAAATGTGCTCCCTTTTCACAGACTATCCATTACAGAAAATTAAACTATTTCAACAAAAAATATACCTAGCCTAAATACTAAGTCATGTCCCTGACAAATAGCTTATTTGTTAACATTTGGGTAACATTGGACGGCTTTAGGGACTGCGTACAGTGGATGCAAGAAGAGCCTGCTTTGCCAGACAGGCTTTACGGTATATCGTAACACTTCGGAAATAGCGTAGCTTCGGATCGCGAATGCCGCCTGCCTTCAGGAGCCGAATCGACCGAAAATAGGGCATAGGACGACCAGAAACGACATTATGCACACGGAGGGTCGTTTTGGAGCGGGAATTGCAGAACGAAAAGCAGATTCCAACTTCTGTTTATTCATGAAACTGCTCCTTACTCTGATTACCCTCTGCGCCGGGTTCGGCATCCTGAACGCACAGGCCCAGCCAACGCCCAAAACGTTTACCGAAGGGGTCCAGCCCTTTTTGCAAAACCACGTCGAGAATGGGCGGGTGGATTATGCCCAACTCAAAAAATCGGGCAAAGACCTGGCCGAACTGTACAAACAAATCGGCGCGGTCAGCCTGTCGGGAGCTTCCGATGCGGAGAAAAAGGCGTTTTATATCAATGCCTACAACATTGTTGTCATTCAGCAGGTGGTGCAGGCTTTTCCGTTGAAATCGCCGTTGGACAAAGACGGGTTTTTCGATAAAAGTAAACACCGGATAGCCGGGCAGGAACTGACCCTGAATCAACTCGAAAAAGACAAACTGCTGGCAGCCTTCGGCGATGTGCGGGTGCATTTTGTGGTGGTGTGTGCGGCCATTAGCTGCCCGCCCTTAGCCGATTTCGCCTACACGCCCGATAAACTCGACGCGCAACTGGACGAACGCACCAAACTCGCCCTGAACGACTCCCAATTTATCCGGGTGAACAAGAGCGGAAAAAAAGTGGAAGTCTCGAAGATTTTCGACTGGTACAAAGCCGATTTTAATCAATCTGGCAAGTCCCTGCTGACATTTATCAATACGTATCGGCGCGAGAAAATCCCCGCCGATTACGCGGTCGGTTTTTACGAATACAACTGGACCCTCAACGGCCGGTAAACCATCTCCTGACCTGTTTCTATGAAGCACATCGTTATCATCGGCAACGGGATTGCTGGTATCACCACCGCCCGGCACATTCGGAAGCAGAGTGACCACGCCATCACGGTCGTCTCGGCGGAGTCGGCCCATTTTTTCTCTCGAACGGCCCTGATGTATATCTACATGGGCCACATGACCTACGCCAATACCAAACCTTATGCCGACGATTTCTGGGTCAAAAACCGCATTACGCTCAAACAGGCGTATGTGGAGGCCGTCGACCCAGACAACAAATCGCTGCAACTGGGCGATGGCACAGTCCTGAGTTACGACATGCTGGTGGTCGCGGTTGGCTCCAAACCCAATCGGTTTGGCTGGCCCGGTCAGGCGTTGGCGGGGGTGCAGGGCTTGTACAGCCTACAGGATTTGGAAGCCATGGAACGCCATACGAGCGGTCCGCCGGTGCGGGGCACCCGTCGGGCAGTGATTGTGGGCGGAGGGCTGATTGGGGTCGAGATGGCCGAGATGCTGCACTCCCGTCAGATTCCGGTTACATTTCTGGTGCGGGAAGTCACGTTCTGGAACATCGCCCTCCCGCCCGAAGAAGGCAGCCTGATTGCCCGGCACCTGCTCGAACACCATATCGACCTGCGGCTCGAAACCGAACTGGCCGAAATTCTGCCCGACGAAGAAGGCCGGGTGCGGGCGGTCCTTACCAAAACGGGCGAACAAATCGACTGTCAGTTTGTGGGGCTGACGGTTGGTGTTGGCCCCAACATCGACTTTCTGCGCTCGTCAGGCCTGGCTTTGGGCCGGGGCGTACAGGTCAATCGTTTTTTTGAAACCAGCCTGCCCGATGTCTATGCCATCGGCGACTGCGCTGAGTTTACTGAACCGATTGTCGATTCGGGAGGATTTGCCCGCCGACCCGTTGAGCAAATCTGGTACACGGGCCGGATGCACGGCGAAACGCTGGCCCAAACCATTTGTGGCCAACGAACCGCCTACCAGCCGGGTATATTTTTCAACTCAGCCAAATTTTTCGACATCGAGTACCAGACCTACGGCAGCGTAACCAACCCGCCTGCCCCCGACGAAGCGACGTTTTACTGGGAACACCCGGCGGGCCAGCATTGCCTGCGGATCAATTATCGCCCCGCAACCGGGCAGGTTGTGGGCATAAACGTGTTCGGGATGCGCCTGCGCCATGCCGTTTGCGACCGTTGGATTCGGCAACAGCAAACCCTCACCCATGTGCTGACCCACCTGCCCGAAGCCAACTTTGACCCGGAGTTTTTCCGGCAATACGAACGCGACATACTACGGCAGTACAACGAGCAAACGGGCGGGTCGCTCGCCCTCAAAACCCGCCGGGGATTATTTAGTCGGGTGTTTTCCTAAACTCTGTAAAACCAATCTTTTGTCTATGACTACCCGTATTCAACAAATTGGCCTAGCCCTGTTTCTGGCTGGGTTTGGGCTGTTCATCAGCATCCTGACTCTGAGTCAGTTCCGGCTTACGGATGCCATTCTGACCGAAATCGTCAAACCTGAACACCGGACGGCTATCCGCGCCGAGGTGGCCCCCATGATGGACAAGCTTTACGGCTCACAATGGGCGTTCGCTGGAGATTTCAAGGCGGCCATCAACCACCTCAACGACGGCTACAAACAGCAGCAACAGTGGGACAGGGTGATTTACGACACGTATGCGTTTAGTGTTACGAAAGCGGCCAGCACCGGGTTTTTTCCAGCCAATACGGGCCTGTTTTCCGGTCTGAGCATCGGCCTCGCCCTGTTTGGGGCTTTGCTGTACATCCTGCCCCGACAGCAACAATTACCAGGCATCAAAAACAACCATCTGGTTCGGCACCCGGCCACGGCACGGGGCTGGATTGGTATCATTGTGGGGGGCTTTCTGATTGGGTTTTACGTGGTGCTGTACTTCTACCCCGAATACCTGACCAACTGGGTGCTGTTAGTTGACCCCCTCAGCCGGGCCTTAAGCGGATCGCCTGCCAGTCAGTGGTTTCTGTACGGTACGCTCTACACCCTCTGTATTCTGGTGATGGGTATCCGAATGCTCATCAAGTATCGGCACAGCCGGTATCAGCAGGTCCGAACGATTTCGGTCATGTTTTTCCAAACGGCCATCGCCTTCATCCTCGTTGAGTTGCTGGTCCGGTTCAACCTTCCGGCGCAGGATTTGAAAAATATGTGGCCGCTCGATTACTCGTTCTTTTTCGATTACCGCATCAACAACCACCTGCAGGCCGGTACGCAGGGTATCTGGATGTTCGTATGGGGCGTTGCCCTGTTTGCCATTGGCGTGCCGGTAATGGTCTATTTCTTTGGCAAACGCTGGTATTGCTCGTGGGTATGCGGTTGCGGGGGCCTGGCCGAAACCCTTGGCGACCCCTACCGGCACCTCTCCGATAAATCGCTGAAGGCCTGGAAAATCGAACGGTATGTGGTGCATGGAGTGCTGGCGTTTGCCGTCGTGATGACCCTCGGCGTACTGTACACCTTCCTGACGGGCAACGGGTCGGTGCTGGGCATCAGCACCTACGATCTCCGAAGCTGGTACGGTTTCGGGGTGGGGTCTATTTTTGCGGGGGTGGTCGGGACGGGGTTTTACCCGCTCATGGGCAACCGGGTGTGGTGCCGGTTTGGATGTCCGCTGGCGGCTTATCTGGGGTTGGTGCAACGGTTCCGGTCGCGGTTTCGCATCACCACTAACGGCGGGCAGTGCATTTCGTGCGGCAACTGCTCCACGCATTGTGAGATGGGCATCGACGTGCGCTGGTACGCCCAACGCAGGCAGGACATCGTGCGGTCGTCGTGCGTGGGTTGTGGCATTTGTTCGGCGGTATGTCCGCGTGGGGTACTGAACTTAGAGAACGGCCCGGTCGAAAGTCGGGTGATGCAGCCCAACCCGATTATCCTTGGTAACGACAGCATTACGGTTCGGGTGCCGGAGTGATTTTCTTCTCAATAATCCCGAATAGCCGGGATTATTCCGAAATATCGGAAATCGTCCAATTGACCTTGTGATTCCACAGTCAATTAATCCATTGAATTACAAAGGGTTAATTGACTGGTAAACACTGGTATAGGAGTTGATTAAGAAATGATATTCCCAGTAATCAACTATGTGTACTGCCACGTACTTTCCCCGCCCGCACGGCGGTTTCATACTCACCCACAGCCGCGACGAGAAGACCCTTCGCCCGTCGTCTCTACTGCCCCAGCCCTACGAGCGCAACGGGCAGGCGTTGCTGTATCCCAAAGACCCGCAGGGTAGCGGCACCTGGATAGCCACCAGCAACCGCACCACGGTTTGCCTGCTCAACGGCGCGTTCAAGGCCCATCAGCCGCAACCACCCTACAAATACAGTCGGGGGCTGGTGCCGCTGCACGTTTTCGACTACGACACCATCGACGAGTTTCTGCACGACTATGACCCGCGTGGCCTTGAACCCTTCACGCTGCTGCTCGCCCAGATGACCGGATCGCCGGCCGGCCGCCTGACCGAACGCGGCCCGACCGAACTCCGCTGGGATGGCCGTCGCGTGTTCATCAACGATAAAGACCCTGAACGGCCCCATATCTGGTCGTCGGCAACGCTTTATGGACCAACGGTGATCGAAACCCGCGAAGGCTGGTTTCGCGAGTGGCTGCACCAAAATCCTCAGCCGACGGTAGGCGAGATTCGGCGGTTCCACCAAACAGCGGGCAACGGCGACCCAGAGAACAGCCTTCGCATGAACCGCCAGAATGCCCTGATGACCCTCAGCCTGACCAGCGTTGTGCATCTGGGCGGTACTCCGCTGGGCGGCATTCCGCTGGGCGGCACTCCGCAGGATGAAGCCGTTACGATGCTGTACGATGATTTTGTCAGCCGTCAGTCGCGTCAACTCACGTTAAACCAACCCGACTATGCAACCGCTTAGTTTGCCCGATTCGCCCGCCGGGGGTATCAAATCGTATCTTCTCAGCCACCCGGCCATGCGCCGACTGACCCGCTTGTTTACCACTAATCCGTTTCTGATTCGGCTGCGGTCGTGGGAATACTGGCCTTTCGCGGTGGTCTATCTGCCCGTTTTCGGGTATTGGTTGTGGTTGTCGCTCAAAGCAAGGTCGTTGTTTTTCTTTTCGGCCTCGAACCCGTCTATCGAAACGGGCGGCCTACTCGGCGAATCGAAGCGGGCCATTCTCGACCGCATACCCGACGAGTTTACCCCCAAAACGCTGTTCGTGGAAGCACCCGCTAACCTCTACTCTGTTCTGGCCCAAATCGAACAGCGGGGCATCACTTACCCACTCATTGCCAAACCCGATGTGGGCGCGCGCGGCTGGCAGGTCGAAAAAATCGAGCATTGGGAATATCTGGTAAACTACATGCAGCAGAACAGCTTCGATTTTCTGATTCAGGAATACGTCGATGAGCCGCTTGAACTGGGCGTATTTTATTATCGGATGCCCGGGCCGCGTTCGGCCGGCCAGGCGCAGGGTACAGTGTCGTCCATAGTACAGAAGGAATTTCTGAGCATCCGGGGCAATGGCCGCGATAGTGTGGAAGAACTGATTTTACAGAACGAACGGGCCGTGTTGCAACTCTCGGTACTGCGGGCTAAATACGGAACCATCTTCCAGACCATTCCCGCTCCGGGCGAAACCATCACCCTCGTGCCCATCGGGAATCACTGCAAAGGCACCAAGTTTCTGAATGCCAACCACCTCATCACCCCCGAACTGACCCACGTGTTCGACCGAATCAGTGGCAACATCGACGGATTTTACTTCGGTCGCTACGATTTGCGGTGCCGGTCGGTGGCCGATTTGACGGCCGGTAAGCATATCAAAATCATGGAGTTGAACGGGGCGGGTGCCGAACCGGCGCACATCTATCATCCCGGCTTTTCGATCTGGGAAGCCTGGCGCGTACTGCTGCACCACTGGCGGGTTCTCTACGACATCAGCCGCGAGAATCACCGGCGGGGTGTGGCCTATATGACCCTGGGCGAAGCAGTTCGGTTCTGGAAACGTACTCAAACCAAAAAAAGCAACTAACCACGCCTGTCCTCATGAACAACCTGAACGAGACCGACCGTACGCTGCATCGTTTAGCGCAACTCCTGGCGCGAACGGGAATGCAATGGCTACCCGCCCAGCCCGACGACAGCCAGACCAACCTGAATTGGAACCGCGACCGGCAGCGGCTGGAGGGCCGGTCGTTTGTTCATAACGACCGGAACGTCCGCGCAGTCCTCAGCATCCAACCGCTGACGGTGCTGTTCATCGACGATGCGGAACACGTCTTTGCCTCGTTTTCGCCCGAAAACCGAACGCCCGACCATGCTCTGACCTGGTGGACCAATCAGATGCAGGCATGGGGTATAACCGACCTCGCCGACCTAAATTATCACCTGCCCGACGAACCCGTTGCCCGGCAGACTCCCTACGGCCAACTACCAGCCATCGCGCTTTGGGCGCACTGGCGGACGCTGGCTGATACCGGCCTTTACGCCCTGAATGAGTGGAGCGGCAGACAGAGTGAAGTCCGAATTTGGCCGCATCATTTCGACACGGGCGTGTATTACCCAATCAACGGGGCCGACGGGCAGGAAGTAGCCGCGATCTGGGCGGGGTATGCCATCGCCGACTCGGTGTGCGATGAACCGTATTTCTACCTGTCCGGCTATCAAAAAGGCCAATCCATTCCATTCGCCGAAGCTCCACTCCTGTCGGCTGGCGAGTGGCGACACACCCTCGATTGGCAGGGCGCGCTTCTCCCCATTGGCGAAGCTGGCGACGGGGAGCGGATCAACCGCTTTTTTCAGGAAAGCTATGCCTGGCTGGACGGGATAGCGAGCCCCGGAACTATCCTTTGCTACCCTCAGCGACTGCTCAGGCAATAACCTCCGTCAAATACGCTTTGATGGCTGCCATGTCGAAGTCGGCTGCCTGGGCGCGGATTTTGTGGGTAAAGGCCTGAAAGCCGGGGTCTTGCCTGTCTAGCTCGTTCAGTTGGTTCGTGATGCCCTGCACGTCGCCCTGGCGGGCCAACTGAAGCAGGGTATTGAGGATGGCGGGGGCGGGCAACACGACCTTGCCGGCAACCTGTCCGGTGGAGCGCGTGGCTACGTCGGACGGGGCTGTTGCAGTGGCAGACACATCGGGCGAGTTAGCGTATTGCCACGTCAGGTTCAGCAGCCGCCCGATTTTGGTCAGCAAACTGTCCACATCGACTGGTTTGGCTACGAAATCATCGAAGCCTTCCCGGAACGAACGTTGCTGGTTCTGCTCGAATACGTTGGCCGAAAATGCGATCACCTTCGTATGGGCCAGTTCCGGGTCGTCAACGATCTGTTGCAAAGCCTCGAACCCATTCATTACAGGCATCACCAAATCCATCAGAATCAGGTCGGGCCGCGCTCGGTCGGCGTGGTCGAGAGCTTGCTGGCCATTGGTGGCTTCGGTCACCACAAAGCCGAGTTGCCCCAACAGCGAAACCACCAATTGCCGGTTCTCGGCATGGTCGTCGGCCACTAAAATCTGCTTGCGGGGGCCATCGTAGCCCACAATATGCCCGTGGACAGCTGGGGTCGAGGCCAGGGCATTAACCGATGCGTCACCCGCCGACAGAGGCAAACTGACCGTAAAGGTACTGCCCTCGCCGGGTGTACTGACCACACTCAACTGACCGCCCATCAGCCCCACTAATTTGTCGGAAATGGCCAGCCCCAGGCCTGTACCGTCAACGAACTGCCGGGCATCGCGCACCTGAATAAACGGCTGAAAAATCTCCGTTTGCCGATCCGGGGGAATACCGATGCCCGTATCGTTAACCTGAAACACCACCCGAAACTGCCCCGGTCGTAACTCCTGACTACTCACCCGCAACCCCACCTCGCCCCGCTCGGTAAACTTCACGGCATTGCTCAGAAGGTTATTCAGCACCTGGGTGAGCCGCTTTTCGTCGGTCAGCACCACCGGGGGCAGCATCGGGTCGGCCTGATACACAAAGCCGATCTGTTTCTGGGTTGCCTGCGCGTGGAAGATCGTAGCGACATTGGCCAATAAACTTGGCAGACTGACGGGCTGGTGCTGAAACTCGAACCGCTGGGCCTCGATTTTGGCAATGTCCAGCACTTCGTTAATCAGTTTCAGCAGGTGTTCGCCACTGTTCCGCACCACGCCCACCCACTGTTGCTGTCCGGGGTTCAGGGTTGGTTCGCGCTGCAGCAGTTGGGCGAAGCCCAGAATGCCGTTCAGGGGCGTTCTTAATTCGTGGCTCATGTTGGCCAGAAACTCGCTCTTAGCCCTATTAGCGGCTTCGGCAACTTCTTTGGCTGCCTGTAGCCGCGCCGATTGAGCCACCAGTTCCTCCTTCTGGGCGACCACCTGCGCCGTTCGGTCGTGGACAACCCGTTCGAGTTTGAGTTTTTCGTGCGTTAGCCGACGGGTATAATACCGGGTGAAGCTGTAGATCAGCAGGCAGGCTGCCAGCCCGAACAACCCGTAGGCCCACCCGGTCTGGAACCAGGGTTTGGCAATCACAAAGGCAAACGTCCCTTCGCGGCTTCGCTCGCCGTAGGCATCGCGCCCGCGAACGGCAAACGTGTACTGCCCGGCGGGCAGGTTGGTGTAGTCTTTGCGGGTCTCGCGGCTCCAGGCCGACCAAACCGTATCGGCGGGCGACTGAGCATTGCCCAAAAGGTGGTACTGAAACTCGTTGGTTTCGTCGCCCACGTAGCTGGTGGCGGCAAATTGAAACGCCAGATCCCGGTTGCGGTAGGGCAGCGTCAGAGGAGCCTGCGCGGTTCCGGTGGCGGGCCGATTACCGCCATACACCAGTGAGTCGGTGGTCAGTAACCGCACTGAGCGGATGAGGGTCGGGAAGGCGGGAGGCATAAACATCTGGGCACCGTCGTAGCGGAATAGGCCCTCGTCGTTACCCAGCCAGACAAGGCCGTTTTGATCAGGATAAATCACGTAGCCACCCCGCCGAATGGGTTTCAGGCTCAGGCTGTCGCACTGCCAATTACCCCCGTTAGTGGCTCGAAACGCTACAGCAGGATTGGCAAACCAGAGCCGCCCGTTCGCATCTTCTGTTACATGGGGTGCATCGGCAGCCGCAGACCGCAGCACCGGTCCAAAGCCTGATTCGGGCATAAACTGATTGGTAGCCCGATTGAACCGATACAAATGCCCACCCGATGCCACCAGCAGTCCGCCCGATGTGGCAAACACATAACTCGCGGCCAACGGCCGGGGGGCGATGGGCAGCTTCTGAGCCGTGCCGTCAGCCAGTAGCCGATAGACACCCTGCGTCCGCGTACCCACCCAAACCGTGCCGACTGAATCCTGCGCCAGCGACACACATTCGGTCGGGCCGCGTTCGGTCTGGATTAACCCGACCAAACCTGCATCCCTCCAGTTGCCCCCGCGTTCCCGGTCAAAGGCCCGAAGGCCACCCGGCCCGGCTACCAAGAGTCGGTCGGGCCGCGTTCGGTCGGGCCGTATTCGGTCGGGCCGCGATCGGTTGGGCGCGTTTCGGGGCCGAAGTAGGGCCTGAACGGGGCCTGTCTGCGATTGGATCGTTTCTACGACCCGGCTTTGCCGAATGCGCCAGAGTCCCTGCCGCCCGCCCGCCAGTAGGTCCGGGCCGTCGGTCAGCAATACCCGGACGGGCCCCTCGGTGCCCGGAACCGGTTCGAAACGGGCAGTGGGGTCGTTCCAGCGCATCAGCCCCAAATCGGTGCCGACGTAGAGCGTACCGCCATGCCGGGCAATGGCCCGCACCGACGAATGAATGTTGAGGCTACTCTCGAAACGGCTGACGGGCAGGTTGGTTTCAACCCGGTCGAGACCGCTGCCGGTGCTGATCCAGAGCGATTGTTCGCGGTCCTGAAACACACTCAGTACGGTGTTGCGCCGAAGTCCGTTCGTTTCGTCGATGGCCTGCCGCACCTGGCCCGTTTCGTCGAGGAGCCGAACGCCCCCCCGCTCCGTCCCGAGGATGTAGCTGTGCGTTCCCATTTTCATGTTCTGCACGTAAATGGCCCGACTGACGCGATTTTGCCGCATCCAGCCATCGACCGGCGTGGGCAGTGGAGTCAACACGGGCCGGTTGAGCCGGTAGCGGAACAGCCCGGCGGTTTGGGTAACCATCACTACCTCGCCGGGTGTTGGCGAGGGCAAAACGGCCATAACTGCTTCATGGCCCAGCCGGGAAAGACCCCGGAGTGGCATCAGGCATTTGGCGGAGAAACCACTGAGCGGCAACGAATAAAGTTGCCCGGCTTTCGATTGGATATACAGAAATGCCCCAACCCGACTGACCTGCCGAAGCCCACCGGGAATTGCCCAGGCCATTGGTTTTTGGCCCTGCCGAAAGCGATAGATGTGTTTGTCGGTGCAACCAAATACGCCCCGTGGAGTGCAAATCACGTTAATTACTGACAAAAGGTCGGGTTTACGTGCAGCCATCGGGTCTGTAAGAGACACGTAACTACGCCCACCCCGACGGTCGGTGACGAGGTAGCCAATGTTTGTTTCGCTCCCCACGAACACCCTCCCCGTCGAGTCGGTGTCGATAGCCACCACCCGCTGCCCCGGTACAGCGATCCGCGTCCAGTTGCTCCCGTCAAATTCCAGCAGCCCGTGTTCGTTGCCTACGTACAGAATCCCCCGGTTGTCCTGGGCGAGGGCGTGATTTTCAGGGTGGGCACGGTAGGTTTTGGGTGGGTAATGCTGAATAAACGGCAAGCCCGTCGGCTGGGCCGCTCCGGTGGTGTAGGCAAACAGCAGGAGTAAAAGAATTCGCATAGGAATAATCGAGCAAAACGCGTTCCAGTGGGCTTCGAGGTGGTAAATGGGCTATCCGACGCTTCCAACCCATAGCTGGGCAACAGAATCAGTAAACAGGAACAACCTATGTTTACGACATTTCGTAAATCTTCCGAAATGTCCAAATTTTTCAGCAGGGCATGTTCCTGATTGGCCGGGTAAAATGCCCGTACTAAACCCCTGAGCGTTCATTCAGCGTATCTGCGGTAAATCGGCACGGTGTTTGGCATATCCAATCAAACAAATCAACATCGTCTGTTCTGAATAACAAACCAATGAACCCGAAATCGTTTTTCCAGACTACCACCGGGGTACTTGCCGCCGGTCTGCTCTTCGTCGCCTTAGCCTCAATTGGGCCGGTTGCCCGAACCCACGACGGTAAACCCCCGCGCCGTCTCGAAAAGACCGAGGCCGAATGGAAGCGACTCCTGACACCGGAGCAGTTTGCCGTTGCCCGCAAACACGGCACCGAACGGGCCTTTACCAGCCCATTAGCCAACAACCACGAACATGGCACCTACCGCTGCGTCTGTTGCCACGAACCACTGTTCAGCTCCGAAACCAAGTTTGAGTCGGGGACGGGATGGCCGAGTTTTTACGTTCCCCTCCGCAAAAACGTGGTGAAAGACATACGCGATGCCAGCTACGGCATGGTCCGAACCGAAGTACAGTGCGCCGTGTGCGATGCCCATTTGGGCCACGTTTTCACTGACGGCCCTGAACCAACGGGCCTGCGGTACTGTATGAACGGGGTTGCTTTAGAATTTGTAAAAAAACCATAAACACGTCATAATCATGCGTTTCATTCCGCTTAGTATCTTGTTTTTAGGCGTATTCATCGGGGCCGTGCAGGCTCAGGATGCCGACAGCAGCCCCGTCCGTCTGCCCAAACTTAAATCCGGCGAGGCCGTTGCCACGTTTGCTGGTGGTTGTTTCTGGGCGCAGGAGGAGGGCTTCGACCAACTCAAAGGCGTTCGTGAGGTGGTATCGGGGTATTCGGGGGGTACCGTTGCCAATCCCACGTATGAGCAGGTTGGCACCGACCGAACCGGCCATGCCGAGTCTGTTCAGGTTTATTACGACCCCACCGTGATTAGCTACCGCGATTTGCTCGATGCGTTTTTTGCGGGCCATGATCCCACCACCCTCAACCGGCAGGGACCGGATGCAGGGCGCGACTATCGGTCGGTTGCTTTTTACCGCACCCCCGCCGAAAAAGCCGAAATTCTGGCCGCCATCGACCGGGTCAACGCGTCGAAGCACTACGCGGGTCGGGTTGTAACAGAAGTGGTCCCCTTTGCCGTGTTTTACCCCGCCGAACAGTACCATCAGAACTATTGCAAACTGCACCCTAATCAGCCCTATATTCAGAGCGTATCGCTGCCCAAAGTGGAGAAACTGCGCCATGCCATGCAGGGAAAACTGAAACAGGAGAGCAAAATGCACAAATCAAATTCCTGACGGTCGAAACGAATCAATCATCAACAACTATGAAAACA
The DNA here is from genome assembly GCA_031411995.1 of Cytophagales bacterium. GTDB lineage: Bacteria > Bacteroidota > Bacteroidia > Cytophagales > Spirosomataceae > Rudanella. The sequence continues at coordinate 151,186 of JANOCD010000097.1, forward strand.
ACCCTATTGATTGGCAGTATCATCACCGGGCTTATGGCCATAGGCATATCCCTCCGCAAGCCAGAGACAGCGGCCAGTAAGCCCGTGGCCGTAATCGAATTGTTTACATCTCAGGGCTGTTCGAGTTGCCCACCCGCCGACCGCCTGCTGACCGAAACGGTGACGAAGTCCGCTGCCAGTCACGAATCGGTTTACGCCCTGTCGTTTCACGTTGATTACTGGAACCGGCTTGGCTGGCGCGACCCTTTCAGCGATGCCCGGTTTACGGCCCGACAACGGCAGTATGCCCGGCAGTTTGGTCTATCGTCGGTTTATACGCCCCAAGCCGTACTAAACGGCAGTCAGGAGTTCGTTGGCTCGAACCGCGCCCGGCTCACCAGTTTGCTGGCCGAAGCGCTGCGGCAGCCCGCTTCGGCCACCGTGGGGCTATCGGTGCGACAACAGGGCCGGTCGATTGAGGCTGACACCAAACTAACGGGTAACCTGACGGGTACGGTGCTGAACGTGGCTTTAGTGAGCAACTCAGCCACGATCGACGTAAATCGGGGTGAAAACGCAGGGCGTACTCTGACCCACAACAACGTGGTCCGGGCGTTTATGACGAAACGGCCCACAGAAAGTACCCCTGTCACGCTGACTGCTCCGCCCGATTTTGATGCAGGGAACGGGGCGGTGATTGCCTATCTTCAACAGGAGAAAACCGGGCGCATTCTGGGTGCCGAACGGGTGCTGCTGACTCGATAATGGGGTAATTTCCGAACCGATAAGCTGAAAAAATGGAGTGTAAATGGCACTGGTTTTGACGATTTACACTTGACCCGTCGCTTTCGTTTGCTTTGCCCCGGCATTCATTCGCTTCGCCCCCTGTTTTCTTTTTTCTATCTGCCATGTGAAGCAATTTTGATTCATTAATTACGCGAAAAAAGGTCGCTGTTTCATGAATCACATCGTTCAACGTTTCATTTTCTGTAGTTGTATGCTGATCGGGTTAGCCAGATCAGGAGTGGCGCAACCGGTTTATACGATCTCCGGCACCGTGACCGATGCCCGGACTGGCGCAGGCATTCCCTTCGCTAACATTGCCGTTCGGGGCCGCACTACGGGCACAATGGCCGATGTAGAGGGCCGCTTTAGTTTACGGATTACGCCAGGGGCTGACTCCGTCCTGATCCACAGTTTGGGGTATGAGAAGCGTTCGTATGCTATTTTGTCCCCGCCGGGACAACCAATCAATGTTCGCTTAGTAGCTACTTCCCAACGTTTACAGGAGGTAACGGTCTATGCGAAAGGGGGAGATCCGGCCTATCGTATTATCCGTGAGACCGAACGTCGGCGGGAGCAATTTGACCCGGCTAAATTGTCTGCCTACCAGTATGAGAGCTATACCAAAATTGAGGCATACGTCAATAATTTTGGTAAAACCCGCAAAAATGGCCGACGACCGGGACCATTGGGGCGGCTTCTGGGCCAACTGCCCGCCATCACCGACAGCGATGGCCTACCGGCCGTGCCGGTGTTCGTCTCCGAAACGTACTCCGAATTTTATGCGCGCACGAGTCCCACCAAGCAAAAAGAACTGGTGCTGAAAGCCCGGGCGGTGGGGGTTGGTGTTACTGATGGCGGGTTAGTTGCCCAACTGGCAGGGGCCTCATTTCAACAGTATAATTTTTACCGCAACGCACTTTCGATCCTGGGTAAAGATATTCCCTCTCCTATTGGGCAGCAATGGGAAACGGTATATACGTTCCGCCTAACCGATACCGTAACGGTGGAAAACGCCATTTGCTACCAGATCGAGTTCACACCCAAACGGGCAACGGATCTGGCCTTTGTGGGAACCATCTGGATTGATACCCTCCAACGGGCACTGGCGCAGATTGATGCCCGGGTGGATAAACGGGCCAACATCAATTTTGTCGACGAACTGCGCATCGAACAGGAGTGGGAGACTACCCCGTCGGGCATTCGTTTTCCGATCCATACCCGCGTGCTGATCGACACCGAAGAACCGACTCCGCGTGCACCGGGCGCGTTGATCCGATTTGCCACCTCGGCCCGAAACATCCTGGTAAACGAACCCAAAGCTGTTGCGTTTTATGACCCGGCTATCGAACTGGCGGATGATTACCGGCAGACCGACGCGACTTTCTGGAAACAGGTCCGACCGGACTCTGTCTCGTCTGACGAGTTGCGGGCCATGCGTTTGGTCGATTCAGTGCGAAATGTGCCGTTTATTAAAGTGACGGGCATCATTATTAACCTCGGGGTAGTCGGCTACAAGTCCATATCGGGTTGGCATCTCGATCTTGGCCCGCTCTTGCACTCCTACGCCAACAACAACATCGAAGGAAATCGCTTCCGGCTTGGCGTACGCACCAACACCGGTTTCAGCCGGAAATGGGTACTCAACGGTTACGTTGCCTATGGCACCAGGGATCAGACAGTCAAATACGGCCTCGGGGTGGAGCATATCCTGGCTCGCAAGCCCTGGACAGTGGTGGGTTTCAGGCGTAGTTACGACCTTGAACGGGTTGGTGTTTCAGCCGATAACCTCAACGCTAATTCCATCTTTTCAGCCTATTCCCGGTTTGGTACGATTCGGCAGCCTTTTTTTCAGGAAGACAACACCCTGTATATCCGGCGGGAAATGGGCCGGGGTTTCACCCAGACGATCTCCCTGCGAAACTATACCTTCGAGCCGCTGTTTCCGTTCGCCTACCACTTGCCCGACTGTGTCGATGGGCCACAACGAAGGGGCTATCGCGCCACTGAGTTTGTGTCGGAAACACGGTTTGCCGCCGATGAGGTGATGCTCCAAAACGACAATGAACGGATCAGTGCCGGGGCCACCCGCCAACCCATTTTTACCCTGCGGTACACGCTGGGCCTTCGCAATGCGCAGGGGGGCGATCGGGCATATCATCGGGTGGCCCTGACCATGAAACACTCCGTTCGGTTGGGTGTGCTGGGCCGCACCGTCTATTCTCTTGGTGGAGGCATCATCCCCTCAACAGTGCTCTACCCGCTTCTGTATGCACCCCTGGGTAATGAATCCGTGTTCTACGTGGGCAATGCCTATAACTTGATGAACTATTTTGAATTTATCAGCGACCGCTGGGCTACAGCACAGGTCGAACATAATTTTGGGGGTCTGTTTTTCAACCGAATTCCGGTACTGCGTCGGCTCAAGTGGCGCGAACTGGTCACGGCCAAGGTGCTGTTGGGTAGCCTGTCGACGGCCAACAGGGCGTTGCTCCGGGAGACGAATGGCCCGACAGTGGAGGGAGCCTTCATGGCACTCAACCGGACACCCTATGTAGAAGTGGGGTACGGCATCGACAACATCTTGAAGGTGTTGCGCGTGGATGCGATCCATCGACTTTCATACCGCAACCGTTCCGAAATGGCTGTAAGTCAATTGACGGGACCAGCCATAACACCGTTCACCATCAAGGTATCGGGTTGGCTTGCGTTCTGAACGGTTCGATCATGATTCACTGTAAGGATTTCCTGAAAACGAACCGGTCTATGAATCCATTCCGAACGTATACCCTGTCGCAACGCTGGGCACTGGTCCTCGTCGGACTCCTGACTGGTGTTGCCCTAAGTCGTCTGCTTTTGTCTAATCCCCTGACAGATAAGCCGCGTACTCAAACCACGACGTACACGGCTAACCTGATCCGACTAACGAGGCATTTAGCTAATTTACAGGTGCATTGCCGACAGGGGCGAGTGGATTATGTGCAAAATACATTTCTGGAGCTAAAGCAGGAGTGGCAATTTCAGGACGTTTTGGCCAAATCTGCGCATGAACCGGGACTGATGCGCCAGTATGTCCCCTCGGATAGCCTGTATCGCCTGGAAAATTACATACGCACGTTGACTAACAGCCCCGATACAGACCGCTCCATCAGGGCTATTCTGGCAGAGATCAAACGAATGAACGAAGCATTAGATCGGATGCAGCGGTATAAATAAATTTCCTATGACGGATTACCGACAAACGGTCAAAAAGATGCTATCAGCGAACGCAAATGATTCCTTACTTTCTTGGACCTATCTTTCGCCTGATTCGGAACTTCGGTTTACCCCTGCTTTTCTCGTGCTTCGCCCCGGGGTTCCAACGCTTCACCGCCTGATCGCTTTGATTCGCTACGTTCAAGGACCAATTTTGATACATCAACGAACAAATGGACTACCCTGTGAACCAACCTCCTTCAACTCGTTACACCATGAATGATGGCCAGATTCGCCTGATTGGCATACCGCTGCTCAGTGTCATCATCCCGGCCACGATGCACTTCGACGACTTCCGACAGGTCAACACCGCCTTCGCCGTGCACTGGTTCATTGGTTTATGCAACACGTTGATCGTGTGGGAAGGAAATCGATTCGTTATTCTTTATATGCGCCGGTTGCTTCCCGGCTACGACCAGACAACCCGTCGCCTGCTGGGTCAGACAATACTCGGATTGCTATACACGTTCGTTGCTACGTTCATACTGGATGAGGTTATTTGCAAAGCTATTTTTCACAAAGACCTGTCCCTGTTCACCGGGTTTCGGATTAGTCTCATTCCGATGATCGTCGTGTATCTGGTCTACGAAGCCGTGTATTTTTTTGATGCCTGGAAACTGAATGTTCGAAAGACCGAATCGCTGGCCCGCGAGAGTGTACAAACGCAGTTGGAAGTCCTGAAGAATCAGCTCGATCCTCACTTTCTGTTTAACAGCATGAACACCCTGGCCGCGCTGATCGACGAGGAGAACATAGATGCCCAACAATACCTCGAACACCTGTCCGATGTGTACCGCTACGTACTCGTCAGTCGTACTAAAAATACAGTGCCATTAGAAGAGGAAATCGCTTTTGTGGATGCCTATGTGTACCTGAACAAGATTCGGTTTCGCGATAATCTACAGGTTGAGAAGGAGCTATTGCCGGCTGTTTATCACCAGTACGTAACACCGTTGAGCCTGCAGATGCTCATCGAAAACGCCATCAAGCACAACGTTGTCTCGAAAGAAAACCCACTGAAAATAAAGATCAAACAAGAGGGTAACACCTATTTAGTCATCGAAAATAACATTCAGAAGAAGACGATCTTAGAGAAATCGACGCGTGTTGGCTTACAGAACATCATCAACCGCTACAGCCTGCTCACTGATCGGCAAGTCGAAATAATCCGAAACGGAGGTTTGTTCACGGTCAAGATTCCCTTGTTACTTCAATAGAGACTGGCTGCTACACGAATCATTATTCACAAATTCACGCATTAAACGGATGAAAGCCTTAATCATCGAAGATGAATATCCAGCGGCTGAACGGCTTGAAAAGCTGATTCGTAAGCTGGACACCCATGTAGAGATTGTTGGGGTGCTGGAGAGTGTGGAGTCGGCGAAGCGGTGGTTCGCAGCGGGCCAGTCGGTTGATTTAATTTTTTCGGACATCCAGCTTTCCGACGGTTTGAGTTTCCAGATTTTTGAGTCGTTCCCGGCCCACAGCCCCATCATTTTTACCACCTCGTATGATGAGTATGCTATCCGGGCGTTCCGGGTCAAGAGTATTGATTATTTGCTGAAACCCATAAAACTGCCCGAATTAGCTGAAGCGATTCGGAAGTACGAAGCGTTGAAACAGGAATTTTCGCCCCAGGCTTACGCCAAAAAAGTGGAATCGCTCTTAGATAGTCTGGAGATGAGCCGACGCACGCATAAAACCCGGTTTTTGGTTAAGAACGGGGAACAACTCATTCCCGTGGCGCAGGAACAGGTGGCTTATTTTTACACGGCGAATGAACTGGCTTGCTTAGTCGGACGCGACGGGCGGCAGTACTTAGTGGATTACACCCTGGAAGAATTGGAAGCGGTGGTGGACCCAATTCAGTTCTTTCGGCTCAACCGGCAATTTATCGCTCAGGTATCGGCCATCGAGAAAATTCACACCTATTTTAACGGCAAGCTCAAAGTTGAACTTCGCCCCGAAACCGCGCAGGAAATACTCGTCAGCCGCGAGAAAGCCCCGGCCTTTAAAGCCTGGTTAGACGGTTAATCAATCCCGAACCTACTGGACTGTGTTTTAATAGGTGCTTTATCGCGCTGTTCCAGAATTCTTGTGCCTCATTCAATCAACTGAATCATGAAAGTGCTCTTTTGTTTACTTTTCCTGGCAACGGTCGGAACACCGGTTCTGGCCCAGCAGCCCCTCCGCTATACAGTCTGGGGGGATGGCTTACTCAAGCCGCAGTTAGCTAAATCCAGCCTGTATTTTCTCGGAGCGGGCATCCGGGGCGAGGTTAGCAAACCGATTCGCCACACCAGCAATGCTTGGTTTGCACAGGTCGGTTACGGGCATTTTTTCCGGAAGCCAACCAGCGCGTTCACGGCCAATATCGGGTTGGTGAACGTTGGGTATCGCTACCAATCCCGCAAGTTGTTTACGGCATCGGTTGGCATTGGGGCACAATACTGGAATGAACAAATGCGGGTTCGTTTCCCGGATTATAAGCTTGACGAAACACTCAATAGCCTCATTCCCAGCACCATTGTCGGTATTGGCGTTCGTGTCAAACCCCGCTACACCCTCGGCCTTGAGTACCGGGGTCTTTTCCGGCCAGAAGCCGGTAGGGTCGCGCTTATTAATAATGTCGCCCTGACCATTGGGTACACTTTTTAAGTCTACTGCTATGAAATCAATCAAAACATATGCCCTGTACGCCAGTATGGCCGTTTTTGGTCTGTCGGTGTATTCCTGTCAGTCAACGGATCTGGACGTTAGCCCGGCAGAAACGTTCTTTGCCTTACCCCAAACCGTAACTGACCCGCCTGATAATCCACGTACACCCGAAAAGGTGTTGTTGGGCAAGGTGCTGTTTTACGACCCGGTTTTGTCGGGCAACAAAGATGTCGCCTGCGCCACTTGCCACCACCCGAAATTTGGCTATTCCGACGGGCTGGATTTACCCATTGGCGTGGGCGGAGAAGGACAGGGCAGTACACGCCGTTTTCGTGAGGTCGATGGTCGGACCCAGCCCAACATGCCGCTGACCAAACGGAACGCCCCTACCTTGCTGAACGTAGCTTTCAACGGCATCGACACGCAGGGTAAGTACAACCCGCTTACTCTACCCTACTAAAATAAGGACAATAGAAAAGGGAATAGGATATTTGTAGTTCTCAAGCTCCAAATAGACCCCATTCCCTGTGAAGCAGAAGCTCAAAGGCGAAATTACCACAATCCTGCATTCAGCACCCATTG
>JANOCD010000098.1:0-21176 GCA_031411995.1 Cytophagales bacterium
AAGGAGTTTATCCAGTTGATCTACAAAGCCCGGCAATTGCAATAGATTTTCCCTGGTTTTGTTGTCGTTACCAACATAGTGCCTATTTTTGTTAACGACTCCAAAACCTGATTGGGGGGAAATATTTTACTATCAGTGTCGGTGGAAATGAACTGTTAAGTTGGCAAAACGGACACTCAGCTTAGGTCAGTTTCTCCTTGAAAAAGTCGATGGTACGTTTCCAGGCCAGTTCGGCAGCGGCTTTGTCATACCGAGGGGTGGTATCGTTGTGAAAGCCGTGGTTGGCATTGGCATACATATGAGCCGTGTATTCCTTTTTATTCGCTTTCAAAGCGGCTTCATAGGCTGGCCAACCCTCATTCACCCGCGTGTCCAGTTCGGCATAGTGTATCAAGAGGGGTGCCTTTATCTTGCTCACATCGTCGATGGCTGGCTGGCCACCATAAAACGGAACCGAGGCTGCTAAATCGGGGATACGCACAGCCATCATATTGGCAATTCCCCCGCCAAAGCAAAAACCGACAACGCCAATTTTGCCGTTGCAATCGGGGTGGCTTTTCAGGTAGTCAAAAGCAGCGATAAAATCTTCCGACATTTCATTTTTGTCCCGTTTACTTTGCATTGTCCGGCCCTCATCGTCAGTACCGGGGTAGCCGCCTAAGGGGCTTAAGGCATCCGGGGCAATCGAAACGAATCCGGCCAGAGCCGCTCGCCGGGCTACATCGGCAATGTGCGGATTGAGGCCCCGGTTTTCATGAACCACCACAATGCCGCCAAGTTTCTTTTTGTTGTCGGCTGGCATCGACAACAAGGCTTTGATGGTTCCGCCCCCTTTTGGCGACGGATAATTGACGTAATCTGATTTCAACCGAGGGTCATCGGCTTTAATCTGGATGGCTCCCCGGTAATCGGGCATCAGAAAACCCATCAGGGAGGCTACAGTAAGCCCTCCAACGGCATAGGCCGATAGTTTTTGCACAAATTCCCGACGGTCGATGCGGTCGTGGGCGTAGTCGTCATACAGGACAAACACGTCCTGGCTGATAGCATCTTTGTTGATTTCGTTCATATTCGTTTACACAGATGATTAAGCAAAACAGTTACAGTAAGGACGTTTTTGTAGTGGCTGTATTGATAGAATACCAGGTTTATCCAGTTAATCGACAAAGCCTGGCAGTTGCAGTGAGGAGTGTCGTAGTAATTAGCTACTCTCTCCCTCAATACCCCCCGAAATACTTCCGCGTACCCCATTCGAGCGTGGCGAGACCCAACACGACGAAGAATAGCCACCGCCAGTTGATAAGTTCGTTCAACTCTTCGGTGCTGCTCAGGCGGGCGGGCGTTTCGCGGCTTGTGAGGTCGCGGACGAGGTTGGCAACGGTTTTGGTGTTGTAGAATTTGCCGCCCGTTTGCGTGGCCAATTGCCGCAACAACCCGTGGTCGGCGGTCGTGTTGAGTGCCTCCAATTGCAGGTCACGGACAATGAACTGCCCTTCGGCTACTTCGTTTTTGCCGCTTAGGTTGGTAGCTGCCCGGTAACGGTAGGCTCCCTCCGGCAAGCGGCTAATCTCGAATCGGCTATTGTCTTCAGTAGGAGTGTAGTTGAAACTGCGGGTGATGCCGCGCTCGTCTAAAATACTCAGGTTGACGGGCTTATCGTAGATTCGTTCGTAGATATCGTTGTACAGTTCGGTCTCAAAAATGACTTTTTCACCCGCCACAAACTCGTTGCGGATGGGATAAACACGCAGCTTCCGCCGGTCTTCCTTCACCGAAATCAACTGAATCACTTTCTGAATCATTTCATCGACCACCTCCTGCTTTTCGGTCAGGGCATACTCTTCTAATCGCCATTGCCAGAGACCTTCGCCCGCCAGCACAGCCGTTTTGCGGGGCCGATCTGAGCCACCCATGATGTTCAGAGCCAGCAGGGGTTTTTGGGTTTGCACACTGCCCACCTGTTGCCACAGCACCACTTCGCTGCCCGGCATCAGCTTGAAATCACCATAGGGAACCGAGAGCGGGGGCAGTTTGGAAATGATTTCGAGCCGCGCCGGGTCAAGGTTCAGTTGCTTGTAGGCATCGTTGTAGCGGGCAGTCACCTTGTCGCTCTGACCGGGTTGGGCCGTCACCTGCATCACCGGGTTGATGGTGTTGAACGGCCCCACCGACGACTGATTACCCAGCACAAACAGGATCGGCGTTGTCTTGTTGTTACCCAAAAGCAACTGCACCACGTTGGAACTGGCCCCGGCATTGTCGGGAATTTGATGCAGAATAATCAGGTCGTATTTTTTGTCGGTTGGGGGTGGTGTTTCGCTGCCAATCAGCACCCGCGTATCGAGTTCGTAGTTCTGGTTGCGTTCCAGAATACTCCGAATCGCTTTGAGATCGGGGTGCGGATTCAGGCCGAGGAGCAGGACTTTTTCGCGCCCGTCGATCACGTCGAGATAAACATCCTGCCGGTTGTTTTTGGTACTGAACTCACCCGCCTGCGGAATCACCTCGACCACAAAATGCTGCACACCTTTTTGGGTCGCTGTGGTCTGAAACGACACCGAGCCAAACGTTTGAGCCGCCCCAAACGAAACTGTCTGACGGCCCACCTCACGCCCACCCTGCCGCAACACAACGGTGCCGGCCCTGCCCTGAAAGCCGTTGCTCGTTACCTCCACCTGAATTGGAAACTGATTACCGAGATAGGCTATCCGATTGGCTACTACGCCTTTAACGGCAATGTCGCGTTTGGGAATGGTGTCGCCCAAGCCCACCGTATGAACGGCAAATGGATACTGCCCAAACGTCGGCGACAAGCCCTGATTGAAAATACCATCCGTAATCAGGACAACATCGGTGAGGTGACGGCCTTCGTAATCGTTGCGAATGTTGGCCAACAAACCCGACAGGTTCGTGGCTCGTTGTGTAAACGGAATCTTCACTAAATCGGCTTCTGTCGTCGTGTCGCCAAGGGTACGCACCGACACATCCAAGCCCTCACCCGCCAATTGCTGACGAAGCGTTTGCAGGTTGGCAAGGGCAGCATTCAACGCCGGGCGACCAGCGGCAGCCACCGACTCCGAGTTGTCGATAGCCAGCACCACTTTGGGTTTTTCAGTGAGCGTTTTGATACTGCGAATGAGGGGGTTAACCAACAGAAAACACAGCAGGCTAACGGCCACAAACCGAAGTGCGGCCAGCCCATACCGGACATTTCGATCCCAGGCAGACACCGTGTCGTTGGTGCCCGGAACAGGTTGATACAGAGCAGCGGCATAGACCGCGCCCACCAGCAAACACACCAACACCCACCAGGGCGACGATTGGAAGATGACGTTCATATTAAGTTAACATGCCCCCATCTACCTGCAGAACCTGCCCGGTGATGTAGCGGGATAAATCGGAAGCGAGGAATACGCAGGCATCAGCCACCTCTTCAGGTTGACCGCCCCGTTTCAGCGGGATCTGCTGTTTCCACTCTTCCACGGCTTTTTCATTGATTTCGCCGGTCATTTCGGTCTCGATAAAACCCGGTGCAATAGCATTCGACCGCACATTCCGCGACCCCAATTCGAGCGCCACCGACTTGGTGAAACCAATAATGCCCGCTTTTGAGGCTGCATAATTAGCTTGCCCCGCGTTGCCCCGAATACCCACCACCGAGGTGAGGTTGATGATCGACCCTGCCCGTGCTTTCATCATGGGCTTGATGACCGCTTTGGTCAGGTTAAAGACCGACTTTAGATTAACGGTAATAACGGTATCCCATTGTTCTTCGGACATCCGCATCAGCAAGCCGTCTTTGGTAATACCGGCATTGTTTACCAGCACATCTACCGTGCCAAAATCGGCGATCACGGCAGCAATGAGGTCTTCGGCGGCTTTATAATCCGACGCATCCGAACGGTAGCCCTTCACGGTGCCACCAAACGCCCGAAGTTCTTCTTCGAGGGCCAGCCCCTTTTCCACACTCGACAAATAGGTGAAAGCGACATGAGCACCCTCCTGGGCAAACCGTTGAGCGATGGCCCGTCCGATTCCCCGCGACGCACCCGTGATGAGCGCGACTTTTCCTTTCAATAAATCCATTGGCTATAAAATACCCGTCGCACCGGCGGTTTGGTAGTTCCGAAGAGCTTATCGGTGAAGATAGGGTTTCGTTTGACTGGGTCAAAAATAGCCCAAAGCAGGGGAACGGGCAACAGTGAACACCTGACAAAAAATAAATCTCTTCAAATCCTTGACAAACCCCAGTCAATCATCGTAGTATTGCAGTGTACTATTTATCTAATACACTAAAGCAGTCCACGAACATGATCCAACTAAACGGAGTACGGTTCGGCTACACCCGCAACCGATTTATCTACGACGGTTTCTCGCTGTCGCTTCCGCCCGGCACCATTTTCGGCTTGTTGGGGCCAAACGGAGCCGGAAAATCGACCCTGCTCCGGCTCATGGCGGGTTTGCTGTTCCCCAAAAGCGGCACCGTCCGCGTGAATCAGCACACGCCCGGCGACCGGAAACCCGCCTTTTTAGAGGACGTTTTTCTGCTGCCCGAAGAATTTTATGTGCCATCCGGCTCCATCCGCACGTTTGTGAAATCGAACGCCCCATTTTATCCCCGCTTCGATCACGCGCAGTTCGCAGGCTACCTCGCCGAGTTTGGGTTGCCCGACAACCAGAAACTAACCGAACTATCATACGGCCAGAAAAAGAAAGTGCTGATTGGCTTTGGATTGGCCACCAACACGGCCCTGCTGCTCCTCGACGAACCCACCAACGGGCTTGACATTCCCTCGAAAAGTCAGTTTCGGCGGTTGGTGGCGGGGGCTGCCCACGAACACCGAACCATCATCATCTCGACCCACCAAGTACGCGATCTCGAAACCCTGATTGACCCAATCGTGATCCTCGGAGAGAAACCCAACGGCAGCATGAGCGTGGCCCTGAACGCCAGCGTAGAAGCCATCACCGACCGGCTTTGGTTCGGCTTAGTACCCGACCTGACTGGTTTGCCACCAATTTTGTACTCCGAGCGGGCCGTGGGTGGTTATGCCGTCGTCACCGAAAACCGCCCCGACGAACTGACCGACTACCGGAGCGGTCGCCTTGATCTGGAACGGCTCTACAATGCCGTACAGAGCCACCCTGCCCGCATTCAGGAGTTATTTTCTGTCGAACCCCAAACCTACGCCTAACCATGAATCAGACATTTTCTTCGGCCCGTTTCGGGCGATTACTTCGGAAATATTGGCGTGATGACAAGGCAGGACTGACGGCGGCATTAGGTACGCTCTTTGCTACGCAGGCCGCTACCATGTCTTTTGTCTGCTATAGTTCCTTGCCCGATTCTGTACAGGAGAACCGCGCAGTAGGGTTTTTGAGTTTATCGTTGATGATCTGGCCCCTGTTTACGGTGGCCATTGCTTCAGTGTATAATAAACGGGATCAGGGGTTGTCGTTATTTATGGTGCCTGCTTCGCTGTTCGAGAAATGGTTGCAGTTGTGGCTGGTATCGGGCCTATTATTTATGGTCTGTTTTATTGGCTTTTTTTCCCTGATCGACGTATTCGGCACGTACTACGTCAATCATAAAACATGGTCTGCTGAGGAACTAAGCTACCTATCCCGAAATAACATCACACGCACCGTCGAACTATTTGATTATGCAGACTTACTCCACACACCCATTTGGGCGATCTGGGTTCTTCTCCATCCCTTTTCATTGGCTGCCACGCTTCTGTTCAAAAAATACCCGCTGGTTTTCGGTGTAGCGGTGGGTTTTGCGCTGTTTGCAGGTAGTTTGAATCTGAACGGCTTTGCACTGATGTCAATGCTCAACCTCGAACGCTTGGCCAAACCCTTCCCCTTTGCTGAAATTTGGGCGAACAACAGTAAATTTCCAGGACCGAGTCGCTATCTCACTCTCTCTCAACCCATTGGCGACAGTATCCGTTGGGGCGTGGGCATCATTTCGGTAGGTTTGCTGTATGCCGTGGCTTATTTCCGCCTTAAAGAACGAGAGGTCTGACCTATGGAATTCCGCGATAAACAAGCCATCTATCTGCAAATCGCCGAGTACGTCAGCGAGCAGATTTTACTGGGCCGCTGGCCCACAGGCGACAAAATCCCTTCCGTTCGCGACCTTGCCGCCGAACTCGAAGTGAACCCCAACACGGTGATGCGTACCTACGATTTTCTGAGTCAAAAGGCCATCATTGCCAACAAACGCGGCATTGGCTTCTTCCCCGCCGACGATGCACCCGAAAAAATCAAAGCCTATCGCCGGGAAAGTTTCCTCGAAAACGACCTGCCTGTTGTGTTTCGCAACCTATACTTGTTAGGCATCGACATGACCGAACTGGAGACCCGCTACCAGCAATTCATTTCTCAAACCTTTGATTTAAAGAGTGAAAGAGTGAAAGAGTGAAAGAGTGCCTCCGGGATCAGCTTTCACTCTTTTGCTCTTTCACTCTTTCGCTCTTTCACTCTTTCGCTCTTTAAAATGAAAACAAGCATCAAACTTCTCTGCCTGCTGGCTGTTGTCACGCTCACCGGAATGCTGTCAGTGGATGGTCTGTTGAAACAAGAATATGACAAAATTGACTGGAGCAATCCTCATCAGGGCTTTACGATCAAACCGCTGCCCGCCCTGCGGCATGTGCGAATTTCGGGCACGCCGGGATTTGTGATTCTGCTACAAAAGGACGCAACAGCACAAGCCTTGCTGGACCCCGACCTCAACGGTCATCGCTTCACAACCACCCAACGCGGTGATACCCTGCTGGTTGTGCTTGAAACGAAAGATACCGGATGGGATGGCCCAATCGACAACGAGTGGGATTTTTATCGTACTGCTTTAGTGCTGAATCTACCGGCCTTGAGCAGTTTATTTGTAAACAACGTCCGGGTTAAAGTCAATGGTTTTGAGACGGACCAACTGAGCCTGACAGCGCACCATGCCCGGCTCATCACCGAGAAAATCCGGGTGTCTGGCACGCTCAGTGTGCAAACGGAAAACCGGGCCTACGCAACTCTAAATACCGACACCTGTGGAATACTCCGGGCAACCGTCCGCGATTCGAGTGGGCTGAATATGGATGGTATCCGGCCGGGCCGGTTTATCTCTGACATTGCTCCAAAAGGCGAGATTCGGTTGCGAGGGCACCAATTGGGCGTGATCAGAACGAATAATGGCGAAAATTAACGCTCAGCCAGCTTAAACCAGGCCCATCCCGTGAAAGGAGCTTTAATGGAACGCTAGGAAGTCCCTCCGGGGGTGGGCCACTTTCAGACAGTTTCTAACAAACACTGTCGGCAGAGTTTCAGAGCAAAAGCAAAGAGACAACAGCCGTTAGGTGAATCCAGACCATCATCAGGCAGCAGTAAGGGGAGTCCTTAAATGACTGACTGGCAGAGGCTGGGGCAGTTTGCGGTAACGCCCAAATTACCCGCGCCTTTGCAGTGCAAACGGCGAAAATGGTCAGCAAGCTAAATGCCAGCATGGCATAGGCCCGAACATGAGTTAACTGCATGAACGGCGAGCGGTGCCAGCCATCCACCAAAGGCAGCAACAATGTCCCTCCTCCACTCAACGTCCTGAAAGTCAGTGACCCAACCGTAAGCGTAAGCAGGAGATGCAGAAATAACACAAAAAAGGCTCTCGCCCGCGTTTGAAGCAGCAATGCCCCAAAACTCGACAAAGCTGTAGTTGCCAAAACTAACGTTTCCATTTCGTTATCGTTGTTGTTTACTCGTAACGTCAAAAGTCATAACACACATTTAAACTGGAATTAAGCGTAAATTAAAAGGCTGTTAACTTGATTTATAGGTAGCCCGGCGATTAGTAAAACTCCTGAACCGGGAAAGTCCATTTTGCGTTAAGAATAAGGGATAATCTGTATCAATCCCCCCTTCTCCTGAATGCTGTACCCCAATACGCTCGAACAAAAATTAGGCTTCGATAAAATCCGCGAACTCCTCAAACAAGCCTGTATCAGCCCGCTTGGTCAGGACTATGTGGACAAAATACGTTTTACCGACAATCACCCGCTCATCGACAAATTGCTGAAGCAAACTTCTGAATTTAAGCAGATTGTAGAGTATGAGACGGAGTTCCCTCAGTCCAATTACATCGACGTTCGTGAGCAGTTGACCAAAGCCCGGATTGAAGGGATGGCCCTGACCGAAGAAGACTTTTTTGAGCTGAAACTGGCCCTGAAAACGGTGCAGGCCTGCCTGACATTTTTGGCTAAACGCGAGGATAATGCCTATCCGTTTCTGAACGAACTGGCCGGCCCCGTTGCCCTCGACCAAAACCTGCTGGCATCCCTCGACCGAATCATCGACGACCGGGGTCACGTTCGCGATTCGGCCTCCCCCGAACTCTCGCGCATTCGTAAGCAGATCATTTCAGAGCAGGCTAACCTCCGCAAACAGCTTGATTCGATTCTGCGACAGGCCCGGCAAAATGGCTGGATTCCCGACGACCTCGGCCTAACCGTGCGTGGGGGCCGGCTGGTGATTCCGATTGCCGCCGAACACAAACGTAAAATCAAAGGCTTTGTCCACGACGAGTCGAACACGGGGCAGACCGTCTATCTGGAACCCGCCGAAGTGTTCGATTCCAACAACGAGATTCGTGAACTGGAATATGCCGAACGGCGCGAAATTCACCGTATCCTTCTCGCCCTCACTGATCAACTGCGTCCGCATCTGGAGGGCCTGAAACGGGCGGTTAATTTCCTGGCCCAAATCGACTTTATCCGGGCCAAAGCCCGCTTTGCTATTCAGATTGAGGCTGGAATGCCGATTGTGCATAATCGACCCCTTGTTGACTGGACTAATACCCGCCATCCGCTGTTGCACTTGTCGTTTCAGAAACCCGAAGCAAAAGCCGAAGGCAAAAAGGTGGTGCCGCTCTCGGTGCGCTTAGACGATAAACCAGGAACGCCTGCCGAACGTATTCTGATTATCTCCGGCCCCAACGCAGGGGGAAAATCCATTGCGCTCAAAACCATCGGGCTGGTTCAGTATATGCTGCAGTGCGGAATGCTGGTGCCGATGGTTGAGTACTCCGAAATGGGTGTTTTTCAGAACCTGTTCATTGATATTGGCGATGAGCAATCGCTTGAAAATGATCTCAGTACGTATAGTTCGCACCTCACCGCCATGAAACAGTTTCTGGTGGGGGCCAACAAACGCTCGTTGTTTTTGATCGACGAATTCGGCACGGGAACGGAGCCGGGTTTGGGTGGAGCCATTGCCGAAGCCATCCTGGAAGATCTCAACAAGTCGGGGGCCTACGGGGTGATTAACACCCACTACACCAACCTGAAAGTGTTTGCCGACAAAACGGCGGGCCTTGTCAACGGGGCCATGCGTTTTGATGGGGAGCACCTGGAACCGCTCTACCAACTCGAAATCGGTCGACCGGGCAGTTCGTTTGCGTTCGAGATTGCCCAGAAAATTGGTCTGCCCCGGTCGGTGATTGAGCGGGCCAAAGAGAAACTCGGCACCCAGCAGGTGAACTTCGAGAAGCTGATTAAAGAGCTGGACATCGAGAAGAAAGTGTTTGCCGAAAAGAACATCGAAATCGGTATCAACTCGCGCAAAGCCGCCCAGCAACTAGCTGAATACACGGCCCTGAAAACCAAGCTCGACAACAACCAGAAACAATTGCTGAACGAGGCTAAGCAGAAGGCGAAAGCCTTGGTGCAGGAAGCCAATCAGCGCATTGAAAATACGATTCGGGAAATTCGCGAGACGAAGGCCGACAAGGAAATGACCCGCGAGATTCGGCAGGAGTTGCAACAGTTTGAGCAGAAAGTTCTGAAGCCGGAGGTGATTGTTGAACCCGTAAAGCCGAAGGAGAAAGAGGAGTTTGAGTCGGACAATAGTGCCATCGACGTGGGTAGCTTCGTCCGAATTCAGGGCCAAACCGCTGTTGGGCAAGTCCTGGCTATGCGGGGCAAAGATGCCGAAATCAGCATTGGCGATCTAAAATCGACCATCAAACTGAACCGATTGGAGAAAGTCAGCAAGAAGGTGTTCAAAGAGGCCGTTGGCGAAACCGAAAAACCCCGCATGAAAGGTGTCGACATGAACGAGAAGATGATGAATTTCAGCTTCAACCTCGACATTCGGGGGTTGCGGGGCGACGAAGCCATCACCGAAGTCGACCAGTTTTTCGACAACGCCCTGATGCTCGGCTACCCCGAACTCCGCATTGTTCATGGCAAGGGCGACGGCATTCTGCGCAACCTTGTCCGCACGCACCTGCGCCGATACAAACAGGTGGGCCGCATGGCCGACGAGCATGTGGAGCGCGGGGGGGCGGGCGTAACGGTGGTAACAATGAAGTAGCGTATTAATTGTCGGAATCACGCTGAAATTTCTGTTTTACCCGATCAATTGCCCCGTTTTCAGTACCCCACACCGCTATCTGCTCCAGAATGGGCAAAAACGAAACACCCAGTGCGGTTAGTGAGTAGTCGACACGGGGCGGAACCTGGGCAAAAACAACCCGTTCCACAAAACCGTCGCTCTCCAACTCCCGTAATTGATCGGTCAGCATCTTCTCGGTAATGAGCGGAATAGCCCGGCGCAATTCGCCAAAACGAACGGTTCCCCCCTTTATTTGCCACAGGATAATCATTTTCCAGCGACCATTGATGAGCATCAAACTGCTGGTTATTGGGCAGTTGGCACTAATCTGCAACTGGTTTCGCGTATTAGACGAGCTTAATTTTCTCATTATCAGCTTGCTATTTTTTTCGTGCGTGGCGCACAATTCTGTAACTACTTGATTAATGGGTTTCTAACCAGCCACTTTTGTATGGTCAATCAGGGCAGAAACACACATTTATTGCCTACCGTTCAGGCAATTTTTACTGTTCAGATTTTCGTCACATAGCTCAAAAACAAACATGGAAACAATATTGGCTAAAGACCTTTATGTGGCCGAGGTAACCACCATTGGAGGCCGGAATGGCCATGCTCAGTCTTCAGATGGCCTCTTGAATGTTAACCTGGCTTTTCCCAAAGAAATTGGTGGAAATGGAGGAGCTACAAACCCTGAGCAGCTTTTTGCAGCCGGTTTTTCGGCCTGCTTCGGACAGACACTTGGCGTGCTGGCCGGGCAAAAAAAGTTGCCTGTCGATGTGAAGAGCATCGCCGTTACCGCAAACGTCCATCTGCTGTTAAAAGAAGTTGGATATTGGCTGGCCGCAGATCTTGAGGTGAGCATACCGGGACTGGCGCAACCAGAAGCCGAAGAGCTGGTTGAGGAAGCCAAGCTGTGGTGCGCCTACACTAATTCTACGCGGGGAAATGTTGAAACAACCTATCGGGTTATTCAGAGCTAATGCCAGTTAGACGGGGTGCGTATCCACGCACCCCGTCTAACAAACACATTTAATCCCTGTTCTTTCGCGCCGGGCGAAACACCAAGTCCATGAGCATCAGAGTTTGTAGCTACTATTGACCACACCAAACCACAACTTGTCGGGCAACAGTTTACGCAGGCGAAGCAGCAGCGGGGCCGGCGCACCCACTGGGTAGCGCATGGTGTTGCTGCCATCCGTAGCTGCTTTATAAATGGCTTTTGCCACAACTGCAGCCGATTCGCCTTTGGCACCACTCTCTTGGTTTACCTTGTCGCATTTGGCCACAAATTCATCATAAGCCGTTGTATTTTTGGGCTTTACCATTTCCCGACCAGTTCCGTAGAATTCGGTTTTGATAGCCCCCGGCTCAATTAATTTGAGCGAAATGCCAAACGGTTTGAGTTCGTAGTGCAACGATTCGGTGAACCCTTCAACGGCCCATTTAGTGCCGTGGTAGATGCTGAATAATGGAAACGCCAGCCGCCCGCCCATCGACGCAATCTGAATAATGGTGCCTCCCCCCTGCTGCCGCATGTGCGGAATGATGGCGCGGGTCGTGCGCATAAGGCCAAATACATTGGTGTTAAACTGCCGCTCGATCACGTCATCGGCCATGGCTTCAAACACGCCATCAACTCCATACCCCGCATTGTTTACCAGCACATCGACTTTGCCAAAATCGGCGATTACGGCGTTGAGAGCCTTGTCGATGGAGACCGTATCGGTTACGTCGAGGGCATAGAGTTTCACCCCCGGCCAGGTTTGCATGTCGCGTTCGTTGGTTGGTGTGCGGAGGGTCGCGGCTACGTTCCACCCCTGGTCAGAGAATGATTTAACGGCGGCCCGGCCAATGCCGGAGGAGGTTCCAGTGATGAGAACGGTAAGGGATGTCGATTTGGCAGACATGATTGAATTGGTTTGATTGGTTTATAATGAAAAAATATTCACTTAATTGGCAAAAAAAATGACTCTGCTTGCTACGGTATCAGCAACGGCTATCGCTTCACACCGTCCCAGATGACCGAAAAGGTTAGGTCCCAATCGCTTTCGCTGATGGGTTGTTTGGTGAAATGGGCTTGTTTAGCCAATTCGTCTAACATGCCGCAAACCAGCGTCAGGAGCAGATCAGGCCGGGCTTCTTTGATGATGGTTTGCTGCTGCCCCTCAATAATCAGGTCAATGATGGGCTGCATAGCGGTAGTTTCTTCGGCCTCGACAGCGTCCGTCAGTACGTAGTAGGGCGATCGATAATACTGCTCAAAAAAGGCCGTATACTGGGGATTGGCAAGGTTGTCGTCCAGGTAGTTACGGGTAATTTTCTGGATTTTCACCCGTAACGGATCCGTGTCATTAATCCCCTCGCCCAAGTCGCTGAGGCTTTTGCGAAGCAGGTAGGCATACAGTTGCTGAATGAGCGTCGGTTTATCGGCAAAATAAATATAGACCGTACCCGTGGCCACGCCCGCTTCTTTAGCCAATTCCGACATTTTCAGCCCCGACAAACCCGTTTGCTGGATAAGTCGCAGAGCGGTATCGAAAATGAGTTGTTCCTTGGCTTCGTCTTTGGTACGCATCGCTGTAATTGAGTTGACGATGCAAAGTAAGTTGAATAAAAATTCATTTGCAAGTTTTCGCAGGCCTCTCTACGACCGTTTACATAGTCTATAGGTCAAACGGTAATATAAACAAAAAACAGGCTATACCTTCGCAATCTGAACACTAAACCGGAAACACCATGAATCCAAACAAAGCCTTGTGGGAAAAAGGGGACTTCACCCAGATTGCCCAAACCATGCGCGAAAGCGGTACCGCATTAGTTGCCCAACTGGGAATTACCGAAGGTACGAACGTGCTTGACCTCGGTTGTGGCGATGGCACCACCGCCATCCCCGAAGCCAAACTCGGAGCCACTGTGCTTGGAGTCGATATTGCCCAGAATCTCGTTGAAGCCGGTAACCGCCGGGCCAAAGCCGAAGGACTGACCAACATTACCTTTCAGGAAGGGGATGCCACCGATTTGCACGATCTGAAGGATCAGTCATTTGACCTCGTCGTCAGCATTTTTGGGGCCATGTTCGCGCCCAAACCATCCGACGTAGCCAAAGAAATGGTGCGCGTGACCCGCCCCGGTGGGCGAATCGTAATGGGGAACTGGATACCGGGCGACCCCACGCTGGTAGCACAAACGCTAAAAATTATCTCGGCTTATATGCCACCACCGCCCGAGGGCTTTATTAGCCCAATGCTATGGGGCATCGAAGACCATGTGATCGAACGGTTTGGGAGTGCCGGTGTAGCCAAAGAAAACATATCGTTCAGCAGGGATACGTTTACGTTTCACGTCCCTTATGCTGCGTCCAAATTCGCCGACACATTCATCAGGTACTATGGTCCCACCATGAATGCGTTTGAAGCCGCCGAAAAAAATGGAAAATCGGCTGAACTTGAACAGGAGTTGGCCGCTTTGTTCACCAGTCAAAATAAAAGCTCAAATCCTGACACCTCGTCTATACCAGCCACTTTCCTGCGGGTAACGGTGCAGTGTTGATGAGGTGTCCACTACCCTGCTTCACCAGTTGTTGGGTCAGCAACCGCGAGCCGATGAGAACCCCCTTCACGTTGATATCGAAAATGAAGTCGATGTCGGCGGGGTCAAATTCATGCACGTAGCCTGCCAATTAGCCAGGTTGCGCACATCTAAGCGGGCCACCAGCACCCGGTCGGCATCCCAGGTGGTCGTTAACTCCCGGATGCGGGTTTCATCGACATCGGTCACCACCACGGCATCACCCCGCTGGTAGAAGACGGTGGCCAAATGGCGACCAATGCCGTTGGCACAACCCGTTAAAAAGACAATTTTCATGGCAACGAGCGGTTAATGGGCAGTCTTTTTGACAATACCCGGAATGAATTGACTATTTTTAGGACAAAACAGAATTGGCCAGCAAACGGCCGCTTTCTGCCCGGCATTTCATTTGACAATTATCAAATTAGCCCTTTTGCTTTTCCATGAACCCAATTGTAGCGCATTTAGAGCGGTATCAGCCTTTAAATGAGGATGATAAAGCCCGCGTAACGGGGGTAGCCGTTCGGAATGTCAAATGAAACCAATTCCCAAGTATAGACTTTTGTCCAGTTATTCTTTTACTAATCCAATGAACAACACCCGTTTTCCCTCAATTGGTGGATTAAGAAAAACACCCATGACCCCTGCTTACGCCCTGCTCGCCCTGTTGATTGCCGGTTCGTCGTTAACAAGTTTCCTGCCCCAAAGTCCACCCCGCTCTTTGTTTGACGGACGAACCTTTGCGGGTTGGGAAGGCGATACGGCCCGCACCTGGCAAATCCGAGAGGGTGCGCTGATGGGAGGTTCCACGGAGCGGTTAACGCCCCACAACGAGTTTCTGTGTACCACCCGGCCCTACACCAATTTCGACCTGCGGCTGAAATTCAGGCTTACCGGAACGGGCTTCGTGAATGCGGGGGTTCAGTTTCGGAGTCAGCGGGCCACGAAACCAGCCTACGAAATGGTTGGGTATCAAGCCGATCTGGGCAAGGGCTACTGGGCGAGTTTGTACGACGAATCGCGGAGGGACAAAACGCTGGTGCAGGCTGATTCCAACCTGATCAAGAAGACCCTGAAACCCGGCGACTGGAACGATTACCGGGTGCGCTGTGAGGGTCGCTGGATACGAATTTACCTGAACGGCAAGCAAACCGTGGACTATACCGAACCCGATGCCAGCATTCCACAATCGGGCCTGATTGGCTTGCAGGTGCATGGCGGAGGCAAGGTCGAAGCCGGATACAAGAACATTACGATTACCGAATTACCCTGATTGACACCCATCATTCACCATTAATCATTCACTAATGACACCAACAGTTTGCATTATAGGAGCAGGGGCATCGGGAATTGCAGTGGCCAAAACGCTGCATCAGAACGGCATTGAGTTCGATTGTTTCGAGCGCGGTTCCGGCATCGGCGGCAACTGGCGGTATAACAATGACAACGGTTTATCGTCGGCCTATCGGTCGCTGCACATCAACACCAACCGCATGGTGATGGCCTACAGCGACTACCCCATGCCGACGGATTACCCCATGTTTCCGCACCACAGCCAGATCATTCGGTATTTCGATGATTATGTGGACCACTTTGGGTTTCGTTCCCAAATCACGTTCAACACCGAGGTAACGAACGTCACCAAAACCGAGGAAAGCAAGGGTATAACCTATCAGGTGAGCACCCGGCCTGTGAAAGGGGGCGAGGAAACAGTCCGCGTCTACACCCACCTGATCGTAGCCAACGGACACCATTGGAACCCCCGCCTGCCCGATCCTGGGTTCCCCGGTACGTTTGCAGGTGAAACCATCCACTCGCACGACTACAGGGAGCCGGAGCAGATCATGGGTAAGTCGTTGCTGGTGGTGGGCATTGGCAACTCGGCGGTCGACATTGCCTGCGAAGCTGCTCGGCTGCATACCGGCAACGTGACCATTTCGAGCCGCAGCGGAGCCTACATTATGCCCAACTGGTTGATGGGGATGCCGTTCGACTCACTGGCTAGCCCCAGTATGTCCAATTTGCCACTGGGTGTGCAACGGTTCATGCTGAATCTGTCATTGCGGTTGGCGCATGGCAAGCAGGAAAACTACGGCGTTCCCAAACCCGACCGACCGCTGCTTACCGAACACCCTACCGTGTCGCAGGATTTGCTGAACATGGCCGGGCGTGGCCTGATCCGGTTCAAACCCAACATCGAGCGGTTTGAAGGCCACGACGTAGTTTTTACCGATGGCACCCGCGACCGATTTGACATGATCGTGTATGCCACGGGCTATAAAGTGACGTTCCCATTTTTTAAGGAAGGCTTCTTCAACGTCGAGCAAACCAACGACCTGCAACTCTACCGGCGCGTGGTTCACCCCGACTTTCAGGGTCTCTATTTTGTGGGTCTCGTGCAGCCGTTGGGAGCCATCATGCCACTGGCCGAAACCCAGGCCATCTGGTTAGCCAAGCTCATCAAAAGCGAGTGTCGCCTTCCCGACCGGGCCGCCATGCTACGGTCTATCGAGGAAGAAGCCGACAAAAACCGCCGACGGTATAAGCAATCGGACAACCGGCTTAGCCCGCGGCACACGTTGCAGGTTGATTTTCACCCCTACAAGCAGAGCATTGAGCGGGAGATAAAGAAAATGAGGGCATAATTTCCTAACCTTCTCCTCGTCAACGAATAAACTGTCACTCGGCAGTGGCAGCCGTGCCGATGAAGAGTAATCATAGTCTAATGCTCCATTTCCAGCTTCTTTTGCCAGATAGGGGCATTTCTAAGTGTCTGCTTTAGCCATTTACCCATTGGTATTTCAATGAAGTACGTAATGGCAGTGGCCAGGAGAATAACGACGGGGAGGGTGATAAGGCAGGCAATCCAGAAATTGAGTTGGAGCGTATCAATCAGAAAGGGCAACAAAATATGAACACACAGGAACTGATGGACTAAATATAAGGCATACGAAATTTTACCAACAAATAATGTGGGTTTTGAAACAATGAACGATAATTTATTATTGATAAATAAAATGAATAACGTGAAATAAATCACCAGCATTAGTGCGTAGGTATTTTGATTGATCAGCCATGACTTATCTAAATGGTCAAACAATAAAATCTGACTGCATAAACAAATCACTAGAAGTGAATAATAGAAGGGGATATTTTTCTTATAGGAGTATAATTTATAAAAAATAATTCCCGAGAAAAATAACGGACTATAGCGAAGAAACGAGAAGCCCCCCAGAAATTTATCAACCAGATAAATGTGCGAAAACTGGTAGGCAAGCAATGTAAATGCAACAATTAAAACGCCGATGTAATCTATATATATCAATAACTTATAGTGAAATAATAATAAAATACCGATATAAAACATCATTTCAACAATCATGGTCCAGTAAGGTCCATCCAAATCATGCACTCTGAAAAAATGCTGAAACATTGTCATGTTAGCAACATATTGCTCAACAGAAACAGTTTTACTAGTTTCATAATAGTGAGAATATACTGAAATCAGTATAAACGTAATCGTAACACAAGTCCAGTAGGTGGGGTATAGCCGACTTACACGGTTAATAATAAAATCATGACTTGTTTTAACGTTGTTAATACTCATAAAAATTACGAAGCCACTAATTATAAAAAAAAGGTCAACGCCCGTAGAACCAACATTGAATAGATTTTCGACTTCTTTTCGATCGAGTGTAAAATGAAAGAACACGACCATTAACGCGGCCAATCCTCGTAATGAATCTAATTCTTTATAGCGATGATCGTGTTGAGCGTTCTTCAAATCCGTAGATCATAGTACTAGAATTACCAATAAAAGCCGTTGGAAATTTTAATTTAATTTCTCCATAAATCTCGTAAAATTATAGTTAAGTACTAAAATTTAGCTAATATTTTGCCAAAATCGTATCTAACGGCCCACCCCTCAAACGGTTATTTAGTTAAAACATGATAGACTTATCCTGAAATCATTGCACTCATTCAAGCTATAATATACCATTAGATAATTCATAGGCAACTTAAAAGGGGAGTTAGAAACTAATTGGTATATTTGAAGACTGTTACTCTTCCTTTACTATCATGCACCTCAGAAACTTAGTTCCTAACTCCCTCAAGCCTTTCATCAGCTCAATTGTACCCGGTCCACTAATCGACCAAATCGAAATATGGTCCGGCGAGCGTGACTCACTCACTCCGCCCAAACGGCTGTATTCAGTAGGTGGTGGCGATTTTAAAGGACACGGCAAAGCCTTTGCCCAACGGCTTCGTGAAGTCGGTGGCCTGAAGCCCACCGACCAGGTACTCGACATTGGTAGTGGCCTTGGGCGCATTGCTGTTGGTTTGCTCGATTATATTAAACCACCCGGTGGCTTCGAGGGCATTGAAATTGTGCGGGAAGGGGTGGATTGGAGCAACAAAAATATTTCGAAGCACTCACCCCACTTTCATTTTCAACACCTCGATCTGTACAATAAAATGTATAATCCGGCGGGTAAAATGAAGTCCTCCGAAGTAGTGTTTCCATTTAAAGACAAGTCGTTCGATTTTATTTTCCTGACTTCTGTCTTCACGCACATGCTTGAGCGGGATGTGGAGCGTTATTTCTCTGAAATTGAGCGCGTTCTGAAACCCAAAGGTCAGGTATATGCCACCATGTTTATATTGAATCAACAAAGCCGGGAACTCCTTGCCGCCGGAAAATCGTCTATACCCATGGAACCCTACACAAAGGTGTCGATGGTGCAGGATCACGACGTTCCCGAACATGCCATTGCCTTTGATGAGACCTGGGTGAAAGGCGCGCTGAACCGGTCGGGCCTGCACCTCAAAGAAGCTATCCGGTATGGATACTGGGTGGGCAGAACCGACTTCTATGACTACCAGGACACTCTTTTATTAGAAAAAACAAAGCCGTAAATCACTTTTCTATTGCTACTCGTTTTAACCGTTTGCCCCATTCGCCACTTGGCTCAGGCACTCACCCTGGGTGACACTGTAAAAAAACTCCACCCGGATGCCCGGTTTATGATAGGCCTGGCCGATGAGATAAACCCGATACATTCGATCAATCTTTCCCATCCTATTCTGCCTGTTACTGAGATACTTGACAGCCAAACACTAACTGATCTGTCGGAACAATATACCCCAACGGAGTTTGCTGCTGCCATAAAGCCCGGCCTCATTCGGGCCATGATGGCGCAACATCCCGATTGTGAACAGGTTATTTATCTGGCACCGGATGCGTTCATCTACCAACCGTTAACGGCTGTGTTGTCGGAACTGGAGACGGCTCAACTGTTGCTGACTCCCCACCTGACCGCCCCCCCTGCCGACGGGCTGTTTCCCGATGAGAAATACCTGCAAAATGTGGGCCTATACAGTGCCGATTTTCTCGGTTTACGTCGGTCGGAAGAAACCGAGCGGATGCTTTTGTGGTGGGAAAACCGGGTGCAGACCCGCGCCCAAATCGATTTTTGTGCCAGTTTATGCCTAGATCAAATTTGGCTGATGCACCTGCTCGCTCTGTTCAACGGGGTACGGGTTATCAACGATCGACGCTGGCACCGGGCCATCTGGAACTGGCACGAACGTCAAAAACAGGGAGAAGTACAGCCGCTTTGGATAAATTTTAAAGGTCTGTATAATCAGGACGAAGGTTTGTTCGTGCACCAAACCCGACTGAAATTAACCCAGCATCCTGAGCTTCAGCGACTGCTGACTGCGTATCGGGCAGCCGTGGCAACGCGGCAGCAACCGGCATTTTCGCAGGCCCCTGCCTTTGGAAAACAGCCCGAACCGCCCGTTGTGCGGGGCTGGAAACGGCATACGGGACTGGCCCTCCGGTCTGTAGCCAACTATGTTGAAACCGTGGATTTGCCTGCTATTCATTAATACCACTGACCGGGAAACCACGTCAAAGTCAGCATTGCATGTTACTTTTGCGCTGAGCTCTCTGAAAAAGACAAACACACGAACGAACCTTAATGAACGTACTTTATGACCATCAAGCTTTCAGTGGACAAATGTATGGTGGAGTTGCCCGGTACTTTTATGAATTGATTCGGTCGTATAATCAGAACCACGCCCTCACCGTTGACGTATCGTTAGTATTCTCCAACAACGATTATATCAACGGGAAATCGTTTATCCCCCATTATCGCTACGAACTGTTGGCCGAGAGCCGGATGGCTAACCAGGCCGCTTCGCTGCTCAATCGGTATAATAGTATTCGCCACATCCGAAAAGGGCATTTCGATGTGTTTCACCCAACCTATTACCACAAGTATTTCCTGGATTATTTGGGGCAAAAACCCTTCGTGCTAACATTTCATGATGCCACGAGTGAACGATATGCCCATGAATACCCGGATGTCGGTGGCCATTTGCCCGCTCTCAAGAAGAAACTGCTTCAACGGGCAAACCGGATCATTACTGTTTCGGAGTTCTCCAAGCAGGAGGTTCAGCGTTTTTTTGGTATCAGCCCCGAAAAAATCGACGTAATTTATCTGGGTACGTCATTGGGGGAGAGTGAGCCATTGGTTGGTCGATCGACTGATGAGTTGCCGCCAAAAGAACCGTTTCCTTATTTGCTCTATGTTGGAAAACGATCCTTTTACAAAAATTTCGATGGTTTTTTCAGAGCGATCCGGCCTGTTTTAACCCGGTATCCCGCTATTCATTTGGTTTGTGCGGGCGGTGGTGTGTTTAGCCGGGCCGAGCAAATGGCTTTTCATGCAGCCGGACTCACAAGGCGTGTTCACTACCGACCCATAACTGATGTGACTCTTTTACGGTTATATCAGCAGGCGTTGGCCTTTGTGTTTCCGTCGTTCAATGAGGGTTTTGGCATTCCGGTGCTGGAAGCCTTCAGCGGTGGTTGCCCTGTTTTGTTGAGTGGCCAGAGTTCGCTACCCGAGGTGGGTGGTTCGGCAGCGCTGTATTTCGACCCGGAAAACGATGAGTCTATTGCGTCGGTGGTGGAACAGGTGATTCTGGACGATGCACTCCGGGCCGACTTGAGCCGACGGGGAACCGACCGACTGAAGCTGTTCTCGTGCGAGAAGACCGCTGCTCAAACCTTAAGTATTTATCAAAGCCTGATGTAATACATACTTGAAAATATCAACCTTCAAAATAAGGTCGTTTCTTCCCCGAAATGCCCTGAAGGGGACTTTGGTGAACATGCAAGCAAGTGCCCATGAGGGGGTGTAGGGGGCGTAACGGCC
>JANOCD010000099.1:0-13283 GCA_031411995.1 Cytophagales bacterium
GGGCAAGGCGAACTACGGGGCTTGTATCCCGTAGTTCGCCTTGCCCTACGATTTATGAACGTTTCCCCTTTTAGCTTACTCCGACTACCTACCCCCATGATACCCTATGATGCCCCCCTTTCGCACGGTTCTAATCGACGACCACCGGATATTTAGCGATGGCCTGAACCTGATTCTGAGCCACTCCCCCGACTTTACCGTGGTTGAGCAGGTGTTTGATAGCCGCCTTGCCTACGATGTCTGCTGCCGACAGAAGCCCGACTTAGTGCTGGTTGATTATAACATGCCCCATCTCGACGGCGTGGCCGTTGTGGAGCAATTGGGAAAACTGACCCATCCGTGCCGGATTGTAGTCATCAGTATGTATGCCGACAAGGCGGAGATTGCCCGGTTTCGCGCCCTGAACGTGGATGGCTATATGGCCAAGACCATCCCCGCCGACCGGCTGCTGGCCTTGCTGGATCGGGTGATGCAGGGCGAACGGGTGATCGAAAG
Source organism: Cytophagales bacterium (assembly GCA_031411995.1). Taxonomy (GTDB): domain Bacteria; phylum Bacteroidota; class Bacteroidia; order Cytophagales; family Spirosomataceae; genus Rudanella. The sequence goes on from JANOCD010000099.1 coordinate 496, forward strand.
CGACCTGCCCAATGAACCGTCCGCATCCCTGCCTGACCAGTTGCGGCTGCGGCACCAGCTTACCAAACGCGAGGTAGAAATTCTGAAAGGGGTGAAGCAGGGGTTAACGACCGAGCAAATTGCGGCCCAACTCAGTTTGAGTTACTTCACGGTGCAGACCCACCGCAAGAACATCAACCGAAAACTGCCCTTTGAGTCGCAGAAGGAATTCTATGATTTTTTGGAAACCTTAGCCGATTAGGGACTAACTTACAAGAAAGTGGGTAGAAAACAGTGGTGATTTTGGCAAAATATACCTCAATCGAGGTATTTTAATTCGGCGAAATTGCTAAGTTATTTGGGGTTTGAAAATCAAAACGGATTTATGCAAACTCCTTTACTTCACCACCGGCTCCTGGCTGCGTCTTTTCTTCTCCTGTTTAGTCAACCCCGTGTGCGCGGCCTGTCGATTGCCCTGCTGTGCCTTTTGTTGGTGGGCAGTTCGGGCCTGCTGTGGGCACAGGCACCGCAATCGTTCTACGTGACGACAACCGGAACAATGCCCCCCAGTGCGGCCACCTCCTGGGCCAACAGCACCAGCGATTTGCAGGGGGTCATCGACTACGCAGCCGCCAATACAACCCCCGGCAGCGCGACGGTCTATGTAGCCAATGGTCTTTACAATCCGGGTGGGGCGGCTGGTAGCGCGTCGGCAAGTTATACCATCGCCAGCGGGGTAACGGTGATGGGCGGCTACGCGGGCAGTGGTACGCCGGGGGCGCGCACGGCTTTTCCGTCGAGCAGTACATTGACGGGTGCCGGCACTACGGCCGATAGTTATCACGTGGTGCAGTTCCTGAACGCCAGCGGGCAAACGCGCTTAGACGGTTTTGTGATTACCGGGGGGCGGGCCAATACGCTTCCTGAAGTCAGAGGAGGTGGTATTTTCAACGTGTCCAACGGCAGTTCCCCCAGTAGTCCGGCCCTGGCCAACCTCGTGATTACGGGCAACAGCGCATCGTTTGGTGGGGGTATTTACAATGATGCCTCGGTAAGCGGTGCGTTGGCCAGCCCCACGCTGACCAACGTGAACTTTAGCCAGAACACGGCTACCTCCGACGGTGGTGGGGCCATGTATAATTCGGGCTTTAATGGCATCAGCAGCCCCGTGCTGAACAGTGTGACCTTCACGGCCAATCAAGCCTTTAATTCCGGTGGTGCGCTCTTCAATCGGGGCGCAAATACAGGCGGTTCCAGCCCAAGCCTGACCAATGTGGACTTCAGCCAGAACACCGCCAATAGTCCTGCTACTAACGGCGGAGGAGGGGCTATTTATAATGAGGCCAGTAATGGTGCCGTGGTTAGCCCCACGCTGACCAATGTGACCTTTTCGGGCAATAGGGCGGTGAACAACGGCGGGGCTGTGCATAACTTCGGCAATCAGGCGGTCAGCAGTCCGGTGCTGAACAATGTGCGTTTCACCGCAAACCGGGCCATATCCGGGGGCGGTATGTTCAGCCAGGCGGGCGGGCCGGGATCAGAAGCCAGCCCCACGCTGACCAATGTGATCTTTAGCCAGAACACGGCCACCGGCTCCTCAACTAACAACGGAGGGGGTGCGCTGTATCAATTTGCCAATGTGGGCACCAGCAGACCCGTGCTGAATAGTGTGACCTTTACGGCTAACCTGTCTCAACGCAATGGCGGGGGTGTCTTTATTCTGGCGGGTGGTTCGGGCGCGGTGGCCAACCCCACCTTGACCAACGTCAGCTTTAGCCAGAACACCGCTACAAACAACGGCGGGGGCTTCTATGCTCAGGGGGGAACCAGTACCCTCTCCAACGTGACCTTCACCGCCAACCGTGCAAGTATTGGCGGGGGTATTCATACGACCTCCTCGCACACGCTGACGGCCACCAACTCGTTGTTGCAAAGCAACACTGCTACAAACGTTGGCGGGGGCTTATATGTCGAGCCGGGGAGTAGCAATCTGAGCAGCGTTACCGTGGTGGCCAATAGGGCGAATGAGGGCGGGGGGATTTATACGAGTTCTAATAACCTGCGTGTGACCAACTCCCTGCTACAAAGCAATACGTCTACCGTTTCAGGCGGAGGCCTATTCATTAATGGCGGTACTACAAACCTGAGCAGTCTCACCATCTCAGACAACCGGGCGGGGAATGAAGGTGGTGGTATAATTACCGGCAATGGCGGGGGCTTGACAGTAACTAATTCGGTGCTTCGACGAAACACCGCTACAACCGATGGCGGGGGCTTGTTTACATTTGGTAATGGAAGCAGCACATTAAGTAGTCTTACGGTAAGTGCCAATCAGGCGGGTGATCAGGGTGGGGGTATTTATGTAACAGGTAGTTATACGCTAAGAGCTACCAACTCGCTGCTACAAAGTAACACCGCCAACACCGATGGGGCCGGTTTATTTGTTAATTCAGGCACAACCGGCATTTTGATTAATACCGCGCTGCAAGACAACAAAGCCAATGCGCTGGGAGGTAGTATCCGAAACCTTGGAACCGTTACCTCCACCAATGGCTCTTTCGGCTACAACGTGGCCTCTAATGGTGGCTCAGTCATTGCCAACGGCGGAAATGTCACCTTTACCAACGGCGTGTTTTTTGGTAATGGCCCGGGCAATGCCTTTACCGGTACGGCCCCAACGGTTCGCTTCTCCCTTCTGGATGGCACCAATCCGATGGGTGGCTTTACAGATGGCGGCAACAACCGCACGGCTACCCGCACGCCTTTCGTGGATGGTCCCAATGGCAACCTGCGGCTCAACGCCTGCGCCCAGTCCATCGACGCGGGCAGCAACACGCTCTACAACTCGGCTGGAGGCCCCGCCACCGATCTCGACAACCAGAACCGCTTTATCAACACCACCATCGACATGGGGGCCTATGAGTTCAGCGGAACCCCCGGCCAGCAAAACGACATTACCATGCAGCCCCCCAGCGGCTCGGTGGTTTGTTCGGGCAGCATCGTCAGCATTCCCGTCAGCGTGAGCGGGTCGGGGCCGTTTTCGGCCCAGCTTTATCGGGGTGGGATGCCGGTGGGCAGTCCGCAAAGCGGCACCACCTTCGTTTTTGCCAACGTGCAGGTGTCCGATGCTGGTACGTACTCGGTGGTGGTCAACGGCGGATGCAACAGCGTAACCAGTACTGCGTTCAGCCTGACCGTCAACGAATCGCCCACCGTGACGCTGGTGTTCAACAACTCGGCGACGGTGATGGGGTCGGGTGTGCCGACCATTACCGTACCTAACCAGCCGGGGCAGAGCTTTCAGGTGTTTGGGGGGAGTCGCTTCCAGCGAGTGGTGGTGATTGACCGCATCAACGGGTATGAGATTCGCCAGACCGACGACAACACGACGGGTATATTCCCCATCAACCGGCTGGGGCTGTTCAGCCTGACGGTAACGGGCAGCAACGGCTGTAGCCGCACCGTGCAGGGCATACTGGCTTATCCGGTCAATCCATAATGCATAAACAGACAGCTTAAAGAATTATGCGGCCCAACCCCGCTATACCGCGCCGGTGGGGTTGGGCCAATTTATTAGAAAAAGAGTTCCTCCACCACTCTATTAACCTTTATATCGTTTGTAAACTTTAATTTTTTCTATTCATGCGTTTCACTTTTTACCTCCAACGGGGTATCTTTTTGCTGGGTCTGGTCCTGGCAGGTCCCCTGGCTAAAGCTCAGTCTGGCTTTTTTGAACCATTGTCGTCGGCACAGGCGCGCACCGCTACACCCGATGCCGGTAAGCTGGAACGGTCTGCCCTTTATCGGCTGAAAACAGCCGACCTTCGGACGTATCTGGCTAAAGCTCCGCTTGAGTTTCGTACCAGTACGGCCCCGCTTCGGGTGGCGATTCCATTGCCTAACGGAACGGTTGAAACGTTTGGCATCCTCGAATCGCCCATTCTGTCGCCCGCCCTTGCCGTGGTTCACCGGGGCATTAAAACCTACACGGGCCGGGGCCTGGCCAACCCAACCTATACCATCCGGTTGAGCCTGACCTCCAGCGGGTTCGATGCCATTATTCTGGGCGTTGAAAACGACGCTGTTTACTACACCAAAACGTCGGACAGTCCCGGCAGCGAGGTGTACATGACCTATTTCGCCCGCGAAGCCAAGCGGGCCTCTGCCGAAGCCCAACCGTTTGGGTTGCGGGCCAAATGCGGCACCGAATCCGCCCTGATCGATGTCAAAAAAGCCTCAAACGGGAAAGCGCGGTTAGCCAACAATACCGGAACCATGCTGCGGACGTTCCGGCTGGCCGTGGCCGCAACGGGCGAGTTTACCCAGCGCAAAGGGGGCGGCAATGTCAACAACGCCTTTAATGCGGTGGTGGGTTACGTCAACCGGATGAACGCCGTGTATCGCGTTGAACTGAGTGTGGCGTTTCAACTGGTGAGCGGCACCAACCTTGTGTATCCCAACCCCGCTACCGACCCCTACGACAACAGCAAGCAAAGTCAGATGCTGGGCGAGAACCAGACCAACATGGTAAACGTATTGGGTGTGAATGGTTTCGACGTGGGTCACGTGTTTGGTTTTTCAGGTGATTCGGGTGCTGGTATTGCCAGAGGACGCAGTGCTTGCAATGATAACGCGAAGGGGCAGGGCGTATCGGGCGTGGGCGATGGAAGCTTTGCGGCTGTGTTCGACGATCAACTCATTTCGCACGAAGTGGGCCATCAGTTTGGTATGGAGCATACTTACAATAGTTCGAAGATTGGAGCGTGTACGACCCGCGAGGCCAACTACTCCGTTGAACCAGGCTCCGGCGCAACGATCATGAGTTACGGGTTTACCTGTTCTGATCGGAGGGGCAACAACGAAGACTATGAATCAACGTACCTGCCCTTCCTGAATTTTCACACGGTCAGTTATCAGCAGGCGGTTGAGTTCATGGCGACCGTTTCGTGCGGCCCGTCAACCGCCACCAACAACGCCGTGCCAGCCATTGGGCAGTTTCCGACCAACACGACCATTCCGCGCTCGACCCCATTTGAATTGACCGGAACGGCTACCGATGCCAACGCGGGCGATGTGCTCAGTTATTCGTGGGAAGGCACCAACATTGGCAACGCCGATGACACCACTATCTCGACATTGACCAACACGGCGAAGCCGCCTTTTTTCCGGAGTTACCCCCCCGTACCCACCGGTACACGGGTTTTTCCGCGTCTGGAGGCCATTCTGAACGGTTCCAACTACGCTACCGGCGATAAACTGCCTTCGGTGGGCATTGCCACTACCCACCGCCTGACCGTTCGCGACGGGGTGGGCGGGGTGAACTACCAAACCGTTACCGTTACCGTGGACGGGAACGCCGGGCCGTTTCTGGTTACCTCGAACTTGAATGGGTCTTATACCGGCGGTACGCAACAGACCATCAACTGGGACGTAGCCAACACCACGGCGGCCCCCGTGAACTGCGCCAGCGTAAACATCCAACTCTCGACGGATGGCGGCCGCACCTTCCCCATCACGTTGTTGGCTAACACGCCCAACGATGGCACCGAACCCGTTACGTTCCCCAACATAACGAACAATCAGTGCCGGATCAGGGTCATGGCCGCCAACAACATCTTTTTCGACATCTCGAACAGCAATTTCACCGTTCTTGATCCGAACAACCAGCCGCCGGTTGCCGTGGCCATCCCGAACCAGACGGGTACGTTGGATGCCGCATTTGCCTTTACGCCCCCTGCGTTTACGGACCCTGAGAACCAGCAGTTGACCTACCGTACCCTCGGCTTACCTACTTCGTTGTCGATGAATCCCGACACGCGGGTAATTAGTGGAACCCCAGCCGCCGTGGGTCCTTTTTCGGTCACGATAGTCGCCACCGACCCCGGTAATCTGACCGCGAGCACTACGTTTATACTGACCATTAATCCGGGGCCAATTGTGCCGCTTGTGGTGAGTTTGACAGCCAGTGCGACCACGTTTCTGACAACAGGCAACACCTCCGTTACCGCCCTTGTATCGGGCGGAAGGCCCCCCTATTCCTATAATTATGGGGCCAATGGGTCTTTGGCGGCTGTCGCGTCGTCAGGCAACCGCGTCACGTTTTCTGATGTCACAGCGGGTGTTCAAACCTTCACCATCCTTGTGACCGACACTACCCTGCCAGTCAACCAAACCACGGCAGCAACTATTTCGGTGACGGTTTTGGTACCCGGCGGTGCCCCGGTGGTGGGTGTTGAAGCGACCGACGCAACGGCCAGCGAACGCCGGACGGCATCTAAAGTCTCGCAAGGAGCCCGCGTGGCTGCTGGTGCGAGCGACGTAGATACGGGAATTATCCAGTTCCAGCGGAACTCGTCGGTAGGGCGATTAGTAGTCGATTATCGCATTGATGGCTCGGCTATTCCGGGAGTCGATTATGTGGAGCTACCCGGTTCGATGACGTTTTTGGATGGCCAGAGGACGGTTGACGTAGAAATCATTCCTATTGTCGATGACAACAGTTCGGAGCAGGACGAGACCATTATTATCTCGCTTATTGATGAAGATGGGTACGACCTTGACCCCTCCGAAGCCTCGGCCACGGTAACCATCCTGGGCGATGCTCCCCCAACGCCCCCCGGACCAGCCTCAAGCCTGACCATCACCAGCTTCACCTGCAACATCAACCCGTCACCGGCGTTAAGCCGGGTCGACTTTGTGGTGAGCCGGGGTGATGGCAGCATCGCACCCGCCGTGGCTCCGTTGCTCATTGTCGGCGTAACGGGCAACGGGTCGCTCGGCACGCGCTACAGCTTCCCCTTCGACCAGAACGTGAACACGCTGGCGGTTCAGGATGCGGCTACCCGCTCGACGTATTTTGTGTGGAATATCCGGGCGGCTTGTGGTACGACACCTCCTCCCTCGCCTACGGTGGTTGTGCCACCCACGCCGGTTTCAAGCCTGACCATTACGAGCTTCACCTGTGCCATCAATGCCTCACCAGCTCTGAGTCGGGTTGACTTTGTGGTGAGTCGGGCCGATGGTAGCATCGCGCCCGCCGTGGCTCCGCTGCTCATTGTAGGTGTTACGGGCAATGGATCGCTGGGTACGCGCTACAGCTTCCCCTTCGACCAGAATGTAAGCACCGTGACGGTTCAGGACGCGGCCACCCGCTCGGCGTATTTCACCTGGAATATCCGGCAGGCTTGTGCGGCCCCTGCAATGGCCCGTTTGGCCGAACCAACAGCCAGTTGGCAGCTTTTAGTACAGGGGAACCCAACCACGGGTCTGGTGAACATACTGGTAAAGGGCGCGCAGGGACGGTCGCTCGAATTAAGTTTGCAGGATGTATCGGGCCGCAAGCTGATGGGCCGAAACCTTCAGCCCCAGGCCGATACGCATCGCGAAACGTTTGATGTGTCGGCTCTATCCGGTGGTTTATTCATTTTGCGGGCTACAGACGGGCAACATAGCCAAACAGTGAAGATTGTCAAGCAATAAGGTTGGTCAGCTAAAGTAAAATGCCTGTCATTTTTTTCTCCTATAACCAAAAAAGCCACCGACTTGTCGGTGGCTTTTTTGGTTTACCTGTGCAGGTTTCCGATGTGGGCACCTACTAAAACAACACCGTCAAACTCAGTTTCCCGAAAAATGGCGTGCCGGGCGTGCAGTGAATTTCTTCCGCTTGTTGCTCTTTAGAAATACTCCGCGTTTCCGGTTGAGTAGAAAGCGGAAGTTATAGCTGTTTAGAAGTCAGGCAATTTAGTACGAAATCCAACAGGTGTTCGGTTGATTCATCTTCGGTATTGTAGTCCGTTTTCAGGGTCAGGTCGGGGTGTTGCGGACGTTCATAGGGAGCATTTACACCTGTCAGATTGGTGAGTTTATCGGGGTGGTCAGCAGGCAGAGCTGCCCGTGCATACAACCCTTTCGTATCCCGTTGGCGAAGCGTGTTGAGGTCACAATCAATATACACAACCATCGACCCCGGATTATTGTCCCGAATTTCGGTGCGAACCGCTTCGAAGGGGTTGATGGCTGCGATGAGAACGATACAGCCGACACGGGTAAATCGTTGAGCCAGATAACCCAAACGACGAATATTTTCCCGGCGGTCGCGGTCTGAAAAGGTTAACTCGGGCCATAAATTTTGTCTATATTGGTCCCCATCAAGAATTTCAACTTCGTAGCCAAGTGTCGTTAAACAAGCCGATACTCGATTGGCTAAAGTTGTTTTGCCTGCTCCAGACAGGCCCGTTAATTGAACAAGAAGCATAGCCATAAAAGATGGATAATCGTTTTTTTACCTTACCCTTTACCTTCGCCGTAACCGAGTTAAGGCACGACCTTGAGACCTGTCAACGCCTGGTCTGGCAACAGCATTTTAATCAACGCGACTACGCGGGCCGCTGGACAAGTATTGCGCTACGGTCAGCATCAGGGCAAATAAACGATATTGTGGCTCCACTGGGCGATCATGCATTCATGGATACGCCGTTGCTGGGACAATGCCCTTATTTTCAGGCAATTCTGAATCAATTAGCCTGCTCCAAAGAAACGGTACGCCTGTTGTCTCTGGCTCCGGGGAGTTTCATTCGCGAACATACAGACCCGCAAACCAGCTACGCGAACGGCTTCTTCCGGCTTCATATTCCTATTCAAACAGCACTCGGCGTTCGGTTTCGTGTCGATGGCCACGATCTTCCCATGCAGGTGGGCGAGTGCTGGTACGCCAATTTTGAACTGCCTCACAGTGTGGAAAATCACGGCACCACCGACCGAATCCACCTGGTGATCGACTGTCGACGCAATGCCTGGTCAGACAAACTGTTTGCCGAAGCGGGCTATGACTTCGCAGCCGAAAAGAAAGCCGCAGAATTACCGGACGAGACCAAACGAGGTATGCTGGCCGAATTGCAGCGTATGGATTCGGAGGTGGCCCGGCAGATGGTTGCTCAGTTGCAACATGAACTGACGCAAGGAGCATCCCTATGAGTACGCACCCGCTTTGTCATTGGATTCCGTATCATCTCCAACCAGCTACTGGTCTGGTGAAATGGCTCTACACGGAAGGCAACCGATTTGACGCTCCCTTTTTCGACGAAACCATCGGGCGTTGTTTGAGCCATCCCTATAACTCCAATCGTTTCACCAGTACTAGCCAAATTGATGGCCTTATTGACCTCTCGCAAACCATACCAGCCCTCGAACCGTCGGCGTTTATTTTTCATGTCTCGCGTTGCGGATCAACGCTGCTGTCGCAGTTACTGAGCCTGCCCGACCAACACATTGTGCTGTCGGAGGTGCCTTTGCTGGACGAAATTTTGCGCCTGCCCGAACGAACATCTGCGTTTTCGGAGGGTGTTCGGGATCATTTGTTTCGGGCAACCATTCGCCTGCTTGGCCACCAACGCAGCGGCACGGAGACCCATTTGTTTGTGAAACTCGATAGCTGGCATCTGTTTTTTTACGAAATCATTCGTCGTCTTTACCCCAGCGTGCCTATTGTGCTGCTTTACCGCCGTCCCGACGAGGTGGTTCGGTCACACAGCCGCCATCCGGGTATGCAGGCTGTGCCGGGCTTACTGCCCCCGCAGTGGTTCGGGCTGGAACCTGCCGAAGTAGAAAATATGGCCCAGGAGGCCTACACAGCGCATGTGTTGGCCTGCTATCTCTCTCGTATGAAGACGATTGCTGATCAGGATAATAACGCCTTTTTACTGCCCTATCAGGCTGATGGAATGGCCCTTATGCAGGACTTAGCCGGGCAACTCCGGTTGACATTGACTGAGGCCGAGTGGAGCCTGATTCAAAGCCGCAGTGGGTTTCATGCAAAACGCCCTGGCCAACCCTTCGCCGAAGAAACGGCTGATTGTGATACCCCGGAGTATTTGTTGGCAGCCATGCGCCGGTATCAGCAACTCCAGACAAGCCATTCCGCAAACCACTATGATAGCCACTGATCAAGCCCATCTAAACAAAATTGAAACCTTTATCCGGGCAATTGGTATTGACATTCACCGCGTAACGCTGTCTCAGGACACGTTCCTGCCTGGGATTCTTATTGAACACGGCAAACTGCTCGTTGACCCGGAAAAACTATTTTACCCCGGCGATTTATTACACGAAGCCGGGCATATTGCCGTAACATCCCCCGCCGAACGTCCGTTGCTGGGCGGTAACGTAACGGCTAATAATTCGCAAAAAGAGGGCGACGAGATAGCAGTTTTGCTCTGGACCTACGCAGCCTGTCGGCACCTTGATCTTGACCCTTCCGTTGTGTTTCACCCCATGGGCTACAAAGGGCAGAGCGAATGGCTTATCGAACAGTTTCAGCAGAAAACATATATTGGTCTGCCCTTGTTGGTTTGGATGCAGATGACAACTGTAGATGAATTTCCCGTTATGCAACACTGGCTGCGAAAGTAAATATATATAGTAGAGTTGTTGCATCGCTGATTGGTAGCTAGTTAGTCAAATAGAAATTCCAGATGCCTGCGCAAATAAGCAGGGATGATTCATACAATTTGACCTTATGGGTGCGTAAACGATCGGTCAAATAACGATACCGCTTTAGCCCCCCTATGGCATGTTCAACATAAATCCGGCCTGAACTAATTTGCTGGTTCCTGGCCTTTTCTTCGACCGATAACGCCCCCTTCTTTGGTTTCTTAGTAGGCTGGCTAACCGATTGACAATCATATTCTTTGCCGAATCCCAGATACCCTAAATCTAAACTCACAGCCAAGTCCGTAAACCAAGACTGCTCAGGTGGAAACTCGTGCTTCAACTGCTTATAATCATGCGATTTACCCACCCAACCTTTGCTCACAAAATGAATATACCGATCCGTTGTGGAGATAATTAGGGTTTTAACCGTATGGGCTTTTTTTTACCGCTGTACATCTGCTTTTGGTAGGTGCTATCTTCAGGACGTTGAGTTCGCTGCTCCGTGGCATCAATCAGCACAGGGCCTTTGTCTTTGAAGTAAGCTTTGAAACTCTCGGCATTGTCAAAGTGGGTCTTTGGCAGGTGCGCTGACTGACTCAGGGCTTGCTTGACTAGGGCCAAGCCGATATCCTGATTACGCTTGGCGGTTGAGCCATCCATACCCGTGGTTAACCCCAGCAAATCGAAAGAAAGGCCTGATTTTAAAGAGAATAGTGTAAATAATAGCAGGTCTTCATAGCTGCTCAGGGTGGGTTCGTCAGGACAATCTTTATGGCGTTGATCAATGGATTGTCCATAGAGCTGCTGGTAAGCGGCAGGCAATAAGCCGAGCAGCTTCTGGAATCGTTTCTGGTCAAGCCCGGTTGCTGAGCGCCAATGACGATCGGTTCGTAAGTTAGCCGTTGAGAAATTCATGCCACAAAATTAACGCATTCGAGCAGTTATAACGACTTGACTATCACCGACGCAACAACTCTAATCTATACGTTTAAGCTCACTCGCACTGATACTCAAAATTGGTTACACCAATTCCTCCCCGATCTAATTCCAAATCCCACAATGGATGGAGTCGCTTACCCAAAGCTACACGCCTGCTAATCCTGTTATACTTATCAAAACTATACTTGTAAGAAATGTGGTAGTTTGGTCCATCCACGTAATGTGAACTCCCTTGCATTATGTTGGTTGATTCCGTCAAGAGATTCTTGCTGAAGATACCAAGAAAAGGCTTATTGGAAGGAATAGACAATTTCGTAGTATCATATGCATGTTGAATAGTGAAAGTTCCTCCCTCACCTGTCCAATTGGGGTAAATAATCTGTTCTGTGTTGCCCTTTTTAATGGCATAGAACTCAAAAGGGGGAGTGCCTAAATATTTTTTAAAACCATTTTCATCATACGTTACAGGATTACCACTCTGTTTTTTTGCCAATCCCTGAGCGTTTAAGTCGAGTGTATCAGTGGTGGTTGAAACTTTATTCGAATTGCCATCATGAAAGGTTTTTGTGATGACTATGCGATTGTTTTTATACAAATAAACGGCAGACCCGTAACCCTTATCCCATTGGGAAAATTCTTCCTTTATTAGTTGGCCTGCATCATTATAGCTGTAAATCCGGGTGGTATTTAAGGAAACTTCAAACAGCTTACCATCAATGTTTATAGCTTCAACGAGTTGTTGACTGCTTTTTGGAATATTTGCAGTTTTATAGGTCTCTTTGACAATTTTGCAGGTTCTTAGATCAGGCACTGTCTCAGAGTTTGGTTTACAACTTGTATATAAGCAACAGAAAAATGTTAAGCTAAAAAATAGACAAGCAGAAAATGAGGGTTGCTTCTGCGAAAGCAATGTTCCTTTGAGCCAACCGATTGAGACAATCCAGTTTGATGATTTTTTGAGCGCATCAATATCAAACTGCCAACTTCTGGCAACAGATTGGAAATTTGAGAACCGATCCAACCTTTTTCTACAATACACACCCAAAACCAATAACAAAACAGACGACGTTTTCATACACAAAGAATAGTCAGAAGAACAGGACAAAGTTGAGGAGTTAATTTGAGTTTAATCTACCAGCAAATCAGGTATTTTGCTGGTAGATGACCGGAAATTCATTGAACGCGGGGCAGATAATCGCCCGCATAGGGCCGGATCATAGCCAGCATTTCGTTGGCGGCACACTTGCCCGTCTTTACTGTCCGATAAGCCGTATGCCATTTAACCATGATGTTGCGCCGGTGCGTGATAACAGTGGCCGTTACAATAGAGTTGTTGCGTCGGTGATAGTCAAGTCGTTATAACTGCTCGAATGCGTTAATTTTGTGGCATGAATTTCTCAACGGCTAACTTACGAACCGATCGTCATTGGCGCTCAGCAACC
>JANOCD010000100.1:0-6691 GCA_031411995.1 Cytophagales bacterium
TTTTATAATTGTTATTACCCGGCGGATTACAACGGTTCGGCGTTCCGATCCACCATACAGATACCAACGGCAACACCACAATACCGTTTCCGTTGGTGAGCAAGGCCACCAAACCCACCAGAATGGCCCACCAGCGCGAACGGTTACGGTCCAGCGCTTCGGCGGGTTGATTCGCTAAATAAAACGCCAGCAATGCCCAGGCGGGTGCCCACAGATTGGAGACAGCGGCCATAGCCCAGAAGGCGTTGTTCCACGATTGAAACTGGAAAATAAGGAAGAGGGCGGGCAGAAACGCCCACCGCCCAATCGCCGAACTGCTCCGATACAACAACCAGGCCGTGAGCAACAGGGCCGCATTACCAATCAGTTGCAGGAACGTAAAATTGACCGTTCCCGTCACCCCCACGTTCAGCAAGGCCAGCGCCTTGACCCACGCGACCCGGTGGAAATTATTCTGTTCCAGCAAAAGCCCTATCCGCTCAGACACAGACGCACTTGGCCAGCGATTCAGGAAATCGACCAGCACCGGATAGTCGTCCATATACGGCATATTCCAGGCGTAGCGGACGAAGATGATGGTGTAATATAGGATTGGGAGAAGTCCGAAAACAATAAGCAGAAGCCTCTGGATTTGTATAGAGGCAGTTATATTTAGAGGGATGGACTTCATTACTCGCACCCTTCTACGCATTTACCACTACTATCTATATACCAAGATTTACCATTATGTAATACAAACGCCTTGCCTTTCTCGTACTCTCCTATCATTTCAAACTGAGCTGCAATGACAATATCTCCCTTGCTGTCTAAAAATCCAAATTTCGACCCTCCTTTGCAGTCGTCGCATTTTACTCCGTACAAGATTCTATCATTACTAATTTTACTACCCAGATAATCATATAGAAACGGAATAATCACCTCGCCTTTTTTATTAATAAATCCTTTTTTATTAGTTTCTGCATCTTTCAGCGAAGCTAAACCATTAATAAAGCCTTGACGTTCATTTTCAAACTTGTATTTAAATGGAATTACTTCTTTACCATTTACATCTACAAAACCACAAAGAGTACTGCCAGATGGTTGCACGCATACCAATCCTTCCATAAATTCGCTGGCTTTATCATACTGGAATGGGATTTCGAGTTTACCTTTTTTATTGTAATAGCCATACTTATTGTCTTTTTTCATTTTGAGCAATTCGGGAAGTTTCGATGAGTAAGCCGAGCTATTCATGTCTTGATGAATAACAGGAATTACCTCTTCTCCTGATCTATTAAGAAACCCCCAAAGCCCATCTTTTCGTACTTGCACTAAACCCTCAACAGAAAAGTCCCACATGATTTCATAAGCAAAATCTGTCATTGGCTGACCAGAAAGGGAGAAATAACTGTACTTTCCTTTTGATTTCAGTTTCAAACCTCCTGACATAAAAACCATTTCTTCCGATACGCATGAAACACAAGGGATCACTACTTTTCCGAGGGAATCTAACAAACTTGATTTACCATCTCTTACAGCACTAAAAAAAATACCATTATTATCCACTATGGACACAATTTTTTCATAAGCAAAACCAGTTATTTGGATACCTTTTGAATTAAATAAAGCAACTTTCTTATTAAGACTGACTTTTAAATACTTTTTCTTCCCTGAATCAACGTATTCATACTCAACTCCATCGAATTTGCAAGGTAAAATTTCAAATCCGAATGTATTAAAAAGGCCGGCTTTAAGTCCTTTCTTTACTATAATTAAATTCCAAGACTCATTTAGATTTACCCAATCATATTCAAATGGCACTAAAATAGTGTTTTTATTACGAAGACCTTTCTTTTCATTTTTTCCATCAGTATGAAGACCCGAACTATGAGGATATTTAGCTAAATACTCGGCAACACGTCGATCTTCCTCGATTCGGGTTTTCCTATCTACAGGGCCGAGAGAAATTGCTGGAGGAGGTGGGACATTACCTTCGTCAAAATAAGGAGCTTCTACTTCTCCATATACTCCAAATTGATTTAGTTGAGATAGAACATTTTTATAATACGGAATTTTATATTTAGTAACAATATCATCATAACTAAATTTAGTTGTATTTATAAATTGGCCAGACCTGTTTATCTCTCTCCAAGTTTTGGCCTTTCTATTAATTACTTCATTGCTGCTTAGGTAATCGCTGACTCTCACAAAAGCTTTGCCTGAAACGAATGGGCTGACTTCTTTAAAATCACCCAATGAAACTTCTTTTCCGCTTTTATCTATATAAAAAGACTTACCCCAATAACTTGGCTCTTTTCCCCAGTCTCTCACAACAGCTAATCCCTCAAAAAATGGAGTTGCAGACATATATTTTAGAGGTATGACTTCAATTCCCTTCTTATCAATATATCCCCATTTACGCTCAGAAAGGACACAAGATAAATCTTCCGAGAATTGGTAAGCAGCAATATATTTTGGCTCTATAATAAACTTGCCTGTTAGATCAATAAAGCCAACTTTCTCGTTTGAGCCAGCAATGGCATAACCTTTCTTAAAGTCGCTTGAGCGTTTTAATTGTTGCGCATTGGCGTTGCTAACCATTTGAGTAGCCAACAACAAATGCATAGCAATGCAAATACAATTCTTAGCAGCCTTCATACAATTGTAGTCAGATGAAATTGTTTAAAAACAGTTACAAAGGTAGTTCTTTCTGAGATGAATTCAAGTCGCATCAAACCCCCACATACGTCAGCACTTCCTGAATAACGTATGCCTGTTCGTCGTCGGTGAGGGTGGGGAACATCGGGATGCTCAGGCCGTGGGCGTAATAATTTTCGGCATGGAGGAAATCGCCCTGTTTCCAGCCAAACTGCTGATAATAAGGCATCCGATGCACCGGAATGTAATGAACCTGGGCAAAAATATTCTTTGTACGGAGGTAATCGTACAGCCCTTTCCGGTCGGGAATCTGAATCACGTAGAGGTGATACCCGTGCCCTATGCTGTCGGGTGGCACAATCGTCCGCACGGCTGTTCCGGCAAAGGCTTCGTCATATCGGGCGGCAATGGCACGTCGGCGGGTCATCATCGCATCTGCCCGGTCGAGTTGGCTCAGGCCAAGGGCAGCCTGAAAATCGGTCAGGCGGTAGTTGTAACCAAGTTCCTGGAGTTCCATATACCAGCCTCCGCGTTCGGGGTCGCCGGGTTGGGGTGGCGTGAAATCGGCAGCAATGTTGGTGATACCGTGGGTTCTGAGTCGGAGCAGATGCCGATACAGTTTCTCGTCATTTGTGGTGATCATCCCTCCTTCGCCACAGGCAATATGCTTCACGGGGTGAAAGCTAAAAATGGCAAGATCAGCCAATGAGCCATCACCGCAGCGGTGTTCGCGGCCCAATGCATCGGTGAACGAAGCCCCCGGCGCGTGACAACTGTCTTCCAAAAGCCACAGCCCGAACTCATCGGCCAATTCGCGGAAGGCGACCATGTCGGCGGGGTAGCCCGCAAAATCGACGGGAATAATGCCCGAGAACGTGCCTTTGGGGTGTTTTTCGAGCAAAGCCCTCACCGCTTTTGGGTCAAGAATCAGGGTTTCGGGGTCAATATCAGCGAAATAGACCTCACCCCCGCAATAGCGAATGCAGTTAGCCGAGGCCGAAAACGTGATGGGCGTGGTAATGACCTTCGACGTTTCATTAACGCCCAACGCCATCGCGCACAGGTGCAACGCGGCCGTTCCGTTGGCTAAAGCCACGGCATATTGCGCCCCAATATACTGGGCAAAAGCAGTTTCAAACTGCCCAATGGTAGGGCCTTGCGTGAGATAGGGCGAAGTGAGTGCCCTGGTAACGGCGGCAATATCGGCCTCAGTAATATGCTGACGACCATAGGGAATGGATTGGGTCATGGTCTGAAATCTGCGTCAACGTGTTCCCGGATCTGATCGCGTAATTGCTCCACGGTGAGCCACTCGGTATTGGTGCCTGAGTTGTATTTGAACCCAATTTCGGCGCGTTTGCCGTTGAAGGCAACCAGGTAATCGTCCACCTCCCAGGTTGGAGTTGAGGGGGTAATCACATAGTACTGAGCTGTTTCGATGGTATTGAGCGAGTCGGTTTCCGTGATCATTTCCTCGTGGAGTTTCTCGCCGGGGCGAATACCCACTAACTTCTGTTCACAATCGGGGCCGATGGCTTCGGCAACATCGGTGATACGATACGACGGAATTTTGGGAACGAAAATCTCCCCACCCCAGGCGTGTTCGAGGGCATGGAACACCATTTCGACACCGTCTTCGAGCGAAATATTAAACCGCGTCATGTCGGGGTGGGTGATGGGCAGGATTCCGTCTTTGCGCCGTTCCAGAAAAAACGGCACCACCGAGCCGCGTGAGCCGATTACGTTGCCGTAGCGCACGACCGAAAACCGCAAATCGCGCAGGCCCTTCATATTGTTGGCCGCCACGAACAGCTTGTCTGAGCAAAGTTTGGTGGCTCCGTAGAGGTTAATCGGGGCAGCGGCCTTGTCGGTCGAGAGGGCCACCACGCTGGTAACGCCACAGTCAAGAGCCGCGTTGATCACGTTTTCGGCGCCAAATACGTTGGTTTTGATGCATTCCATCGGGTTGTATTCAGCCGCCGGAACCTGCTTCAGGGCAGCCGCATGGATGATGATGTCGATGTTTTCGCAGGCACGTTTCAGGCGTTCACCGTCGCGCACGTCGCCAATAAAAAACCGGATCGACTTATACATCGTGTGCGGGTAATACTGGCTCATTTCGTACTGCTTCAGTTCGTCGCGGGAATAGATCACCACGCGCTTCACCTGCGGAAAGCGGGCATAAACCATTTCCACAAATTTTTTACCAAAAGAGCCGGTCCCGCCGGTTATGAGAATAGATTTTCCGTTTAGATCAAGCATTTTCGGTTGTTATTTTTATTCGTTCGAGCGAGTCAATGTAGCTTTTGGAACTGGCGTTAAAGATACGCACCCCCATTGAATCGGCGTAGTCGCGGAGGACTTCGTAGCCCCGGAAGGCTTTGTGAAGCGACAGAAACTGGGCCGCCATGGAGTCGGTTTTGGTGCGGTGTTTGTCGGAATAAATTGGCTGGTAAGCCACGTCTTTAGCCTGTTCGTAGAAATGCAGTTGCTGCATCAGCACCTGATTTTCATCGTTGAGCCGGATTTGTTCGTGCCACGATTGATCGGCTCCGAACAGATAGATAGCGTCGAACCGGCGGTTAATCATCAGAAACAGAGCCGCCACAATCACCGTTTGCGACTGCATCATGCCCCAACCCGTGCGGTAGAGCCAATGCCGCAACCACCGAAATCCCCGCGCCACCGAATAGTTAACAAACACCACTTCGATATTGGGGTTCCCCGCCCGAATAGTCTGGATTACATAAGAGTCTTTGGCAAACCGGGGAACATACAGCAGCATGGGCCAATCGACCACTGTTCGGAAGGTGTCGATGGTTTGCCGAATGTCGGGCCGGTCGTTCGATTGTTCGGTGAAAACGAAGTAGTTAGGGTCAACAATCACATAGTTCCGGGGCCGGAGTTGGGCGAAATAGGGCGAGTGGGCAAAGTTATTGACGCAAACCAGTTCGGTCTGTTGCAGAAAAGATACCTGGTTTTGTAGCGTGTCGCTGAGGGATGGCCCATTGCCCAACACCGAGCAAACTGCCTGCCGACGAGCGGGCAACGGAGCGGGCCATCGCGACTGAATCAGCACCCGAAGCCCGGTTAAAATGGATTCAATCAGATTACCCAGAAACTGGGCTACTGATTTATAGACTCGTTCAATCATGCACAAAATTAGTGGATTAGAGCGGCCTATCACAACTCAATCTCGAACGTGAGTTTCGGGGAGGTGATGGCACCCATTTTCTGCTTGAAGCGGGCAAGGCTTGGCTTGGGTTGCTGGCTGGTATCGAGCGAAGGCCCTAAATCGAGCAGGTTGATACCCGCGTGTTGGCTATACTGATATATATGGCCAATCAGCATCACCATTGGGCTGAATTCCCGATAGTTGCCGTTACTGGCGGGCAGAAAACTGTATAGAATGTCGTGGCGAACCCGCACGCACACGCACAAAGCAGCAATGGTTTCGCCATCCCACACCACAAAAATGGGGAACTGCTCGGGGAACTGACTGAGCAAATGGCTCAGACAATCCATCGGAATCGTGAGCGGGTAACCCTGTTGTTGGCGGCTGTGCCGGATAAATTCAATAACGGTTGGGATGCAGGGATTTTCCCAACGCGAGGCTTTCAAGCCCGCCCGTTGGCACTTCCGAAGTCGTTGCCGTTCCTGTGGGTGCATCCGTTCAATTAGCATACCATCGTGAACAGGCAGGTAAAATGTCGGGGTACTTTTAATGATATTGAAACCCCGTTCGGCCAGCGTATAAACCAACCGATGTATGTGCCGGGGGGCGTAGCAGTGGGGATAATTCACCAGCCGAAGCCGTTTGCAGCCCGTCAGACTTGCTTTCTGAATCAGTTTGCCCACAAATTCACCCAAAGCAATCGGCGAAACGGTCTCCGTAAATTCGATGGAGCCGAAGGGAGCCGCTATTGGACTGACAGCTACTTCGCCCCGAACGGCAAAGGCACACCGAATTTCGGCCTGCCCGGTTAGGGCGTTCTGCAACGAGAGCTGATGAACGGCTCCGTTGGTTTGCTGGTTGAGGTGTTCGGGGTTATTG
>JANOCD010000101.1:0-10703 GCA_031411995.1 Cytophagales bacterium
ATGGTTGATACCTTCAATATGATCAGCCAGATAAGTAGCTGTGTAGTTGATGTGGCTACTGAGCAGAAACTGGCCGTAAAGCTGAACGGTAACTTTCATCTTTTTTGCATTCAAGTTACACCAATTGCGTAAGTCCTAAAATCTTCATACTGTTATATATTTACGTTTTTGTGTCTAACAAAAGTTGTTACTACATAGATTGTAGTTTGAGGATTTGATTGAGGCATGGGAGTACTTCCACCTGCCGCTTGAGAAAGGGTATCAATCACCGAACGAATCACGCAAAAGGTATCTTGACTTGTGCGGAACTGACCCGATATCTTTTGCTTAACCGCTTCGGCGGCCCGGCTGGATGGTGCGAATGGCCCGTTCCGATCCATTGTTGTCGGGGGAAATATCCAGATGGTACAAACAAGGCAAAAGATAATGACGGTACTTGAGCCGCATCGGCGGTCCGAATCGAAGCCTGAAAGATGGCTGTTTGCGGGTGAGTAGCTTTGTCCACAACCACCGATAATAAGCGATTCAATTCGTGCTCCAGCACTAAAGACCGGGCTGAGTCCGACCCACAAGCCTGTTGCTCAAGACGCAAGGTTTCACACAGGCTTAACACCGACAGCAGAAACGCTTTGAAATCCGTAGCAAACCAATGGGCCTCCGATTTGCCCAGAAAGATCACCTCCCGCAACAGGTGGGCTAACAGACCGGGCCGCCGATGCGGTTGATGATTAGCCGCCATTTTCAAGTGAGCCGCCCAGCGGTCGGAGACCAACGTAGCAGTGGGTAAACCGTCGGGCCAGACCGCATCAATGGTCTTTGAGCCTCGGTTATCTGAGGCAACGATGAAGGTGTTGAGCGCGTTTTGCCAAGCCCAGATCCACCACTTTTTGCCCTTTACTTTGGCTCCCGTTTCGTCGGCCCCCACCACCTCACTCTGAGCCAGTTGCTCTTTGATGGCTTCATAGATCCCCTGGCATTGCTGGGCTGAGTGCGGCAATAAGTTACCAATTGTACCCTGGGACAAAGTCATGACCTTTTCTTCCAGCACGAGAATGTGTTGGGCTTGGGCCGCTACTTGGGCTTGTAAGGTCGCTATGATTTCGGAGTTAGTCAACGGGCAAGTTTACTATCTTTAACTCAATTTAGCTAATCATACCCAAAGCTGAGTAGTTACCTTCATGCTGCTTACTGATGAAAACTGCGTTTGCGTTTTACGTTTTCGCTCGTAGTCCGATAAACCAAACTTGGATTTCAGTAAGAGAAAAACCAATTCAAGCAACGAATCAGGCCCATTTAGTCGTATTCGTAACATAAACGGGACGTTGGGCGTTGGATAATTGACAGTCAATACTGATTTTTCAGGTGTCTTTATCCTGCGTCCGTTAGCAAACGTCCAATAACAGCTACTTCCGTACTCAACGCCCGTGAGAAAAGCGATTTCGACCATACTGCTTGTTTTGCTGGCAGTCGTGCTTCTTGTACTCGGCTTTGTCATTGTTGTGGCCACTACGCCCGTGGGCGAACGGTTCGTGACAAGTCAGGTCAATAATTACCTGGCCAAAAAGCTCAAATCGCCCTTTCGGATTGGGCGAATTAGCTACAAAATTCCCGATTACCTGGAACTGAACGACGTGTTTTTCCAGACTCCGCAGGGCGATACACTCCTGATGGGGCAACGACTGTTTGTGGATCTGGATATGCTCGGATTACTCAGTAATCGGGTGGTAATCAATCAAATAGACCTCGAAAAGGTTCGACTAAACATTACCCGAACTTTACCGGACACAATTTACAACTTCAGTTATATTCTCGATGCGTTTGTGCCGCCCGGACAGCCGCAAGTCACGTCCGCACCCTTAGACACGACCTCGGCCTCGCTCGATGTTAACCTGAAAGCCATTTCGTTTAAAGACGTTCGGGTGAAGTACCGCGACGACGTGACCGGTGCCGATGTGAATGCCTACGTGGACACCCTGCGGGCTAACTTCGACAAAACCGACATTGCCAATAACAGCTACCGGCTGCGCGATTTGAGCGTGGATGGTCTCGATGCCCGCGCCCGCATCTACAAAGGCTTGCCCACACCCGATTCGCCCCCCTCGCCCGACACGCTCGACATTGGGTTGGGTAAGTGGAAGCTGAACCGCGCCCGCTGGGATGTTGATTTGGTGGAACAAAAAATGACCACGACCGGGCAGTTGCAGTCTCTGGCAATGGACACCGACTATTTTTTCTTTAATAGCGAACGCTTTGGCATGAAGTCGCTGGTGCTGACCGGAGCCAATGTTCGTTACGACGATCTGACGCAACCCAAACAACGCACCGGCCTCGATTATGCTCACCTCGACCTTCAGGATTTTGCCTTCACGGGGGAGCAACTGCGCTACGACCCCCGGCAGATGTCGGGTAAGTTGCGGCAGGCACGGGTGCGCGACAAAAGCGGCCTGATTGTGCAGCGGCTTGAGGGTGAGGTGCTGTACACCGACAAAATGACCTCGCTCACCAAGCTCTGGATTCAAACACCAAAGTCGTTGCTGCGCGATCAGGTGGTGTTGAAATACGACTCCATTGCCCAACTCAGCAATCCCCGGCAAGCTGGGCGGGTGGGGGTAGCGGTGAACCTCCGGCAGAGTGTTTTGGCCCTCTCCGATGTGTTGTTGCTGGCTCCCCAGTTGGCAGGTTCGCTTAAGAACAATCAAGCGGCTATTATCCGAATGAATGCCCGCGCTAATGGCACGTTGGCCGCGCTGAATTTGCCCGTTTTGGATGTGGCCGCTCTGTCGGGAACGCGCATCCGGGCAAAAGGTCGCCTGACCAATGTGACTGATCCCGACCGCATTGGTCTTGATCTGGTCATTGCCGAAGCCACTACCCGCCTGGCTGATATTCAGCGGGTAGTACCAAAAAACACCCTTCCCGCGTCCATCGACATTCCCCCCCAAATTCGCTTGTCGGGCCGGGTGCGGGGTCTGCTCAACGATCTGAACCTGCAAACCAAATTAGCCACCACCTGGGGCAATGCCACCTTTGATGGGCGGCTCAGGGGGTTTGTGGCCGGTAAAGGTCAAACCTATTCGGGAACACTTGCACTGGCTGATTTTCAGGCTGACAAGTGGCTGAAAGATACTAAACAATATGGCCCAATCACGGCTATTGCCACGGTGAACGGCACCGGAATCGACGTGAACACGATGAACACCTCGTTTCGGGTTAATGTAGATGAGGCTACTTTATTGGGGTATAGATACCAGAATATTGTGGCTTCGGGTCAGTTGGCAAACGGTGTGCTGAACGTGAAAGGGGTGAGCGACGACCCCAATGCCCGCTTGCAGTTGGATACCCGCGTGGGTTTGTCAGGGGAGTATCCGAGCATTGTGGGTACGGTGGACATTGGGCAACT
This sequence comes from Cytophagales bacterium, assembly GCA_031411995.1. Lineage (GTDB taxonomy): Bacteria > Bacteroidota > Bacteroidia > Cytophagales > Spirosomataceae > Rudanella. The sequence continues at coordinate 3,401 of JANOCD010000101.1, forward strand.
GAACCTATCGAAGCTTAAACTCTACGATCAACCCCTTGAATTACGTGGGAAAATCGTGCTCGACATGACTTCTACCGACCCCACCAAACCCATTGGAACCATCTCCACCGATGGGGCTGTGGTGCGCTACAACGGGCAGTCGTATCCGATGGACGAGGTTTATGTGAAAGCCACCGCCGACAATAATCGCAAGCAAATTGCCGCACGGGTGCCGTTTGCTCAGGTAAACTTAGACGGGCAGTTTGCCTACGACCGGCTCTACGACATTATCGCGTCGGAAGTAAGCCGCTATTTTGCCATTCCAGGTCTGACCTACCGAAACACGCCCCCGCCTTACGATTTCAAAATCAATGCCAAAGCGTATCAACATCCGCTTCTCAAAGCGTTCGTACCTGCATTAACCCGCTTGGATACAGTACGTTTGGCCGGATATTTGGATAATACGCAGGACACCACATTTGCCGCCACCCTGCGGACGGGCATCATTGTTTATGATTCAACCACCACCATTCGGAACGCCAATTTGTTGTTGCGCGGTACGGCCAATGGCTATGCGCTGGTGCAAAACGGCAATGTTACGCCCGGCCGGTCCGCCGTTGCGGTGGATTCGCAGGGTGCTATTCGCAATGGGGTAGGAGCTGCCCGTCAACCCGATTTAAGTACGTCGATGAATCGTTTGCTGGCTCCGGTTGCCGCCCAATTGCCCACAGCGCGTCCGGGCGAACTGCTCATTCGGGGCCAAATCAACTCCATAACAGCGTCGGGCATCGACATTGGGCTGAGTCGCATAAACGTAACGGCAGCGAATAATAAACTGAATTTTGAAGCAATCAGCAAGGATTCAGCCAACCGCGACGTGTATGGTTTGCGAGGGCAGGTGGCCGTTCTGGGGCAGGACTACCGGGTGCAGTTGGCCCAGAACGGTCTGTTGCTCAACTACCAGAACTGGACTGCCGACTCAACCGGTTATGTGCAATATGGTCCACAGGGTTTGTTTGTGAACCGACTTCAGTTGCGCTACCGAAAGGAATATATTGAAGTGGCCAGTACGGAAACCTACGCCAACGCGCCCCTCCGCGTCACCATTCGGAATTTTCAGTTGGCCGATGCTGCCAAAATTGCCAATCAGGACACGACGCTGGCAAGCGGCCTGTTAGATGGTACGGTGGTTCTTCGCGATTATCTGGGAACGAATGCTAAACTCTCGTTTGTGGGAACGGTGGACGTTGATAGCCTCCGGGTAATGGAAAAGCCAATTGGCAACGTAACGAGCCGGTTTACGAATCAGGCTGACGGACGGGTGGGTATCAATGTGGCATTGAGTGGTCCTGATAACCAGGCTACTATGGCCGGAACCTATAACGGCGACAATTCGGGGCTTGACCTGAACGTGGAGTTGCAAAAACTGGCCGCCCGCACTATCGAAGCCTTTAGTTTTGGCGAACTCCGGCAGGCAAAGGGTAATCTGACGGGCAAATTCACCGTGAATGGCACTACCAACGATCCGAAACTAAACGGGCAGGTGGCCTTCGATTCGGTGGCGTTCAACATCAAACAACTCAACGCCACCTACCGAATTGATCAGGAAAAACTGGTTTTTGATGGATCGAACGTCACCCTCAACAACTTCACCCTGACCGACACGCTGGGCCGCAGTCTGAACACAACCGGCACTGTAACCCTCACGAATCTACCCAATGCTGCCTATAACCTGAATGTGCAGGCCCAGAATTTCCTGGTATTGAACGCAGCCCGGAAAGACAATGACTATGTGTATGGCCGGGCCACGGCAACCGCCAATCTCCGTATTCGGGGAGCGGGTTCAAAAGCGTCGGTTGTTGGCTCGGTGAAGGTGGACGAAGGCAGCAAAATTAGTTTTGTGCTACCCGACGATACGCCCGAATTGAATGATGCCCGGCAGACCGTTACGTTCATTGATCATAACGATACACTAGCCCTGAGCAAGTATCTGGTGAAACCCAAAGTCGATACGGTGAACACCAAAGTGGCCTTTAGTGAGTTAGACAATGCCAATATTTCGCTCAACATCGAAGTCGACGAAAAATCGGAATTCACCATTGTTGTCGACGAACTGAACGGTGATTATCTCCGCGCCCGGGGCAACGCCAACCTCAACGTGGGCATCGACGCGGGCGGCAACATCGGAATTTTGGGGCGTTACGAAGTAACCGATGGCGAATACTCCCTAACCTACGAAGTACTGAAACGCCAATTCAAAATTCAGAAAGGCAGCTCGATTACTTGGACCGGTGATCCGCTGTCGGCACAAGTGGATATTACGGCCATTTATGAAGTCCGCACGGCCCCGGCCAATTTGGTGGCCAATGAGATTTCGGGGCAAAACAACGCGCTCTACCAGAACAAGATACCGTTTAATGTATTGCTCAAAATTGGGAACAACTTAGCCAAGCCCGACCTGAGTTTTGATATTGTGCGGCCTGCCACCGGCACCAGCAATGCCATCACAGCGGGGGGCGTAACCCAAACAGTCGATAACAAACTGGCGGTTCTCCGGCGCGACGAATCGCAGATCAACAAACAGGTGTTTGCCCTGTTAGTGCTGGGCAATTTCATCTCCGAAAACACCTCTGATTTCTTCTCGTCGGGCAGTAGCGGGGGTGGACTGGGTGCCGAAAATATTGCCCGAAACAGTGTCAGCAAAATTCTGTCGGAGCAGTTAGAGCGATTTGCCGCAAGCCTGATTAAAGGGGTCGATGTGAACTTCAACCTCAACTCCACCAATCAGGCAGCTACAGCCACTGGCCCAACGGGAACACGTACAGACTTAAACGTGGGCTTGTCGAAGAGTTTTCTATCAGGCCGACTTTCGGTGTCGGTGGGGCGAAATTTCGTTCTTGAAAACAATACCGGTATTCAGCGTAACCCCAGTGAGGTTTTCGACAATTTCTCCCTAAACTACAACCTCACCCGCGATGGTCGCTATGTGGTGCGGGGCTATCGGCGCAACGAACAACAAAGTGTGCTGGAAGGCTACATTGTGGAGACCGGCGTTGGGTTCATCATCACTGTTGACTATAACACAGTCGCCGACTTACGGCGACGGAGGAAAGAGGAAATTTAATTCGTGTGCGGTCAGTTCCCCAGAACTGACCGCAAGTGGTTCCCCAGAACCATAGTCGCAAAGCGGCTTATTACTTTTGTTTAATTGGGTCGGGGACCCGTTTGCAGTCAGGTCTGGGGACCTGACTGCACTTGAAAACCAGATGAAACCATACTATTACCTCTTACTTCTTGCCCTTTTCCAGTCGTGCAACATTGCTAAACGGTTGCCGCCGAATGAGCGTTTGTACGTGGGAACAGACATTAACCTGTCGGCCGATTCGACCATATCGACCGATGATAAGGAAAATTTAGAAGACCAGCTGACCGATTTGTCCCGGCCCCGACCGAACAAAACGTTGTTCGGGATTCCGTATAAAGTGGGGCTTTATTACCTGCTGGGTGAACCCAAGAAAGAAAAAGGACTGCGGGCCTGGTTCCGGCGCAAATTTGGCGAAGCTCCGGTTTTGGCCAGTGCAAAAGCTATCTCGTCGAACGCGACAATTTTTGCGGGCCTGATGGAGAACGAAGGCTACTTCCGGTCGAGTGTGAGCGGGAAGTTGGTGGAGGACGGCTACAAGGCGCGGGGGGTGTATGACGTTCGCGTTCCGGCCCGCTACACCATCGATTCTGTCTCGTTTCTGGTTGACTCGACTCCCGCCCGAAAAGCCATGTTCAATATCTCACCCCGAACGTTGCTGAAAGCAGGCGATCCTTATCGGTTTGCTACTATTCAGGCTGAACAGCAGCGGATTAACACTACCCTGAAAAACCGGGGATTTTACTACTTTCAACCCGACTATGTTACGTTTATAGCTCGAACTGACGATATTAATCACAAAGTAAAACTCTACGTAGCTATCAAGCCCGATATGCCGGTGGCGGCAGGACTACCTTACTACATTCGAAATCTGTACGTATATCCGAACTACAATCTGGCCAGTGTATCGGTTAATGACACCAACCGTTCGTTGGCCTATGTTGCCGAGGGCGACACAAGTCTGCGACGGGTGTTTATTGTGGATTCGGCCCGGCTCTATAACCCCCGCTTATTCAATGACATTCTAAGTCTGAAACCCGGTCGGCGATTCAGTAGCCGTGCGCAGGATTTAACCCTGAGCCGGTTTATCAATGTGGGGACATTTAAGTTTGTCCGCAACCGATTCGATCCCATTCAGCGGGGCGATTCGTCGTTTCTGGATGTTCATTATTACCTCACACCCTATCCAAAAAAATCAATTCGGGCAGAGATTGCGGGCACCTCGCGCTCCAACAGTCTGGTTGGTTCAGAACTGACACTGAGTATTTTAAATCGAAATTTCTTCAAACGGGCCGAGCAATTGAGCTTGAATTTGGCGGGGGGAATAGAAGTTCCGATAGCAGCATTGGGTCGCATTACTAAAACATACCGGTATGGCGCAACCCTCAATTTGAATGTCCCTCGTCTGATGGTGCCATTCCGTATGCATTACGACCAGCGGCAGTCATTGCCTAAAACGCTTATGTCGGTAGGGTATGAAGCTATCGTTCGTTCCCAGTATTACACATTGAATTCCTTTAACGGTTCGTTTGGTTATGCTTTCCGAACAAACCAGCGGGTTGAGCAAACCTTCACGCCGTTCAGTATCAACTATGTACGTTCCTCAAATGAAGGGCCTCTGTTCGATTCGTTAGCCTTCGACCCAGTGACGTTCCCGTTGTATCTAAATATTAAAACCAGCGATCAGGTTATCTTGAATAGCTTATACACCGTTAGTTATAGCTCATCACCACGGACAAACTCACCCCAAACTTATCGGATTCAGTTTGGGGCTGAAGCGGCTGGTAACTTGGCCAATCTTCTGATCAATAATAAAAATGATGGAGGCTCGAATGTGTTGTTTAATGCACCGCTTGCCCAATACATGAAATTTGACTTAGACACCCGCTATTATTCCCGGTTGACACCGGGAATAATCTGGGCCAACCGATTTTTGATGGGTGTAGGATTGCCCTACGGAAACAGTAACCTAATGCCTTTGGTGAAGCAATATTTCTCAGGAGGTAGCAACAGTCTGCGTGGTTTTAGACCCCGCACCGTTGGGCCGGGGCAAATCACCCGACAGATTGATGGCAAAGGGCCTGTTTTTCAGGATGGTGGCGGTGATATTAAATTGGAAGCCAACACCGAACTACGACCCAAATTTAATCAATATTTACAGGGTGCTTTATTCATTGATGCCGGTAATGTCTGGCTCAAAGATCGCGACAACGAGTTTATATACAGTGAAATAGATTCGCTTGGTCGGCCTGTCAGTAATACTATTTTCAGCCGTAATTTTCTCAAAGAAGTGGCCGTAAGTGGAGGCATCGGTCTCCGTGTTGATCTTTCGTACTTTCTATTTCGCTTAGACCTCGGTATCCCCCTTCGCAAACCTGACCGGCCAGCGGGCGACCGATGGGTCTTTGATGAAATTAACTTCCGCAGCCGCGACTGGCGACGGCAGAATCTGATTTTGAATGTTGCGGTGGGATATCCGTTTTGATAATCAACCCTGTAAGGTCTAAAATCCCCTACAGGGTTGAAGTTCTAAGCCATGCCAACCGGTCCGCCAAATCCCGATGGAAACCGGAAGTTGTCGTCGGGTTGGTCGATGCCGCCGAAGCTGTCTTCGTAACGGCCAATGTTCTCTTTCAGAGCCGATAACAGCCGCTTGGCGTGTTCGGGGGTCAGAATAATCCGGGCTTTCACTTTCGCTTTCGGGACACCGGGCATCAGCCGGATAAAATCCAGAATGAATTCGCTGTTAGAGTGGGCAATCATCGCCAGGTTGGCGTAGGTTCCCTCGGCAATATCCTCCGACAACTCAACGTCGATGGTATTTTCTTGTGGCTGGTTATCGGTGTTCATTGCTTATATATCTTTCCTTCTTTCATGACAAACCGCACGGTTTGCAGGGTTTTAATAGTCTGAAGCGGGTTTTCGTCCACGGCAATCAGATCCGCAAATTTACCCGTTTCTACCGAACCCAACTGCGTTTTCATGCCTAACAGTTCCGCATTGACCATTGTTGCCGCTTTGATGGCATCGAGGGGCGACATGCCCCCTTCAACCATAAACTCGAACTCCTTGGCATTCATGCCGTGCGGATAAACACCCGCATCAGTGCCAAACGCAATTTTTACCCCCGCTTTGTAGGCTTTGGCGAACGTTGCCTGAATTTTTGGCCCAATTGCCAGAGCTTTAGCCGTTACAAAGGCCGGGTAATACCCGAAAACCCGCGCCGAATCAGCTGCCGAACGGCCCGCAATAATCGTGGGAACGTAATATGTACCATATTTCTTGAACAACTCAATGGCCTCGTCATCCATCAGTGTGCCGTGCTCAATGGTTGTTACCCCCGCACGGATGGCCCGTTTCATGCCTTCGGCTCCGTGGGCGTGAGCAGCCACGGCAAACCCATAGTCTTTAGCCGTTTCAACCACCGCCTTCAGTTCTTCATCATTAAACTGAGGGCCTTGCCCGTCTTTGGCGTTGCTCAACACGCCCCCCGTCGCCGTTATTTTAATGAGGTCAGACCCTTCCTTGTACCGCTGCCGAACAGCTTTGCGGGCATCTTCGGGGCTGTTAATGACCCCTTCAATTGGGCCGGGATCGCCTGCTAAGTCGCGTCGGTAACCGTTGGTAGGGTCGGCGTGGCCCCCGGTGGTGGCAATGGATTTACCCACCGTAAAAATGCGTGGTCCATCGGCCATCCCCCGATTGATGGCATTCCGCAGGGCAATGTTTACCCCCGAACCGCCCAGATCACGCACCGTTGTGAAGCCCGCCATCAACGTAATTTTAGCGTAGTGTGCGGCCATGAAAGCCACATCCGGCACATTCTGCGTGAAGCGGTCAACAGCTCCACCGCGCCGGGTTTCGCTCTCAATATGCACATGCATGTCGATCAGGCCAGGCAACACGGTTTTCGATTTAAGGTCAACCACACGGTCGGTGCCAGCGGGAACCACATAACCGCGTTGCACCGAGGTGATTTTAGTGCCCTCCACAACCACGGTCATTTCGGGCTGTAGGTTATTGTTTACTCCATCGAGCAGTTTTCCGCAATGGAGCAGCGTGCGTTGTTGGGCGAAACTAGAAAGGCAGGCTACAGTAGCCAGTACGGTCAGGTAGTGTTTTTTCATGTAAAAATTTGGGGATAAACGTAGAGACGCAAAATATTGCCGGTCCGCCGGTGCG
>JANOCD010000102.1:0-72801 GCA_031411995.1 Cytophagales bacterium
CTGACTCGTCAACAGCTTCTCGATCACGGGCTGAATGGCGTAGTTGCTGCTCACAAACAGGGCCGCCAAGGGCACAATCACGTTGGTTTCTATGGCGGGTGTCACCTCGGGGTTCACATACCAGCGGTAGAGTTTGCGGCAAATGAAGCGCGAGGTTTGGGGATGGTTCAGCAGCATCGTCACCAGATCGGTCAGTTCCAGGTCGCCCGCCGTGGTGCCCGTGCGACCTGTGATTGTAACCCCCAACCCATTGCCATATTTATTGGAGAAAATCTTGCTGGTCGAGTCGTGCTTGCTGCTCGTGAAGGTGGTGGCAAATGAAGTGGAGCCGGTTGTCCAGTAGTTGGTATATTTCCAGCCGGTCAGTACGCGGGCGGCTGCTTTCACGTCATCCTCCGTATAGTTGGCCACCCCGTTGGCATCCACCGTTCCCATCGTGAACAACTCCTGCAACTCACGGGCGTAGTTCTCGTTGGCTTTCCCCACACCCACCTCGTTCATGTCGCCGTTGAGATAGCGAAGCATGGCGGGTTCCTTACTGATTTTGGTCACTAAATCACGGAAGTTCCCCAGTGAGTTTTCCCGCAATAGTTTCAGATAACTCCACACAAAGCGGTAATCATCGACCACTTCGCGGGTTGTTACAAAATGATTTTGCCAGAATAGCGTGAGTTTATCGAGCAGGTTGGGGCCGTTGGTGGGTTTGGCCATCAACCCCAGCCACCAGTATTTGATATATAGCCCATAATCGAAATTGCGGTCGCCATCGAAGGGCAAATACTGACCCGCAGGGGTCGAGCTATTTTGCAGATAGGGCTGACCCGCCGTGGCCCTGGTGCTGTCTAAATCGACGGGCGGGGGCGGGTTGTAATTGACGTTGGCGATGAGCGTTTGCACCGCCTGCGTGGCTGTTTGGCCTGCAAAGGCCGTAATCTCGGCTTGGGTAGGGCCAAACGTGGCCCGGCGCAACAAGTGGGCCGCTGTTTTAGCCGTTAAAGAAGTCGTGTAAACGTCGAGATAGGGCATAGTAATTACAGGAGATGATACTCGGCCATTTGGAGTATGTAACGCATGAGGGTTTGCAACCGCCAATTGACGGTCGCCTTGGCGTTTTTGATCTGAATGGTCGTGTAGCGGTCAGGGTATGTTACGGTTCGTCGGTATTGGTTCCACTCAAATTCCCAGGTCGTGCGGGGCGATTGATCCATCAACAGGATCTTGTCGATCAAAAAATCTTTTTGTCTCTGTGCCAAATCAGTCGCAAACAGGTTCTTCACAAATGCCTCCAACACCATTGTGCAACTAACGGGCGGGGTGGCGGGGGGCGTAGCGGTGTTAGGGGTAATATCGCCAAATTTCGGCTGAAGACCCGTTACCCAAGCCACCATGTCGATGCCATATTTGTAGTTCGTGCTGGCATCCACGGTATGTGTGCGCCAGATGAGTGCGTCGATAAAATCGTTGCGCAAACCCAATGTGGTTGTGTTGATCCAGTTTCTGGAATAACCTGTCTGGTAATACGGGTCATAGCCAAACACCGTCAATTGATCGAGCAAATCAAGTTGCTGATCGCGCATTCGCTTGTATAAAAATTCCAGAAAAGCCCTGTATGGCTCCACATTGGGCGAAGGACTCGGAACGGGCTGGTTGAAAAACCGAGTGGCCCCAATCAGTAACTCAGCGGGCGATTTTATCATGCTCCCAATAGTCGTATCATCGAAGAAAATCTGGCTGGTGAGCAACGTTTCAATTACGGGCTGAATGGCAAAATTACCTTTAACAAACAAAGCCGCCAACGGCACGATCACGTTTTCTTCAATTCCGGGCGAAATGGTTGGGTTCACATACCAGCGATAGAGTTTTCGGCAAATGAAGCGCGACGTTTGGGGGTGATTCAGCAACATGGTGATCAACTGAGTCAATTCTACATCACCCGCCGAGGTGCCGCTTCGGCCCGCAATCACGGTGTTATTATACTTTGGCGAGAAAAATTTATTAGTCGAATCATGTTTACTGTTTACAAAAATGGTGGTAAAAGAAGTAGACCCTTTTACGCCAAAATTTGTGTGTTTCCAGCCAGTCAGCACTTTCGCAGCGTTCTTCACATCGTCTTCGGTATAATTTTTGTTGCCTTCATCATCCACCGCACCCACCGTAAAGAGTTCCTGCAACTCACGGGCGTAGTTCTCGTTGGCTTTACCCTTTCCCACCTCGTTCATGTCGCCATTAAGGTAGAGTAACATAGCAGGTTCTTTTGTCACTTTGGTTACTAAATCGCGAAAGTTTCCCAGCGAATTATCCCGCAGTAATTTCAGGTAACTCCACACAAACCGATAATCTTCAACCACCTCGCGGGTGGTCACAAAATGGTTTTGCCAGAACAGCGTGAGCTTGTCGAGCAGGTTGGGTGCTCCCGTCTGTTGGGTCATCAAGTCGAGCCACCAGTATTTGATAAAAAGCCCCAGATCAATGTTTCGGTCGCCGTTGAACGAAATATACTGTCCGGCAGGTGTCGAGCTATTCTGCAAATAGGGCTGCCCGACACTCGCTTTTTGGGTATCCAGATCAACGGGTTGGGGTGGATTGTAATTAATATTTTTGATCAAAAGCTGTACAGCCTGCGTTGCAGTAATGCCCGTGAACGCCGTGATCTCGGCCTGAGTGGGACCAAACGTGGCCCGGCGCAACAAGTGGGCCGCTGTTTTAGCTGTTAGCACAGAACTATACGGATCTAAGTAAGGCATAGTGCAGTTGTCACTTGGTGAATTGGCCCCGGCAAACCATCAAAAACGACCGTTTGCCTGAACCAGCGAACAACTACAAACTATATACCAGAATTATTAACTTATGCGTTTAGGTTAATTTGTGAGGATTTGGTGATAAACTTATCGTAGAAACCGGGACTAAAACCGGGCATGAAAAAATATTCATACGGCAAGATATAAAAAAAGTGGCCGATGTTCAACCGGCCACTTCGTTATCGGCAATTAAACCGATAGATTTAAAGGAATATTAATCTACCTTAGTCACTACGACGTGCTCCCATCAAAATACTAACGTAGTAGAGCAAGGTTGCCAACGAACCGATAGCCGCCACGACATAGGTCATAGCAGCCCATTTGAGGGCATCTTTGGCGTAATCATATTCTCGCGGGTTGACTATGTTGCGGCTCTGAATCCAGGCCAACGCCCGCTTGCTCGCATCGAACTCAACCGGCAGCGTAATAAAGCTAAACAGCGTTGTCACAGCAAACAGGGCCACCCCAATGGCCAGCGGAATAATGGAGGTATTGATGAGCAGAACACCCGCCAGAATCACCCATTGCATATACTTTGACGAAACCGAAACAAACGGCACAATGGCCGACCGGAATTTCAGAGGGGCATAGGCCAACTGATGCTGCACGGCGTGTCCGCACTCGTGCGAGGCCACAGCCGCAGCCGCCACACTACGCCCATAAAACACGTCGGCACTCAGGTTCACCGTTTTGTCCTGTGGGTTATAGTGATCAGTCAGCATACCTTCCACCGACAACACTTTCACATCGTGAATGCCATTCTCGTTGAGCATTTTCTGGGCGATTTCGGCCCCACTGAGGCCGTTGCTCAACCCAATTTGTGAATACTCGTTAAACTTGCTCCGCAAACGCCAGCTCACAAAGCCACTAATAGCGAAGACTAGAATACCAATTAAATAAGCACCTGCCATTGTCAGATTAAGTTAGGTTCGGGGTTTATTAACCCGTTGCCAATATAACAAAAAAGTGGGGGGTTTTGTGCCGGATGGCAACGGCCAACCGTCCGCGACCCTATCATTTTCCAAACTTCCCCCCGAAGAAATCGCCTTTGTTCCAGACCGGTCGTTCGTCGGCCTGGGCGGTGAGGTAGGCGATGAGAAACTGCAACTGTACGTGCCGGGCCGCAGCGGTCCAGTCGAAGGGTTGGTTCATGTCGTCCTGCGGGGTGTGGTAGATGGAGGCCCGCCAGTCGAGGTTGAGTTTGGTGCCATCGCGGGAATCCCCGGTGGTGGAGCCGCTTTTCACGAACAGGGCCGGGATTCCCTGCCGAACAAAGCTGAAATGGTCGGAGCGCATAAACACCACCTGTTCGGGAATGGGGTCTTTGGCAATCTTAATCCCCAGGTAATTGGCGGCTGCTTTAACCGGCCCCGACAAACTCGAATGCTCGGCTCCATAGGGAACAATGTCCAGAAGCGGATGAAAGAAAAACGGCATATCGAGCGTCGTGTTAGCCACCATACTACCCTTGGGAACGGTTGGGTTGCTGGCAAAATAATCGGAACCGAGCAGGCCCATTTCCTCCCCCGTTACGGCCACAAACAATATGGACCGGCGCGGTGCTTTGGGCAAAGAGGCAAACAGCCGGGCCGTTTCAAGGTTGATAGCCATACCCGACGCATTGTCGTGGGCACCGTTATTGATGGAGTCGTTGGGGAAGTTTTTTGTGGGGCGGGTGATACCGAGGTGGTCGAGGTGCGAGACGCAAACGACATACTCACCGTTCAGTTTCGGATCGGAGCCGGGCAACAGGCCAATCAGATTCTCGCCAATGAGGCCGTCGTTTAAATCGGTTTGGGTGACTGCCCGCACAGACAGGTTCAGCGGAAAAGCCTGTGGCTGGCTTTGGGTGGCTGCCAGCCGGGCTTGTTCAAACGACTTGCCAGCTCCGGCAAACAGCGTCCGGGCCGTAGAATCGCCCATAGCTCCAATCACTTTCAGTTGCGAGAATGTCCGCTGTGCCTGTCCGTTGGCATCGGTCCAGCGGTAAACAGCCTGCCGGTTCCGGGGTGCATTCGACTCGATTCGGGCGCGCATGTCGGTAGGCAGACTAAACGTGATGATACCCACGGCTCCTTTGGCCGTAGCGATCTCCTGCTTGGCTGAACCTGAATAGGCCCGTTGCGTAGACGAAAATGAAGCCGGAGCACCGTTGAAACAGGCCACAATTTTGCCCTTCACGTCGATACCGGCATAATCATCGTAGCCCAATTCGGGGGCCGACACGCCAAAACCGACGAACACCACCGGGGCCGAAACCTCGCTGGTGGCCTGTCCAAATTGGGGGCTTAGGAAGAAATTCCTGCCATATGTGAGCACCTGCACAGGTTCGTCAACCCCGTCGTTACCACGCCGAATGAGGGCCATTGAACTGCTGCTCTCGATCACCTGTGCTTTCCGCAAGGGCACAGCCTGCCGATACGTCCGGGATGCCGTACCATCCTTCTGACCCATCGGTTTAAAGCCAAGCGTTTTGAACTGCTGTTCAACGTATTGGGCAGCCAGTTCAAAGCCGGGCGATCCGGGTTTGCGGCCAGCCAGTTTGTCGTCGGAGAGGTAGCGCATGTGCGCTTCTATGGCTTCGGGCCGAACGGCCTTGGCGGCTTTTTGGGCATCGGCGGGAATCGACTGCGCCAGCGTTGCTGTGGACAGCAGGGCCAGCAAAACGGTATTGAGCGGTGTTTTCAAGAGATTGGCTGTGTTCCAGATTGATTGTGCAAGATACGAACGGGACCGGACACGACAAGATCGGCCTTGTAGGTCTGGGGTTGAAACTTATTTGTTAACCGACTGGAGCAAAGGCACTTCACCACGAAACCTTATCCGGTGACGCACCCCTATTTTCTCGTCACAAATACAGCTTTCCTCTGTAATAACTATACCACTCATTTTATGCATCTGTTTTTTACGTTCATCCCTTTTGTTCGTATAGAGTCATATCTCCTATTGTTTTGCCTTCTGGTTTGGTTAATAGGCCCCTCTACAACGTCAGGCCAATCGCTGCCCACCGGATTCAACAGCAGCAAAACTCAGGATGGTTACGACCAGCCTACTGGTTTGGCTTTTAACGGACAGCAACAATTTGTGTGGGATAAAGCGGGCAGAATCTGGGTCTCGACCTGGAACGGCACCCAATATGTGAAGCAGGCCATCCCCGCGCTCGACATTTCTCCGGAAGTAGGCAACTGGCGCGATTTTGGCTTGTTGAGCGTCGCCCTCGATCCCCACTTTGCGACCAATGGCTTCATTTATTTGTTCTATGTGGTGGACCGGCACCACCTGCTCAACGTCGGCACAACCAACTACAGTGCCACCACCGATACCTACTTCAACGCCAGCATCGGCCGCCTGACACGTTACCAGCTAGTTCAGACAAACGGCGTTTTCTCGACCGACTACACCAGCCGCAAAATCCTGATCGGCGAAACCAAATCGACGGGCATTCCGGTGATCTACGAGTCGCACGCGGGGGGTACGATTGTGTTTGGACGCGACGGTTCGCTGCTGCTCTCGACGGGCGACAATGCCGGTATCGCCAGCCCCGACAAAGGCAGTGCCCCCGAAACCTACTACCAGCAGGCACTAACCGACAGTATCCTGCGACCTGCCGAAAACGTAGGGTCGTTCCGGTCGCAGATGCCCTCGTCGCTCTGCGGAAAAATCCTGCGCCTTGACCCCAACACCGGCGATGGTATTGCCAGCAACCCGTTTTATGAGGGGAACACCCCCCGGTCGGCGCGGTCGCGGGTATGGGCGTTGGGCTTTCGTAACCCCTTCCGAATGACCATTCAGCCCGGCACGGGCAGCACTAACCCCACCGATGGCAACCCCGGTACGTTGGTTGTGGGCGACGTAGGGCCGGGAGTTTGGGAAGATCTGCACCTCATCAGGGCAGGGGGCGAAAATGCCGGGTGGCCCCTTTACGAGGGCATTTTGCCAAGCTATAATTTCCCCGATTTCGCCCAAACGGTCGAAAACAAAGACGAACCCAACCCCGACGATGACACGCAGAATAACCCGTGCAGCAGACCGTTTCTGACCTTCGCTGATCTGCTGCGCGACGCGCCCGTATCGGGCACGGCGGTAGCAACCAGCCCCTGCGGCACCACACGGCTACCCGGCCCGCAACGTCGGTATTTCCACAGTCCCCCGGCCCTCGACTGGAATCACGGAGCGGCTATTGCCCGCACGCCCACCTTCAGCGGCACCGTCGCTACAGCCACGACCATCAGCCCGAGCAGCACCGGTTGCGCGGGTAACCCATTTTGGGGAAACTGCGTGATTGGCGGGGCCTGGTATCCGGCCAACGAGGCTTTTCCAACGGCCTGGCAAAACACACTCTTCTTCGCCGATTATGGCGCGAACTGGATCCGGGCGGCCACCCTCGATCCCAACGGGGGAATAAGTCAGGTACGTGAATTTTTGCCCAACAACTGGGGCAACGGCATCGTGGACGTAGCCTACAACCCCCTCGACGGTAGCTTGTACTTCGTCAACGCCAACTCGGGCGAAATCAGTAAGATCAGCCATGGCGGCAACCAGCCCCCAGTAGCCGTGGCAACGGCCAACCCACAGACAGGCACTTCGCCTCTGAGCGTGACTTTCACCGGCAGCAACTCCGCCGACCCCGACGGCGACGCGCTCACCTACGAATGGACTTTTAGCGACGGCAGCACGTCCACCTTAGCCAATCCGGTGCGGTCGTTTACGGTGGCACCCGATGCACAGGGGATTTTAATCCGGTCGTACACTGCCCAACTCGCCGTATCCGATACCAAAGGATTGCGGGTCGTTAGCCCATTGATCGCTATTTCGCTGGATAACCCAGCCCCAACGGCCCACATTACCAACCCCGTCAACAACATAAAATACGCGCTCGACAAAGCGTCCAGCTACACCTTAGCAGCAACCGTTACCGACGATGCCCCCACGAGCCTTACCTACGCCTGGCAGGTGACGCTTCGCCACAACAACCACCAACACCGAGAACCTGCGATCCATACAACCAATCCAGTCGTCACGATCTCGCCTGTAGGATGCGATGGCGAGGATTATTACTACTTCATTTCACTCAAAGTGACGGACGATGGTGGCTTGACCGCCCAGGATTCGGTGAAGATCTATCCCGATTGTAATTCACCTAATCTGGCCGTGAGTGACTTGACGGCTACTACGCTCACCAGCAACAGTGTGCGGCTTAACTGGACCAACCCGGCGATAACCTTCGACAATGTGCTGGTAGCAGCCAAAGCAGATAGTGGCTTCATCGACAAACCGACCGGCCTCGTCTATCCGGCCAATGCCAGCTTCACGGGCAACGGTGCCGATTTTTATGGCGGCAAGGTGTTGTATCAGGGTATGGCCACCTCGCTGGTAGTGACCAACCTCACGGCGGGCCAACGTTATTTCTTCCGGGTTTACACACGCCGTGGTACGGCCTGGACGGGGGGCGTTGAAGAAAGTGCAACTCCGCCCTCATCCACAACAACGGCACCGCCCTCGTCCACAACCACCGCTCCACCGACATCTACTACATCGGTGACGAGCATCAGCCCGTCCAAATGCTACCGGATTCAATCACGCAGCAGTGGATTAACGCTCAACGTACCATCGGGTCCGTGGGATGATGGAGCCATACTCCAGCAACATACTAACGCCGATCAACTTTGGCAAAAGTGGCAGTTCACGCCCGTTGATGGAAGTTACTACAGTATTGCCGTGCTGCACAACCAGAAAAGTATTCAGGTGCAAAACAGTTCAGAGGCCGACGATGCTCCGCTTCAACAATGGACCTATTGGGGGGGTAACCACCAGCAGTGGATCGTCCAGCGAAATACGGAGAATTTTTATACCATCACCAACCGCAACGCCGGCAAGGCCATGACCGTCCGCAACGCCAGCACCGCCGAAGGAGCGGTGATTACCCAGCAAACCCTCGGCATGGGGCCGCATCAGCAGTGGAGCATCACAGAAACCACCTGCACCACCGGCCCACCCACGTCCACAACAACCACTCCACCCACCTCTACAACGACAGCTCCGCCCACCTCCACAACTACGGCTCCGCCCACCTCTACGACCACGGCTCCACCGACTTCTACGACCACCGCCCCGCCAGCCTCAGACGCGAGCATCAGTCCGTCAAAATGCTACTGGATTAGGTCACGCAATAGCGGTTTGACGCTCAACGTGCCGTCGGGGCAGAGTGACGATGGGGTTACGCTCGTGCAAAATACCAACGCCGATCAGCTCTGGCAGAAGTGGCAGTTCACGCCCGTAAATGGAAGTTATTATAACATTGCAGTGATAAACAACCGGAAAGGTATCCAGGTAACGAACAGTTCTGGAGCTGACGATGCTCCGCTTCAGCAATGGACCTATTGGGGGGGTAACCACCAGCAGTGGACGGTGCAGCTAAATGCGGAGAATTTCTACACCATCACCAACCGAAACTCAGGCAAAGCGATGACTGTTCGCAACGCCAGCACCACCGAAGGAGCGGTGATTACCCAGCAGACACTCGGCATGGGGCCGCATCAGCAGTGGAGCATCACGGAAACCACCTGCACCACCGGCCCGCCCACCTCTACGACCACACCACCGCCTACGTCCACGACAACGGCACCGCCCACATCAACGACGACAGCACCGCCGACTTCTACAACCACCGCTCCGCCAACTTTCACGACAACGGCTCCGCCCACATCGGTGACGAGCATCAGCCCAGCTAAATGCTACCGGATTCAGTCGCGTAGCAGTGGATTGACAATGAATGTACCCTCGGGTCAGGGCGACGATGGGGTTACGATCCAGCAAAGCACCTTCGCTGAACTTCCCTGGCAGAAGTGGCAGTTCACGCCTGATGGGAGTTACTACAACATGACGGTGATGCACAACCTCAAAGGTATTCAGGTGACGAACAGTTCTGAAGCTGACGATGCTCCCCTCGAACAATGGACCTATTGGGGTGGCAACCACCAGCAATGGCTTGTGCAGCGAAACGCAGAGAATTTTTATATTATAACCAACCGAAATTCGGGTAAGGCCATGACGGTCCGCAACGCCAGTACCGCCGAGGGGGCCGTGATTACGCAACAGACCCTCGGCACGGGGCAGCATCAGCAATGGAGCCTTATCGAAACCGCCTGCTATGTCTTACCTCGCATTGCCACGGCATCGCCGACCGAGGAGCGTACCAGCTTGTTCAGTCTGCGGCCCAACCCGGCTCAGGATCACTTTTTTGTCGATTTAAGTGCGGTGGCGGGGCAACCCGTCGGCTTGGAACTGACCGATATGCTGGGGCGCAGCCTCCGGCAGACCCGGCTCGATGCCGCCCCCGCGACCCCCTATCGATTTAATACTGGGGCGTTGCCAAGCGGTTTGTATCTACTTCGGATTAAGCCCGAAGAGCAAACGCCAAGCACCTTACGAGTTCTGATTCAGCCATAGGACCGATGATCATGACTAATCAGGCCCACGTCCGCACGCCCACCAAACCCCAAACCAGCATATAGCCCACCACCAGCAGAGCCGATATCACCAGCACCCACAAAAAAACGCGGTCCGCCCGGCCGGGAATGCGCCGATTGGAGCGCACAAGGGATACGAACGCGCCTATGGCAAAAACAGCCACCAACACCGACGCAACGAAGGCCATCAGCGAGGGTGCGCCCAGATTACCTAACTCAAACCCCTGTGCCGAAACCGCAATGACCATTACCATACTGACCAACGCGATAGCATAACCCCAAAGGCTCATTCGGGCAGGCATCGCAGTCAGGTTTCTGGCTTTTCCCCGGCGCGAAAACCACTGAATCAGCCAAACCAACCCGGCCACCAAACCAACCGCTACGAAAAACAACGCCAAGCCAGCCAGGATAATGGGCAACCAGGCTCCGATAGCCGAGGTTTCAGTGGTGTTCATCCAGGGGCCAACCAGCACGTTCTGGCCTTCGTCGTTTTGGGTCAGGGCCAACTCAGTGGTATAGCCTTTCTTGTCTAAGCGGATGAATCGGTTGGCAGCCACGGATCGGAGTTGCGTTGGCTCACCACCTAACAAATTGGTTGTAAACAAATTACCATCACTTTCAAAAACCCGCATGACCCCGGTCAACCACTCTATAAAATAGAAACTGGCGTTGCGCGGGTTACTCGCCCGGTAATAACCCAGCAGTTTTTCTTTGTCGGAATCAGCCAGTTTGTGGGCGGGTGGCAGGCGTTGCGGCACGTTTTTCAGGATCACCTCCAGCACGGCATCGTTGATTTCGCCAAATCCGCCACTGGTCGAGTTAACTAATACAACCAGACCCAGATTCAGGTCGGTGTTATACAGATAATGGGCCAGACCGCCGTTTACCCCCCCATCGTGGCCATGAAAAACGTAGCCTTTATAGGCGGTCGTGTAGTTGTGCAATCCGTAGCCTTGTTTCGAGCCTGCCCGTGCTGAGAGGGCCGTAGTGGGGAGTTCCATTCGGTCAACGGAGGCCGGTTGCAGGAGTTGGTTACCGTGATAGGTGCCCCGATTCATGAGCATCTGCACAAAGGGCATCAACTCCAACGCCGACGCATTCAGGCTTCCGGCAGGCCGCAGCAGAATCTGCCAAAACGTCTCCTCGTTCGGGCTTTCAGCCTCCCCCGAATAATTCGTAACCAACTGGTTCAGAGCTTTCCCGTCATTACGAAAGGTAATATTTCCCTGGCCAAGCGGCTCAAAAATGCGCTGTTTCATAAATGCTTCATACTCCTGCCCGGTCCTCTTTTCGATCAGCCGCGCCACCACCGGCGGCCCCGAATTACAGTAAGCCATAAACGCACCCGGCCGCCAGCGCGAGTGCCGCGATTCGGGAAACATGGCCAGGCCTTTTTCGAGGGTGATGTTAGCATCATTGAAGGCGTATGCTTTGAGCGGCCAATCGTCGAAGCCGGTAGTATGTTCGAGCAAATGCACCACCCGAACGGGGTCGGTGGCTTCCCATTGATTGGAAAATTCGATTTCGGGAGCCAGCTTTTTGAGTTCGTCTGATAGGCTCAACTGCCCTTTTTCGACCAGCATCAGGGCCGAAACCGCCACAAAACTTTTGGTAATCGACCCCAACCGGAACATGGTCTGATCGGTGACGGGGGTTTTGGTTTTGAGGTTTTTTACGCCCGCATTATGCTTGTAGAGCAGGCTGTCTTTCGTAAAAACCAGCACCTGCACGCCTGGCGTTTTATGTTTTTTGAGTGCTGCATCAACGTGCTTTGTCAGCGTGTCGAATTGAATGGCGGGGATGGGCGATTGAGCACGGAGGAAGGTGGAACTTGCCAGTAATGTGAATAGAACCAGCAGCTTGAGTGAATAGGGATTCATTGGAAGAGTGTTCTGGAGGAGTTTGTGGCGAAATCTAAGTAATTCCAGCCAAACTACTCCTCACATACTCTGCTTGATTCGCTCGATCAAACTGGTGGTCGAGTACCCTTTTACCAGCGGAATCGTTTCTACGGTGCCGCCGTTGGCCAACACAAAATCGGCTCCAACAATGGTGGCAACCGTATAATCGTCGCCTTTCACGAGAATGTCGGGCCGGATGGCTTCAATGAGTTCTTTAGGGGTTGGCTCATCAAACAGCACCACAAGGTCGATGAATTGCATGGCCGCCATCATGCGGGAGCGAGCATATTCGTCCACAACCGGACGCAATGGCCCTTTTATGCGGCTTACCGACGCATCAGTATTTAGGCCCAGCACAAGCCGGTCGCCGAGGGCGCGGGCTTTTTCGAGGTAATCAATGTGGCCAAGATGAACAATATCGAAACAGCCGTTTGTAAATACAATGCGCTGCCCGTTGGCCCGCCATTGGGCAGCCTGTTCAATGGCCTGGGAGAGAGAAAGAATTTTGGAGGAAGTCATAAATATACCAAATTTCACCGCACCACTTCTACCTCTTTTGCGGGGGCATTCCGGCTCCGGGCCAGCACAATCAGGAAGCTGATTCCGCCAAACAAAATCACGAAAATCCACTGCGACAACAGCATCAGGGTCGCCAGCGTTTGCCCGTCCTGTTGCGTCAAACCATACAATACCAGAGCCGAGCCAACCAGGATATTGAACGCGCCCAGCCCGCCCTGCGTGGGGGCCGCCATACCGATACTGCCCATAACCAGGATCGTTAATGCAGCCAGCGGGCCGAGTTGGGCGGTTTGGGGCATAGCGAAAAACAGCACATAAGTAGTGCCGTAATACATGGCCCAAATCAGCAAGGTGTGGAAAATGAATAACCCCGGGTTGCGGAGTTTCCGAACGCTTAAGAGGCCCTCGAGCAGACCAAGCCCAAACGAAATTACCTTGTTCAGCAATGGGTTTTGCATCAGCCGGTCTTTATACCGATTAAAGAGCCACCACGCCCCGGCAATACCACTCACCAGGCCAAGCACAGCCACAATCAGCAGCCACGAATTGTCCTGTAGCTTTCCGAAGTTGAGTTTACTGTTCAGAAAATCAGTCAAAAATGCGCTTAACCGACTGAATTCCAGCACGAAGTTCAATCCAATGAGCAACAGTAACATGACCACATCGAAGATTCGTTCGGCCACCACTGTTCCGAAACTGATATTCACCGGCACATCGTCGGTGCGGTTGAGGGTGCCGCAGCGGGTCACTTCGCCCATGCGCGGAATGAGCAGGTTGGCAAAATAACCCGTCAGAACCGCCATGGTGAGGTTGGTTTGGCTTATTTTCTGGTTCACGACCGGCTCCATGAGCAAGCCCCAACGAACACCCCGGCTCCAGTGAGCCACCATAATCAGTGCCCCATAAACAGCCACCCACCGGTAGTCGGCCTGGCCAATGGCCGTAAGCATGGCAGGCAGGTCAATATCTTTGAAAACATACCACAGCAGCCCACCGGCCACCGCCAGGGAAATCAGGTATTTAAGCGCGTTTTTCACCCTTTTATCAGTTTGTTATTATCATCCGGGAAAATGACCGTCGGTTTGTGGGCGCGGGCCTCATCGGTGGTCATCATGGCGTAGGAAATAATAATGATGATGTCGCCAACCTGCGCCCGGCGGGCGGCTGCCCCGTTGAGGCAAATGATACCGGTGCCACGTTCGCCTTTGATCACATAAGTAATCAGGCGTTCGCCGTTGTTATTATTGACAATGTGAACCTGCTCATTTTCGAGGATGCCAGCGGCATCCATCAGGTCTTCGTCAATGGTGATGCTGCCGACATAGTTGAGTTCGGCCTGGGTCACGCGAACCCGGTGCAATTTTGATTTTAGAATGGTAACGAACATTATCGGATAGTCGTAAGTCGCGCAAAAGTAATGGATTTTCCATGTTTAAGCGGCACCGTTCAAACACTCGCCTAATGGCTTTGGTTGCAGAAGTGACGAAACGGCTATCTTTGCGGTAGAAGTCTTACGACGTTTCAGGTTTCAAGTTTCTGGTTTCAGTTGGCACAATCTAGCCACCTCGCTAATCAACGCTTCAAACTTGAAACCAGAAACCAGAAACAAATTTTATGTCCCGAGTTTTGATTATTGGTGCCGGCGGTGTCGGCAGTGTGGTGGCGCACAAATGCGCGATGAACAATGACGTTTTCACCGACATCATTCTGGCCAGCCGCACCCAGTCGAAGTGCGATAAAATTGCCGCTGAGATTCAGGAGATGCACGGCGTGACCATTCGCACAGCCCGCGTCGATGCCGATGTGGTGGCCGAAATGGTGGCCCTGATCCGGCAATACGAGCCGAAACTGGTGATTAATGTGGCCCTCCCCTATCAGGATTTACCCATTATGGATGCCTGTCTGGAAACCCGCACCCACTATATGGACACGGCCAACTACGAACCCAAAGACGTAGCCAAGTTTGAATATAGCTGGCAGTGGGCCTACAAGGAACGGTTCGAGCAGGCCGGGATTATGGCCCTGCTGGGCTGCGGTTTCGACCCCGGTGCCACGCAGGTGTTCACGGCCTATGCCGCCAAACACCACTTCGACGAGATGCATTATCTGGACATTGTCGATTGCAACGCGGGCAACCACGGCAAAGCCTTTGCCACCAATTTCAACCCCGAAATCAACATCCGTGAGATCACCCAGCCGGGTAAATATTGGGAGAATGGCGCGTGGATCGAGATTCCGGCTATGAGCCAGCACAAACCCATCGACTACCCCGAAATTGGCCCCAAAGAGTCGTATGTACTCTATCACGAAGAGCTTGAATCATTGGTCAAAAACTTCCCGACGCTCAAACGCGCCCGTTTCTGGATGACCTTTGGGCAGGCGTATCTGACGCATTTGGAAGTCCTGCAAAACGTGGGCATGACCAACATTTTGCCTATCAATTTTCAGGGGCAGCAAATCGTCCCGCTGGAGTTTCTGAAAGCCGTGTTGCCCGCCCCCGACTCGCTCGGCGAGAATTATTCGGGCCAAACGAGTATCGGTTGCCAGATCAAAGGCGTTAAAGACGGACAGGAACGTACTTATTATATCTGGAACAATTGCGACCATGCCGAGACCTACAAAGAAGTTCGTGGTCAGGCCGTTAGCTACACCACGGGCGTTCCGGCCATGATCGGAGCCATGCTTTTGGTGCAGGGAACCTGGCTGAAACCGGGAGTCTGGAACTGCGAAGAACTCGACCCTGATCCGTTCATTGAGCAAATGAATAAGCAGGGTTTGCCCGTTCAGGAGCGGGTGAACGTGCCGTTGCCACACGACTATTAAGTTCTTGACATCCCTCACCGTTATGAAAACCTTCTTATTTCTTCTCGCTCTGGCTTTTTCGCTCCCGGCCATTGCCCAAACGGACACCACATCCACGAAAAAAGGGGTAAAAAAGCCTGTTCAGGAACCAGCGGACAGAGCCGTTACGCCAAAACCGAATCCATTTCAACAAACAGGGCCGAACCTTGACCCGACCCTGTTTGGGCTGATTTCCCGCACCGACACCCGCTATGAAGGCGTGCAGGGAACGCCTTATTTTTTAGATAGCTGGACAAAGGGCCGCATCGACATGGTTAATGGGTCTAACTATGAAAATGTCCCCCTCAAATACGATGCCCGTAACCAGAATCTGGTACTTCGACGCGATCAAACGCGCGATTCCATTATCGTTTTTCCCATGCAGGTAAGCCAGTTTTTGCTCCGCGCCGACGATGGTGCGGTGTGGATATTTCGGCGATACCCACTGGCAAAAATAAAGGATAATGACCTTAAAGACAGTTACTTCCTGGTGCTATACGACGGAAAAACATCGCTACTGAAACGAGTTACGAAAGTGCTCAGAAAAGCGGATTATCGCGATCCCTATTCAACGAATGTGCGCTTTGATTCCTACAAAAGCGACTACGCCTATTTCGTTTTAAAACCCGACAACACACTGGTAAAGGTCAAAAAAAGCAAAAAGGCTCTGTTTGAGGCCCTTAACGACAAAGGAGCCAATTTTGAGGAGTTTGCCACGAAGGAAAAACTCGAGTTCAAAACCGATATCGATTTCGCCAAAGTAGTGAAACAATACGACGGATTATGAAATCGGGTCGGGTTTGGCATCCAACGGGTAACACAAACCCCGTTGATCATGAACAGCAATACGCATCCTACATTAGACGACATCGTTTTTGAGAACCGCAACCGGGCCTATGGTGCCTATATGTTGCGCAAACTGTATGAACCGACCCTAACCCGCGCTGCCGGGATTGGTGTCGGTTTGTTTTTGCTGGCTGTTTCGGCACCCACGCTCTACGCCCGACTGATTGACCACACTGCACAGGATGAAATAATGGTAGAAGCGCATCCTGACGTGTTTAAGATAGAGCCGTTACCAGAAAAGCAAATCGAAATTCCACCCGCCGAGAAACTACCCACCGTGAGCACCGTTCGCAGCCTACCGCCCGAAGTGCTGCCGGATGAGGAAGTGGAAGCCCCGGCCCTGCCCCCAACGGTTGATGAGTTGGCCAATGCCAACCCCGACGAGAAAACCCAGGAAGGCACCGGCGAAGAAACCGAAATCATTGCCCCACCCGAAGAATCAGCCGCCCCCACAAAAACTGAAACGGTGGTTGAGGTGGCTCCCCGCGAGGAAGCCCCGTTCATTGTGGTGGAGCAACAGCCTGAATTCCCCGGTGGCCTAGCTGCTCTGGGTGGTTTTGTTCAGAAAAACCTGAAATACCCACAACAAGCCATCCAAGCCAGCATGAGCGGTAGAGTGTATGTGAGTTTTGTGGTCAACACCGACGGTAGCCTGACCGATGTTCAGGTAGTGAAAGGCATCGGGTTTGGCTGCGACGAAGAAGCTATGCGCGTGATTCGGGCAATGCCCCGCTGGAAACCCGGCAAACAGGCGGGCCGGGCGGTGCGGGTTCGGTTCAACCTGCCGGTGGCGTTCACGCTGGAATAGAACTCGGGGTTTAGGTTGGCTATTATTTACAACCCACCCCCATTATTCTTCCCAAATCACTTCGTCCGGGTGCTCATACCAGTCGTCTACCTGCTTGGCAAAAGCTTTCTCGATCTCTTTGCGCCTAATCTTGAGCGTAGGAGTCATGCGGCTATTCTCAACGGTCCACGGTTCCTGCATCACCACCACGCGATGAACCCGCTCGTAGGGTTTCAGCACCAAGTTGACGGCATGGAGCGTGAGCCGCAAACTTTCGGAAACGATGGACCGTGCTTCGGCGCGGGCCGACTCCGACAAAACCACCAGCGCAATGGGTTGCGGAATACCTTGCCCTACCACGCAAATCTGCTCAATAAACAGATTATCAGCGAATCCCATTTCGATTTGAGCGGGTGCCACATATTCACCCTTGCTGGTTTTATACATCTCTTTCACCCGTCCGGTTATCTTCAGGTAGCCGTAGGCATCCAGTTCGCCCACGTCGCCGGTGTGAAGCCACCCGTCGGCATCAATAGCCTCGGCGGTCATGGCAGGTTCCTGGTAATAGCCAAGCATGTTGTGGGGCGATTTCACACAGATCTCGCCCGTGTCCGGGTCAATTTTCAGGCTCGTACTCTCGATCACTTTGCCCACCGTACCGTCTTTGATCAGTTCACGGGGCATCATCGAAATAATACCGGTCGTTTCGGTCATACCGTAAATCTCCTGTAGGTGAATACCCAGCCGCCTGAACCACTGCGTCAGGCTAATGGGCATAGGGGCAGCTCCCACGGCAATATACTGTACCTCGTTCAGGCCCAGCCCCTCCCGAATTTTCTTTTTAACGATACCACTCACAATCGGGATTCGTAGGAGTAGATCGAGCCTTTTTTGGGGCATTTTTGCCAGGATACCCTGCTGAAACTTAACCCAAATGCGCGGTACCGAACCGAAATGAGTGGGGCGGGCCTCGGCCAGATTTCTCGCGAACGTGTCCAGATTTTCCGTGAAATGAATGGTGGCTCCCACGGCCAACCCTAAATTTTCGAGAATACCCCGCTCGGCACCGTGGCACAACGGCAGGTACGACAACAGGCGGGCATTCGGAATATCGGTTCGCAAGATGGCTTTGGCAGCCTGAAGCAAGTTTGCAAAGTTGCCAAATGTCAGCCGCACGCCTTTAGGGTTACCCGTTGTGCCGGAGGTGTAAATAATCGTCATCAAATCGTTGAGCGACGGCATGGGATTAGCCACGAGCGGTGGCTGACTGGCCATAATGTCGTTCCACTGCGTGTGGGTTGGGTCGGGGTTGTAGGTTGGAAACGATATACAGGGCAGGTCGGTTGGCACCCCGGGTTTCATGGCGGGCCAGTTGTCCACCTTTCCAACAATTAGCACCTTGCAGTCACTATGAACCAATATGGGTTTGAGTTGATCGGCAATGAGCGTTGGGTAAAACGGCACCGATACGTGACCCGACAGCATGATGGCGATATCGCTGATGAGCCACTCCGCACAGTTTTTAGACACCAACCCGATATGACTTCCGGGCGGCAACCCAAGCGACTGTAGATAGGTTGCCAGTTTGCGGGCTTGTTGTCCGGCTTCGCGCCAGGTAAAATCGGTCCAGGTGTTGCCGAATGGTTGACGAAGAAAGAGGTTATCGGGCGTTGTTTTCTCCCAATAATAAAAATACTCGACGAGCGTGGTAGCAGGGGTTGTGGTCATGTGGATTTTCGTGGAAGTTGATAGTCACGAAGTTATAAAAAAAATCGTGATTTCATAGGGCACTTTTGGCTGGACCTGCGTTGCCCATCTGGGCCGTGAGTAACAGATTTTGGCAGTTGTCTTCTGGAGCAGCGGATACGGATTCGGGAACCCATAAAAAACGCCTGGCCAATTGGCCGGGCGTTTCTGGTTCAGGAGTATAGGACGCGCTCTCTTTACTGACGAACCACTTTCACGGTCTTACTCTGAGCGGGCGTGCTAACCCGCAATAAATACAGCCCCGCCGAACGGCTCGACACAAGCCGCTGACGCTCAATCGCGCCCGCCTGCTGTTGGTGCAAGTGATGGTTGTCGAAGGGCTGGCCGGTTGTTCAGGAGCGTAGAACAGTTGTTTCATCGGAATGAATTGAGCGAAGACTTACCGTTTGATCATGCCATCCATACTTATGTCCTGACTACCATCGGCGTTGGTCGTGACTTTATACCGGGTGGGGTAATAACTGGCCTTGTCGAATCGGGTGGGCTGTTTAATGGCCTTGTCAAGGGTGGGGTTACCTTTGAGCCAGGCCAGCGTAATCATCTGCTCCCAGAACGTCACCTTGCCATCATACGAGCCAAAAACGAATGTCTCCGTAAAAGGTGCTCCTTTAAACTCCGGGCTGGTTAGGTCCGACCAATGCGCTCCCATGCCTGGCACCCCGCCCGGCCCTTTCGCAAAATCGGAGTGAATAGACCCGGCAACGGGCAGGTTATCGAATTTGGCTGCCGTTGCGGGCATATAGGGCGGAATGGCCATTGTTTCGGCCATCGGCTGGATGTAGAAATGGAAATCGAAGTGGGGCACGTTGTAAATACCATCGGGTTCGTGGCCCATTGGGTTCCAGTTAATCATAATGTGCTGGTAGGGCGTTTTGGTGGTGGCTTCGTCGGGCAGCGCGAGCATATAGTCGGTGCCGGGCATGGCAGCGGGCAGGTTGTCGAGGGAGCCTTTGCTCATGTTGAAACCGATACCTGTTGGGTTTCCCTGTGCGTCGAGCGAGATCCACGATTTTGCGCTGCCGTTACCCATCGTGACAGAGGGGCCGAAGATCCGGTTGGGTTGGGTGGCGGAATGATCGCTGCAACCTGCAAACAGTAGCATGGAGGCTACGCAATAGAATAGTGTTTTCATTGGTATTAGAATGGAAAGAGGTAAATGGTTAAAAAAGAGAAAAGTTGGAAAACATATGTCCGCTTCTTCACCTGCAAAGGTGTGCTGTTCACCAGCCCGGCGTTAGCGCATTTTGGACGTTCTTTTCCTCATTTCGGACATTTTGACCCGCAGAACAAAAAAAGCCCCATTTCGGAGCTTTTTTTTGCGGTCGTTTAAGCACGCTTGCTGTTTGTTAGCCGGGCGTGTCAGGGTTGCATCACAACCGTTCCTTCCACCGCTCGCTTGCAGCCATTGACATCCGTCACCGTCAGGCGGAACGGCCCATTCCGGTTGATGGGGAAAATCCCGGTCCCGTTGCTGTCCACCTGCCGGATTTCAAAGCCATTCACCCGGTCAATCACAATCAACCGCTCGAACAACACGCCCCCCAGCACCTGGAAGTTGACCCACGTCAACGGAGCAGGAAGGGTGATAGTGGCTCCCTGAACCGTGGCGTTGTTGGGCACCAGCAGCGAGACTGTGGGTAAGGGGTTCACGGTCAGTACAAAAGCCGTAGAGGTGGCCGAACCGCAGCCGCTCGTCACAACCAGTACATAGCTGCCTGCCTGACCCGCCTGCGCCCCCGCCAGCGAGAGCGTAGCCGAACTTTGGCCGCTCACCAACTGGCCATTGCGATACCACTGATAGCCCGTCACGGTTCCGCTCACGACAGCGGCCACCCGCACACTACCATTCTCGCAGACCGTAGAAGCCGAAGAAGGCAGGGCAGGCGTGGACGTGGCCCCGGTCAAACTCCCCGTGACGGTAATGCTGGTGGTGCTAAAACAGCCCGTGGCCGTGTTGGTGACGGTAAGCGAATACGGCCCGGCCTGATTGACGACGGCCTGATTACCACTTTGAGAGACAATGCCAAGAGTGGATGCTCCTGTGCCGCTAAAGGCATAATTATTCCCGCCCGATCCGGTCAGTGTCACGGTGGAGTTGCCGCAGGAGAGCGAGCCACTGGCGACGATGCCCGGTGTGGGCGCGCCCGCACTTTGGCTGATGACAACTGAAGTGGTACTGGTGCAGCCGTTGCTTCCAGTTGCTGTGACCGAGTAAGTGCCGGACGCGCTGAGGGGCAGAGTAGCCCCTGTGGTGCCATCCGTCCAGCGGTAGCTCGTTCCTGTGCCAGCAGCCGTGAGTGTCAGACTGGTAACTGAACACGTGAGCGTGCCACTGCCGGGCGTAACGGTCAGCGTCGGCGCGGTGGTATTACTGCTCACGGTGGTGGTGGCTGAAGTTGTGCAACCGTTGCTGCCTGTAACTGCTACCGTGTAGGTGCCGGGCGTGTTGATGGTGCGGGTGGCTCCACTGCCCGTGAGCGTACCCGGCCCGCTGAAGGCATAACTCAGGCCCGTTCCGGTGGCAGAGGCCGTTAGAGTCAGGCTCGTAACGGCGCAGGTGAGCGTGTTGGAATTACTGGCCGACAGGCTGGCACTGCCGAGAGCGGCTGTATCGCTCTGTACCGTGGTCATTGCCAGAGCCGTGCAGCCATTACCCCCCGTAACCACAACCGAGAAGGTGTTGGCCTGATTGACCGTAGCCGAGCTACCCGATGATGCCACGATCCCAGTTCCGGTGAAGGCATACGTCCCTCCCCCCGAAGCGGTGAGGGTGACGGCTATGACCGCGCAGGTGAGCGTGCCGCCGAGGGTAGCCGTGAGGGTAGCTGTGACGGCAGCCCCGACCGTAGCCGTACCGCTCGCTGTTGTTGAACACGTACCCACCGTGCAGGTGGCTGTGTAGGTCCCGCTCACGCTGGTCGAGTAGGTATTTCCTATGAGGCCACCTGGCCAGTTGACGGTGCCGCCCGAGCAGCCGTTGGCGGTGAGCGTAACCGACCCGGTCGGCGTTCCGGCGCCCGCGCAAACCGATGCCGATGTCGTGACCCCGAAGCCCGTCAGAGCAGTGTTACTTTCGACTACAACCGTGTTGCTGACCACCGTACAGCCGTTGGCACCGGTCGCTGTAACGGCGTATGTCCCCGTCGCGTTGACCAGCAGCGTCATGCTTGTGGCCCCCGTACTCCAGCGCAGAGCGGTTTCAGAAGAGGTGGCCGTGAGTGTCAGGCTGGGCAGAGCGCAAGTGAGCGTGGCCGAGATAGGTGCGATGCTCACAGTGGGTGTATTCACGTCGCTCTGCACCAACACGGTCGCGCTGCTCACACAACCCTCACCCGATAAGGCCGTTACGCCATACAGGCCCGACGCGCTGACTACCGCTGTGTTCCCCGCCGAACCGCCCTGTTGCGTGGCCCCGTTGCCGAAGGTATAACTGGTCTGGCCTGACGTGGCTGTGAGGGTAAGGCTCGTCTGAGTGCAGGAAAGTATTCCGCTGGTGCTCAGACCGACGGGTTGGATTACGGTTAGTAGACGCCCAAAGCCAACGTCAGTCCCGCAGCCATTGGTGTAGGTGACCCGATAGCGGTTTCCGTTGTCGGTTAGGCTGGCCACAAACGTGAGCGTGGGCGACGTAACGCCTGAAAGAGTCTGGTAGCTGTTGCCGCCATCGGTGCTGACTCGCCACTGTGCCGTAGGTGTGGGATAACCTGTAGCCGAGCTGGTAAAGGAAACCACAGACCCGGCACAAACGGTCTGCGCTATGGGCTGCAAAACGGTTGGAAATTGATTCAGTGTGATAGAAGCGACGGCCGTGTTGCGGCAGCCGTTGGCATCCTGGGCCACAACCGTGAACGTATTGGGCCCACCGGGTACATTGTTGGCCGTAGCGGTGTTGGCCGTGCCCGCGCTAATCAGCCCACCCGGTCCGGTGAAGGTGTAGCTACTCAGGCCGGCGATTGCCGTGAGGGGCAGGGTGGTTCCGCAGACAAAACCTTCGAGGGTACTTAGTGAAAGTGCAGGAATCGCTGTACTGTTATTGATTGTCGTGCTGGTAGTGCTGATGCAGCCGCTAGCGTTCATGGCTGTGACGGAGTACGTCCCCGCCTGATTGACTACGGCCGTCGCACTGTTCCCGCTCTGGCTCAGTCCCGGCCCCGCAAAGGTGTACGCCGTTCCACCTGTTGCCGTAAGTGTCAGGCTGGTTTGGGAGCAGGTCAGCGTATTGGATGGCCCGGCGGTAAGCGTAGTGGTAAACGAACCCGGCGAACCCTGAAACTCCACCGCCCCCATATCGACCGTGCCGCCAAAGACGCGGATGTTACCCACTAAATCGGTCGCGATGCCCGTCAGACCTGTTGCCGAGTTGTTGCCCGCGTTGATAGCAGGGGTACAGGCGTTCAGAGCCACGGAAGTGGTGCTGGCGAAAGGCGAGACCGTAGTTGTGAGGTTGCCGGGGCCGCTGATAACGCCTGCAGCAGTGATCGAAGAAGGGTCAAAGAGACTATAGCTGGCCACCAGACTGCCGCTGGCTACTGAGAAGGAGTTCACGCCATTATTCCACACGATGCTGTTGGTCAGCGTCAGCGAGTAGTTGGTTCCCGTTATTCCGATAGTTCCCCCTGCTGTAGCTGAATTGCTTTGCAGGGTGCAGTTGGTCAATACCGGTCTTCCTGAGTCGCTGTGTAGTCCCCCACCAGAGGCTGCCGAGTTATTCTGTAGCACACAATTGGTCAGGATAAGGCCCACCCCCAGATAGCTGGACATTCCCCCGCCATCGGAGGTGGCCCGATTGTTTTGCAGGACACAATTGATCAGAACCGGATTGCCGATGTAATTCATAATACCGCCCCCATAAACCGCTGTGTTACTTTCCAGGGTGCAATTGGCCAGCACGGGACTGATACTTTGATACAGAAAAATTCCTCCTCCAAGATTGGCAAAACTGAGATTATTGTCGGCGTTGCCACCCGTAATGACCACTCCGTCTAGGCGGGCGGTGCTGTTCAGACTACTGCCCACCACCACATGATAGCTATTGTTGGTATTGGTGTTGTCATTGTCGATGTTGCCGGAGAAGGTCGTGCTGGAGGGTTGCGATGCCCCGCCGGAAGGCATCGTGAGTGTCCGTCCGGTGGGGCCGGTCAGGGTGGTTTCCGTTCCGGCAAAGCCACCGTAGATGGCTACGTTATTCTGCATCTGGAAGGCCGCATTGCGGCTTCCCGCCCCGGTGTAGGAGGTGGGTTTATAGAGACCAGCGGCTATCCAGACCTGCCCGCTACAGGCCGTAGCGGAGTTGATGGCGGTCTGTAGCATGGTGCCAGGGTAGGCGTTGGCCCAGGACGAACCATTTTGCAGGCCGCCACCCTCTACCGTAACATGCACGACGGAATAACAGACGGGCGCAATGACCCAATAATTGGTTAACGTTTCGACGCGGGTACACCCTGCGGGTGTTGTCAAGGTGAGGGAGTACAGGGCATTGCCGATGACCGTGGGGGTATTGATGATGGTGGCAGTGGTGGCTCCTGTTGACCAGCGGAAACTATTGCCCGGACTCACGGCGGTTATAGTCAGTGTATTGCCCTGTGTGATGGTAAAGGAGGGGCCGCTCGTATAGAACGCCGAAGGTAGTGGATTTACGGTAAGGTTAACCGTAGCCGTTTGGCTGAATCCGTTATCACTCGCAATCAACGTTACGGTTTGCGGGTTCGAGCCGGAAACCGTAATCGTCTCGCTGAAAGCGGTACTGCTGATAGTGTTGTTGGTTGCCTGAGCCGTGCTGATCAGCGTGTAGGCATAACTACCCGTTACGTTGCCGACCGTTGCCGTAAAGGTGACAATATTGCCTGAACAAACGGTGGTGGCCGAAGCCGCAAAGCCCGTGAGGGTGGGGTTGCCGCTGAGAACTGTCAGCGAATACGTACTGCTCACCCCCGAACAACTGTTCTGATCAGTAGACCATACCGTAACCGTGAACGTGCCGGTTTGACTGGGCGTACCACTCAACACCCCATCGGCCCCCAGCGTGAGGCCGGTGGGCAAGGTGCCGCTGACGAGGGAAAACGTGTACGGAGCCACGCCCCCGGTGGCCGTGAAAGTCTGGCTGAAGACCGCGCTCAGAATGGCCGTGTTGACCGAAGGCCGGGTGACAGTAACCGTCGCTGTGCCGCTGCTGACGCTCACGCTCGTTACACTCGTGCAGCCGCTGGCATTCATCGCCGTAACCGAATACGTACCCGATTGGTTGACCACCGCCGTTCCTGCCATGCCATCGGAACTGACCAAACCCGTTCCGGCAAACGTGTAGGAAGTGCCGCCCGAAGCTGTGAGTGTCAGGCTCGTAGTGGCGCAGGTAAGGGTGCTGGATGGCCCGGCTGTGAGCGTTGGTGTGGGTAACGCATTCACCGTGGCCGTAGCCGTGGCCGAATTTATACAACCATTCGACTGTGCTCTGCCTATGATCGTAAAACTATACGTACCCGCAGCCAGTCCACTCACTGTCGTACCCGTTTGTAATGTGGTAAACGTTGTGGTTCCGCTCGGCGTTACATAGGTGGAGTTGATAAGCCCGCTGACGGTCGTTAGCGTAACGCTCTGCCCCACACAAACGTCGGTAGCGGCCAGGCTCACGATTGGTGGTGTGGTGTCACTGGGAATGGTTTTGGAAGCTACATTGGTGCAGCCATTGGCCCCCGTCACCGTTACCGAATAGGTGTTGGCTATGTTTACATTGCGAGTAGCCGTAGTCTGCCCGTTCGACCAGAGGTAGGTGCCGCCCCCAGATGCCCTCAGGGTGATGACGGTAGTGTTGCAATCCAATACATTCACAACCGAAGACACACTGGCTGGTGGGGCCGTTGTGTTCTGAGAAATGGTGGTCGTGTTCGTCATCGAACAGCCGTTGGCATCCGTTACCGTCACCGAATAGGTTCCCGACGCATTGATACTAGCCGAACCGCTGGTGCTTTGGCTCACAATGCCTGGCCCGGCAAAGGTGTAACTCGTGCCACCTGTTGCCGTGAGCGTCAGGCTAGTTTGGGCGCAGGTGAGCGTACCGGATGGTGGTCCGGCATCCCGGCTGGACGTGAGGGTAGCCGCGGGTAACACGTTTACTGTGAGCAATGTGGTAGCTGTGGTCGAAGCTCCGTTCTCGCTCACTGTCAGCGTGTAGGTTTGTAAACCGGAGCCGCTGACGGTGAGCGTCTGACTGAAGGTGGCTGTATTGGCTGTGCCACTCAGGGGGCCGCTGTCGTTGGTCAGGGTAAAATCATACGCCCCCGTCACGTTGCCGACGGTGGCCGTGAAGGTTGCTAGGGTACCAGCACAAACTACGTTAGGACTGGCGGCAAAGCCGGTGATCGTAGGCAAACTGTTAACGATTTGTGACTCGAATGCACCTATATCCACCGTTCCGTCGTATTGACGGACGAAGCCTGGGCCTCGTTGGTCGGTTGTCAGACTGTATGGTGCATTGAGGAGCGTGTTATCGCCCGCGTCAATAGCAGGACTGCCTGTTTGTAGGGCGTGCGTGAAGGTAAGCCCGCCATTATCGGCCAAGGCGCCCAAATTCGGGTCATCACTCAGGGCAGGTGTACTGCAGCCGTTGTTATTTTCAATTAAACTATTATTACCGGAAATTGCATTAGAACCACCGTTCAGGGCAGTACAAGAGCAATCAGTCGCTCCGCTGCTGCTATTGGCAAGGATCGAGTTAATAAGGGAAAAGGTCGTTTGGCTTGCATCGCCGAGGTTATAAATGCCACCGCCCGCTGCCTCAGCAAGCGTCGCGGGCGTAGGGGTGCCATTGGTGCCAGCAACGACTGCGTTGTTGCTGATGGTGACGGCAACAACCGATACAGCCCCATTGTAATTGAAAATCCCACCGCCGTAACCGCTACCGCCTGCACTGCCCGTGGTGGTGCCATTGCCGCCATTACCGCCCTGAGCCGTATTGGCGGAAAGGGTGCTGTTGATGAGCCTGACGCTGCCATAATGGTTGTATATTCCACCACCTAATCCGCCACCGCCACCCCCGGCCCCACTATTATTTCCGCCCTGCCCGCCAGCAAAGCCGCCATCTGCGCCGGTGTTATTTGCACCGCCACCACCGCCACCACCAGCAAAGCCGCCGTCTGCGCCACTATTGCTTCGGGAGTTAGCGTGCCCTCCACCGCCACCTCCACCGCCAAAACCGCCTGCGCCAGAGGTGCCGATACTAAGGCCAAAACCACTGCCACCCGCACCGCCACCACCACCGCCGAAGCCGCCTGCACCCCCGTTGCCAGATGAGCCACTGGCACTGCCACTGGTGCCACCGCCCCCTCCGCCTGTGTTACCAGCACCACCGCTGCCACCGCCAGCACCGGTGCCTGCGGTTCCGTTGGTACCTCCTCCACCAGCGGGTTGCCCACCTGCACCGCCTGCAGTGCCGCCATTCGCTCCGGCACCTGATCGGCCGCCACCGCCACCACCGTTGTTGCCGCCGTTGCCGCCAAAACCGCCACCACCACCTGCACCACTATTACTACCACCCGCACCACCGTTGCCGCCCATTGCCTGGTTGTTGCTCAACGTGCTGTTTTCTACAGTTAAGTTACCTTGATTGACAATAGCACCTCCCAAACCGCCACCACCACCTCCGCCAATGGTTCCGCCATTGCCACCTTTGGCCAAGCCATTTTTTAAGGTGATGTTTTGCAAGACAAGATTACCCGTAGCATTGATGTAAAAGATTCTTAAATTACTTACGATGTTATCGCGCTGAATGATAGCCCCATTACCATTAATAGTGACTGCTTTATTGCTGATAGCGAGTGCCGTTGGACCAAAGCTAAAATCGCCTGCTATACTCAGGTTAATGGTCCCCAGACCCGGCTGAATCGTAATGGTGCCTCCGCCACAAATATCCGTAATGGCCTCCCGTAAGGTGCCAGGGCCGCTGTCGGCCGTGCTGGTGACGGTAATGGCCGACGTCGTGCAGGGGTTGGTATTCACGTTTACCGAATACGCCTTCGTACCCACGCAGCCATTTACATCAGTAAGAGTGAGGGTAAAGTTGGAAGTACCTATTGTGGTAGGACTGCCTTGTATGGTGCTGAGTGATGCCAGGGCCATACCGCCTGGTAAACTGCCGCCCGTCACTGAAAAGGAGTAGGGAGCCGTACCGCCGGTACCCGTCAGTGTTTGCGTATAACCATTGCCGAACGTTGCATCGGTCAGCGAAGATGGGGTTGCCGAAATCGTGCCGCAAATGGTAATGGTATTATACAGCCGACCGCCTTTTTTGCCGCCGTTATCGGTAGCCGTTACCTCAAAGGCGAAAGGGCCTCCTGCGGGCGAAGGCGTGCCGGAAAGTACACCGCCAGAGGAAAGCACAAGACCTGTAGGCAACGTTCCGCCCGTTACAGAGAAGGTATACGGGCTGGTGCCGCCTGTTGCCGTAATGGTTTGGCTGTATGCTGCACTTGCCTGTGCATTGGGTAAAGTGGCCGGGTTGAGTACTAACTGACTTTCAAATGCACCAATGTCGACCGTGCTGTTAGCTTGACGTGGTTTGCCGGTTTGGTCAGCGGTTAAGCTGTAGGGAGAACTGAGGACGGAGTTGTCACCGGCATCAATGGCAATACTGGGTTGAAGCAGCATGAGGGTCTTTGTCAGGCCACCGTTGTTTTGGAGCGCACTCAGGTTCGGATCACCAGTCAGATAAGGCGTATCGCAACCCGTATTGTTTTGGATCAAATTTCGATTGGCCAGTGGTCCAACCACGGTGCCACCGCTGTTGTTACAGGTCGAAATAAGGGTATTCAAGAGGGTTAGGGTACCACCGGTGCGTGAAGGACCACCTGAATAGTCGTCATTGCTGGTGCCGAGGTTATAGACGGATTCGTTTATGGTTGAGTTAATGACCGTTACCGTACCATTGCGATTAAACAGGCCGCTGCCATACGCAAAAGCGACATCACCAGCATTGGTTTGGTTATAGCCTCCTGTGCCACCCGTTACGGTATTGCCCGCCAAGGTACTGTTGGTAATAGTGAGGCTTCCCTGATAGTTATTGAAAAGAGCACCACCCATGGCCGCTCCAGCTCCACCTTCCGTATTCCCACCGCCATCGTTGGCACCAAAGCCACCTCTGTTATTGCCTCCACCCGCACTGCTACCACTACCGCCACCACCACCAAAACCACCATTTCCACCAAAACCACCACTGCCGCTGGCACCACCACCGCCACCAAAACCGCCTTTGCCGCCATTGCCAGTACCTTTACCGCCACCGCCACCACCGCCTGTGCCGCCATTGCCGCCCGCTCCACTGGCTGTTGCGCCGAGTCCGCCATTGGGCGCGCCACCATCGGCACCGTTTGCGCTTCCGCCACCACCGCCATCGCCACCCATGCCGCCACCGCCAGCCCCTCCGGCTGGACTGACAAATACAGTCGATGAGCCGCCATTGCCTCCCTGAGCCAGGTTGCCCGTTAGTGTCGAACGATTGATGAACAGGTCACCATCGTTAAAGATAGCCCCTCCCAAACCGGCTGCACCACCCGCGTTCTGACCGTTCCCGTTGGTACTGCCAATACCGCCGTTACCGCCCACTGCTTTACCGTTTTGCAGCGTCACGTCGTTGAGCGTCAGGTTGCCGTAGGGGCTAACGTAAAACTGCCGCAGGCGGGTTACGCCCGAAGCAGGTTGAAGGGTAATGCCGTTCCCGTTGATGATGATTTTTCGGTCGACCAGCAAGGCCGACGGGCCATAGGTGGAATTGCCGACCGCCGACAGGTTAATGATGCCTGTTACACTAAAATTGATTGTATTGTTGCAGGCTGCCAGTGCATTGATTTCCTCTATGGCGGCTCGCAGTGTACACACATTACCTAATGCCGCGCAAATGCCGTTGCCGGGGTTGATGTCCGATCCGTCGCCTGAGTTATTGACGGTGAACGTGACCGCTGCAGGGCAATTGCTGATGATGATTGTATACGCCCGGCTACCCACGCAATTGATACCGAAGGTGGTATAGGTGGCTGTTACGGTAAAATTGAATGTGCCTGTGGCAGTAGGAATGCCGGTTAAGGTACCATCGCTTGCTAAACTTAAACTAGTGGGCAAACTGCCGGCTATAACGGTGAATACGTATGGGGCCGTTCCGCCACTGGCCGTAATTGTTTTCGTATAACCTACCCCAATTGTTCCGTTCGGCAATGAGGTTGGGCTGAGTGTGACGGTGTTACACGTAACCTGCACCTCGTAGGCACCAATGTCGCTGTTGTCGCCACTGGTCGCTGCGGAAATGAGCGGAAGGTCGAAAGGACGGGTTTGCCCCCGCTGGTCAGTGGTTACGCTGGCATCGTCTCCTTTATCCAATGCGGGGCTAGTTGACAGTAAAGCCATTGTTTGGGTATAGCCCCCATTGTTAGCCAGTACATCGAGTTGGGCGCTGGCGCCGGTGACAATGTTTCCATTTGAACCATTGGTCAATCCGCCTGAGCCGTTGCTCCCAACAAGATTATAAAAACTGGAAGAACTGACGTTATTCCCGCCAATGTTGGAGGAGGTTGGGGCAGAGTTGCCGGAGACAATTGTGTTTTTTAAGAGGGCGGTTCCACCCACGTAGATTCCGCCACCAATACCGCTCGTTGACTGATTACCCGCCACTGTGCAGTTGATTAAGCTTAAGTCGCCGGCTGCGATGTGGAAACCTCCCCCGTGACCGCTCGACTGATTGTTGGCAATGGTACAGTTTGTCAACGTGTTCGTTGTACCGTAGCTAACCAAAGCCCCGCCAACGCCAGTTGACGTGTTGTTATTGAGCGTACAGTTAGTAAGTGTTAATACCGCATCATTCTCAATACCGCCCGCCTGGGGTGACGTGTTACCACTAACCGTGCAATCTGTCATGGTCAACGTGCCGTTGTTTTGAATGCCCCCAGCCTGCGACGCATGGTTTCCGTTCGTAATGGTCAGTTTGCTCATCGAAACGGTCACCCCGCCAGTGATACTGAAAATGCGGAATTGGGTTGCGCCTGAACGGGTAATAGTTACCCCGTTTGTTCCACCATTGATGGTGAGATTTTTATCAATAAGAAGTTCGGCACTGGTCAATGTGACGGTCGTCACTGGAACAGAGAAGATAATAACATCCCCCGAATTAGCAGCCGCTATCGTGTTCCGCAAGGAGCCTGCGCCTGTATCGTTGCCGTTCGTTACCGTAAGGGTTGCTGCCCAGACGGGCGAGCTTGTCAACAAAAAGTATAGAAAAAAGCCGTAAATAAGTTTTTGCATGGGTCGAAAGAGTTGGAGTTGAACCATTGCCATTCGGGCAGTTTTTTTTGGAGAAAAGGAAAGAACAGAGACTTCGTCATGTCCTTTTCCTTTTCCACTTTTTCTACTTTATTGGCTGGGTAAAATTGACTTTTTGCCCCATGCAGGGGTTAATTCAAATCCAGCATTCTTTTGCTCATTTCCAGCATGGGCAAAAAAAAGGCCCAAAAAGGGGCCTTTTGCTGCTTTTAGTACGCCTATTTATCTACATTGTGTACTCGGAGGGAAGAACGCTATATTGCTCCTGGAACGTGCGGGTGAAATACGACAGACTCTCGAACCCAACCTGATAAGCTATTTCGGAGACCGTTCCGGCACGGCCAGCCAGCAACACAGCCGCCCTTTCCAACCGGTACTGCCGCAAAAATTCAACGGCTGTCAGGCCGGTCAGGGCTTTCAGCTTGCGGAGTAGTTGAGAGGGGCTCAGGTTCATGGCCTGACTTAGTTGATC
This sequence comes from Cytophagales bacterium, assembly GCA_031411995.1. Taxonomy (GTDB): domain Bacteria; phylum Bacteroidota; class Bacteroidia; order Cytophagales; family Spirosomataceae; genus Rudanella. The sequence continues at coordinate 31,698 of JANOCD010000102.1, forward strand.
GGGCCCGAAGGTACTATCAGCATAGCGTGCCTCAACCACCTGCCGTGCTTTTTGCAGGAAAATGGCTTCACGCGAAAGCACCGGCGTCGCGTCTACCGTAACCGACACAATTGATGCCGAAACGGGTTGTTTGCCAAAATACTGATGGAGCCGTTCCTGTTTGTCGAGCAGGTTCCGCACCCGCACCCGCAACTCGTCGGCGTTGAAGGGCTTTGTGAGGTAGTCGTCGGCCCCCAGCCCGAAGCCTTCGATGCGGTCTTCGAGGGTGGCTTTGGCTGTCAGCATTACCACCGGAATATGGCTCGTGGCTTCGGCAGTTTTCAGGGCGCGGCAAAACCCAAAGCCATCGAGCCGGGGCATCATCAGGTCGCAGATCACGAGGTTCGGCGTGGCTTGGGTGGCTACTTCAAGCCCCTGTTGGCCATCCACAGCTTCGATAATCTGGTAGTCGGTCTCAAAAACACTCCGCACATAGGCCCGGATGTCGGCATTATCGTCGATGATGAGCAGGATGTTGGCGGTCTCGTCGGTCTTGGCGGCTACCAACACAGAAGCGGGGATTGACGGTTCGCGAGGAGCAGCCACCGACCGGGACACGGCCCACGGAGTCTGCGGTTCAGCCGGTGCGGCTGCGGGCGACAACGGGAGTTCTACCCGGAAAACGGTTCCGCCCGACCCGTCCGTTTGTCCTTCCGTACTCTCAACGGCAACCGTCCCCTTCAGTATCTTGACCAATTCCTGAACCAACGCCAGACCAATGCCCGTGCCTTCGTAGTAGCGGTTGCTCTTCCCGTCGCGGTCTGTCGATGCATCGGCAGGCCGCTGATAAAAGCGGTCGAAGATGCGCGGCAGATGATCGGGGGCAATACCGATGCCCGTATCGGCCAGCACCAGCCTGACCCGCGCCCCGGTATCGTCGTCCGACAAATAGGTCACGTCCATACGGACTTCGTTGCCATCGGGCGTGAACTTAAAGGCATTGGAAAGCAGGTTGGTGGTAATTTTTTCGAGTTTATCCCGGTCGAAGGTTGCCCAGTAACGGTCTTGATTCTGGCTAAACCGAAACCGAATGGCCCTGCTGTCGGCCAGCGACTCAAAGGAAGCGGCCAACGTGCGAAAAAACGCGGCCAGGTCACCCGGTTTGGGTTCGGGACGGAGTTCGCCTGCTTCCAGTTTGCTCAGGTCGAGCAGTTGGTTGATGAGCATCATGAGCCGGTTGCTGTTTCGTTCCATCATGTCGAGTTCCGGCTCGTTCAATGCCTTGCGTTTCCGGTTGTTCAGTGGCCCCAGAATCAGGGTCAGCGGGGTGCGAAACTCGTGGGAGATATTGGTGAAAAACCGGGTTTTCAAGTCGTCTAACTCGGCTAACCGATTCGTTTCCTTGTGTTCAAAAGCAATCTGCTGCTGCAACAAGAGCCGTTGGGTCTGAAATCGGTAAAACTGCCAGCCCAACAGCCCCAAAACGGCTACGTAGAACAGATAGGCCCACCAGGTGCGGTAAAAAGGCGGTCGCACCCGGATCTGTAAGTCAAGGGGTTTACTCCAATGTTCGCCATCTACTGAACCCATCACCGTCAGCGTATAGCGGCCATCAGGCAGTTGGGCATAGTTGGCAAAGCGGTTGGTGCCAGCCTCCACCCAATCCCGGTCGATCCCTTCCAGCCGATAGCGGAACTGATTTCGGTTGGGGTTGGTGAAATCCATCACGCCAAACTCAAGGGTCAGCAGGTTCTGATCGTGGCGCAAATCCAGCCCGTCGGTAAATTCAATACCCGCAGTCAGAACACCTTCCGGCCCGCCTGTCTCAACGCCTTTGTTGTTGATTTTCAGGCCCACAATAGCCACTTTGGGCAGTTTCTGGCTCCTGTTGACAATCTCTGAAGGCCGGAAAGTCGTTAGCCCGTTAATCCCGCCAAAGAGGAGTTCGCCCGTTGGTGCTTTTGCGTAGGATTGGTTGTTGAACTCGTCGTCCTGCAGACCATCGGCTTTCGTAAAGGTGCGAAACTTGCCGGTTTTGGGGTTAAACTGGGCAATACCCCGGTTGGTACTCATCCAGAGGTTTCCGCCGTTGTCGGCCAGCAGGCCATACACCACTTTGTTGGGCAGCCCCTGTGCTTCGGTGAAATGGGTAAATTGCCCCGTTTCCTTATCGAGCCGGTCGAGACCTCCGCCTTTGGTTCCCACCCACAGGTATCGGTCGGGTTGGTTAGGGTCGCGGCACAGGCTTAACACAAAGTCTTCGCTTAGGCTTTGTTTGTCCTGTGTGAGATTCCTGAACAGCGTGAACGTGGGTTTGTCGTAAAAAGACCGTATCCGTACCAGCCCTTGCTGCGTACCAATCCAGAGCGTGTTGTCCGGTTCGGGAAGCAGGGCGAATACCTGGATCGGTGCGCCAATTTGGGGAAAAACCGAACTGTAATCAATAACCCTAAACTGTTCGGTTTTCGGATCAAACCGCAGGAGTTTACCGTTGATGGCACCAATCCAGATCGAACCGTCCTTGTCTTCCAGTGCCTGATTGCCAGCTACCCCTAACCGACAGCCCGGTGGCAGCGTATAGCGTCGGAGTAGTTTCCAGTCAGCCGAGAATTTGAGCAACTCGTGGAGGGCGTTCTCCGAAGTGACTCCCCGCCGGGTGTTAAACGTCCAGAAAAAGCCCTGCCGGTCGGGCAGTACAAACCATTCCGGTCGGTTTTCCACGGCGGTACCGGGCGGAGTTAACGGAACAAGTTGCTGTTGTCGGTCTAATTCGGCGAAGCCGTCGTACATCCGCACGAACGTGCGCCCCTGTTGGTTAATGGCCAGGTGCATCAACGACCGATTGGGCAGATACGAATGGAACAGCCGAACCTGCGGGTTGTACTTTCGGAGTCCGTAACCCATGGTTCCAATCCAGATATTTCCGGTGCGATCTTCCAACAGACTCGACACGCCGAACAGGTCGGGCGGGAGCGCGACATAGGCATTCCGGCCCGTCAGGCTATCCTGCCGGAAAAGATCTTCGGGCGACATGATCCAAAGGTGATCGGTTGTTGCAATTACAATGCGTTGTGGATCAAGGGCTTGCACATGAACCCGAATAGAGCCATCCGTTTTCAGATAAGCAGAACGAACCTTTCCCTGATGCCAACTGAAGAGCCTGTTCCGAACAAGGACAAAACAATAGTTCTGTACCGAATCGGTATAGGCTCCCATCAGATGATGAACCTCGTTTGGGTCAAATAGGGGCCAGTTTTTGACACGGGTGGGCTGCTGCCAATTGAGGGTGTAGAATCCCTTCCAGGTCACGGCTAATAGCTGTTGTTGCCCCGCAAATCCTATGGTCGAGGGGAACGTTTTTTCGTCATTTTCCCGCACAACAACGGGTGTCAGCGTAACCTGTCTCGTAAAATCGGACTGATCGGGGAATCCCCTGCGGAGGAATGCCGGCAAACTGACCTTAACTAATCGGTCATTCTCCGTACTGATCCAGATATTGCCGTCCGGGTCTTCGACCAATTTGGTAATGGCATAACTGCTTGAATTATCCCGGGCATCGGCACTAATCGTAAGGTGATAAAAACGTCCGGTTTGGGGGTCGAGCAGGTTGAGTCCTTTGTTTTGTGTGCCGATCCAGATCCGGTGCTGCCGGTCGATAAGCAGGGAGGTGCAAACGTTTTCGGAGAGGGTAAACGGATTGTAAGGGTCATGCGTAAAGACCTTGAAATTATGACCATCGTAGCGGTTGAGGCCATCTTTAGTAGCCACCCAGACGAACCCTTTTGCATCTTGCTTGAGGTCATAGATCATCCCTTGCGACAGACCATCGGAAATGGTCAGTTCCTGCCAGCCTTTGGCGGTGGGGCCATTAGGCTGGGCAACGAGTATAAAAGGCAGTAAGAAGAGGAGGTAAAGTAGCCGCATTCGTTACGGAATAATCGGCTAAAATAAGGAAAATTTGCTCCTGATCGTGAGGTAAACTGGTGAAAACGTGCGTGCCGCATAAACGTTTGCGGGCGGTTTGTGTATCGAGACTAAAGTTGATGCACAAACCGCCCGCAAACGATTTCTAAAAACGTATCAGGGTTGTACCACAACCGCCCCCTCCACCGTTCGTCTACACCCGTTCCCATCCGTCACCGTCAGGCGGAACGGCCCATTCCGGTTGATGGGGAAAATCCCGTTGGCGTTGGTTTCCACCTGCCGGATTTCAAAGCCGTTCACCCGATCCAAGATAATGACTCGCTCGAAGGATCCCCCCCCCAGCACCTGGAAGTTGACATTGGTCAGGGGCAAAGGCAGCGTGATGGTGGCCCCGGAAACACTGGCGTTGTTTGGCACCAGCAGCGAAACCGTGGGCAAGGGGTTCACCGTCAGCACAAAGGCTGAGGAGGTTAAACTCCCGCAACCACTCGACACCACCAGCACATAACTCCCCGCCTGATTTGTTTGCACACTGCCCAGATTGAGCGTGGCAGATGTCTGCCCCGAAACAATCTGACCATTTCTGTACCACTGATAACCCGTGATGGCACCGCCCACCGTGGCCACCACCCGAACGCTGCTACCCTCGCAAATGGTTGATATACTGGTATTTAGGCTTACGGTGGGGGCCTGCGCCGTAAAATTGCTAAAGACCGTGACGGTGGTAGAAGCCGTGCAGCCGTTGGCCGTATTGGTCGCCGTTACCGAATAAACCCCGCCTAAATTGATCGTGGCTAAAGCACCCGAGCTGCTCACAATGCCAGGGCCAGAAAAGACGTAGGTGTTGCCGCCCGGAAGGCCGGCCCCGCTCGCCGTTAGAGTGATGGCGGGAACGGCACAGGTAACGGTGCCGCTGGCCACCAGACCCGGCGTGGGGGGGGCGATGTTCTGACTGATTAGTGCGCTGTTGCTGACGGCGGTACAGCCGTTGGCGGCAGTGGCCGTGACCGAATACGTGCCCGATGTGCTCACAGCCAACGTGGCCCCGGTGGTGCCTCCTGTCCAGGCATAGGTGGCTCCTGTTGCCGATGCGGTTAGGGTTAGGCTCGTTATGGTGCAGGTGAGCGTGCCGCTGACAGGGGCAATGCTCACCGTGGGGGTGTTGGTGTTGCTACTGACGGTGGTGGAAGTCACGCTGGAACAGCCCGTGGCCGTGTTGATGACTGTTACGGAATAAACCCCGCTGGCGTTGACCGTGGCTGTTCCTGCTGTACCATTCGAACTAACCACACTAAGGCCACTAAAGACATAGCTGGTTCCGCCCGTAGCGGTTAGGGTCAGGCTGGGGTTGGCGCAAGTGAGCGTACCGGACACCGAACTGGTCAGGGTTGCCACCGGAAGCGGGTTGATGCTCACCGTCACCTTGGTGCGGGTTGGGCTTGTGCAAACCACCACGCTTGTTTCGCAGGATGCGTAGAAATCGGTTTGGGTGGTCAGGGCCGAGGTCGTGTAGGGGTTCGAGGCACTCAAAAACGTGCCGCCCGTGGCGGCATCATACCACTTCACTGAGCCGCCACCCCCGCACGAAGCCGTTAGCGAAGCCATGGTTCCCGTGCAAATGCTGACGTTGGCCGCTGTGGGAGCCGTTGGAATGGGGAACACCGTAACCTCGCCCGTGGCTACCCGGCCGCTGGCACAGTTGGCCGTTTCGCAGGCGGCATAGTAGGTGGTCGTGACTGAGGGCGATTGCGCCAAACTCGTGCCTGTCCCGATGCTCGTACTGGCCGTAGCGGAGGTGTACCAGGTGAGGGTGCCAGTGGAACACGCGCCCGTTAGGGTAACGCTGTTGCCCGCACAAATGCTGGTGGCGTTCACCGAAACCGAGGTTGGTTTGATATTATTAAAATCAAAAGGGATGGTAAACGTGCAGGTTCCGTTGGATACCTGCGCGTAAAGCGTTTGCGTACCCGTCGGGATCGTGTTGTTGGCGGTAAATTTATTGCCGGTGGTCGTGTATGTTCCTGCCGAGGTGGTGGCCGCCGAACTCGTAAACACACCACTGACGGTATAACTATTGGTTCCACCTACCGTGAACATGGGGCAGGCATTCGTGATTACCAGTTTGTTATTGGCAACCCCCACCACCGAATTGGCTTTCAGCACCCCGTTGTTGGTGAAGGTGCCGATATTGGCAAAATCATAGGCATTGGGCATCTGAATCAAGCCCGTGTTGTTGGTGGTGCCGCCGTTGGTGTAGGTCCCCGAAGCCATCAGGATTTTACCACAGGCATTATTGGCGATGGTTGACCCCAATGGGTTTTCGATACCCGCTCCCGAATTGATATTGACCGTTCCGGTATTGGTAAAGGTAGTGGTGCCTAAAAATTTGAGGGCCAACGCCGTCCCATTGTAATTGATGGTTCCGGCGTTTACGAAATTCAACACATCGGTTGACGCATTGACCTCGACCCCAATGCCATTGACAATGTTGATGATGCCAGTTGCCGTGTTGGTAACCTGTGCCGGAAAAGTCGCAACCACATTACCAACCCCAATAGCCTCGTCGGTGCTGTTGATCGTTACCGTGCCGCTGTTAGTAAAGGTTGCCCCGGTTGTGGCATCGGTGGTCAAATAGATATAGGCATCCACGGCGGTGTTGCTGCTCGATTGAATGTTGATTCTCCCACCACTGGCATTTGTCAAGGCTCCTTTGTTGAGCCAGATGCCTTTGTTGATTCCGCCATCACCGCGCACGTTCAGCACCCCCGTGCCGCTAACCGTCAGCAACGCATTTGTCTGAATGTCAATGGCTTTTACATCCTGTACGGTCCCCGTAATAACCGGTTTATTGGTTGTGTTGGGAATGATGGCGAGAGCATTGGTCAAGTCGGGCACCCAGGCTGGCGACCAGTTACAGGCCGTGTTCCAATCCGTACCCGCCAAACCTGTCCAGGTAATGTTCACGTTACCAGGTGAAACAGAAAGCCCTGTACAGGTTGTCAGAACAACATTGGTAGGGTTGTATTGCACCGTTAGGCCCGTGGGCAGATTGGTGGTGGTAAACGTGCCCGATACACTGCTGGCCGTCAGGATGGTGAAGCTCTGCCCCGGCGTGATGCTGAAACTATTCACCAAACTCACATTCAGCGCACCACTGAGCGTTGCGGTGCCGCTGACGGCCAACTGGTCATAGTTGGTGCCGGGGGTGGTGGCCCCGCCGAGGTCGATGTTCAACGCACCTGTGCCGTTGGGATAGTTGCCTGTTACCGTCAGTTTGCCAATGGCGGGGCTGCTGCCGGGAGCCACGATGCCCGTGTGCGTTAGCGTACCCGTGTACGAGAGCGTCCCCGATCCGTTGGCCGTACCAGCATTGGTGAAGCTGCCTGCTATAGTGAGCGTGCCATCGGTTTGGAGTATGCTGCCGGCGCGGTTATTGACATCGCCATTCACCCTGACTGGCAGGCCCGAACTGATTTTGGCCGCTACCCCGTTGAGGGTAACTACCTGGGCGTGCAACATGGTCGGCAGGAGCAAGAGGAAAACAATCCTGAGAAATTTCATGGTGTTTTTGGGTTTTTACGTTGTATGTACCCGCTTGACTACCTGATTCGGTACCATTTATTGACACCATCTGTGATATATTCAGCATATTGGTTGAGTCCTGCCCCTGAACTTGTACCATTATTATTATATTGATAAAAAAGGTTGTTGCTCGGAGTCCTAAAAGTAACTGTAGCACCAATATCAGAATGGCCAATAAGCGCTATAACTAACGATGTTCCAGCAGGGTAATTACTCGCGTTGGGTATTGTAATAGTTAGTGTAGCAGTCGATAAATCCCTTCCATTACAGGATAAAATATAGGTTCTGACATTCACATCAGTCAGTGCAAATGAGCTAGCCGTGCTGGCATCTACCACTAAAAGAGTAGCCCCAGCAGCCTTCCAGGAGGCATTGGTACCATCGGTAGTCAAAAACTTACCTGCATTACCTGTCTGGGTAGGCAAGGAGCTTGTCGTAACCCAACTTGCATTTGACCCATCGGTTTGTAATACCTTGCCACTGTTGGATGTCTGGGTGGGCAACAGCGCATTCAACGCAGCCCCAGCGGTGGTTTGGCCCGTGCCACCTTTGGCAATAGCAACGGTTCCTGTCACGTTGGCGGCATTGCCCGTGATGTCGCCCGAAATTTTAGACCCAGCAATGGCCGCCGTATTGCTGATGTCGGCATTGACGATGGTGCCGTCGGTGATTTCGGTGCTCGATACGGCATTCAGCGTGGACAAGGTTCCCAAACCCAGATTGGTTCTGGCCCCGGCTGCAGTGTTTGCGCCGGTGCCGCCATCGGCGATGGCCACCACTCCGCCATTGAGTTTTATCCAACTCGGTGTACCGGGCGTACCTGCATTGTAATAGAAACCAGCTGGGGCATCGGTCTGATACACAATCAGGCCCGTAGCCGGAGAGCCAATGCCTGTGCGCTCCGAGGCAAGCATACGCGGCACCAGCATTCCCTTGTCTGTGCCGGAAACGTCTAAGACGGCGGAGGGATCGGGGCTTGGCGTACCTACGCCCATGTTATTCTGGGCTTGCAACTGCAACGAGCCAAGGCCGAGCAGGCAGAAAAACAGAGAAGCCAATAGCCCGGTAGTGAGCCGCGAAAATTTTCCAGAGAAATAAGTGAGCCGGTTTTTTTGGGTAATTTCCATTAAAGTAAAAGAGGTTTAAGTGTGCTGGAAATGCCATTCATGCGGTAAAAAAAAGTCACTATTTAATACAGAATAGGGTACATATAAGAAGGCATGTAGATTAAAACGCAATATATTGATTTAGAGTGGTTTGTATCAGATTGAAATTGTTTTTGGCTTAATTCGGGTTTCAAGTTGCTATCAATAGCGTTAACAAGCCAGATAAGGCCAACTGGCCGCGCTTTCTCAGATTATATAGGCACTCAAAGAAGCCTAAATAGTAGGGTAAGTACGTTTGAGAAATGCCCCGGTGAACTCGTAGCCAAGGGCGCAACAAACTCCAAAAGCACTCCATCGTGTTCACATGCACTTCAAAATGGCCGTCCCCATCCTCATCACGGGCGTACTCACCTTGACTATGATTGACCGTTTTGTGTTGATAAAAGCCTGATGACCAATCGTATATATTATATTCGTCGGTGTACAAAATGCTGTCCTCGCTTACCGTCTGTCGAATGATTGGCTCGATGGTTTTCCGTTGCACATTCTCCAGCATCCAAATCCGCACGAGTCCCCCACGAGCGATCAGGCCCAGGATGGGCGGTTTATCCTCAGCGGCAGTCCCCCGGCCCCGCTTGCCCTTCAAGCGTCGCCGACGGGGCTTTCGTTTCTTTTTTTTACCTCAGCAGGTTGCCCTTTGTGGCCCGCAATCACGTACAACTCATCGGCTTCCACTTCGCCACTCAAGCGCACCAAGGGGCGTTTTTCATAGATTCCCGCCCGCAATAAAGAACTCATCGCATGTACATCACTTTCAGACAGGCCCAATTCATGAGCAATCTGGGCATTGGACAGGTTTAGACTCATTAGATAAAGACATAGTATCCAGACCTTTAGTGGTTGATGGTGTCCCTCAAAAATGGTATTCGTCAGGTCATCGTAGTAGCGTTCACAGGCTTTGCACTGGTAGCGTAGACGGTGTTCTGAGCTATTGTGGTGTCCGTGCCGCCGGTAGGCAAATGAACCACAATGGGGACACTTTACCCCTTCGGCCCAACGCAGTTCACGGACGCGCTCGTAGCAGAGTCGATCATCAACAATTTCATGGATACGTACCAGCATAGCATTTTTCAAGCTAAGTTAGCGATCAACTTGGAATCCGAATTTAGCCAAATTTTATTTCCTTCATTTCTCGTCAGAGTTTTATCTACGAAACTTTGTCCTATTGAGCCTTAAGAATGGGTGTTTCGGTGTGGTAAAGGGGATTCCGCCTTTTAATGCGCTAATGAAACGAATAAGAGTGGTCCGAAAAAGCAGATAGTCGCGGATTCACATTTCCAGTGCATAAAGTTCATTCTTAACAACTTGAGCCGGGGTTAAATAGCCTAAACTTTTGCGGGGTCGGTGGTTGAGTTGATCTTGAATCCAAGATACGTCGGTGTGGCGGATAATACTAATCGGGCATGACTTGGGAATGTACTGACCGATCAATCGGCACGGGCCGCCCCGCATTGGTGTTCTCATTGAGGCCACGCTCCCAGGAGTGGTACGGATGGGCAAAATAAGTAGCAGCCCCAAGTTGTTGAGCGATGTACTCATGACAGGCAAACTCCAGGCCATTATCAAAGGTAACGGTCTTGATCGGAAGGCCACATTTACGCAGGGCCTTGACCGCAGCCTGGGCTAAAGCACGGGCGTGTTTAGAGGGTAATTTAGTAATCAACACGTACTTCGTGCATCGCTCAACCAAGGTCAACAGCACCCCATCATGGCCTTTGCCAATGACCGTATCGGCTTCCCAGTGGCCTACCTCCGTATTGGTATTAACGATGGCGGGGCGTAGGTCGATACTGACCCGATTGAGGATTAATTCGCGTTTGGCAGGCTTGCTTCGGTCTTTATATTTCTTGCGGTGACGAATACGAAGGTATTGCGTAAGCTCTTCATGTTCAACAGTTTGTGCTGCCGGACACTGCTTATGCCGATAGATATAGCGATAAATTGTTTCATGATGTAGGTTAGGTCGCGCGGTTTTCAGTTCGAGTTCTCCGCACACTTGTTCGGGCGATAGCCGATTCCGTATGCGGCCCAAGACGGTGTCAAAAAGCTCCCCTTTGAATTTATAGGGTGTTCGTTTAAGAGACTCACTGGCTCGTTGTTGGGCGGGTTGGGCTTGATAGACTTGGTGAGGATGTTGACGGTTGTATTTAGCCAGTTCGCGGCAGATAGTTGACTGGCTCACCCCCACTTGTTTTGCTATATATTCTTGGCCGTGTTGTTGATGGTGAAGGCTCTGAATAAGGTATCTTTGTGCTAAAGGTCACCGGGCCGCCGAAGCGGGCGTTTGTAGTCGGCCATAGTTTTGTTTGGAATAGAGACCCCAAAGCTACAGGACAATCTATAAACTGGCTGACTTTTCTTCTTCCTTTCAGGCTCGTTTGTTACTGAAAGAAACGGAAAATAAGAACAGGTTATATGCACTGGAAATGTGAATGTGGGTCTACCTTGCAGGTTTCAATACTCATTTTTTTCTTCAAACTCTTAAATACTTCTACAATGGCTTCCTTATTTAGTAGATTGACTAATAAAAAAGCAAAAGAGAATTCTAAAGATGAACGTTCCGATCAAGCCAAACCAAATTTTGTAAATCGTGAAAACCTTCTAGAAAGCATACAAATGCTAGAAGGTTCTTATAAAGCCTTTGATGAAATTGATACACAAGTTTTAAAAAATAATATAAAAATTTTTCGGGAAACTAATTTAAGGACTATTAATCAATCAGATTTAATGCAGTTATTATATAGTATAATATCAGAAAACTTAGTTCAAACATTTTACGTATCTGATAAAACGCCACTCTATCGAGCTAGGAGTAAAACATTTCAGTATCAGAATTATGAAGATGTCTTTACAACATTTGATGATATTTGGTATCCAAAGCCTAAATATATAAAGAATTTAGGTCGACTAAATGATGTCGGTCAACCAATGCTTTATACTTCTTTCGATGCTTTAACTCCAATTCATGAAATTAGAAGTGAAAAAGATGAACAATTTGCACTAATCAAGTACAAAGTTAAACCAGGACAACAGTTAAAATTAGCTATGATTGCTATCGAAGACTCCGAAGATTTAGCAAAAAGAATAAAAATAAAATTTAATTGGACAAATAAAGGCAAAGAAAATTGGAAAATTATTAATGAATTTATAAAAGGGGAATTCACTAAAAAAGTAGTACATGGAGAAGAATATAATTATAGATCTACGATACTAATCACACATATTTTTGACAGTCCTGATTGCGACGGGTTTGTCTATCCCTCTATTGAAAGAGGGAGAGAATATAATGTTGCTATCAAGCCAGATTCAGTAGATAGGAAAATAGATTTTGAGGGGTTAGGGTACTGGAAAAATATGAATTACAATAAAGTTCAACTTAATCGTGATGATTTTCATTGTTGGCAAAAATGGTCAAAAACTATTCTAAAAAATAAAATTATTTATGAACCAATTGGAACCTGTAAAATCAAATTTTTAGGATTAAAAATTGATGACAGTGTTACTTATTTTAACAGCAAGCCTCCTCTATATAAAAATTCAAAACAGTAAAAATAAAGAAACCGAAGAACAAGCGGCTCACCAACCCCATTTCGGGCTTGGCCAAATAAATGACCGGGTCGAAAATGAGCAGGCTTCCCTTGGGACTTACCAGTACGTTTTCGTCGTGGAGGTCTTCAACCAGTATGCCGAGGGTTGAGCTGTAATAATTGTCGGCTTTTCGGCGGTAGAAACCGTGTTTCCCTGAAAAGCCAGTTGTGAAGTACTAAACGGTGAAAATATTCCAGCCAACTGCTGTGGTAAAACAAGTTGTTTCGCTTGTAAATCAAGCCGTTTTGGGCAAATACCTGATGTTCTCCCCCTTCAATTGAGCCACCCTGTTGCCAACGGGTCGTAAACTCATCCGCATCAAGCCAGGCATGATAGGTATCAGCCCAAGTTGCTAAACAGGCCGCTTCAATGGGGCGAAGATATTGCGCTATTTCCCAACGCTCATCGGCTGTCGTCGGCTCCGGGAAGCCAGTCGCTTCACCTGTTTAATGAACGCTTCGGACGACATCGAGGGCTGCTCGGAGATTTCCTTGGCCAAGCGTGCGCTCTGCCGCTTGTGGTAGTCGTTCAGGTCGATAGGGTCGTTTTTCATGGGGATCGCCGGTTGTCATTTCGTTGGCTAAGATACGAAAACTACACAGCCAAAATATGCATGCTGACTTCACCGATACGCTGCATCGTTTCCTCGGTTATATACTTCTTTTGGTCAATTTGCTGGGGTTGGTCTCGTGTGCAAAAATAGCTGTGAATACTGCGTCGCTCATGGGCTGTTTGGTTGGTGGTTCCGCCATGCCAAACGTGCGAGTTGAAAATAAACACCGAACCGGCGGGGGCAATAATCCGAATTTCATCAGGATGTTTGTCGTTGGGGTCTGCCATCGCGTCGTCGGGCAGGGTGCTTAGTTTATGCGTTTTAGGGACAATACGGGTGGAGCCATTTTGCTCCGTAAAGTCATCTAAAAGCCAGATACTATTGCAGACTTTGTAGGTGTTATCGACAGCCGCATTTTTCCAATCGACATGAAGTTTTTGGTGTCCTTTACCGGGTTTTGCCGCCCGATAATTGAGCGACGATAATTTGTAGTGCTGCCCTAAAACAGCCTCAATACCGGCCAACACGCGGGAATGCGTGTAGAAAACATCGAAAACCGGCCCTTTATTGACCAGATCGGCCAGGCGGTCGGCCCCCTCTTCTTTGGGGTGGCGAATATATTTTGATTCTGCTAATTCGGCTCCTGCCCTGTCGCCTTCGGATTGCATCAACTCCGCAAGCCGATCATTGACCTGGTCCACTTGTGACGGGGTCAACAATTGACCCAGATTTAGATATCCGTAGGTATCTAAAAAATCAATTTCCTGTTCGGTAAGCATAGGAAGAGCAAGGTTTCATGGCCTTGTTGCTATAAAATCCGGTCGCTGTGTTCGCTGGCGAAGGCACCCCAGGCCCCTTTTTTGGTCTTTTTTGAGGAGACGGCGGGCATAGCACCCTCGTGGAAATGATGGCATATGGCGATGCCCAATGCGTCGGTGGCATCGAAAAACTGGGGGTCGAGTTCGGCTTTCAGCAGGTGGGCCACCATCATGCTGACCTGCTCTTTGGAGGCATTGCCATTGCCCGTAACCGACTGTTTCACACGGCGGGGGGCATATTCCACTATCGGGATGTTGCGCGATAAAGCAGCCGCCATCACCACCCCCTGCGCCCGGCCCAGCTTGAGCATGGACTGAATGTTCTTACCAAAAAACGGGTCTTCAATCGCCATTTCATCGGGGTGATATTCGTCGATGAGCCGGATCATGGTCTCATGCAATTTCTGTAGCTTCAGTTGGTAGGTCGTATATTTGCTCAACTGAACCACGCCGTACTGCAACATACGCATGACTCCTTTCTGCACCGCAATAATGCCGTAGCCCGCGACCTGAGTGCCGGGATCAACGCCGAGGATAATTTTTTCGGGAACGGTTGCAGTTGGTAAAGCCATGTGTGCAAGGTAACGCTTTCGTTATTGCTTTGATACTTCTACAGAAAAAAAATAGCGCGTTTTGGGCCAAAATGGGCGTTTTAGTCAGCCTCCTGGCCTACGTTGCCTATGCCACCACCCGCCAACCGTTCGATTTTGCGGTGATCGGGCAGGCGTTGCAGCGCACCCAAAACCCCGTTTGGTGGGGGTTGTTGCTGGTGTTGCTCACGCCCGTCAACTGGGGGTTTGAGGCTCTCAAATGGCAGGTGCTGGTTAATCGGGTGGAGCGAGTTTCGTTTCGCGATGCCTACCGGGGCGTGCTGGCCGGGTTGGCGTTGGGCATGGCCATTCCAACCGGCATCGGCGACACGGTCGGGCGGGTGCTTTCGCTGCAAACCAAACGACGGGCCGACTCCGTGGGGGCCGCGCTGGTGTCGGGCGGGATGCAGTTCTACATTGCCATTGTGATGGGTGCCGTTGCCTGGACAGTCCACCTCATGCAGGTGCCAACCCGCGACAGCATGGCGGCACGGGGTTTAGCTGTTGGCCTGTGGGTGCTCACCGGGCTGGGTGTGGTACTGGCCCTGTTTCGGCGGTCGTTGGTAGACTGGTCGGGGCGGTGGGTTTTTGCCAATCGGTTTGCGCATTACTGGGCGGTGGCCGGACACTATACCGGGGCCGAAATGGGAGCCGCTTTTGGAGCCGCCACGCTCCGCTATCTGACGTTTTCGGTCCAGTTTCTAATTGTGCTGCACGTATATGGCCTGTCGCTGCCCACGCCTGATTTGCTGGCCGGGGTCGGGTTGGTTTTCCTCGTGAAAACAATCACACCCGCTTTCAACTGGCTCAGTGATCTGGGCGTTCGGGAAGCCGCAGCCCTCTGGGTTTTCGGACCCTACAACCTGCCCGCGCCCATTTTGGTAGCCTCAACGCTCACACTTTGGGTGGTCAATATTCTGGCTCCCGTTTTGGTAGGCCTTGTGAGTGTGTGGCATCTACGCCTGACCGGCACCCGCCCGGCATGACAGCTACCCTCTTGATTATAAGCATATTATATGCAGTCATGACGCTGGCGTTGTGGTGGGGTTGGCGGTACACCCCGCCAGCCCGTTCCGTTGTACACTCCACCATACCTTTCTCCGTCATTATTCCCGTTCGGAATGAGGCCGAAAACCTGCCTTTTTTGTTGCAGGATTTAGCCCGGCAAACCTATCCCCATTTCGAGGTGATCGTGGCCGATGATTCCTCGACGGATGACACAGTGGCGGTGGTGCGTCAACTGGCTGACGGATTGCCCTATACGCTGACCCTGCTCCCCCTTTCTGATGAACGCACGGGAGCACCAAAAAAACGGGCCATTGCCCAAAGCATCAAGATGGCACAAGGCGACCTGATCCTGACCACCGACGGCGACTGTCGCGTGGGGCCTGACTGGATACTGAGTTTCGCCACGTTCTATGCCGAACATCAACCCAAAATGATGACCGGGCCGGTGACATTTACCTCGGAGATGTCATCCTGGCGAACCCTTTTTGCCCAACTCCAAACTGTTGAATTTGCCAGTTTGATTGGGTCGGGGGCGGCAACATTGGCATTGGGTATGCCGACAATGTGCAACGGGGCCAACCTTTGTTATGAAAAACGGGGTTTTGAAGAAGTTAACGGATTTGCGGGTATCGACCATGTGGCATCGGGCGATGATGAGTTGCTGATGCACAAGATTGCCAAACGGTATCCAGACGATGTAAAATTTCTGAAAAATCGGGAGGCTATTGTCGAGACGGCTCCACATGGCAGTTGGCGGGCGTTTTATAACCAACGCAAACGCTGGGCGAGCAAATGGCGGGCCTATGATAGCTGGCACCCCTCGGCATTGGCGGTTTTTGTGTTCGTAAGCAACATGGCCCCGGTTTTTTCCGTAATAGGCTGTATAGCCGGAGTGATTTCTCTGCCGATGGTGCTGCTGATTATTGGCTTGAAAACCGTACCGGAGTTTCTATTTTTACGCGCCGTACTTCGATTTTTACAAAAAAATCGGGCCGTCCGGTGGATACCCATTACCCAACTCGTTTATCCATTTTATGTCCTCTTTTTCGGCCTTGCTGCACAAAAAAAGGGGTTTGTGTGGAAAGGGAGGAATTTAAACTGATGTTTCTACACAAATCCAACTTTCTGCTTCGCTCGGTTTATCCCGAATTTCTGTGGCGCATGGACGACTCGGAGCCGGTAATCTATCTGACTTTCGACGATGGGCCAATTCCTGATGTGACGGAGTTTGTGCTGGAACAGTTGGATAAGTTTGCGGCTCAGGCCACGTTTTTTTGCATTGGCGACAATGTCCGCAAGCATCGCGATGTGTATTATCAAGTCATCGAAGCGGGGCATTTGCTTGGTAATCATACGTTTAACCACCTGAACGGCTGGAAAACCGACGATGCCGACTATCTGGCTAACATCGACCTGTGCCAGCAACAGTTGGGCATCGAAACGGCCCTGTTTCGGCCGCCCTATGGCCGCATCAAAAAAAGTCAGGCGGCCGATGTTTTGGCCAACTATTCGGTGGTGATGTGGGATGTGCTGTCGGGCGATTTCGATCAATCGCTGGCCCCGGAAGGATGCCTACGGAAAACATTGCAATACACCGAGCCGGGGTCCATTGTGGTGTTCCACGACAGTATTAAAGCGTTTCCGAATATGCGGTACGCGCTCCCCCGGTTGCTTCGGTATTATGCCATGCGGGGCTACGAGTTCCGGGCATTGCCTCAGCACCCGAAACTCGCTGTTTTGTCGGCATATGTCTGAGTTCGACCCCACCGACCTGCCCACGGTTTCGATTCTGATTGCAGCTCGCAACGAAGAACACATGATTTTCGATTGCCTGCGGGCCATCGACCAACTCGATTACCCAACTACCCGACTCCAGATTCTGGTTGGCAATGACCACTCCACCGACCGGACCGCCAACGTTGTCGATGCTTTTATTCAGGATAAGCCAACCTACCGACTCTTTACGATTACCGAATCGCTGCCCAACCTGAACGGTAAAGCTAATGTACTGGCCCAACTGGCTCAACACGCCACCGGCACGTTCCTGTTCACCACTGATGCCGATGCACGGGTATCACCCACCTGGCTGAGGGCCATGATTAGCCAGTTCCAGCCCAAAAAAACGGGCAAAATAATAGGTGTGGTTAGTGGATGCACGACTATTTTGGGTGAGTCGGTTTGGGCGCGGGTGCAGGCGGTAGAGTGTGTGCTGGTGTTCAAACTTATCGCCTTTGCTGCCGATCTGGGCATTCCGCTCACGGGGGTGGGCAACAACATGGCCATTCGCAGGGAGGCTTATGAGCAGGTGGGAGGCTTTGAAAACCAGCCCCTTAGCGTGGTTGAAGACTACACCATTTTCCAGGCCATTGTGAAAAAGGGTTATGGCTTTGGGCATCAGCTCGACCCCGACACGCTGGTAGGGATGCTGCCCCCGCCCACTGTGGGGGCTTACCTGCAACAACGCAAACGCTGGATGCGCGGGGTGTTTGACCTGCCCTTGCCCCTGCTGCTTACCACCCTGATTCAGTATTTACTGGGACCGCTATTGCTGGTGCTGGCATTCTGGATGCCGGGCCTTGCACTCGGTTTATATGCCGCCAAAGTGCTTGGGCAAACACTTCTTTTGTGGAGCGCGTTACACCAGTTACGGCAAACACACCTTTGGGTCAGTACATTGCTGTATGAACCGTATCAAACTATTTTCGGCTTGCTGGCTTTCATTTATTACTGGCTACCAACGGGTGTAGTCTGGAAAGGAAGGCGTTATTGACATGTTCCGTCGCGCTCAACATATCGTCCTCAGTATTCAGTACTTCCTGATCTATTCGTGGGCGGTGCTTCGGCATGTGCTCATGCATGTGCTGATGCTTGTGGTGGCATATCTCATTCTGACGGGTGGCCCACAGGTCGATGATATTTTCCGGTCGCTGAACGCCAGCGACCCTACTGTTTTCACAAACCGGCCTTTTCGGGTGGCCTCGCTCTACACCGTTTTGTGGGGGCTTAGTATCTGGTTTTGTGGCCGAATCCTGCTCACCCTGGCCGACGTGCGCGGCCCGAAATTGCTTGATTCATTCCGGCGATTCCCACAACAGGAGTCGGAACGGGAACGCGAACGGCTGGCGGTCTATATTCAGCGGATACCCAGGCTGTTAGGCATTATGCCGCCCGTGTTGCTGGCGTTAGCCTGCCTGAATGCCGAAAACACCAACCCGTTCTATGTGTTCTGGTTCTTGCTGTTGGGGGTTGGCATGGGGCTGTGGTTTATGTTCCACCGGCTTGTTCTCCGAAAATTGTTTCCGGCCATCCGGTTCGACCCGCACCTGTATTTTCCTGACCGACGACACTGGCACACCGTCTGGATCACCTCGAATGCCACCACCCGCCTGATTTATGCCTTCCTGATTGGCAATTGGCTGCTCTGGCTTTTCTTTATTTTTGTACCTGCCGACTGGATGATCTACCGGAAACTGGGACCGTTGGGGGTTATCCTGACGGGTTTCGTCTGGTTCACTCCGTTCGTGTCGCTGCTGTCGTATTGGAACAGCCCCACCCGGCCCGTGTTGTTGCTAACATTGCTCTGGATCGTGTTTTGCAGCTTTTTCAACGACCATACTCTGCTCCGGTTTTCCGACAGCAGTCCCAGCAAAATCGTGGATGCCCGCCCCGGTGTGGTCAGTCATTTCGAGCAGTGGTCGGGCGTGCGGCAATCGTGGCCTACCGACACCATGCCCGTGTTTATTGTAGCTACCGAAGGGGGCGGCATTCGGAGTCTGAACTGGACAGCAGGCGTACTCCACAAACTCGATTCCATTTTTCCGGCCTTTCGAAACCAGACGTTCGCCATCAGTGGCGTGTCGGGCGGAGGGGCCGGAACTGCACTCTATGCCGCGCTGCAATACGATATCCGGGCCGATCGAAAAAGGGCTTCGCTCGCGTCGCCTGTTCGGTTTTCAGCAGAAACACCACCCGGCATTAGCGGATTTCGGCAGGGGTTCGGAGATGATTTTTTATCGCCCCTGCTTGGCCCGTTATTTTTCCACGAAACCCTGCAGCGGATGGTGCCGTTTGCGGTGCAGCAATTGAACCGCAGCAACTGGCTCGAAGATGCCTGGAGTTTGTCGTATCGGCAACGCCTGCACCGCAACACCCTTGAGCGGCCTTTTCTGACTCTGTTTCAGGCCGATCCGCTCCACACACCAAGCCTGTTTTTAAACAGTGTCCTCACCGAAAGCGGGCAAAAAGCCATTCTCAGTAACCTCCGCATCGACAAGGAGTTTTTTCACGATGTCATTGATATTTATGACATTACCCGGCGCGACATGCCCATTAAAACAGCGGCTTCGGTCACGGCCCGGTTTCCCTGGCTCACGGGTGGGGGCTTACTTACACGCCCCAACGGGCGGGCTTTCGGGCATGTGGTGGATGGAGGGTATTGGGATAACACGGGCCTGGAAACGGCCATGTCGGTACTGGCCAGTATTGCACCCGTTATTGAGCAGCTAAACCGGCGACCCAACGCGCCGTTTCAGGTGGTGCCGGTGGTGCTCTACCTGCAAAATTCGATGCTCGACGATGCCGTTCGGGTGTCCGATACGTTCATCGACATCAGTATGCCCATTGAAGCCTCAATGAATGCCAACGAACGGAAATCGGCCTATGTGGCCAGCCTGACCCGAAACACCTTGCGGAACTACGCCCCCCGAACCCAGTTTTACCAGATTTCGCTTGACCGCCAAACGGGGGTTCCGCTGCCACTCGGCTGGTATTTGTCCGACGATGCCCAGCACGACCTTTGGCGAAAAATAGACGCGCTTCCCCAAGATCAGGCGGGTATTTTGCGAACCCTGAGCCGGTATTTTTAATCAGTTTGCACCTCCATTCGGTAGCCAACGCCATGCACCGCAACGATTTTAATGAGCGGGTCGTTTTGCAGCAGTTTCCGGAGCCTTGACACGAACACATCGACACTCCGACCAACCGTAACGCCCTCATCTCCCCACACTAAGTTCAGAATCCGGTCGCGCTCCATCACCTCGTTGGCGTGGCTCACCAGCACCCGCAACAATTTGGTTTCGCGGTACGTCAGGTTGTGGGTCTCCTCACCAACTGTGAGGATCTGGTTGCTCACATCCAACCCCGAACGCCCGAAACGGAGCCGGTTGGTGTCTTCCGGGACGGAATCGGGTTGGGCCTGAATTTCGGGAACAATCGGGGCTTCCGGTGGGTGAGAGGTTTTCGTTTCTCGTCGCCATACCAACACCAAAAACCCTGTCAGCAGCCCGCCGAGGGCCAGAAATGGCCAGTAGGGTTTGGGTTTGGAAACCGGGATCGGCGTGTCAAACGTGACTTGCAACACATAGCAACCAGCCGTCATGGAGCGACCACCGCAGGCTACAGGGTCTTTGTCAGCGTCTATACCCAGCAGGTCGGCCACGTTATAACCCAACTGCAACTCGTTGGTGGCACAATCCAGCACGGCCACATCGTAGGCACCCGCAATGCGGTGAACAGCCAACGATTGACTCAGCAGACGGGGCAATCTATCGTAATCGAACGAGCGGGCCAACTGAAGGCGGAAGGTGCGGGGGTCGGGCTGTTGCACCGCTGGAATCCGTGTCGTTGAATCGCCAGCCGCCCGAAGCAGGTGGTGCGCCGTTCGGCGAAGGGCCAGATTGATTTTTTCGGCCCTCCGCGCATCGTCAGTTTGGGTCGGCGAACTGATCCACTGCACAAACAACAGCAGCACCAGCCCTAATGCACAGACTCCCATAGCCGCCGAAATCGACCGCCCAAAGGGAGACTTACGAGCCGGGTTTGTCGTTGTCAGGAACTGGTTCGCCAGTCCGGTAGCATTCGATCTGTCCATACTACATTTACTCTGAAAAAGTTGTGAATGTTTTTCCATCGAAACGACTCAAGCCAAAGCCCCTTGTGCCGAACCACAGATTACCCTTTCTATCTTCCAAAATACTAAAAACTGAGTTATTAACCAGGCCGTCTTTCGTCGTAAAGTTTTTAAACTGTTTTGTCCCTGTCTTAAGCGCAGCCTCAGGGTCATATCGCCACACACCGGTATCCTCGGTGGCAAGCCAGATGATGCCTTTTTTATCTTCGACAATAGCATAAATCCCCCGACTGGTAAAGCCTTCATTCTCTCTGAAACTGGTAAACGTTTTCCCGTCATACCGGCAGGCTCCATGTCGTCGGGTGGCAAACCACAGGTTTCCAACTTTATCTTCAGAGACAGAAAAAATCATGTCATCGGGAATAGTTTCCTGCGGTTGAGTGTTGACAAATTTCGGCAAGTACGTGGCAAAAGATTGTCCGGCTTTTGACCGACCGTCTTCATTCTGCCGATAATAGTCGGCAGACGGAAGATAGTTTTTAAACGGTTTTGACCCTGTCTTTAATGAAGCCAAAGGATCGTATCGCCATACCCCTCCACCATTCCAGGAACAGAACCATATATATCCGTTTTTATCCTGTAAAATACTTAAAATAAGCTGATTGTGATTGCCAAGATTAAATGGATAGTCATCATTATTGAGAAAATTAGTAAAGGATCTCCCATCGTACCGATACACACCATTATTTATGGTGCCAAACCAAAGATTTCCCTCCTTGTCTTCTAAAAGACTTGTTATGGATAGCTTGTTCAAATCAGCAGTCTCTGTATAAGGGGAAAATAATTTTGAACCCGGCCTGAGTAAAGCCGAGGGGTTATATTTACAAATGCTGCTATTGGTAGCCAATAAAATGGTTCCTGCTCTGTCTTCAATAATTTTACGCACATCGTTACTACTCAATCCATCTTTTGTGGTGAAATTAGTAAAGGATTTCCCATCATACCGATAAACACCTTCGCCAGATGTACGGAACCAAATATTTCCTGCCTTATCCTGCAACTCACAACCAACATTACCAGACACAATGCCTTGTGTCCGAATCATTTTTGGTTGTCCGTTCGTACTTAATTTGGGTTCATTTGCATTAGTTTTTTGTCTATTTTTTTGAGTTTGCCCATGGCAGAAAGTAATACAAATGAACAGCAACAGGGGATAGATTTTCATTTTGTTGAGAATATGAAAAAGCCGCTAATCCGACCCCCGGATTAGCGACTTTTTGAGTTTCCAGTTAGCAACCGTCTTTTGTAAACCAGTTTATCCAGTTCATAATTGCTACACGAATGATCTGTTTACGCCACTGACCATCATGCCCAATCGGCTCAACCACCAACTCATCGCCAAACCGCACAAAGGGCATCATGGTGTTGAGTTGCAGCGCGTAATGTTCTTTGGCATTGCCCGCAGGCCATTGCCGAACAATTTTCCCGTTTCGCCGGATCGACACCCGGAACGGCACCTGCTTGTGGTTGGCCGATCGGAGGTCGCCCTCCACCAGAGCCAGCACCCCACGTGTGTTGATCGAAAATGCGTTGTAATCGACCGGGCGGTCGTCAACTGTCACGGGGTTCCAGTATAAATTGGCTTGTAATTGCGCAGTGGCTGGTTTCACCAAACCAAGCAACAGCATAGAAATAATCAGACTATGTTTCATGGCTTTATTGAATTACGATTTCGTTGTGAGGCAGGGCAAAGCGGTTATCCAGGGTAAGCAGCACGATATGGTCGCCTTTTTTGCATTTGGCCAGCACCTGTTGCACCGGCACCTGCCGGAACGTTTCTACCGAATACATGATCAGTGTTCCGGTGGCTTTGTCGCGAATGGCTACTTTAAAGTCAATTTTGTCTAACGCTTTGGTCGATTCGGGCGACAGGTCCACCGTTTGCACCGATAAATCGCCGGTGGCCGTAGTCATCAGTTGGCAGGTTCCTTTGGGGCTATACTCATTCACAACCATTTTGTCGCCCACGAAAGCCGCCGAGCAACTGTTGAACGACCCTTGCCCGAAAGCAACTGTGGTCAGAAGGGTGCCGACCGCAATGAGTAAATGTTGCAATCCCTGTTTCATGTTTTTCGCTGTGTTAAGTTGATAACGACCCAAAACTATACCCGGTGTAGGAATCAGTTGTCAAACCCCTGTAAAACATTGTAAACGAAATGTAAAAGCGATACGAACTGAATCAAATCTACGATAAATAGTAATTATGTCATGCAGCACACTACTAAAATCAGTATACCGTTCCCACAGAAAACAGCCAGAGCATGGTTCACTGACTATTAATTGTCCTATATTTAGTTGCACTATATATCTGTTGCACAATTCATGGTACGCCTTTGTCTACTTCCTCTTCTCTTAATTAGTTATACTCAGGGGTTTTCGCAGGCAAGTCTGCCAGGCAGCACGAGCCGGACAGGCATGTCACAGCCCATCACCAATCAGTTTGAACACTTGTCGGTTAAAAACGGGTTGTCTAATAACCTTGTGAATTGCATACTACAGGATCGGGAAGGGTTCATGTGGTTTGGCACGAACAACGGCCTGAACAAGTTCGACGGGCACACCTTTACCGTTTTTCAACCTGACCTGACTAACCCAACTCACAGTTTTCAGAATAACCAGATTTCCGGTCTCTACGAAGACCACGCCAACCGTTTATGGTCTATTACGGAAGGGGGTGGTCTGCACGAAGTCGATAAGCGAACCGGACGGGTTACCCCCCACCCGATTCGGGCTGCCCGTTCCGGTCTCTGGAATTACCAGCACTCCGTTTATGAAGACAGTCGGCACCACCTATGGCTCAGTACGCTGGGGGGGTTGGCGCACTATGAACCTGACCGGC
Organism: Cytophagales bacterium; assembly: GCA_031411995.1. Lineage (GTDB taxonomy): Bacteria > Bacteroidota > Bacteroidia > Cytophagales > Spirosomataceae > Rudanella. The sequence continues at coordinate 55,653 of JANOCD010000102.1, forward strand.
ATCGTTTCACACTTTATCCGTTGCCACAACCCAAAGCAACCATAAAAACGGTGTTTGAAGACCCACAACACCGTTTTTGGGTAGCCACCTACGAGGGATTGTATTTGTTCGACCGCGCCACCGGACGCTATACGCTCATTCCTGTTCCGGGCATAAACGGCCCTCAACCCGCGTTTATGGCCTTCTATTTAGATACCAATCAGGTGTTATGGATGGGCACAGCAACAGCAGGACACAGCCTCTACAGACTCGATCTGAAGCAAAAGCCCTGGCAACTGGTTTCCTATAATCCCGGAAGTCAACTCAATCCATTTGTGTATCTGAACGCCCTTCACCGCGACGGGCGTGGGTTCCTGTGGGTGGGCACCACAAACGGCTTACACGCTGTTGATCCGGCCCATAACCGGGTGTTCACCTACCATCCTGACCCCCTCAACCCCAAGGGAATAAGCAGCAATAATGTGCAGGCCATTTATCATGACCGGGCTGGCACACTCTGGATTGGCACCGACAACGGTATTGATCGTCAGGTAGCCACAACGAAACCGTTCATGACGTTCCAGGTAAAACCCAACCTCGGCACCGTAAACCTGCCCGAAAATCGGGTGGTGGCTTTGTTGATGGATCATAGCGATCAGCTCTGGATGAGTACCACCTACACCACTTACCGGGCTGAAGCGGGTATGCGCCGGTTGGTTACCATTCCACACGAGAAGCTGGGTGACAAGGGTAAACAAAAAATTGCGGTTAAGACATTTTTTGCCCGGAGTGATGGAGAAATTTGGCTCGGGAGTTCAGCGGGTTTATTCCGGTATGATCGGGGGTCGAAGCAGTACATAGGCTATCCGTCGGCGATTCCGGCGGAGTACATAGATGAGTCATCAACGGGAATGCTCTGGATTGGGGGCGACGGGGGAATTGCGTCGTTTGACCCCAGTACCCACCGCTATCGCTACTACCGATACCGCCCAAATAACCCGAAGGGACTACCAAATCAGTATGTGCATGGCCTTCTCGCGAGTCGAACGGGGGATGTGTGGGTGCTGTTCCGCAAACAGGGCCTTGTTCGGTTTAATCCCCAAACCGGAAAGCTGATTCGGTACACAGCCGGTGCCAAAGGCCGACTGAATAGCAACGATGTTCTGACTATTTATGAAGACGAAAAGGGCGTTATATGGGTAGGTACGCAAGAGGGTGGACTGAACCGTTTCGACCCGAAAAAGGGGCTTTTCTCGGCCATCACCGCCCAAAACGGGCTGCTCAGTAACACCATTATGAGTATCACAAGCGACAGTAGTGGGGATCTCTGGTTAAGCACTGACAAAGGACTCTGCCGGTATAATCCAGGCAACAAAACAAGCCACAACTACCAGTCTATTAATGGCCTACCCGACAACGGATTTCTGCGCAATTCAGTTTTTCGACATAAGAATCAGCTTTATTTCGGGAGCCTGAACGGGGTAGTTTACTTTGATCCGGACCAAATTCGCGATGATACCCGGCCTTTCCCGGTCTATATTACTGAACTCAGCGTGATGGATGAGTCGCGACCGCTGACCGACAGTGTGATCACTCTCAACCACGACGAGAACTTTGTATCGTTTGGATTTGCCGCCCTTGCCTATGCCCAACCAGACCAGAACCAGTATGCCTATCAGCTTGTGGGCATCGACAAAAAATGGGTACAAAACGGCAATCGCCACATGGCCAACTACACCGACCTCTCGCCCGGTCACTACACGTTCCGGGTGAAAGCCGCCAACAACGATGGTATCTGGTCAACGCGGAAAACCTCTATTCAATTGACAATCAAGCCACCGTGGTGGCAAACAGGCTGGGCCTACTTCCTTTACGTCTTGTTGGTGAGCTCGGCCATCTGGGGTCTGGTTCGGTTTTACACCAACCGAATCAGGCAGCAGCAAGCCCTCGCTTTTAACCGGCGCGAAGCCGAGCAGTTGAAAGCGGTGGACGAACTGAAAACTCGTTTTTTCACCAACATCACCCACGAATTCCGTACGCCCCTTACGCTGATTCTGTCGCCGGTCGAGAAACTCCTGCAACAACCTCAGTTTGATGCCCCCACCCGGCAAACGCTGTCGCTCGTTCAGCGCAATGCTCACCAGTTGCTCCGACTTATCAACCAGTTACTCGACCTCTCGAAACTGGAGGCCAACCAGATGGCGGTTTCGCTGATGCGGGGCGAAGTGGTTGATTTTGTTCGCCAACGGGTTGATTTTGTTCGCGAACAGGCCAACCAGAAAGGCGTTGCCCTGTTGTTTGAAGCAACTCCGCTGGCGCAGGAATACGCTTTCGATGCCGACAAATGGGAGAAAATCCTGACTAACCTCCTGTCGAATGCGCTGAAATTTACTGAAGCCGGGGGGGAGGTATGGGTGACGCTCACGCCTGTTTTGTCAGGGGACGCGGTGTCGGCCGTGCAGATTCGGGTGGCCGACACCGGCATTGGTATCTCGCCCGGCAACCTGCCCCATATTTTCGACCGGTTCTATCAGCGGTCCGCCGATGCGGCCGACACCTCACACACCCGTTCCTACGAAGGCACCGGCATTGGCCTGTCGCTGGTGCAGGAACTGGTTGGCCTGCTGGGAGGGACGCTGTTGGTAGAGAGCCAGCCCCAAAAAGGCACCACATTTGTGCTCACACTACCTGTACAACCCGCGTCGGCTCATTCGGATACCCCTCTCGTGAATTTGCCGGGCAGCGTTCCCGCAACGGTTTCGTCGCCGTCCCAACAGGGTCCAATTTTTACGGCTAACGATTCTGAAACCGACGAACACAAACCCCTGATTCTGGTGGTTGAAGACAACGACGAACTGCGCGGGTTCCTGGTGAGCGAACTAACCGGTCCCTTCCGTGTGCTGCCCGCTGCCGATGGGGAACAAGGCTGGCAACTGGCTCAGTCGGAACTGCCCGACCTGGTTATTTCGGATGTGATGATGCCCCGAATGGATGGTTATGAACTAACCCGGAACCTGAAAAACCATCCCGACACCAGCCATATTCCGCTTATTCTGCTCACAGCAAAAGCTGCGCATCAGAGCCAACTGGATGGTTTGCAGGTAGGAGCCGACGATTACCTCTCGAAGCCGTTTCACCTGGACGAACTGCACCTTCGGGTACAGAATCGGCTGGCACATCAGCAAAAACTGCGTGCCCATTACCGGCAGCAATTCGCCCAACCCGACCTGCCCCCGCCCCTCGCCACAGTAGACGATGCGTTTCTGCAACAGGTTTATTCGCTACTCGAAAACCACCTGAATAATCCCACCCTGGACGTGGACTGGCTGGCCGACCAACTGTCCATGAGTCGCAAAACCCTTTACCGAAAAACCCACAGCGTACTTAGTCTGGCCCCCACCGATCTGATCCGCCATTATCGCCTTCGCAAAGCCGCCGACCTGTTGCGGGCAGGCCACTCGGCCTCACAAACGGCCTACCTGGTCGGCTTCAAAACACCCGCCTATTTCGCTACTGCGTTCAGGGAGTTTTACCAGAAATCACCCACAGAGTTCGCGGGGAAGGGGTAAACGACTGCATTCCTTTCACTCTGGGGACAATTCCTTTCACTCTGGGGACAATTAATCACGCGGCCCTTGTTCTATTGGTCAAGTCGATAACTTAGTCCCGGATTACAAGGGTTAGATGGCCCTTTCCCGCCAATTCAGGCAACTAACAAAACCACATGTAAACACGTTTGACCATGAAAAAATTGTATCAGTTCACCACAAAGTGGGGTTGCTTTTGCCTGCTGTGGGTAGGTATGGCCGTTCCCCAATTCGCCGGGGCGCAAACGCTTACCGACGTACAATGGAGCGCGACGGCCAACGAGGGGTTAGCTATTCGCAAATCCGACGGGGCGATTGTTACAACGAGCTTAGGTTTCTATATGGATGCTCGAAACGGAAGCTCAATTGGTTTTTCTTTGCCCAGGGTCTATTCCCTCGCAGGTACTCAGATTGCGTCCGTGGGCTTTGGGGGGCAGACAGTGGGTGGCCCTGAACGCCCGTTTTTTGTTCCATTTTCTATTTCCCCCAATTTATTGGGCGCGACAGCAGGGGGCGCAACGGCTTATATAGGTTCTGGATTCATCGTGAAAGTGGATGCCAGCGGTACCAGGGAGACCGATAGAAAACCATTTTCCAGTAGCGATTTTGTCCAGCAAATTAGTACGCAAGGTCGATCTGCCAATTTGGAAAAGTTAATCGGTACCTTCGACGGTGGATTTTTGCTGTTGGTCACCAGCATTGATCCGGCGGGGAAGACGACCGTGTTTGTCCGTAAATACGACCCCCAGCTAAACACGGTCTGGACAAAATCGCTGGCGTATCCGACACCCAACCCGGCTACGCCCGACCGCAGCCTGACCCGGGCGAAAACCGTAATTCAGACCCCAGACGGAGGCTATCTGCTGGCCGGTTTTTACAACACAACGGGGCAATTGGACAATCCACAAGTGGGCTGGGTGGCCAAACTGAACGATCAGGGCGATGTGGTCTGGCAAAAACTGCTCAATTCCTTGCCGCTCACCACAAACGCCAACGGTGCCGTTCCCAACTCGATTGCTGCCATGCAGTCGGTCAACGATGCAATTCCAAACACCGATGCCAGTGGTGTTGAGGGGTACGCATTAGTCGGTGTCGGTCTTGCACCGGGTTCACCGGGTGGGCAGGTGGCAACCACGTCGATTCTGGAACTGAAGGCTGACGGCAGCTTCAAAAATGCCCGTTCCATCAGTACCGAATCAGTACCTCAGTCGTTCATTGCCCGGTACGTGGCCGATGGCGGGGCTTTTTTCGCGGTTGGCACGACTTCAGCGGGCAATCCGCAGATTATTCTGGTGCGACCGACGGACCTGACCGTAGCCAATCAGCGGGTTTATAACAATACCCCCCCCTACGGCGCATTGACCGCTTTTGCCATAGCGGGAGATGGTGCGCCGGTCTTCACGACCAGCAACCGTTTCCTCGTCAAGCTAACCACTCGCTCGTCGTCGTTTGCCCTGTTGCAACCCACCTACAACTGCTCCACGGGGGCCATTACCTTCAACGTCAGTGGGAGCGATGGTTCGCCCATCACCTACACGGCCCCCGGTATCAGCCGCTCCTCAGCCACCAGCAACAGCGGCACGGTGGAAGCCGGTTTGCGGGCCGACCCCAAAACCATTCCTATCACAGGAACCCAGAGCGGCCAAACCAGCACCGTCATCTTCGATTTGGCCGCTTTCTGTTCGTCCACCCCACCACCTCCCGGTTTTAACCTGCTGGCTCCTACTTACAATTGCCAAACGGGAGCCATCACCTTCAACACCAGCGGGGGCAACGGCTCCCCCATCACCTTTTCGGCACCGGGCATCGCCCGTTCATCGCTCATCAGCAATGTAGGAACAGTGGAAGCCGGCCTGCGGGCCGACCCTAAAACCATCCCCATTACCGCCATGCAAAGTGGCCAAACTAGCACGTTTGTTTTTGACCTACCGGGGTTGTGTGGGCGACAGGCCCGCATAGCCTCACCTGAAGACAGGGCGGGTTTGCAGGTGGTGTTATTGGGCAACCCCATCGCAACGGCAGTGTCGATAGTGGTGAGCGGAGCCGAAGGGCAGGCCCTGTGGCTGGAACTGGTCGATACGCGGGGCCGGGTATTGGGGCAGAGGGCCATTGAGCGGGCGGGCGAGCTCGAAACTCACACCTTCGAGTTGGGCCAACAGGCGGGCGGGTTGTTTCTGGTGCGTGCGCTAAGCGGGCAACAAAGCCAGACCGTCAAAGTGGTGAAGCAGTAATCAATTATTCGAGCTAACAGCTACCGCAATAGGGACTTTAGTGTCTGTTGCTGTAGGTAGCAGTAACCAACAAAACCCAAATTTGCCATGAAGAATCTGTATCAGTACACCACAAAATGGGCTTGTATCTGCCTGGTGTGGGCAGGTATGGCAGCCCCACCAACGGCCGGGGCGCAAACGATTCCTGATGTGCAGTGGATCAAGAATGGGAGAGTGTTAGTTGTTACTACAGATGGTAACATTGTATCGTCTGTCAACGTCCCTTTGGGTACTCCTATCCCCTTTTTTAGTGGCGTGGAAGTGTCCAAATATACACCGGATGGAAGTCAACTTTGGAAACGACAACTTAATGGCATTACACCACTGACCGGGCTGGCCGCCGGAAACGGATTAAGTGTGGCTCCCTTAGGGAGCATAGTTACAATTGCGCCCAACTCGACGGGGGGCATAGGTCTGATAGGGAGTGAATTTGGAACAGGTACTTTTTTGTATGGACAACTGGATATAGGAGGAAATGGCAGTCTTTCGGGCAATCCACAGATCAATGACTTTGTACAGCTACCCCGAACATTTAATAACCAAACCTTTTACGAAGATATGGTGGGGACACCCGATGGCGGATTTGTGCTGTTGGTAACCAGTGTCGAGCTGAGTGCCAAATCCATTGTCTTCGTTCGTAAATACGCTGCCAATTCACAGACGGTCTGGACCAAAACCATAGCCTTTCCCACCCCTAACCCCGCCACACCTGACCGCAGCCTGACCCGAGGCAGAACCATCATCAACACCCCCGATGGCGGTTTTCTGCTGGCGGGATTCTACAACACAACAGGCAACCCGGCTGCTCCGCAATCAGGTTGGGTAGCCAAACTCAACGGCGAGGGCGATGTGGTCTGGCAAAAATTGCTCGATGGGCTGCCGACTAATGCCGGGCCGGGTTCGATTGCGGCCATGCAATCGGTCAGCGATGCTATGCTGGCGGCCGATGGAAACGGCTATGCGCTGGCAGGAGTAGGCATGGGCCCCAGTTCCCTGGGTTCTTCTTTAGCCACCGCTCTTGTGGAACTCAATGCCGACGGCAGCTTCAAACGCGCCCGTGCGGTGGGCACCGATCCCAACCCCCCAACCCAGACATCCATTGCCCGCTACTCCAGTGGGGGGCAGGACTATTATGCGGTGGGCACCTCCACGGGCGGTCAACCCCAAATCCTGCTGGTGAACCCAAACACCCTGAATGTGGCCAACCAGCGGACGTTTACAAACTCGCCCGCTTTTGGTGCGCTGACGGCTTTGGCCGTGGCGGGCGATGGGAGCCTGGTCTTTAACACTGCCAATAGTGCCTTAGTCAAACTCCGAGCCGAAACACCGGGTGGCTTCGCCCTGTTGCAGCCCACCTACAATTGCCAGACAGGGGCCATCACCTTCAATACCAGTGGGGGCGATGGCTCACCCATCATTTATTCGGCTCCTGGTATCATGCGAGGCTCACCCACCAGCAATAGCGGTACGGTGGAAGCGGGCTTGCGGGCCGACCCCAAAACGATTCCTATAACTGGAACGCAGAACGGACAGACCAGCACCATCGTCTTCGATTTGGCGGCTTTCTGTTCAGCCACCCCACCACCTCCCGGTTTTAACCTGCTGGCTCCTACTTACAATTGCCAAACGGGAGCCATCACCTTCAACACCAGCGGGGGCAACGGCTCCCCCATCACCTTTTCGGCACCGGGCATCGCCCGTTCATCGGCCACCAGCAATGTGGGAACAGTGGAAGCCGGTTTGCGGGCCGACCCCAAAACGATTCCTATTACGGCCATGCAAAACGGCCAAACCAGCGCGTTCGTATTCGATCTGCCGGGTTTGTGTGGGCGACAGGCCCGCATAGCCTCACCCGAAGACAGGGCGGGTTTGCAGGCTATCGTATTACCAAACCCGGTAATGGGCAGCGAGTTGGTGATAGACGTAACGGGCGCGAAGAGTCAGGCGGTTAATTTCGCACTCACTGATGCGACCGGACGGATACTTACGAATCAGCGGGCGGTGGTGACCACAGACCGGTACCGGCAAACGTTGCCCGTAGGTCATCTGAGTGGTGGAGTTTATTTATTACGGGTTTCGTCAGACAGCGAAACAAAGGTGATTAAAGTTGTGAAACAGTAATCACTATCGGCGCCGACTTTATCCACATGAACGCAAAAAGACCGCACTTGCGGTCTTTTTGCGTATTCTGAAAATCATCTACCTTTTAGTCTGTCTTCCTGATGTTACCCCGAATTTCACCACCCGGGTTTGCAGTCGTATGCAGGTTCGCATACGTCCGGTTCGCATACATTTCGTCCTGCTGTGTCTGTGTCAACGTAGCCTGACCCACAAGCGGTGTGGTTATGGTTGTTGCAAACGGTATACTGACTCCCCCTGTGTTGCCCTCAGCCGTAGCTGCCGTAACAGAGTGGATATGCCCCATCGTTGGCGTTAATCCCTGATACGTTACGGTGTAGTTCAGCACTTTTGTTGTTTTGTCGAAGTTGGCTGAATAATTGCCGGTTGCGGTCGTGCTCACTGCCGGCACTTCCTGGGCACCGCTGAGTGTGGCTCCAAAGGTGTCGTTGTTGTCCACTGGTGTTGTGTTATTGTCGTCGTCTTTGCAGGAGGTACTCATCACCGACAAAGCCAGCAGAGCTACCGCTGCTAATGTGTTTACTGATTTCATAACGAACTGTTAAATAGGTTGTTAAACAAAAAGTGTTTATTTGCACTTTCCTTCTTAACGGCCCGTTTACTCATTTTGTTGCCTATAATTTATCAAATTCGGCTTAAAGACTACTCCGCTCGCAACGATTTCACCATCGACGTAGCTCAGATTACGCTCTACTCCCTGCTGATTCTGCTGCGAAAAGAGTATATGCGGCTGTATGGCTCGTTCAGTGGGATGGCTAAACTACGTCACTGACCGTTGTTAACCTTCACCGTACGGAACATGAATGGATTATCGCTGATTCTCAGTGCTTTGCCGCTGGCAGTCGTAATATTTCTGAGCACGACCTCTTTCGTTAGAACATAAGGATACTTTTCCTGATACGAAGTATCGGTCATTTGTGGATTGAAATTGGCAAAAATGGCGGCTCCCTGGTAATTTTCCGGGTGTTGACGGTCCGCCGTTGCGGAGTCGTCGATACGGAGGTTTTCAATGGTGATTCGTTCCGGCATGTAGCAGGTGTAGCCGAAATCATGCTGCCCGGAATTAGAGCCGCTAATCAGGGCCGCACTAACTGGTTTACCATCCGCCGGCACGAAAACACAGTTGCGAATCACTAGCTCTCCCTGCCATGTACTGCCATAATCGGAGCGCAGGTTGACAAGACTCCTGCCCCGAATTGTCGAATTCTCTACCAATAAGAGGCCGCTGCCAATCGCATTGATTCCCATGTGTCCGAGTGTCGAGTTGCGGATGGTGGCATTGGCAACGCCCTGATGGGCATCGAAACGGGAAAGGGTACACTGATCAAAAAGTAGATTTTTACAGAAATTAGAACCCAGAATTCCCCAGTACGTATTGTCGTTGATGTTGTTGGTTTGACTACAATTCACGAAGGACACGTTTAGCGCACGATTAGCCGAAAGGTCATACGTACCCATCGTGACCGGCTTGCCTGCCGCGCCAATCGTGCTATAGGTTCGGTGTCCGGTCAGAATGGTGTTTTTTACCGTTACATACGCACAGTCACCGATGTTGATGAAGCCTCCATAGGGGGCACCGTGGTCTTCTTCGCCCTTAATGAAATGTTGCAGTCCGTCAAGCAACACATTAGACCGTCTGATGGCTATGTTTCGGTTGTAATACGTGTATTTTGATTCGGCTTTGTTGGCAATCGTCGTGAAACGCCCCCCGCTGATTTTCAGTGGTTTCTCGTCGATGGGCCGCGCATTAATGTCCGTGATCTGATCAAAATCCCAGATGATGGGAGCTTTCATATCTACATTGCCATTTTTGTCAACAACAAAGATGTCGGTCTGCGAAGAACCATTGTTTTGATTAAGCCCAAACCGGATGTATTGTTTTACGTTCGCATTCGTGACCGTGATCAGACAGGAACCTGGTAAAACCGCGTCGATTTTTTGCCCATTTCTTTTCAGAGAACGTATTGTTTCCAGCTTAAACGGTTTGAGGTCTGAACTGACGGTAAAAACAGCGGCATTTCGATTCTGTACTTCAGTGTCGTCGATGATGAAAGCTGCTTTGCCAAAATCAGTATCGGTCTGGATGAAGGCGGTGCGCTCTTTGCCGCCAATGTAATAAGTGGCTCCATCGTCGGCTTTCACCAACAGGATGTGCCGGTTCGCAAAGGCATGGGTCGCAGCAATTGCGTCGATATCATCGGTTTTGCCATCGCCTTTAGCACCGAAATCTCTATAGCGAACCCGCCCGGCGGCTTTAAATTTGACGACATCTTTAGGGGGTACGTTCAGATGTAGTTCCCCGTTCTCCTGGACGGCTACCCGGATTTTGCCCGTTTCGGAGGTGATCACCACCTGGTCAGACAAGTCTTTAGTCTGCCCGGGTGATATCAAGGCGCAAATCAATAAAAGGAAGGTCAGGAGCATATATTTCATCTTAGCCAACTGGTTAGTTATTGGTGTAAGTTATACGCATTTGCCATTTACTCTGACCTAAGTGATTTCACCGGATTCATCAAAGCCGCCTTGATTGACTGAAACGAGACTGTCAGCAAGGCGATGCCCACCGCCAGCAAGCCCGCCAAAGCGAACATCCACCAGGCAAGGTCAATTTTATAGGCAAATTCCTGCAACCAGCGGTGCATGGCAAACCAGGCAATAGGTGAGCCAATCACGATGGCAATCAGTACTAATTTCAGAAAATCTTTGGAGAGCAAGGCTACTACACTAACCACACTGGCTCCCAACACTTTGCGAACGCCAATTTCTTTAGATCGCTGCTCGGCGGCATAGGTTGCGAGGCCAAAAAGCCCCAGGCAGGCAATGAAAATGGTGGCCAGTGCTACCCAGATCAGCATCGTTTCACGGCGTTGATCTTCGGCATAGAAACGGGCCAGTTGCTCATCCAGGAAATGATATTCGAGCAGGTGCGATGGGTCAATTTTGGTGAGGACAGCGTTCATTTTGGCCAATGTTGCCGGTATATCGTTGCCTTCGATTCGTGCCGTAAAATAATCGATGCTATGCACCGGGTTTTTCTGGTAAGCCAGCACCATCGGGGCAATTTTTTCGCGCAGCGATTGAAAATGAAAATCGGCCACAATGCCAATGACCCTTGCTTTGAATGGCTGGTTTGTCTCATTGAGTGGCCGGTAGCTTCCGCCCATCGCCCTGGCTGGTATTTCGATCCGTTGCGCTGCGGCCTTGGTTATCCCCAGTTGTTTAGCTGCAGTTTCGTTGAGGAGAACAGCCGTAGAATCGCTCATTCCGCCAAAATTCCGACCATCCAACAGGTTAATCTCAAAGGTTTTGGCAAAATTTTCGTCGGCCCCAATCAAATAGGCAACCCTGGATTCGTCCGTGTTTCCTTCGGGCCTGATTTTGACCGTTGGAATCGTTTTCCATTCACCCGGCACTCTCGACGTTACCGCCACATTTTTGACCGTTGATATTCGGCTGAATTCGGTTTTAATTGTTTCGGCACCCGCCCGTATTTTACCACTGTTGATGTCGACAATTAGCAACAACTCTTTGTTGAAACCGAGATTTTTGCTGTTGGCAAACTGAACCTGCTGAAAAAGCACGACGGTAGCTACGATCATCACGACCGAAATGGTAAACTGAAAAACAACCAGCCCGCGCCGAAACGACAAATCTCCTTTGCTATGTCGCTTCAGGTTTTTCAACAACAACAGTGGACTGAATCCCGACAACAGAAAAGCGGGATAACTACCTGATAGTAAGCTGGTAACGACAAGGGCGAGTAGCGTAGAAAGCCAGATTCGGTAATCGCTGTGGATACCAAGTGAGAGTTCTTTATGGGTGAACTCGTTGAAGACCGGGAGCAGTATGTTCACCAGCAGGAGGGCCAGCAGGAAAGAAAGCGTGGTTACGACCAGCGATTCGGTCAGAAACTGGTGGATAAGCTGGCCCTGAAACGCTCCATTGGCTTTGCGAACACCAATTTCTTTCGACCGATTGGAGGCCCGCGCTGTGGCCAGGTTCATGTAGTTAATGCAGGCAATGAGCAACACAAACAGGGCCACAATAGCGAAGATTTTGATGTACAAAAATACACCCTGATTCATGGCCTCTACGTTCGAATTTCGGGCACTATCGACAATAGTTTCCGAAAAAAGGTGAACATCGGCCAGTGGTTGCAGGCTATAACTCATCGACGTTCCTGCTTCCAGTTTGGCGTTGGCATTGAGTAGATTCGTGATCTTCTGAGCAGCAATCTCCGGTTTAGCTTTTTCTGTCAACAGAAAAAACGTCATAAAATTGGAGGATGCCCAGTCGGTCAACCAGTCCGCAAATTCATCGTCGCTGGTGATGGTCTCCTCCGACATGATGGCACTGAAATCAAAGCTCGAATTGCGGGGATGGTTCTTCAGAACGGCCGTTACCTTCAGCGGTCTCCCTATCTCAAAATCAACGATTTTACCCACAACCTGCGTGCTGTTGAACAGTCGTTGAGCCAGTTCTTCGACGATAATAATTGAGTTCGGTTCGTTCAGGGCCGACCGGCTATTACCTTCAATAGCCTCAAAATCAAAGATTTCCAATAAGCCGGGATTACCAAACGTGAGCGTTTCCTGAAACGCATTCTTATTGTCAGGATTCGACAGATTGGCTCTTCCGATCCGGGTAATTCGGGCTGAGTTCTCGATTTCGCCAATCCGTTTTTTGGCTTCTTCGGACACCTTGTAACTCGATACGGCAATGGTCAGGTTTTCGGTAGGGGTTTTCTTATGCTGAATGGCCCGGTAAATCCGATTTGTTTTGCTGTGTTGCTGGTCGAATGTTAGCTCATCGAACAGGTATAACCCAATCAGGAGAAAGCAGGAGATGCCGAAGGTGAGACCAGCCACGTTGAGGGCGGCATAAAGCCGATTGCGACCAAGAGTCCGAAAGGCAATTTTGAGGTAGTTTCTGAACATCGTTTTTTTTGTTTATTCGCTTCGCAATGACTTCACCGGATTCATCAACGCGGCTTTGATGCTCTGAAAACTCACCGTCAGCAGGGCGATGCCGACCGCCAGCAAGCCCGCCAGGGCAAACACCCACCATTCGATGTCGATTTTATAGGCGAAGTCCTGCAACCAGCGGTGCATGGCAAACCAGGCAATGGGGGAAGCAATGACAATGGCAATCAGTACCAGTTTCAGAAAATCCTTACTCAGCAAGGCGACCACACTAACCACACTGGCACCCAAGACTTTACGAACACCGATTTCTTTAGTACGTTGCTCGGCCGTGAACGCGGCTAGCCCAAACAGGCCGAGGCAGGCAATCAGAATGGCCAGCCCGGCAAAGATCAGGGCAATGGTGCCAATGCGCTGTTCGGCGCGGTAGATGGCATTGAATTCATCGGCCATGAAGCCGTAGCTGAAGGGTTGCCCCGGTGCAACCTGTTTCCATTTCGCTTCAATTTGCTTGACCAGCGCGGGTAGGTTTTCGCTGCGCAACCGGAACGAGGCCGCCCCCGAATTAGCATCCAGCGTCATACACAACGCGCCGATATTGCGCCGAAGTGATTCGAAATGGAAGTTTTTGACTACCCCAAGCACGGTGTAGGTTTTGGTGGTTTTGTTTTGGGGATCATTGAACCGCATAATGCGCTTGCCAATGATATTGCCCCCAAAAAGTTTGGCTGCCGACTCGTTCAGAAGGATGCCGGTGGAGTCGGTGCCGAACTGCTGCGAAAAATCGCGCCCCTGCACCATCTTCATCCCCATCGTCTGAACATAGTCGTGGTCGACTCCCCAGTTTTGCATTTGAACCGCTTTTTTCTGGTCAAATGCTCCTTCCGGGTAAAACGAGTTATCGCTTCGATTGGAGGGCGTTGGCAGGTAGCCGGAGACAGAACCGCGCACCACGCCCGGCAATCGCAACACTTCCTGTTTGAAGGTTTCGGCCTGTTTACCAATGGAACCCACGTCATTAACCGTCAGCACCTGATCGCGGTTGAAGCCCACATTTTTGGTTTGAATGTAGGTGATTTGCCGATACACGATGAGGGTGCCGACAATCAGCATCATGGACATCATGAACTGAAACACCACCAGGCCACTGCGTAAGCCCGAGCTGTTGCCACCGCCCACCGCACCGCCCAAACCTCCTTTCAGCACAGCCAAAGGCCGAAACGACGAGAGAAAAAAAGCCGGGTAGCTGCCTGCCAACACGCCCACCACCAGTGGCAACAACACCAACACCGGCACCAACGCGGGCGAAAACAGGCGCATCAGGCTCAGGTCTTTAGCCGCAATGGAGTTGAACCCCGGCAACGAAACAACCACCAGCAACAGAGCCAGACCCATTGCCAGCACCGTCATCAGAATTGACTCAGCCATGAACTGCCCAATGAGTTGCCCCCGTTCCGACCCCAGCACTTTCCGAACGCCCACTTCTTTGGCCCGCTTGCCCGACCGGGCGGTTGCCAGGTTCATGAAATTGATGCAGGCAATCAGCAGGATGAACAGGGCCACCGCCGAGAAAATATACACGTACTGAATATCACCGTTTGGAGCCAGTTCCACCTGTTGCCGGGAGTGCAGGTGAATATCGGTCAGGGGCATCAGCCAATAACGGAGACTATTGCCCGACTTCCGAAATTCGGCCATCGTAGAACCAGTCAGGGCAAATGCCTGCGGACCGGCATATTTCTCGATGATGCTATCAAAATTCTTCTCAAATGTCTTATAATCAGTTCCTTCTTTCAGCACAATGTAGGCATGATGATTATTACTGAGCCACTGTCCCCAGGTATAATTATCGTTGATCATGCTCAGGAAAAAGTTGCTCTGAAAGTGTGAGTTCGTGGGCATATCGCCCATCACGCCCGTCACTTTATAGGATTGTCCATTAAACACCAGGGGCTTTCCCATCGGGTCTTCTAAACCAAAATGACGTTTGGCCGCTGACTCGCTGATAACCACTGTATTGGGCGAAGCCAATGCTGATCGGGAATCACCTGAAATTAAGGGCAGTGTGAATACATCGAACAGCGTGGAGTCGGCGAAGGTGATGTTGTCTTCGCGCAGAATATTGGTGGACCCTGCCCGTTTCACGAGCCAGGTGCCTTGCTGATGCAGCCGCACAAACTGCTCCACCTGTGGATAGTCTTGTTTGAGGGTAGGGCCAATGGGGTCGGGCGACACGGCAAACCGCATGTCGTTGCCCCCGAATTTAACATCGGCATGAACCCGGAAAATACGGTTGGCTTTGGCATTATAGCGGTCGTAGCTCAACTCATCGAGCACATAGAGCGAAATGAGCAGGCAACAAGCCAGCCCAACGGCCAGGCCAAGGACGTTGATAAACGTGAGACCGCGCTGTTTTGCAAGCGTGCGCCAGGCAATTTTTATGTAGTTGCGGAGCATAAGAGGTGAGGGGTAAACCCAGTGATGCTATGGAGTTGAATAAGCTGTTCAAATTCCATACCATATTCACAATACATTCACTATCAACAACTTGTTGTGAGAGTCAAACAAAAAACTGTCCGCTAACGGACAGGGATCGTTCGCCGATGGACAGTATCGAAACCGTTCGTCACATAGGCATTGCCTGCTTGCCGAAGCCGATGCTACTTTGTACTGCCTCCCCTATCCCGGGCTACTCTTTCTCCGATGAAAAAAATCCTTGTTTCCTTCGGTACTGCCCTGCAAAACATTCGCTCCCGGTTTTTCCATACGGTGCTGTCGATCACCGGCATTGTGATTGGCGTGGCGGCCTTGGTGGCCATTCTGTCGCTGATTGACGGCATGGAGCAATATGCCCAGGAACAGATCACCAAAACCACTTCGCTGAAGGCAATCCTGGTGCAGACAAATGCCTACAAATCGGTGAACGAAGTGCAAATCAGAAAAGATAACTTCGGTTATTTCACGCCCGGTTCCTTTGGGAGTATGCGGGCCTCGCTCACCAAACCGGCCACGGCCTATCTGTACTGGCGGCAAAACGGGGAGGTTGCGACCAAAGCCGACAACCGAAAAACCGGTTCGATCATCACCGGAGCCAGCCTGCCGCTCCACCCCGATCTCAACCTGATTCATGGCCGGGCCTTCTCCGAAACCGAACTAGAAAACCGGCAACCCGTGGCGTTTGTCAACCAACGATTGGCCCGGCAGTTGGTGGGGAAGCAACCCGAGCAAACGGCCATCGGCAGGCAGGTGGTTTATGAAAAAAAGGTGTTGACGGTTATTGGGATTTCGGCGGATGTGGATGCAAAAACGGGCCAACTGCTCATGCCCATTACCCTGTTATCGGACAGTGCGTTGAAAGCGGCTCCCCCCCTGTGCGTGATCGAAGCCCGGAATGTGGAAGATGTTCCTGCCCTGAAAACGGAGATCGAGACGTGGCTCAAGTCCAGCATGAAAAATCAGATGGCCGATTTTTCGGTGATCACCAACGAGCAACGAGTGGATCAGGCTGCCAAAGGGTTTCTGTTGTTTCGGCTCATTATGGGTCTCATTGTGGGCATCTCGGTGCTGGTGGGCGGCATTGGCGTGATGAATGTGCTGCTGATTTCGGTGACGGAGCGAACCGTTGAAATTGGCGTTCGGAAAGCCCTCGGAGCCAAAAAGCGGGACATTCTGTGGCAGTTTCTCTCGGAGTCGATCACCATTTCGACCCTCGGCAGTTTGCTTGGTTTAGCCCTTGGGCTGCTCAGCACGATGGCGTTTATCCCTATTGTGAAAGCTCTCACCGACATCCCGTTTCAGGTGGCCTACACCTGGAACACCTTCGGCGTAATTATGGTGATTGCTATGCTGATTGGGGTCATCTTCGGCACCTACCCCGCCATGCGGGCCGCCCGGCTCGACCCGGTCGAGGCTATTCGGAGGGAGTAGCAAGTGTCTGTTCAGTAGAACGTTACCTGACCTTGACTTCGACCCGCCGGTTGGCCATCCGGCCTGTTTCAGTGGCATTGTCGTTTATTGGCCGTGAGTCGCCATACCCCTTATCGCTGACACGCCCGTCGGCTATACCATGCTGAATCAGGTAATTGGCTACCACCTTGGCCCGATAAGCTGACAACTGCTGATTCAGTTGTTTATCGCCTACGTTGTCGGTGTGGCCGCTAATCTCAACGCGGAGGGTGGGCTGTTTTTGCAGCGTCTGCACCAGTCTGTCGAGTTCGGCATACGAAGCCGGAAGCAGGGTATATTCACTTTG
>JANOCD010000103.1:0-14567 GCA_031411995.1 Cytophagales bacterium
CTGGAGTTCGCCCGTGAACGATGGTATGTATAAGTCGATGCACTGCATGGAACTGCCGTTTGTGTTCGATAACATCAGCCGTTGCGAAGAAATGACCGGGGGCGGCAAAGAAGCCCACGCCCTTGCCGACAAGATGAGCCGTGCCTGGATAGCTTTTGCCCGAACCGGGAATCCAAATCATAGCGGGCTGCCCAACTGGCCTCAGTACAGCGCCGAAAACGGGGCTACGATGCTGTTCGACAACGTCAATAAAGTGAGGAACCACCCAGACAAAGAGTTGCTACAGATTGCTACGGGGAAGTCGATGTAGAAAGAAAGTTGATCAATGCTGCCATTCAAAACCCTTATTACGCTTGACAAAACGGCATCACAATCCGTTTATGGACAGTTGAGCGAGCAGTTGGGCCAGTTGATTCGGGCGGGTACGCTCCCGGCCGGGATGCGCTTGCCCGGAACCCGCCAACTGGCTCAACGGCTGAATTTGCACCGACAAACCGTAGTGGCAGCTTACGACGATTTAGTGGCGCAGGGGTGGCTTGAAAGCAGACCCAACAGCGGCACGTTTGTGGCTGCGCACCTCCCGCAAATTCAGCCTCAAAAATTGGCAACCGGAACCGAGAGAAAGGAAAGCCAAACGAAAACGGGTTTTTCTTTTGAACGGTCACCTGAACTGATCCGGCCTGTGTTGCATAGCCCGTCGGGGTTGCGGTTCGATGATGGTTTTCCTGATGCGCGCCTGGCCCCGCTCGACGAACTGAGCCGCGCGTATCGTTCCTATTTTAAGTGGGGAAATCCACAAGCGCACGTGGGTTATGGCGACGTGAAAGGACATCCACTGCTACGAGAAGAACTCTCAAAACACTTGAATGAAACCCGTGGCCTGCGCACCACGCCCGACAATCTGCTCATAACGCGGGGCAGCATCATGGGTCTTTACCTCACCTCGCAAGTTCTTTTGCGTCCCGACGACCGGGTGGTAACGGGTGAAACCACTTGGGCTGGTGCCACCATGAATATGCGAAGAGCGGGGGCAACATTGCTCACGGTTCCGGTTGACAACCACGGCATGGACATTGACGCACTGGCCCACCTCTGCGAAAAACAGGTGGTTCGCTTGGTGTATGTGACTCCGCACCACCATTACCCAACCACAGTCACTCTCCGCGCCGACCGACGGGTTCGTTTGTTGCAATTAGCTGAACAACATGGCTTTGCAATTCTTGAAGATGATTATGACTACGATTACCACTACCTGAGTCGTCCCATTTTGCCCCTCGCCAGTGCTGACCAACGGGGCATGGTCGTTTATGTAGGATCGCTCACGAAATCGGTGGCTCCCGCGTTTCGGGTGGGGTATGTGGTGGCTCCTACGGACTTGATCAACGAGTTGGCTTCGTTCCGGCGCATCATCGACCGGCAGGGCGACATGGTGTTGGAATATGCTATCGGGCAACTCTTCCGAACGGGCGAAATGACGCGGCACTTCCGCAAATCGCTCCGTGCTTATCACGCCCGGCGCGACCATATTTGCGATCTGCTCAACACCGAACTACCCCAAGCCGTACACTTTCAAAAACCGGATGGCGGGATGGCGGTTTGGGCCACCTTAGACCCTGAAATTGATATGGCTGCTTTGTCGGAACGGGCAAACCGGGCGGGGCTGTATTTGTCGCCGGGTATTACGCATAACCCTGCTGGTTGGTTTTTAAACAGCACCCGGCTGGGATTTGCCTCAAGCACAGAGGGGGAGTTGGAGCAGGCAGTGGCGGTGTTGAAGGGAGTGATTTAGCCAGCTACAAACTCCTTTTCCACTGTTTATATTTCTCGGGTAAACACATCGCGCAGGGCCGGAAACCTGCTTGAACGGCCTGCTTTTTATCCCGAAAAAATACCCGATTTTTGGCTTTCATGCGTTTCCCCGCCCGGCAATCAAGGGTGCCGTAAATGGTGCCGGGGCCATTGCCGCCGAGGGTCACATCCCCACTTCTGACCAACCGAACCAAAGCCCGAAGTTGGGCAAACAGGCTTGCTCCCAAATCTGTTTGGCTAATCATGCCATTCATCGCTCATCACTCATTGTTTCTGCCCGTGCTGCTTCCCAACCCAACATGGCCTGTTTGCGATCCGTACCCCAGCGGTAGCCGCCAAACAAGCCCGTTTTTTTGATGACCCGGTGGCACGGAATCAGGTATCCAATGGGGTTACTGCCAATGGCCGTGCCAACCGCCCGCGAAGCCGTGGGTTGTCCAATCGCATCGGCGATCTGATCGTAACTAACCAACCGACCTTCGGGGATTTTGAGCAGGGCCGACCATACTTTTAACTGGAAAGCCGACCCCCGCATGAGCATAGTTAGCGGTTTGGGTGATCCCAACGCGACCCCGCCAACAGCAGGGAAAATCTGGTTGGCCATTGGTTGTAGGCTTGCCGGATCTTGATTCAGAGTAGCTTCGGGCCAGGCAGTGGCTGCTAGTTGTTCGGGGGTTTTGGTGTCGGCCAGGAAATGCAACACGGCAATTTTGTTGTTGATGGCTCCCAATAAGTACTTCCCAAATGGACTGTCGAAAACGCCATACGTCAGTACTAAACCCATTCCGGCTTGTTTGAACTGCCCCGGCGTAACGCCTTCAATCGTCACAAACAGATCGTGCAATCGCCCCGTGCCCGACAAGCCCGCGTCGTGGGCGGCTGCCGCGAGAGGAGAGCCAGAGCGAAGCTGATTTTTGGCGTGTTCGAGGGTCAGGTATTGACTGAATTTTTTGGGACTCACGCCCGCCCATTCCGTGAAGAGCCGCTGAAAATGGAACTCGCTCACGTTGGCCTGATCGGCCAGGTTGGCCAGTGACGGTTGATCGCGGAAGTTGGTTGTCAGATGTTCGATGGCCTTGGCAATTTGCTCGTAGGTGTACGTGTTGCTTGTGTTCATGGTTATTGACTCGTTTGACCTACACAAAGGTCGCCAGAACCGCTCTCCAGGTCAACCCGATTCTTGCGGACTTGATCCCGCTGAGTTGCAGTATAAGAGCGGTTATTTACTCCTTTATTTAATGCTGATCTAATCCACTACTGTAGAGGTCGGCCCTTCCCTATGTCCCGTTTGTTTCGACTGCTTTTTCTATCCCTATTTATCTGCTTGGGAAATCTCGCCGGGGTCGAGGCTCAAACCCAAAACCCTGACACTACGATTATCCTGAAAGCCATTGCGGGCTTACAATACGATCAGCCTCGGTTAGTGGTGAAACCCCGCAAACGGGTTCGGCTGATTCTCCAAAACTACGACGATATGGCCCATAACCTTGTGGTGACACGCCCAAACTCCCGGCTTCGCGTGGTGGAGGCTGCGCTTCGGATGGGGGCCGATGGAGCCAAAAACCATTATGTTCCTAACTTGCCGGATGTAATGGCCCATACCAAATCTGTGGACCCCGACGAATCCGATACACTGCTGATCATCCCCGAAGAAGGCGCGTATCCGTTTGTTTGCACCTATCCCGGTCATGGTTCGCTGATGTATGGCGTTCTTTATGCCACCCGCGAACCCCAAAAACTTCCCCCGCCTGATGCCGACCCAAACCTGCCTAAACGCAATGGGGAGCCATCAGGCCATGCTAACCACACAGCTCCATCGGGGCATCCATACGCACTGAAATTGCCTGCTCTTTACCGAACCTTTATGCCCGATGCAGGCCCGGCAGCCATCGCCGTGGGCTTGCCCGGCAACCTGTCGTATTGCTGGGATGCGGGCACCTGTCAGTTACGCTACGCCTGGGCGGGTGGGTTTGTCGATAACACAGACCAATGGGACGGGAAAGGCCAAAAATTGACCAAGATTGTGGGCGATATTTTCTACCGAAATCCAGCCGGCAACAAAGCCGAAAGTATTCCAATTCGCCCAGCCGACGGGTCATCCGAGGTTCGCTACCGGGGCTACCAACTCGTGAATCGCTACCCCGAATTTATGTATTCAGTGGGGGCAACTACGATTCGCGAACTCATTACGCCCATGACAGGAAAGCGGGGTTTGGTGCGTAAGTTCACGTTGCCCGCTGCCACTGGTGCCCTCACGTTTCGGGCCGATGAGCAGCCGGGCGTGCAGTATGAGGCCAAAATTGGCGAAAAACCCGCCCGGTTTCAGCAGGGCAAGCTGCTGATTCCAGCCAACACCAAACAGTTCACGGTTACCATGATTATACCCTGATGCTCACGACTCTTCTTCTCGCGCTCCAGTTAGCCATTGCCCCCGCCGACACGATCACGGATTATTATGAGGTGGAAACCATACCGACTCCCGATGGCCTGACCGTGGAATCGGGCGGACTTGCGTTTTTGCCCGATGGCCGGTTGGCGGCCTGTTTCCACCGGGGCGAAGTGATGTTGTATGACCCAAAAACCAAAAAGTGGTCGCTCTTTGCCGAGGGCCTGCACGATCCGTTGGGCATTATTGCCTTGAACAACCGCGAGTTACTCGTGATGCAACGCCCCGAACTTACGCGTATAAAGGATACCAACGGTGATGGCGTGGCCGATGTCTACGAAGCTGTTTCAGACCAGTTCGGGATGTCGGGGAATTACCACGAGTTTGCGTTTGGCCCCGTTCGCGACAAACAGGGTAATCTCTACATCGCCCTCAACTCGGCTTCTAATGGGGCGGGTATTCGGCAGGAGGTGCGCGGTCAGTATGATTCGCTGAGCAGAAAGGGGCGGATGTATTCGTGCGTTCCCTACCGGGGCTGGGTCATGCAGATCACTCCTGACGGAAAAACGCGCCCTTATGCCCTCGGTTTCCGCTCGCCCAATGGGATGGGTTTCGATTCAAAAGGGCGATTATTAGTCGATGATAATCAGGGCGATTGGCTCGGAACCAGCAAGTTATATTATGTGGAGCCGGGAAAATTCTACGGCCACCCAGCCAGTTTGATCTGGAAAGAAGGGTTCCCCGATGTGGAACCGCTGAGTTTGCCGGTGCAGCAGTTAGACAGTATGCGAACGAAAGAAGTGGTTGCCTTTCCACACCAGAAAATGGCCCATTCGCCCACCCAAATTGTGGCCGATGAAACAGGCGGTAAATTCGGGCCGTTTGCCGGGCAGACGTTTGTAGGCGAAATGGACTTCTCGCGATTGTTGCGGGTGATGCTTGAGGACGTAAATGGTCAAGTTCAAGGTGCCTGCGTCCCGTTTTTCGATAAGGCGGGGCTTAAACTGGGCAATAACCGGCTGGCTTTCGCACCCGACGGCAGCCTGTGGCTTGGCCAAACCGACCACGGTTGGGTTGGGTCACGGGGCTTGCAACGCATTCGGTATAAAGGAAATGCCAATAGCTTGCCCCTCGACATACTGGGCATGAGCCTGACCAAAACCGGTTTTGACCTTACCTTTACCCAACCCCTCGACGAAGCTCAGGCAACCCAGGTGGCCAACTTTGCCTTCCGACGCTACTACTACAAATACCACAGTACCTACGGCTCTCCCGAAACCGACATCACGCCCGTGCCGGTCTCCCAGGCCACCCTCTCCCCCGACCGAAAAACCCTCAGCCTGAGCCTTGCTGATCTCCGACCCGGCTACATTTATGAACTAACAATGGGGCCACTCACGGCTAATAACGGGCAAAAAAAAGTAGCAAACCGGCTGATTTGCTACACATTGAATAAACTGAGATAGGGGCTGACTAAAACGATACTGATGAAAGGCAACAACCCATTACAACGCCTTCAAAAACGCGAGTAATGCCTTCTTTTCGTCGCGATTCAGGTTCAGTTTGTCGCCGGGGAGGGTTTGGTTTTCCAGATCGAACCCCAGCCCCGTCCCTCCGCCTTTTTCATAAAACTCAATCACTTCGTCGAGGGTTTTATAGACGCCATTATGCATATAAGGGGCTGTTTGGGCAATGTTTCGCAGGGTCGGGGTTTTGAAAGCGTATTTCAACGGGGCCAGTTTGGTGTGAGCATAGCGCCCTAAATCAGGGTCGATTGTCTTTTCGCGGGTATCGGTTGGCACCCCAATTACTTCCGATTCTGTTTTGGAATAACCCGGTGGCACGGTGCCATTGAACAGCGGCAAAAAATGGCAAATACCACATTTTGCCTTGCCCGTATAGATGTTAAAACCGGCTACTTCTTCGTCTGACAAGGCCTCTTTCTGCCCCCGCATATACCGATCAAAACGCGAGTCGAAATTAGTCAACGTGCGTTCATAACTGGCCAGAGCATTTTGAATTTGAACCGGCTCGATAGGGCCATTCGCGTTTGGAAATGCCTGCTTGAACTGGCGAACATAAGCCGCACTTTGCTGGAGTTTTTTGGCCGCTTCGGCGAGCGAACCCCGCATTTCGTCGGTGTTGTGGATCACGTCGAAAGCCTGCCCTTCGAGCGACGAAGCCCGCATGTCATAGAACTGACTTTTCTGAAAAGCCGCGTTGATCAGGGTGGGCGTATTGCGGCCAATCAGACCCTGTCCGGTCAGGGTTTTGGCTTTCACCTGTCCGTCGGTGAAAGCTTTGTCGGGTTGGTGGCAACCGGCACAGGCACGGGCTTTCCCAGCTCCACCCGACGACAAGACGGGGTCGTAGAACAACTGTCGGCCCAGTTCGATTTTGGCTGGGTTTTGGCGGGCATCTTCCGTTTGGGCGTAGGCATCGGGATCAAAGGCATTGGCAGAAAACAGCGTTTCTGCAGTAGTCCGCAAGGGGCGTATTTCGTCAAATGGTTCAATTCCTATTCGTTTCCCATAGGCCAACAGTCGTTTGCTGACCGGATTAGCGTAGTTAAGAATAAAATAGGCCCGGTCGAAACGGTTAAAGTCGGGGAGTTCGCGGCAATAGGTTTCAGCCCCCCGCAATAAATTCAGCAGGCCATGTGCTTCCATTGATCCATCGTCGTAGTGCCGGACCATCGTTTGCATGGCGGCAAAAGTTTCCCCGGCTTCGGGCATGGCGGTTTGGCAAAGGGGCGTATCGAACCCACTGATGCCAAGTGAGATAACCCGAAAAACCTGCAGCCGAAGTGCATCGAAAACGTGGGCATTGGTCAGTTCGGTAGCTTCCCACAGCACCCGCATCCGGCCCAGTTCACCATTCAGTTTACCAATTTCCCGAATCAGATCGTCCCGGTTTGCCGGGTCAAATTCGGGATAAATTAACTCCTCGATCACCTGCAAGCCCCCCGGCTCAAACTGCTTCGTTTCTTCTATTTCTACTTCGGGCAAAGGAGGGCCATTGACCAGGCGCGAGGTAGCCGGAAAATAATACTCCGAAAACGGTTCAATCCGTTTGTAAGCCGCCCGGCACGCCAGAAATGCTCGTTGCAACGAATCCGTATCAACCCGACTTTGGGATGTCTTTGCCAACGGCAACAACGTATCAGTCAATAAATTATCCAGCAAATTCAGGTCATGATCAACCTGTTGTTTGAGTTGCGCCAGTACCGTAAGTCGGGGTTTGGTCAGGCGATTGATGGCTCCAAACAAACCTACTGAAAGAGCTGTAACGAGCATGAAAAGCGGAAGGAACCGGGGGGTACGACGCATGATGATCGTTTATAAAACAGTAAAAAAACAAAACCTGCAAGGTCTCCAATGCCTTGCAGGTTTACTGAATTCGATGGTTTTACTTGGCAATTCCCCGAACGATCACGACCTGACCACCTTCTGTGAAGGAGCCGTTGGAAGCACTGATCGACGAGGCTCTCGAGCCTGCGCTGCCGTCGGCGTTGTTGTATTTCATGTCGCGCCAGGTGTGTGGGTGCAGGTTCACCAGGAATGTGTTAGGCGTGCCGGTGATGTCAGAAATGTCGTACATCGCACCGTATTCCCACGAACTAAGAAGTGGTGTATTCACCGAGTTGTATTTGCTGTTAAACGCAGCTTCGTTACGACGGTGGTTCATTTCCATCATCGGCTTCAATTCTTTGGTACCCAGGTTATATTGCCAGATGCGACCATCGTGGCGGTTGTCGAGGTAAAACGAGTCGCCGTCTTCCTGGATATACACGTAGTTGTCGGTTACGCAAATGTTATCGGGGTTCACGATATTGTCGCCCGGCGAAACCGCGCCATCAGCAATAATCGACAGTTTGCCTTTCAACACATCGCTGGCATCCATCTGCAACCGATACACGCGGCCCCACATGGTGTAGCCTGCAACGGGAGTTTTCTTGTCGGCCTGACTAACGCCAGTAGCTGTAAAAAACACCTCGCGGTTGTTGGCCGCGCTGCCCCGGCGGTAGTCAACATCTTCGACGCGGGCAAACTGAATCGCTTTTTTGGCAACCGATTGAGCCGCAATCTGCGCGCCCGTTTGGGTTTTTGGGTCATCAACCTCCACAAACTCAACATCGTAGGTTTGGCCCATTGTCATGTTGGTTTCGATGGGGTCGCTGTTGGTACGTTTCAGGAAATAAAGCTTTCCACTGGAGAGGTCACCCACTGTGTTCGACACATAGGCCAGCAATTGGCCATTGCCATCATCTTCGCCAATAATGACCACTGTTTTGCCGGGGAAAGCGTCTTTGTCGAGCGGCACCGCATTTTCCATGGAGGCTTTGCCGAGGGCGGGCAACACCCGGTCGCGGTTCTTTTTGTCGGCAGGAGCCGTTGGGTTAATCAGGTGAACCATCGACTCGGCCCCACTCTCGCCCGCTGTCAGGAAGCCACCAAAGCCATGATCTTCGACCGTTGCCAGCGTCGCCGAGCAAAGCCGCCACCGACCACCCTCATAATCAACGATATACTCGCCTTTTACGGGTTTGAAGAATTTGTCTAAATACACCCGAGATACCGACTGCATGTATTCGTGGTTGTTAATCAGGATATAGCCACCGTTGCCGCTTGGGTCTTTCAGCAGACCGGCTCCGTCGGGCTGACCACCAAAGACAAAATCGGGCGATTGCTCCAGTTTGTCGTCGGAACTGATGAGGGGCAGAATCTCCAGATTCTCGAAACCGGGCATGGCTTTCACCAGCGAAGGGTTAACCGAGCGGTTAGCCAGAACTACGCTGGTTCCGGGGTTTTGCAGGGTGTGATCGTTGCAGCCTGCCATAAGCAAAGCTGTCAAGACAGTTGATGAAACGAGTAAAGACTTGTTGAACAGCATAACAGTTTAGATAGCGGTTTTTCAAGTTGCAAAGCAAGCGATACACTGTTACCTGAGCGTGACCGGGTTGTTACGAGTATGCAAAATCTCGCGATGGCTCCGTAATAAACAATTGACAATTCCGTAACGATCTGTTCACACCACGCCGTTACTTTGTACCGAATTCATTCCCCCATTCACGAATGCAGTCTCTCCATGCAATTGCGCTGACACTTGTTCCCGGTATTGGCGATGTTCTGATTCGACAACTTGTCAGCTATTGTGGCAGCCCCGAAGCGGTGTTTGCCGCGCCTGTGGCCAAACTGCTGCGTATTCCGGGTATTGGCGAGGTAACGGCCCGTGCGATTCGGAAACCGGCCGCCCTCACCGAAGCCGAGAAAGTGGTAAAGCAGATAGAAAAACTCAAAGCCCGCGCCCTTTTCTACACTGATGCCGACTTCCCCGCCCGACTCCGGGGCCTTTACGATGCCCCGGCTCTGCTTTACTATCTGGGCGAAGGCAACCTCAACGCCCCCCGCACCATTGGCCTGGTGGGAACCCGGCAAGCCACCGACTATGGTCGGCGGGTGACGGAAGAGATTGTGCAGGCCATGCAGCCTTACGGGGTCATGGTGATCAGTGGGTTGGCTTACGGAATCGACATTGCTGCCCACCGAGCCAGCATTGGGGCCGGGTTGCCCACGATTGCGGTGATGGCCAGTGGCGTTGATGTGATTTATCCGTCGCAACATCAGAAAACGGCCCAGGAGATGCAGTTTCTAGGTGGTCTGCTCACCGAAAGTCGGCCTGGCGTGAAACCCGATGCCCGTTTGTTTCCGGCTCGCAACCGCATCATTGCCGGTCTCAGCGATGTGGTGGTGGTGGTGGAAGCAGCAGCCAAAGGGGGGGCTTTGATCACGGCTGAATATGCCAACAACTACCACCGCGAGGTTTTTGCGGTACCCGGCCAACTGAATCAGGCATTTTCGTTGGGTTGCAACAAGCTAATTCGCGAGAACAAAGCCCAGATTTACACCCGCCCTCAAGACCTGATCGAAGCCGTTCGCTGGGATGCTGCAGCCCCATCTGACGGCCCCGCGCATCCGCGCACGTCAGCCCCGGCTCTGCCTGTGGATGTGACAGAAGAAGAGAGCCAAATTCTGTCGTTACTCCGCCAAACGCCCGGTTGCCACATCGACGACCTTAGTTGGAAAAGTACTATTCCAATGGGGCAGCTAGCCGCCCTGTTGCTCAACCTGGAGTTTCGTGGATTCGTGCGGTCGCTGCCAGGGAAAAAGTATCAGTTGGTGTGAGTGTGATTGTGCGGTCAGGTCCCCAGACCTGACCGCATCGGGTTCCCCAGAACCCCGCCGATTGAAAAAAAGCTTCCATCTATACCAAGTTTGCCTGATCGAGATAAATTGCTGACGCTTGCTGAGTTCTGGGGAACCCATTGTCGTCAGGTCTGGGGACCTGACGACATGATACTGGCCTGACCGCACCTTACTCAACATCTTCAAACTACATAAACCATTTCGATAACCGCAAAGATACCCGATCATGGGCCTTCGAGACCGTTCGTTATTAGCTGAAGAACGCTGTTTTTTTATCACAAACACCTGCTTCAACCGCAAACATCTGCTGCTCGACGATGAATGCTTCAAGACGATTCTCGATAATTTTCGATTCTATAACGAAACCTATAAAGCACGACTGATGGCTTATGTTTTGCTCGTTAATCACATTCACTTCGTTATCTATTTTGAAGAAGAAAATCGCCTGAGCGATTACATGCGAGATTTTAAAAAATTCACTTCCCGTACCATCCGTGATCATCTTCTTAAAAACCACACCGATTTGGCTACCTCAATAGTGTACGAAAAACGGCACCAGTTCTTTAAAATTTGGGATGATCGCTACGATGATGTAATTATCTGTACTCGGGAAGTATGTGAAACAAAAATTAACTACATCCACGAAAATCCCGTAAAAGCGGGATTGGTGCAGAATCCTGAAGACTACCGCTATTCAAGTGCAACGTTCTACCTGACCGATAATAAACAATCGTCGTTGCTCGATTATCGGGACGTGTTTTGAGGTGCGGTCAGGTCCCCAGACCTGACCGCACCGGGTTCCCCAGAACCCCGCCGAGAATGATAGATTTGAGTTTGAGTCAATCTTATTACTCCTAAATCAATTGCTGACGCTTGTTGGGTTCTGGGGAACCCTTGGTCATCAGGTCGGGGGACCTGACGACACATGCCCCACCAGCGTGACCGCTTCAACAGCTTCGCGAACGTCGTGAACCCGCAGAATTGATGCCCCTTTCAGCAGGGCTACGGTGTTCAGGACGGTGGTGCCGTTGAGTGCTTCGTCGGCGGTGATGCCGAGAGTGCGCCAAATGGTCGATTTGCGGGAAATGCCCACCAAAAGCGGTTCACTAAACAGCCGAAACGATTCTAACTGGTTCAGGAGTGCGAAATTGTGGGCGGGTGTTTTGGCAAAGCCGAAACCGGGATCCAGAATAACGTCTTTGTGGCCCAACGCCCGAAGTTTGGCTAATTGATTACCCAGTTCATCAATTACCTCCGTCACCAAGTTGTCATACTTCGCCAGCGACTGCATGGTTTGGGGCGTGCCGCGCAGGTGCATCAACACGTAAGGCACCCCCAACTCGGCCACCGTTTGGAACATGGCATGATCAAGCGTGCCACCGGCCACATCGTTTACCATACAGGCCCCCGCTTCCACGGCTTGCCGGGCCACATCGGCCCGGAACGTATCGACCGAGATCAGCGCGTCGGGCCAGGTGCAGAAGATGGCTTCGATGGCGGGCAGCACTCTGTCAGACTCCTCGCCAGGACTGATGTCGGGTGCACCGGGTCTGGTAGAGTAGCCGCCAATGTCGAGAAAGGTGGCTCCATCGCGGAGCATTTGCCCGGCCCGATCCACCACTTCATTGGTTGTTCCCCGATCATTATTCACCCGGCTACCGGCAAAAAAGGAGTCGGGAGTCACGTTCAGAATGCCCATTATGGCGGTTCCGTGGCTCAAGTCAACGAGTCTTCCCCGGCAATTCAGCGTTTTTTTCGTATTTTGCACCATTAATTATGAATACAGAAACCCAATATCGGCAGGTTGTGGAACGTTGCAAAGCCCTGTTCCTGAAAAAAAATCAGGATTATGGCACGGCCTGGCGCATTTTACGCCTTCCGAGCATCACCGACCAGATTTTTATTAAAGCCCAGCGCATCCGAACGTTGCAGGAAAAAGGCGTGTCAAAGGTAGGCGAAGGCATCGAGCCGGAGTTCGTCGGCATCATCAATTATTGTGTAATGGCTCTGATTCAGATGGAGTTAATGCACGACACTACTGCTGAATCGCCCCGGATGGATATTCCTACCGCCGAACTTGAGCAACTATACGATGCCCAAATGAACGCTGTGATGACCCTGCTGTTTGCTAAAAACCATGATTATGGCGAGGCATGGCGCGACATGCGGGTGAGTTCGATGACCGATATTATCCTGATGAAATTGCTCCGAACCAAGCAAATCGAAGACAATGCCGGGGCCACGCTGGTCTCGGAGGGTGTCGATGCCAACTACATGGACATGATTAATTACGCCGTATTTTGCCTTATTAAACTGAGCGAATAGTTTACAGTCTCCAGCTAAAACCTACGAATGGAAACCACAGTAACCACTCCTAAAGTGAAAACCGGCACGCCCGGAATGCTTATTGCCGCCCGCATCGCCCGCTATCTGGTTGGCGTGATCTTTATTATTTCGGGCCTCATTAAACTCAACGACCCCGTTGGAACGCAGATTAAACTGGAAGAATATTTTGAAGTATTTGCCCAGGATTTACCCGCCCTGCACGGTTTTTTTGAGGGCCTTATCCCCGCTGCCCTGCTCATTGCCGTGGTCATGTGCGTGTTGGAAGTAGTGTTAGGCGTAGCCCTGCTGGCTTCTTATAAACCAAAACTGACCACCTGGGTGCTGCTGGCCCTGGTCAGTTATTTCACCATCCTGACCTTCTATTCGGCCTACTTCAACAAAGTGACCGACTGCGGTTGCTTTGGGGACGCGCTCAAGCTGAAACCCTGGACTTCGTTCACCAAAGACGTGGTGCTGATGGTGCTGATTCTGTTTATTATTGGTCACCGAAATCGGATGCCTTCCCGCAAAACTGGCTGGATTGTGGGTCTGGTAACCATTCTGTCGGTGGGGCTTGGTATCTACGCCATCGAGTTTCTACCCCCGCTCGACCTGCTGCCCTACGCCGTTGGCAAAAGCATTCCAACGCAGATGAAGGCTTCCGAAGAGCTTCGATTCAAGTATATTATGACTAAAGACGGCAAGGAAGTCGAGTTTGAAAAATACCCCACTGAGCCGGGCTACACCTTCAAAGAAATGGTGTTGCTGAACGAAAATGCCAAGCCAAAAATCACCGACTATCGTGTCTGGAATGATGCTGAGGGCGATTTTACCCAACAAACGTTCGAGGGAAACAAACTTTTTGTGATCATCAAAAACGTGAAAGACTTCGACGCGGGGAGTATGCCCGCCATCCGTTCGCTACTGAAGGGGGTACAGGGTTCCGCCGTTACGCCTTACATTTTGACCTCGGTGAGCAATGATGAGATCACGGCGTTTATGAAAGAATACCAATTGGAAGCCAAAGTCTATCAGGCTGATGCCACCGTCCTCAAAACCATCAGTCGCTCCAACCCCGGCACCTGGCTCCTCAGCAACGGCACCGTGAAGGGCAAATGGCACGTAAACACCACACCCACGGCGGAGGAGGTAATTCAAAGAGTGAAAGAATGAAAGAGCGAAAGAGTGCCTTCGGCAGACTAACATAGTTAATTATCCGAAGGTACTCTTTCACTCTTTCGCTCTTTCGCTCTTTCACTCTTTAAGATTTGAAAAATATCTTTCTCATCGGAATGCCTTCGTCGGGCAAAAGCACCCTTGGGCGACGGCTGGCCAACGAACTGCACTATCGGTTTGTGGATACCGACAAGATTATTACGCGCGAAGAAAACCGGACAATTGCCGAGATTTTTGCCCAATCGGGAGAACCCTATTTCCGGGAGGCCGAGAGTCGGGCGTTGCACACCATTCGGCCCGGCGACGCGCTGGTGGTGGCAACGGGGGGCGGAATGCCCTGTTTCCACAACAATATGGCCTACATAAAAACTGCCGGAATCTCTGTGTTTTTAGATATTTCTCCCGAAACACTGGCCGAACGCATGGTGGCCCACGCTGCACACGACCGCCCCATGTTCGATCATTACGACCCGGAACTGGTCGAGAAACTTCGCCACCGCTACGAACTCCGTCTGCCATTTTATACTCAGGCCGACATCATCATCAGCGGCCCCGCCGACGAACAGGCCTTGCTGAGGGAACTGGGGAATTGGTTATAAGCGAAAGAGTGAAAGAGCGAAAGAGTGGCTGACGCACAATTGGTTTGCGTCAGCCACTCTTTCGCT
>JANOCD010000104.1:0-3786 GCA_031411995.1 Cytophagales bacterium
TTGAGGGCTTCGAGGACCACTTTGGTCTTGAAAGCTGCGTCGTGGACGCGACGAGTTGACTTGGTCATTGTTGGACATTTTGTAGGTCAAAACTAATTGATTCAAGTTATCCTACCTGTCCAGTTTTTAGGGAGCATTATAGCCATAGCCCTTGGAAATCAACACCACTTAAAGCTTACACTAAAAATGGTGGAAGACTTGTATCTGTTGAGGGAACAAGTGGTGGTAAAATAGTTGCTTTAGCAGTAAATGCGAATTCACCTATAGATACAGGTGTTTACCAACTAACAAATTGGCCCGTCTCTGTAGGACTTTATGGCCCTAATGCCAGCAGTACATTTCGTACAGGACCAAATCACAAGGGTAGTATGAAAATCATTTCCTTACGTGAAGTAATTAACGGAGTCAGTCAGCCCGTCATCAAAGGTACATTCTCATTTATAGCCTACGATAGCCTGTCGCGCCAACAGGTAGCCATAACGAACGGAGAATTCCGAATTCGTTACCTTATCTACTAATCAAACCCTCTTTTCCTCACCATTTCCAACTTTTTCATTTTATGAAAAGGCTCTACCTCTTCCCGCTCTGCCTTACCCTGCTGTATTGGGGCTGCCAGCCCAAAGACCCCTTGCCCCGCGCCACCCAGTTTGGAGCCAATACGTTTGGCTGCAAAATCAATGGAAAAACCTACATTCCTGATGGGGGAGGCAGCTTCTCTGGCTTAAAACCTGTTGAAGGAGGCTTGTCAGTCATAAGTACTAATCCAGTTATACGAGGTATTTATATTCGCACCTACGCAAGTACGGGTGAACGGCTACAGATTTACTTGTCAGATTATAAACCTGGAATTTATACTCTGAGTGACGATACCCGACCTTTTCCCGCTAATACCTACCCTTACCATTACGCCTTTTATCAGGCAGGCAAAGGAGGTACAGTTTATATCACCTCTTCAACTTGCACGGGTACAGTGAAAATAAACAAGGCTGATACGCTGACAGGGATTGTTGCCGGTACATTCAGCCTGAGTCCGTGTAGCACTATTTCTGGGCCTGATCAGGCAGCCACCATCACCGAAGGACGTTTTGATGTCAAAACTTTTTAACTTCTAACCACTTACTTCTATGAACTCATTTTTCAAGCCACTTTTGTGGTTATGGCTCTGCTTTGTCTTTTCGGCAGCATTTGCCCAGGAATCGGCCTACCGGCAAATCACCGATCAGGCGTTTACTGATCTCGACAAGACGGGGGTTTCCTCCCAAATTCTCTACGACCGGGTATTCCCCGCTGGTAATTTGACTGAGTATACTACATCGGGGGCAGGTATTTGCTGAGAACACTTTTACTGTACCCATTTGGTTCTGTCCGCCAATACGGCCCTCATTAACCTAAAGAGCGGAAACATTCATGAAACTGTGAAGGTATTGTTGCAACGGTAATTATCTTTCCACATACAGACAAAACCGGCAGGGTCGTTATAACCTTGCCGGTTTTTCGTTTATCCTAACCTGTTTCAGCGTATCCGCTGTTTTCCCTACTTCCCCCTGACCAATAAATTCAACTCCAGCTCATGCGTTTCCTCCCTTACCTGATTCTTCTCCATCTGGCTTTGCTCCAATCCGTATCGGCCAATCCCGATAGCCTAATCACCCGTCGTAACCTTGTTTTTGAGGGTGGGGGCGTTCGGGGAATAGCCTACGCGGGTGCCCTTGCCGCCCTGGAGCAGCGGGGCACGTTGCAACAAATTGAACGGGTAGGCGGCACATCCGTTGGAGCCATTACGGCCCTGCTGGTAGCTCTGAACTATTCAGCCAACGACATCAAATTGGTACTCGATGACCTCGATATTGGCCAGTTCAACGACGGGCGATGGCTTTTTGTGGGTGGTTTTGCCCGGATGAACCGTCAGTTTGGCTGGTATCGGGGTGAGCGATTTGAACGATGGCTCGAAGAGTTGATAACCCGAAAAACCGGGAACGCCCGACTGACCTTTGCCCAACTTCACCAGCTCCGTTCCGGGCAAATTTTCCGCGATTTATACGTGACTGGCACCAACCTCAGTACGCAGCGGTCTGTCGTTTTTTCGCACGAACAAACGCCCGACATGGCTCTGGCTACAGCGGTCAGAATCAGCATGTCGGTGCCGCTTTATTTCGGGGCTGTGTTGCTCGACGACCAGAACCGGGTGGTGGCTCACCCGCGTCGGGGGCAGTCATATCAAGTACTGGTAGATGGCGGTATCACGGCCAACTACCCGCTCGATTTGTTCGATACCGACGGCAAGCCCAACCCCGAAACGCTGGGCCTGAAACTCGAACGGCCCGAACAAATGCAGCAATACCAACGCAACACGGCCATTGCGCCCTACCAAATCCAGTCGCTAACCGACTATACGTCAGCCTTCTATAACTACATTATCGAGAACCTGAACCGACGCTGGCCCATGACCGACGAACAGGCCCGAACCATTTATATCAGCACTGAAGGCATCGCTCCCCGCGTTCGGCGCATGAGTGAGGCCGATAAAACCAAACTGTTCGAGAGCGGCAGGCGGGCGGTGAATCTGTAGTAGTCCGGATACTTGGTTCATCTTTTTTTATACCCCCAGGCAACCCTTGTCGGGGTTTCTGTATTTCCAGTATCAGACGAGACGATCGAAGCCAATCATGCTCCAACCACTAATCGAACAATGCCAGCGCGGGAATGCCTTTGCCCAACGGCGATTGTACGATCAGTTTGTGCATCGGTTGCACCGGGTAAGCCTGCGGTATGTGCGTTCTGAACCCGACGCGGAGGAGGTATTGATGAGTGCATTTCTGAAAATTTTCCGCAACCTGCCAACCTTTGTTTACCGGGACGACAACGGGCTGGAAGCCTGGCTCCGACGAATCGTAGTGACCGAAGCCCTGTTGCACCTGCGGGCCAACCGGGCGTTGCCGCTCTTCCGCGACGACGACGAACGGGTGGCCGAAACAGGCTCGACCGAGGCATTGCCGGATGGCGAGTTAGCCGCCGAACAGATTTATGACCTCATTCGGGAGTTGCCGCCGGGGTATCGAACGGTTTTCAATTTATACGCCATCGAGGGATACACCCACCGGGAAATTGCCGCTCAACTGCACATCTCGGAAAACACCTCAAAATCGCAGTTGAGCAAAGCGCGGGCACAGTTACAGATTTGGTTAACAACACACGGCTATGAACGAGAAACAAGGCGATCTTCTTGACCAACGCATCCGGCAGGCTCTCGGCGGCCTACCCGACGCGCCCCCTCTTGGTTCACCGTTCGATTCGGCCCGGTTGTGGGAACAGTTGCGCACCGAACTGAGCGCACCGCCCGTGAGTCGGAAACGGATTGGCGGCTGGTGGTGGGCTGCGGCTTCGGTGGTGGGATTGGTGATGGGTGTTTGGTGGTTGGGTCAAGATAATGCTTTTGAATCGAAGAAACTGTCTGACAATGCCCCCAACCCCCTAAAGGGGGCTTTGGTTGAGGGTAAGGAAGCCTGGCAACGGCCAACCGCCTTTAGGGGGTTGGGGGCATTGTCAGACAGTTTAGGGGGAAATTTTGACACATTCACGTATTCTCGGTCTGCCAAACCTTTACAACGGAACGGTCCCGCACCGGCGTACCGGTCGCACGGCGGTGCTGCGTTGGGCCGTCGCGGAGTTCCATCCGAAGCTGCTAATGGCCACCGCGTTCGGAGCCATGCCGTAAAGGCGGCGGGTCAGTCTCGCGAGGGCCAGTTGGGATCCGCCGGGATCGGCCAGCCAGGCGACGGTCTGATC
>JANOCD010000105.1:0-27896 GCA_031411995.1 Cytophagales bacterium
GGGCGGTGGTTCATTGGGGCTAATTTCAATGGAAGCCTGCGAGCGGAACCACATCGTTTCGGTGCTCGAATATACCCGCTGGAAAGTGAGTGGAGAAAACGGAGCTGCAAAAATCTTAGACATGATCCCGACCACGCTGGATTCGCGCATGAAAAAGCTCGGTATTCAGAAGCCGTAAACAGCGATAAACCCTTACGATTTACCGGAATTATTACGAAATATCGTAAATATATATTCTGGCATCGCACTTTTTATTTTATAAAAAACTGACAGATAATAACTTATATATTTTACGATGCTGGTACGAGTCTTGATTATATGTAATCAATCAAGACAAACGCTTATGTGTACCGCAACCTATCTTCCCCTCAGCCCCGGTGGCTTTGTTCTGACCCACAGCCGCGATGAAAAAGCGATTCGTCGGGTAGCTATCCCGCCCCGCAGCATTCGCATAAAGCAACATGAGTTGATGATGCCCGAAGATCCCCAAAGCGGGGGCACCTGGATTGCTGCATCTGCCTCCACCTCGATTTGTTTGCTCAATGGTGCATGTAGCCCCCATCAGCCACAGCCCCCCTACAAACACAGCCGGGGGCTGGTGATCCCCCATTTTTTCCGGTATTCGTCGGTAGCGAGCTTTTCCAGGGACTATGATTTCCCCGGTATCGAACCGTTCACCTTGTTGATCGCCAAAGTGGGCAAACTGACGGTATTGCGCTGGAATGGGGATCGCGTTTTTGTGCGGGAAAAAAACCCTGACAAACCTCATATCTGGTCGTCGGCAACGCTCTACACCTCCGATGTGATCGAAAAAAGGGAAACTTGGTTTAGTGATTGGTGCGACAAAAATCCCGATCCGACGGTCGATGCCATTCGGGGGTTCCATCAGACAGCCGGGGATGGCGATGGTGAAAATAGTCTGTATATGAACCGACGGGATACAATCATGACCATCAGCCTAACCAGTAATGTCTGTCAGGTGGATTCCATCGCTGGGGATACCAACCAGATGATTTACGAAGATTTTACGCAGCAACTACTTCATCAACAAACCTTTATTCAGTCCTATGCAATCGCTTAGTTCACCCCTCACAACCCGGCTCACTCTACCAGAGACAATCCGGGCCTACCGGCCCCGGTTTTTAACCAGGAACTCGTTTTTTATCCGGCTTCGGTCGTGGGAATATTGGCCCTTCAACCTGGTTTATCTGCCAATCTTCGTCTATTATAGTTGGCTATCGCTGAAAGCCCGTTCCTTTTTTTTCTTCTCGGCCTCCAATCCTGCCATTGAAACAGGTGGCTTACTGGGCGAATCGAAAGCAAGTATTCTTGATCTGATCGACGACGAATTTAAACCCAAAACAGTTTTTGTGTCCCAATCATCGACTATTGGTGAGGTCTTTAAACTGGTAAAAACCAACAAGTTGACGTTTCCCCTAATTGCCAAACCTGACAGGGGTGAACGCGGATGGCTGGTCGAAAAAATGGAGCGGCAGGAAGCTTTAGTCAATTATGTTCAGTCTAGTCCGGGCGATTTTCTGATTCAGGAATACGTGGATGAACCGCTGGAGCTTGGCGTTTTTTATTACCGGATGCCGGGGCAGACGCAGGGAGTCGTTTCCTCCATTGTGCAGAAAGAGTTTCTGAGCATCCGGGGCAATGGTCACGATACGTTGGAGACATTGATTCACCAAAACGAGCGGGCTATTCTTCAACGTACTGCCCTGACCCATGAGCATGGCTACCGGTTTCAACAGATACCGGCTATGGGCGAAACCATCACGCTGGTCAACATTGGAAATCATTGCAAAGGGACCAAATTCCTGAATGCCAATCACCTCATCACCCCCGAACTGACCTGCCTGTTCGACCGAATCAGTGGCAGCATCGACGGTTTCTGCTACGGACGCTTCGACTTGCGATGCCGGAATGTGGCCGATTTATACGCCGGTCGGCATATTAAGATTATGGAACTGAACGGAGCCGGGGCCGAACCCGCGCATATTTATCAACCCGGATTTTCGATCCGGGAAGCCTACCGGGTTCTGTTTCACCACTGGACGATACTGTACCAGATCAGCCGCGAAAATCACCGCCGGGGTGTCCCTTACATGACTTTAAACGATGCCATCCGGGTTTGGAAACGAATTAAGGCGACAAAAAAAGC
This sequence comes from Cytophagales bacterium, assembly GCA_031411995.1. GTDB lineage: Bacteria > Bacteroidota > Bacteroidia > Cytophagales > Spirosomataceae > Rudanella. The sequence continues at coordinate 2,168 of JANOCD010000105.1, forward strand.
GGCATTCTAATCAGTCCGGTAAGTGCCGTTTCACCACTCAACTCAGAATTATCATGCAATCCCTTTTTGCCCCCATCGACACCAATCCATCTGGTCTGACTGTTTTAGTAACGGCTGGGCCAACCCAGGAACCCATCGACCCAGTGCGCTATATCAGCAATCATTCTACGGGTAAAATGGGCTATGCCCTGGCCCAAATCCTCGCCGATCGGGGAGCAACCGTCACGCTGGTAAGCGGCCCTACCCATCTCGTCATAAACCACCCCGCGATTAGGGTGGTACGGGTTCACACGGCAGCCCAAATGTACGAAGCTTATTTAGTGCATTTCTCAATAGCCACGCTCACTGTGTTATCGGCGGCTGTCGCCGACTACACGCCGAAGGTGGTAGCCAACCGGAAAATCAAGAAAAAAGAGTCGGACGGGCGACCCGCTGAATTTTACCTCGAACTGGTGAAGACAGTGAACATTGCGGCCAGCCTGGGTGCTCAAAAAAGCCCCGATCAGTATCTGGTTGGTTTTGCTTTAGAAACCGACGGTGATTGAGCTGGTAGAACACAAGGGTGTAACGGGTACTGCCTACTGGCAGACAATTCAGTTCGGTGGACTCAGGATTCGCCTGGTTGAGTGTTCGCCGGACTACCTGGCCGATCACTGGTGTCAGAAAGGACATATCGTTCACTGTCTGGAAGGCGAGTTTAGCAGTGAACTCGAAACAGGGGGCACGGTCGTGCTCACCGGCGGCATGACCTATATCGTATCCGATAATCTTAGTTCACACCGTTCGTCCTCCGCCGATGGCGTAAAACTGCTCATTATTGACGGCGACTTTCTGAGAAGCATTGATACAGCAACAGGAACAAAACAAAAGTAAGTACTGCGTTGTTGATGCCCGTTTAAAGGTAAGTAATTAGACGGTTCAGCTACGCCCTCCTGTCTCCTCAATAGGCACTATACCAATTGGCAGCCAGGCCAATCAGGGTACCTTTTTTCGGCTACCTTGCGCGTGTTTCTGCCTTATTTATCCCGGATTGAGCGTTTATGGCTACTTTGGCTTTAGTTGCCCTTACATGCGGCAGTTTCCTGATGGTGAGTTTTCTGGTCTTTATCAAAGGCCGCACCGAAAATACCGTGGCCAACCGATGGTTGGGGCTTTTTCTGGGGTTTGTGGGTCTCCTGCTCGTTGAGGATGTGCTGGTTCGGGCGGAGGTATTTATCAGGTTGCCGTACTTTGTTGGCTTATTCGACTGGGTGGTTTTCTCGGTTGCTCCCTGTGTTTATTTAGCAATTCGTTATTTCACCAGTCCAAACCAGAAACCGAGAGCCGGAACGATACTTCATTTTTTGCCAAGCCTGCTGTTTGTCGGGTTCAATTTCCCCGTGTATGTGCTCAATACGGCAGCCAAACAACGGCTGGTCAGCCAGGCAGATGCCAACGGCCAGTGGTACGAATCCGTTTTTGTGGCGGTCCTTTTCTGTCAAATGATAGTTTATTGGGGACTCTCGCTGAGGCAATTGCTTCGCCATCAAAAAGCCATCCCGCAGATCAGCGCTTCCGTCGAAACCGTTGACCTGCGCTGGCTCCTGAACGTGCTGATCGGGGTGCTGCTCTTGTTGCTATTTTGGCTGGCCGAGGGGTTTTACCGACATCATCTGGCCACCTACATTGCCACCACTGGGTATCTGGCCGGGGCTTATTACATCGGGTATTACGCCACCCAGCAAGCAGCGATTTATCCCTACAAACCGCATGACATAGAAGCCATCACCGCTATTATCGAGCAGAAACCGGTCAAAATACGGACTGGCTCCGATGAACTGAGGGCAAAACTGGATCAGGTTATGACCAGTCAAAAGCCCTATTTAGACAACGCTCTCAACCTGCTCCGGTTGGCTGACCAGATGAACTTATCGACGCACGAATTGTCGGCACTGATCAACACGGGTTTGGCCATGAATTTTTACCAGTACATCAATACCTACCGGATCGAGGAAAGTAAACGTCTACTCGCTGACCCCGCCTATGACCACTTCAGCATGGTCGGTATCGCTTTTGAAGCCGGGTTCAACTCAAAGACGGTTTTCAACACAACCTTCAAAGCCAGCACGGGTCTTTCGCCAACAGCCTACCGGAAATTGCGGGGAATTTCGACCCAGTAGTCGTTCGCTTCGATCAATCCGAACAGCAGGGCGGGCCAAACGGGCCAATTTTGTCGCATCAACCTAAAAATTAAACGGCATGATCCGCGCTCACTTCGTTTTACTTTGTCTGTCCGTGTGCCCGCTTCCCGGTCTGGCCCAACAGCGTTCCCCCTTCGATTCGTTTCCCGGGGCCGAAATCCGGCTGTCGTATGTAGGGTCTGTCGTTTACCCCGGTGCGAAGATTGGCCTGGCAGTGCCGGTAAAGCTACGCCTGCTGTTGAAACGAAACGGGCAGAACATCCGTAAAGACCGGCATCTGGCCCTGAATGTAGGTTTTTATCGTCACCCCGATTTTCACGACAACGTGTACCTGACTGCTGAGTGGCAACGGCGTCGAACAACGGCAGGCGGCTGGTTCACCGAGTTTTCGCCCGGTTTGGGCTACAGCCGTACTTTTCTGGATGGCACCACCTACCAGGTTGCCGACAATGGTGCGGTGTCGATCCAAAAAGCAGCGGGCTATAATTACGCGCTGCTGACCATAGGCGGGGGAGTCGGTTACGATTTTTCCGTGAAGACAGCGCGGCCCGTCCTCACCTTCTTCCGGGCGAGTCTGCTGACGCTGCTGCCCTACAACAGCTTCGTCTATGTGCGGCCAACGATCGAGCTGGGCCTTGCTTACCGAGTGGGAGGCTTGTCTGTTTTTAAACCACGTATCAAAACGATTCAGAAATGAAAAAATATGCCCTACTACTGCTTTTGCCGGGTTTACTGACGGCCTGTCAATCGGAGCAGATTACAATTGGTAAAGCGGTAAACGAGACGTTTTACGTGAAGCAGGCCGGGTCAAGTCTGCGGGTACAGGTTCGGGGTAACGCCCTGTCTGACAAAATCATTCTGACGGTTCACGGTGGCCCCGGCGGGTCGTCGTACTACCTCAGCCACCTCGACGCGATGCAGCAGTTGGTGGAGCCGAATTACGCCGTAGCTTACCTCGATCAGCCGATGGCGGGAGCCTCGCAGGGCAACCGGATTGGCTATACCATTGACGATATGGCAGACAGTATCGGAAAAGCCATTGCTGTACTGAAGCAACGCTACGGTCGGGACAAAAAAATTATCCTCTACAGCGAAAGTTGGGGCGGGTTAATTGCTACGGCTTTTCTGACGAAAGGGGATAATCAGACCAGCGTAGCGGGCTGGATTAACTCGGATGGCCCCCACGATTTCAACCTGATGGACCGTGAGATTATCAGGATGGCCATTCGCATCGGGCAGGAACAGATTGCGCTGGGCAGGAATGTGGCTCGCTGGCAGGAAATCGTCCAGTATTGCCAGACCAATGATCCGTCCGGAAACTACCGCGTATCCCGGAAACTGAACGAACTGCTCGGTGATGCCGAATACCTCATTGACGAGGTAATACCAGTAGAATTCAATACAATCAGCGTGTTTCGGAGTGAAGCCAACGCCAACAACGCTCCCCTGACGGCCCTTGTTTTAAACCTGGCGGCCAACCGGCAGAACAGCGTCGAGCGGCAGGCTTACGGCAAGTCGTTTGAGCGGGAGGTAACCAAAATTCGGGTGCCGCTGCTGTTGTTGTGGGGTAAGTACGACTTCATTGCCCCGCCCGCCGTGGCCGACAGCTTACTGGCAGCCGTTAGTTCTACCATCAAGCGAAAGGTGTTGCTGGAACGGAGCGGCCACAACGGATTTTTGCAGGAACCCGACTTGTACTGGACAAACTGGCTTGCATTTGTATCAACCCTTTAGAACAACAGTCGGGGAACGGCGTAACGCCCATCACGAAACCTTCACCGCCACCTGCTCAGAGCGGGCTTTGGATTGGCACAGCAGGATTTGACCTTGTTCAATGGCCTGAGAAGTCAGGTATGTCTGGGCCTCGTTCATCGTGACCTGACCAGCGGTGCAGATAGCCCGGCACGTGCCGCAACGACCAGCCCGGCACGAGTACGGCACCGACACGCCCGCCCTCAATGCCGCATCGAGCAACGTCTCCGCCTGATGCACGGGCACTGAATGAACCCGGCCAGTAATCGTTACCTGGGCTTGCGCCACCACCGCCTGAGTGGGAAAACCGGCTGGCTCATTGGTGCTGTCGTTGTATGCTTCACGGTGTACCGTGCGGGGGTCAACGCTGACCGCTGTAAACGCATCGGTGGCCACCGTTTGTAAACCAGCCGGACCGCAGACGTAGTGTTCATCAAAATGCTGGTCGGCCATCAACCCCGTTAGTTTGTCAACCGTCAGTCGCCCTTCAATTTGACTATACTGGTGAATAATGGTCAGGCGGGCCGGAAACCGGCGTTGTAATTCGCTTAACTCGCCAGCCAATATGACCGAATTCGGGTTCCGATTGGCATACACCAAGCGGGTGTGGCTGTTGGGTTCGTAGTGGATCAAGGCTCTAATCATTGAGAAAACAGGCGTGATGCCACTGCCACCCGCCACCATTAGGAACCGGCGGCTCCGGGCCGGATTGGGGGACAGCGTGAAACTGCCGCCAGGTCGGCGGGCCGATAGCTCGTCACCACTGCGAAATTGATCGGGCAGCAGATTAGTGATCCGACCGGCCCGCTTGATAACCAATCGAAGCTGGCGTTCGAGGGTGGGCGTACTGGCCAGCGAAAACGTCCGATAAAGCGTTTCGTCGCCGACGGGGATGCGAAGCGTGATATGTTGTCCCGGTTTGTAGGCGTAAAATTCGTCGGGAAATTCATCGAAGTAAATTGAATACGCGGCCGCCGTTTCGGGCTTGATGGCTGCAATCCGCATCGGCTTAAAGGCATCGTCGTCCTCTATTTCAGCCTTGCCTCTGCGAAACAGGGAGCGGTAGGTAGCTTCGTAATCCCGAATTTCAGTGTTCATGATCCGGTCCCACCACAGGAAATACAGCCCGTAATTTCCGTCGAACCGCTCGTGGTGCATATTGTGGTGCGTGGAAGGCGTTTTCCACTTGAGCAACCAGTGGTTCGTCCACCAGGACGGATAAATTTCGTAGCCCATATGCCCGATCACGTTGAAGGCAATGGCCCCGATCTGCCAGGCAATAATCGCTCCCAGGTGAACCGGCACCAGGGCCGCGTACCCAATCACCAGCACCGCCGACCCCATCTCCAGCACCCCTTCTGCCGGATGAAACCGATAGGCTGTAAAGGGTGTAGTGTCCACACTTTCGTGGTGGACTTTGTGCACGTGTTTGTAAATCTGCGGATGGTGAATGGTGCGGTGCATCCAGTAAAACCAGGTATCGTCGATCACAAACAGGACAAAGCAGGTAAAGACTGCATAAGGCAGGCCCCCGTGCTGACTGATGTCGGTATAAATCTTAAACAGCCCGCCGGTATCAGCCGCCCCCGAACTGCCGTGAAGCAACCACAGATCGGCCACGGCGTACATCATCACGAACACCAGCGAGTGCCGGATTTCATCGAGATACTGTCGGGTATTGGCCCGCTGCACGGGCTGAATGCGCCGGTTGGCAAAATACCGTTTGCCGACGACCCAAAAGATGAGAAAGAACGGGATTGTCCAGAGAAAATACCAGATGGCCTGGTCGAGAAAGGCGGCGGTAAGCCGCTCAAAAAATGACTCGTTCATGGTTTTATTCGGTTGATGATTACTGACTGACTGACTGGGTTTTGAGCAAACGTACTGGGGGGCCTCCAGCAGCCAGTCAAAAAAGTACGCCAACCAGCAAAAAGCGGGATTCAGTTATCCATTGCCGCGTCTGAATCGCACTGGCGTTGATTGACCAGCCAAGTCCGGCAATAGGCGGTCAGCCCAATGAGGCAATTCGTTTCCCTGTTGAAGTAAGGGAATTCGGTGGCCAGCGATGAATGCCCGACCGAGCGTCCCTCCACCCGACGACTGGCGCAGCCGTTTCGACCACTCAGCTGTCAATTTCTCTGACTGAGGTTGTTTTCAGGATACCACCCCAATTGCCCCGGCTACGTTTGCTGCGTAAAAACGCAGATAAACAGCCGCTTCGGCAGGCCGACATGAAAACAATTCTTTGGATAATAGGGGCCGGGGCGGTGCTGCTCGGTATCGGGGCCTGGCTCTCCCGCAATCAGCAAACCCAACAGGCCAAGGTGCAGGCCGCCCAAAAGCCCCTGCCGGTGACAGTGGCCGTGCAGCCGGTAGTTCGCCAGACTGTCACCAATCAAACCGACTACATTGGCCAAAGCACGTTCTGGCGCGAAACCCCCGTGACGGCCACCACCCAGGGTATTGTCCAGGTGCTTAACGTCCGGCTCCACGGGTCGGTCAGAGCCGGGCAACCGCTGCTCCGCGTCGATTCGGACGTAAACGAAGCGTCGCTCGGCGTGGCTGAATCAACACTGGCCAAAGCCCGGCTGGACCTGACCCGGCTCGAAACTCTCCAGCGCGAAAACAACGCAACGGGCAACGAGGTGGAAACGGCCCGGCTCCAGGTTCGCAACGCGGCCTTTCAGCTTACGTCCATCCAGAAGCAGCTCAGCGAAGCCATCGTTCGCGCGCCCATCGGCGGCACCATCACCGACAAAGCTATTGAGCGGGGGATGTACATCGCGCCCGGAACCCCGCTGCTGACCATTACCGATGTATCGTCGGTGAAAGTGACCGTGAACGTGCCGGAAACGGAACTAACCGACTGGCCAACCGGCGAATCCGTTCCGGTACGCTTTGAAGCCTATCCCACTACAGTATTCACCGGCACGGTTCATCACATTGGGATCAAAGGCGGAGAAGCGGGCCGGTTTCCGGTCGAAATCCGGGTGGTGAACCGACTGGTCCAGAAGCCGTTGCGGGTCGGCATGACGGCCCGCGTCAGTCAACCCCAGGCGGCTCCGGTATCAGTCCTGACCATTCCCCGGATGGCCCTCGTCAGCAAAGCCGACACGACGGCGGTATACGTGCTACGGGATAGACAAGTCCGGTTTAGGCCGGTGCAGATCGGCGAACGCTACGGCGCGAACGTCGTCATCCGTCGGGGTCTTCGGGCCGGAGAATCGGTCGTTGTCAGTGGCTCGAACGGCCTGCGCGATGGCCAGCGTATTGACCGCATAAACCCCATCAAGCCATGAACCTGACGCAACTGGCCATATCCCGGCCCATCCTGATTATTGTCCTGTTTCTGGTGCTGGGCATCCTCGGTATCTTCTCGTACACCCAACTGCGCTACGAATTGCTACCCAACATTGCCACGCCTTTCGTCACCGTTGCCACCACCTGGCCCGGTGCCTCGCCAACCGAACTCGAAACAGCCATTACCCGGCCCGTCGAAGAAGCCGTATCCACCACCGATGGCGTAAAGCGCATTACGGCGCAGTCGCTGGAGAATATATCCATTGTTACGGTTGAATTTCGGCAGGGCGTTGATGCGGATAAGGCCCTCCAGGACTGTCAGCGACGGGTCAACGACGTAACGGCTACGTTGCCGACGGGTAGCAAAACGCCCCAGGTTAGTAAGTTTTCGCTGGCCGATCTGCCGGTGCTGCGTGTGGCCGTCACGAGTCGGTTGGCCGACCGACCGGACGCGGCCCGGGCGTTGGGTACGTTGCTCACCAATCAGATCAAACCCCGACTGGCGCAGTTGCCGGGCGTAGGGCAGGTCAACTTTGTGGGGCTGGCCCAAACCGAGGTTGCCGTTGCGGTTGATGCCCGGCGGCTGGAAGAACGGCGTTTGTCCATTATGCAGATCACCGACGCACTCGCCCAGGCAAATCTGAACGTACCGGCAGGCACGGTCAAAGATCAGGACGCGCTGTATTCGGTTCGGGTGGTGGGCAAAACCGACGAGGTGAGCCGGTTAGCCGACGTGGTGGTGGCGGTGGGAAAGGCTGGCCAGAAAACCCGGCTCGGCGAAGTAGCCACGATTCAGACGCAGGCCAAAGACCCGGAAAACGTGAATCGCTACAACGGTCGTCCATCGGTCGGGATGCTGATTACCAAGCAGTCGGGAGCCAATAATGTGGAAGTCAGCCAGTCGGTGCGCTCGGAGATGCAGAAACTTCAGACCGAGTTTTCGGCTCAGGGACTGCATTTTGCCGTGGCGCAGGACGGCTCGGAGTTTACCTTAGCCGCAGCCGAAGCGGTGAATCACGACCTGCTGCTGGCCGTTGGGCTGGTTGCGCTGGTGATGTTCGTTTTTCTCCACAGCCTGCGCTCGTCGCTGATTGTGCTGGTAGCGATTCCGGCCTCGCTGCTGTCCACGTTCGTGTTGATGAACGCGCTGGGCTTTTCGCTCAATTTGCTCACGCTGTTGGCCCTGTCGCTGGTGGTCGGTATTCTGGTCGATGATTCCATCGTGGTGCTGGAAAGCATTTATCAACAGTTGGAACGCGGCAAAGAGAAACGACAGGCGGCTCTTGATGGACGGAACGCGATTGGGTTTGCCGCCGTCGCCATCACCTTAGTCGATGTGGTGGTGTTTGTGCCGCTGTCGGTCGCTCCCGGCCTGATTGGGGATCTGATGCGGGAATTTTCGCTGGTCGTCGTCATCGCCACACTGTTCAGTCTGCTGGTTTCCTTCACGCTCACGCCCATGATTGCTTCCCGCTTCGGCAAGCTCGAACACCTCACCCATGCGTCACTGATGGGCCGCTTTGGGTTATGGTTTGAAGCGAGGTATGAGCAACTCAGTGGCTGGTATCGAACCGGGCTGGCGTGGGCATTGGCGCATCGAAAAACAATGGCGGTCATCGTGGGGAGTTTATTTGTCGGGGCCTTGCTGTTACCGGCTCTGGGTTTCGTGGGTACTGAATTTACCGCCCCCGCCGACAAAGGCGAGATTCAGGTGATTGCCCAGTTGCCCGACGGGGCCAAACTCGAACAGACCGATGCCGTTGCCAAACGATTAGAAACCGCCCTGCGCCGGATGCCGAACGCGGCCCGGCCGGAAATCACCAGTGTGTTCGTCAACGTGGGGGCCAATCCCGATGGCTTTCCGGGCGTACCGACGACCAATACCGTTGAGCTGAACATCACCTTCAAACCCCGCCAGGAGCGAACGCAGGACCTGGCCCAGCTCTCCCGGCAGGTTAAGGAGATCATCGCGCAGGAATCGGGATTGCGGATGCGGGTATCGCCCATCGGTCTGCTGGGGTCCGATGCCGCGCAGCCAATTATCATCATCGTCAGCGGGGCCGACCGGGTGGAGGTGCAGCGGCAGGCCCGCCGGATTGCCGATGTGAGCCAGACCATTCCCGGAATGGCCGATGTGCGGCTGTCGGGCGAAAGCCTCAAACCCGAAGTGCAGGTAGCCATCGACCGGGAAAAACTGGCCCGCTACGGCCTGACGACGCAGGATGTGGGCATGGCCGTGCGAACTGCGCTGGCGGGCGACGATGAGTTAAAAATTCAGCAGGACAACAACGCCGTGACCGTGCGGGTGCGGCTGGCCGAAACTGACCGGAACCGCACCGCCCAACTCCGCCGGTTGACGCTTATCAACGCATCAGGCCAACCCGTTTCGCTGGCGCAGGTGGCCGACGTTCGGGAAGCATTCATGCCCGCCGTGCTGGAACGCAAAGACCGCAGCAACGCCGTAACGCTCTACGCACAGGTGATTGGCCGGCCCGTGGGCGACATAGGCGAAGACCTCAAACAGGCCGTTAGCGAGCTGAACCTGCCCCCGGCGGTGCGTGTCACCTACGGCGGAGACCTGGAATTACAGGACGATTCGTTCGGCCAACTGAGGTTGGTATTCGGGGCCGCGATCCTTTTTATGTACCTGATTATGGTGGCCCTCTACAACTCGTGGCTGTATCCGTTCGTGGTGCTGTTCTCGATTCCGGTGGCCCTGGTGGGGGCGTTGCTGGCGTTGGCTCTGACCATGAATTCACTCAACGTATTCAGCCTGTTGGGCATGATTATGATGCTGGGATTAGTGGCCAAAAACGCTATTCTACTCGTAGAGCGGGCCAACGAAAACCGGGCAGAGGGCATGCCCCTGACCGAGGCCCTGCTGGATGCGGGCCAGACCCGGCTCCGCCCCATTCTGATGACGACGCTGGCGATGGTGGTTGGGATGCTGCCCATTGCGCTGGCCAGCGGCCCCGGTGCCGAACTGAAAACCGGCCTGGCCTGGGCTTTGATCGGGGGTTTGTCCAGTTCCATGTTTCTGACGCTGCTCTTCGTGCCAACGGTTTACGCCGACCTGACCCGACTGAGCGAGTGGGTGTCGGGGCTGATGCAACGCGCTAAATCCGTAAGTCGGCGGGATTTACTGGTGGCTAAAGGGATATTGGTCGGGGCGTTGTGCCTGTTGGGAAATACCCACTCGGCTCTGGCGCAATCGTCCTCCGGCCCGCTGCAGCTCAGTTTGGCCGACGCGCTACAGTTGGTCGGTCAGCAGAACCCGGCGGTCAGGCTGGCCCGGTTCGACACCCGACGGGCCGAACTGAAACTCACCGAAGCGCAACGGGCCGCTTACCCAACCCTGAACGGACAGTTCCAGTACACGCACAACATTAAGCCCCCGGTATTTTTCCTGCCGGGCTTAGGTGCGCTGACGAGCGGCCTGACCGGAGCCGCTCCCCCGGCGGGTGACGAACCAACGCAGGCCCTGGCAGCCGCCCTGAAAAACGTGTATATCGGTGCCGTAAACGTAGCCATGCCCCTATACCAGCCCGATCTGAAACTCGGTCGGCAACTGGCCCGGAATGGTATCCAACAGGCCAACGAGGGCGAACGAAGTTCGCTGTTTGAGCAACGGCTGACGGTTAAAAAAGCGTATTTTAACCTGCTGTTGTTGGCCGAACAACGGCGATTGACGCGGCAAAGCCTTGCCCGCACCGAAGAAGCCCTGCGCGAGTCCCGCAACCTGATCCGCGCCCAATTGGCGACAGATGCCGATACACTCCGGGCATTCGTAGCCGTAGAAAATCTGCGGCCCACGCTCTCCAAATTAGACCGGGATGTCGTACTGCTCGGGCAGGCGTTGCTGTTGCCGCTCGGATTACCCGCTAACACGGAATTGGCGTTGACCGATTCGCTACGCATCGAAAATGCCCCGGCAGACGAGGGAGACGAACAGTTGGCCTACAACCAGGCGATGGCGCAACGGCCTGATATCCGGCAACTCAGGCTGACATTGGAAAGCAGTGGGCAACAGGCTGAACTGGAACGGGTTCGGCGATTGCCAACGGTTGCGCTATTTGGTCAGTTCAGCACCACCGCCCAGATGGATAATTTTCGGCTGTTCCGGGCGCAATGGCCGCTCACGCTGTACGCGGGTTTTCAGGTGAACATTCCACTGGTTAATCCGACCACAACGCCCCGCGTTCAGCAGGCGCGGTTGGTGGCGCAACAGGCCGAAGAGCAGGTACGCTTCGCTGAACAGCAGCTTGGGCAGGAAATTCGCAGCAACCGCTACGCCATGCAGGAAGCCCGCGAACGACTAAACGCACAGGCCCGCACCATCGCAGCCGCCGAACGCAGCTACGGCCTGATCCGCAGTCGCTACCGGCAGGGGCTGGCCAAATGGAGCGAGGTAGCCGATGCCGAACTGGCCTTAAAACAGGCCCAGAGCAACCGGATACAGGCCGTCTACGACCTGCTCATGGCCCTGGCTGACCTGGACAAAGCCACCGGCAATTGAGCTTTTAACGATTGAAAACCAACTCATTAACAACGATTCACCATGAAAACCAACCAGATTTGCTGGCTCGTCCTGCTGCTTTTCTTCCCGATACGAGCCGTGTGGGCGCAGCAACCGATTGAGGGAACGTACCTGACCGAAGATAAATCGACGCACGTCCGCATCTATCTGGAAAAGAATAAACTGTACGGTAAGATTGTCTGGACGCAGGATGCCGTCGATGCGTCGGGCCGGGGGTTAACCGACACTGAAAACCCCGACAAGTCATTGCGTAGTCGCCCCATCGTGGGCCTGGTGCTGATAAAAGATTTCATTTTGGGGACCAACAAGTGGAAAAACGGGACGATTTATGACCCGACAACGGGCAAGACCTACGCGGGTGAATTGACCCTGACCGGTAATAAACTGGTAGTAAAAGGCTCGTACCTGCTTTTTTCGCAATCCGAAACCTGGACCCGCCTTCGCTGAATCATAGCTACTTATCGCCTGCGTGATGAACAAAATCCTATTACGATTTGTACTTTTTTCAACCGGATTCGCTACGATGGTCGCGGTGGCTCAACCAATGCCCCAACCGCCCCGGCTGTTTGCCACCAGTTATTTTGGCCTGGCCCATGGTGTGCGATGCCGGAACCGTTTTCTTTTTTACCGATCTATTCCCGAATATGCGCTCCGAAGCCGACGCTCTTTTTGCCGCCTGGTTGTTCTGGGGCTACAGCGTCGTCCTGCTGTCCGGTATCATAACGCCGGGTAAACCTCAACAAACTTGACGCGGTGGTTTCTTCCTTCAACAAATGGTTTCGGCTGGTCGGTACGCCGTTGTTTGGCCTGCTGATCTACCTCATCATTTATTACATCGACCCCCGGCCGTATGAGCAGGGCGGCTACACGGGTCCCGATGCCTGGCAGCTATTTTGTTTCGACATTCTCACCACCCTCGTTGGGGCTTACCTGTTGTCGGAAATCAGTATCTGGGTGACGCACTGGCTGAATCGCCCGTTGCCCTGGGAACAAAAGCCACTGTTGCGCTTCGTGACGCAATTTCTCACCCTGACCGTTGCCAGTGTTGCCACCATCTGGGTGTTAATCAAGTTGACAACCTCACTCGCCGACCCCGCCTACCAGCTAACTGAACTGGATGAGTTGAGTATCCGGCAGACCTTTGTTTTCGGGAGTTTAATGGCACTATGCATAAATGGTATTCACACGGGCGAGTATTTTTTCGACCGCTGGCGTAGTCTGATGATCGAGGCCGAACAGCTCAAACGCGAGTCGTTGGAGGCCCGTTACGAAGCCCTAAAGCATCAATTAGACCCGCATTTTCTCTTCAATAACCTGAACACGTTAACATACATTGTTGAAGAAGACCCAAAACAGGCGGTCGATTTTATAGAAAAGTTAGCCCTCGTTTACCGCTACGTCCTACAAAAACGAGAGCAGCCACTGGTGTCATTAGCCGATGAATTAACCCTGGCCCGTTCACATCTCTACCTGCTTGAAAAGCGGTTCGGCACCAGTCTGTGCGTCGACATCCGCATTGCCGATACGTATCTGAACTGGCGGCTACCGCCGTTAACGATACAGATGCTGTTGGAAAATGCAGTCAAGCATAACATCATCAACAGTGTTCAACCGTTATCGATTCGTCTGCATACTAACCATGCGGCCCAATTGCTGGTGAGCAACAACAAGCAAAGACGGATTGTCCACCCGGACCCGATGCCTGGCCAGTCAAGCGACCAAAAAGACCAGCCCGATGGTGTTGGCTTAAGAAATATTCATAATCGGTATGTCCTGCTAGGCGAGCATCCGCCCCAAATCATGGACACAAGCGAGTCTTTTTCGGTCACGCTAACCCTGATTACCCCATGAACGTACTCCTTCTCGAAGACGAAGTACCGGCGGCCCGGCGACTGATTCGACTCCTGCGCGAGCAGGTAGCCGATATTCAGATTGGGCCGGTTCTGGAGAGTGTTACCCAGGCCGTGGGGTATCTGCAAACCCAGCCGCATCCCGATCTGTTGTTCAGCGATATTCACCTGTCTGACGGATTGGGGTTCGACGTGTTCCGGCAGATTGAACCCCGTTGCCCCATCATTTTTACAACGGCTTACGACGAGTATGCCTTACGCGCCTTTAAGTTAAATGCGATTGACTATTTGCTTAAACCTATCGTACTGGATGAACTAAAGGCGGCATTAGCCAAATATGAAAAAACGATAACCAAAACGCCCGTTCTGGTTGATTATCAGCAGTTGTGGCAGGCTCTGTCCCAAACTCAGCGCACTTATCGCCAGCGATTCCTGATTGCCTGGCGGGATTCGTTCCTGACCATCCCGACGGCTGAAGTTGCGTACTTTTACTTAGACAACCGGGTGACGCGCCTGGTTTGCACCGACAGTAAATGGTTTCCCGTGCCGGAAACCATCGATGAACTGAGCGACCAATTAGACCCGCACCATTTCTTTCGGATCAGCCGCCAGTGCATTGTCAGCTTAGAATGTATCAAGGAAATCCGACGGCACTTTAATGGGCGGCTAAAAATTGACATTCACCCTCCGGTCAGCGAAGAACTGTTCATCAGTCGCGACCGGGCGGATGCCTTCAAAGCCTGGCTAAATCAATAGGGCGATCAGTGTACCCTCCGCTGGTAAAGTTAATTTGGTACACTGTCCGGCTTTTCAAAACCATCTCAGTTAGCCACTAAGCGCACAAATTTCCGTTTTAACCGGGAAAAAAGTCAGGCATCCTGTTTATACTTAAATATACTATTGCCTGCATGAATCACCACGGTATTGGGATTGACATTGGCGGAACCCGCACCAAAATCAGATTGGTCTGCCTGACTACCGGCTAAACCAAAGACCCCCTCGTTACGGCCACCGAAACAAATGACGGTGAGCGTTTTCTGGCTCTGATTGGGGATGCCATTCGTCAGGTCAAAACTAGAGTTGTGTCGGAGAGAACTATCCTGCAGGGTGTGCGCATCGGCCGGTATCGGCTTGTGCTGTGATAGTTCACCAAGCCGATGCAGTTGCTAACGGTCGCACAATGCCTGTTTAACAGATAAATTTCCTGTAATCAATTCACAATGGCGCATCTCATTCAACTTGCCCAACACACCTGTCAACGGGGCGATTTAACGGTTTTTGAACGAATTCTGCCAGGGTCACTCAAACGTATTTTTTACATTAGCAACGCCGATGGCAGCATCCGGGGTGGGCACCGCCATCACCGGGCCTGGCAGGCCGTTGTTTGCCTCCAAGGTAGCGTTGAAATTATTGTTGAGCGAGCGGATAAAACAGACAGGTTCGTCCTCAGCAACCCGGATCATTGCCTAGTATTGGAACCGGCAGATTGGAATTTATTGAGGAACTTTCGGGATAAGGCCATCGTATTGGTCGTCTCCAATGAGTATTACGAAGCTGATGATTATATCCACGAACGGTATACGCGCGAAAACAGCTTAGGAACCGGATGGCCCGCACGCAAATCGGGTGTTTATCAGCAGGTTCGGATGCGGGTAGTAGGGCATCACGGAGCCATCAAACGCGCCGGAAAACTGTTGATCGTGCTAAGTGGTCTGACACTGGGGATGCTCAGTTGCCGTAAATCGGCGGTTCCGTCATTGATGCGCTCTATTTACTTTCAGCAGAGTATTTGACCCAATTTTATGCAACCTACCCCGTTTCTTCAATTGCCAATTTCCCCTTATACCCACTTGACGCTGGGTATCTGTTTATTATTCAGCACGATTTCTCTTGTTTGTTCTGCCCAACCCACCGGTAAACGAATTGATGAACAGGCGGCTGCTGTTACGGGCAAGAGCGATTCGTTGGGCTCCGAGCGGAGCCGTATCGAAGCGGAATACCTCACCCGAGCCAGGACTAATATCGAAAAGTACCGCAAAGGCGATGCCCAACTCCAGTTTGTTGATGCCGCCGGTAAGCCCGTTCGGAACGTTACAGTGACGGTCAACCAGGTGTCACAGGACTTCCTGTTTGGGAATTTAGTCTTTGAGCTTGCCCGTTTTGGTTCGAAAGAACCCTACAAGATTGACTTGTACAAGGAACGGTTCAAAGCGCTCTTCAACTTTGCAGTGCTGCCGTATTATTGGGCCAATTATGAACAGAAACCGGGAATGCCTGAATGGAAACGGAATCAGGAAGCCATCGACTGGTGCCGGGCCAATGGCATCACCACCAAAGGTCACCCGCTGGGCTGGACATCCCCTTCAGGTACCCCAAAGTGGTTGCTCAAAATGCCCGCCCGGCAAGCCGAGGAGATCTATAAAGCCCGGATTATCAACAACGTGGTTGGGTACAAAGGGCAAATAGACAGCTGGGATGTAGTAAATGAACCCGTCAACACAGTGCCCTGGGAGACTGCCCTGAGCGACACCGCTAATACCAACGATTTCCGCTATGACGTAAAAAACGTGGCCATCGACACCATTGTCCCCTGGGTTGAGCGATCGTTCAAGTGGGCGCACGAGGCCAACCCCAACGGAAATTATATTTTGAACGAATACTTCACGCTGGCGATCCCGAAGGTTAGGGAGCGGTTTTATGCGCTGCTGACCGAACTCCGTAAACGTAATACCCCCATCAGTGGCATCGGAATTCAGGGCCACGAACCCCGCGAGATGTGGTTTTCGCCTATCGAGGTCTATAAAACGCTCGATCTATACAGCGAATTTGGCCTGCCAATTCACATAACCGAACTAATTCCTCAATCGTCGGGCAAGACCATAACGGGCTGGCGGGCCGGAGAAACCTGGACCGAAGCGGCACAGGCTGAGTTTGCCGGGCAGTTTTATACGCTAGCCTTCGGGCATCCGTCGGTAGCTTCCATCAACTGGTGGGGTCTATCGGACCGGAATATCTGGTTGAAAGGCGGGGGGCTACTCGATGCGGAGTATAATCCCAAGCCGGTTTATAACACGCTCATGAAGCTGATTAAAGAGGACTGGATGACCAAAAATCTGGGTTTGAGAACGAACAAAGCGGGCAGCGTGACATTCCGAGGTTTCTACGGCGCATATCAGGTGGTGGCCACAAAATCCGACGGGAGCCAGCATACACTTAACCTGCACTTGCGGGAGAAAGGAGCCAGCCAATGGACCTTTACCCTGTAACACCTTAGAGCCATTGTAGCCGTCTTGAACGGTAAAATGAGCTAAAATTGGGAAAAGTGACAGTCTGTCTGTTTCAGCTACAAACGGATTATCCACCAAATGCAGAATCAGAAGTCAGCGAATCGTGCATTAGTCAGGGGACGCCCAGGAAGTGTCAATTTTAGAAAAAATAGTAAGAGAAAACCGGGAATTCTCGATAAACGGTCCGTTTGACACTTGAAGGCTCGGTGTTATACCGTCGCTCGCCCAGTCAGGAAGGTCACCGGAACCTATCTGACCAAGGCTAAATCGGCGGGTGCGTCTGTATGAGCTATTAACTAATTTACATGATGGCTTTATCCTATTCGACCCCCGACCGGGAGCCGCCGGGCTTTGTTGTGCCTAAACAAATTGAAAGTCAATTGGATCACGAGACAGCTTTATCTGAACGAATTATGATGAAAACCACTACCTTTTGTGGGACGGAGTACGTCCGTATCCCGTTTCGAAAAGACCGGCTTCGTTTCGGAGTGGTCTGTTTTTTCATGAGCCTATTGTGGCTCCTACCGGAGTTGGGGTGGGGTCAGTCTATCTCAATTCCCTTTCCGTATCAACGGCAATCTTTTGCGTATGGTACGCAGGTGCCAGTAAATGTCTCGATCACGAATGCAACGACCGCAACGGTCACCTCCGTTGAGATGTATACCGTAACAGGCAGCACATCCGTATTAGTCGGCATGTCCACTATAGCACCTTATACCATCACTGTCGTCATGCCATCGACCGGTTTCGTCGAGCTTAAAGCTAAACTCACCTTGTCGAATAGTCTAACGTATGTAACGTCGCCTAATCGAATACTTAGTGGCTTTGCTCCATCGACATGCAATACGGGGGCTAATGTCAAGAGTTTTTATGTAAAAGCTGGTGCTGTTACAACGGGTACATTAGGAGGGTCAAGCAGTGCACCAACGGGCAGCTTCAACCGCTTGATAAATGATGGGGCCCTGATTAATGGAACTGGATCAGCAACGCGACCCTTACCGGGAGACATTATTTACTTCATGGCAAGCCCGCAAGCCTATACGTTTAGTGACGGTAACTCCAGCAGCAATCTGGCCCTGATGACTCGAACTGGTATGCCCGGTTGCCCCATCACCATCCGAAACGTGCCGGGCGAACGGCCAAAACTGAAGCTGACGGCTACGTCGCTGAACGCGATCCTGATTCCGGCGGGTGTGAATTACATCGACATTATAGGATTGGAAATTGAAGGACTTTATACGGGCGATGTTAACGATAATTTGGCTGCGGCACTCATTCAGCCCGGAAGCTGTTCGGCCGGGCCGGGTGGTGGACTTCGTTCGGGTATCCCCCCGACAAACTTTAATAACAACGGTATTTTGATTGATGGCCGGGGTGGGGGAAGCGCCCACCCACACCATATTCGTGTCCTGGACAATAAGGTTCATCATGCCAGTGCGGGAGGCATTGCGGCTATCGAAGCCGATTACATCACCATCGAGAACAACGAGGTATACAATAATTCCTGGTATACAGTCTATGGGGCCAGTGGCATTTCTGTTTTTCACCCTTGGAACTTCGACAATACTACAGACTACCGAAACTACGTCCGAAATAACAAATGCTACGGTAACCGGCTATACGTAGCCTGGAACAGCGGTTGTAAGATTACTGACGGCAACGGAATTATCATTGACGATTTTCTGAACTCGCAGACCAGTTCGACTATTCAGGGTCAACTCTACACAGGCCGGACGCTGGTTGCCAATAATGTGCTATTTAATAACGGCGGTTCAGGCGCACACGCTTATAAGGGATTGCATACCGATTTTGTCAATAATACAGCATACCTGAATTCGCAAAGCCAGGGGCCCGATACACCCGTTGGCGAAATCTACGCCCAGCAGTCCGATGATATCAACATTGTAAACAACATCATGCGGCCAATCAGTGGAGAAAAAACGTTTACGACCAATACAGGAAATACTAATGTTGCTTACACCAATAACCTGTATCTGGTCGATGCAACTTCTCAGGTGCCGGTTGCGGCTAACAACACTGTAGTGGCCCCGTCGACCGAAACATCGGTATTCGTGCTACCTGCTACTGACGCAGCTACGGCTAATTTTCAGCTAAAACCGGGCATTTTGGCTCCCAATTCAGGAACTAATATTTATCTATTCTCGGTTGGCACCGACTTTTTGGGCATCGCCCGTCCGCAAGGCGTAGGGGTTGACATTGGCGCGTATGAACTCGAAAGTACAGGTGCCTCCATTACCAATCAACCGCCCAGTAGTTCGGCGGTTTGTGTGGGCGCGGTCGTCAGCGTTTCGGTGGGCGTGTCTGAGGTCGCGCAGGGTTATCAGTGGTACAAGGATGGCGTTGCTTTGACCGGCGTAGCCTCGGCTACCACCGCCACCCTGTCTCTCCCGAATGTCACCACCGCCGATGCCGGCAGTTATTCGGTGGTGGTTACGGCTTCTACCAGTTTGACCTCCAGCGTGTTTAGCCTGACGGTAAACGCGCCCCCCACAGCAAGCTTGTTACCCGTAAGTTCGACACTGACCTGCGCTAGCCCGAGCGTAACCCTAACGGCCGGTGGCGGCACTGGGTATGTGTTTAGCGGAGGGACACCGCTGGGCACTAATCAGGTTGTGGTAAGTTCGGTGGGTACCTATTCGGTTATCGTTACCGATGCAAACGGTTGCACCGCTTCGGCTGCGGCCAGTGTAAGCAATAGCCAGGGGGTAGTTACGGCTACCCTTACGCCTGGCACGGCCACGATTGGTTGTAGCGTTACCAGCGTGACGCTTACCGCTGGTGGAGGTAATACCGGTGAACTGTTTACCTATGCGTTCAGCGGAGGAACCCCATTAGGCAACAATCAGATCGTTGTCAACACAGCTGGTACGTACTCGGTTACGGTTACGGGTCCCACCGGCTGTACCGGTACGGCCACCGCAGAAGTGACGGTGAACAACACACCGTCGGCACTCACGATCACGGCCAGCCCCAGCCTGACAGCCACTACCGGCAGCAGCGTTACACTGACCGCGTCGGGGGCCAGTACATATCTCTGGAGTACAACGGCAGTTACTGCGGCCATTAGCACCACGGCGGCTGGTATCTTTTCCGTGACGGGTACTACCAATGGCTGCTCGGTGACGGCTACCGCGACGATTGTTCGGGTGGCACCACCGACAGTGAGCTTAACTTTCCCGCAGTTCAATTCGTCCTATCTGGCAGGAAGAGATATCAGCATTCAGGCTACGGCAACCACACCAGCGAATACTACTGTTACAAAAGTTGAGTTTTACTTGACAACAGACTTTTTTTCGGGGACGGCATTAACGAATCCTACGCACGGTACTAAACTGGGCGAAGACTTATCTGCCCCCTATTCAGTTACCTGGACGGCACCCGCCTTTACACCACCAACGACCTCAAGAAATTACCAGGTCAGGGCGGTGGTTACTAATTCGCTGGGTGCGGTAGTTATTCAGTCGGGCACGGGTTACGCGGGTTTTACCGTGTATTCGCCGACATCGTTCACTGGTAGCCGTAACTTGTATGTAAGCCCTTCAGGTGTCAATAGTACCACCGGGACTACGGGTACCTTGCCCACAACACCCTTCCAGACCATCCAGTATGCGGCCGATCGGGTAGCACCGGGCGACGTTGTCCATATAATGTCGGGGACATATACGGGTACAGGTTTCGAAATCGTAGCGATTCGGCGGACAGGTACGCCCAGCCAGCCAATTACCTTCAGGCCTTACCTGACCGATACGCCCAAACTGGTCATGGGTAATAACAACTGGAATGCCATCAATGTCCTGCCAGCGGCTGCCTATGTGAAAATTCAGGGACTGGAAGTCGTTGGAAATAACGCCAATATCACCCTACCCCAGGCCCAGACTCAGCCGGGAGCGTGTGAAGGGCCCAGTCCGGCTGCTACGCCGATTGCCCGCTTCAACGGAAACGGTATCTCAATCAGTGGAGGTGGGGGTGATATTAACCGCCCGCATCACATCACCATCATGGGCAACAGCGTTCACGACTGTGCAGGCGGAGGCATTGGCGGAGGCCAATGCGACTACGTGACCTTTGAGAACAATACTGTTTACAATAACTCGTGGTATACGGTTTATGGCACCAGCGGCCTGAACATAATCAACGCTTGGAACTACGATAACAACACGACTGACCCGCGCATCATCATCCGCAACAACCGCAGCTTTGGCAACATGCTGAAAATTGCCTGGAATATTGGTGGCACTGGTACAAACTGTAAGTTCTACGACGGCAACGGTATAATTCTGGATAATAACAACGCGGCCAAAAATACCATTGGTGCCTACACAGGCCGGTTTCTGGTTGAAAACAACCTGACATATCTCAATGGGGGCCGGGGTATCAATGTCAATTACAGCGATAATGCTCTCATTCTCAACAATACGACCTACCAGAATGGTCAGAGTAATGGCGGGCCGGGCGTTGGCATCGACAGTGAGTTCATTGCACAGGGATCTGACGGGGTCAGCGTCTATAACAACATTTTTTCGGGTAAGTCAGGCGAGAAAACCATTGAAGTAAACTCCTCGACAATTGTTCATAATAACAACCTGGTGTTTCAGAACGGCGGAACGGGGTCGCCCTACTTCACGGGAGATCAGAACATTAACGGGCAAGACCAACAGTTTGTGGATGCGGCTAATGCTAACTTCTTGCTCCAAAGTGCCAGCCCAGCTCTTAACACAGGTAGCAATATCAGCGGGCAGTTTGCCGCCACCGATTTTCGGGGCGTGGTGCGTCCACAGGGAACGAGTGCAGATTTAGGGGCCTACGAAACTCCCGCAATAACGGTGCAGCCAGCCAGCACTTCGGCCATATGCGCCGGTAGCCCGGTGAGCGTATCGGTGGGGGTCAATGGGCCGGTGCAAAGCTACCAGTGGTACAAAGACGGTACTGTTCTGGCGGGTGTGGCCTCGGCTACCACGGCCACGCTCTCGCTGCCTAATCCGACCACTGCTGATGCGGGCAGCTATTCGGCGGTGGTGGTGACTGTATATGGATCGCTGACGTCAACGCTGACCTCGACTGTTTTTAACCTGACTGTCAATGCACCGGTGGCTACTTTGCTACCCTCCTCAGCCATGCTGAGTTGTGCCAGTCCGAGCGTGACGTTGACCGCTGGTGTAGGAACAATCGGAACGCCGACCGGCTATACTTTTGCCGGGGGGGGTACAACGCTGGGCAGCAACAGTTTAGTCGTTACGGGCGCGGGTACGTATTCCGTGACTGTGTCTGATGCCATCGGTTGTACGGCCCTCGCTTCAACGACGGTGAGTGTAGATCAGAGCAACCCAACGGCAACCCTGACTCCATCGCTTGGCACGCCGACCGGTATCACATTGACCTGCACCAATCCGAGTTTGACCTTGGTGGCATCGGGAGGAACCAGCTACACATTTAGTGGTGGTACGCCCCTAAGCAGTTCAGCCATTATGGTTAGTTCGGCTGGCACCTATTCTGTGACGGTATCGGGGAGCAACGGCTGCACTTCCACTGCATCGGTTAGCGTGAGCGCAGACCAAACCGCTCCCACCGTCGCTATCGGTGGCCCTGCCAACGCGACGCTGACCTGCACTAATCCATCGCTGACCTTAACGGCTCTATCGTCGGCAACCGCACTGCGCTGGTCGGATAACTCCACCGGTACAACGCTCTCTGTGAACACTGGTGGAACATATTCGGTCACAGCGACAGGCGCAAATGGCTGTACGACGGTTAGCAACTCGGTTACGGTCACCAACGATACGAACCCGCCAGTCAATGCGTCCCTAACGGCCAATGGAGGGGGCGTTCTGAGCTGTATTCATACCATCATTACGCTGACGGCTAATGCGACAGGCAACGGATTGAGTTACGTCTTCACCGGGCCATTAGGAATGATTGCCGGTTCCGGGTCGAGCAACACCCGGACAATTTCGGCAGCGGGAACGTACACAGTGACCATCAGCAGCTCCAACGGGTGCAGCACTGCCGTGACAACAACCGTCACTGGTACGACCGCCGGTCCAATGGCGGGGTTGGTATCCAGCGGCTCGCTTGCCTGCAACAACACTACCGTTACACTAACACCATCAGGAGGAGGTACTTACCAGTTCGGCGGTACGGCCAGTTTCACCCAAACGGGCAACACGATCCAGGTAAACACAGCAGGAACATACTCGGTGACGGTTACTACAGGTGGTTGTTCGAGTACGACGAGCATTGCCGTAACGGGTAGCTCTGCCGGGACGATACCCATGCCAACATTACTGGTCAGTAGTTCGACAGTTTGTGCGGGCAGCACCGTGACAATCTCAGCACAGGTAAGCGGCACGGCATCGGGTTATCAATGGTTCCGCGATGGGCAACTGGCGGGCAGCAGCACCGGTACACCGACTGGAACAACGCTTACTCTCGGCTTTGTGCAGGCATCTCAGGCCGGGAACTCTGTGCTCGTGATCACCAGCAGTTGCGGGTCGGCCACCTCGACCACGCCCTTCAACCTAACGGTGAAACCACAGCCGGTTGTGTCGATGCAGTTGCTTAACAACGGAACGCTGTTACAGGTAACGGGCGGGACACAGTATGATCGGGTGTGCATCCTGGATCGCCTGGTGGCCTATGAAGTTCGAGCGTTGGATAGTAGCCCTAACGGTATCTTTCCCGTGAAGCAACAAGGACTATTCCGAATTACGGTGACGGGGTCGAACGGTTGCCAGGCGACCGTAGAGAATAATACCGTTACCATGCCCAGGTAGGCAGATAACAGTGAGCAGTTGGCCACCCTTAATTGGGGTCAACTGCTCACTGTTTCACGACTATTTTGCCGCTGATCTCGTTAAAAAGGCTGTCAAAGCTTTAGAAGTACTGTATATGGTTAACCGATATTGTTGGCAAAGTCGGATTCCGAAAAGCCGGTCGTAAACGGGGGGCTTTTGAGCAGTAAGCTGGAATATTTCCAGTCTTAATGTAAATACCCTTCTGCCATAACCGAGTTTATAACGCAGGCTATTACCAGACATGAATCGACTCATTGCGCTACTTTGTCAGCGGATAACTGGACCTGCTACATTTGACTGGAGACTTTTTTTAGGCAGATTTGAGGCCAAACCGCTTCGGCCTTTAGATTTGACCACTGTGAATATTCCAAGAATACCCTACCTTGGAATGCCCTCAAAATGAGAGTAAACCAGTGCCAGTGGGGACACCCTACCGTCTTCGGCTGAGTTCGCGACTCATGGATCGATTCAGGACCCCACTGGACTACTGAAGCATAAGACTCAAATAGAAATTCGGGCTAATGACCCATGAGCAAGGTATTGAGTGTGCAACAGGAAACTGGCTTAGTTACTACAAATAACTCATTCAAAAGTATGGAAACTTTTACGCATTTTATTGGGATTGACATTTCCAAGGCCACCCTGGACTGGGCTGTTGTCGTCGCCAATAAGTTTCTGTTTCATTACCAATCTTCCAATGATCAGAAAGGCATTGAAAGCTTTGTTAAACACTTGAAGCAACAATGTCCAGAGGCTAGTTTTGACAACATCCTGTATTGTATGGAGCATACTGGAATCTACAATAACCACATTCTTAGCTTATTACAAGTTAAGAAGGCTAATATTTGGGTAGAACACCCTATCCATATTAAAGAAAGTCTGGGCATGATTCGGGGCAAAAACGACAAAGTCGATGCCCAACGAATCGCATTCTATGCCTACAAAAACCGGGAAGAAGTACGCCTGTGGACACCCAAGCGAGAAGTCATCCAAAAGCTGGACCGGTTGACGGCTACCCGTAGTCGCCTGGTCAAAGTGCGTAAAATGCTCCAGTCTCCGTTGACCGATTCGGATGGCTTTATCTCCAAGAAAGACCATACTGCGGAGAAGAAATCGTGTCAGAAAACATTGGATGCGCTGACCAAAGACATCAAACAGATCCAGGCAGACATTGCGGACACAATTGCCAATGATCCTTATTTAAAAGAGCTGTATAGTTATGTGCAATCAGTCAAGGGAATTGGCCCAGCTATCGCCACGGAGTTGCTGATCATCACCAATGAATTTAAAGCGATTACTGACCCTAAGAAACTTGCTTGCCACGCTGGTGTAGTGCCTTTTGTTTATTCGTCGGGACAATACCGAGGTAAAGCTAAAACCAGCAATAAAGCCAACAAGCCTTTAAAAGCACTCTTGCACAACGGTGCCATGTCTGCCATCCAACATTCTCAGGAGCTAAAAGCGTATTACGTCCGTAAAACAGCCGAAGGCAAGAATGAGATGTTGGTCATCAATAACGTATGCAATAAACTAATTCACCGGGTTTTTGCCTGCGTACAACGGAAGGAAAAATATAAAGATTTTTATTCCCCTTCGCTTGCATGAATCATAGAAATCGGTCCGATTCAATTTGACCATGGTTAAACGACGTGTATTTGACCGCGCCGGCGGACCGGAGGCATTTAAGGAAATGGCCCGCCCCGGCGTACCGGTCGAGCTGTCTTATGCAAAAGGATCAATTCAAGAGGCCACCCGCGAATTGGACATCGATCCAGGGCGAATCAGTAAGTGGATTGGCCGGAAACAGATCGGCCCTTTTTGGAACACTTGCTTAGTAGTAATGAATCCATTAGCCAGGTCTATTGCTTGAGTACTCTACCCTACTAAAATAAGGACAATAGAAAAGGGAATAGGATATTTGTAGTTCTCAAGCTCCAAATAGACCCCATTCCCTGTGAAGCAGAAGCTCAAAGGCGAAATTACCACAATCCTGCATTCAGCACCCATTGTT
>JANOCD010000106.1:0-23371 GCA_031411995.1 Cytophagales bacterium
CATTACCTCCACCATTTGCTTCCCCCGAATGGTTTTGCCCTCATTTTTGAGCGTCCCAATCACCGACGGACTCAGGAAATCGCCCGCATGAAAAAAATAGGCGTTTGGGTTCTCTTTTTTGAGCTGTTTGAACAGCGTGGCTACCCGTGCCATGCCACCAACGCGGCCATTGTCGAGCGGGGCAATTTCATAGACATCGTTGATGTGCAGAATCGTTACGGGCTGACCGGCAACAGGTCGGGTCGCCGTTACTGCCGTGGGAGGTGTTGCCGTTCGGGTACTTGGCGCGGTGGTTCGGCACCCAATCAGCAAGGCAAGCGAAAGAGCAAGATAAAGGAGAAGACGGTTCATAAAAGCAGGAAGAAACAGCGAAGCCACAAAGATATTGAATCGATAGAATTCTGAATCTACGGTCAGTTTGCGCCCGGTAACAAGGTCAGTCTTGAAGAGATGAATTTACAGCAATACCAAATTTTGTCTATCTTTCAATGACAAAGCGTGTCTGAACAAAAATTTGGTTTGGATGAATTCGCGGAGCAATCTATATCTCACACTCATCTGTTTAGCCTTGACCATCAGCAATTGCCTGGGTCAAAACAGCTCTGCTTTGCTTTTACGACCCAATGTTGGCCAAATCGCAGTTAAGAAGCCATTTCTTCACCAGTTCACCAATACACAACGCCCAGGTTCTCTATCAGCCATACGTCGGCTTCCTATAGCTCAATGGCAGTCTGTTAACTCGGTCAACTTTGGTAGTAAGGGTGGTTTTGGCTGGGCTACGTTTGAGGTTCAAAGCCCCGTTGAGCAAACTTTGTGGCTGGAATTAACCAGTCATTTTATCGATTCAGTGCAGGTTTGGTTGATCCGGGAACCTGATTTGCCCGGTCAATCAATCAGAACCTACGCCCCAACCGGATTTCGATTACTGGCCCGCGACCCGGAGGCTCCCACCCGACACCGGTACTTCCTCAAACCTGTTCACCTGTTGGCAAACGTTCGGTACGCGGTATATATCAGGGGGTGGGTGCCTCCTGCCGATGTGCTCAAATTTGGTGTTACACTATGGTCGCCGTCAGCCTTTTTGTCCTACCAACAACGAGACATTGCGGGCTGGGCTGTTTTTATTGGTTTAGTGTTGATGTCTGTTTTCATTACGCTCATCAGCTACGTTTTTCACCCTCGCCGAATTTATCTGTATTACTGTGGCTACGTGCTGTGCATAAGCAAATACGCGCTCCTCAATGATGGCTGGGGAATGTTTTTGCCCACCTGGCACCAATGGTTCGACAGTACCAGCACGGTAGTCCACTGGCTTAGTGCGGGTATCCTGTTCCTGATGCTCTTCACCCGTAATTTCCTGTCCGTAAACCCCAAAGCGGGCTGGTGGTGGCTTCAAATCAACCCTGTAGGGCTGTTTCTGCTGGTTGAAATAGTCACGTTCGTGCTCGATTACGGTATCCGCCATAATCACTTTACACTGGTTCAGGCTGGTTACAAGGTAGGGTTTGGCCTATTGGCTATTTATCCCCTGCTTTGGCTAAGTTACATTGCCGATGCTATTCGCCGACGGTTTCGCCCTGTTTGGCTCTACATTGCTTCGGTGCTGGTCTGGGTGGCCTTCTACATCATTAATGTGTTTGTGGTCAATACCGGTTGGATGACCGAACCCTTTCCCGATATGCTCGTTTTTCGGGTGGCATTGCTGGCCGAAATAGGTTTTATTTTCGTTGGCTGGATGTACCGTCAACGCATCATCCGCGAATCAGAACAGCGGCTGCAAACCCAGCAACAACACCGTCAGCAGCAATTACTCGACACGGAACGCCAACGGCAGGCCGAAGAACTGAAAGCCTTACGACTGCAAAACGAGTTGCAGCAACAACGCGAACGGCTCGCCCGCGATCTGCACGACGGTATCGGCAGCCAGCTCACCCACATTGCTGGTCGGCTGGACATTCTGTCGATGCGTAAAACCGATGAACAAACCCAACTACAGCGACTGGGGAACTTCACCCGCGAAACCAACCAGTCTCTCCGCGATACCGTCTGGATTTTGAACCGCTCTGAGATTCCATTATCCACCTTTTCGCAACGACTCCATATCTATCTGCTCCGGCTCTGGGAAGACATCGACTCACCCCGCTTGGACTGGCACCCCAGCCAACTCTCTGCCGACCAGCCGACTATTGACCCAATTTTGCCCCCGCTGGTAGTGCAATGCCTGTTCCGCATTGCTCAGGAGGCCGTGAACAACGCCCTGAAATATGCCGGATCAACAACCATTGATGTTGGCCTGACCCACCACGCTACAGTTATCATACTGACAGTGGCCGACAACGGCATTGGGTTCGATCCATCCACCTCGACCAACGGTTACGGCCTGACCAATATGCAGAAGCGGGCTGAAGAAACAGGGGGGCAATGGTCACTAACCAGCGACAGTACAGGTACGCGAATTGATGTCACTATCGACATGAGTGGCTGGCTATCAGAAAAAGTAGTCATTTGACGTATTGACAGGCGTTTCTACTTTCCAGACCTTTGACTTATTCAAAACACAGGGACCAGCCTATGCAAACCACCATCGGACTGGTTGAGGATCAGGCGCTGCTGGCAGCCGACCTGATTGAAAAATTGGGCCTGCACGACGAAATTAGCGTGGTGCTGTCGGCCCGAAACGGCGTGGACTTACTCGATAAACTAATCCAAACGCAGCCGCAGGTGTTGCTGATGGACATCGAGATGGACCAGATGGACGGCATCGAAGCAACGAGACAGGTAAAGAGACTATATCCATCCATAAAAATAATCATGCTGACCGTTTTCGACGACGATCAGAAACTGTTCGACGCAATCCGGGCGGGTGCATCGGGGTATCTGCTCAAGGATACACCCGCCTGGAAGCTCGGCAACGCGATTCAGGAGGTTCTTGATGGGGGTGCGCCGATGTCGCCCTCCATCGCCAGCCGAACCCTGACGCTCCTGCGAACCGCCCCCGACAAACCAGCCCCGCCCCGCAACCTCGCCGAAGAAGCCAACTTGACCCCGCGCGAAACCGAAGTGTTGGAACTACTGGCAACGGGTCTGTCTGTGAAGCAAATCAGCGAAAAGCTATTTGTGGTGGAGAAGACCATCCGCAAGCACCTCGAACACATCTACGAGAAGTTACAGGTGGATGGGAGCCGGGGGGCAATTGCGAAGGTGTTGCGGAATGGTGGCTGACCAGACAGCAAGTTTACAATCAATCCATACCAGACCAAGCTCATGAAAACGATTCTATTTACACTCGCCTTACTCCTCAATGTCGCTGTTCTATGCGCCCAGGATAATGACTCCCTTACTAAAAAACAGGTCATTCAGATAGGGTATGTTACCGAAGCAGGTGCAGGCAATGGTGCCGCATTGAAAGGTATTGAAATCCAGTCAAAATTTCTGTTTGGTAAACATACATTGGTTAACGGCAAGCGGCTATTGGCTCCTTATCTCGAAGCAGGGTACAGCTATTTTGCCGGTACCGACTATGGACTCGGCCAGGGAAATGTAGGGCTGGGTTTCACCTTTCCCTTTCTGTTCGTGAATATGGATCTCGGTGTGGGGGGTGTTTGGTATCACGGGCAAGTGTATGGAGAATCCTGGACGAGCAAAAAAATCGATGCCGGTTTCTATCTCGGCGGGCATATTCCCATTAGACGCGGAGGAGGTATTTATGCCAAATATTGGTTGCCTGGCGGCATCACGGCATTAATCGGCGACACCTATAGCTCCCCCACCCTTTTTTCGGTAGGTATACAACTTTAAAAAATCCACATCATGAACGCAAAACGAATTACTCCGTTGCTGATTGCCAGCCTTTTGACCCTACTGTTTAGTTGTGACGATCAAACAGATCTACCCGAGTCGTTACAGGATATTCTGGAAAGACAGGGTGTCAGCACGAGTGGCGGACCCGGCACCGGAACGGGTTCAGTTGGCAGTAGTACCGGCATCAGTTATTCAGGGCCGTATGCTGCTAATGTAAAATTGCTGCTCTCCAAAGTTTCAGGGTGGAAAACCTTTTCGTGCCTTACCTGTAGCGACGGAGTGCCTCCAAAGGTCAATATAAACTCAAATTGCCAGCGGGATGCCTATGTTGCTGCCGCCGTGAGTTATGCCTGGGCTGCCGAAAATTATTACCGCTTGGGCAGAACAACTGATGCAACTACCCAAGCCACCAGCATGAATACGAACCTGCAATATGCCCGGAATTTATGCAGCAACAGCATTAGCGTTGGGGGCAGTTCTTGCCTGACGCTTACGATTTTTCCCTGCTGAAAAAGGGATTTTTGAGGTCTATTCAGTACCCGAACAAATAGATACATCCGTAATCCATTACCCACGAAATCATGGAACCGTCCATCCGCGCCCTTTTCGGCCACGTTCTGGCCATTGCTTTGCTCTTTGTTCTGAGCTTCTGCTCCAAGACGGGCAGCGACCCAACACCAACCCCGCAACCAGCACTCATTAGCCCTTCGGATGCCAAGAGCGTTGGGGCCGCGTTGATTATGCCTACGGGCACCGAAACCAAAACGGGTACGCTTCCTACTTCCAGCACCAGTACGCAGGCTCCAAAAGCAACGGCCTCCACAACCCAAATAAGCTCTACGACGGGCAGCACCGCCAGTTTAGGTGTGAACTATTCAAACCTCAACGGGGCCGCTGGGGGTGTATATGCTCACGTGCAGGGTGCTCCTACGTACTTCAGTATCCCTCTGTCGGGAACTGCCGCTACTTCCGGGAAAATTACCATTCCCATTGGTATCCCGGCCAATCTGGATAATGGGTCGTTTACCATCGTTATCTCCATCTACGATGCATCGGGGCGGGTAAGTAATACGGTCAGTATCACGATTACCATTGGCACTACTGCTCCTCCCGTAAGTACTAATGATGACCCCTACAAAGATGGTGATCCGTATGCAAAGGATTATTTCATTGAATATTATGAGAATGGCGATTTTCATAGCCTTAATTACACGACAAGTCCGGTTAGCTTTACCTATCAAGGCAACTATCCGCTTCTTAACTCTACTATCGGCTGTAAAATCTCCAATCAAAGCAGTGCTTCTACGTATATACCCTGTGCTGGATCAGGCGAGTGCGATAAATTCTCCTTGTCATTTGTCAGAGACGGCTGGGACAAAATACCCAAAGTGGGTGAATATGCCTTTTCACTACCGGCTGGCGGAAATGTTGAACTAAAAATTGATGGAGCCAATAATTGTCTTTTTGCAGATAAGCCGGATACGTACATTAAGTTATCTATCACTGAAGTAAAAGTTGTAAAAGATTATGGCCCTGCGAAAAGCGATGCAGTCGTAAAAGTTGGCCAGGATATACGGGGATACTTTAGTGGAGAATTCGAGGCAATACTGTATGGTCAATCATTTACGGAAGCGTCTTTAGGAATATACAGAAAAAGCATCATCACTAAAGGGCGCTTTAAACTGCCAATGGGAGGATCAAATGCGAATCTCAATGGCACAGGAACAGTTATCAAAGCCGACCGAATGGCGTTGTTGACGGCAGGGAAATGGTATTTCGATCCTGCCCAGTTTCCTGCATGTTTAGCTGACGATTACTTCCAATTTAGGAAAGATGGCACGTTTGACTATAAACGAGGTAATGTGAAATGCGAAGCAGGAGTGTCAGACAACAATGAGA
This sequence comes from Cytophagales bacterium, assembly GCA_031411995.1. Taxonomy (GTDB): domain Bacteria; phylum Bacteroidota; class Bacteroidia; order Cytophagales; family Spirosomataceae; genus Rudanella. The sequence goes on from JANOCD010000106.1 coordinate 5,701, forward strand.
TAATTAATAACTCGTGGTATTTTAAAAACAATCAAACTGTTCTTCACATAAAATACAATTGTAATCAGTGTGATGAGGGAGAAGCCAACATTATTGAGCTATCAGAAACTACGCTAAAACTTAGAGACAGTGACGATGCCCGTGTTTTGTCCTTTAAGCGTTCTCCCTAGTCGCCAAGTCAATAGCTTGACTTCCTGTTGATTAGCAAACTGATAATGGCGTTTAGCAACTGTAAACCCAATTGACCATGTTTATTCTCCCCAAAAACAAAATGTACTTATGGATCTCTGTCTGGTCTATAATTGGAATTGGTTTAGGTAGTTCCATAATCGGCATTCAAACTACTTTAGACAGACCATCGGCTTACCTATGGGCGTTTGGCTACACATTGTCCGGTGGCGTGATAGGAATTTTATTCGGCATTCCTAAAGTCATTACCGGCAACCCGACAGGTACTCCTCCCTCAACGGCAGAAACCCAAAAAATAATTAGCCGATCACTACAGGAGAATACCAACCTTTCTGACATCTCTGACTGGCTCACCAAAATTATCATTGGGGCAAGTTTGGTTCAACTGAAAGAAATACCGCCTTACATTATGCGGATAGGTCGGCGCATGGGAGCGGGGATGGCTACTAATATTCAAAAGGTAGAATCAGCGAGCGTGTTCTCCGTTGGTTTATTGCTTTATGCTACCGTGCTGGGCTTTTTTATCGGTTATTTTGTCGCACGGTTTATTGTAACGGATATGCTACAAAATCAGGAGGCATAATCCGTGGATTACAAATTCTTACGGTTGTTAATTCAAAAGTCATCAGGGAAGTTCAGTCAGGAGCCGAGTTAGTTCGCCATCGGCAATATCCGACTGCTCGGATTTGTCATAAATAGAAATCAGAAAAACGGTTTCTGCTACGACTTTGACGCACGTAATGACGCGCGAACCGCCCCGTTTGCCCTTACCTTTCGATTTTATACTCAGCCTGATTTTGTAGAAGCCATCACGCATGGCGGTTCCCTGAAAAGGATCAAGTTCCAAAGAGTCAATCAGCTCATTAATCTCTGCTTTCAGCGATGGGAATTTCTTTTTGAGTCGTTTTGCCTCCCGCTCAAAGTGTTCGATGGTTTCGACCTTATACATTATAGGTCTTTGAGAAACTCACGAGCTGGTCGACTTTTCATTTTCCCCTGCTCCACCAGCCGCATTTGCCGAACCCCTTCCCGAATATTGGCAATCACCTGCTCATCCGTGTCTTCTTCGAGCGAATCCGGCGTAGACTCGTTTTCCCGAATCTTCACGAACGACAATTGATTAAGCAGTTCTTTGAAAAACTTCAACTTCTTGTCCTGTACTTCTACCGTGATCGTTGTCATGCTGCTCATAATTATTTGCAAACAAAAATAAGCAAAAGGGAGCTATTCTTTATTCCACTTCCCAATCAGTTCCAACGCTACATCGTTCAGAATCTCGTGGATGCCCTCAAAAATGGTTAGGGTGATGTTTTTGGCCGTTTTTTGGTACAGTATTACTCGCTTGTCGATTAGTTTGGCGGGTAATTGAGCCGGGAACGTTTGGGTGGTCAGCATCGTGGCGGCATCCTGCTCCGGCACGTAGCACGACTTGTCTTTCTCCCTGTAATCGGTCAGGAGTTTGTTGTAGAAGTTGATCGACTGTGAGATCGGCACTGAACCCGTGTAGCCATCATGGACACCCGCGTAAATCTGCAACTGGCTCTTTTTGCGCTGCGAATCAGCTGATTGCTCCACGAATGCAGCTCCACGACCAACGGCAGGAGAGCAGCAATAGGGGCTTTTGCATGCCTAAAGATGTGGTTATCAACCATAAAAGTCATTGCATAAACAACAAACAAACCGGCATCGACACTGCAATTTCTTTACCCGTTGGGGTCAGTTTACCCGTTTGTTTGTCGCGCCTGAACACGGTGACATTGTCCGAATCCTGATTGGCTACCAGTACAAAATTACCCCTGGGGTCGATGGCGAAGTTGCGGGGCGTTTTGCCGTTCACTGGCTGATGGTCCACAAAAGTGAGCTGGCCGGTTTTCGGGTCGATGCTGAAAATGACCAGACTCTCGTGGGCGCGATTGGAGCCATACAGAAACTTGCCATCGGGCGAAATATGGATGTCGGCAGTCCATTTGCGGCCCGTGTAATCATCGGGCAGGGTTTTCACGGTTTGGATGGGCGTTAGCTGCCCCTTTTTGTAGGTGAAGCCGGTAATAGTGGCTCCCATTTCCTGGATAACGTAGGCAAATTTACCATTCGGGTGAAACGTAAAATGCCGGGGGCCAGAGCCGGGTGTCACCGTCGTAAACGGTGGATTTCCGGGGGTAAGTTGCCCCGTTTGGGCGTTCAGGCTGTAGGTCACGATTTTGTCGGTGCCTAGATCGGGGACAAAAACATCGGTATTGTTGGGGGCAATATTGATGGAATGCACATACGGTTTGGTCTGCCGCTCTGGCTCGATGCTTTTGCCTTCGTGCTGGATAAACTGCGACACGCTGCCCAGCGAGCCATCGGGTTTGGTGGGTAAAACGCTGAGGCTGCCCCCGGTATAATGCCCCACCATCACCCATTTCCCCGTTTTATCGACAGCCAAATGCGTACCGCCTTTCCCACCCGATGCCTGCGAATTGAGCAAGGTTAACCCGTGCGAGGGTTTGTCAACCGAGAAAGCCCGCACCGAATCGCCAGTGGTTCCGCCCACGGCATACAGAAAGCGTTTATCCGTTGATAGGGCTAAAAACGACGGATTCGACACCCCTTTGGCAACGCTGACCGGTGCGAAATCGCCCGTTTTGGTATTGAACCGATATACATAAATTCCCTCGCTGGTTTTGCGGGTGTAGGTGCCGATGTACAGATAATAATCGTCGGCGGTTTGCGCGATGGTTATTGGGCTTGTCAGGCACAGGAGGGCGATGAGGGCAATGGTTTTCATGGCTGTGGTTTTCATGTTGGGTATAATTTACGTCCAAATCACCGATTCGTCAATCTCGGCAAGGGTGGTCCGGCCCGTCAGGATCATAGCAAGCTCGAGTTCTTCACGAAGGATGTTCAGCACTTTCGTAACGCCCTCGGCCCCGCCACAGGCCAGACCGAAGCAAATGGGCTTGCCTACCAACACCGCGTCGGCACCCAGCGCAATGGCTTTCAACACATCGGTGCCGCGCCGGATACCCCCATCCATCAGGATCGGGACACGCTTGTTGACCCGTTGGGCAATGCAGGGCAGGGCTTCGATGGTGGCGGGTACGGTGTCTAAATTCCGCCCGCTGTGGTTAGAAACAATGATCCCCGATACGCCCGACTGAACGGCAATCTCGGCATCGTCGGGGTTCAGGATGCCTTTGAGCAGAACCGGGACTTTGGCGAACGATTGTATCCACTCGATGTCTTTCCAGGAAAGAGAGGTTGACAGCGGAATCATACCCGGCATCAGGGGCGTTGTGATCCCGTCGGGCATGGCAAAACCAACCCGTTGCTGCCGGTTTCTGGCACCCAAAACCGGCGTGTCCACCGTAATACAAAGGGCGCGGCAACCCTGTGTTTCGGCGTGTTGAATCAGGGCTTTGGTGAAATCCCGGTTGTCGCGGATGTACAGCTGAAACCAAAGCGGCTGCGTGGCTACCCTGGTAATTTCTTCGAGAGTCGTCGTTGTAAATGAGCTAATTACATAAATCGCCGAGGCTGCTCCGGCTCCCCGTGCCGTGGCCAATTCGCCGTCGGGGTGCATAATTTTATGGTAAGCGGTCGGGGCAACCAAAATGGGGTGCGGCAATTCCTGCCCAAACAGCGACACGCGGGTATCTAATCGGCTAACATCCACCAGCACCCGTGGGTTGAGTTTGATGGCATCCAACGCCTGCCGGTTCCAGCGCACCGTTAACTCATCGGCGGCTCCACTCGCCACATATTCGTAGGCCATGGTGGTCATCCGCTCCGCAGCCAACGGCTCCAAATCGAACAAATTGATAATCGTTGACAAATCAGGGTGATCGGGGTTGGGTAGTGGGATCATTTCAGTGCTTTAGTTTTGTCAATTTCAACCTTTCCGCCTTTCATAACCCATTGTACCTGACGAATGATCACGTTGATGTCGTTGAGTGGGTTCCCTTTTACGGCTACTATGTCGGCCAGATAACCCGGTGCGATGGCTCCCAACTCGGTGCTCATACCGAGCATTTCGGCCCCTATCGTAGTGGCCGTTGCTAAGGCTTGTTCGGGTGTCATGCCCGCTTTCACAAACCACTCAAGCTCCCGTGTATTTTCGCCAAACCCGGTAAACACGGCATCTGAACCCATAGCAATTTTCACCTTGGCCTTCACCGCCTTTTTGAGCGTTTCGAAATTTCGTTTTACGAATAAATTCAAGCCAAATACCGCCGTAGAGTCGTAACCATATTCTGACCTGTGCGCGACGTAGTACCGATTATGGTCAACCGTTGGCACGTAGATAACGTCAAGCCGAGCCATTGCGAGCAGGGTGGAATCGCTCAGGTCAGTAGCGTGTTCAATGGTGTTTGCCCCGGCTTTCAAGGCAGCCACGGCTCCGTTCGGGCCATACGAATGAACCGCCAGGCGTTTGCCTGCCTTATGAGCCACGTCGGCAGCCGCTTTCATTTCTTCGTAACTATAGGTTTGAACGCCCGTAACATCTTTGGCACTACCAGTGGAGCCAAACATCTTGACCCAGTCGGCACCTAAGACAAGTTGTTTTGCGGCAAATTCCTGAACGGCCTCCACGCCTTTTGTTCGGCCAATGCCCAACCCCTGACCCGCTACAAACAGTCTCGGCCCTACCATAGCCCCTCGGTTGATTAATTCGCGCATGGCAAAACTCATGTTGTCGCCCGCGCCCAAATCTCTGGCGGTTGTAACCCCCGTTTCAAGCGTCTTTCGGGCGTTCTCCTGCGCCAGAAAAACCTTCACGGCGGGCTGCACCGTTCGGCCCTGCGTCCACGGGTCACCCGGCTGATTTTTATCCCAGTAATAGGTCATGTGGACGTGTGCGTCAATCAATCCGGGAATGGCCGTGAAGTTGCTCAGGTCAATGATTTCTGCATTGGCCGGCACCGCAATTTCTTTCGTTGTCCCCACTGCCACAATACGGTCGACGTTCACAAGCACAATACCGGGTGCGATTTTTTTGCCCCTTCCGTCGATTATGGTGCCAAACTGAATGGCTTTTACCTGGGCCGCAACGAATGAGCTATTGGCCAGCAAGAACAATAAAACGCTTGCCCATGAAGCGAGAATACAGGGGCGCAGTTGCTTTTTCATGTCATTTTGATTTAGCAACAGCTTCAATCAACAGGGCATAGGCGTTGTTCAAGGCTTTGTCGCCCGCCTGTGAACCTTTGTAATGCCCCAACCGAACCACCACCAGATCATGCGAGGGGATCATAGTGACGGATTGCCCACCGGCCCCCAGCATCATGTAAGCATCTTTGGGGATGGGCCTTGCCCCGTCGCCGTTGATCCAGAACAGGCCACCGTAGATGGGCCGACCATCTGCGACCCACGGCTCGGCGAGGGTACTAACGAATTTAGTAAAGCCCTCTGCCAGAATACGTTCGCCGTTCCAAATACCATCCTGTAGGTACAGGTTACCCAACCGCGCCCAGTCCCGGCCCGACGCAAATTCGTAGCCCTGCGTCAGAAAATTACCCGATGGGTCGGTCTCCATGACCATCGTGCGCACCCCAATTTTATCGAACAAGGCTCGTTGCGGGAAGGTGTGGTATGCCTCGCCCATCTTTTCGATGCCCAGGCGGTTGAGGTAATTAATCAGCACTGGGTCGGAGTTGCGGTAGCGGCCAACAGAGTTGGGTGGCCGTTGTTGCGGCAGATTGGCGGCATAGGCAAACGAGTTTCCGGCATCGGTGTAGAGGTACAAATGGTCGGGGTAGCCGAGGGCGGGGTCGAAGTCGGGGTCTTGGGGTGCCCGGCAATACACCCCGCTCGACATGTGCATGATGTCGCTGATTCGGATTTTGGCCCGTGGGTCGTTTTTGCCCTGCCATTGCGGAATAGGCGCGGGTTGGGAGAGTGTGTAAATGCCCCGCTTCATCAGAATGCCCATGATGGTGGCCGACAAACTTTTACCCATCGACCAGCTTTCCAATGGCGTGTCTTTGGTGATGCTCTCGCCATACCGTTCGGCAATAATGCGGCCTTTATACGTGACCACGAAAGCCGCTGTCAGGGCTTCGGCAGGGTCAAAAGCGGCATTCACGGCCAACTGAACCTTCGCCATGTCGATCCCGGCGGGCATGGGGCTGGTGGGCAACATATCGCCCATTGGCCAGGGCGTGGTAGCAGCATTCGGCAGGTTGCGCGGAACAACTATCGGTTTGTACGACAGTGTATTAGTACCCTCCGGAAAGGTCACGCAACCCTGATCGCCGGTGTAAATGGCCGTTCGGGTAATGCCATTGGGCAAAGTAATCGACACCGTTTTTTTGCTGTAATCAATGACGGGTTTCCCCACCTTCGCCCGCTCGGCATAGGGCGCGGTGAAATACCCAACGTTCTCGGCGGCAAACTCTGGTTTCAGCCCCGTAATGAACACCGCCGAACACATAATTTTGGCATAGCCCGACGTGTTGTGCGACAGCGCATCGCCCGGCGTCCCCTTATACGGAGTTTTCAAATCGAACTGCGCGGCACGGGCAATTAGTTTGGCGCGTAAGTCCTGCGCGTTGGCTGGCCGAAACCCAACGACTAAGGCCGTCAGGAGAACACAAATAGATAGTGGTTTCATATTGACGATTTTCTGATTTTAGACTGGTGTTACTGACAGTAAGACATTGACAATCAACTAATTTTGGTTGGCAATCGCATCACAAATTCTGTCCCCTCGCCTTCTACACTCTCCATCGTCAGCGTGCCCCCATGCCCTTTCGTGACAATGTCATAGGCCAAACTAAGCCCTAAACCCGTGCCTTGTCCAGTTGGTTTGGTCGTGAAGAAGGGTTGAAAGATTTTGGCTTGGGTGGCTTCCGACATTCCCGTGCCGTTGTCAGAAATTTTGATAAGTACTTGATTGTCAGTTTGTTCAGTTTTTACCACCACTAAAGGTTTTTCAACTGATTTGACAGCATAAAACGCATTATTGATCAGGTTCAATAAAACCCGGCCCATATCTTGCGGTATGACTGCGACCTTGGGGAGATTTTCATCAAAATCGGTCTTGAAATCGCTGTTGAAGCGGCTGTCTTTAGCTCTGAGGCCGTGGTAGGCCAGCCGAAGGTACTCATCGGCGAGGGCGTTGAGATCGGTGGGTTCGCGTTGGCCAGTGCTGGCGCGGGAGTGTTCGAGCATTCCTTTGACGATGCTGCTGGCTCGTTTACCATGTTGAGTGATTTTTTGCAGGTTCTGCTTGAGATCGTCGGCAATGGCTTTGGCTTCGTCGGTGTCGCCTTTGTCGAGTTCGTCCTGCATTTCTGCCACTAACTCGGCACTCACTTCTGAGAAGTTGTTGACAAAGTTGAGCGGGTTTTGAATTTCGTGGGCAATTCCTGCGGTGAGTTCGCCCAAAGAGGCCAGTTTTTCGGATTGGATAAGTTGGGCTTGAGATGCTTTTAACGCAATAGTACGTTCTGCTACCTGTCTTTCGAGGGTTTCATTTTGAGTAGCCAAAATGTGTTGTTTTTCAGCAGAGAGTGTTTCGTTTTCGATTAGTTTTTTTTGAAGTGCCACTTCGGTTAAGGCATTGTTTTTGGCCAGTAAAACAGACAATGTAGCCGCTGTACAAACATAAAAAGAGGCCATAAGGTAGTCGGGTAGATGTGGAAAGTCAATTTTTACGACCCCTCCGAGAAGCAAAAAGCGGAGCAAAAACAGTAAAAACAACGAGATAAAAGACAGTAGCAGTACATTGGCATCTTTGTGTCTTGTTTTTTTAGATTTAACAATAATTCTTGATACCTCGCCCAATATCAAAAAACACGATCCAAAGTAAAGGTAATATACCCACGATCGCGCAAAAGCCAGCGACAACACGCCTGCCCCCAAAAACAAAAAAGTAAGTACCCAAAAGGGAATAGTAGCTTTCTGACCTAGATACTTGATGGTCGTATAGCCGAGCATATTTAGATAAAGGATAATAGAAACGACGTACAATGCCTTATAATACTCGGCCATGAGCGAGTCGGAGGTGGTATGATTAAGGTGGCCTACAAAAAAATGAATAGCTGCCAGCAATAGCGTAATGGCAAAGATTCGGTTGATAGTTTTGGCGCGATTGTAGATATACAAGATAAAATGAAGCATGGCCATAGTCAAAAACAAACCCAGCAAAAACCAATGGTAGGCCGTCGTATGAATAACGAGCGCGGTAATTTGTTCGGTAACGCCCGCTGTTTCCGCCATGCGTATTCTTAGTGCCTTGTTGTTTCCGTTGAGGTTGAATGGCAGTAGTTTATTGGCCTTGCTAAAAGAATATCGAATGGCCAAAACCTGTGAACCTGCCATGCTAAATGTAAAATAAACGGGTGTACTAAAACTAGACCAATGCACTTTTTCTGCTGTGCCGTCTTTGCTTACAGTGCCCAGTTTGCTCAATAATTGCCCATTTAGATATACTTCGGAGGCACCCGTTTGCTCAATATACAAACACAAAGCCCGATTGATAACCGCACTATCAACGTCTAAAACGAGCCTCAGCCAGCCTATTTCAGCCTCAACCATTTGCTTTTGAGCATTGATTGGCCTGGTGGGGTCAATACTTTCCCACTTCGTATCATCAAAATCAGCTTTTGAAAAATCTGGGTTATCGTCAGCGTGCCATTTCCAATTTTTATCGAGTAGAATGCCTTTTTGAGGTAGAGAATCAATGCGGAACACATCACTTTGCTGGGCAAAGGCATTGAGCGACAGAAAGAACAATAAGCCAACTAACGACTTCATAGTCAGATCAATAAAATTGGCTCTCGCCATGAATAAAACTACAACAGAAACGGGCAATGGGCTTCTGTCATTACCGCGTCAGCCGATACAGAAACAAAGCCGTGCGCTGAATCAGCAGGGGGAATTGCTTGGTATTCAGGGTCTCTTCGATGCTGTGCGCCCCCTTGCCCGATGCGCCTAAGCCATCTAAACAGGGCATGTATTTAGCCACAAACGAGATGTCGCCCGCCCCGCGCAGGCCGGGGTCGGTGGCAGCAACGGGGCCGAGGCCCATGTCGTGACTCAGTTTGTCGAGTTGGATGCGAAGAGCATCGTTGGCAGGGGTGGGTTCCATGCCCGGAATCCCATCGACAAAGCTGATGGTGGCTTTGGTGAGGGGCAGACTTTTATCGACAATCTCGCGCATGGTGGCGCGGGCTTTCTCTTTCTGCGCTTCGGTCAGAAACCGCAAATCGCCTTTCACCAGGGCCGTACCCGCCACAATGTTGGTTTTGCCAATGGTTTCGGCTTTGGCCGTTTTCTCGTCGTAACGCACCTCCGACCCACCCACAATCAGGCCGGGGTTGAACGTCAAATATTGCTCCTGACTCAGCGTGCGCCGGAACTCGTTCAGAATCCGAACGGCCTCATAAATAGCCCCATAGCCCAAATCGCTGAACACCCGCGACGAATGCCCCGACCGCGCTTTCACATTCAGCGTCCAGCTACTCGCCCCCCGCCGACCCGTAGTAACGGTTTGCAGGCCACCCGCCGTTTCAAAACCGAGGGCTATATCGCTCATTTTGGCTCGCTCAATAAAATCCCGCCTACTCTCCGGCCCACCCGAACTCTCTTCGTCACCCGTGAAATAGACCGTAATCGAGGTGTCATCGAGCAATTTCTGGGCGTGCAAGGCTCTGAGGGCAGCAATCACGAGCACATCGCCCCCTTTCATATCGTTTACGCCCTGCCCCGAGGCCGTCGAATCGTTGACCCTCGTGAAGGGTTCCATGGGCAGGCTTTTTTCAAAAACGGTGTCTAAATGCCCAATCAGAAACAGTTTTTTGCCTTTTTTGCCTTGCCGGGTAGCCACCAAATGCCCCGCCCGGTTCAGCGAGTCGGGCAACGAAACCCACTCCGTTTTGAAGCCCAACTTGTCGAACTCCTCGGCCATGAGCTTACCCACCTGCCGAACGCCCTCCTTGTTGAGCGTGCCGCTGTTGATGTTCACGACTTTTTCCAGAAACGCTTCCGTTTCGGGCTGCTGCCGACGAGCGGTTTCCACAATGGCCTGCTCGGTTTTGGTCAGGGATTGGCTATTGACTGTTGAAGCAAGCAGTAATAGACTGAGGGTTAAGGTGTATTGTTTTTTCATAGTTCGTAAAGATAGAGGTAGATCATTTTTTAAATGCATCCAGCACCCGTTTCACCATGCCATCCATTGCTTTCGTATCAATCCACCGGACAACCATCACCAGCTCGTGTTCCGCATCCACATAGACCATGTTGGTGCCGTTGCCGAGGTGGTAATAACTGCTGACCGGGGCCGATGGAAGCAGTTTCTTGTCAGTGTTCAGAAAGTAGTTCATGTAGCCATAGGTGGGTTGGGCCGGGGTGGGTGTGGTGGCCTGCCGGAGCCATTGTTCCGAGAGCAACTGCCGCCCGTTCCAGTTGCCTTTGTGCAGGGTCAGCAGGCCAAACCGGGCCATGTCGAGGGCGTTGATAAACATGCCCCCACCCCAATGTCCTCCCCCGCTCACCGACTGCACGGCCTGCCCGTCCAGCACAATCCACGAGTTACGGTAGCCCGTCCAACGCCAGGTGTTCGAGGCCCCGATGGCATCCATCACGTTCTCTTTCAGCACCTGCGGCAACGGTTTTCGCCAAACGCTTGTAGCCGCCAACGCCAGCGCGTTCACCCGAACATCGTTATATTCATAGACCGAACCGGGAGCATTGCGTTTGCGGTTCAGCCACTTCGAGGCATCGGCATCGGGGCGGTCGGCCCAGTCGGTTTTGCCCCAGAGCGTGCCCTCAAAATCGCTGGTTTGGCGAAGCATGTGATCCCACGTCAGGGTGCGGTTGTGCGGGGTCTCGAAGGGAGTCAGCAATTCAGGTTTGCCAAAGTCTTCTGCCGGGCGCGTCACGGGCTGATTATACAGTTCAATGGGCGGCACATAACCCGCAACCGTGTCGTTTACGCTCCGAATCAGGCCCCTGTCAACGGCCAAGCCGACAACGGTCGATAGAAAACTTTTGGTGACGCTGTGGGTAATGTCGCAGCGTTTCGGTTCGCCCCACTCGGCCACAATATAGCCTTTGTAAACGATGATGCCCGTTGGCTCACCCCGGTCAGCAAAGGGGCCGATGGCCGCGCCAAATGGCTCTTTCCCAAACGATTGGTAATGCGATTGCTCCATACTGCGGGGGTTTTTCACCTCGTTTTCGCGGTGAAACGCAATCGCATCCTGGATTTTTGCCCCGGCCAAACCCGTCTCGGCCGGGGTCTTGTGTAGCCACGATTGAGCCGTCGGGAAATAAGGTTTGGCAGAAGACGTAACCTTGTTCTGAGCCAGGGTTAGCGTGCTGAGAAGTAGTAGTAAAGGAGTGAATTTCAGAGTCATTGCTGATTGGATGGAATGCCTGCTCAAAGTAAGTCGGTATGCATTGCCCTACAAAAAAGCCATTGGGTCGTCAGCCACGCGGGTGTTGTCGTGCCAGGTGTTCATTTGGGCCATCTCGTCGGGAGTGAGTTCAAAGTCGAACACGTCGAAATTCTGGCTGATTCGGTCGCGCTTCACCGACTTCGGAATGGTTACGGCACCGTGTTGCAGCGACCACCGCACCAGCACCTGAAATGTGCTTTTGCCGTGATTTTTAGCGATGGCCTGCAAACGTGGGTCGTCGTTTTTCTCGCCCCGAACCAACGGTGCGTACCCCTCCGGCTGAATACCCTTCTGCTGGCAATAGGCGAGGGTTTCGGCAGGGTGGCAATAGGGGCTTAACTCAAACTGGTTCACGGCGGGCGTGATGTTGGCTATCGTGAACAGTTCTTCGAGGTGCGGCACATAATAATTCGATACACCAATGGCCCGCACGCGCTCGTCGGCATACAGTTTTTCCAACGCCCGCCATGTGTCCAACCGCTTTTCGCGAATGGGCCAGTGAATCAGGTATAAATCGGCATAATCGGTGCCGAGTTTCTCCAGGCTTTTGTCGAAAGCGCGGAGGGTGGAATCGTAGCCCTCGTCGTCGTTCCAGACTTTGGTGGTGATAAATACCTCCTGGCGGGGCAGTCCGCTGGCAGCCACAGCGTCGCCCACTTCGCGCTCGTTGCCATAAATACTGGCCGTGTCGATCAGGCGGCACCCGGCTTCGAGTGCCCATTCCACGGCCTGTTGCACTTCGTTATTATGACTGGGGGCATACACGCCCAAGCCCAAAATGGGCATTTCGACCCCATTATTGAGGGTTTTGGTTGTTTGGAGATTCATGGGCAAAAGGTAATTCAACCTGAACCCCGAACCAAGTTTCTCTCCCGAAAGTTAGGAAGTCATGACCCGCTTATCCGTTAACATCAATAAAATAGCCACCATCCGCAATGCGCGGGGCGGCAACAATCCTGATCTGGTGAAAGTCGCGCTCGATTGTGAACGCTTCGGGGCGCAGGGAATCACGGTTCACCCCCGGCCCGACGAACGCCATATTCGGTATCAGGATGTGCTTGACCTTCAAAGTGTTGTCACGACAGAGTTCAATATCGAAGGCAACCCCGACGAGCGATTTATTGAACTCGTAAAGCGCGTGAAACCCGCCCAGGTCACGCTCGTTCCCGACGCGCCCGATGCCATCACGTCCAACGCGGGTTGGGACACCATCCGCCACGCCGACCACCTCCGCGCCCTTATCGACACCTTCAAAGCCGACGGAATCCGGGTGTCCATTTTTGTGGATGCTGACGAGCGCATGGTCGAAGGAGCCAAAGCCGTTGGTGCCGACCGGATTGAACTGTACACCGAACCCTATGCAGCTCATTATTTTACGAACCGAGCCGAGGCCGTTGCTCCATTTGTGCGGGCGGCCCAACGCGCTGGTGAACTAGGGTTAGGGTTGAACGCTGGTCACGACCTGAGCCTCGACAATCTGCAATACTTTGCCGAACAGGTGCCGGGCTTGGTGGAGGTCTCTATTGGTCACGCCCTTATTTGCGACGCGCTCTATTTCGGTCTGGAAAACACGATTCAGATGTATCGGAGGTGTTTGAACCAATAAATTATGCCACTTTCCGTCGAAGATTTTCTGAATCAAGCCCAGTCTCTGCCTGTGATCGACGTTCGGTCGCCGGGGGAGTTTGCCCATGCGCATTTGCCGGGGGCAGTCAATATTCCGCTGTTCGACAATGAGGAGCGGGCGTTGGTGGGTACTAAATACAAACAGGCCGGAAAAGATGCTGCTGTTCTGCTGGGTTTAGACCTGATCGGCACCAAAATGTCGGGATTTGTGCGGCAGTCGCGCAAGCTGAACCCAACTAACAAAGAAGTGCTGGTGCATTGCTGGCGGGGCGGGATGCGGAGCGGCTCATTTGCGTGGCTGCTCAACACGGCGGGCATCAAAGCCACCACGCTCGAAGGCGGTTACAAAGCTTACCGAAACACTGTGTTGGCCGCTTTTTCAAAGCCGCGTAACCTGCTTATTTTGGGTGGAAAAACAGGCTCCGGCAAAACTGATATTCTGAAACAGTTGGCCGAACAGGGCGAACAAATCATTGATCTTGAAGGACTTGCTCATCACAAAGGGTCTTCTTACGGGGCCATCGGGCAATTGCCTCAACCATCGACCGAACAGTTTGAAAACGTGCTTTACGAGGCCTGGCGAAAGCTTGACGCGGGCAAGCGGATCTGGCTTGAAGACGAAAGTCGTAATGTAGGTTCCTGCTTTGTGCCGATGCCGCTTTGGTTGCAAATGCGGGCCGCCCCCGTGGCCTTTGTCGATGTGCTAAAGCCTGTTCGGGTAGAGCGGTTGGTTCGGGAATATACCGGAATTGATCACACCTTACTGGTAGAAGCCACCGAGCGAATCCGAAAGCGGTTGGGTGGGAAAATAACGCAGGATGCCCTCAACGCCCTCGCCCAAAACGACTATGCCACCGTTGCCGACCTGACGCTCGACTATTACGACAAGGCCTATCTGCACGGGCTTTCACAACGCGACCAGTCGCTGGTCAATAAAATTGAGATTGTGGCCGACGAACCGGCCCAAACCGCCCGGCAGTTGATTGCCTGGGCAGAGACCAACGCTATTTCTTCTTCCCGTTCATTCGCCGAATCACTTCCCGTTTCGTGAACGCCAGCCGCCAGACCGCCAGCGGCTCCTTCTGATCGCCGAAGCAGGCTTCGCAAATGATGTTATCCATCGGGACAGCCGCGTTATAAACATAGAGTGTGTCGGCAATCCGCTGAATGTTAGACTGTTGAGGCAATTTCTTTTCGGCGTTGTATAAGTAAGCGTCCAGCACTTCGCGTTCTTTGGGGGAAAGGCGGGTATTCTGCACATCGGGTGCGCCAAGCAGATCAATGGTGAGGGCGTAGCGTTGAGCCAAAGCCGCTGTTTTGGGGAGGTTTTCCAACTGGCACAGTCTATCTGTGGAGCCACCCGCTTTGAGTTTGCTGGTCAGCTCGTTTTGAGCCACCAGCACAATTTGTTCTCCCCACGCATCCACGGTTTCGGTCAGTTCGATGTTAGTGATCCGTTTGATTTTCTTGTCATTCATCTCCTGCCTAAGTTGGTCGGTTTGCTTGATCCGGTCAGGGCTACAGGAGAGAGTGAAAGCGAGACAGAGTGAAAGAGCGAAGACCGGTGGTAAGGCAATCCGGCTGGCGATCCAGTTGAAGAGTGGGCTGCCGAGCCGGAGAATGTACGGGTTAGCGAGCGAGTGAAAGAGTGGTTTTAGTTGCATAATTAGCTGATAATGTGATTACTGTCACCGCAATTTTTTGCCAAACAGGATATTCCGAACGCCAATGATTTCGTCCAGTTCATCCCAGAATATAAAATGGGCGTTGAACTCAAACGCCTGTCGTTGCTCAGGGGTAGCAACAGCTAATTTATCAGATCAACTTATTGGAAAGGTAACAGAACGACCATCCTCAAACGTACAGGCAACCGTGGTCTCTGAAACCGTGACAGATGACAAGTCGGGTAGGAACTCAGGCTTGATATCTAAAGCTGGATGCCAACCGTATAATTCCAGAGTCTTCTGCATAAAAAATTACAAATCAACCCCTCAACTCAATTTTCCGGTACACATCGGCTAATGCGAGTGAAAAGTTGCCAATGGGGAGCGTATCCGTTAGGGCTTCCCGATGGGTCATTAACCATTGACCCGGTTGGTCGGTACGGGAATAAACGGTCGCACGGATAGCCTGTTGATCGATAAAGACAATGTGCTGTAGGGCAGGAATAGTTTGATAGGCCATCAATTTCTCATTCAGATCGAATTTGCGGGTTCCTTTTGAGAGAATTTCAACCACAATTTCCGGGTTTTTCAGCCGCACGGTTGATTCCCCGCCTTTGCTGGTTGGGCCGTATTCTGCGGCTCCCCGCACGACGGACACATCGGCGTTGAAATCACCCCTTCGATTGGGAATCATGATTTTGATGTTGCTACTGAGAACCCGGTAATCATCCAGTTCATCAAAGTAGTTTGCGAGTAATTTGCACAGACGAGCAACTAACTGTTCGTGGGTAACGGTGGCTTGACTCATGATGATAATCTCGTCTTCTAGAAACTGAATAGTGTACGGCGTTGTCTCTAACAGGTCGAGGTATTCGTCCCAAGTGGCAGGTATCCGCAGAATTTCTCCATCTTCCAGTTCTGCGAGCGTTTCGGGCAGTTTACGGGCAACGGCAACGGCTTCCATGAGCATATTGGTTTGGTTGTAGGGTAAAGATACAGTCCAGCCGCTACTTTTTCCGTAATTTTGCGGGCTAATGACCAAATACCATGCTTGAACAGTTAGAAGCCATTCGGGAGCGTTTCAATGAGGTTGCCCAGCAAATTGTGCAACCGGAGATCGTGTCAGATCAGAAACGCTACGTGAAGCTCAGTAAAGAATATAAAGACTTAGAGAAAATCGTCAATCAGTACCTGGCCTATACCCAACTGCTGGCTGAAATCGACAATGCCAAGGAGATCATCGCTACCGAAAAAGACGAAGATTTCCGCGATATGGCCAAAGCCGAACTCGATGAACTCGTGCCCCGGCGCGAGCCATTGGAGGAGGTGCTCAAAGAGATGCTGATGCCGAAAGACCCCAACGATTCCAAAAACATCATTCTGGAAGTTAGGGGAGGCACCGGGGGCGACGAAGCGGCTATTTTTGCGGGCGACATTTTCCGAATGTACCAGCGGTTCTGCGAAAAACAGGGTTGGCGCATGTCGATTGTCGATTTTACCGAAGGCAGCTCTGGCGGCTACAAAGAAGTCATTATGGAGGTGGAGGGCGAGGACGTTTACGGCAAAATGAAATTTGAGTCGGGGGTTCACCGGGTGCAGCGCGTGCCGGCCACCGAAACCCAAGGCCGCATTCATACCTCGGCAGCCAGCGTGGCGGTGTTGCCCGAAGCCGAAGAGGTGGACGTGGAAATCAACATGAACGACATCCGCAAAGACACGTTTTGCTCATCGGGTGCTGGTGGTCAGTCGGTTAACACGACCTACTCGGCTGTTCGGCTCACGCACATTCCCACGGGTTTGGTGGTGCAGTGCCAGGACGAACGTTCGCAGCTCAAAAACTCCGAAAAAGCCATGACCGTGTTGCGGTCGCGCCTGTATGAGATGGAGTTGCAGAAACACAACGCGGCCATTGCCTCGCAACGCAAAACGATGGTGGGTAGTGGCGACCGTTCCGACAAAATCAGAACCTACAATTACCCGCAAAGTCGCGTCACCGATCACCGCATTGGCCTGACGGTGTATAACCTGACTGCTGTAATGGATGGCGACATTGGCGACTTCATCGAGCAGCTCCGCATTGCCGAAAACGCCGAGAGATTGAAAGATGGGGTAACTGTTTAGAACAATTTTCAGTTAGGTGTTGCCTCACGAACAGCCTGCTTCAGCAAACTATCGACCTCGGCGGGTTTGTTGAGGTAGGCTTCGGGACCATAAAAATACGCCGACACAAAACGCGGGTGATCGAGCGACATACCTCTCGAAAACTGCCCGTTCCACTGAGCAGGCACCTTCACATCGGTACTCGAAAATGCCTCTTGATTGAGCAGAGCCACAGTTCCACTGGATACAACAGCCACTTTGTTGAGCGGAAAACGCTGCTGAAAAACAAGCATTTCGGGTTGGTCGTTTGTCCAGATCACCACAAAATAGGGGGAGGGGTTTGCCGACAGATCAAGCGTGATGGTACGGCTTGAGTATGAATAGCTTATCATTGCCACGATGAGAATGGCCAATTCTACTACCGATACCCAAAGTGGAGATGCAAACCGCACAGCCAACCTGTCGAGGGCGATGGCCGCCCCGGCCACAAGCATGATCACTACCAAGGCACCCACGCCCATGCCCGTTACGTCGCGACGGCTGTAATAAATGGCGTAGGGAATACTATGGTGCTCCCCAATATTTGGACAGGTTTTGGGTCAATCTAAACTGGTGCCGTTTAGGAGTGAAATTGTACTTTTTCCCCTTTCCACCCCTTTTTCGTACCAACTTGTAGGCGTTTGATAGCCCAACGATTGGTGTTTT
>JANOCD010000107.1:0-15482 GCA_031411995.1 Cytophagales bacterium
CACTAAAGCCACCAGTACTCGTGAATCCGGCCACGGTGGTGATGATGCCCCCCGGCGTGACCTTGCGGATGCGGTTGTTACTGAAATCGGCAATAAAGAGGTTGCCCCCGGCATCCACCGCCACGTCAAAGGTATAACTAAGCTGAGCAGCGGTGGCCAAACCCCCGTCGCCACTAAAGCCAGGAAAGCCACCACCCCCCGTCCCCGCCACGGTGGTGATGATGCCCGTTGAGACATCGACCTTGCGGACGCGGTAGTTAGTGCCATCGGCAATGAAGAGGTTGCCCGCGGCATCCACCCCTATGCCACTGGGACTACTCAACTGAGCAGCGGTGGCCAAACCCCCGTCGCCACTAAAACCTCCTGTACCCGTCCCCGCCACGACGGTGATGATGCCTGTCGAGACATTGACCTTGCGGATGCGGTGGTCACCCAAATTGACAATGAAGAGGTTGCCCCCGGCATCCACCGCCACGTCATAGGGAGCATTCACCTCAGCAGCGGTGGCCAACCCCCCATCGCCACTAACACCTCCTGTACCAACCCCCGCCACGGTGGTGATAATACCTGTCGAGACATCGACCTTGCGGATGCGGTTGTTAGTGTAATCGGCAATGAAGAGGTTGCCCCCGGCATCAAACGCCACGCCATAGGGACTATTCAACTGAGCAGCGGTGGCCGCTGCCCCGTCGCCACTAAAACCCCCTGTACCCGTTCCGGCCACGGTGGTGATGGTCTGGGCCAGCAGCGGGCTACCCAGCAAGAGCAGCCCAACCAAAAAACAAAACAGCCCGCGCCCACGAGCGGGGCCGGACAAAGAGAGAAAACAAGCGGCCAATGGCCGGGAGAAATGTAATGAGGTTTGCATGAATGCAGTTTAGTTTTGCGAACCCCAAAGAACTTACCCTTTTTACGCAGAAAAAATACCTAACCCTAGGTATATTTGATTAAAAAAATAGGACAATTCTTTAATGTGGCGGGCACCAATAAAAATGGCCCGGCCCAATTTCTAATAAGAAACCGGGCCGGGCCGAAGGCTATTCAAAGCGGTTGTTGCGGGGGCGGAATTAGTCTTTCGACTCCTGCTGAATATTCAGGATGTACTGCCGAACGGTTTCCAGAGGCAGATCAAAAGCTGTGGCAATGGCTTGACCATCCAGACCTAAGACCAGCAATCCCTTAATATGCCGCAGGGTAGCCTGCTGCATCCCTTGTTGCATCCCCTGCTGCATCCCTTGTTGAATTAATGTCTCTGCGGCTGACATAGCGACTTGTTCGGCGTTAGTTGAAATGGTACGAAAAATAGCAAAAATTTCTGTGGCTGGCAATTCCGAGGCCCAATGAATATACAAATAGGCCGTTTGAACGAACCGTATCCCTTGCTCCTCAGTCACCAACTCATTGATAACATCAGCCAATTCCTCCAGGGTTCGCTTCAATAACTGTTTACGATGAATGTTCTTCAGTAAAGCGGCTGTTAACCGGGCGTAGTTTGACTGCAGCAAGCCAAAACTCGCTTCATCGTCGGTGTTCAGGTTGATGAAAATGTAATCAAAAGTAGGAATAAACCGAAACAGAGCGTTATCCAGATGGGGGAAATAAGCGGTCATCGGGCGCAATTTCCAGTTACGCCTGCCGTGATAAATGACAATCGGAATAACGGGTTTGAGCGTTTTTTTTGCCTTTAGTTCGCTCACCCAATAGCTTAATAGGTAGCGGTTTAGCTGAAAATGAGGATATTCTTCAGGGTAGCTTTTGTGTTCCAGCAACAGCGCGATGGTCATGGGTTGCGTGCCGAATTCAGATTCATACAGCATATCCACAAAATGCTCCCCTAACTCCTCATCCACAAACGAATCCTGCCGCCGGATCAACTTGCCGAGATTAATTTGGTCTGCAAGCTCGGGAGGCAGAAAGGCCCGGATAAAGTCTGTGAGCACATCTAACCGCGAGAAAGCCTCTTTGAAAAATTTATCGTGGGCGTGTTGTACGGCATCCGGTCGGGCAGGCTTATTCGATTTCATGGGTTAAAGATACGGACTTGCCAAAAAAAACGCCTGACCCAATGGGTCAGGCGTTTGCGGTTGTTTATGCATTCTCATTACTGCATTGCCAGAATACCCTGCACCGTGCGGCTGCAACCGTTGCCATCCCGAACGGTGATGCTGAAGGGGCCACCCTGCTTGATGGTGAATACACCCGTGCTGTTCTCGTCTCGCTGCCGAATCTCGTAGCCGTTGATGCGATCCAGCACTGCCACAAACTCGTAGCCACTGCCCCCAAACACTTGGAACTGCTGCCCCGGTGTGTTGGCTACGGTGATGGTGGGAATACCCGTGCCCATTACTGTCGCGCTGTTGTTGAACACCAGCGTTACAGCGGGCAACGTGTTGCAGGGGTTAGTTGGCGGTGAGGTAGTTGTGATAGACAGTTCCCAGCCCCCGGAGAAATCACCTATATCACCAATAGCATCATCCAGCACGTAGAGTGACCAGGTGCCGTTGGGGGCAGTACCGTTGAAGACCGACAGCGATGCGACGGTAGAAGAAACAGCCGGGGTAGGGGCAGGGAACACGTCTACTGCACCCAGATTAGTTGGTGTGTACGTACCGCTCGTTATGGGTGACGTAAGGGAGGTTGAAGCAGCATCATCAAAGGTGAGCGTTACACCCACTACATTCGTAGTACCGCCCACGTCAGATATAATCAGGGTATTTTGTCCGGTTGGCCCTACCAGCAGCACATCCACATCGCCAGGAAATGTGTGGTTATACCCTTTCAGCGTTACGGTTACTTTCGTAATTACACCTGTAAGTCCCGATACAGTAATATCAGAGGGATAAGGGGTGCCTGGGCCGTCTGACCCCGTTGCTGGAATTGTAATTGAAGTTGGATTGGCGAATGTCTGGGCTTGCACCAGGCCCGGCAGCAGGCTGCCCAGCAAGAGCAGTCCAACCAAAAAACAAAACAGCCCGCGCCCACGAGCGGAGCCAAACAAAGAGAGAAAATGGGCGGCCCGAAGCCGAGGGTAGAGTAGTGAGGTTTGCATGAATGCAGTTTGGTTTTTTAAACCCCCAAAGAACGCACCCTTTTTACGCAGAAAAAATACCTAACCCTAGGTATATTTGATTAAAAAGATAGAGTATTTTTTTTAATGTGGATTTATCCTCAGCCCTCCAGCAAATTCCAGAAATCATCGAACTCTTTCTCGGTTTTGAAGGGTAGTTTGCGGTTAACGTTTTTGCGGTGGGTCTGCACGGTATGGTAACTTAGGCCAAGCTGGGTCGCAATCTGTCGGGTGGTTAGTCCTTGCTTTATGCCTTTCAGAATATCCACTTCGCGTTTGGTGAGTTTGTACTGGAGCCGGACATAGTCGGTCGAGGCTATGGGTTGTTTGTCTGGTACGCCGGTTTCAATAACCCGTTCGCCCTGCATCACCCGTTCCAGTAATTCGACCAATCGGTCGGCGGGGGTGGTCTTGGCAAAGTAGCCATTCATACCGATGGCCTCAAAGCGGGCAATTTCCGCTTTTTCGGCATACATGCTGATAATCACCAGGCGGCAGGGGGCAGGCAGTTGCCGCAATTGTTCCATCACCGCCAATCCGTTGAAGTGCGGCATGTTATAATCGATCAGCACCAGGTCGGGCTGGTGTTGCTGGCAGGCATCGTAGGCCAATCGACTATCGAAAACCTGCTCCACCACCACAAAATTGGGCGTGTTATTCAGAATCAGGCGCAGGCCATCGTTAAACAGTTGGTGGTCGTCGATCAGAACGGTTCGATAAGGTTTCATCAGGCGTTATGGTCAAGTGGACACTTGTGCCGGTTGGAGCCGGGTCGAAGCAAAGGGTGATCAGGGCCAGTTCGGCCCGTTTAAACATATTCTGGATACCAATTCCGGTGGCGCGGGCGGTGGTTAGGTCGAAGCCGGTGCCGTCGTCTTCCACAATGACCTCCATGGTTTCATCCTCGCCAAAAAACTGAACCTGAGCTTCACTCGCCCCCGAATGGCGGACAATATTGGTAAGTAATTCCTGCACAATACCATAGATGCTCTGTTGTTGAATCCGGGATAGTTGGTTTATTTTCTGGTCGGTATCGTCCCAATAACTAAAGTGAACGCCTGAGAAATCGTTGAATCGACTCACCAGCGTTTCTACCTTTTGGGTTAGGGGGCGGTCGTCGTCTTTCACCAGATTATGGCTCAGAAAACGCAGTTCGGAGATGGCATTTCGAATCAGATCGCCTGATTTGTCGGGTGCGGCCACGGGGCGGCTCAGGTAGCCCAAGGCCGAAGCTAAGGTGTTGCCCACCTGATCGTGCAGGTCGCGGCCAATACGTTCGACCTCTTCCCGGCGCAGGTTGTTGATACGTTCCTGATTCTCAAGCATCTGCTTTTTCATTTGTCGTTTGGTAACTAACTCACGCTGGAACTGAGTACCCGTAAGGTAGGTCAACATACTAATTAACAGCAGCGGGTTTAGTACCGGCATTTTCAGCATCGACAGCTCGTTGCCCAACAGCACCTCTGTCAGTTGCTTCACCACAATTTCGCCGATGAGCAGCAAACCGGCCAGCCCGACCGACACGATGCCCGCTCGCCGATAGCCCAAAAAGCTGAAATAGGCAAGCCAAATCACATTGATCACGCTCAGGCTGGTCATGATCCGATTGATGGGTACACTAACATACGGATACAGGTGGGGCGGGAGGAAATGGAGTAAAATGCACCCACCAGACACCGCAATAAGGGTCCACATGGCGGGTTTGTACCACCGAATCGTTTGAACAACAGGCCTTAACGATTCATGCAAAAAGAACGGAAAGACCAGGTTCCCCAGCAGCCTGGTGTTTGTTATCAGGGAAATGTTAAACGATGTCCATTCAGGAAAAGGTAGGGGACTCAGATAGCCATATAAAGAGGCAAACTGTAGCATAATCACGAGTATCAAGGTGCCAAACCAGATCATGAGTCGGCTGGGTGTCATGAAACCAAGGCCCAACGCAACAAGCCCGATGAGCAGGCAGCACAGAATAACCGCCCCCTCCCGAATGATGTCGTAGAATACATCGTTCTGAAAAACACGCCGATTGGTCAGTTTCAGGTCAATCTCGTGGTAGCCCACATCCGCATTTGTTCGCAGCAGCACCCCCCTCGTTTGGCCCGGTGCGAGCCGGATCGGAAAAGCAAACAAATAACTGAGAAAATCCCGGTCGCTCAGGGGCGTGTTGTTGAGGATAGTAGCCACCGAATCGAGCCGAACGCGGCCCGGCGGGGCCACCAATGGCCGGGCCGCGTTCGGCGGGGCCACCAAAGGCCGGTTAGCCTGTGTCAGAAACAGGGTCGCCCGCGAACAGCGAACCTGTGGGAACGATAGCACTACCTCCTGAGCTGTGGCAGTCGGGTTGGCCAACTCGACATAGACCCATCCTTCCGGCACTACTGAGGAGTGCCCGTACGCAACCGCATACGGGTGACGATTCGGTGTAAACGCGTTTCGGATTCGTTTGTGCAGCGCGGCCACCGGCTCACCCGGCACCCACCGAAACGCCGATGAGGTAAGCACTCGGTTGTTGAGTGAAACTCGTTCAAATGAATCGGTCAGGCGGTAGCCAAAACCAGCGGGAGCTGTTGACGAGGCCGGGAAAACAATGTTCAGAAGCGTTATGATTATGACTCCTATTCCGTACAGGATCAGGCCAACTTTCAGACGGAGTTTGGGCATACAGGATTAGACGCTCGAAACCGGGCAATATACTTAGTATTGAGACGGTAAATGTACTTATTTCTTGTCAAATAGTTTATCCTGTTCAATCTCTGCGAATACGCATAACGTGGAATTGACTCCATTTTAATAAAATTCACAATAATGAAACGTACACTATTTTTTGTAGTATAAATTACTGATAAGTATATAATCAAATACACAAAATAGTAAAATAGAATCAATTTTGTCCCGTTCCCTCATGTTTTATACTTTTTTTAATCTTGCAAATCCGAAAGCATCTGGCAAGAGTATATAGAGCGGGTCCTGTAAAGGACTTTACCTTATGTTCTATGTTTAAACAACTAACCAGTATGCGCATTTCTCCCCTGCGTTTGGTCCATCTGAGAAAATTGATTCTTAGTTGTTCCTTGCTTCTGATGGGTGTTGGTGGCTATGCATCCAGCCACCGCGAAGCCCCGCTCATTTCTAATGACCCGTTGGCCGACAACACCGACGTGTACGCTTTCAAGAGTCCCGACGATCCGAACACGATCACGATTATTGCGAACTACATTCCCTTCGAATCACCAGAAGGGGGTCCTAACTACTACAACTTCGGTTCAAACATCCGCTACGAAATTCACGTGAAGAACCGCGCCAACACACCCGGCGACGATATCACGTACCGCTTCACGTTTACGAATACCAACGAAGATCCGACCACGTTTTTCAACATCCGCTTAGGCAAACAAAATCTTAAAACCACCTACAAGCTCGAAAAAAGCACGAATGGTGGCATGACGTTTACCACCGTTATTGCCAATGGAAAAGTGCCCCCCAACAACATTGGGCCACGTTCTATTGATAACGCTACAGTTGGTTTAGGCAAAACGTATGAAATGCTTCGTTCAGAAGCCATTATGATGGCTTCGTCGGGCGAGCAGGTTTTTTGCGGTCCGGCAGACGATCCATTCTTTGTTGACCTGGCCGGTGCATTCGACCTCGGCAATTTCCGGCCCGATGGCAATGCCGTGAACAAGCCGAAAGATGCCGTTGCCCGGTATAACTGCCACACGATAGCCCTGAAAGTTCCGATCAATCTGTTGCAGAAAGATGGTAAAATGCTGTCGCAGGCTTCGACCATTCTCGACCCCGATTTTGTGATCGGTGTATGGGCTTCATCGAGCCGCAAAATGATCAAAACCATCAATGCTGGTGGCGATGTGGGCCTCGATGGCGACTGGATTCAGGTGTCGCGTCTGGGTATGCCCCTGACCAACGAAGCCGTGATTCCGGTAGGCATGAAAGATAAGTGGAATGCCGTGTCGCCATACGGTGGTGAAGATCTGCAGTTCGCCAAGTATTTCACCAACCCAGAGTTGGCTTTGTACATGGACGACTCGCAGTTTGGTGGTGCGGTGCCTTCGCTCAGAGGGTTGCGTATTCAGTCGAAGTCGTTGGGATCGTTTGACTTCCGCAATGGCAAGCCCGGTTTGTTTGGCTTGAAAGGCAACCCTGCTCTGGATGGCACGGCCCTGGCCGAAGCTGCTTTTGGTGGCGTGTTGCTTCCAGATGGAGCCAGTCCACGGGCGGTGGATTTGCTGCCTATTTTCTATACGGGTGTACCTAACCTGAAGCCGTATCAACTGGCAACGGGCAAAAACGGAAACCCGCTGGCGGCTGGTAAGCCGTTCATTCACAACTTCTTGCCTACCTTGGGTGATATGTTGCGCTTGAACATGGCCGTGCCTGCCACACCCCGTAATGATCCGAATTTCTCGTCTTTAGGTCTGGTTCAGGCGGCTGTGTTGGGCTTGACCAACGCGACGTATGCCAACCCCAATCTCCAGTTTATTCCGAACATGGACGGCTTCCCGAACGGTCGCCGGTTAGAGGACGACGTGACCACGATTGAGTTGCAGGCTGTGGGTGGCGTTGTATTGGCCGCCATTGGTTTGTGGTATGACGACTTTACGCCGGGCACCTCGCCAAGCCCTGTTACTGGTAACCTGGTGAATGTGTTGAGCTTCAGTGCGGGTGTCACCAAAAACGATACCACGCTGCGCGCTTCTTTCCCCTATGTTCAAACACCGTGGAGAGGGTTCGATTATAGCCTCAAGGCCCGTCAATAAGCACTCATCACTCATTAGACAAGACAATGAAAAAAATACTATCCTTCTTGCTGATGGCCGTGCTGACGTACGTACCATTCAGTCAAACGGTGGCTTCAAGTCACCGCGAGGCCCCGCTGATCTCGACCGATCCGCTGGCCGATAATACCGACGTGTATGCGTTCAAGAGTCCAACCGACGCGGAAAAAATTGTTCTGATTGCCAACTACATCCCGTTCGAAGATCCAAATGGTGGTCCAAACTGGTATACATTTGGCGAAAACATCCGGTATGAAGTTCACGTGAAGAACAACGCCAGCACACCCGGCGACGACATCACGTATCGGTTTACGTTCAAGATTGTGAACGAAGATCCAACCACGTTTTTCAACATCCGGTTGGGTAAGCAAAACCAGAAAGCAACCTATACCTGCGAGCGTAGTATGGACGGTGGCATGACCTTCCAGACTATCGTGATGAACGGTAAAGTGCCCCCCGCCAACATTGGACCCCGGTCTATTGAAGGTGCTGCCGGTTTGGGTGCTGCCAACTACAATGCGCTGGCAACCAGCTCGATCATGACGGCTTCGTCGGGTGAGCGTGTGTTCTGCGGCCCCGTCGACGATCCATTCTTTGTGGACTTGGGAGGTGCTTTTGATGTGGGTGGTTTCCGCAAGCCGGGCCGCGATGCTGTGGCCAAGTATAACTGCCACGCCATTGCCATTGAAGTTCCGGTGGCAACGCTGCAAAAAAGCCGCAAAACGGTGGCTATGGCTGCCAACATTCTCGATCCTGACTACGTGATCGGGGTATGGGCTTCATCGAGCCGTCGGCAAATCACAACCCTGTTCAAAGGGGGCGACGTTGGAGCAGATGGTGGCTGGGTGCAGGTGTCGCGTTTGGGTATGCCCCTGACCAACGAGGCCGTGATCCCCATTGGCATGAAAGACAAGTGGAATGCGGTGACTCCTTACGGTGGAAACGACCTGCAATTCGCCAAGTATTTCACCAACCCAGAGTTGGCTTTATACATGGACGACTCGCAGTTTGGTGGCGCGGTACCCGGTTTAGCTCCGCTTCGGATTCAGACAAAGTCGTTAGGTTCGTTTGACTTCCGCAATGGCAAGCCCGGTTTGTTTGGCTTGAAAGGCAACCCCGCTCTGGATGGCACGGCCCTGGCCGAAGCCGCTTTCGGTGGTGTTCTGTTGCCAAACAACGCCAGCCCACGGGCGGTGGATTTGCTACCTATCTTCTACACGGGTGTGCCTAACCTGAAGCCCTATCAACTGGCAACGGGCAAAGCAGGAAACCCATTGGCGGCTGGTAAGCCGTTCATCCATAACTTCCTGCCTACCTTGGGCGATATGTTGCGCCTGAATATGGCCGTACCCGCTACACCCCGCAACTCACCCGATTTCAACTCGCTGGGCTTAGTCTATGCGGCTGTATTAGGTCTGACGGATGCCCGTTTCAATGCGAACGCCAACCTCCAGTCGATTCCAAACATGGACGGCTTCCCGAACGGTCGCCGGTTGGAGGACGACGTGACCACGATCGAGTTGCAGGCTGTGGGTGGCGTTGTTTTGGCCGCTATTGGTTTGTGGTATGACGACTTTATTCCCGGTACAACGGCAAGCCCGGTTACGCCCCAATTGGGTGGTGTGCTTGGTTTCAATGCCGGTGTAACGAAAAACGACACGACCAGCAAACCCGCGTTCCCGTTTGTTCAGGATCCATGGAGAGGTTTCTTAGGCAATCAGTATGTTGGTCCTCAGTCGTTTGTGCCGGCTGCTTCGCAGCCATTGGCCGCAACGGTTGTTGCCTACAACTGTACTACGGGTCAGGTTACGTTTGGCCGCACGGGTGGCGATCCCAACCGGGCTGTTGAATACCGCGCCGTGGGTGTAATGAACGGTGGTTATGGCCCAACAACGATGCGGACAGTTGAAGCCGGTGTTCGTGCTGATCCAAATACCCGCAACATCTGGGTAATGGTTCGCTACGTAGGTGATCCAATGTCAGAAGCAATCACCACATTCGATTTCCGCACGTTCTGTGCCGCTGCCCGTGTTGCTAGTGAAGGCGATGCCTCGTTGTCGATGCGTGTGATGGGTAACCCTGTTACTACGGATGAAGTAATGGTGGAAGTGGTTGGTGCAGCCGGCGAAGCACTCAAGTTGCAGGTGGTGACAGCAGGTGGCGTAGCCATTAGTCAGCAGTTGGTTAAAGAGGCTGGTTCCAAAGAGCATCGGACGGTGCGGATTGGTAACATGCCGGGTCTGTATCTGATTCAGGCCACTACACCAACAAGCAGCCAGACAATCCGGGTGATCCGGCAATAATTTAGCCCCAGAATGAATTCGGGGGCAAGCGATAGTAGGACAAGCATCCTTTAATAAGTAGGTGACCTACTATCATTTGCCCCTGAATTTATTCAGGGGTTTTTAAACCAAATTCAAAATGAAAACAACTACAATAAACGTCAGGCCTTTAGTTTTCAGCCTCTTAATCATTTCCGTGTTGGCATTCATGGCCAGTTGTACCAAGAAAACCGAGCAGTCAGATTCAGCTTCAGCAGATTCTAGCTTACCCTCGCTGTTCGCTCGTAAAGGTGAGCTGGCGAATGCCGTGGAGTGGCCCAAGACGCAGCAAAAGGTGGAGGAGCTGAAAATGCAGATTGCCAAGGAGCCGAACAATGTGAAGCCCCGCCTTCAGTTGGTAACGATCTATTTGTCGGAGGCCCGCATCACGGGGGAACACCCGTACTATTACCCGGCTATCCTGAAAATTCTGGACGGTGTGCTGGCGATCAATCCACAAAACTTTGAAGCCAACGTATTCCAGGCATCCGTAAAAATGTCGCAGCACCAGTTTGCCGAGGCCAAAACGATTGCCGAAAAAGCGCGTCAGATCAATCCCAACAATGCCTACGTGTATGGTATTTTGGTGGATGCCAACGTGGAATTGGGTAACTACGAAGAAGCCGTGAAAATGTCGGACAAGATGCAGGCATTGAAGCCTTCGCTGGAATCGTATTCTCGGGCTTCGTATCTGCGCGAAATCTACGGCGATTACCCCGGCTCGATTGATGCCATGGTGTTGGCGGTGCAGGCAGGTTTGCCCGGTTCGGAGCCACAATGCTGGAGCAAAAACACGCTCGGTCACCTTTACGAAACAACCGGACAATTGGCCAAAGCCGAGCAGCAATACAATGAAATTCTGGCGATGCGGCCCAGCTATGCGTTTGCCCTGGGAGGTTTGGCACGGGTGCAGAAAGAACGGAAAGAATATGACAAAGCACTGGCGAACCTGACCAAAGCAGCCGCCATTATGCCTGAATTCTCGTTCCATGAGGAAATGGCAGAAATTTTTGCCTTGCAGGGCGACAAAGAGAAAGCCGCCAAAAAATATGAGGAAGTGGTAACGATGCTCGACGAAGATGCCCAATCGGGTCACCTGGTCGATTTGGAGATGTGCAAACTCTACACCAAAGCAGGCAAGCCCGATTTAGCCCTTGCTTCCGGTATGAAAGAATACGCCAAGCGTCCACAAAACATCGACGTAAACCATGCGTTAGCCTGGGTTCATTTCATGAAAAACGACCCAAAGAAGGCCCAGGAATTCATGCAGGTGGCCTTGCGCACGGGTAGCAAAGACCCCGAATTACTGCAACAGGCAGGTGCCATCGAACTGGCGTTGGGCAATACCGAACAGAGTAACAAACTCATTTCGGCAGCCAAAAAAGTTAATTCACAAATCTGAAATTCCAAATCCGCTCATGTTTCCGCGCTCCTGGGTTGCTTTCCTGCTCTTTATCAACTACCTGCTGGTGGTTGGCGGAGGGTATATGAACGCACCCGGCGAACCCCGTTATGTGATCGAGAATACCGAAGACCATAAACTGCATTGTTCGCATTGCCATCACGTTGATATTACGCCATTTCTGGAGGAAATCAATGCTGAAGAGGCTGCCAACTATGCCGAAAATACCCGCAAGGCAAATGAACATCAAGTTTCAATTCTGAAAATGATGGATGCTCATTGCCTGCCCACTGAACAGATTCAGCCGCTGCCAACGCCCGCTTTTTGGGAGAGAATCGTGGTGAGTGCGTATCGGATAAAGCGTTCGGAGGGCGTTTGCGCGGCCATATTCTCCCCTCCCTGGCAAGGATAGACAACGCTCTGTTCTATCTCACCGTGTACAGCTCTCTGCTTGCACAATTTTGCCATTTATGAAAACTTTTCTACTTCTATTACTGTGCTGTATGATCAGCACGGGTGCTTTCGCGCACCTAGGAAATTTGGTTGGCACCGTCTATGATCAAACAACCAACTTGCCCATTCGGGGGGTAACGGTGCAACTGACGGGCCTCAACCGGGCTACCACCACCAACGAACTGGGACAGTATCGCTTCGATAATCTGGTGGCGGCCCCCTACAAAATCGAAATCACGCACCTTGGTTATGCCGCTCAACTGATCAATGCCACTGTCAAAAACGACCAGACAACCACCATCCGCACTAGCCTGACCACCGCCCCAGTTGAGCTGAGTGAAGTGACGGTATCGTCGGGGCGGGCGCACGACCAACAGGTTATCAGTAGTTTAGATATTAAACTCCGGCCCATTACCAACTCACAGGAGGTGTTGCGGTTGGTGCCGGGCTTGTTCATTGGTCAACATGCGGGCGGTGGCAAAGCCGAACAACTTTTTTTGCGCGGCTTCGACCTTGACCACGGCACCGATATTCAGTTGACCGTTGATGGAATGCCCGTCAACATGGTGTCGCACGCCCACGGGCAGGGCTACGCCGATCTGCACTTTGTGATTCCCGAAGTGATTGAGGGCTTAGACTTTAAAAAAGGGCCATACAACGCCGAGAAAGGGAATATGGCCACGGCAGGCTGGGTTAATTTCCGCACAAAAACGGCTCTCGACCGCTCGTTCGTGAAACTCGAAGGCGGTCAGTTCGACACCTTTCGGGCGGTGGCGGGTGTTGACCTCTTGGGCGAGAAAGGTAAGCGAACAAACCAATCAGCCTATCTTGCTTCGGAGTATTCGTTTACGAACTCGTATTTCGATAACCCGCAGCATTTCAACCGGTTCAACATCATGGGCAAATACCACGGTCATTTGGGTGAGAAAACGATTGTGACGCTCACTGGCTCCACGTTTTGGAGTCGCTGGAACCACTCCGGTCAAATTCCCGACCGGTCCATTGCGTCAGGACTAACGGGCTTTTTCGGCTCCGTTGACCCCACCGAAGGGGGCGAAACCAGCCGGACAAACTTTAATGCGCAGTTCGTAACCGTCACTCCTCGTAATAACCTCATCAAAAATCAGGTGTTCTACGGCAATTACGGGTTTGAGCTGTATTCCAACTTCACGTTTTTCCTGCGCGATTCGGTCAATGGCGACCAAATTCGGCAACGCGAACGCCGGAATCTGTTTGGCTACAACGGCAGCTACACCAACGAAAGGAAGATCGGCAAAACGCATTTTACCACCACGTTTGGCGCGCAATACCGGCAGGACATCACGGGTGGAAATAACCGGAACGCCGGACCGTTTCCCACCGAGCTTTCCTACACTAAAAACCGCACGGAGACTCTCCAACGGGTGCAGTATGGCAACATCAACGAAATCAATGCGGGTCTGTATGCCGACGAGTTGGTGGAGGTTTCGGAGCGATTCACGGTCAACGCGGGGGTTCGACTCGATTATTTTCGGAGCCAATATACTGACTTGCTGACCTCGCCGGGCGTAACCGGACGAGCGACCCAAACCATTATTTCCCCCAAACTGAACCTGTATTACACCCTCAATCCGAGGGCGCAACTATACCTGAACACGGGCAAGGGTTTCCACTCTAACGATGCGCGGGTGGTGGTGCCACAAGGAGGTCGGCAGATTTTGCCGGGGGCATATGGCTCCGATTTGGGGGTAATTGTGAAGCCCGTTCCGCGCCTGTTTGTCAACGTGGCTGCCTGGTATTTGTGGCTGGCTCAGGAGTTTATTTACGTAGGTGACGAGGGTGTGGTGGAGCCGGGTGGCCGGTCGCGCCGGGCGGGTGTGGATGTATCGGCGCGGTTTCAACTGACCAACCGGGAGTCCGGCACCAATCTCTACGCCGATTTTGATCTCAACACCGCCAACCCGCGTTCGGTGGGTGTCGAATCGGGGCAAAACTTCCTGCCATTGGCCCCGAGATTTACCTCGGTGGGCGGGCTGTCGCTGCAAACCAAAACGGGTTTCAGCGGCTCATTACGATACCGCTACATGGCCGATCGGCCCGCCAACGAAGACAATTCAATTGTGGCCAAAGGTTATTTTGTGAATGACCTGCAAGCCAACTACACCCGCAAAAACTACGTGTTAGGTTTGTCGATTCAGAACCTGTTCAATACCCGCTGGAAAGAAACGCAGTTTGCCACCGAGAGCCGCTTAAAAGGCGAAAGCGTACCGGTTGAAGAAATTCACTTCACGCCCGGCACGCCATTTTTTGGAAAACTGAGTTTGACGGTGTTGTTCTAAACGTAATCTAATCAACAAAGAGCGGAGTTACAGAGATTGTGTTTCTGTAACTCCGCTCTTTACTATAAACATTTGCATTCTAAATAATTATCCCCGTCACATCAGGCACCCGGAACCGTTACCTGAATAACGGCCTTACACCCGCCGGCACTGAACACAGTAATTTGGTAAGTTCCAGCCGTCGTCACTGTAAATTGACCCGTAGTGTTTGTTTCAACCTGTTTGATCTCATAGCCGTTAACGCGATCAACTGAAACGATTCGCTCGTAAAGAATGCCCCCAAATACCGCTATAATGGCACTGGGAGATGAGCCTGTGATTGGGCCGGAGATCAAAAATGTAGGCGTAGGGGGCGTTCGATTGCCGGTAACAGTTGCCGAAGCCGTCGATGTACAGCCGCTTGCGTTGGTCGCCACAACCGAATAAATACCTGGGTCGACAACCGTAGCTGAGTTACTGCCGGGACCGCCCACCTGACTGGCTCCGCTGCTGAAAACATAGCTCGAAAAACCGGGTGTAGCCGTTAGTAAGGCTGGCGGACTGGCACAACTAATGGTTCCGGTTACGGACAGGCTGACCGGAGTTGGTCCTCCGCCCCCATTAACGGTAACGGTTGTGACCGATGCGCAGGAATTGGCGTTTGTAGCCGTTACTGAAAATACACCTGTTGTGCTAACAGTCGCTGTGTTGCCACTTGCTCCACCTTGCTGCGTTGCCCCCGCTCCAAAAACATAACTAACAAATCCTGGCGTAGCTGTTATGGTCACGCTCCCATTCGTGCAGCTAATAATTCCACTCGCGCTTAACGTAACAGGCGTTGGCGTACTACTGCCGTTGACCGTCACGGAGGTGGTAGATCGGCAACTATTGGCATCCAAAGCTGTTACCGAATACACGGCCGAGGTACTCACGGTGGCTGTGTTACCACTCGCCCCGCCCTGCTGAGTTGCCCCCGCACTAAACGTGTAACTGCTAAAGCCTGCTGTGGCTGTTAAGGTTACGGTTGGCGTTAGACAACTGATTGGCCCATTGGCTGCCAAGTTCACTGGCGTTGGCGTTGAATTACCGGTCACGGTCACGGAGGCAGTGGATCGGCACCCACCGGCATCTAAAGCCGTCACTGAATAC
>JANOCD010000108.1:0-22899 GCA_031411995.1 Cytophagales bacterium
GTTGGCGTGGTAGAGAAAGCTCGTTTGCTTTGTCTGTGTTGTGTTCCCGTTGAATGGGAGTGCAAAAGTAGTACTTTTAAAAGCTGTTGTCAAGTAAAGGGTGAAATATTTTTTAGTTTATTTCAGAACTTGGCTTGTCAATGGTGCAGGCTAAAAGGCGGTTTAGAATCGCTGTTGGCCTGTTCCCCTCTTTTGGGACTGCAAAGGTAAGACTTTTCGAACCCCTTTGTCAAGCCTTGTTTTGAAAGTTTTCTGTGCGGCCCAACTACAAAGTGCCTAACTAACTGATGTTGTGGAACTTTAGGTCAGAATGTAACATAAATTAATTTGATCTTTGATTATAACCTCATTAAAGCCCTTCCTGAAATTGTATTATTCCACTATTTAGTTCTATCATGTGAAATCGTTTTTTAGGCATTTGTGTGGTTTACGGTTAACTTGCGGAATAGAAGACCTGACTTT
The DNA here is from genome assembly GCA_031411995.1 of Cytophagales bacterium. Taxonomy (GTDB): domain Bacteria; phylum Bacteroidota; class Bacteroidia; order Cytophagales; family Spirosomataceae; genus Rudanella. The sequence continues at coordinate 463 of JANOCD010000108.1, forward strand.
AGGGGTTCACTCAATCAGCTATGAAGATTTTGCATACGGGCGACTGGCACTTGGGGAAACGACTTCAAGACTATGCCCGCCTTCAGGAACAAAAAGATGTTTTAGCCGAAATCGTGCAGCTTGCCGAAACCGAGGATGTTGATTTGGTGCTGGTGGCTGGCGACCTGTTCGATACATTCAGCCCCTCGCCCGAAGCGGAAGACCTATTATATAGTACGCTGAAACAATTGGCAGCCGGTGGCAAACGACCCGTAGTAGCCATTGCGGGCAACCACGACAACCCTGAGCGGATTGAAGCACAAGATCACTTTGGCCGGGAGTGCGGTATCATTTTCGCGGGTTTTCCGAAAACATTAATCAAAGATCACGCGCTGAGTTGCGATGCTCAGTTGTTGCGGTCGGCACCGGGCTTTGTGGAACTGAAACTGCCCCGGCATGAAGCCCCCGTTCGTATAATCAATACGCCTTATGCGAATGAGTCACGGATGCGGGCGTATTTTGGGATGACGAATGCCGAAAATGAACTCCGGCAATCGCTGCAACTGCATTGGCAATCGCTGGCCGACGAGTTTATGGACGAAGCAGGGGTCAATTTGCTGACTGCTCATTTGTTTGTGATGAAACGCGATGGCGAGAAGCCCGAAGAGAGCGACGACGAACGCAGTATTTTGCAGATTGGGGGTGCCGCCGTGATTTATTCAGACCTGATTCCGGCCCAGGTGCAGTATGTGGCGTTGGGGCATTTGCACCGGTTTCAGCAGATTCCAGGCGGGCCTTGTCCTATAATATATAGTAGCAGTCCGTTGGCGTATAGTTTTGCGGAGAGCGATCAGCAAAAATTTGTGGTGCTGATCGAGGCCGAGCCGGGCAAACCTGTTACCGTAACACCCGTGCCGCTGACCACTGGAAAGCGGTTGCTCCGGCCTAAATTCACGACGGTGCCAGAGGCTGTGGAGTGGCTCCAGGAAAATCAGGATTGTTATGCAGAGATTACTATGCAGGTCAAAACGTTTTTGACAAGTGAAGAACTTCGCGATATTCAGAAGGCGCACCCGACTTTGGTGGCTATTGTGCCCGATGTGCGGGATGCCGATGATGAGTTGGCGGGTCAGTCGGCCCCGCCCATCGACCTGAGCCAGCCCATGGAAGCATTGTTTACCGATTTTTTTAAAAGCAAGAGAGGGCAAGAGCCAAACGAACGCCTGAAAAGCCTGTTTCGCGAGATTTTGGCGGCTGAGTAACTATGATACCTATCAAATTATCCGTTCAGGGCCTTTATTCGTACCAGGGGTTGCAGGAAATTGACTTCCGGCAGTTAGTTGGCTCCAACGTGTTTGGCATTTTCGGGAAGGTGGGCAGCGGGAAGACCTCCCTGCTCGAAGCCATCAGCTTTGCACTTTATGGCGAAACCGAACGCTTGAACAACCGCGACAATCGTCAGTATAATATGATGAATTTGAAGTCGAAGCACCTGATTATCGACTTTGAATTTCAGGCGGGTTCAGAGGGGCAACTATATAGGTTCGTGTATGAGGCCAAACGGAACTCCAAAAAACACGCCGAAATCAGTTCGACGGATCGGCGGATGTTTATCTGGACGGATGAGGCATGGCTTCCCATTGGTGGCGATAAAGACGATGTGGCTCTCTTGTCGAAGGAGATTTTGGGACTTGATTACGACAACTTTAAGCGCACCATTATTATCCCGCAGAACCAGTTTCGGGAATTTCTGGAACTCAGCCCGACGGATCGTACCAAAATGATGAACCAGTTATTTAAACTGGATCAGTACAATTTGGCTGAGCGGGTGACCAAATTAGCCAAAACCAACGACGAGCAACTCTCTGAACTGCGCGGATTGCTGGCTCCGCTCGAATCTGTTACGCCCGAAACCATTGAACAGGCACAATTATCTATTCAGGAAGTATTGTCGGCCATAAAAGCCAAAGAATTATCTATTGGACAGTTGGAGCCGGAGGAAGCCCGGTTGGTGTTCTTGCAAAAACAGCATCAGCAGTATGAAACCGCCCAAAAGGAGCTGGCAAGGTGGTTTCAGGACGAAGCTGTTTACCAGAAAAAACAGCAAACGGTCGAGCAGTTTGAGCGGTGCCAATTGGTGTTTCAGAATGATCTGGCGAACCTTAAAAAGCAACGTGCCAAGCAATTGGGGTTAGAACTTGCCCTAACCGATGCACAAAAAAAACTGGGAGTTGCCAGTGCCGCTTTGCCGGAGTTAATGCTGGCGTATGAGAATGCCAAAGCAGCTTATGAGAGCCGGGAGTTGCTCTTACAGCAGCGCGATGAACTGGATACAGTGCAGACAATCAGAACGTTGCAGGATTCAGTAGAAAAGAAACGACTAGAACGATTGCGGGTTCAACGGTTGCGCGATCAACAACAGATTGAGATCGACGGCTTGAAAAACAGTCGGCAAAAGCAACAGAAAACGGTTGATGAGCTGGCTGATAAGTCCCGAAATCTGGAACATCTGTACGAGGTAAAGAACTGGTTCACTGCCTACAAGCCCTTGAAAGAACGGGCCGACAAGTTGGCGGATGAAATGAACACCAATGAGACGAAGATTGAGGTTCTGAAGCAACGCAAAACCACGGCTTTAACCGGCTTCCGGGAAGTATGGCAACACTGCGACTTAAAAGAACTGCCGGGCTTGATTCAAGAGGGAATCAACGAGTTAAAGCGGATTAGAACAGATCGGGAGGCCGTTTATCAGCAAACCTTGCTACAAGAAAAGCTCCGGGAATATGCCCATTCGCTATCGGAGGGCAACCCCTGTCCCTTGTGTGGGTCGGTACATCATCCGACCAAACATGACACAAGTTTCACAAAAACCACTACCGACAAAGCGTTGACGCTTCTGAAAACGGTGGAGACGCGCATCGAAGAAACCTCTGGTTTGTTTCTGACAATCAGCACCTTACTGACCGAAGTTCGGGGAGAGATGGGCAATAAAAAGCGGCTGATTCAGGAGCGGGGCGATGTGATTACAGCCCTGACTGAACACGAAGACACCTTCCGATGGACTGAATTTTCGATAGAAGACGAGAAAATTGTGGCCGTTGCTATTAAGCAGGAAAGCGATCTACAAAAGAAACTGAGTGAGGCCCGAAAAGCGGTTGATTCGTTAACGACCGACATTGAAAAAGGGAGCAGTTTATTGACCAAGCAAACGGCGGATTTGGCAAAAATTGACTCCGACATGTCGGGTTTAGCCGGACAAATTCAGTCGGAGGTGGAGTCGCTGAAACAGTTTACGCTGGTGGACGTGGAAAGCTGGACGCTGGCGCAAATCGAGGACCTTCGCGAATCGCTCGACCGGCAGTATCAACAAACAAAAGTTGCTTTTGAGAATGCCGAACGCAGCAAAAGCAACGGCGAGAAAGAGCAACTTGGCTGGCAAAAAGAAGTGCAAACCCAGACCCGCTTGCTGACTGAGGCTGGAAAAGAATTAACTGATTTACAGCAGCTTATTAATGTAAAACTTATTAAAAACGAGCTTACTCAAGAGCAGGTAGAACAGATTTTGGCCAGTGCGCCCGACATTGAGAGCGAAAAGAAAAAGATTGCCGATTACACGGATAAACTCGGCGGGTTACGAAATCAGGTGGCCGATCTGGAAAAAGCTGTGGCGAATCAGCCGTTCGATCCGGCGGCTTTGGCGGCTTTGTCGAGCGAGTTGGGGCAGTTACGAACGGAAAAAGACAGCTTGAGTAAAGCCTTCGGGAAGGCCGAAACGATTCTGAAAATGCTACAGCACCAATGGGCCGAAAAGCAGAAACATCAGCAGAAAAACGATGACTTGATGCTTCGGAAGCAAGACCTCGACGAGATGGACAAACTGTTCCGGGCGCAGGGGTTTGTGAACTATGTGTCGTCGGTGTATTTGAAAAACCTCTGCGAATCGGCCAATGACCGCTTTTTTAAGCTGACTAACAACCAGTTAAAGCTCGAATTAGATGATAAAAATAACTTCCTGGTTCGGGACTACCTCAACGGGGGCGAGGTTCGGAGTGTAAAAACACTGTCAGGAGGGCAAACCTTTCAGGCGGCCTTGTCGCTGGCTCTGGCCCTGTCCGACAATATTCAACATCTCACTAAAGCCAAACAAAATCTGTTTTTCTTAGATGAAGGCTTCGGCACGTTAGACAAAGATGCCTTGCAAACCGTGTTCAAAACCCTAAAAGCCCTCCGCGCCGAAAACCGCGTAGTTGGCATTATCTCGCACGTTGAAGAGTTGCAACACGAAGTGGATAACTACATCCGCGCCGAAGTAACCGAGGAAGGGAGCCGGATTGTTCGGAGTTGGGATGTCTGAACCAAGGTTTTCACAAGATTTTTAGGATTAAACAAGATGCGCTTCGCGGTTTATGAGCGCGTCAGCCATCTCGTTTAATCCTTTCAACCCTAAAAATCTTGGTTCCGATTATTTCTCCAATATTTCCTGCGAAACGCCGGTCATGCTGAAGCCGCCGTCGTGGAAGAGGTTTTGCATGGTGACCATGCGGGTGTAGTCGGAGAAGAGCGTCATGCAATAGTCGGCGCACTGATCGGCGGAGGCATTGCCGAGGGGGGCGATGGCTTCGGCGTATCCGTAGAATTTATCGAAACCGCTGATGCCTGAGCCTGCCGTTGTGACGGTGGGCGACTGCGACACCGTGTTTACGCGCACATTGCGGTATTTGCCATAATGATACCCAAAACTCCGGGCTACCGATTCGAGCATAGCTTTGGCCTCGGCCATGTCGCTATAAAACGAAAACGTCCGCTGGGCAGCCATGTAAGTCAGAGCCACCACCGAACCCCACTCGCCCATAGCGTCCATTTTGTAGGCCGTTTGCAACATCCGGTGCAACGACATCGCCGAAATATCAATGCTTTGCTTGTACCATTCGTAGTTCAAATCGGTGTAGGCTCGGCCCTTGCGCACGTTCGGACTCATGCCGATGCTGTGTAGTACGAAGTCGATTTTACCGCCCAACACCTCCTGCGACTGCGTAAAGAGTTTTTCGAGATCTTCGGTCGAGGTGGCATCTGCCGGGATGATTTCGGCGTTGCATTCCTCAGCCAATTTCTTGATTTCTCCGAGCCGCATGGCTACGGGTGCGTTGGTGAGCGTGAAAATTGCGCCCTCTTCTTTTGCCCGTTGAGCAACTTTCCAGGCGATTGAGCTTTCGTTAAGGGCACCCGAAATGATGCCGCGTTTTCCTTGTAAGAGTCCGTATGCCATAGATTTAAAAGGAGAAAGGAGGAGGGAGAAAGGAGAAAGGAATAAAATCCATTTCTCACAATTCCCTTTTCCATTCAGGATTGTACGTTCTATCGCAAAGGTATGTCATTTTTTGGGGATGGCTGCCAGAACAGGGATTTGTGCAACAACGGGTTGCAGTTTCAGCACCTCCTGCATGAATGTTTTGGTTTCGCGCTCCACGCCTGCCAGATCGGTGGAGGTGAAACGGGAAGCAATCACGTGTTCACCCGCGTTGGGGAAGGCAACTTTGTGTTTTTTATCAGCAGGGGTGCCAAGCTGTGCATACATATCGAGCATGGCCGGAACCGACACGACTTTGTCCTGATTTTCTTCGTCCTTATAATAATACCCCATAAAGAGCGGCTGTTTCACCTTGGCAAACTGCTCCGGAGTCATGTAGTTGTCCATCATGGTCTGTAGCGTAATCAGGCCGTTGGTGTGGTAGCGGGTAAGCCAATACTGCGCCCGGTCGGGTTTGTAGTGGGTAATGTCCACGTGTTCACCCCCCATAATTTTGTCTAATAATTGTTTCCCCCAAGGTTTGGTGGCCAGTTTCAGACCCGAATTGGCCGTTTCGATGCAGGGGGAATAGATTATCAGGCTATGAATTTCAGGGTGATTGGCCGCCAGATACAGCGTCAGCATTCCCCCGGCCGAGGTGCCCATCACAATCACGCTGTCGCCAATGGCTTTTCCTACGGCCAATGCGCGTTCGGCGGAGGCTGCGTAGTTGGCGGGGGTCAGGTTTTTGAAGGCATCCCTAGATTGCAGACCGTGTTCGGCAGTGCGAGCCATGTACAGATTACAACCAAACGTGCGGGCAACGTTCCGGTTCACGGGGTCTCCCTCGGCCCAACTGGCCCCAAAACCGGGAATATAAACGATGCTATAGCGGGTTTTCTGCTTCTGTGTGGTGTCGGCCCAAACGATGCGAGCTTCATTGTCGGGTTTGAGTTTTGCGGCCGCTTCGTCGCGGGCTATTGCCTGTTCGAGTTCAGTAAAAGACGACGTGAAAGCCACAGGTTTGCTGAATACGGGGTCGAAACTGGGTCGCGGGCCAGCGAGGTATGCCGCGCCAATGGCCGCTATGCCTACAAGGCTGAATTTAAGGAGTTTGTTCATGATTAGTTACAGGAATGATTGTATGGCTTTAGTCAGTTCAGCGGCTTTATTCAGGGTCATCAGGTGGCCGGCCCCTTCAATTGTCAAATCATTGGAAACAAATTGATAGATAGGTTGGAGGCTAAAGCAGCTTTGTACATAAACCGCATGAAGCAATGAAAAAACAGTTTCTGAAACAATCTGGCCAATTTAGCCAATATCTGTTTTTTATACTAATAGTTGGTATGTGCATTGGTTCTTCGCATTGGGTGCAGGGTATAGGACATGGAGTGACCAACCGACCAGCGCAGATACTCCGCGCCGATTCATCGGATTTGGCGAAGGGGCAGCAACTTTTTCAGACCAATTGCGGGGCCTGTCATAACTTTTTACAGAAAGGAATTGGCCCCAATTTGGCACGCGTAACAACCCAGGTACCCGTTCCCTGGCTGAAAGCGTTTATTCAGAATGCCCCCGATGTGATTGCCAAAGGCGATGCCCGTGCCAGCCAGTTATACACGGAATACAAGCAGATGATGCCCGCTTTTACGCATTTAAACGACACGGATCTTGATGCAATTTTGCTGTATATAAAAGCCAATCAAAAGAAGGAATCTCTAAAAAGCCGTGGGCCAGACGGGATCAAAAACCCTATTCCATTGCCTATTTCATTATCGGGGCAGGTGCTCGAACTGGAACATTTCACTACGGCACCGGCCTCAGCCTCAGCGGCTCCGTCGGCCCGAATCAACAAAATGGGCGTGTTGCCCGGCCCCAGCGATCGCGTATTCGTGGTTGATTTGCGGGGCAAACTCTATGAACTGGTGGATAAAGAGTGGCGGGTTGCATTGGATATGCAGCAGCAACGGCTCAACTTCACGCCGGTTCCGGGTTTAGCTACGGGCTTTGGCAGCTTTGCTTTTCACCCCGACTTCTACCAGAACGGCCTGCTCTACACGAGCCATACCGAAAAGCCAAGCTCGGCTCCCACCGATTTTGCGTATGCCGACTCCATCCGAGTTACGCTGCAATGGGTGGTGACAGAGTGGAAAATCACCGATCCTACAGCCACGGCACTGTCGGGCAGCAGCCGTGAACTGATGCGGGTCAACGTGGTGTCGCCCATCCATGGGATGCAGGAACTTGCGTTTAACCCAACAGCAAAAAAAGGGGGTGATGATTATGGCCTGCTCTACATTGGTATTGGCGATGGCGGAGCTTCCGAAAATGGCTATCCGTTTTTGTGTAATTCAAAACGCACGGTCTGGAGTTCGGTGCTGCGGATTGACCCAGCTACCCGAAACAGCCAGAATGGACAATACGGCATCCCCAAAACCAATCCGTTTGCCCACGACAGTGACCCGGCCACAGCTCGGGAAGTGTACTGCCGGGGCTTTCGGAACCCCAACCGCTTAAGCTGGACTCCCGACGGCAAGTTGTTGATCACGGATATTGGACACGCCAACATCGAAGAGATCAATCTCGCCGTTTCGGGGGCTGATTATGGCTGGCCGAATCGGGAAGGCACGTTTGTGATTAACCCACGCGGTCGCATGGATCAGGTGTATGCCCGCGCCGGCTCCGAAAACCCTTCTCAGTACGTGTATCCGGTGGCCCAATATGACCACGACGAAGGCAAGGCCATTTCGGGCGGGTTTGTGTATTCGGGAACGGCCATCCCGCAGCTTCAGGGCCAATATTTGTTTGGCGATGTGGTGAGCGGGCGCATCTATGGCGTTGACGCGAACCAGTTTAAATTAGGTCGTCAGGCCCCCATTACGGAGTTCAAATTCGCTATCGACGGTCGGCCTACCACGTTTCAGGCGGTGAACGGACAAGCCAAAACTGACCTGCGTTTCGGGCAAGGCCCCGACAATGAGCTGTTTATCATGACCAAATCCGACGGTAAGGTGTACCGGTTGAAGGGATTGCATTAAAACATACAGCAATCTATTTACTGCCCCTGCACCACCCACTGCACCGTCCGCTGGCAGCCACCCGCTCCCGTCACCGTCAACGTGAACAAACCCAGCCGGTTGATGGGGAAAATGCCTGATGTGTTCTGGTCCATTTGCCGAATGGCATAGCCGTTGATCTGATCGAGCAAAATCTGCCGTTCATAGGAATTACCGCCCGATGCCTGAAACGTAGTGGGGAAACCATTGGGGGGAAGCGTAATGAGGGCGATGCCCGACGACCCCTGGGCCGTAGTGCCAACAGGAATGGTGAGCGTCACCACCGGCACGGGGCTCACCGTCAGCGTAAAATTGCTGGAGGTAGTGGAACCCGCTGGCCCTGTGAGCGAGAGCGAATAAACCCCTGCATCACTCAACTGAACACTGCCCAGCAAGAGAGTGGGGCCGGTTTGTCCAGCCAACGGGATGCCGCCCTTAAGCCATTGATACCCCGAAATACTGCCCGACACGCCCACCGTGACCATCACCGAAGCACCCGCGCACACCGTGGACGCGCTGACTGGTTGCGCCGTGATAGTCGGAGGTAAAATCGTGAACGTGTTCACTGTTACAGTGGCCGTATTGGAGCATCCATCGGTGGTTCCCGTGACGGAATACGGCCCCGCCATCGAAACCGTAATGGCGGTGGTGCTAACCCCGGTTGACCAGTTGTAGGTACTCGCCCCCGAAGCCGTCAAGGTCGTACTTTGGCCCGACAGGATGTTAAGGCCCGGATTGGCTGTGATCGCAATCGTGGGAATCGCGTTGACGGTGAGCGTAGTAGAAGCGGTGTTGGTTGTGAAACTATTGGCTAAGGTGAGCGTGAAGGTTTGCAACCCACTCCCGCTTGCCGTTACCACCTGACTAAACGCGGTGCTGGACGAGGTGCCGCTAAGAGGGCCGGTGCCATTGCTAAGTGTGAAGCTATAGGTGCCGGTGAAGTTGCCCACGGTGGCAGTAAACGTAGCCGGGCTACCCGCACAAACCGTTGTGGGGCTTGCCGCCAGACCCGAAAGCGTTGGGGGGCCGCTGACATCAAACATTTTGGCAAACCGAATGGGGTAGCTTTGCCCGGCACTCACGCCAAAGGTGATGGTGAGGTTGCTACCACTGCTGAGGGCGGTCAGGTTGGCGGTGTTGCCCGTGCCGGACATTGGCGACACAACTCCGGCTCCCCCCGTTACGGTCCACGCTGTGATCGACGATGTACCCGTGTTCACGCTAAACGAACTGGCCGTGGTGAAGGCTGCCGGGCCGCTCACGAGCGGTTTCACGCCATCGGTCGTAGTGTTGGAGCCATTGTCGGGATCAAGCCAGTTGCTCAGGCGGGTGGCGTCGGTGCCGCCACCCGTCCACGACGTGAATACCCGGCCATAATAGTCGCGCAAATTGTTGCCAGTAGCTGCACAGGATGAAGGTCCTCCCCACAACTGCCCCACAATCCGGCGATTGCCATCGAACAACGGAGACCCCGACGAGCCGGGGTCAGTTACGCCCGACGTGCTCCAAAACGAAGTCACGTATGCCGAACCAGCTCCGCCATTAAAGCCGATTATCTGCGTATCGGCGTTGGTGAACGAAATTTTCTTGACATCGCCCCGTGGGTGGTGAATCCCGAAGTTATTGCTGGTGGTGGCGGCTCCCCGGTTCCAGCCGTTGTAAGTGGTGTTCACGTCGGATGGCACCTGTTGCACCAATTCGAAGAGAGCAAAATCAGAATTGCTTAACCCCGAGCGGAAGGTGGTGCCGTTGAGTGTCATGACATCCAGATCGTCCACACCGGGCGTGCAGGTCGTACTCTGATAGTTGAACCGAACCAGCCAGTTCTCTGCGGCAGAAATTTCGTCCGCCGAAAGGGTGCCATTGCCACCATCAACGCAGTGAAAGGCCGTTAGAAAGAACGAACGGAACGATTGACGCATGTCGTTTACCATGGAACCCGTACAGGCGCGCGCACCGCCGGATGTAAGGATCATGGCCACGCCGTCGCCCTCGAACTGAAATCCCGGATAGCAAGCCATGTTCGGGTGGCAAGTGCCAGCCTGTCCAAATGCTTTGCTGGTGTTGGGAAACAGGTCTTTGTAGGCATGAACCACCGCGCTCAGGTGCAGTTCGCTTGTGCCGCTGCCCGCAATGGGTTCCTGCAAGTCGATGAGAAGGGTTGACCCCTGCACCAAATCGGTCCAGAACTCACGCCCTGACTGGGGGTTTTGCGCATCGGTAATAGGCCCAATGAGCATGGTGCGGTCGCTGTTGTACAGATACAATTTCGAGCCGGCTTTGAGCCGGAAACGGTCGAAGATCAGGTTCAGCGAAAAGGCACCGTCGGCAGTGATCTGATAGCTATACGTCCGGGTGCCGTTCTGTTCGGTCTGGGCAGCCGCCCCGATGATATCGACATCCACAGCGCGGTTCAGGCCAAACCGGAAGGATTTCCCTAATAGCGCTTCGGCTTCGTCTTCCAACAGCAGAGGGGCGGCATCAATCGCCGACAGACTGAGTGTTGGAGTGGCCTGCTTATTGCCCGACGCAATGCCATAGGCGCTTAAATCCTGGGTCTGCCCAAACCGTTTGGTTCGGACTTGTGCTTGCACGGTGCTGTTGCTTAGAACCAGCAATAGCGATTGAATGGCAACAAATGCGGCAAAGAGGTGTTTCATTGTAGAAGAAATTTCAGGCAATATATTACATGAGAAACGTTTTGCAAATAAGTATATTAACTTAAGTATCACTGCCCCTGCACGATCCACTGCACCGTCCGCTTGCAGCCGCCCGCACCCGTCACCGTCAGCGTGAACAGGCCCAGTCGCGTGATGGTAAAAATACCCGTCGTGTTGCTGTCCGCCTGCCGGATTTCGTAGCCATTGATGCGGTCCAGAATAATCAGCCGCTCATACAGATTCCCACCAAAAGCCTGAAAAACCACCGGCGGACTCAACGACGGTACCCGCACCACTGGAACCCCGGTCCCCTGCACCGTGACCGAGTTGGGGAAGGTGATCGTGGCCGTGGGAACGGGGTTCACCGTGAGTGTGAAGCCGTTGGAGGTGGTGCTGCCGCCCGGCCCCGTGGCCGAAAGCGAGTACACACCCGCGTCGCTTACCTGCACGTTGCCCAACGCGAGCGTGGGGCCAGTTTGCCCCGCAACCGGACTGCCCCCTTTGAGCCACTGATAGCCCGTGACGCTGTTGGAGACCACCACGCTGGTCATCACCGAGGCCCCCTCGCACACGCTGGATGCCGTGGCGGGTTGAGTCGTGATGATGGGAGCCGCCGAGGTGACGCTCAACACCACACTCGCCGTGCCGGAGCAACCGTTGGTGGTGTTGACACCCGTGACCGAGTACGTTCCGGCCACCGAGACCGAAATAGCCGTGGTGCTTGCCCCATTCGACCAGGTGAACGAGTTAGCCGATCCCGACACAGTGAACGTGGCCGTTTGGATGGAGGAGATGGTCAGGCCGGGGCCGGGCGTGATGGTGACCGTTGGAGCCACCGTGTTACTGACTACCGAAATGCTTTGGCTAACCGTGCAACCGTTAGCCGCCGTAACCAGCACCGAATAACTGCCCCCCTGATTGACCGTCACGGTGGAGTTGCTCGACGGACTGCCCGGCAGCGAGCCGCCCGTGAAGGTGTAGGTCAACGAGCCGAAGCCAGCCGGGAGGCCGGACCCAGCCGAGGCCGATAGGGTGGCCGTGGTCATCGCGCAATTGATACTGTTGCTGGCTCCCAGGCTCAGCGTGGGGACTGCCGTGTTGCTATAGACGGTGGTACTTTGGCTCGCCGTGCAACCGTTGGCGTTGGCTACCGTAACCGAGTAGGTGACGGGCGCATTGACCACCAGCGTGCTGACCGAACCGGGTGTGCCGAGCGTGCCGCCCGCATTGGCGAAGGTGTAGGAGACCCCGCCCGAAGCCGTCAGTGTCACGCTGGTTTGGGCGCAGGTAAGCGTGGCGTTGGGGCTGGCCGTGAGCGTGGCCACGGGCAGGGCCGTACTGCTGACCACCGTGGCCGTGCTTGCCATTGCCAATGTGCAACTGCTCGCCGTGTTGGTAGCCACCACCAAATAAATGCCCGTTACAGACTGCAGCCCGAACGAGAGAGCCGCGCCGGTGCCGGTTAATGAACTGCCTGTGCTGACCCCATCGCGCTGAAGCTGGTAGCTGACACCCGTTTGGGAGCCACTGAGGGTGATCGTAGGCGAACTGGCACAGGTGACCGTGCCGCTGCCCAAAACCGAGAAACTGGTAACGCTCTCCCCCTGATACTCCGTTGCGCCCATATCCACCGTGCCCGCGTTGAAGAAGCGCGGTTGAGCAAACAGATCCGTGCTACCTACAGTGGCCGAAGTGGTGGCCGGGTCACCCGTGTTGATGGCGGGCGAACAGGCTGTGAGCCGGACGTTGGAACCAGACAGATCAACAAAACGGGGGTCTTGCCCATAGAGCATGCCCGTGCCGCAGGTAATGTTGGTAGGGCAACTGGCTACCTGCAACAGGCTGTTTTGTATGGAAAAAATGCCGCCTGCGTTGGTAGAAATGTCGTTGTCGGCGGTGGTGGCGGTGTTGTTCCAGAAAATGGAGTTTTTGATATTCACCGTCCCCGAACCCAGATAAATCCGAATAGCTCCACCTTTGGCAGCGGCCCGGTTGTTGATGAACGTGGAGTTGACAACCGTAACCGCACCCGCATAAACCAACAACGCCCCACCCCCTTCGTCGGGGTCGTTTCCTAAGCCTTGATTGCCATCGAAAAGGCAGTTAGTGAATCGACCATCAAAGCCAACCTGCTCATTGAAAAAGGCCCCCGCACTGCCATAGTTCGACCCGTTGAAAGAGTAATTGTTCGTAAATGCGCACCGGTTGCAATCGAGCAGCAGTTGACCCTGCGAGTTGCTAAAACCATGATTGATGCCCCCAGCGGCACTGGAGCCGCGATTCCCCGTAAGTGAACAATCGACCATTGTGATGGTGGCAGTGAGGCTTGATACCGTCCCCTGGGTTTGTATGGCCCCCCCAAAATCGGCCAGGTTATTCATGAATTGGCATTTGGTTAGGGTCAAATTGCCGTTGCTGGTGTAAAGCCCTCCTCCCGTAAATACGGCACTGTTACCCGAAAAGATCACGTTACGGAGCGTGGGCGAAACGCGGTTGTTAAACATCCCGCCCCCCCAAATATCGTTGGACGGCGTTGGGGAGTTGGCGTTCCCGCCCGAAATCGTAAACCCGTCCAGAATGGCACTGCTCATGAGGCCGTTGTTATTATTGAAAACCACGTGGTAAGCGTTGCCCGCATTGCCCGTGATGGTCAGGCTGCTGCCGCTGCCCGTTACCACGTCGGGAACACCGTCGATGTCGCCACTCAGGATAGACGGGTTTGCGCTGAAATTCCGCAAATTCATGTCGTAGCCATTGGGTTCAGTACCCGCCAGACCGCCGTAGATGGCCACGCCGGGCAGCATCCTGAAGCTAACGGTTCGGCTGGTGGTGCTCGTAGGCTTATACGTTCCTCCGGCCACCCAGATTTCGGTCAGGCTTTGCGAGCAGGGGTAGGTCAACGCCTGTTGCAGGCTGCTGAAGGCCGTGGGCCAGCTCAGCCCGTTGCCGGTGAGGGCCGTTTGGCTCGCGTTGACATACAGCCGCGTAGGGGTTGCGTTCACCGTTACACTGGCCGACACGGTTTGGACGCAGTTGTTCACGTTGTCGGTGGCGGTAAAGTAAAGCGTGTGCGTGCCGACGCTCAGGCTGGTAGGGGTAAAGGTGTTGGTGCCCGCGTTGTAGGTGCCGCCCGCCGTGGTCAGGGCCGCATCGGTGTACCAGGTGGTGCCTACCGAGAAACTGTTGCTCCCGCCGATTTGCAGGGCCGTGGTAGACGAGGTACCGCACAGACTAAACGAGGACACGATCAGGTCGTTGTTGGTCACGTTGGGGATGGGGTTGCCCTGCGGATACGTGATCACGCCGTTGTTGGTCACCAGCGTGGTCGAAATCACCTCCTCCTGTGTGATCGTGATGTTGACCGAGCCGGACATGAGGGCGGCCTTGATCGCTGCTCCGTCGGCCTGCGTCATCGACATGGCCGGGATGGTGATCAGACTGGCAAAGACCCCACCACCCATCCCTGGGGGCGGGCCAGCTACATCGCTTAACATGATTACGGCAATGGCACCCGCCTGTTGCGCATTATATACTTTTACGTTAGACGCACAGGTGCCCCGATCCACCAGCGCGATTTTACCTGTGAGTGAACCACTGGCAAGAGAAAAACAGCCCTGCGTTGGATTGGCCGTTCCATCGTTGACCAAAACGGCATCGGCGGTCAGGTTTACGGTGCTGATCGGCTGGCCGTAACCAGCGGCTGCGAACGTGTATGATCGGGCTATTCCAGAAGGTGAATTGACCTGTACCACCGTTTTGCTTGGTTTTCGTAGGGTATTGACCGTCAGGAAGCCATTGTTGGTGAAGGTGCCGTTCTCGTTATAAACCGGAGCAAAGGCCCGGATTACCGCGCAACTCAGATTCGTGACGGTGCCGGCATTGGTGATGGCATTTCCCCCAATGCTGCCCGACGTGCCGATGCTGACCGTACCCGCATTAGTAAAGGTTGTCATTACTTCGTTGGTGATGCCGTCTTGCCCAGCTGCTGTTTGGTCGATCTGGAGCAAGCCACCAGGCAGGTTATTGAAAACAGCCGCAACCGTACCACTTCCATTACCATTCAAAAAACCTCGCTCACGGAGGGGCACGTTGTTACCCATTCTGATCTGCCCGGCATTGTAAAAGAGTTTCACATTGGTCAGGCCGCGCGATACCCGGTCCAATTGAATACTGGCTCCTGCGTTGTTTGTGAAGGACACCCCGTCGCAGAGGATACCCACCCCCATGGTGGTGCTGGCACCCGATCCCACAAAGATTTTTCCGTCGTTCAGAAACGTGCTAACTGTCCTGTTCCAGATACCATTGCCCGTGCCGCCATCTACCCGGATTTCGCCTGTGGCGTTGTTGGTAAAAGATCCAAAGTTGGAGATGTTGTTCAAGCCTGCAAAGGCGATATTACCAATGGTCAGTGTGGCCGAGTTGATAAACGTGCCGGTGCTGGAAATTCCGTCTGCGCCGGTTCGGTTGATAGTAATCTGCCCTCCCGGTTGATTTTGAAACAGGCCCGCGTTTAGGAGGCCAACCCCCGTGACAGTAACACTCGCCGAACTGCCAATTAGCAGATTGCCTTCGTTGGTCAGGTTGCCTGCATTGGTCAGGGCATTGCCGGTTGAGCCGTTGATGGTCAGGCTCCCCGCGCTGCTGATGCTCAACGAAGCCCCCGTTTGCACCTCCACCGATTTGGCCGTGGCCGTGGTGCTAATAATGGGTTGGTTAACGACACTCAATTGAATGATAGCATCGTCGGTGGCCGTGGGAACTGTCGCCGGATACCAGTTGCCCGCCGTGTTCCAGTCGGTGCTCACGCAACCCTGCCAGACCAGCCCGGCCCCCGCCGAAACAGCCGCATTGCCCGAGGCCACCGTAAAGGAGCCGCCGTTGTTATTCACAATCAGCCCGCCATTGAAACTGATGTTGCTGTTGCCCGATGCATTCTCAAGGATGGTACCCGTGTTGGAGAACGAACCCGCGTTGGAGATGATCCCATTGCCCAGACCTTGCAGCAGAGCCGCGCAACCCTGATTGGTAAACGTAGCGCCAACAGAGTTGCCGATGGCGGTGCCGGATACGCTGGTGCCGAGGGTGATAATAGCCGAGTTGACAAAAATACCCGGGCTGCCAAAGGCGGAGATATTTATCAAGCCTGTTCGACTGCGATCAATGGCAATATACCCGCCCGTCGTGTTGGTGAACGAGCCGCTGTTGCTTATCCCCTGGTTGGATATACTGGTCGATATCCCGATGGTGATGGTCGAAGAATTGACAAACGTGCCGCTCGCGTAATTGGCTAAGCCCCCAAAGGCTTGCTCAAGGATGATAAGGGCACCCGTCGTGTTGCTGAACGCTGCCTCATTCTGAAGCCCATTATTTCCAACAAAGGCAATCCCTCCGCAGATGAGGGTGCCAGAGTTGACAAAGCTGCCACTAAGGTTGTGTAACCCGCTACTGCCATTATCAATGGTGATGTACCCACCGTTATTACTGAATGTGCCGCTGTTATAAAGCCCGGCACTAGCTCTGTTACCCGTATTGCCAATCAACAAAGCCCCCTCGTTCAAAACGGTGCCTTTGTTGTAAAAACCAGTTGTTTGGTAAGATCCAGAGGAACCTGTGGGGACGACGAATACCCTTTTTTCTTCGTTGATAGTTAAACTTCCCGCGCTGGTAATACTAAGCGAAGCCCCACTAAACACCTCAACTGCCCGGGCTGTGGCCGTGGTGCTGATAATGGGCTGGTTGGCAGGGTCGAACGGAATCACCACATCGTCGGTAGCCGTGGGGACATACCCTCCCGACCAGTTGGCGGCTGTGTTCCAGTCCCGACTCACGCTGCCGCACCAGAGCAACCCCGTGCCCGTTGTCAGTACCCCCAGATCGGTGGTGATGTTGAAGGTGCCGCCGTTGAGGTTCTGCACCAGCCCACTGTTGAAGGCGATGCCGCTGGTGCCCGTCGAACTCTCAATGATGGTGCCGCCCGTGTTGGAGAACGAACCCGCGTCGCTGATGGTCCCAGTACTGAGAATCCGAATGAGCGCCTGACCCAGTGCCTGACACCCCCCGCCCTGATTGACGAACGTAGCCCCACTGAGATTGCGAATCGCCAACGAGGTGCCAAACCCGCTGCTCCCGAAGGTGATGGTGGCTGAGTTGATAAAGCTCGCCCCCGATTCATTCGTGATGTTAGCACTGATACGACTCAGCGAGATGCTCCCACCCAATCTGTTGTTGATTGTTCCCAGATTATAAATGCCCGTACCGAAACCACTGGGATTGTCTATGATCCAGGCCCCTTCATTGGTCACCGTACCCTTGTTGAGGAAACTGCAATTGAAGCCTGAAGTGGTACCACCCAGGATAACTGTCACGGGTTTGTTGCCGTTGATAGTCAGGCCTCCCGCGCTGTTGATACTGAGCGATGCCCCCGTTAGCATCTCCACCGATTTGGCCACCGCCGTAGTGCTGATAATGGGTTGGTTGGCCGGGTCTGCCGGAATCAGCACATCATTAGCAGCCGTGGGAACGGTGCCCGATGCCCAGTTGGCGGGCGTGTTCCAGTCGCGGCTGACGCAGCCTTGCCAAACCAGCCCGGTCCCCGAAACAGCCGCATTGCCCGAAGCTACTGTAAATGAACCACCGTTGAGGTTCTGCATCAGCCCACCGTTGAAACTAATACCGCTGGTTCTATTGGAGCTTTCAATGATCGTTCCTGTATTGGAGAAAGAACCCAAATCAGTGATGACCCCATTGCCCAGACTCTGGATCAGGGTTTGGATCAGGGCCGGGCATCCTCCCCCCTGATTATCAAATGTAGCTCCTGATTGATTGACGATGGCGGTGCCAGACACGCTGGTGCCAATGACGATGGTGGCCGAGTTGGTAAACGTGGAGCCGGTTTGATTCGCTAATCCTGCCCCGCTCGTGCGGTTGATGCTGATAGTCCCCGCCCCCGAATTGACGAACGTGGCCGAAGCCCCCGTACTGACAACCCCCTGGTTACTCAACGAGGCCGACGCTCCGATGATGATCTGCCCTGTGTTGGCGAAGTTGCTCGTCGAGACGACACCGTTATTGCAGCGATCCACCCGAATTTCGCCTGTATTGGTGAAGGGTGCATACGAAAGAATACCCGAACCAGAACCGGCGATTGCCCCCACGATGATCCTGCCCGCATTCTGACAACTGCCTGCCAGATTCCAGATACCATTCGCCCAGGGGCGGTTAATCGTAATTTCCCCCGTAGTATTGTTGATGAGTGTGCCCCCATTATTCTGAATACCATCCTGGGCGGTTAAGGCCACATCACCAATAACTAAACGCCCGGTATTAGCGAACGTACCACCGTACAGATACAAGCCTATTCCACTAGTGTTGTTGATTGATAACTCCCCGTTATTGGTAAACAAACTGAGATTCCAGATACCGTAATTGGCATCGGTAGCCGTGGTTCCAATGTAAAGCTTGCCGTCATTGAGGATAGGCCCTTCGGTGTAAATGGCATTTTTAAAACCATTGGTTTCAAAAGACCCGTTGATGGTCAGGCTACCAACTCCCGTAATTGTCAGCGAGGCTCCGTTTGAAACAATCATTGACTTAGCCACCGCCGTGGTGCTGAGAATGGGTTGGTTAGTGGGCCCAGACGGAATCACCACGTTATGCGTAGCGTCAGGAACCAGCGTCAGCGACCAGTTGCTCGCCGTGTTCCAGTCGGTGCTGCCGCCTGTCCAGGTGTTTGTTTGGGCTTGCGCTGAAAAGCTGCCCAGCAGCAGCAAGAGAGAAAACAACCCGGTTTGGAACGAGCGGGCAAGGAATGAAGAAGATAGAGATGGAATCATGGGTATATTGGGTAAATAAGTGCTATTGGAGTGTGTCTATTTGTGGGTCACAACGCTGTTGTAGTACTGCCGCAACGCGCTGAGTTGCGAGTAGCCGCCCGTCAGCACCTTTTGGGCCGCTGTCTCCACGGCTGTCCACGGCAAGGTTGTTTCGGGTTTGAGGCCAAAAACAGTCTGGTAGAGGTAATTGACCTGAACGGGCAAAATCCGGTTGGGCAGGCTGCTGCCAAATTCGCCCACGTAGCCAATGACCGACGAAAGCGGTACTTTCCAGTTGAAATTCCTGGCTGTCAGTTTTTCAAATTGGTCGGATTTATTCACCAACAGCGGAGGAATCAATTCTGCCGAATGGCTCAACATCCGCAACAAACCACCGAGCATCAGGAGTACTTTGGCCAGCAAAACGGCATTGGGTTGCCCCAGCACCTGAACCACATACGCGGCACTGCCCAACGTGGCGAGACCCATCAGCACGAAAAACAGACCGAATTTTTTGTCCCCGATAAAAAGTGATTGCACCAGAATAGCCGCCAACGCTGCGTAGGGAATGCTCCAGTGCCAACTACCGAAAACCACGAACCACAACACGGCCTCGATAATGATAGTCGAATGAGTCAGACGGGTTGCCCAGGTCGTGTGCAACAGGGCATAACCAATGGATTGATAGTCTAAATCGACATTGGTTTGGGGCTTAAACACATTATGCAGCGGCAAAAACGGCCCAACGATGCGGTCGGGCAGCACGTTGCACAGCACATATAGCACCACCGTCGAAACTAAGGTAAAGACCCACAGTTGGTTAATGATGGGTTCGAAATGGGTAAGCCAGTTGAGGAAGTTCATGGGGCAAAGCGTTAGTGTTTTAGTTTAAGCGCGGTGTTTTTGGCATCCGGCAATTCTTCATGGCTTGCCGTTCCGCCTTTTTCAAAAAATTGGATGATACTTTCAAATTGGTGTGTAAGATAGTTATGCATGATTTGATTCATGATAAAAGCCGGAAAACGCCCGCCCTGATTTTCCCGGTCAATCAACACAAGCTGACTGGTGCCGTCCGGGTTGGCTTCGAACAGATGCCCGCCCCACCAGTCGATCCGTTCAAAACCAGCAGGCACAGGCATCGTGTCCAATACAATTGACCGGAAACTGGTTTGCATCGTTTGGTCGTCTATTGTTCTTGACCATTGTACATACAGCAGGTCGCGTTTGGCAATAAACGGAACACCGGGCTTGAATTGCTGATAGATAATTTGGGCGTTTTCGTCAATGTCCCGCACCCGGAAACCACCCGAATATTCGGCGGTCCAGTACTGGTGATAGTCGAGCATTTGGTTGGTGAACACATTGAAGACCTCACTGTGCGGGGCCGCCACACGGGGCAGTCTCCATCGGAACAGATCGTTTTTATCGTCGGGAAACGGTCGTTGCCAGATACAGATGCCCTTTTTTTGGCTTCGCTCGCGCCAACCCTCGTCCGAAGTCATCAGGGCAAGGTCAGCGTCTAACCATTTCTCTTTATTGGTTTGCCAATCGTTGATGGTTATCATGGGGTCAGGGGTTTTGGGATTGTTTCCATAAAATACACTCCCCCCGAAACGAGGGAGAGTGTCGATTGAGCTACCGCCAACAACGTCGGCAAGAGAAAGGAAAAAAGAGGAGAGGTATTGGTAAAATTTTCTTGGGGTTTGAATTGCCGGTTTTCCCGTCCCCTGATGGAAAGTAAAAGTCGGGTATAGCTGTGTGGAAGGCTTCGTTTATTGTTGCACAAGCTTAGTGTATTGTCTCAGACGCAAAAATTGCTTAGTCTATTGTTGCAGATATAGCTATTGAATAGATAGAATATATACTTAAGGATACCGATACTGCCGCAGAATGGCCTGAAAAATAGGGTCAGACTGGTAGGGTCGGAAGACCGGCACCACCTTCATGTCTTTGTAGATATGGCCGAGGTCGGCGGCTGTTTTCAGGTAAAAGATACAGCTATCTTTTTGGGATAAACCCGCAAACACCACCGCTCTGTCGTAATACGTGCGGGGTGTTTTGGCCGTAAGGGTTTGGAGGAAAGCAATGGCTTTAGTCCGGTTGCCGCGTTTGGCTTCGCAGTACATCAGCGTGGGAAGTTGCCCGGTATAATTGGGGTTCAGTTTCAGACCACGAGATAAACTGTTAGCTGCCGAGGTATAATCGTTTTTGGCGAGGTAAAAATACCCCTGACCAATGTAATAAATAAACGAATCGCCAAACACCGATTTGCCGCTGTTCAGGCTCGCCTGCGCCAGATCGAAGCGGTTGGCATAGGCGCAGTTTGCAATGTGGCCGCTCAAAATAACGGGGTAGAGCGGGTCGAGGGCCACGGCCTGCGTGCTGTATTTGATGGCCTCGGTCAACTGCCCGGTCGAGCGCAGCCATAAACTATACCAATAATTAATCTGGGCATCGTTGGGGTTGTGTTGCAGGGCAATCCGAAACGACGATTCGGCAGCCTGCCACTGGTAGGTATCGGCGTAAATCGTCCCCAAAACGCCATAGGCCGTGCTGTTGGTCGGGTCAATCTGAATGGCTCTTAGGGCATTTTGCTGGGCCAGGGCATAAATTTTGGTTAGGTCGGCGGCATAGTCGGAGTTGGCCAGCACCGAGTAGGCGACCCCTTTGAAGGCGTGGGCTTCGGCAAAGGTCGAGTCGAGGGCAAGGGCCTGATCGAACTTGATGATGCCCGCCAGAATGTTCTCTTTTTTGCGACTTACGACCAACTGACGACCCTGCAAAAAGTCGTTGTAGGCCACCATGTTTTTGGTGCGGGCCAACCCTAATTTGTCCGCCGAGGTTGGGTTGTTTTCCAGATCTAATTCGCGGGCCACATCCTGCGTGATTAGATCTGTCAACTGAAAAACATCGGGATAGGCCACGCTGTAGGTTTTTGACCAGAGCAACCGGTCTTCTTTGGCGTTGATCAACTCCATTTTCAACTGAACCTTGTCTTTGGTTTTCAGCACTTTACCCCGCAAAACGTTGGCGACCCGCAGGTCTTCGCTAATCTGCCAGATGTTCTTCTGCGAACCCCGATACTGATCGGACGACGACCGAGCCGTAACCCGCAGATGCCGGATGAGCGAAATGGAGGTGTGAATATCGTCCATCAAGCCCTCGCAAACGGGGTTCGTGTCGGCCGGCCCCATGTTGAGGAGGGGCAACACTGCCAACGAGGTTTTTATGGCATCGGTGGGCCGGTTGGCTGGTTGAATGTAGGTGCGGAGATACCCCCCTAACCCCAAAATCAGGCCCGCTAACACAAGGCCATACAGCACCCAACGTCCCGCACCAGTTGGTTGGTATCGGGTTTTGGCGTGTTTGTTTGGTGCAGGCAGCAGTGAAACAGGTGTTTCCGCAACAGGCAACATCGGGGTCACGGGCGTTAACAGTGCTTCTACTGCCGATGACGGTGTTTCTCGTGCGGGTACGGGAATCTGTTGCAACCGCCTGAATTCGGTTGGGCTGATAGCGAACTCCTGGGTGAAATATTTACTGAAATTCTGGGGATTGTTGATGCCCACCATATCGGCAATTTCTGACACGCGCAGGTCGGTGTCGGCCAGTAATTGATGTGCCTTTTCTAATCGTATCTTCCT
>JANOCD010000109.1:0-37072 GCA_031411995.1 Cytophagales bacterium
GCGAAGTTGATGCCCCACACCAGCGCGAACGCTCCGAAACCAACAAAGGCCATGCGCTGCACAAAACGGCTGATCTGAAGTTGTAAAGGCGTTTTTTCAACCTCGATAGTCTGTAATGACCGACCTAATTTACCCAACTCAGTGGCTTCGCCCACGGCACTGATACGCACATAGGCACTGCCTGACGTGAGCAACGTACCCGCAAAAAAACGGTCGGTTTCGGGAATAGTTTTCGTTACAGACACCGATTCGCCGGTCAGAATGGCCTCGTCCACAGAGCAATCGTTGGCTTGTAGTAGCGTCCCATCGGCGGGAACGGTTTGGCCTTCGGTGAGCCGCACCACATCGCCCACCACGAGGTCTTCGACGGGTAAATCGGTCAGGGTGCCATCGCGAAGCACCGAAATGGTGGGCTGTGTCAGTTGCCGGAGAGCCTGCAACGCTTGGTCGCTGCGCACCGATTGGAAAACGGAAATACCCGCCACGAGGATCATAGCCACTCCCAGCACGATGCCTTCCTGCCATTGGCCCAACAGCACGTAGAGCAAACTTGCCACAGCCAGCAAAATGAACATCGGTTCTGAGACAACTTCGACAACAAGCCGCCAGCCCGTTTGCGACTCATTGACAACGAGTTGATTAACGCCGTATTGCTTCCGGGAGTTGTCGGCTTCGGCGGAGGTCAGGCCGGTCAAGACTGGGGTTGACAGCATAGTAGTTGTGGAAATCGGTCACCGAATCTAATAGGAGAACCAAAAGTACTCATATCGTTGATACCGGCACTGTTTTTGGCTAAACTCCCGCTTCGGGCAGACGGTCAATTATTTGGCTCTAAAAAGGCCAACTTCTTGATTCAGAATAAGTATCTATTGTTTCTAAAAATAAAGCGAAAGCATTTAAAAGCGACTATTGATTTATTGTGTTACTTGTGGCTTATTTGTTAACTTCTGTCTATTTTTTTCATCTAATCACTTTATGCACTCATCACTACCAACCTTCAGGGGATTGGCGATGTTATTGCTTTTGATCCTGGCCGGTTTCTCGGTAAACGCCCAGGTTTTCACGCGCAAAATCGACCCCGCCGACCCGGCCACTTCTAAAGTAGCCAAGCTACCCGGCGGTACCATCCCCGCCACCGAATTCAGTTCGCTTGACTTAACCAGCCTTCATGCCGAAGATGCTATTCGGCAGGAGCGGGGCCTCCCTCTGCGAATTGCCCAGAAACAAAACGCCAATCTCAATCTGCTGCAGGTTGGCCGAACCGTTGAAGCCGATGGCGAACGAGTTACCTACTACGAACTTCGCGCGCCGGGAGCCGCTGCCGTCGGTGCCGACTTCGATCAGCTTAACCTGGCTGAAGGAACCAGGATTTTTCTGTTCGATGCCGCCCGCACCACGCTTGTAGGGCCAATCACGAACACCGAAAACACTGCCGGGAATCATTACCTGTCGGATCGTGTACCGGGCGATCGGCTTATTGTCGAGATTCACGAGAGCCTGAAAGCACCGGCAAGCGTAATAAATCTGTCGGGCATCATCAACGAATACACCCCGTATGGCCCAATCGGAGGGTTGCGGGCAACGGCGACTTGTCATAATGATCTGTCGTGTGCGCCTAGCTATCAGTACGAAGCGGATGGGGTGGCCATGATTCTGATGTTCGACGGTGTATCAAGCTTTTTCCTATGTTCGGGATCAATGCTCAACGACACACGTCAGTCGTTCCGGTCGTATTTTCTGACGGCCTTCCACTGCATCGACTTCAATGGCGACCTGACCATTAACGCTAACGAAGCGGCTTCGACGGTTAGCTGGTCGTTCTATTTCAAATACCAGAGCGCGACCTGCGCGCCTACTCAGGACGACAATATCTACGTGACGATCAACGGGGCCACGTTTCGCTCGGCATCGCCTAACACGGACATGACGCTGCTGGAGTTGAATCGTCAGTTGCCCCAGAATCAGGCCATTACCTTTAACGGATGGGATCGTCGGACAACTAACTACACGCCCGGCTTGTTCGGGATTCACCACCCACGGGGAAGCGTAAAGAAAATTTCTTTCACAACGAATACCTTTTATAGTGGCTGGAATGGCACTTTCCCTGATTCGCACTACAGCATGAACCTGACAAGCGGTTCTATGGAAGGCGGCTCATCGGGTTCGCCCCTGTTCAACTCCGACCGTCGGGTGATCGGTCAGTTGCATGGTGGCTCGGGCACCTGCCCAGCGTCGTCGGTGCGGTCGCTGTATGGGCGTTTCGATCTGTCGTGGTTTGGCAACGGCTCCAATCAAACCCGCCTGAGTAACTGGCTCGATGTAGCTGGAACAGGCGCAACGATTATGAACGCGGCCACTCCCCGTTTAGTCGGTCCCGATAGTTTTACGGGTTCGGCTACCTATTCCGTAAATACTAACAACGACCTGACTACCTGGACAGTACTGGGTGGTGAAGGGGTAGTATCGCCGGTGTCTGGTTCGGGTAACCGGGCTGAACTAACGGCCTTGAGTAATAGTTCGTCACTCACTATTGTGTTTTCGGTAAACGCCGGGCAATCGTACCCCATCACCTATTCGCAGGTGTTTAGTGCCGGCACACCAACCGCCAACCGCGCCCCACAAATTCCGGTAGGTGGCATCGAGAATCAGCGCGTGGTGTTAGGCATTCCGTATGACTTCGAGATTCCCAAGTTTACCGACCCCGACAGCGACCTGTTAAGCTATACCGCCACTGGTTTGCCCACAGGTTTGCAGTTTTACAATGATCCGGCTGGCCCGTATATTTTTGGTATTACGTCGGTGCCGGGCGTGAGCAATGTAGTCATTACGGCAACTGACCCCGGCGGGCTGGCAGCTTCGGCTACGTTTTCGCTGACGGTTCTGGCCAACCGCCCTCCGGTTGCTACAACGGCCACCACGGTCTCGGCTCCACTGAACATCGTGACGACCATTGCCCTCTCAAGCCTGATTTCAGACCCCGATGGCTTCCCGGTATCGTTTACGGTAACAGGCACGTACCCGCCCGGCATGAGTCGCTCAGGCACCAACATTACGGGTCGGCCAACCACCCCCGGCAGCTACTCGCTTACCATCGCTGGTGTTGACAATGGCGGGTTATCGGCATCGCTCGTGCTGGTTATCAACGTAGCTCCAGCAACCAACCGTGCTCCGGTTCCTTTTGCTACTGATCTGGTATTCAATGCCTTGCAGCCGGGGGTAAACTATCGTCTGGGGATCGGTGGTATCTTTACTGATCCCGAAGGTAGTGCGGTGACTTACGGAGTTATTGGAATGCCTGCCAACTGGACTTTGACAGGAGCCAACTCGACCACGCCAACCATTTTGGGAAGTAGTGCCGTGCCAGCAACGTTTACGATGATTGTTACTGGTACTGACCCGCAGGGAGCCGTAGGTACTGCCCGCCTGACCGTACCGTTTGCCATCCCCGTTTCCACAGTATTCGCCCTGCTCGAACCCACGTATGATTGCAACACGGGCGTAATTATCTTTAATACAGCAGGGGGGAATGGTTCGGCCATTACGTTTTCAGCGGTAGGTGTAACCCGCACATCAGCCGCGAGCCGAATTGGTACAGTGGAAGCTGGTTTGCGGAACGACCCCAAGCCCATAGTGATTACGGCTACCCAGAGTGGCGTAACCGTTAGCTACGTCTTCGACTTTGCCGATTTTTGCCGGGACATCAGTCCAATATTACCGCCGAACCCGATAAATCCACCAAATCCAACTGGTGCATTAACCCTACAGCAACCGATCTACAATTGCAACACGGGTGTTATTCAGTTCAATACCTCGGCTGGGGATGGCTCACCCATTACTTTTTCAGCTGTGGGTGTACAGTTAACGTCGCCAACCAGCACATCGGGTGTTGTGGAGCCAGGCCTCCGGGCCGACCCCAAAACAATCACGATCAACGCGACCCAGAGTGGCATAACGGTGAGTGTGACATTCAATTTGGCGGCCTATTGCCAGGGAGCCATTCCTCCTGTGGTCCCCCCTGATGTTCCGCCAACAACGCCCCCAATGGGTGGTTCGCTCTCGCTAACGATGCCAACGTATGTTTGCACAACGGGAGCCATTACCATCAATACCGCCGGTGGTGATGGCAGCACTATTACCTACACGGCAGTGGGTGTGCAGCGGGCTTCGGTCACGAGCAACACCGGGACTGTTGAGCCGGGTTTACGGGGCGATCCTAAGCCACTGGTTATCAGTGCAACACAAGGCGGAGTCACAACCAGTATCACGTTTGATTTCGGGGCATTCTGCGCCGGGACAGCCCGTGTGGCAAGTGCCGAATCGGGAGCAGGTCTGAGTGTTCGTGTGTTGGGCAACCCAACAACGGGCGACCTGGTTTCACTCGAAGTACGCGGTGCGGAAGGTAAATCCCTAACCATTCATACGCTGGACGTTGCCGGTAAGTTGCAGTCGGAACAGGCGGTGAAGCAGGCCGGAGCCGTTGAAACGGTTCGGGTGCGCCTGGGTCGCTCGGCAGGTGTGTATCTGTTGCAGGTGCAGGCCGGTGCCGAAAGACAAACGGTTCGGGTGGTAAAAGCAGAATAGAGTTAAAAATTAAGAGTGATCAGTTAAGAGTTGGCTAACGCACGCTTTCTTTGTGTGTCAGCCAACTCTTTTTTTATTTGCCAACACTTAGCCTTTACCCCATGCGTCTTTACAAAACCCATTCCGGTATCGTTATCGAATCCGACAATCAGTTCTTCCGTGCCCCGTCTGATGACTGGGATTACCTTGTAAATGAAGACACGCTTCACGATTATCTGCAACAGGCCATCAGCGGGGGGAGTCCGTCGGACGAGTGCCGGGCATGGGTAGAATCGAATCTAATGGCCCCCATTGGGCAGCAGGAGGTTTGGGCAGCGGGTGTAACGTATTTGAAAAGCCGCGATGCCCGGATGGACGAATCGCGCAAGTCGGGTGCCGACAACTTTTATGACCGGGTTTATGATGCCGAGCGACCCGAAATCTTTTTTAAGTCAACACCTATGCGCGTGGTGGGGCCGGGAGATGCCGTTCGCATTCGCAAAGACTCCACCTGGAACGTTCCCGAACCTGAATTGACGTTGTTTGCCACGTCGTCGGGCAAAATTGTGGGCTATACCTGCGGTAACGACATGAGTTCGCGCAGCATCGAGGGAGAAAATCCCTTGTATCTCCCTCAAGCCAAAACTTACGACGGAGCAGCGGCTTTGGGGCCGTGTTTGTATGTCCCCCCCAAACCAATCGACCCCGAAACCCAAATCCGGCTGGTGATTCAGCGGATGGGCGAAACGGCGTTCGAGGGGCAGATTGCCATCAGCCAGATGAAGCGGAAACACACCGAACTGATCGGGTTTTTATTCCGTGAATGCACGTTCCCCCATGGTTGTTACCTGATGACGGGCACTGGTCTTGTGCCTGCCGACGATTTCACGTTGGCCAAAGGCGACGTAGTACAAATCTCCATCGACGGAATCGGCACACTCGAAAACACGGTGGCAGGGTAGGGGCTTAACAGGCTATTTTTCAAACTGGAAAATCTGTTCCATCAGGAGCCACTTTTCGCCAGCTTTTGCTTCGGGAAGTGGCTCCTGGTATTTCCACATCAACCGTTCCCATTCCTGCACATGCGGATTAGTGGCATCCAAGGCCCGTTTTTTCTCGAACGAAAAATCGTCGTCCGTTTCCAGAATCATAAACATCCGGGTTCCGACGCGGTAAATTTGGAGGTCAAGAATCCCGGCGTTCAGGTCGTTGTGGCGTACTTCGGGCCAACCGGCACCGGGGGCGTGCATTTTTTCGTATTCGGCAATCAGGGCAGGATCATTTTTGAGGTCGAGAGCGAGGCAGAATCGTTTCATTGGATGATTGGGGTAACTGGGTAATTTATTGATCAAAATACTGCCGGTACGACTGAATTATCTGTTGAGCCGCTTCATCGGGGGATGGCCAGGGGAATGCTTCGGCTGAGATATAGCCTTGGTAATCAATGTCGTACAAAGCTTTGGCGATGTCGTTCATTGCCGTGTGTCCCATGCCAATCGGCCCACGGTTGCTGTCGGCAAAATGAACATGGCCAATCAGGGAATCGGCTCTGCGGATGCTGTCGGGCAGCGACGCTTCTTCAATATTCATGTGAAAAAGGTCGGCCAACAGCCTGACGTTGTCCGTTTTCAGGGAACGAATCAACGCTACACCATCGTCTAATCGGTTAATCAGGTTGGTTTCGTAGCGGTTCAGTGGTTCGTAGATGAGGGTAACTCCCCTGTTTTCGGCGAAAGAGCCAAGGGTGTTCAAGCCATCGGCTAACCAGCCAAGTGCCTGATCTCGATTGGCTCCGTTCAAGGCGATGCCCTGCATAGACCCGATGATGGCCGGGGCATTCAGGGCAGCCCCGAAGTCAATCATATCCTGAATAAACGTAACTGCCCCCCCGCGAATCAGTGGATCGGGGTCGGTCAGGGTCAGGCCGTTGATCACCTTGCCCGCCCCCGTTCCCACGGCCCCAACAGACACGCCAAACTCCTGAGTCAATCTCATCAACTTGTCGATGGCAACAGCCTCTGCCGAAGCCGTAAACAGCTCGACTCCGTCGAAGCCGAGGGCAGCCGCTTTTCGCATACTCCCTTCCAGATCGTCCCAGTAAATCCAGGGGCCTGTTTTGATGCCCGGAACCAAGGCGATAGTGACGCAGGATTTCATAGCTATTGATCGAAGTTGACCATGATTTTGGTAATCGGGCGGGGGTTCGCTGACCATTCTGCCAGGGCAGACCCGGCTTCGTCTAACGAAACCGTCCGGCTGATCACGTCCTCGACTGGAAAACGCCCTGACTCCAAATAGGCGATCACATCGGGAAATTCGCCAAGGCAGTTGCGCGAACCTAATATTTCGATCTCTTTCCGAACGAACGTACCTGTCTGATAGTCCACCGGATGTTTAGCATAGCCAATATAGACAACCCGACCCGTGTAGGCCACTTCGTCAACAGCGGCCCGGTAAGTGGTTGGGTTGCCAACGGCTTCAATAATCACATCGGGGCCATCGCCGTTGGTGAGTTGCATCAGGGCCTCGTGCAAATCGGTTTTGGCGGTATTAATGGTGTGAGCGGCACCAGCTTTCCGGGCAATGGCGAGTTTGGTATCGTCGATGTCGATGGCGATTACCTCGGCTCCACGATGGGCCGAAGCCGCCAGCGCACCCATGCCCACAATGCCGCAGCCAATCACGGCCACCCGGTCGCCAGCCGAAACCCGGCCCCGTTCTGCCGCATGAAAGCCTACCGTCAGCGGTTCCACAAGGGCCAACTCCCGCAGCGAGAGGCTATTGGAGATATGCAGCTTCTCCCAGGGAACGGCAATGAATTTGGTCATGGCACCCGGTCGCCGAACACCCATTGTTTTGTTATCCTGACAGGCATTCGGGCGACCTTTTCGGCACGACAAACAAACGCCACAGTTCTGATAGGGGTTGAGCGTCACGTTCTGGCCCGGCTGAAACGTTGCCGGAACTCCCAAACCCATTTGCACGATGGTGGCTCCCACCTCGTGACCCAGCACATTGGGGTACTCCTGTAACTCGAACAGACCCCGATAGCCATTAAGGTCTCCGCCACAAAAACCGACATAGCCAACCTGCAACAGCACCTCGCCATCGCCCGGCACCGGCATGTCGATGTCCCGAATCTCGGTATGGCCGGGCTCAACCAGCACCAATGCTTTGATCTTATCCATTTGATAAAGTTATCTGGAGTCTTGCCCCCCACCCCCTAAAGGGGGCTTCACTCATGCTCAACCAAAGCCCCCTTTAGGGGGTGGGGGGCGTGGTAAGACTAATTAGGGACTGATTTTCAGAAAGTTTCTGATGGTTTAGGAAGGTTATTTTCCGGTTTCCCTTCGAACCACATCCAGTTTTTAACCGGAGCTACCAGTTCAGCAATTTTGTCGAGAAGGCCGTCGGGAATTTTAAAATCGAGCACCCGTACATTTTGGGCCACGTGACGCTGCTCCGACATGCCAATGATGGTGGTGGCAATGGCCGGATGGTCGAGTGAAAATCGGAGAGCCACATCGCTCAGGGCCACCCCATGATCGCGGCAAAGCTGAATCAATACAGGCTGCAAATCCTTGACCGGCTGGGGCGAACTTTGCCAAACCGGCACCGATGCATCCGACAAAATACGCTGCATCAGGGGAGCGGCATTCATCAACCCAAACCCTTTTTGCTGCGAAAGAGGCACCAGCTCGTCGTTGATTTCATCGTCGAGCAGGGTGTAATGCCCCCACGACAGCACCGTGTCCACCTCAACGTGCCGGGCAATCTCGGCCAGATACCGAACCGGCAAACCCGAAAAGCCAACGTAGCGGGCTTTCCCCTGTTCTTTGGCTTTCAACACCGCCGGAATCGCTTCGTTGAGCACCTGCTCGCGGTCGCCAAATTCAATGTCGTGAACTTGCAGCAAATCCACGTAGTCAGTTTGCAGGCGTTGCAATGATTCGTCGATGCTGCGTAGGACCCGGTTGTACGAGAAGTCGAAAATACCGTTTCCGTAACGGCAGCATTTGGTTGCCAGGAAAATGTCCTTTCGCTTGGTTAACAGCGCGTTACCCAGTCTTTTTTCAGCAAGGGTATCGCCATAGAACGGGGCTACATCAAAAAAATTGATACCGCTGTCGATGGCCGAATGCACTGCCCGGAAGCCCTCTTTCTCGTCGGTCACATCAAACACATCGCCGAGTGGCGAGGCTCCAAAACCAATCACCGAGACCTGCATGTCGGTTTGCCCCAACTGTCTGTATTCCATCGGTTACGTTTGTTTTTATAAAAGCAATTGGGTTCGTATTTACTCTGAAACTACTCGAATGGCACCCTGAACAGCGGCTACTTTCTGGCGCAGGGTTTCCAAATCGGCATCCATCGCCGTGATATGACCCATCTTGCGGAAGGGTTTTGTGATAGCTTTGCCATACAGAAACGGGAACACGCCGGGCATCGCCAACAGGTCGTTCAACCCTTCATAATGAGCCGGGCCGGTGTGGCCATCTTCGCCCAGCAGGTTCACCATTGCGGCTGGTTGATAGCCCGTTGTATCACCCAAAGGCAGGTTCAGAATGGCCCGCCAATGCTGCTCAAACTGGGAGGTTACGTTGGCCCGAATGGTGTGGTGACCGCTGTTGTGCGGGCGTGGGGCCACTTCGTTAATGAGCACCTCACCCGTTTTGGTCAGGAACAACTCCACCGCCAACACGCCCACAATGCCAAAGGCTTCAGCGGTTTTTCGGGCAATTGATTGAGCCTGCTTATCTACCTCGGCCGAAATCTGGGCGGGGGCAAACAGATAATCCACCAAATTGAGTTCGGGGTGAAACACCATCTCGACCGTGGGGAAGGTCTGTACATGGCCCTGCTCGTTGCGGGCCACAATCACGGCTAATTCTTTCTCGAAATCGACCATTTTTTCCAGCACGCCCGGCGCATCGAAGGCTTTGGGCAGGTCGGTTTCGGAGCCGATGCGTTGCACCCCCCGGCCATCGTATCCGTCGCGACCCAGTTTATGAAAAGCGGGTAGGAGGGAGGGGTTTTGGGCCACAACAGCGGCAACATCGGCGCGGTTTTCGGTCAGAACGAAGTCGGCGGTGGGGAGGTTGTGATCGCGGAAAAATTGCTTTTGCAGGCGTTTATCCTGAATTAGCCGAATGACCGAGGGTTGCGGAAACACCCGTTTTCCTGCGCGTTGGAGGGCTTCGAGGGCATCCACGTTCACTTTTTCGATTTCGATGGTCAGCACGTCAACGCCTTGCCCAAACTGATAAACCGTGTCGTAGTCGGTAAGGGAACCCTGCGAAAACTGGCGGCACAGATACCGGCAGGGCGCGTCGGGGTCGGGGTCAAGAATATGAACGCGGAGGTTCCAGTCGATGCTGGCTTGCAGGAGCATAAGGCCAAGCTGACCTCCGCCGAGGATTCCGATGGTTGGATTCACAGGTAATATCAAAAGAGTGCGGGACAAAATTAGTAGTAAGCAGTCGTATCTTTGATGAAACTACACAACAATGGCCTACCGTGATTTTTCCTGGGAAGAACTTCGCCTGACGTTCGGTATCACGAGCCGGGTCGAACGGCTGTTTGGCGAGATAACTCCCGTCGCTCCCAGCACCTACTTGAGCAGTGCGCTCGATCTGGCCAAACGGGTGCCGTTGCGCAACGAAAAAGCGAAGTCAGAGGCCATTGTCTATCCAGTTTTACTGGATGCCATTCAACGAAACGATTTTCTGTTCACCCTTTATTCGGGCGAGAATCTGAACATTGACCGGGCGCGTGGTTTGGCTGGTGAGATCGACTTTTTTCTGGCCAAACGAACCAGCGAATACGGAATTAATTTCCCGATTGTAGCCGTTGTGGAGGCCAAAAAGAATGATTTTGATTTGGGTATTCCCCAATGTGCCGCTCAGATGCTGGGCGGAATGGCGCTCAACGAACTCGAATCGCACCACGGATTGCCCTTGTATGGCTGCGTGACAACTGGGGAAGAATGGCGGTTTATGCGTTTAGACAACACGCATTTTACCCTGGATGAAAAGCGGTATCGGCTCGACCGACTGGAAGAACTGCTGGGTGTGATTCAGCACATACTGGATTTTTACCGGCAACTCTTTACCAGCTCTGGTCAGCTTCTCGAAGAGCCACTACCTGCTTACAAAGCACTATGGACGTAAAAGAAGGCTATCGAATTACTGTTGCTGCATCCAATAAGTAGCATAGACATTTGGGTTCTACAAGGTTTTCCTCTATAAGTCATTTTACTTTTAAGGTAGGCCGTATGACCGATTTTTCTTGCTGAATGCAGCAATAGGTTACTGTCCTACACGAGCCGATTCGTTAACTGGGTCGGGAACCTGTAAGCTGGGGGTTGGATTACAGGCATTCAGGGCAACTCCAGGTATCGCTAAATGGTGCATGTCTTTTCGCCCTATATTGGACAAATGATTCATAACACAGAGATGTAATTTACCTATCAGATGCAGTATTGAAAAATGCCACTTCATTCATGAGATACACGGTTATTTATACTTTCGATAAGTCTTGGTTATACCGTAACCTACCGAAAATGTGTACAGTTGAGTTTTTCTATTAAAGTCATATCTTGACCCCGAAAACTGAACAGGATTATGAAGACTACGAAATGCAATGTCATAATCAAAGCCAAGAGTAAAATTATTAGCGTGGAAGCTTAAACCTGCGATACCTCCAAGATTGTAACCCCTTAAAGAATTAAAGACATCGTCTCCAATGAAAAAACGCCCCTTATCCATAAAAGAGAAGGGTTTGTCTTTGTAGGAATAAAAAGTGTTTATAACGCCTACATTCAAACTGATGTTAGGGAGAATAAAATACCCTACTTTTATTGGAACATCTAACCGATGAATATCAGCAGCCAAACTTTGGTATCCTATACCGTTATAGTAATCCCAATTCGGATTTTCTCTATCGATGTTCTCATATCTTGGATAGAAGCGAGACAAACTATAGCGAACTTCGGGTTGGAGATAGAATTTACCATAACGAATTCTGCCATAGATTTGACCCATAGGCTTGTTACCGTAGTTCGCTGTTTCTATCAAAAAACCACCAACTTGGTTTAACCCACCAACTTCGTTAAAATGCGCGAGTGCTAATTTAGCACCTATTGAAAATGAGACTTGCCCGTAGCACGACACACACAATAGGGTGCCAAGCAAAAAAAATATTTTAGTTTTCATGTGTTTACTAATTTACTGGATGAGCAACAGCAATAGTTGCTCATCCAGTAATGCAATTAATACCCGTTTGCAAAATTTAAGGGAACAAGTTTCAATGTATAATATACCCCGGAATTTCGGGTATTGCCTGCAAACCGGATAGCTACCCCGTCAAGTACGCCTTGCTGTTCTATATCGCCACTATTCCCCGCAAGAAAAATGCGTCTGTTAAGTTCTTTACTGTTAGATAAGTACTCGTTCGTGTTTGCTCTTTTGAAAGACCAAGATATTGGTGTTATTTCAAACCCGGTTTCATCACCACTTGTAATGGTAGCCTTTTCATCCTTTGTTACAGTTGACTGGATTACAAGCATTCAGGGAAACCCCTACGATTGTTAGTAGGAGTACACTTTGCAATGGTTTTGTAATTTGGTTGAACATAACTGGATGTTGGTTTATGGAATACAAACATGACAGTTAATCTCTTTATAATAAAAATCTACTTATCCAATGGTATGCTCGTATAGTAGCACTAAATGTATCTATCTGATGATTAAAGGTTTATAATAATGTAAAATTATTGTGATATTAATAGGCTATGGATGTTGATAGGAGACAAGCAACTAATTCCGGCGCGAAATATCGCCCCCGCCCGACTCGCTTTTCGAGACCATTCGGGCCGAACCACGGTACGAAATGTCGCCCCCGCCCGATGCTTTTAGCGCAATCTCGCGGCTGGCATTCACACTCATGTCTGAGCCTCCGTGCGCATAGGCCGTGCAATTTTCGGCCACAAACTGGTCTGCATCGAGGTCGGCCCCACCCGATCCTTCGGCATTGAAAATCCGGGCACTTCCCTGTAGGTCAACATCGGCCCCACCCGACAGCGTCAAATTGAGTTGATCGGCTTTGAGGAATAGCTTTACGTCAGCCCCACCCGACACTGTGATATTCAACTCGTTGAAAGCCAGACCATTTTGATTCCTGATTTCGGCCCCACCTGATGCCTGGATGTTTTTTAACTGTTTGAATGTCAGGTAAGCTTTCACAGAGGTGTTGCGCCAGCCCATGTTCCAGTTGCCATTCCGCTCCACGGCCAACGTCAATACGCCGTTTCGGATGGTCGATTTAACATCGTTTTCGTCGATGCCTTTTACCTCAAGCGTTAGCTTTTCGCTACTGCCCTGGGTCAGAATAACATCAATACCGTGGCTCACCTGGAGGCCCGTAATGCCCGAAACAGGGCGATCTTTTTTCCAATCCTGCGCACTGGCAGTAAGGACAAAGGCTAAAAGTGAAAGAGAAAGCAGTATCGTTTTCATGGCTCTGAACGTGTTGTGTAAAAACGTATTTGTTGTCTGTTGTTGTCAGTTCGATGGAATGAATCTCGCTAATTTTCGATTAGAACCACCAACTTTTCGATCAGCGGTTTGTTCCCGGTCCACAGTGGATAAATGAGCGGAGTAACGGAACAAGGCTGTTTACTCGCCCAGGTCAACCTTCCGGCGATTGGCCTTGATTTCGCCCCGCTGCCGTTTTTCGGTATGGCGTTCTTCCACAGCGGCTTTGCTTGGGCGGGTGGCCCGGCGGGGTTTCTCTACAACAAACGCTTTTTCAATCAGCCGCAAAAACTTTTTCGTCACCTTTTCTTTATTGGCTAATTGGGTGCGTTCGGTTTGGTGTGTCAGCACGAGTTCGCCTTCGTTAGTGAGTTTGTTGGCTAATTTTTCGAGCAGCGTGGCCCGCTGCCCGTCGGTGAGCAGGGCCGAATTGTGCACCGAAAACCGGAGTTCGGCTTTGGTCGCTACTTTATTGACGTTCTGACCACCGGCACCACCACTACGGGCAAACTGGTAGGTGACTTCAGAAAGGAGTTGGGTTGAATCCATGCACAAAAATACATGATCGCCCCGGTTATTTTTTAGCGCATCTCTAATCGGGAACGCTCCAAGTTTCGGCCATTGCTTAGTCAAAAAATCCGCTCACAGGAAGCGAAAATTCGTTACAGACACTTGTCCAATTGGCTAACAAAATACAAACATTGTGGGATTGGTAGGGTTGTGAGTTATACACAGTACAACAAATAACAGACCAAGAGGTGGCTAAAACACTGCCGGTGCGTAGTTTACCGAGACAGTTAATAGCTAAATTATAACAACTTAAAAACATGGCAAATCAACACACACAATCAGCCGGATCGTCGGCACTTACTCTGATCGACGCTACTATCGAAGCATTTGACCAGGGTCAGGCCGCATCTCCACAAGAAGGAATGTCGTTATTGACGGACTGGTTTTCGTCGGTGAAAAGCGATAAGAAAACGGAAGACCTCATGGAACCCATGCAGGAACTACGCGATGAGCTTCAGAGCGGTTCGCCAAACAGTGCGAAACTTGTTCAATTGCTGAATCAATTGGCCAATTCGACTGAGAGCAAAGCGAATCAGGTTGATAGCGAACTAAAATCGCGCCTGACAACACTGGCAACGGCACTCCGCAATTTTGCCGGACAATTGTCAACAGCAGTTTAAACAGGTTGATGGGGAATGGCGAAGGGTGAATGGCTGTGTGGTCCTTCATGCTTCGCTTTTCACCCTTCATTAGTAATCCAAAACTCCAACATCATGGGAACGAATATACTGGAACAACGAATGCTGGAAGACACTCTGGAAACTTTCCAGGTAGATGATTATTCATCAGTTACGCCTGCTCAGGGTGTCATGCTGATCGACGGTTGGTTGCAGGCACTGGAAAATGATCCGAACGTTGAGCCAGTGCAAACGGCTTTGAATCAATTGAGAGAACAACTGAACAGCCCAAACCCCAATCGGGACGAAATCAAGAGTTTACTTTCCTTGTTGGCCAACAAAGTGCAGGAAATTGCTCAGGGGCCTTCTGCCGAGGGACAATGGACGGGCGGCCTACAAAGCATGGGCGTTATCTTGCGGGACTTTAGCAATCAGTTATAAGTCAGGCTAATAGCCACTAACTTCGATAATAGCCATGTCGTCTTCGCCGTTGATTAAACCGTTATTGACCTGACTGTCAGGGTCAGATTGATGGCAGGCGGTCAGTTGGGCCGCAATGGAAAGAGAGCGAATTGATTGAACAAAGGCATAAAACGTTAGTGTAACTTCTTGCCCGGCATATAGCGCGGGAACTGTTCCTGTTATCACATTGCCGGATGCAGTTAATCCGTCGGCGTAGGTCATTCCTGTTGGTAACCTACATTCAACCGTCACATTTTCGGCCTTGATGCCTCCCTGATGCTTTATGATCATCCTGATTTCAACTGATTCGTTTAGGTGAAAGGATCGCTTGTCGGTGGAGAGGGTTAAACTCAAATCGGCCCGGCGAGGATCAATGGGCGGCTGGTTTTGTGCCGCTGTTTTCGGAAAGGTGCCGCCTGGCGCATAGGCTGAAAATAGTAGTGAACTGCCCGTTGACGTTCTTATGACTGCCGAACTCATATCATCCTGTCCATCGCGAGTACCCGAATTAGCCTGACTGTCAGGGTCCTGTACACTCGATTGAAACACCTGGGCTGTGCTCATGAATGTACCGGCACTAATTGGTTTTGCCCTGAAACGCATGGCCCGGGAACTGCCGGTACCAAGTGTTGTGGTGAGGCCTGAGACAATGCCCGCTGAGTGGTTCATGCTTCCATCCGGGCTGTCGACAAATGTCAGGTTTTCGGGCAAATAGGCTTTGATCAGTACGTTGTTAGCCGTAAGGGTACCTTCGTTTTTTACCGTTAATTCGTAGCCAACAGTCGTATTAACTGGTACGGTCAGGGCTGAGGTATTCATACTCAGCGACAAATCAGCTCCAGGTCCGGTGACCACAAATGTCTTTTCGTAGGTTTGGCCGCCATATGTAATCCGGGCATTCCAGGGACCCAATGCTTCTGACGATGCAATGGTTTGGGAATAATAGGTATAGAAGGTGGGTGAGGCAAACGTGCTGATATAACTCACGGTGCTATACAAACTCCCATCGGGCCGATACAAAGTGGTAGTGATCCGGTCGTTGAGTTCGATGTCGCGTCCCCATACATAGATATAAAAAGTGGCACCGTCGGCCCCCACAGTCCCCAGTTCATTGGGTTTTTCGACATTTTCTGCGGGGCAATTGTTCGTGACAGTTAAGAGGGAGCGATGCAGGCTGATGGCGTTCACCTGTTTCTTAAGATACGGCTCCTGTTGTAGCCACCATGAATCGGTTCCGGTAATGCCGTTACAGGAACCTCCGTATGGATCAATAAGCTGGTTGTCTGCCGAATAGAGTTCAAGGTGCAGGTGCGGGGCCGTCGAAA
The DNA here is from genome assembly GCA_031411995.1 of Cytophagales bacterium. Lineage (GTDB taxonomy): Bacteria > Bacteroidota > Bacteroidia > Cytophagales > Spirosomataceae > Rudanella. The sequence goes on from JANOCD010000109.1 coordinate 16,068, forward strand.
ACCCTGAACTGCCCACTGCGCCGAGGTATTCGCCTGATTCTACGGTGCTGCCCACAGGCTTGAACGTCAGGCTATTCTGTTTCAGGTGCCCATACCACGCCACTGACCCATCGTTGTGTTGCACATAAACAGCGTTCCAGTTGGTCGACTGCACCGCTCCGTTGCAACTTCGGTCGGGGTTACCATCGTCTTTGGCCAGAATAATGCCCGGAGCGGCTGCCACCACATCAACCATATTCTGATCCATTTTGAACCACCCAAACGGCCACAGACCATAATCGGTGCCCGAATGATTGTAGCCGTTGACATTATCGTAAGTCCTGTTTCCACAAAAATAATCGCGGTTAGTCGACCCGTTGGTGTTGAATGATCCTGACCCAACGGCTGGGTTTTGATCCAGCAATTGCCAGATTGACGAGGGGTAAAAGTCGGAACAATGGGCTGCTTTCCGCAACGGATGAATAAGCAACGGGTGGGGCAGTTTCTGTTGGGATGGCTGTATGCCCAGTTTCTGTCGGCTGTCCTGTAGCCGTTGTTTTATGTCGGCTCGTTGCGCGGGTAAAATGCAGGGTGTGGTTTGCCGCCCGGCTGAGTCTGAAAAACTTCCTCCGCCAAGCTCGGGCGATTGTGCCTGAAGGGTTTGAGCTACTATTGAGAACAAAATGACCCAAAGCAAACATGGCCCGGAAGTGAGTTTATATGGCCAGTGAGGTTTTGTAAGCGTTGTAAAGTTGGACATAGTTTGTTGGATAGGATTAACAAAATAAACACTTCAGCCCCAAAAAATACTAAATCGACCCAAAACAGAAAGTTGATAATTTGATGTAGATTTGGCTACGAGCCTGTTGAACGAATAGGCTACTCCTAAAACCACCATGCACACATTTTACGATTCCGTTAAAACTGTACTGAGCCATGCTCAAACAACAGCGTTCAGAGCGGTAAACTTCGCAATGGTCGAAGCCTACTGGCAAATCGGAAAGTTGATAGTTAATGAAGAACAAGCTGGGAGCAGTCGAGCTGAGTACGGCACCGGACTACTCAAATACCTGGCCAAAAGACTCACCGACGATTTTGGAAAGGGTTTCGATGAGCGCGAAATGCGCCGTATTCGGCAATTTTATCTCATGTTTCCAATTCGGGACTCAGTGCGTCCCGAATTGACATGGACGCATTATCGGCTTTTATCCAAGGTTGATAAAGAAGATGCTCGCAACTGGTATATGCACGAAGCTGCCGAGCAACAGTGGAGCAGTCGGGCATTGGATCGTCAGATTGGGACATTCTATTACGACCGCCTTCTGGCTACCCGCGAGGCCGACCGATCAGGTATTCGGGGTGAAGCTGCTGAAAAAACAAAGCTCTTACAACTGTCGCCGAAAGACGTTTTGAAAGACCCCTATATTCTGGAGTTCCTGAATCTGAAGCCAAATTGGAAGGTCTATGAAAAAGATTTGGAGCAGGGGTTGCTGGATAATCTGCAAAAGTTCATGCTCGAATTAGGTAAAGGGTTTGCATTTGTGGCTCGACAACAGCGCATGGTCGAAGATGACGAGTCGTTTCGAGTCGATCTTGTTTTCTACAATTATATGCTCCGCTGTTTTGTTCTGATTGATCTGAAGATGACCAAGTTGACCCATCAGGACATTGGCCAAATGGATATGTATGTGCGGATGTATGAGGACTTGCACAAGCAACCCGGCGATAACCCGACCATTGGACTGATTCTTTGCACAGAAAAAAACGAGACGGTGGTAAAATATTCCGTTTTGAACGGCAGTCAGCAGTTGTTCGCATCGAAATACAAGCTATTCTTGCCAACCGAAGAAGAATTAAAAGCCGAAATAGAACGGGAACGTTTCCTGATCGAGCAAAGCCGACCTAACCCATGACCGTATTCCGCGCCCTTTATTTCTCCGTCCGCGTTTGGCTGATTTTGTTGGGATTTGCCCTGGCATTTGTGCTTGCCTATGCGTTTCCGGTGCTGTTTCCACTGATGCAGGTTGCTCTGGCCGTTTTTTGGCTACTGCTCCTTATCGACGGATGGCTACTATTTCGCCCCAAACAGGGTATATTTTTTGCCCGGCGCGAAGTGCCCGACCGCCTGAGCAACGGCGACGAAAACCCGGTTACGATTTTTCTGGAAAGTCGTTATCGGTTCAATACCCCCGTGGAGGTAATCGACGAAATTCCGGTGCAGTTTCAACGGCGCGACGTGTTGTTTCAGGCCACGCTTATGCCCCACGAGTCGCAACTGATTCGGTATCAACTGCGGCCCACGCGCCGGGGTGAATATCGGTTTGGTGCGTTGAACGTGCTGGTAATGACCCCGTTGCAATTGCTCAAAAGGCGGTTTCGGTTCGATGCCGACCATATGGTGCCGGTCTATCCGTCGTTTCTGCAAATGCGCCAGTTCGAGTTGCTGGCGGCTACTAACCGGCTCAACGAAGTGGGTATCAAGAAGATCCGGCGCATTGGTCACAGCATGGAATTTGAGCAGGTGCGCCCCTACACTCCCGGCGACGACATCCGCACAATCAACTACAAAGCGACTGCCCGGCGGAGTTCCGGCACCGACACAGCCCTGATGGTGAACGCCTATCAGGACGAAAAATCGCAACCCGTCTATTGCCTGATCGACAAGGGCCGGGTGATGCGGTCTCCATTCGAGGGCCTGACTTTGCTCGACTACGCGATCAATGCCGCGCTGGTGTTGAGCAACATTGCCCTGCTAAAACAGGATCGGGCGGGCATTCTGACGTTCGCCAACGAGGTGAATCAGATGCTGCCCGCCGAGCGAAAACCGGGTCAGCTACAAAAGATTCTTGAGTTGCTTTATCGGCAACGAACCCAATTTTTAGAAACTGATTATGAGTCGCTTACGGCCACTGTTCGCACGCAGATCCGGCAACGGAGCCTGTTGCTGCTGTTCACCAATTTCGATACGGCCAATGCTTTAAATCGCCAATTGCCTTTTCTCCGGCGCATGGCCAAAGATCATTTGTTACTCGTGGTGTTCTTTGAAAACACTGAACTCCGAAGTCTCTTAGACAAACCTGCCCAAACCACCGAGGCCATTTACATGAAGACTATCGGCGAAAAATTCACCTTTGAGAAGCGGCAGATTATGAAGCAGTTGCAGCAATATGGCATTCAAACGATTCTGACCGCTCCCCAAAATCTGACCGCCAATACCGTAAACAAATACCTGGAGCTGAAAGCGCGGGGGATGATTTGATAGGGCGGGTATTGGATAAGTTCAGGTGACTCTGCCCCTAAATCCCCTAAAGGGGACTTAGTCCGACATGGAAGCAAAGTCCCCTTTAGGGGATTTAGGGGCTGGGTCGCCTGAAGAACGCTTGAAATTCTGAGTGTTCTGAAATTGCTCTGAACGCACTGATAGGGCGGGTTACCTTTTCACTATTTCCTGATAAAGTGAAAAAATACCGCACTTCATGAATACTCGACAACTTTTTTCCTACTTATTTTCGGTCTTGTTGCTGCTTGGTTGTCAGGCCAAACAGAACAACGAATCAGCCACCGATGCCACCAAGCAGTCTGCCGTAGCTCCCGAAGCCAAAGCCCCTGCCGATCAGGACGATACTGAAGACGCTCCCGCCCCACTTTTGGCCGACCGGAAAATCGTTCGGAATGCCACGCTCCGGTTCCGGGTTGAGAAATTGACAGATTCCGAAGCCCGCATCGTCAAAATGGCCACGCAGTTTGGGGGCATGATTGCTAACTCCGAAGAAAACCGAACGGGAAGCTTGTTAGAGGTGAGTATGACTGTGCGGGTGCCAGCCGCCCGCTTAGACCTATTTCTGGGTACACTCCTGAAAGAGTCGATTTATACTGACACCAAAACCATTACCGCAGAGGATGTTACCCGCCAGTATGCTGATACGGATGCTCGGCTTCGAGCCAAAAAAGCTACCGAAACGCGCTACCTGCAACTGTTGCAAAAGGCACGTAATGTGCAGGAAGTGATGGCCGTGGAAGCGCAACTTGGCCAAATGCGCGAAGACATCGAGTCGCAGGAAGCGGTGTTGCGAACCCTAAAAAATGACGTTGCGCTGAGTACCGTCACGCTGACGATGTATGAGCGGAGCGAAATTGCCACCGAACCTAATGCCCCGTTTTATGTGCGGGCAGCTCAGAATTTTCGGGATGGTTTCGCGTTTCTGGGCGATTTTATCGTGGGTGCGTTTTACTTTGTACCGCTGTTGCTCATTATAGCTGCCGTTTGGTGGGGTGTAAGGCAGTGGCGTAACCGAAAATCATAAGCTATACCTGCTTCTTGTGAAAAAACTGTTCTACGCGCTCGCAATTGCCCTTTTGTTGTTGATTATTTTGTTGGTGGTCAATACATTCCGCTTTTCGTCGCGGCAATTGGTTGATGTGAAACCCGCCCCCGCGCTCGCCAACTTTTCCACCGATTCGGCGGTGGCGCGGTTGGCCGAAGCCATTCGGTGCCGCACTGTTTCTTATCATGACTATTCGCTGACCGACACCACGCAGTTTGATGAGTTTATCACGCTTATCCACCAACGTTATCCACTTATCCACAGTCGGTTGGCTGCCGAAACGGTGAACCAGTATGGCCTTCTTTATACGTGGAAAGGTAAAAATCCGGCCTTGCCTCCCGTGTTGTTGTTGGGTCATTACGATGTTGTGCCGGTGATTCAGGGAACAGAACGGATGTGGAAACGCCCCCCTTTTGCGGGTTTAGTGGAGGGCGGATTTGTGTATGGGCGCGGCACGCTCGACGATAAAACAACCGTGATGGGCCTGCTCGAATCGGTCGAATACCTCCTTAAAACCAACTACCAACCCGACCGGACAGTGATGCTGGCATTCGGCCACGACGAAGAAACAACAGGCCAACGCGGAGCCAAATCCATTTCGGCCCTGCTCGAAAAGCGTAATGTTCGACCTGTGATGGTCATGGACGAGGGTGGAACTGTGAAAATGGATGGCCTGTCTGGTTTTGAAAAGCCTGTCGCGCTGGTTGGCATTGGCGAAAAAGGCTACATGAGTCTGGAACTCACTGCCACTGGCGAAGGTGGACATTCGTCCATGCCGCCCCGCCAAACAAGCATCGGAACCATTGCGGCAGCGGTCAGCAAGTTGGAGCAGAACCCATTTCCGACCCGGCTCGACGCGGGCATTGGCCAACTGTTCAGCTATGTCGGCCCCGAAATGTCGTTTGGTCAGCGGCTTGTGTTTGCCAATCAGTGGTTGTTCGGTCCTGTTATCAAGCGCATTTTAAGCGGCTCATCGGCGGGTGATGCCACCCAGCGCACTACCACGGCCCCTACCATTATAAAAGCAGGCCAGAAAGATAATGTGCTACCCATTGACGCAACAGCCACGATCAATTTTCGAATTCTGCCCGGCGAAACCCCTGAATCGGTTACTCAACGGGTGAAAGAAGTTATTGATGATGAGCGTATTTCGATAAAAACGTACGGTTCGGCTACTTCGCCATCGCCCCTCTCTGATCCCGAAGCAGCCCCTTTTAAGCAACTGCACAAAACCATTCGGAGTGTATTCCCGGAAGCGATTGTCGCGCCCTATTTGGTGCTGGGAGCTACAGATGCCCGCTATTACCGAAACATTTGCCCCAACATTTACCGATTCATGCCCATGCGCATGACTGAGGAAACCCTGAAAATGCCCCACGGCACCAACGAACGCATCGCCGTAAGCGACTACGGCAACATGGTGAAGTTCTACGTGACCCTGATTCGGAACAGCCAATAATCAGTTGTCGCTGCCCTTCATCGACTCATAGTTGGACTTGAGCCGACCCATTTCCTTGGCCAGAAACGCCTGTAATTCCCGATTAAAGGTTTCTTTCTCTTCATCAGGCAGGTCAGCATACAAGTCTTTCAGTTCCTGATTAATGGCCGCCCGTTCGGCATCAGAGGCCGCGTTGATAGAGCGATAATGGTATTTCTTGAAATCGAAATCAGGCATAGTCTTAGGCTCAGTCGTCGTCGTCATCTGTCGTTATCATAGCCAGTTCTTTCTGGCGGGCACGCTCAATAGACCCAGATACCCAGATGCTTACTTCGTAGAGAATTACCAATGGTATCGCCACCATAAGCTGACTGAGAATGTCTGGCGAAGGAGTAATAAGGCCAGCCAAGACAAGAATGACAATGAATGCATGTTTGCGGTACGAGCGCATAAACGAAGGAGTCAGCACGCCTACTTTTGATAGAACAAACGCCACAATCGGCATCTGAAACATAAGGGCACAACCCATTGAAAGCGTAATCAGGGTGCCAATGTAGGACGTGATGTCATATTGGTTCTGAATGGCTTCGTCCAATTGATAATTGGCTAAGAAGTTGATTACCAGTGGCGAAACAATATAATATCCGAAAAACAAGCCCATCAAAAACAGCATCGACACGAAGAACGTAGCCCCGCGAGCAGCTTTTCGTTCGGCTGATTTCAAACCGGGCGTGATGAACCGCCACAATTCCCAGAACGCATACGGAAAAGCAAAACAAATGCCAATAATCACCGACGAAGTGATGCTCATCGTGAACTGATCGGCCATGCCTAACGCCTGTAGTTTAAAGTCTAACTTCTTGACACACAGAGCTGCATAACCTGTAAAATCGGCCAGCTTACACATCTGCCTGTATGTCCAGAAATCGGTTCGACTAGGCCCCAGAATAACGAGTTTGTAGATGTCTTTAATGAAAATAAAGGCAATAAGCCCAAAAACAACGATAGCTGCGGCTGCCCGGATAATATGCCAACGGAGTTCTTCAAGGTGTTCCAGAAACGACATTTCAACCCCTTCTTCAACAGGTTCTTCTTCCTGATCCAGCGGGCGTTCATCAAAAGTTTGATCGAGTGGCATTTAATATTGAGTGAAAGAGTGAAAGACTGAAAGAGTGAAAGAGTGAGTGGCGGGCTATTCACTCTTTCACTCTTTCGCTCTTTCACTCTTTATTTTATGCGTACAACGGAAATGCCTTCATCCATTCGTTTATTTCCTCTTTAATGGACGAAATCCGGCTGCTGTTGTCGTAATTCATGAGTACTTCGTCAATATATACGACAATCCGCTCCATGTCCGATTGGTTCATGCCACGGGTAGTCATAGCGGCTGTGCCAACGCGCATCCCCGACGTAACCATCGGCGATTTATCATCGAACGGAACCATGTTTTTGTTAATCGTAATATCCGCTTTGATCAAGGTGTTTTCGGCTAGTTTACCCGTCAGGGTGGTGGCGTTGCCGCCTTTCGAGCGGAGGTCGATCAGCATCAGGTGGTTGTCTGTCCCGCCCGAAATGATCGAGTAACCCCGGTCAACAAAAGCCCGCGCCATTGCCTGCGCGTTGGTTTGAACCCGGTTGATGTAGTCGGTATAATCGTCGCTGAGGGCTTCGCCAAACGCAACGGCTTTGGCCGCAATGATATGCTCCAGCGGGCCGCCCTGTGTGCCGGGGAATACCCCTGAGTCCAACAACGACGACATGAGCCGTAACTCGCCTTTGGGCGTTTTGAGGCCAAACGGGTTTTCAAAATCGTGGCGCATCATAATTAAACCACCGCGTGGACCCCGGAGCGTCTTGTGCGTGGTGGTCGTTACAATGTGGCAATGATCGAACGGGTCGTTCAGTAAACCCTTGGCAATCAGGCCTGACGGGTGCGAAATGTCGGCCAGCAGCAACGCACCAATCTGGTCGGCGATGGCCCGGAGCCGGGCATAGTCCCAATCGCGGCTATAGGCCGAGGCCCCACAGATCATCATTTTGGGACGCTCGCGCATGGCGGTTTCTTCGACGGTATCGTAGTTGATAACGCCCGTTTCGCGCTCCACGCCGTAGAACGTAGGCCGGAAATATTTACCCGAAATGTTCACCGATGAGCCGTGCGTGAGGTGCCCCCCGTGCGACAGGTCGAAGCCCAGGATAGTGTCGCCGGGTTTCAGGCAGGCCACAAAAACGGCGGTGTTGGCGTTGGCACCAGAGTGGGGCTGCACGTTGGCCCAGCTTGCCCCGAACAACTCTTTTACCCGGTCAATAGCGATTTGCTCGACCTGGTCGACCACCTCACAACCACCGTAGTAGCGTTTGCCGGGTAGCCCTTCGGCGTATTTATTAGTGAGAACGCTTCCGGCAGCTTCCATGACGGCGGGCGACACGAAATTTTCGGAAGCAATCAACTCAATACCCGACTCTTGCCGATGTTGTTCTTTGGCAATAAGGTCGAACACCTCGGTGTCGCGGGTCATAGCGGTGGTTGTCGTTTCAGTGGTCATAGTCAGTATCTCTACCTAATTTACCCACAAAAATAAAGCATTTCGGGCAGGTATCCTGTAAGAGATGACATCTTTCCAAACAAGATATACGCTCATTACCGCCCCCGGCCTGCTGTCCGATAGCTCAGGGGGGTAATCCCCGATAGCCGCCGGAACTGTCGGTGGAAGTGGGAAATGTTGTTAAACCCGCATTCCAGTCCAACTTGACTAACGCTCATGTCGTTCTGAGTCAGTAGTTTACGGGCGTGGCTGATGCGCAGTTCGTGCAGGTATTCGACAAAGGATTTGTTGGTGCGTCGGCGGAAATACCGGCAAAAAGCAGCCGGGGCCATACCCGCGACCGAGGCAATTTGCTCGATGCGAATCTCCGTTTTAAAATGCTTCAGTACATAATCGAGTACCCGTTTCATGCGTTCGGTTTCGGCCTCGTTTGCCGAGAGTTGGTAGCCATCGCTTGCCAAAAGAGTCGAAACGGGCGAAAGGGCCAGTTGGTTGAGCAGTCCCAGAAATGCCAGCAGTTGTTCCATACTCGTGAGGGAGGCTAATTGCTCCATGTTGTGTTGCACCTGTTGGCCAACAGCCGTTGGAAACTGCACGCCAAACGGAGCACGAGCCAGCAAATAGCGAATGGCACCGGCTTCGGGTAAGTGGTTGTTGATCAGGTCGCCCAAAGCTGCCGAAAATTGTATGACCACGGCTTCGGCAGGTTGGTTGGTGGGTTGCTCCTCGTCATTACGCCAGAAATGGGGCAGATTTGGGCCCACCAACACCAGGTCGCCTGCATCGAACGCGCCAATGTGATCACCTACGAACCGCTTGCCACTACTCCGAATAATGCAGGTTAACTCATACTCCGGGTGGTAGTGCCAGGGGGCATCGAATTGAGCCACCTGAATGTGTTTTACCAAAAGGGAGTTCTGTTCACCAATCGTGACGTGTTCAAAAAGGGCTTTCATGGGAAGGAAGATAGACTGAGAATTTCTGTAAAATTCTGACCATTTATCAGTTAAAGCCCCTAAAAATAGTCAAAATCGTACATAAAATGGAAAATAAATGAATTCTTCTACGCCAATCAGTCGCCTACTTTTGTTGTATAAAATCAACCAATAGCCAACGCCTTTTATGACTGTTCAAACCGATAAACAAACCCTGCTCGACGAACTGAACGAGCCATTCATCGTGTCCCCCGAAGCCATTGAATCCTATCAACAAAAAGGCTACGTGAAACTCAAAAACGTTCTCGGCCCGGACGTGCTCGATTATTATGGACAGCTCATAAGCGATCTGGTCATCCAACTGAATACGCTTACCAAACCCATGGAAGAGCGCACGACCTACGAACGGGCATTTCTGCAAATCATGAACCTCTGGCGCGAAAACGACGAGGTTAAAGAGTTCGTGTTTTCGCGTCGGCTGGCGCAGATTGCCGCCGATTTGATGGGAGTGAAAGGTGTTCGATTATATCACGATCAGGCCTTGTATAAGGAACCGTCGGGGGGGATTACGCCCTGGCACGCCGATCAATTTTACTGGCCATTAGCCTCGCCAAAGACCATTACGGTCTGGATACCTTTGCAGGAAACGCCCATGAACATGGGGCCGCTTGCCTTTGCCGAGGGCAGTCAGCACGTGGAAATTGGCCGCGATATCGAAATCAGCGACGACAGCGAGAAGATTCTATCAGAAGCGTTGCAAGCCCAAAATTTCCCCATGAACGACACGCCGTTTGAGTTAGGCGAAGTGAGTTTCCACGCGGGCTGGACGTTCCATCGGGCCGGGCCAAACGTTTCAGACCGTCCCCGAAAGGTGATGACCATGATCTACATGGATCGCGATCAAGTGGTGATGCAGCCCCGCAACAGCTACCAAACAGCCGATTGGGCCACTTGGCTCGACAATGCACCCGTGGGGAGTGCGCCGGAAAGTGCGTTAAACCCGGTGTTGTTTGAGCGGTAAAACCTCTTTTCTCGTGAATTGGAAATATTTTTGCAACGTTCGTGTTAGACAGTGCATACGGTCTATACCTGCCGACCAACAATTTCCATGAAGAAATCGCTTACCCTTTGGGCACTCCTGCTGTTGCCATTGCTCTCGCTGGGACAGATTCGCCAAAACCCGGCTATCTGGTCGTTTAGCATTGATAAGAAAAACGCCAAGGTTGGGGATGTGGTCACCGTTAGCATGAAGGGGTCAATTCAAGAGGGCTCTTATGTGTATTCCAACGATTTTAAGCTAGATCCTGGCCCAAATCCCGCCATAATTACGGTTAATCCAAGCGATGCCTATGAGGTTGTCGGTGCAGCTACACCCGTTGGTGCAAAAGAAAAATATGAGGATATTTGGCCTGGTAATGTACGCTACTTTATTGGAAGCGCATTATTCAAACAAAAAATCAAGTTGCTCAAAGCGGGAGCTGTTTCGATAAACGGTAACCTCAACTACTCAACTTGCTCCTTGAAAGATGGCACGTGCCTGCCCCCCGCCGATGCACCATTTGAGCTAGCCGTGCAGGTTGCCAGTACACCCGCCACCCCGGCAACCAGTGCAAGCCTGACTAAACCCGTCAGCACCTCAGCCGCAACCGCTTCGGCAGTGGCCGTTGCCCCAACAGAGCCTGCTAACAATCCCGACACGGTTACAATTAGGCAAACGGCACCCATTGTCGGCAATCCTGCTGACTCGCTCACAGCCATTGACGGTACTGAAAGCGAGGAAGCTGACTCATCGATGTGGGGCTTTATTTTGACGGCGTTTCTGTCGGGTTTGGTGGCCCTGCTCACGCCCTGCGTGTTCCCGATTATTCCGATGACAGTTAGTTTTTTCACCAACCAAAAGGGGGGAGCCTGGAAAGCGTTGTTATATGGCGCATCAATTATTGCCATTTATGTATTGATCGGCACCATTGTGTCGCGGATTAACGGGCCTGCTTTTGCCAACTTTGTCAGTACGCATTGGTTGCCAAACGTTCTGTTTTTTGCCGTTTTCTTCATCTTTGGCTTGTCATTTCTGGGTTTGTTCGAGATCGTGTTGCCGAGTTCATTGGTCAACAAAGCCGATGCCCAGTCGGAGCGGGGTGGCGTGTTGGGGATTCTTTTTATGGCTTTCACGCTGGTTCTGGTCTCGTTTTCCTGCACCGGCCCCATTGTTGGGAGTTTGCTGGTGGCCTCGGCTGGTGGCGAGGTAATCAAACCCATTGTGGGAATGGCCGCTTTTTCGTCGGCCTTTGCTATTCCGTTTACGCTGTTTGCCCTGTTTCCGCAGTGGCTCAAAAGTCTGCCTAAATCGGGCGGCTGGCTCAACGCCGTGAAAGTGGTGCTGGGCTTTCTGGAGTTGGCGTTGGCCCTCAAATTCCTGAGCATCGCCGATCAGGTCTATCACTGGGGCATCCTCGACCGGGAGATTTACCTGTCCTTCTGGATCGTGATTTTCGCCCTGATTGGTTTCTATTTATTAGGGAAAATTCGGTTGCCGCACGACAGCGAGACTAAAATGGTGAGTGTTCCGCGTTTGTTGCTGGCCATTATCACGTTTGCTTTTGTGGTATATATGGTGCCGGGTTTGTGGGGTGCTCCGCTCAAGGCGTTGGCCGGGTATTTGCCCCCCGAAACGTCGCAGGACTTTAACATCAGTTATCAGCAACGGTCCGACGGGTCGGCAGCCAACAGTCCCGGCGGGGAACCGCAACAGTTTCAAAAAGGAATAACAAGTACGCGCCGACATGCAAACCTGTTCAAGTTGCCGCATCGGATAGCGGGTTTTTATGATTACAAAGAGGCTTTGGCGTATGCCAAACAAACCAACAAACCGGTGTTCATCGACTTCACGGGACACGGTTGCGTGAACTGCCGCGAAATGGAAGCCCGCGTCTGGGCCGACCCCAATGTGTTATCGCGGTTGCAAAATGACTATGTGGTAGTTGCCCTCTACGTGGACGACAAAACCGAGCTACCCCAAACGGAATGGTACACCTCGACTTACGACCAGAAAGAGAAAAAGACCATTGGGGCGCAAAACGCTGACCTTCAGATTGTTAAATTTAACAACAATGCCCAGCCGCACTATTGCCTGGTTGACCAGGAAGGCAACCTGCTTGTGCGGCCCAAAAACTACGACCTCAATGCTGACAACTTCGCGAAGTTTTTAGATTCGGGGAAAGTGAAGTTTGGAAGTTTGTACAACGGACAGGATCGCCTGAGCGGTGTACTTCGTTGAGCCGAAGGCTAACCTATTCAATTATTCGGGCATAAAAAGAAAGCCGGGTCCAAGTGGCCCGGCTTCTTCGATTCAGTTCGTAGGTTCAACAAAAACGATCTTTATATGTTTACTGCCCAATCGGGAAACTATATCCCAATGAGACACTGACTCCACGGTTCCGAACGGGCAACTGCACGACCGGCACCTCGATTTGGCGGGTTAACCCGTGAACGTAGCGGCCTTCGAGCATAAACTGTCCGGCTCCGGCGTTGAACGCCAATCCAAGACCGCCCACCCCACTTACGTCCCATTGGTTGATAACACCACCCAAAGGCAGGTTAATATTCAGCGGCTGGGTGCGGAACAAACCGTCACCACGGGCACTAACACGGTTGCTGGCAGCGTAGCTCACGGCAGGACCGGCAATAATATAGGGTTGCACAGAACTCTCAGAACTGGCTAAGTTGATCTTAAGCAACAGCGGCACATCAATATTTTTGGTTTGTAGCGCAATTCGCGCTCCGAGCGGAACATTCACGCCCAGCACATCGAAATTAAAGCTCTGCCGAATCACCAAACCCTTTTGAGAATACCCCACTTCGGGCCGAAACGAGACGAACTCACCCAACGGAATATCCAAGAACAAAGCTCCCTGTGGGCCAGGCGATAACTGAAAACTCGGCGTGTAGCTATCCAACATTGAGGGCTTTGAAACCGTACCCCAGTGGGCACCGCCCCGGAAACCGAGTTGAACTTGAGCAAACGATGTTGTGGTGGCGAAAAGGCCCGAGGCTACGGCAAGGGCAAGGATGATTCGTTTCATTTTTTAGTTCTTTTGTTGTTTACCAGTCCAGGCAGGATTGGCAGAACGCTCCGTTTTTGTTGATCTTCGGACGTTTCTGAATCTTGGATAGCGACCAGCTACGAAGGATTAATCGGGTAGTAAATATTTTTTGAAAAGCATTGCCAGATGTGTATCAACACCAAAACATTGTACCCGTCTCGTATATTTACACACTACGCGACAGCCAGTTTGACATGAAATACATTAAGCCAACCAAATTTAGCTACCTGCCCAGGCCCCTTGCTTTCCTGGATTTTCTCGGTTTGTTCGAGTGTGATCCGTTTGGTAACTCTTTGTTAGTCAAGCGAATGCTAATTGGTATTATTGGCTGGTTTACCTATGCCCGCTATACTGTAGTGAATCGAATCGAGATTGAAGGCACCGAAAATATTGAGAACCTCCCGATTAATAATGTACTGTTCCTATCGAACCACCAGACCTATTTTGCGGATGTAATTGCCTTCTTCCACATTTTTTGTGCGGTTAAATGGGGATTTAAAAATACGCTGCTGCCTCCCATGTATTTGCTGAGTCCACGCGCCCGCAATTATTATGTGGCAGCTTCTGAAACCATGAAGAAGGGGATTTTGGCCCGGCTATTCTCAATGGGCGGAGCCATCACCGTCGAACGCTCGTGGCGGGCCGATGGGCGCGATGTGAAACGTACCGTGGATACCTCGGCAAGCGATAAAGTGAGCAAAGCACTGGCTCACGGTTGGGTGGTCAGTTTTCCGCAGGGCACCACCAGCCCCTATGCCCCGGTCCGAAAAGGAACGGCGCACATGATCATGGAAAGTCAACCAATTGTGGTGCCAATCGTGATCAACGGTTTTCGGCGGGCCTTCGACAAAAAAGGGCTGCGCTTCAAAAAACGCAACACCCTACTGACCATTAAAATTAAAGCCCCGCTCATTTTTGGCCCCCACGAAACGGTGGAGGAGATCACGGCTAGAGTGCGGGCGGCCATTGAGCAGGACGCGCCCGATTGGGTGGTAAAAGAGTCATGAGCTATTGCTGATTTGCTCAACTGTCTGGTGTTGTTTCGGCGGGCGGTGCAACCTTCCGACGGCGTTTTGGAAGCCGAAAAAGTTTACTGCCTTCCTGTTCGGGAGTCTGATCGCCCAGCAAAACCCCCCACGGACGCAGGCTGTCGACCCGGTCGAAAACGACTTTTAAAATAGCAATGCCGGGAATCGACAAAAACATGCCCGACACGCCCGCCAAAGCCCCGCCAATCAAGACTCCGACAATAGATACGAGCGCGTTTATTCGCACTTTAGACGCGACAATAACCGGTACCAACACATTGTTGTCGATGAACTGCACAAAGAGGAACACGCCGACAACCCCCAGCATCACCGAAAGATCAGGCTGATAGCTCATGGTGACCAACACAGTTAATAAGGTAGCCACCAGGCCCCCAATGTAGGGCACCATGTTCAGAATGGCAGCCATAATTCCGAGCAGAATGGCATATTGAACGCCCAATATCAATAACCCAATTGAATTGAGGGCCGCCACGCAACCCGTTTCGATTAGCAAACCAACCACGTAGCTCTGAATGACAGTTTTGACGGCAGAGAGAATGTCTTTAACCCGGCTCGTTTCGCGCTCCGGGAAGAGTACAACCACAAAATGAATGAGCATCGACCGATAGTAGAGCAGCAGAAATACATAGATTGGAAGTAACAGCAATGTTCCCAATGGGCCCATAATGACACCGAATGTGTCGGCACCCTGCAAACTTGTCATTGTTTCTGCCTGGGCTTTCTGAATATATTTGTCCTGTTGACGGTAGCTAACATTGTACTCTTGTCGAACCCAATGCCGGATCTTTTCATAGACCTCGCCAAGATGTTGTCGAAGTTTGGGTAAGTCATCGCTAAAGTCGGCCAGTTGCACCGACAGAATAACCCCAATTCCGGTTAGCACAAGTATAGCCAGCAACAGGGCTAAACTAATGGCGATAACCTTATGTATACCCTTCCGAATCAGCCAGTTTTCAACTGGTTGCAGCAATACGGCCAGCAAGCAAGCCATGGCGAGAGGAACCAGAATGTCCTGGCCTAAATAGATGGCCGCCGTAATAATGGCAAGGGCCAGCAGGGAATGCGAAAACTGGTGATAGTGAGGGCGGTCGGTGTCAGCAGGCATCATCTTTTGGTTTATGGCCCAAATTACACATTTGTACCAATAGCCAACAGAAAGCCAATTTACCGGCTTTGCACCGCTCCCCGGAATAACTCCATTTTCTGATTCAGCACCAGCACATCTTCTTCGGAAAGGGTCACGGTTCGGCGGGCGGCTTGCAGGGTGCGCACCAAATTCTGAGTAATGGCCAGATCGGTGCCGGTTCGCTTGCTGAGAGCATCGGCAAAGTCGTTGTCTAACACGGTGGTTGCCAGCCCGTACCGTTCGCGGATGTTGGTCAGGAAATACTGGATCATCTTCTGGCCGAGGTAGTTATGATCGCCTTGCTGGTAATGTACCCGACCCACGGTTTGCACAAATTCGAGCGAGGTATTGCGGGGCGGCTCCACCACCGGAATAACCCGCTGAGTGCGTTTGCCAGCAAAAATGGCATAAAAAAGTAAACCAATAATCACCACATAATAAGCCCATGTGAGGGCGGGCTGCGACATCACATATCGGAAAATGGACTGTTGATCTTGATCGAAACGACCCTGTTTCTGGTATTCATCCCAGTAGGTTGGGCGGGCAGGTAGGTAGGAGAGGGCCTTGAACGCATAGTCGGACGTTTGGCTATCCAGCACAAAAAAATTGGTGAAGGCCAGCGGCAGGTTATGAATAAAAAAGTAGCCTTTGCCATACTGCACCCGAATATACATGGGCTCGTTACGGGCGTTCCGGCCCAGCACCACCGTGTTTTTCGCATCTTTCGTGACTAAATAATTTCGGCCATCATCGTGGAAAAAACGGTAGCCACCGGATTTGCGATACTGTGGGTTCGTGAAGTTGTTAACCAGCAGGGTGTCGCGCAGTTTGGGTGGTTTCAACAAAGCCCGGAACCCCAACAATTTGCCGAGCGTATCGGGGAAGTAGTAGGCCGACAGGAACACATTGTTTCCCCGCTGCACATAGGCCAGCAATTCCCGCCGGTCGTTGCCATCAAAATCGAGGGAGCGTGCCACAAAAACGTAGTTACTCGAAGTTGGTAATTTATTTTCTTTCAGGTGGTTATAAACCGGAATCCGAATGCTGGCTACTTTGGGTTGGCGCATCACGGAGGGCATCAACTCATACAAAACCCGCGTTCCGAACGGAATTTTGTCAGTGTTTTTGTAGGTCGCGTCCCAAACGAGCGGTTTTGGGCGGTAATGTTCCAGCAAGCCGTAAGCCAGTAAAAACGCAAGCAGGATGAAGAAGTAGCGGTTCAGTTTCATGGTTGCTGCGGTTCTGCCGGGTGGCTGGTTTGAATGCTGCGCGAAAATTGACCAAAATCAGCTTGCAGGGTCTCGAATTGGGCTTTATCGACGGGGAAATCGCCGTACCAAACATAGTCGAAATCGCGGGTGAGGGCGTTGAAATTGGTGGCAAAGGGTTGGTTAGCTACTTCGTAGGCATATTGTTGATTGGTTTTGTCGGGCTTCCAGTCGATGAGGTGGCGGTCGGTGAGTTGTTTGAGGGTTCGCAGGTATAGAAGTCGCACCCCAAGTCGGTAATTGCCCTGTTCAGCAGCCATTTCCAGCTCCTGCTCGAAATTGATGGCGTGGATGTCTTCTTTCAGGTTTTCGTAGTCGAGGGTCAGGCGGGAGTTGCGGCTGGGCATCAGAAAGCCTAAATATTCGGCTTTGATACCCAGATAGATAACCAGCGCAGCGATACCGGCAATGATCACGTATCGCCAAAAACTTTGGTAGGAGGGACTGGTAAAAAACTCCTGTATTCGCCGGAAAAACCAGTTCAAAAACTTCCCGATTATACTGTCGGGTGGGGGAACATCGTCGGTGTATTGATAGTCGCGGTCGGTTCGGTAATTGTTCAGCGTGCTGTCTGAAGGTAGGCGGGCCGTTTGGGGAGATCGGTCGTTGGGAGCCGCCACCATGATGGTGTCAGTCGGGTTTTCTGACTCCTCATGGGCAAAGAGTTCTTCGGCTTCGTCAACCGTCAGGGAGTCGGTTTCCCGGCGCGTGGTGTCGGCCACCACCGTTGAGTCGGTTGGGGGGATTTGGGCGAGGGTGGTCAACGCGCACAAGAGCCACAGGGTCAATACTTTACCCATAAAGTTCTTCATCCTCAGTTAATTGGGTTTCAGGGGCCGTTTCGCCAATCGAGTCTATACGGGCGATGAGGCCAACGTGTTCGCGTTTTTCGACCAAATTAAAATACTGGAAGCCCACGGCCAGTACCACAACCATTAAGAACAAGAGCAATCCCAATACCACAAATGCGCCCAAAAAGGCCACCACAAGGGGCGGTAAAGGGGGAAGTTGGAAAACGCCCTTCACCATATCCCACAGTAAGGTTGGCACCCAAATCAGGCTTAATAAGGATAGGTAGACAAAGCCCATAATAATGAGCAACCCGAACGTACTCCACCAATTGTCCTGAATCAGGGTGAAACTCCGGCTGAAGGCATCGCCTGCCCCGGCTTCCTCCAGCACCACGATGGCGAGCATGGGCGAGAGTGTCACAGCAAAATAAATGCCCGGCAGAAACAGGATAAAAGTGCCAACGATATACAGCGTACCATAGAGCAAAATGGCGATCACCGCCCGGCCAAACGCCCGGCGAACTTCGCGCCAAACGGCTCCCACCAGCACCGGCCCACCCCCCGTTTCATTATATACTTTCAGGTGACTGTAGGTAACGAGCGGCACCAGCCAAAAGGCCAGCAGATAGGCCACGACACTGACGATTGATGCCCGCGTCAGCAAGCCAAACATATTGCCCCGCACCGACGATTCGCTCAGGCCACTGGCTATGCCTGCCACCAGCACTACCGGTCCGGCAATATAAAGCAAAGCCAGTCCTAAACTCCTGAACTGCTGCACGATATACTGAAACGTGGCGTTGATTTTCTCGCCGAAATCGCGTTGTTGGTAGAGGGGTATCATTTGTTAAGCCGAATTGGATACCAGATAAAATACCAGCCAATGAACCCGGCAGAAACGGCAATAATGAGTGCGCTAACCACGGGCGGCAACGTGAGACGGGTGACGTAACTCTCTAAGAATCCGGCTACTACAAAAATGGGAATCAGGCCGATAGCTATTTTAAGGCCCTGTTTTGTACCTCGTTTAAACGACTCTAAACGGGAATAAGTCCCCGGAAACAACAGGCTGTTTCCCACCGTGAGGCCCGCGCTACCGGCAATGATAATGGCCGAAATTTCGAGGGTGCCGTGAATCCAGATTTTCAGTACGGACTCCAGAAGTAGACCCCGTTCGTAGAAAAAATATTGAAAGGCACCGAGCATCACGCCATTGTAAAACAGCATCACAATGGTGCCGAACGAAGCCAGCAAGCCTGCTACAAAAGTGCGCAGCGAAACGCCGATGTTGTTAGCCGTAATTCTCAAAAACATATCGGCTCGGTCATCACCGTTGTAAACGCCGAGCGGGTCGCCTTTTTTGATGTTTTCGAGGGTCATGTTCACGTAGCTGTCCCCCAGAATCAGCCGCACAAATGTGTTGTCGTTAGCGGCTGATAACCAGCCCACAATGCAGGCCAGGCCAAAGAAAATGGCCGAAATTAGCAACATGCGGTGGGAGTTCCGAAACACCATCGGCAGTTCATGCGTCCAGAACACCACAAACCGATTCTGATCGTCGCGTTTGTTCTGCATCAGGCCCCGGTGCATGCCAGCAGCCGCGCTATTGAGGTATTTGGTGACGTTGGATTCCGGGTAAAATGTCCGGGCATACGATAAATCATCGGTCAGTTCGATATACTGATCCGTGAGTTCGTCGGGGTCGGGCCGGTTGGCGGCCTCGGCCATTGTTTCTTCGTAGGCACGCCATTTCGACGTATTTCGCTTGATGAATGCTGCTTCGCGCATGGGGTGGCGTTTAGGCAGTCAAGTTATAAAAAAAGCCGCAAACGACGATTCGCTTGCGGCCTTTAAGTTGTTATTGATGGTTTATTCAACCACGCTCAACTTCACCAGATTAGTCTTGTTCTGCTGCGACAAAGGCATACTGAGTGTATTGATGAAAATATCGCCTGACTCCAGGGCTTTCCGTTCAATCAAAACATCTTTGATTTCCTCAACGGTTTCCTCAATTGTTTTGTCGCTTTCTGGTGCATGTGGCAGCACCTGTACACCCCAATACAAACCCAGCGTGTTCCGAAGGCGGGCATCGGGTGAGAAAATATACAGGTCGGCTTTGGGCCGGTGGTGCGACAGCCGGAAGGCGGTGTAGCCTGACGTTGTAATGCCGATTACGGCCCGTGCTTTGGTGTCGCGTGCAAGGCGGCAAGCACTCATAACCACGTTGTCGTTCAGCACGTTAGTCGTTGGCTCCTCGTTCACGTGGGCGTGATACCGGAAGTAAATCTTGTCGGTTGAAGTCTCCACCTGCTTGATGGTATTGGACATGCTTTCGACCGCCAGAATCGGGTATTTTCCCGACGCAGTTTCGGCACTGAGCATCACGGCATCGGCTCCATCGAGTACGGAGTTGGCAATGTCGTTTATTTCGGCGCGGGTTGGGCGGGGTGCGTCAATCATGCTTTCGAGCATTTGGGTGGCTACAATCACAGGCTTGGCGGCCCGATTGCACTTTTCCACCAGCATCTTCTGAATCATGGGCACCTCTTCGGCCGGAAGCTCCACACCGAGGTCGCCACGGGCCACCATCAGGCCATCGGTGGCGGCAATAATCTCGTCGATGTTAACAATAGCTTCGGGTTTCTCAATTTTGGCAATAACGCGCGTGTCCTTGCCTTTTGAGGCAATATATTTTTTGATGTCTAGAATTTCTGAGGCTTCCCGAACAAACGAAAGGGCGATCCACTCAACGTCGTTTTCCAATCCAAAATCAAGGTCGGCCCAGTCCTTATCGGTCACAGCAGGCATCGACACTTTGGTATTGGGCAGGTTCACGCCCTTCTTCGATTTCATGGAACCCCCATAAACCACTTCGGTAATAACGTCGGTGCCGTCGATGCCAATTACTTTCACTTCAAGCTTGCCATCGTCCATCAAAATACGCTCACCCGGATGCACATCCCGGTACATATCTTTGTAAGGTGTGCTGACTCGCTCTGCCGTGCCGATAATGTCATCGTTGGTGAATGTCAGCTTATTACCGGCAAAAATCATCACACCATCTTTATTCTCGACGTTACCGATACGAATTTTGGGGCCTTGCAAATCCTGCAAAATGCAAAGGTTCAGGTGATGCTCTTCGTTCAGTTCGCGAATGCGTTGAATGCGCAGTAAATGGTCTTCGTGGGTGCCGTGGGAGAAATTCAGGCGGAACACATTTACGCCGGCTTTTGCCAGGGCCAGCAGTTGATCTTTTGCATCGGAAGCCGGGCCGACAGTGGCAACAATCTTGGTTTTCTTGGACATGGGGACGCTACAATTGGGTCTGTTTCACCAACAACGAGGGCAAAATTAACCCGATAGCGGGAAATGGCAATGTAAATAAATGTATAAAGGAGTGAGGAGTTGGTGACGCGCCAGGATTAAGTGCGTCAGCAACTCCTCA
>JANOCD010000110.1:0-6486 GCA_031411995.1 Cytophagales bacterium
CAGGGAGCCATTGGCGAGGGCGAAGGTGCGGGATGCGGTCCCGGTAGAGGTAGCCGTGAAGGTCTGGCTGAAGGCCGTGCCGGTGATGGCGGTGCTGGTGGCGGGATTGGTGGTGGTTATGGTTGCGGTCGCACTGTTCACAACCCGGCTGCTGACGGCCGTGCAGTTGGTGGCGCTGGTGACCGTTACAGAGTAGGTGCCCGACGCACTCACCGTGCGGGTGGGGGTTAGGGCGTTATTGTCCCAGCGGTAGGTGCTGCCCCCGGTGGCCGTGAGCGTGAGGGTGGGCGTGGTACAGGTGAGGGTGGTGCTGGCAGGGGTAAGGATATTGGCCGTGGGTAGGGCATTAACGTTGAGGGTAGTGGTGGCGGAGGTGCTGAGGCTGTTGTCGGCCACGCGCAGGGTGAAACTCTGCGTTCCTGAGCCGGTGGCGGTCAGCGTCTGGCTAAAGGCGGTGCTGGTCGTAGAGCCGGTGGTGGTGCTGGAGCCGTTGGTGAGGGTGAAGTCATAACTGCCTGTCACGTTGCCCACCGTGGCGGTAAAGGTGGCTACGCTGCTCAGGCAGACACTGCCTGCCCTGGGGGCAAAGCCTGCAATGGTGGGCGGTAGGTTGGTTGTCACCTGCTCGTAGCGGTCAATGGTGCCATCGGCTCGACCTACGAGCAAGTCGAGCATTCCATCGCCGTCGATGTCGGTCACGCAGGGTTTGGCATTGCTGACCGCGTTGATACTATTAAAGTTAGTCGTAATCTGGGTAACATTGGTTGAATTAACTGCGTTTTGTTCAAAGCGGTAGATACTACCGCTCCCCACCCCCATCAACACGTCAATTCGCGCATTGCCATCCAGATCAACGCAGAAGGGGGCGGTGTTACTGGTTAGGGTAAGGTAGTCGGAGTTCACACGGAAAAAAGCAGAGCTGTTTACCGCATTTTGAGCAAAATACCCTACAATTCCATCGCCTTTGCCCGTCAGAAACTCCAGTCTGCCTTCGCCACTGAAGTCGGTCATACCCACCACAGCATAAGAGGTTGTCCCCACGCCCCCAAAGGCCGTTGTCACCAAAACAAGCGTTGATGAGTTTACCGTTGTTTGCTCGTATTCATGTACCAGGCCATCGAACCGCCCCAGGAGCACATTGAATCGTCCATCGCCATCCGTATCCACAACGCTTACGCTCACACGTCCGCCCATGTTAATCGTACCGTTGGCATCGCTCAGGCTACCTAAATTAGTGAAGGTAGTGGCATTAGCTGCTGTTTGTTCGTAACGGCTTACGGTACCATCGTTGCGTCCAATCAGCAGATCCAGACGGCCATCCAGATCGAAATCGACTACGGTTGGGGCAGCTTCTGTACCTATATCAATACTGGCAAAGTTGCTTGTAATCAGGGTGTACGAAAGAGTAGGGTTAATGCGCGTCACCGTGAAGACCGAAGCCGTCAGGACAGTACCACTGGCGTTTGTTACATTGATGAGTTGCGTTGAAGCCACTCGGGGTACTGTCACGGTCAATTGCGTGTTTGAGTTGATCGTGAATGGCGCCGAAATCTCTCCAAAACGTACGCTGGTTGTACCATTAAAATTGTCTCCGTTGATGGTAAACGTGGAGTTAATAGGCCCGCTTGTGGGCGAAAACGAGCTAATGAATGGTGCCTGAGCCAACACGGCAAACGGAATAAGAAGCAGGAGAAGCAGACTGCCCCCCAACCGTGTCCAGTGCCGCAACAAGGAAAATAGCGTATCCCGAATAAGGGCTACAGGGTCATTTAGTTTTAGATAAACACGGTAGAGGTATGTCATGATTGTGTACGTTTTGGCGCATGAGCAACTGCCACAAAATAAGGGTGTTTACCCTCCCTCGTGTTAGCGCATTTCAGACATTCACTTCCTCATTTTGGACATTTTGCATTTTGGGGCATAAAAAAAGCCCCAAGCGGGGGCTGTAAAGATTTTTGTTATGACTTCAAGTTACTTATTGGCTATTCTCCTTCTGATGGCTATACCCCGAGGGTAACACCCCAAATTTCTCCTGAAACACCTTGGTGAAATAGGGCAAACTCTCGAAACCCACCTCATACGCAACATCGGCAACGCTGGCATTTCCCTGCCGGAGCTTTTCGGCAGCTTGCTCCAAACGCAGGTTACGAATAAACTCAACGGCGGTCTGGTCGGTGAGGGCTTTGAGTTTACGCACTACCTGCCGCTGACTCATACTCAAGGCCTGGCTAAACTGCTCGACATCGAAGCTGTTGTTGGTAAGCTGATCCAGAACAACACCCCTGGCTTTTTGCAGAAAGGCCCCCTCTTTCGACAGCACCACCGCCCCAATGGGCTGGGCCAGTCCCAGTTGTTCGCGGAAGTACTGGCTCAGCCGCTCGCGCTGTTGAATGAGGTTATGAACTCTGGCCTGTATTTCGCCCCGGTTGAAGGGTTTGGTCAGGTAGTCGTCGGCACCCAGTTCGAAGCCTTCAATGCGATCGTCAACAGTCGCTTTGGCCGTGAGCATCACCACCGGAATATGACTGGTGGCTTCCCCAGTTTTCAAGGCCCGACAAAAGCCGAACCCGTCGAGATGGGGCATCATCAGGTCACAAATGACCATATTGGGCATCAGCTCGGTGGCTTTAGCCAGACCATCTCGTCCATCGGTCGCTTCGATAATCTGGAAGTCAGCGGCAAAAACACTCCGCACGTACGTTCTGATGTCGGCATTGTCGTCGATAATCAGCAACAGCTTGTCGGGCAACGCGGGCTGCTGTTCGTGCGATAGGGTGTCCAGAAGGTCTGTTCGGCGGGCCTGGGTAATGGGCGAATCAACCAGCAATTCCATTCCCTGGGAGGCTACGTGTTGAGCCACTAAGTCGATAATAGGGGTAGCGGGCGGCACCAGCGGAGGAGTAGTGAGCGCCAGCGGAAGGGTTAGGGTAAATGTAGAGCCAACGCCTTCGGTACTTTGGGCATCAATGGTGCCACCCAGCACTGCAACCAGTTCTTTAACCAGTGCCAATCCAATGCCCGTACCTTCATATGGTCGGTTCGCCTGACCTTCAACCGCGCCGGCGGACCGCGCATCGGCGGACCTTGCGTCGGCGGACCGCTGGTAGAAGCGCTCGAAAATGTGTGCCAGATCCGCCGGGGCAATGCCAATACCGGCATCCATAACCGTAATGACTAAGGTATTATTGGTCTGTTGTAGCTGGTAAAGCACCTCCATCGTTACGGCCTTGCCGGCAGGCGTGAACTTGAAGGCATTGGCCAGCAGGTTGATCACAATCTTCTCAATCTTGTCCCGGTCGAAATTAGCCCATATGCCCGGCTCATTTTGACTGAAACGGAAGTCAATGGTACGGCTTTCGGCCAGTGAACTGAACGAGCTGGCCAGGGTTCGGAAAAAGGCCGACATATCACCCGGTTGGGGTTCCGGTTTCAGTTGGCCCGCTTCCAGTTTGCTCAAATCGAGTAGCTGGTTGATCAGGCCCAACAGCCGCTGCCCGTTACGCTCCATCAGCTCCACGATTTGTTCGCCCGGAAAACGCTGTTTCATATCGATCAGCGGCCCCAGAATCAGCGTGAGCGGGGTACGGAACTCATGGGAGATATTGGTGAAAAACTGAGTCTTCAGGGTATCCAGCTCGGCCAGCCGACTGGCTTCTTTTTGCTCGAATTTAATTTGTTGCTGCAAGAGTAGTCGTTGCGTCTGGAATCGGTATAACTGCCAGCCTAAAACCAGTACAATAACTATGTACAGTAAATATGCCCACCAGGTTCGGTAAAAGGGCGGATGTACCCAGATGCGTAGCGTAACAGGCTTACTCCAGACCTCACCATCCACCGAACCCATCATCTGAAATTGGTAGCGGCCAGGGGGCAGGTGCGTATAATTGGCAAACCGGTTGGTGCCCGCATCGACCCAACTGTCATCGACTCCTTCGAGCTGGTGCCGATACTGGTTCTTGGTTGAATTAGTGAAATCCATTACCCCAAATTCAAACGTCAGCAGGTTTTGCTCGTGCGACAGCTCCAGTTGCTGAGTATATTCGATTCCCTGTGACAGAATTTTGTCGGGACCACCTACGGCAATGGATTTGTTGTTGACTTTCAATCCGATGATGTTTACCAGCGGCACCTGCGGATCTGGGGCTGAAACCTCCGAGGCCCGGAAAGCCGTCAACCCATTTACGCCCCCAAACAACAGCTCTCCCGTGGCCGATTTAAAAAAGGAACTGGTGTTAAACTCGTCGTCCTGTAGTCCGTCGGCTTTGGTATAGTTGCGAAATTTATAGGTCTTCGGATTGAACTGGGCCAGTCCGCGGTTGGTACTCAGCCAGAGGTTCTTAAACTCATCCACCAGAATACCATAGACTACCTTGTTGGGCAAGCCCTGCGCCTGGGTAAAATGATCGAAACGACCCGTCTGTTTATCCAGCCGCTCCAGCCCACCGCCTTTGGTGCCTACCCACAGATACCGGGCGGGGTTGTGAGGGTCATTGGCCAGGCTCGATACAAAATTGTTACTCAGGCTCTGGCGGTCAGTGGTTGAGTTTTTGTAGAGCGAAAAGAGGGGTTTGGTCAGCAGGTTTTGGGCTTTGACAAGGCCCTTCTGCGTACCGATCCAGAGCGTTCCATCGGGCTCCTGCAAGAGCGCATAAGTTTCGATTTCGGCGCCACTTTGGGGCAGTAAGGATTGATAACTCAGGATCTGAAAGGTCTCTGTCTGGGGTTTAAAACGTAACAGTTTGCCGTTTGTAGCGCCAATCCAGAGGGTTCCGTCTTTGGCCTCAAGGGTCTGGTTACCAACAAATCCCAATGTGATGCCAGCGGGTAGCGGGTATTTTTTGAGCAGCTGCCAATCAGTGCTAAACTTAAACAAACCCATTTCATGCGTCTGGAAGTTTGTGTTCGATACCCAGAAAAAGCCCTGTCGATCCTGCATCAGGTAGCGTTGCCGTCGATCGGCTTCGGGCAGTTTACTGCTTAAAAACGGAATCCGCTGGTTATTGACTTTGTCGAGCAACGCGTACGAAAATTCGTGTCGAACGTAGGTTCTATCTTGCCGGTCGACGTACAGATAAGTAAGCGTTGTATTGGGCAGATAAGCCCGAAACGGTTTGATTTGGGGGTTGAATTTGCGAAGGCCATAGCCGCTGGTACCCACCCATATAGCGCCAGTTTGGTCTTTCAATAGGCTGGCAATGGCGTACACATTAGGCGGAAGCGCAACAAATGCATCACGTATGGTCAGGCTATCCCTGTTGACTAATTCGGTAGGTGAGAGGAGCCAAATGTGGCTGGCGCTTGTGATCGCGAGGGTATTAGGATCAACAGCCCTAATCTGCAAACCTACAGGGGTGTTGGCGGGTAAGACTATTGTTTTTTTATTACCCCGATGCAGACAGTTGATTTTATTGGCCGTGGAAACAAACAGAAAATCGTGCTCGACATCTTCGTACGCATCAAAAAGTGCGAGGGGTTCTTTTTCAACCAGATCCAGTTTAGCAATGGAGGTGGGATTTCGCCAGTTGAACGAATACACGCCATTTTCTGTACCTGTAATGGCTTGCCCATTGGCGCGGAAACTAAAGCAGAAATTGGGCTGGTCGCTGTTGCCACTACGCAGCGGTAACGATGTCACCTGAACCTGTTTGGTAAAGTCGGCCTTGTCAGGGAAACCCTGCTGGAGGGAGGCTGGCAACTTAACTTTAAATGGTTTACCTACACTGGTGCCTATCCAGATATTACCATCGGGATCTTCTTCGAGCACCCTTATTTCGTAATTATTGGCATTGGCTACCGACTGGTCACTAATCGCAATGTGGTAAAACCGCTGTGTTTTATCGTCGTACAGATTTAGCCCCTGACTAAGTGTTCCCACCCAGAGCCGTCCCTTTCGATCAATTAATAACGCCGAACAATCGTCGCTGGAAAGGCTATATTCATTGTAAGGATCGTGCGTAAAAACGGTAAAGTTATGGCCATCATACCGGTTCAGTCCATCTTTGGTAGCCACCCAGATAAACCCTTTCCGATCCTGTTTGAGATCGTAGATCATGCCCTGCGACAAGCCATCGGAGATGGTCAATTCCTGCCAGCCTTTGGCAACGGGTTGAGCCAAAAGGGACGAAGAGAATAGACAAAGAAGTAAGAAGACAAGGCGCATATGACCGGAAACAATCGGCCAAAATAAACAGAAATGTTTGTAAGTAAAATTGGCAATTGGTTAAAAGTACACCCTGTTACAAAATTCGCGGGGCGTATTCATCGGTCAGGGTTATACCGGTTGACCTACCCATTCCGCGAGCTACTATCAGTGCCTTTCAGGATGTGTCAGCAACAATGTGTACTGAAATAATTAAACTCAGCCGCCGAGTCACCCCGGCGGCTGGTCTTCAGAACCGTGCGTGAGACTTTCACCTCACACGGCTCCTCGTCGTCTGGCGGCTATGCCGTTACCGACTCGACTGCCTTCCATTGGTCGGATGCAGT
>JANOCD010000111.1:0-44810 GCA_031411995.1 Cytophagales bacterium
TCACCGGGGCATTTCTCAAACGTACTTACCCTACTATTTAGGCTTCTTTGAGTGCCTATATAATCTGAGAAAGCGCGGCCAGTTGGCCTTATCTGGCTTGTTAACGCTATTGATAGCAACTTGAAACCCGAATTAAGCCTAAAATTTTACCACAAAAAACCGCCCTCAGTTTCTCAACTAAGGGCGGTTCTATAAAATCGATTCTAAATCAGACAATTACATCATGCCGCCCATGCCGCCACCGCCGTGCGAGTGACCGCCACCGGCTGCTGCTTCTTCTGGTTCGTCAGCAATGAGGCATTCCGTGGTCAGGAGCAGACCGGCGATAGATGCCGCGTTCTCCAGAGCCAAACGGCTTACTTTCTTCGGATCGATTACACCAGCCGCAAACAGGTCTTCAAAGGTGTCGGTTTTGGCGTTGTAGCCATAACCGCCTTCGCCTTCTTTCACCTTGTTCACCACAACCGAACCTTCGCCACCAGCGTTGGCCACAATCGTGCGGAGAGGTGACTCCAGCGCCTGACGGATGATGTTGATACCTGTTTTCTCGTCGTCGTTGCCGGGCGTGATCGCGTCGAGTGCCGCAATAGCGCGGATATAAGCGATACCACCACCCGTTACGATACCTTCTTCAACGGCAGCACGAGTTGCGTGCAGAGCATCGTCAACGCGGTCTTTCTTCTCTTTCATTTCTACTTCGGTAGCAGCACCGATGTAGAGAATAGCCACACCACCCGACAACTTGGCCAAACGCTCCTGGAGTTTCTCCCGGTCGTAGTCTGACGTTGTGTTCTCGATTTGGGCTTTGATCTGGTTCACACGACCCGCGATCTCTTCTTTCTCGCCAACACCATTCACAATTGTCGTGTTGTCTTTGTCGATGATGATCTTCTCGCACTGACCGAGGTAATCAGCCGTTGCGTTTTCGAGTTTGTAACCGCGCTCTTCAGCAATCACGGTGCCACCTGTCAACACGGCGATATCTTCGAGCATGGCCTTCCGACGGTCGCCAAAGCCTGGGGCTTTCACAGCGGCCACTTTCAGAGCACCCCGGATTTTGTTTACGACCAGTGTAGCCAACGCTTCACCGTCAACATCTTCGGCGATGATCAGCAACGGACGACCTGTTTGGGCCACCTGCTCCAGAACCGGCAACAGTTCTTTCATCGACGATACTTTCTTCTCCGAAATCAGGATGAACGGACGCTCCAGTTCAACTTCCATTTTCTCAGTGTTCGTCACGAAATAGGGCGACAAATAGCCCCGGTCGAACTGCATACCTTCCACGGTTTTCACTTCCGTTTCGGTGCCACGCGCTTCTTCAACCGTGATTACGCCTTCTTTGCCTACTTTCTGCATCGCTTCGGCGATCATTGAACCGATTTCCTCGTCGTAGTTAGCCGAGATGGTGGCTACCTGCTTGATTTTGCTGAAGTCATCACCAACAGTTTGTGACTGCTCGGCAAGGTTTTTCACAACAGCCGAAACGGCCTTCTCGATGCCGCGCTTCAGGTCCATTGGATTGGCACCGGCGGCTACGTTTTTCACACCAATCGAATAGATCGACTGGGCCAGAACGGTTGCTGTTGTCGTACCGTCACCGGCAGAGTCAGCCGTTTTAGACGCTACTTCTTTCACGAGCTGTGCGCCCATGTTTTCCATAGCATCTTTCAATTCGATTTCTTTGGCAACCGTCACACCGTCTTTGGTGATGGCGGGTGAGCCAAATTTCTTGTCAAGAATAACGTTGCGACCTTTAGGGCCGAGTGTCACTTTTACCGCGTCGGCAAGGGTGTCAACACCCTTTTTGATTTTCTCGCGGGCTTCGGTATCGAAAAATATTTTCTTAGCCATTTCCTTAAAAAAGTTGAAAAGTTGTAGAGTTGAAAAGTTATAAAGTTGGACTGACGGAGGTTGTTTTACCAGCCACCAACCCCTAAAAACCAGTCACTCAATTTACAGGATTGCGAAAATGTCGGATTCACGCATGATGAGATACTCTTTGCCCTCAACCGTAATCTCTGTGCCGGCATATTTGCCGTAGAGAACCGTATCGCCTACCTGAACTGTCAGCGGCTCATCTTTTTTGCCATTGCCAACGGCTACTACGGTGCCACGTTGGGGTTTTTCTTTGGCGGTATCGGGAATGATGATCCCGAAAGCCGTTTTCTCTTCTGCGGGTGCTGCTTCAACAAGCACGCGGTCTGCCAGTGGTTTTACGTTCACTTTCACGTCTTCCATTGCTGTGGTCATTACAGGAATGTGATTAAGGTTATTACTAAAAGATTATACACTGAGTGTATGACACTGCCCGTTCACCAAATCTTGTGCCAGTTGAGCCAGTCTGTCAAAATTTCAGCCTCACACGTCAAACGAAGTGTTTTTGAGTAAGGCAGTAAGTTTTTGATGGAGATGAGCCGAAAATGGCGTACAATAGTTGGTGTTTTGGCGTTAATGCCATAAATTATCCCATCACAACGAGTCCACCTATACTATGAAAACATTAGAAGCTGACTGGCTGACACGGGACTGGATTGATGCCGAATACAAAAAATATGTCGTTTTGGCTTATTTACAGGCGGTTCGGCAACGATTCGATGACCAGAAACTCTGTCCCGACATTCCTGAACTGCGCAACCATTACGAAGCAAGCCTTCATTTTCGGCGGGGCAAAGGTACGCTTAACTCCGCCTTTCCCAAGCGTGTGTCTGGAATTAGCGGCCCCCCACCCCGAATCGAGTACAAATCCGAGGTAACGGACGACCCGTTTATGACCGAAATGGACTCCATTATCGATTTCGCCCTGCCACGTTTCAACCAGCTACTGACAGAAGGTCAGCAATTATGGCAGGATATTGCTGCCACCATGACGCTCGAACCTGTGGGTCTGTTGCCCATAAAACCGGCTGAAGGATACCTGTTTCTTCATTTCCGGCGAGGCTACGAAACGGCTATTTACCAGTTTAGCTTAACGCTATATTCGGGTGAAGCTCCGGGTGGGCGGCTGGTTCGGTTTCAGTTTATTGACCGGGTTCGGCGTGGGCTGACAACTCCTTTTGAGTCCCTCAAGCTCGACCTGATCCGGCGTTACACCCACTTGCCCAACCCGGCGACCTACCGGCTCGAAAGCGCATTGCCTTACCCAGAAGAAGAAACGCTGCTCCCCATCGCGCAGCAGTTGATTGCGCGGGCAGTGGCCTGAAAGCTCTACGCAAACTAAGTTTCCTGACTAATACGGTGTCTGATTCCCGAATGGGGCTTCGGATGCCGTATCTTCGTTTCTGTACCCTCATTGTGTAGAATGAAACAACCCAGTCTTTTTCTCTTCGGATTACTCCTTTCGGCTTCTGTTAACGCCCAGTCACTCATTCCGCTCCAAACGAGCAATTACGCCGGTACGCAGGGTATCTTTTTGAATCCCAGTTCAATAGCCGATTCCCGCCTGAGTTTTCAGCTTAGTTTTGGGCTGGGAGCTTTCGGGTTTTCGCGGCAACCGCTGCCGGTGGCCCTGGTGCCGTTTGGGTCTAAACTGTTTTCGGCGGGCGAACCACGAGGGGTTAGTCAGGCAGAGGTGCAGGGCCCGGGCATCATGGCGCGACTTGGTCGGAAACATGCCGTGGCTATAACAACTCGCTACCGGGCTGGCTACGGATTGTCGGGGAGTTATGATCTGATCCGCTGGATTAACGGCACCCTTAAAACACCACCAACGGGGCAACAAAACCTGAACGTGGCAGCCAATGGCTACACCGAATATGCGTTTACGTATGCGGTGTCGTTGCTGGATATTGCCACTCACCACCTGAAGATTGGCGGAACGGCCAAACTGGTTCGGGGGTTAACCCGGTTCAATTTGAACAGTCAGGCTACTTTTGCCGCTGGAACAGCCACAAGCCTGCCTTATACCGGGGCCACCATTAGCGGAACGGCAAGCGATATTGCCTCTTTTCAGAATGCTTCGTTTGGCAAGTCGATTGCGGGGACACCGGCAGGGCAGGGAACCGGTTTCGATCTGGGCGCGGCCTATGAGTATCGACCCAAGCAACGGTTCTACCGCTACCATATGGATGGCAAACGACGGGCTGCCGAAGAACTCAACAAATATCTGTTAAGGATTGGGGTTTCGTTCCTCGACATTGGTCAGATCGACTATAATCAACTGACTGATTATTCGGCTTCGGGGCGGAGTGGCACCCTGCGACAGGCCGATTATATGGACAAAAGCCCTGAACAACTCCGGTCGCAGTTAATTACCCAGTTTGGGTTGGCATCGGGTGCCGATGCGCGGGCCACGTCGGTGCTGTTGCCTCGGTCAACGTCTGTTCAACTCGATGTGTTTTTGGGTCGGTCGTGGTTCGGAAACATTGTGTATCAGTCGGATGCACCTCTGCCCACCACCGACGGACTGAACCGGGGGAGTGTGGTTGCCTTTGGCCCCCGCTCCGAAGGGCCGGGTGGCGAACTGGCCGGTACAATTTATTATTATCCGACGATCCAGAAAGTAGCCATTGGTATTCATGCTAAAGCGGGGGTTTTTGTTGGCGGCACCGATAATCTGCTTGGTATTTTCTCTACCAACGGACTGGCACCGCATATCTACGCGGGCCTGGCGATTCCGTTTAACGCCCGTCGACCCAAAGACCGCGACCGAGACGAAGTATCCGACAAACGCGACCGCTGCCCCGATGTGTCGGGTAAGTGGGCCTACGAAGGTTGCCCCGATTCGGACAATGACAACATTCAGGACAAAGACGATGCCTGCCCCGATGTGGCTGGACCCGCATCTACCAACGGCTGCCCCGACTCCGACAAAGATGGTGTGTTAGACAAAGATGATGCCTGCCCGGATAAAGTTGGCCCCGCCAAATTCAAGGGTTGCCCCGATACCGATACCGATGGCCTGGCTGACAACCTCGACGAATGCCCCACCATTATCGGCCCCACTAACATGGCCGGTTGCCCCGATTCCGACAACGATGGGGTTCGCGACAACATCGACAAGTGTCAGGGTGAAGTTGGTTTGGTGGTGTTGGATGGGTGTTTGTTAAGGAATCGAACAACCACCTTATCTGATAGTGTCAACCGGGATCAGGCTCTGCTTACCAATCAGTTGGCGCAACAGTTTGTGCGTGGTCCCCGCCTTGAGGCCGGCACA
Source organism: Cytophagales bacterium (assembly GCA_031411995.1). Taxonomy (GTDB): domain Bacteria; phylum Bacteroidota; class Bacteroidia; order Cytophagales; family Spirosomataceae; genus Rudanella. Next base: position 5,156 of record JANOCD010000111.1, read on the forward strand.
TTCAATACGTTGAAAGCGCAATTAAAGGCCCAGCCTAATCGGAAATTAGTGATTGAATTTTTGGGCGAAAATGAAAAACAATTGCAGAAAATAGAACAGATCTTTCGGGATGAATTATCGGGTATGGGCATTTCTGCTGCTCAACTGCTGCTCTCGATTCGGTTGCGGATAGTGGAGGAGACGGGCTTTGCGGTGAAGATCGAGTAAAGGGTTTCACACAAACAGCAACGGCCCGCAATCGAGAGATTGCGGGCCGTTGCTGTTTGTACTATAAGCGTTGTTACTTCTGAGCTGAACCAGATGCGGCTGGCGCGGGGGCCGGGGCCGGAGCAACCGTTGCGGGTGTGCCAGCACCCTGAGTAGCCGGAACAGCCGCACCGGGTGCCGGAGCCTGTGTACCCGCTGCGGGACCAGCCGCTGGTGCTTGTGGAGCTGCTGCACCAGGCAGTGCGCGCGTAGCAGCGCGATCAACGTTAACACTGTTGATGCCACCAGCTACGGCCGTTTTGTCTACCATAACGTAAGTCGCCAGGGTTAAAACCATCACGCCAATGCCGATGCCCCAGGTGATTTGCTCAAGCAGGTCGGTCGTTTTTTTTACGCCCATCAACTGGGTAGAACCTAACCCGCCGAACTCACCAGCGAAACCGCCCCCTTTTGAGTTCTGAACCAGAACGATCAAAATGAGCAATACGGTGAGAATACAAATAATAACAATTGTTGCCGTTACCATGTAAAATGAAATTACTGTTAGTGTTTTTGAGTCAGAAAGAGGCTAACAAAAAGAGTGCCTCAAGACCCTTTCCCCGCTTTTATCTCGCTGATTTTATCCGCAAAGTACGCTTTTTTCTCAGGATTTTTCAAGCTAAGTTGTTCATAGATTTCAATGGCCTTGGCTGTTTTGCCCTGATTAAGCATGATTCGGGCAAAACTTTCGGTGGCCAACCCGCCCCGACCCACGGCAACCGGCTGATTCCGCTCGGCCAGATCGACCTGCTCAACTGGGTCGTTGAGCTTGGCGCGGAGGGGTGCCAGCCGGGGTTCGTTCTTGATAAAGTTCTCGATAATCTCGATCTGTCGTTGCCGCGCACTTTCCATCGGCGACGGAGCAGGCACATCCGCTTCGGGGTGTTGAATCAGGTCGTGTTGCAGGTTCGATTCCGACAGCGTCGGGTCGTCGGGTTCCGGAATAACCAGTTCGGGCATGGTTGGCTCCGGGATGCGGATCAGGGGCAAATCGACAAGGCCGTTGTTCAACTTCGATTTAAACAGCGCGTAACTCTCGTGCTGATAATCTTCGGGAATGGGTACTTGCCGGGCCGACAGTTCGTTGAGTTTCGACAGCAGATTGTCGGACCACTGAAACTCGTTATCCATTAATTTACGCAATGCCGAGCGGCTCAATGCATGAGCTGCAGCAAGGCGGGTGTAGGAAACGGTTTGGCTTTTGCGATGTACGGAAGCCGCTTTGGCCGTAAGGGTATAGAGCGACTGGCAATACGGAAATTGCGCTAAACTCTCCTGCAAAATCTGCAAATCGGTGGTAGTCAGATCATCGGGATGCGTGACCCAATACGAAAAGGTTTCTTTATCAACAGACTGCATAAAAGAGGGGATCAGGATAGGGCGAAAGTAGGTAAAATTGTGGTCAGTGGCAAGTAGAGACGAATACTTGCGTCTCACCGCCGGATGGTTTGGACTGACGCTCCCTGAGACGCAACTATGCGTCTCTACCAGTCTGCTGCGGTCTTGTTGAAAATGTCAAGCACCAACTGATCCAGAATTTTGGGGACCAGCCGGGATTCGTTTTGGGTAAGGGTCTGGTTTTGGGGGAAATCCTGGTAGAACGAGAACGATTGCTCGAAGTTTTTGGTCTCGTCCTTATTATTCACAAAACGGGCCTGCACCGTAATCTGTAGGCGGTTCAAAGCAGCCTGATCGGAGGCTGTCGGAGCCACGGCAATCAGGTCGTAGTTGGTAATGGTGCCGTCGAGTACCAGATCGCCATTGTTGGGCACCACTTTCAGGCTCGTATATCGCTGGTAATATTCTTTGAGTCGCTCATTGAAATTCAGGGCAAGGTTCGTGGGACCACCAGCCGTTTGCAGCGCGAAGTTATTCACCGTGATCGTTTTCAAATCCGGCGAGAGGGTAGTGCCGGTGAAGGAATAAACACCGCAGGATACAGTGAACAGTGAGCAGCCAACAGTCAACAGTAAACCAAGCCACAGTCTAGTCTTGAAACAGAATGGTTTATGGGATACTGTTAACTGTTCATTATTCTTCATCAATTTCATATTGCTTAATTTTTCTGTACAACGTCCGTTCGGATATGCCGAGTGCCTGGGCTGCGTACTTTCGTTTGTTGTTGTTGCGCCGGAGGGCTTTCACAATCATTTCCTTTTCTTTCTTCTCCAGCGACAGCGAGTCTTCCTCTGTTTCGTGCGTAATATCCTCTACCGTTACGGCTTCCTGAACGGCATGGTCCTCATCGTCCATATCAGAAACAGGTTCATAAGAACGGGTCGTTTCGGGAGGGGGGAGCAGTTTTGGAAACGGCAAATCAGAATCGGTGCGGTCTGAGCGAAATGCCCCGTCACTCCCATCAGCCGGTGCATAGGTATCATGGGGGCGCGTCTCGAACAAGTCTTTATGATTATTTAAGATTTGCCGACCGTAGTGTTCATTGCCCAGCATCTCACCCACCAGTTTCTTCAACTCGGTCATGTCCCGGCGCATATCGAACAGCACTTTATAGAGCAGTTCGCGCTCCGAATAACTCTCACTGCCGTTGCCACCCTGCGGAAATACCATGGGCATTCGGCTTGTGTGCTGGGGTTGTTGCGGCTGGGGCAAATACCGCGACAGCACTTCCGGCTCAATGGGGCGGCTTTGTTCTGATTCGAGAATCGAAATCTGTTCGGCTAAGTTTTTCAACTGCCGAATGTTGCCCGGAAACGGAAACCGAAGCAGCAATTGTTTAGCGGGTTCAGTAAGCTGAATGGGTTTGATCCGGTAGCGTTCGGCAAAGTCGGTGGTGAATTTGCGAAAGAGCAGCTCAATGTCGGTGCCGCGTTCGCGGAGGGGTGGTACAAAAATCGGGACGGTGTTCAAGCGGTAATACAAATCTTCCCGAAAACGCCCTTTTTCGACTGCTTCAAGCAGATTTACGTTTGTGGCAGCCACCACCCGAACATCGGTTTTCTGGGTTTTGGATGAGCCAACGCGGATAAACTCGCCGTTTTCGAGTACGCGCAACAAACGGGCCTGCGTTCCCATCGGCATCTCGCCAATTTCGTCTAAGAAAATGGTACCGCCGTTGGTGGTTTCAAAATAGCCTTTGCGCTGATCGACTGCCCCGGTAAACGAGCCTTTTTCGTGGCCAAACAGTTCCGAGTCAATGGTACCTTCGGGGATGGCCCCGCAGTTGATGGCGATAAATTGCCCGTGTTTGCGGACGCTCAGGCTATGGATAATCTTGGAAAATGACTCTTTACCGCTACCACTCTCGCCCGTAATCAGCACGGTGAGGTCGGTGGCTGCCACCTGCATCGCCACATTGATGGCGTAGTTCAGGGCGGGGGCATTGCCAATAATTCCGTAGCGGAGTTTAACGGACTGGATTTCCTGTTGATTCATTAAAAATGAGTTTCAGGTTTCAGGTTTCAAATGGTTTCAAGTTTCACTGGAGCAAACCGCGCAACCACTTGAAACTTGAAACCATTTGAAACCAGAAACTCTTTAAACAACGACTCCTTTCAACGTGGCTGATGAACACTCAGTGACCAGCACATTCACATAGTCGCCTTTTTTGTGGGTGCCGCGTGGGAAAATCACCACTTTGTTCTGGTCGTTGCGGCCAAACAACTCCTCGTCTGACCGTTTGGACGTGCCTTCCACCAGCACGTGTTGCACCTGCCCGATATGCCGTTGGTTGCGTTCCAGCGAAATGCGTTGTTGCAGGGCAATGATCTCGCTCAGGCGACGCTTTTTCACGGCCTCGGGAATATCGTCGGGGTACTTTTTAGCGGCAAGGGTGCCGGGGCGTTCCGAGTAGGCAAACATATAGCCATAATCGAACCGGGCGTATTCCATCAGGCTTAGTGAGTCCTGGTGTTCTTCCTCCGTTTCGGAGCAGAATCCCGAAATCATATCGTGCGAAATACCGCAGTCGTCGCCCAGAATGGCCCGAATCCGGTCTATTTTGCCCAGATACCACTCCCGGTCATACGTCCGGTTCATCAGCTTTAACACCCGGCTGTTGCCGCTTTGGGCGGGCAGGTGAATGTAGTTGCAGATGTTGTCGTACTTCGCCATGGTGTGCAACACATCGTCCGTAATATCCTTTGGGTGCGACGTAGAGAACCGTACCCGCAGGTCGGGGCTGACCTGGGCAACCATTTCGAGGAGGTCAGCGAACCCCACGGCCTCCCACTTATAACTATCCACATTCTGCCCCAACAGGGTTACCTCGCGGTAGCCGTCGGCAACGAGTTGTTGGGCTTCGCGGACAATGCTGTGGGGGTCGCGGCTGCGTTCGCGGCCACGGGTGAACGGCACCACGCAAAAACTGCACATGTTGTCGCAGCCGCGCATGATCGAGATAAAGGCCGTTACGCCGTTGGAATTCAGGCGAATCGGGGCAATGTCGGCGTAGGTTTCTTCGCGGGACAGGAACACGTTCACCGCTTTCTGGCCCGATTCAGCTTCCTCCACCAGTTTCGGAATATCGCGGTAGGCATCGGGGCCAGCCACAATATCCACAATTTGCTCTTCCTCTAACAGCTTGGTTTTCAGGCGTTCGGCCATGCAGCCAAGCAGTCCGACCACCAATTCGGGTTTGCGTTTTTTGAACGCATTGAGGTGAACAAGCCGGTTGCGCACCTTCTGTTCGGCATTGTCGCGGATGGCGCAGGTATTCAGAAAAATAACGTCGGCATCTTCGGCGGTGGAGGTGGTGGCAAACCCGGCATTGCGCATCACGGCGGCCACAATCTCCGAGTCGGAGAAGTTCATTTGGCAACCATAGCTTTCGATATACAGGCGTTTTTTGCCTTCCACGGGTTCATCGCCCAGGGTCCGTAGTTCGTCGATGCCTTCTTTATCAGTCGGTTGTAATATAGTCAGTTCAGCGAAGCGTTCCATAATGTAATATCTAAAAGTCCCCATTGCCAGCCCCATTCAGGGGATTGGGGGCTGTGTGAGTATAATCAAATAGCCTGCAAAGGTACGGAAGATAGGGGGAATTTCCTGACAAAGTGGCAGGAAGGGTGAAAGAGCGAAAGAGTGCCTCCGGTTATAGTTATGCGTCAGCCGGAATGCCGCACCACACTCTTTCACACTCTTTCGCCTTTTAAAACGGATACCCGATGCCGAAGTTGACCACCAACGGGTTGGGACCCCGTGAGAGTTTGCGGAAACTGAATTGAGGTAGGATGAAGCGTTCGTCAACAAGCTGACTGTCCGATTCGCGGATGTATTTGCGGGCGGGGTCCCAGACTTTGATGCCCGCGTCGAAACGAATAATGAAAAACGAGAAGTCAACCCGCAGGCCCGCGCCCGTACCCACGGCAATATCGGGTATCAGTTTGGAAAGTTGAAGGAGGTCGCCAGTGCGGGCGGGGTCGTTGCGGAGTGTCCAGACGTTGCCCGCGTCGATGAAGAGTGCGCCGTTGAAATCGGCTCCGAAGTGGAACAGTCGGCCCCGGAGTTCTGCCGAACCTTCGAGCAGAAAATCGCCGGGTTGCTCAAAGGTGTAATCATACTGGGGTAATTTTAGGGTTCGGTCGCGAGGGTCGGTTAGGAATTGAGGGGAGAGTCGATTTGTGCTACTGACTCGGGGAAAGGCTGACCCCGGGCCTAATCGGCGGGGTCGCCAGGCGCGGAGACTGTTGCTTCCCCCTGCAAAGAAATACTTTTCGTAGGGAGCCGATCCATCGGGGCCATAGCTATAGAGCAAGCCGGCATTCACTCGAAAGGCCAGCGTTGTGCGGGGCCGAAGCGGAATATAGTGGCGGTAATCGGCACTGAACCGAAGGTACTTGAAAAACTGCAAACCTGTTGAACTGATGAGTTTTCGGACGGTGGTATCTCTCAGGAAATTGAGCGTAGTGCCGCCGGACTCCAGCGCGACCCGGAAAAAATTGGCTCGTCGGTTTTGCCCAAACACGTTTGTGTTGTAGGTGTAGGCAAAACTCATGTTGGAGGCAAACGAGGGCAGAAAACTGTTGTAGAGTGTTTGGTTTCCTGTTAAGGCTTGGTTTGCCTTCAGCAGTTGTTCGAATTGTTTGCGAAGAGTCGGAGTTTTGCCCCCGTCAAAACTGGAGTTGATTAGGTTGATGTCGCCCAGAAAGAACGAATACTGGTGTTTGGGCAGTTTTTGCCAGTTATACGAAAGCGTTGAACGGAAGGTTTGCCGCAAAAAATCGGGTCGATTGGTGTAGTTGTACCCTAAACTGATTTGGGTTTTTGGGTTCAAGTCGTTGAATGTAAATCGAATACGGCCAGGAAAAAGAATTTGGGGGAAAATCAGCGAAGTAGTCAGACCCAATTCCTGAGCCAAATAAACATCTTTCAGGCTTGTTCCCTCGGTGTCGGCAAAACCTGTTTGGGCTTCAAGACCTGCCCTCAGGTTCGTTTCGAACGTTTCTAATCCCCCGAACAGGTTCCGCACCCGAAACGAAACGTTGCCAAACGGGCCGGGATAGCCTTGCCCCTGGTACAACACAAACAGCCCGCCCTCGGTGGTGATCTCGTATTTTTCGAGGGGAATGGCCCGAATTTCGGTGCGAAGCCGCCGGGCAGTCGTGTCAACAAAATTGATGTTGACAAACTTGAACTGGTTCAGCAAAAACAGTTGTCGTTGGGTCAAATTGTAGTTACTGACACTATACAGATCATTGGGCCGGAGCCGAATTTTACTGTCTAAAAGTCTGGGAGCATACCGCCGGCCACTATAAAAATAGGTGATACCATTGGTCACGCTGGTATCTGTTGGAATAATGGTCTGGTTGGTTTCAGTCTGAACGGGGCTTGGGGCAATCGTCACTTTCACATCGCCAATCCGATAAACGGGGTGGGCCGTTTGACGGGGCGGATTCAGAATACGGATGGTGAAGTCAATGGAGCTACTCAGCGTATCGGCAGGAACTCTGGTGGTGGTATCCTGCACGGAGCGGGGCCGAATATAGTCGCGGCTAAATTCATAGTAGCCATTATTTCGCAGGAGTTCCTCAATTCGGGTGCGTTCGCTTTCCACCTTCTCCCCGTCGAAGCGGTCGCCAACACGCAGAAATGTGTCGGCCTTTTTGCTGTCTACCAGGGTTTGAATGGCAGGGTCGGCAATTTCATAGGTAATGGACCGAAGTATGTAGGGTATTTCTTCATTGACCAAATAATTGACCCGCACCCGTCCATCAATCAGGGTATCAACAGAATAACCCACAGTAGCTCGGAAAAAACCCTTTGTTCGGCGCAGATAAACCTGCATTTTGGCGGCATTGGCCTGGGCATCTCGGGGATAATAATAAATGGGGGCTTCGCCGAGGTTCCGCATCCACCAGTTGCCTTCTTCGGCAGCTCGCCGGAGTTTGCGGGCTTCCCTGTTAAAGCGTCGGTTCAGTTTTTTGAGTGCTTTGGGGTCATCGGACAGCATCTCGCTTTTTCGCTCGAATTCGGTAGTTTTGGCCGCCAGTTGGTTAATGGCCGAGTCGCGATTGTAGCCTCTGGAAGCTGCCTGATAGATCCAGAGGGCGGGAGTCAAAGGCGTTCGCAGAATTCGGCGGTTGGGTTTTTGGGGAATCAGCCCTTCCAATTCGTCGCTCGAAACAACCTGATTGCCCCGAATGCTGTTCGTATATAAGAGGTAGTCGTTAGTACGGGAGGTGTAGCAACCGGACAAAAAAATGATGAATGCGTAATGCGTAATGATGAATGCCAGCGAACGCCAAATTTGTCGCCTAACCAAAACTGAGTTATGGAAATTAACTCTCCTCCCGTTTATTTTACATTCATCATTCATCATTACGCATCGCACCGGCGACCCGGTCATTATTTAATTTTATGCTTTCCAAAAGTCGTTCGCAGTTTATCCGGTCGTTGCATCAGAAGAAGTTCCGGCAGGAGCACGGTCAGTTTCTGGTCGAAGGGGCCAAAAGTGTGCAGGAGGTGTTAGCGTCCGATTTTCAGGTCGAGCAAGTGCTGGCGACCGAAGCCTTCTACAAAGAAAACGTCTTAGGGGCAGACCACCAACGAACACCCGTCGAAATCGTGTCGGCAGATGAATTAACCCGCATCGGCACCCTCGAAAGCAACAATGCCGCCCTCGCTGTGGTGAAAACGTCGGAAAACCGCCCCCTATTAGCCGAACCCCACGAAATTGTCTTGATTTTAGATGACATCCGCGACCCCGGCAATCTCGGCACCATTCTCCGCATCGCCGACTGGTATGGCATCACCAAAGTTATTTGCTCCGAAACAACTGCTGAAGTCTATAACCCCAAAGTGATTTCGGCTAGCAAAGGCTCGTTCACGCGGGTACGTTGGTACTGTACCGATTTGGTCGACTATCTTCAACAAAAGACCGCCCGGATGCCCGTTTACGGGGCTTTCCTGGGCGGTCAGAACGTACATACACTGCCTTTTGACCCGGCAGGCGGTTATCTCATCATGGGCAACGAAGCCAATGGAATCCGTTCGGAACTTCATTCGTTCGTCACGCAACAAATCACCATTCCCCGCTTCGGTGAGGCCGAATCACTCAATGTGGGCATTGCCACGGCGGTGATCCTGGACAATTGGCGCAGACTGAAAGAGTGAAAGAGCGTGGTCCAGCATTCCGGCTGACGCATAACTGTAACCGGAGGCACTCTTACGCTCTTTCACTTTAGGGTTGGAATTGGACGATGCCCTCTACTGTTTTCTGGCAACCCGTTGGTCCCGTGATTGTTAGCCTAAACAAACCCGGGCGGGTAATGGGGAAAATGCCATTGGCATTGTTGTCCACCTGCCGAAGTTCGTAGCCATTGATTCGGTCGATGAGTGCCATTCGCTCATACTGATTGCCTCCGCTTACCTGCATGGTCGGGTTGCTGCCCGCCGGAATCGTGATGGTCGGAACAAGGCCGTTCACCACAACGGTGGAGCCGTTCGGGAAGGTAATCACAACGGATGGCGTAATAGCCCCTACTGTCAGGTTGAAGGCAGTTGAGGTTGCGCTTCCGCAGCCGCCCGTGGCAACCAGCACATAGCTGCCTGACTGATTGGCCTGTACCGGACTCAGCGTTAGCGTAGCTGACGTTTGCCCCGAAACTAGTCCTGGAACCCCGGACGGCCCATTCTGATACCACTGGAGGGTTGAGGCTCCACCCGTCACCACAACGGGCACTAGAACCAGGCTACCCTCACAAACCGATGAGCTGCTTGCTACCGGCCCTAAACTCAGCCCGCCAGCAACGGCAGTGGGCGAGTTGGTGGCTGTGGCGGTGCAGCCGTTGGTTCCCGTGGCCGTAACACTATACGGGCCGGTAGCCGTTACGGTAATGCTCGAAGTGATGGCACCTGTATTCCAAAGTAAACCAGTGAAGCCTGTTCCTGATGCCGTGAGTACCAACGACCCACAGAAGGTGGTGCTGGTGGGGGTGATCTCCACCGTTGGCACGGCCGTATCACTCATAACTGTTGCCGTCGCAGTGTTGGTGCAACCGTTGGCACTCGTTGTTGTTACAGTATAGGTGCCGGGCGCATTCACGTTTAGGCTGGCTCCGGTGGTGCCCCCCGTCCATGAATACGTTGTCCCTGAACCCGAAGCAGTCAGCGTCAGACTGGTAATAGTGCAGGTAAGCGTGCCGCTCGTGGGTGAAATGCTCACTGTCGGCAATGCATTGTCGCTCGCAACGCTTGCAGAGGCTGAAGCCGTACAGCCCGAAGCGTTCGCGACTACGACGGAATAAGTGCCGGAAGTGCTGACAGACAGCGTGTTAGTAGTTCCATTTTGACCCGTTGAGAAGCTGTAACTCGTGCCTCCCCCCGCAGTGAGCGTCACGCTTGGCTGAGCGCAGGTGAGCGTGGCCGAGGTCGGTGTGAGCGTGGCCGTGGGGACGCTGTTGACCGTAACACTGGCCTGAGTCGTGGCCGTGCAACCGTTGGCATTGGTGCCGGTGACGGTATAATTAGTCGTGACTGAGGGTAAAACCGTCAGCGATGAACCCGTGCTGTTGCCCGGCATCCAGGCATAAGTAGCTGCCCCTATGGCCGTCAGCGTTACCGACGAACCCGCGCAAACGGCTATTGCCGAGGGGCTAAGCGTTACCGTTGGTGCGGCCGTATCGCTCACGACCGTTGTTGTGGCCGTGTTTGAACAACCGTTTGCACTCGTCACCGTTACGGTGTAGGGGCCGCTGGCAGTAACCGCAAATACTCCGCTCGTGTTGTTTTGTCCATCGCTGAGGGTGTACGAAGCACCTCCCGTTGCGGTGAGTGTCACGCTCGTTTGTGCGCAGGTCAGTGTGGCCGATGCTTCAAGGGTTGTTGTCGGCAGGGCTGTTTCGCTCACTACGGTGGCCGTGGTTGAGGCTGTGCAACCGTTGGCATCCTTTGTTGTCACGGTGTAGGTGCCGGGGGCGTTCACGCTCAGGCTGGCTCCGGTCGTGCCATCCAACCATAAATACGTTGTTCCCGAACCCGATGCGGTCAGCGTCAGGCCGGGATTGGCACAGGTAAGTGTGCCGCTCATGGGAGCAATGTTCACCGTTGGGATACTGTTGCCCTGCACACTCGTGGTTGAAACGGCGGTGCAGCCGTTGGCATCGGTCACCGTCAGCGAGTAGACATTACTACCCAAAGCCGACGTTACCACACTGGTGCTGGTGGCCGACGAGCCACCGCCGAAATTATATTGATATGGCCCCGTGCCGCCCGACGCACTGCCTGTCAAGGTCACACTCACCGACCCGCAAACGGCTGTGGACGAGGGAGACAGCGAACTGGTTAAGGCTGATGCTGGCTGGTTGATCGGAACTACCGTGGTAGATGCCGCCGAGCAACTGTTGGCACCGCTCAGGCTAACCGTGTAGGAACCCGCCGATAAGCCACTGAACACACCTGTCTGATTGCTGGTGCCCGAATTGAGCGAGAAGGTGTACGGAACTGTTCCGTTAGAAGCCGAAACGGTGAAGCCGCCCGTCCCGCCAAAACAGCCCACGCTGGTGGAGGCAACAGTACCCAAAACAGGCAACGCATTGACCGTGACACTGACCTGAGCAGTGGCCGTGCAACCGCCAATACTGGACCCTGTCACTGTGTATGTTGTTGTTGAAGAAGGAGATACTGTCAGTGAAGCACCAATAGTGTTGCTTGGTGTCCAGGTATAGGTGTTGGCTCCACTGGCTGTCAACGTCAGAAATGAACCCGCGCAAACGGCAGTGGCCGAGGGAGCTATTGAAATGGTGGGGAGCGGGTTAAACGTGCTGCTCACCGTGGCTGTTACGGATACTCCGAAATCATCTGTAACGGTAACGGAATATGGCCCGGCGGCTGTTACAGAGGCCAAACTTGTGCTGCCCGGAATGGCCGTAGCTCCCGCCGAGAAGGAGTAGCTAAACGGCCCGTTGCCGCCTGTGATACTGGCCGTGAGGGTACTGGATTGTCCCGTGCAAACGGTGGTACTGCCCAGCGTAATCGACAGAGGGACAGCGTCCCGAACCCAAACAGAATAGCTTTTGGCGGGCAGGTCGATAAAAATCCGGTTTTGGTTATCGACCTGGGCAAATGGGAAATTTGACCGGCCCAACACATCGCCAAAGCGAGTGCCTGTGGTAATACCGTTCTGTATAGCGATATTATGATCGACCCGTATGGGGTTACTGTCGAAGTTGATAGCCACGATAACATCTTTACCCCCAACCGCGCTAACGCTGCTCAACTGATATAGCAACAATTTATTAGCAGAACCTGACAGGAAATTGGTGGGGGCTGACGGGCCATTGCCCGCGCCACCATAATCGTTGAGGTAACTCACCGCTGCCGATCCTGTAATAAAACGCCGGGATACTTTCAGCAACCGATCAATTTCGGACTGGTGTCCCCGCCGGTTCGTGGCCGTTGTGGGGTGATAGTCAAATTGACCGCCAGATGCTGCTGGGTATCCATAGTAATCGGGGTAGAAAATGGTGGGTGTTCCCAACTGATTATTTGTCAGGATGTAGGCATAGGCCAGATTTCGGTTATTTTGGGTTAGCGAGTTACCCCCTGAATTGTCGCGAAAGTCGTGGTTATTAACAAACGTAACGACGTTGAAACCTGCTTCTCCCGCTCGGTTGAGGCTGTTGAAAATAACGTTTCGCACGTTGTTGCCGGGGTCGTCGCAGGCATCGCGCAGGGCATAGCGCAGCGGAAAGTCAAATGCCCGTGGGTTTGGTGCCCCTGAATTCAGGCCTGTTCGCACCGACGACAACCAATTTCGGATGTTCGTTGAACTGTCCCAGAACTCACCCACCACCATGTCTAAGCCCGCCGAGCGGCCTGTACTGTGCATGTTGTTCAGTAACTGCGTGACATAAAACGGCGAGAAATTCTTGACAGCATCCATCCGAAGGCCTCGCACACCCAATGTTTCGTAGTTCCAGTACGTCCAGTTGTTAAGCAGGTTCGTAGTCGTTAATCGGGCCGCGTTATTATCGCCCGAGTTCAAGACCTGATCGTAGTCGTAGAAAAACTGCATATCGTCCCAGGAGTTCGATAGCAGATACCCACCCGTTGCGTTGTTGTTGTTGGGTTTAAAGTTATTGTAATTGCCGTTGACATTTACCGGACTGCCGCCAATGGTAATGGTTCCCGTTGGTGCTGAGGGCATATTGGTGAAATCGGTGTAGGTCTGGTAGAGAAGCTGACTGGCTACATCGGAACTACCGTTCCAGATGCCATACACCCGTTGATCGCCGTAGTTTCCGTTGGGGTTGATAAATGACATATACAGCGAGTCGACCGCGTTGATATCTGCCGCGTTAACCGTGATGGCAAATTCAACCGTTCCGCATCCCGACGAAGGAATGCCTGAATTGATGGCCTGATTCAGTGTGCCAGCCTGCGAAGGCTGGCTACAATCGCCACCGCCATTGGGTTTGGTTTCGTTGATGGTTGCGTTGACGGTTGCACCCCGTTTGCTTGTCCAGAAAAAGGCCTGATAGGCTTTGCCGCCATATTGTCCTGTTGCCGAACTGACCTTTATGTAGAACGTTCGGGACGCTCCGATTCCGGCCGCTGTTACGGGCAATGCCATCCGCATCCGGTCGGAGGGGAACGGATTGGCACCGCTGTTTTGCCCTTTGTACGTACTAAAATTTGTAACATAATTCTTCACCGGCGCATTTACCTCCGGGCGGCCTCCGTCGCGGTGATTGTAGATCATGTCGGCTACCGCTTTAATGCCCACCGCCGTAAACGAACTAAGCATAGCATCCAGATTGGGGCGCGTACCAAGGCCGGTTGTTTGGTTACCAATGAACAAATCTTTGGGGTCGTAGCCGTTGGAGTTCGTGCCAAAACTGGCTACTGTGTGGGGCGGAAACCACATATGGGTCACGCCTGCGTCGCGAAGGGCCTGTGCTTTTAGCCGAAGCGTGTCGGCCCAGCTAAAATTATTGGCGGTTTTTGGGTAATCCCAATACCAGCCCTGCATCATAACCTGCGGGTTCGATTGGGCAAAGGCATTGATTGTGAACGAAATAAGTACACCAATGAACGGTAGAATTCTTCGCATAAGAAAAATTGTTATAAACTCTTGAACAAAGGGATGTAAATTTATTAAGCGTCAAATGTAATTATCCAGTGGTTATTTTGTGCCTAAAAAAGAGTATTTTTCCTGAAATTAATTCGATAGGGTTAAAAAGACTGCTTTTACGAATTCGCTAGCTATGTATTGACGTTTTCTCCAATGCCAGCGCACCGTGCCCCGTGCCAGGTATCTTTGTGGTAACGCCCGTGAATAAGTGATCCCCAATCAACCAACATGAAAAACCTCCTTTTCCTTTTCTTTTTCCCACTCCTGTCTCGCGCCAACACCGCCGATTCGATCCGCGTGACCGTGACGGAAGGCACCAATATGGCGGCTGACCTTTCGCCCGACAAAAAATTGATCGCGATGGATTTGCAGGGCACCATTTGGGTGGTGCCGGTGGGTGGGGGAGTGGCCCGACCCGTCACGGACCCGCTGGGCGATTGCCGACAACCAAGCTGGTCGCCCGATGGGAGCGTGATTGCGTTTCATGCTTTTTGGGATGGGCGTTATCACCTCTGGACGGTGGGCAAAAACGGCGGTAAACCCCGTCAGCTTACCACTGGTTTACAAGACGACCGCGAACCGCACTGGTCGCCCGATGGCAAGCGGATTGTGTTTGCCTCCGACCGGAGCGGCAATTACGACATCTGGCAATTGACCGTGGCCGATGGCAAACTGACCCAGATCACGACTGATTCGGGCAACGATTTCAACCCGACGTTTTCGCCTGACGGGTCGCAAATTTCCTACGTTTCCGACCGCACCGACGCGCCGGGGGTGTATGTAATTTCTCAAGGCCAAGCTGAAAAACTGGTGGCGGCTCCAAAAGCCAAAGTCGCCGGGCCGAATTGGCAACCCGATGGCAAAATACTGTTTTACAATACATTAACCAAGTCGCAGAGTGGGTTGGAGGTGGTTGTGCTGGCCGATGGGAAGATGACATCCCTGACCGAAGCAGCCGAAGATGTGTTTCCGTTTCGGGTAAGCTGGCTCTCGGCTGAGGAGTATTTGTACACGGCAGACGGACTGTTGAAACGCCGGAAAATGGGCAGCACAACCGCACAGACAATTCCGTTCCAGGCCTTGATTTCGTTAGCCCGCAATGCATACAAACGCAAAAAATACGATTTTGATAGTGGCAAACCTCAATCAGTGCAGGGCATTAAAGGACCGGTGATTTCGCCTGATGGCAAGCAGATTGCGTTTGCTGCCCTCGGCGATTTGTGGGTGCTTACCGAAGGCAATAAAACCCCCAAAGCACTGACCAATGGGCCCGCAATGGACGTGGAACCAAACTGGTCGCCTGACGGCACGAAACTGGTGTATATGTCGGATCGGAACGGGAACATGGATGTCTGGATTCGCGATCTCAAAACGGGGCAGGATAAACTGTTGGTGGATATGCCCGAAGACCTGAACTTCCCGACGTTTTCGCCCGATGGCACCAAAGTCGCCTTTTACCAGGGTGATCCCCGCAATGCCTGGGGGCGCAGTACGCTTTACACCGCCGATGTGACCTACACGGCGGACGTGTCGGCCCCCAAAACCAAAAAGATTCACGAAGCTATATTTGTGCCGAGTCAGGTGAGTTGGTCGCCCGATGGCAAAACGCTGGCGTTGTCGGCTTTGCACCCCTACTCGTCGCGGTATCGTGAGGGCGTGAGCGAGGTGTTGTTGCTGTCGCTGGATGGCAAAAACGACCGGTATGTATCGCCTGCGCCGGGTCATAGCCTCGGCACCCGCAGCAAAAACGGCCCGGTTTGGTCGCCCGATGGGTCGCAGATGGCGTATATACTGGATGGCCTGTTATGGGTAACGACGGTTTCGCCCGATGGCACACCGACCGGCAAACCCCGCCAACTCACCACCGAACAGGCCGAAGTGCCGACTTGGACGGGCGACTCCAAAAGCCTGCTCTACCTCGCTACCGATGTGTTGAAGCAGGTTTCGGTGGCTGACTCCCGTGCCGAAATTATCCCGATGGAGCTAACCTGGCAACCGAAACAACCCACGGGCCAAACCGTGATTCATGCCGGGCGGCTGTTCGATGGGAAATCTGACTCGTATCGTCAAAACGTTGATATTCTGGTAGATGGCAACCGGATCAAAGCTATTGAGCCACACCGGGCTGGTCGGTCGGGGACGCTGATTGATGCCTCTGACAAGACGGTGATACCGGGTCTGTTCGAGATGCACACGCACCAGCATTCCATGACCGGCGAGAAAATCGGGCGGCTGTGGTTGTCCTACGGCATCACCTCCATCCGCGAACCCGGTGCCGATCCCTACGACGCGCTCGAACGCAAAGAATCGTGGGCGGCAGGTATGCGGACCGGCCCCCGGCAGTTTTTCACGGGGGGCCTCACTGATGGCACCCGGATTTATTACGGAGCTGCCACCAGCATCAACTCCGACGAGCAACTCGACCGCGAACTGAACCGCGCCGTTCGCCTGGGCTACGACCTCATCAAAACCTACGTTCGAATGCCCGATGCCATGCAGCAGCGCATCACGGCTTTTGCTCATGCCAACGGAATTCCCGTTTCATCGCACGAGATTTTCCCGGCCATGCGCTACGATGTGGACGCAGTGGAACATATCGGTGGCACGAGTCGGCGGGGATATTCGCCCAAGATCACGGCCATGAACCGGAGCTATCAGGATGTGATTCAACTGATTGCGAAATCGGGTATGAACATCACGCCCACGGCTTCGTTGCAGGGGGGCTTTTATGTGATGGCCAGTAAAGACCCGAAATTCTACGAAAACCGGCAGTACAAAGCGTTTTATTCCGAAGACTACACCAACGCCCTGCAAGCCAGTACCGCCCAAATTTCCAAGATTAACCCCGGCTACCTGACTAATTTCGGCAACCTGCAAAAGGGAATAAAAGCCTTGATTGATGCCGGGGCACATGTCACCACCGGCACCGACAGCCCGTTTGTGCCTTATGGCTACAGCCTGCACACGGAGTTGCAATCGTTTGTGGATGCGGGCCTGACCCCTTACCAGGCTCTCCGCTCAGCTACCATCTGGGCCGCCGAAACAGTGGGAGTCAGTAACGATCTGGGATCCATAGAACCCGGCAAACTAGCCGACCTCGTGATTGTTCAAGGCGACCCGTTGGCCAACATCCGCGATGCCCTGAACGTGCAACAGGTGATTAAAAATGGCCAGGTAATGACGATTGAAACGTTGCTGAAACAGCCCTGAAAAAATTTTATCCAAACCGCTCCTGCATAATCTGATCAATCTCTATCAGCGTATGCAGCCTCGAAGGATTGGAGGCTTTCTGTAACTGCACGTGCGGCCCATCGACAATGCTTGTCCAGAAAAGACCGGCTTCCAAGCCCAGTTTCTTGGCTTCGTCGGCATACACCATGAAACCATTCTGGCCGTGTACTACCTTGTTTAAGTCCCAAACAGCATTCCCATTGACGACCCAAAAGCAGTCGAGTGCTTCGCCCCACTGGTGCCACGAGAAACCGGGGAGGGCATTGGTAACGGGTTCACCGTGTTGCGGCCCAACGCTTTCTAAGCAATGGGCCAGAAAGGTCGCGCCGTTGTTTCTGAACTCGTTAATCTTTCGGTCTATTACCTCGCGGGTTCTGGATTGCCGCCAGTATTTAGCCTGAACGAAAGGCGTTCGTAACCCTTCGTTGGGGCGCATTTCAATGCCTCGGTTCCGGCAGTTTTGGAGCAGGGTAATTGCCTGCCCCCTGAATTCAGGAATCAACAAATTTAAGTCTGCAGCCATGATTGTATGTGTTTAGCATGAGCAGACAAAGGTTGTATGTCTATGGAATTGATGCAACGGGAAAAATACCCTTTTTGATAGCGTGAAATTCCCCTATTTGATCGCAGATTAACACTCGCCTATGGCAGCAGTCGTTAGTTCAGCGGAAACTAAAAAATAGTAAAAAAAGCCCCTCGTTGATTACGAGGGGCTTTTTTTACTATTTACGATGGGAACAATTAGTGCCGCACCAATTTCACTGTTTTGCTTCGGGTGGGCGTACTTACCTGTAACAGATATACCCCTGCCGAATTGGCCAATGGCAATCGCTGACGAACAACTTGCCCGGTTGCGTCTGTTTCCTGTTGACCAATCAGTTTACCCAGTGCCGATATGACCCGGAAAGTCATTGGTTCACCATTCCCACCCTGAACTTCAACGTCAACCACTTCGGCATTGGTTGGGTTGCCCAATATGGTTACCTCCAGTTCAGAGGTTCCTTCACTGGCTACCCGCGCCACGCCCGTGCAATATTGCTTGAAGTTGAAACTGAAGTTGCCACTGTTTTGGCCGTTCTGCGACACCCGGAGCTGGAAAGCCCCAATGTCTGATCCGGGGTTGTTAACGGCCCAGATCAAATCAGAATTGTCAAGCACTCGAAGACAGTTGGAAGGGTCTGCATTGTTCAAGCCTACAATATTCGCATAGCTAATGGAACTGCCATTGCCACCGCTGGTGATCACTCGGAAGGTACCATTCTGACAATTCACGCTGGCAACCCCCACAACCTGGAGAGGTTGCCCCAGCGTATTGGCCGGGCTGCCACAGGTTGACGAATTGACAGGTGGTGGGGGAGTCGTAACCGGAATGGAATTAACTACTAATTGAAAACTGGTGGCAACCGAAAGTCCTCCCGGATCAGTAGCTCTGAGCGTTATCGTACTCGATCCGGTCATTGAAGGTGTACCCGTAATAACTGCCCCATTCAGGCTCAGACCCTGCGGTAAGCCGCTGGCCGACAGCGATAGTTGGCCGGGCGTTTGCGAATCGGTGAAGACGGAGCCAACAGGTAGCGTGTAACCAGTTCCCACCGTCGCCGATTGTGGATTGATTGCATTTACTACTGTGGGGGCCGTGTTGGTTGGTGGTGTGACCGGAACGCTGGCCTGGCTACTGGTAATCTGAAACGTGGTGGTCGTAGCGAGTCCTCCCGGATCGGTGGCCATCAATGTGACCGTGCTAACTCCTGCATTGGCTGGTGTTCCACTAAGGGTGTTGCCCGACAAATTGAGTCCTGCCGGTAGGCCATTGGCCGACAGCAGCAACTGGGTTGGAGTCTGGGCATCAGTGAATACATTCCCCACATTCAGACTGAAGCCCACGCCCACAGTTGCCGAGCGAGGGCCAACCGGATTGACGACTGCGGGGGGCGTGTTGGTAGTTCCGGTGTTGCCCGAGCAATAGGCTCTCACGTCGAAATCAAAAGCCGTGCCTTCCACCCCATTCTGGCGGATGCGAATAATCATGGTTTTAGGGTCAGACCGCAGGCCCGCTTCAATCATCTGATTGGTGTTGGTTGTCCAGCCCGTAATGCCAATGGCGAAATATTCCACCGTGGCCCCGTTGCCTCCTGTTGAGCCGAGCGTCAGGGCTCCTGTACTGCAATTATAGCTGGCTACCCGGGCGGCCAACTGCCCTCCCGTGGTGGGTGGTGGATTTGTGACGGTAGCCAGGTTTGTAGTAATCTGAAACGTAGTGGTTGTGGCCAGGCCGCCTGGGTCAGTAGTCATCAATGTGACCGTGCTGACACCCGCTACTGACGGTATTCCGGTGATCGTGTTGCCCGACAAATTGAGTCCTGCGGGTAGGCCATTGGCCGACAGCAGCAACTGGGTTGGAGTCTGGGCATCAGTGAATACATTCCCCACATTCAGACTGAAGCCCACGCCCACCGTTGCCGAGCGAGGGCCAACCGGATTGACGACTGTGGGGGGCGTGTTGGTAGTTCCGGTGTTGCCCGAGCAATAGGCTCTCACGTCGAAATCAAAGGACGTGCCTTCCACCCCATTCTGGCGAATATGAATGGTCATGGTTTTAGGGTCAGACCGCAGACCCGCTTCAATTACCTGATTGGGATTGGTAGTCCAGCTTGTGATGCCCACGGCTGAGTATTCTACTGCATTACCGTTGCCTCCCGTCGAGCCGAGGGTGATGGCCCCTGTGCTACAATTATAACTGGCTACACGGGCGAATAAGGCCGTTGGCGTGGTTGGCGGTGGTGGTGCAACGTCTGTAAGTGAAGGCGTAACCGGACTGTTGCCCGTGGTCATTCTGGCCCGCCCGAGGTAAATCTCGTCACCGCTCAGGTTAATTGTCGTGTAAAACCGATAGCCATCTTCCACATACCGGACCATCATCTGTGTTTGTTTACCCGCCGGTGCATAAGGTTGACTGGCTGCAATCAGAATCTGATCGCCACTAACAATGGCTCGTGCAAACGGGAATCGGCTGCGCTTCAGGGCATTGGCGTTCATCCGATACCAGGTTGTTCCTCCGTCGTAGGAACACTCCGTATTTTGGTTCAAATACTTTTCGGCACCGCTAAACATGTCGCCATGATGCTTGAACAGCCGCCATAAACCATGTATGTAGTGTTCATAACAGCTATAATTACGGTTATTGTCCAGGTTCTCCCGGCCCGGCACCACTGGCGCGTTGGGGGTCAAACTGCCCCAATCGTCCCAGAAAATGGTGCCATATGCCCCCGTAAACCAATAGAAAATGGCCATGCCTTCGGCAACGGCAGGCGGAGCCGGCACTTCTGCCCGACTCAATTGACCAGGATCGGTGCTTTGGGTATTGAATAACCACTGCCAGGCAATGCGTTTTTTGGACGAAAGTTTCATGTTCACCTCCTGCTCGCCCAGAATACTAGCCAGCCAATGGCGGTCTTCGTCGCCGTGGTGGGAAGCAGCATAGTCCAGATCCGACGATAGGAAATAGGTGCCGGGCATCTGAAAATGGGCCAGTTCTCCAAACGATTTGCCAACAATTGCATCGGGCATACCCCTGCCCCTGGTGTTGGTCGCATCAATTTGCTGGGCAGACATAGTCCACAGCCACTCAGGAACGGGGTTACTGTAATCCGAGGAACGGGAGTAGCCATGACTGTTATGGGGAGTAGGCCCGATGCCGCCAATTTCAGTATTGGGACTGATTGCTTTGCGGAGTGCCCACATCTTATAGACATAGAGATTGGCGTGTTCCTGTTGGTTGGATGCATCGGTTCCTTCGTTTTCAATATCAAAGAAAATCTTACTAAAGGAACTCAGGTTACCTGATGAAGCACAATCGTTGAAGCCGACACAGGTGGCTGACAGATCGCCCATGGCTGCGGCAAGACTTTGTCGGGGCGTGCCCGACCCCGACGGCTGCTCAAAGAAGGTGCTGGATGCAAACGCACTGTTTCTGGCCCAGGGAAGATTAAACGGTGGTAACGCCAGATAGTCCTGGTAGAGAACCAGTGCCCGTTGCTGAAAAGACAATCGACTGGTCCAGTTGGCCGGGCGATTCGGTTCGCTGTTTACTTCTTCAATCGTCATTCGGGAGCGGTCGATAGACGAAAAACCCCGTCGGAAAAGCTTGCTCCAGTCCTGGTTAACGTGTAGGTTTCTGCCGGCCCCACTAAAGGTGATTGATTTGGTAGGGGGCAGTGTAAAGTCGCCTACGACATCGATGTTCCAGTAGCCCCTGACCGATTGCGGAGTAGGTGTAAAAGCCTGTCGCGGAGTAGCGTTGAGTGGGGTCTGAACCGAGTTTGTCTGGGCAAATGATGAAGAAAAACTGGCGATCAATAAGCAGGTAAAGAACCAAAGAGTTACATAGAGTTTTAAGTTCATTATACTTGGATTTCAGCTTTAGACTATAATTTCCATAAACTTAATGCCGTTTTGTCTTTAATTGATATTAATTATTATTAATTTAGTCATTTTACTGGTAAACAATTCCTTGTTAATCTAAGGATATAGAATGAACTGAATACCGGTGGGAGAGCGGATAAATAAACCGGTTACGAAAAATAAAATTAATTAGTTGACTGTTTGTCAAGTTGTTAGTATATTACCTCTGGATTCAATCAGAACCTTTATGAAGCCCGTCTATTTATTTTCATTGTTACCTGTGCTGCTCCTTGCCGCTCTGATTAAAAGCATAAATTTAACAGAATCGACCACGGCACCCGTGTTTGATAAGCCTGAGCTATCGGCGATTCCGGTCTGTGGCCTTTCGCACGTGGGCGGTGTTCCCCATACGTTGCTCACGCAAGCAGTGGCATTACGACCCAATGTTGGGCAGTTTCTTACCCCTACCTCCACCAAAAACGGGAAAGCACAGGCCTATTTTGAACAGGGCATGGGCTATCTGCACGGCTACGCACTGGTGGAAGCCGCCCGCTCGTTTCACGAGGCCCTGCGCAATGATTCGACGATGGTGATGGCTCATGTTGGCCTGAGTCGGGTTTTCACACAATTAGACGACAGCAAAGCCGCCCGCGATGCTGCCGAAATGGCCCAAAAATTGACTCAATATGCCTCGGAGCGCGAACAGGCGCATGTGCAGTTGCGGTTTGTGCAGCTGAAAGCCATTGATTCTCTCCAGAATAAAACCTTGCTCAATGCATACCGTTCGGCCATAAAGGAGCAGTTGAAACGCTTTCCAGCCGATGCCGAACTTTGGCTCATGGCCGGCAATGCCTACGAAGGGCAGGCATCGGGGCGCGGGCAGGGTTCATCGAAGGCGGGCATCGCGATCTATGAAAAAGTGTTGAGGAAGTTCCCAAACCATCCGTCGGCACACCATTTTTTGATTCATTCTTACGAGGGTCAGGCCGAGTATCAAAAAGCTCTCGAACACGGCAAAGTGTATGCGGATATGGCTCCTAACCTCGCCCATGCCCTGCATATGTATGCCCACGACCTGATGAAAACCGGCAACGTGGATGAGGCTATAGTCCAGATGAAACAGACCGACAATATCGAACGAAATCTTTACAAATCGGAGCGATATGAGTCGATGTACGATTGGCACCACATTCACAACATCTCGCTGCTGGCCCTGTGTTATCAATATCAGGGCCGAATTGGTGAAGCCGAAACCCTGGTGAAAGAGCGATACGAGACCGAGCGGCCTATTAGCCCGGAGCAAACGTTCTACAACAAAATGGGCTACCCGGCCCTGCTCATCAATCAGAACCGTGATGCCGAAGCTATGACCATGATCACGGAGTTGACAACCGCCAAAACCCCCGGCGAACGCTCGATTGGTCATTCGATGTTGGGTATGGTACAGCTGAAAAACAACCAACTCGATTTGGCCCGTCGGTCGTTGACCGCATCGCTGGCCGAACTGAAAGAAGCCAAAAAAGGCAAAAATAGTGGCAGGCTCTCGTCATGGCTCGAGCCGCACCCCAAATTTTTAGCTGCCCTGATTGCCCTTTCGGACCCGGCAGAACGCGAAAAAGGACTGGCTGACATCCGTAAATTTCAGCATTCGGCCCACAAACAGTTTGGCCCCGACCCCTGGGCCGAAGCCCTTTTTCAGTTGGAAGCCATCGCGCAGGTGGCCTGGCAATTGAACCTGCCCGACTTTGCCGAAGAATCCACCAAACTGCTGGCCAAACACGACCCGGCTTATCCAGGCACCCATTTTGCCCTCGCCCGCCTTGCCACCCAAAAAGGCGATGCGGCAACTGCCGAACGCGAAAACCAACTGGCCCGGCAGGGCTGGTCCAAAGCCGACAAAGTGTTTATGGCGCAGAATTTCGGGAAAAAGAAATAGGTTCATCCAATTTTCATGCAGTCAATTAACGACATTGAAGCGGCCATGAGGCTGCAGAACGATACCCCGCTTGACATGTTTTGTGGGCTAACACCAACAGAGATGCACTTTCTGCTGTATGCTCCGTTTGGGTATGATTCGCCTGTGCGATTGGGTTTCAAACTCGACGATGCGGATCTCGACCGGGTGCCGCTTTTCCGGATTGTGGAGGAATATTTAAAAATCATTCAGCGGGAGAAATTCATAAAACTGACCCCCTTGGGTGCGCTGCCCAAAAAAGTGATGGTCGAACTATACGCCCACGGATTTTTACCTGATGAGCATATCGAATCGGGCATAACGAAACTCAGCCGCGAACAGGATTGTATCTCCATCATGTCGGCCCGGCTTGTGGTCGAGTTAGCTGGCTTGGTCAAGAAAGTGCATGGCAAACTATCGCTGACCAAAAACGGAACCGGCGCGTTAAAACCTGAAAACCGCACCCAACTTTTCCGTGATTTTTTTCGGGCTTTCGTGGATAAATTTAACTGGGGGTATAATGATGGGTATGCAGCCGACTCCTTCGGGCAATTTGGGTGGGCTTTTTCAATTTACCTCGTTCATCTGTACGGCGACCAACCCAGATCGTTTTCGTTTTATGGAGATAAGTACCTGACCGCCTTCCCTCATTTCCGGCATTATTTCACCGACAGCTATGCGCCCGTCGAATACCAGGCCATCCAATGTTATTTGGTACGCACCTTCCGGCGATTCATGGAATGGTTTGGCTTCGTCACAACTGGCCCCCGCCGATTGGGTTTGCAGAACGATAAAGACCCAATGACCGCCACTGAGTTAGGAACAAGGCTTTTTCAAATCAATACTATCTCTCAGTAAAGTTCTGAGTAAGATGGATACAAAACCGCCCCCTGTGTTGCACAGGGGGCGGTTTTGATTTTTAGGGTTTCGATTTTGCAAACTGACGCGCTCACGCCGGGTTAACAGGGCGCGTTCTAGGAGGTGTAGGCGAGCCGCTTGATTGGCCAGTAGAGACGCAAGATTTTGCGTCTCTACGCGCAACTGCTCATTCTCTCGCACCAATGCCTGCACCGCCGAGAGCGTTAGCCCTTCCATGTCTTGTGTGGTTAGGAGCGTATCGCAACCGATACCGCCCAACGCATCGTGGCCGAAAAGCGCGAAAAACTCCTGCGCCATTGGCCCGTAGTGCCGCCGGTCGCGCTGGCCTTTGTAGTTCCAGGTGGTCAGTTTCATGGCTCCAATCTTGCGGAGCAATTCAGGGCCGTTAATGGGCAGAAATTGCTCTTTTTTGGTTGAATCTGAGATAGTACCCCATGAACCGTCACCAGCCGTCAAAAATACCCCCGTCGTCAGGCCGCTATTGGTAAAGAACCGATAGCCACCCGCGAAGCGGGCCATGAGCTGATTATTGGCTGTGGCCGAAGTTGATGCAATGGTGCTATTATCGCCGAGAATCATGGCACCCTCGCGTCCTGCGGTGGAGACGTAGTTGCCAATAGCTGTGGAGTTATCTCCAGTGGCCCTGTTATAATAACCCAATGCACAGGCACCAAACCCACTGGTCTGATTATGGGAGCCCAATGCCGTGGCATTATCCCCACTGGCGGTATTAATACGGCCCAATGCACGGGCATAATTCCCACTGGCAGTATTACTACGGCCCAATGCACTGGCAAAATCCCCACTGACAGTGTTTTCAAATCCCAATGCCATGGAAGAATATCCACTGGTAGTGTTTCTGAAACCCAATGCTGTAGAGTATTTGCCTGCCTGGAGTAAGGCTCCTACCTTGTTCAAGCCGCCAACTAAAGCCCCGCTCCTCAGGTCGTATTGCAATGAGTTGCCAAAACGTCCATCGCTTCCGCTCGTTGGAGGTGGATCTAAACCCACCCGTCGCCAACGAAGGGCAAAACCGGGGCCTACATTGCCATCGTTGTCAGTCTTAAAGGTGATTGTAAACCGATAACCCGGCACCAGCAGCACGGGCGGCAGCGCACTACCCGAAAAAGCAACATGATCCCCATAAACATCCGTAATCACGACTGAATCGCCGTTGGCTTCGGTGCCAAACTGCGTGAACGTCAGCTCGTAACCTATCGACGCGGGACTGCCGGGGGTAGATATAGTTTGTGTACAGGTGAGGTTGGCGGGATAGTTGCCCGTGCCGCCAGGGTCGAGCAAGACCCCGGCGGTGGCCGTCAGGTTGGGTGGGTTGGTCGCGCAACTGAGGGTATAGGTGCCGGAGATGGGGTCTGTGGTGGGAATGTATTTTTGTTGCACCACAAACACATCGCGGCTATAGATTTCCATATCGCGGACGGGGGCAATGCCCGGCGGGGCATTCAGGCCCATTTGAGCGTGGGCGGCTGGCAACAAAGCCAGCAGCAGCAAGAACGGAAGTAGGTATCTGGTCATGATAAATGGTATTGTTTACCAGACATATTTATCTAAAATAGCTGTCAGGTCTTTACTATTGGTAACATCCTCGTAAATTATAGGATTAGTATTCACAGTTTGTCCATCTGAGGTTTCCCCTGTTATCTTACAGTTGTTATCCTTAAAAAAGAATGAATCGGCTACATATAGCCCATCAAAATTTCCTCGAACAGCAATAATGTTACCTGCCTGCAATTTCACCTGAGTTTCATTAACTGCCGAAATTTGAATATCCCATTCATACAATACAGGATTAATACCAACGCCAAATGCTCTTGCCTTGCCTTTTTTATCTTTCAAATTGAGCAAAACCTGAGTTTTAGCAACTGTCGCTAGGATGTATAGCTGCTTACCTGACAGGAGTGCGTCTAAAATAGTGCTATTTGCACATTTGGTGACTGCTGGTGTTACAGGAGTAGTATCTGTTTTTGAACAGGCTAACGACATACAAATTGTAGCCGCTACAACGAGAGTTTTCGTGAATGTCTTCATTGGTTTAGTTCTATATTGGTTATCTGGCAAGTTATTGAACTGCAGGCCATTAAGGCCCAACTGAGCGTGGAGAGACTGCGCCAGGAGCAGCAGAAATAGAGCTAAACGAAGGTGTTTCCCATGTGGGGAATTGGTTTAGCGTTTACGAAGCGTTACGCGCTCGCGCCGGGTTAGCATGGCCCGTTCGAGGAGGTGTAAGCGGGACGATTGATTGGCCAGTAGAGACGCAAGATTTTGCGTCTCTACGCGCAACTGCTCGTTCTCCCGCACCAATGCCTGCACCGCCGAGAGGGTTAGCCCCTCGATGTCCTGGGTGGTAATGAGCGTATCGCACCCAATATCGCCCAACGCATCGTGGCCGAAAAGCGCGAAAAACTCCTGGGCCATTGGGCCGTAGTGCCGCCGGTCGCGCTGGCCTTTGTAGTTCCAGGTGGTCAGTTTCATGGCTCCAATCTTGCGGAGCAATTCAGGGCCGTTAATGGGCAGAAACCGCTCTTTTTTGGTTGAATCCGAAATAGTACCCCACGAGCCGCCACCAGCCGTCAAAAACACTCCCAGCGTTGGGCCAGTGTTGGTATAGAACCGATAGCCACCCACAAAGCGGGCCATGAGCTGGTTATCGGCTGTTGCCGAAGTTGAGGTGGTGCTATTATCGCCCAGTATCATGGCACCATCGCGTCCGGCAGTAGAGACGAAGTTACCTATGGCGGTGGAGTTATCCCCACTGGCCGTGTTGTTGTTACCCAATGCACTGGCATAGTTCCCACTGGCCGTGTTGTTGAAACCCAATGCGATGGCACGACGCCCATTGGCTATGTTCGAGTAGCCTAATGCGCTGGCACCACTTCCACTGGCTATGTTTTCGTTGCCTAATGCGCTGGCAGCAAACCCAGTAGCTCTGTTTTCTTTACCCAATGCCGTAGAGTATAAGCCTGCTTGAAGCAACGATCCTACTCCGTTCAACCCACCAATCAGCGCACCTTTCGTTAGGTCAAACTGTACTGATTTACCAAAATTCAAATCGCCATCGCCCGTTGGCGAGGGCGATAAACTCACCAATCGCCAACGCAAGGCAAAACCTGCCCCCACATTGCCATCGTTGTCAGCCTTAAAGGTGATTGTAAACCGATAACCCGGCACCAGCAGCGCGGGCGGCAACGCACTGCCCGAAAAAGCAACCCGACCCCCATGTAAATCAGAAATCACCACCGAATCGCCGTTGGCTTCGGTACCTAATTGTGTGAAGGTCAACTCGTAACCTACCGACATGGAAAAACCAGGGGTGCTTATGGTTTGTGTACAGGTAAAACTGGCGGGATAGGTGCCCGTGCCGCCGGGGTCGAGCAGCACACCGGCAGTGGCGGTCAGGTTGGGCGGACTGGCCGCGCAACTTAGGGTATAGGTGCCGGAGATGGGGTCTGTAGTGGGGATGTATTTTTGTCCAACCACAAACACATCGCGGCTATAAATTTCCATATCGCGGACGGGAGCAAGGCCCGGCGGGGCATTCAGGCCCATTTGGGCGTGGGCGGCTGGCAACAAAGCCAGTATCAATAAAAACGGATGGAGGTATTTGGTCATGCTGTTCATTTGATAAACCCATCTGTGGTGTAAGTTTTGATTGCCTACTTCTACTGTTTCACTACCTTCTGCACGTAGCGTTGCTCATGCTGCCAGACAGTGACGTAATACGTCCCGGCAGACAGCGAACCTGTTGCGAATCGAACGGTTGGTTCACCCCCCGAAATGGATCGAGTCAGACCAACTCGCCCGCTCACATCCAGCAGCGAAACAGTTGCCGGGGCGTTGGCATCGGGTAGCCAGACTGTTAGCTCATCGGCGAACGGAACGGGAGCAACCACCAGCAATGGGGTTTCTGCGGCCTCAGCCGTTGCCACCCTGGCACCCGCCCCTGTCACGAAGATATAGTTGACCTGCACCGTCCGAACCAAATTGGGGCAGGAAGGAATCCGGCACGTAGCCGACAACGAATACACACCAGCCAGCGTCCAAGCGTTTCCCGTAGAGATTGCTACGTTGGTGAACGAAACCGGGTAGGCCATAGCCGAACCAAGTGTTACAAACGAGGTCGAATTGCCGGGTTTGGGGTCTTGCCACAGAATCGTTCCGCCAGTACAACCAATAACCGTCAATGAAAATGGGTTCGCCAGGTTGATACTGACTGGCGAAGGATCTACGGTCAGCGACTGTACGCCAACGACAATGGAGTTGCTGCGGGGGCTGACACAGCCGTTGGGTAGTTTACAGGTGGCATAAAACGTGGTGGTTTGGGTTATCGAACGGGCAAATACAGTACCGGTTTGCCCACTCGACCAGATAATGGTTCCGCTGTCGCAGCCCGTTGCCGTGAGTGAAACGGGCCCACCCAACACACACAACGCGGTGGCAGAAGCCCGGATGGTTGGCGCGGGTACGGTCAATACCTGCACCACATGGGCATTACTTAGTGCCGAGCAACTCCCAACCTTCGTGCAGCGGGCGGTAAAAGTGGTTGTCTGCGTAGGGCTGACAATGAGGTTGTTGCCTGTTGCGCCCGTTGACCACGTAATGGGGCCTCCCGAACAACCGGCGGCTCGCAAGGTGATAGGTGACCCGGCGCAAACCGTAGTCAGGCCCGTGACCGAGATGGTTGGCACGGACAAGACCACAACACTCACCGCCGAGCTGATAGGGCCAGGGCATTCAAATCCTCGGTAACACACGGCACGGTAGTTGTTTGTCTGGGTTGGCGTAATGACAATTGTGGAACCTGTTAGTGCATTAGCTCCATCTAACCAGCCTGTAACGTCGGTGGCTGGATTGCACCCGGTAGCGGTCAGGGTAACAGCACTGCCTGCACAAATGGTAGTGCTGCTGGCCGTTACGGTTGGAGTCGGCGGGCGTGATTTGACAACAACGGTTGTGCTGGCAACGTCACGAATCGGGCAGTTACCTGTAGGCAGACAAGTCATGGAATAAGCCGTCGTCACCACCGGGTTAACCGTAATGGTTGCAGGCCCATTTTGCCCGATACTCCACTGGATAGTTGCTCCAGGGCCAGTGTAGCAGAACTGAGTGGATAAGGTTGTCTGGTTGCCCGCACAGAGCGGTTCCAGAGGCCCGACAATTTGTGGAGGGGCTGTTCGGAAAATGACAGCAAGGGTTGTACTGGCGGTTTTAGAGATAACGCTGTCGGTCGCTACCACGCTGATAGTATAAGTAAGGGAGGTTGGCGCACTGGGTGCTATAAAAGCGGGCGTTGCTCCCAGTGCATTAAATCCAGCGGGTTGACTGCTCCAGGTGTAGGCTGTGGGTGTAAACCCCGTGACCGTAGCCGTTAGGGATACCGGAAGCCCGGAGCAGGTGGTTAGTGAAGCCGGGCTGATTTGCACGGACTGTGCCTTAACCGAGCAAACTGCCACAATCAGTAACAGGATACCGAGGTAGAGATTCTTTTTCATGGGTTATGGGGAATTTGTATAGTTGGAGTGTGCTGTGCCGGTAGCGTGGGCTTTTCGTAAAACGACAACACAGCCCCGTTTCCAGGATAAACAGATTCCCGTTGACGAGCCAGAATTAGGTCAACTGGCAGACCAGCCTGCGGCATCAGCGAGAAAGCCGTTTTCCGAATTATCCGGCCATTGTAGGTGAGTTTGGCCTCAAAAAACTTGTCTTGCCCGTCCATTGGACTGATGAGATACCTACGTACCTGTTTTGATTGATAGATCAAAAGTACCCGAGTCTCAGTGCGCCTGATTGTACAAATGCGACATTTTTCTACTTGCTTAGGTAGCCCAATTGAGTTACAATTCAGAGAGTTGGATGGTTTATCCAGCACGTTCCACTTGTTCTTTCTCCTGGTAGAAACAAAGCCAGCAGCCTGCTCATTTCCGCCTGAAGCAGCATGCCTATCTTCGGACATATCCTAATGGTCGTTCCGAAACTTAAAAATAAATTCGTAAGCTTACGGCAACTATTTATTTCTCAATACCTATGCTCCCAGCCGAACCTCAACCTGAATTACCCACGAATTCAGGGCAGGACACGAAAAAGAAGGACGGTGAAAAGCCGAAAAAAGACAAGAAAAAAAAGAAGAAGAAAGAAGGCAGCCGGGGTATCGAAACCATGTTTCGCACCACCATGTCGAGCCACCTTCAACTGAGCAGCATGGCCGACAACAAAGCCAACCTAATGATTTCGATCAATTCCATTATTGTCTCCATCATCATTTCGTCGTTTCTGAGAAACATGGACGACATGCCGCACCTGCTCATTCCCACCGGCCTGCTCACGGCTCTGTGCCTGCTCACCATCACGTTCGCGGTTCTCTCGACCCGTCCCCGCATCAAATCCCAGCGGGACAATACCGGGCTGATAGCCGATACGAAAGTGGATTTGCTCTTTTTTGGCAGCTTTTCACAACTCACGCCCGAGGCCTACAAAACGGGTGTCAAAGGAATCATGGAGAGTCCTGACCTGCTCTACGACACCATGATTGACAACCTGTACCAACAGGGGCAGGTGCTCGAACGGAAATATAAACTCCTGAAAATCACCTACAACCTGTTCCTGTTTGGCTTTCCGTTGGTGGTTGTTTGTTACGTGATTGCCCTATTTCGCTGAGTCTCAGTTCAAGCCCTTGATCACCACGCCCCCAGCCGTATTCTGGCGGCCTTGGTCTATAAATAATCGCTTCACTAAGCGGGGACTATCAATCGTCTCATAAAAATCATCCAGGTATTTCAACGTCCGTTTCACGTAGGATGGGGGTAGGGCAGGCTGGTTCTGGTAGAGGGCGTAGATGGCAGTTTTGTTCTTCCTGAATTTTTTGAATACCCGGTCAAACACGGGTTGTGAATACCCGTAGCCCCGATAAAGCCGCTGCCGAACGGACTGGATTTCCAATTGTTCGGCGGGTAAGGCATAAGGGGCATCAACAATCCCTGAGTGATCAAAATCATACGGAACCGGCATCGGTGCCCTGCGTTTAGGGTTCGACAGCAGCCGGATATTATGGCGAAACGGTACCGACCAATCGGTGTTTCCAATCAGGTATTCAAACACCGCAACGGTGGCCATCTGTACCGTGTCGGCACGGGCCATGTTGAGTTTATGAGGGGGATAGGGCGTGGCTTTGTTCCGGCGGGCCAAAGAGGCTTCGTCTTCGAGCAAAAACCCATATTTGGTTTCGGTGTCCCGTTTCCCGGATGAATCCTGATAGGTCACTTTCGCCAGCCTGGCCCTGAAACTATAGTCAGTGAGCAGATTGTAGATTTTATAGACTAAATACTCCCGAACGACGTATTCCTCGGTCTGGCAATGCGTCACCAATTTCAGCTTGGTATGGCGCGCAAAGGGCGTATTTATGGTCTTTGTTTTCGGGAAATCGAGCAACAGGGGTGGAAAGCGGCAGTGTTTGGCATCGCGCCGAAAATTCCCCCGAACCATGACCTTAATCGGTAGCTTAAGCGAATTCCGGGGGGCATCCACATACGAAAATTGGGCCTTCTGACTAACGGGCGTTTGGCTACTACGGTCTTTAAGCAGGCCTGATAAATTGGATAAGATGGTCAGCGACACCACTTCATCGGCATTGAAAAGCGATTTTGAAGGGACTTTCGTGGAGACCTTCTTCGTTTTCGGGGCCTGGGCGTGAACATGTAGGCTGTTGAAATTCAGGCCTATCCAGCAAATGGTGGCAATAAATAGGAGTTTTGTCATAGCATTTAAACAGTACACCATAAACATAGGGCAAAACTCCTGAAAATGAAGCAAACAGGCTGGCCGGTTTTGGTAAATAGAAAGCGAATTTGAACCAGTTGGCCAAATAATCCAGCATGGTATGGAGGGTATAACCGGGCTTAAGAAGCTGTTTGGGTTAATTTTTCGTCGCGTAGCGACTCAACGTTTGTAGTAAAAATGGCCTATAACGTGGGATTACGTCGCGTAGCGACCAAACAATTCGCTCAATAGTAAGGTCGCTACGCAACGGATAGCAACTTAATGGTTTTTATGTTCTACAAATATTGGGTCGCTATGCGACGATTTCGCTAACTCAAACAGCCTCTAAACCACTGGTTGCGTTTTCTTGTTGAACTGCTTTGTTTTGAGCCTGTTATTCAGGTAGTTCCGGGCCGGTACTTCCACAAAACGGTATAGCTGAGAGGCCAACCCCACCACAACGGCCATGAACACAAGGCAGATAATAATAGGTTCCAAGCCATAGGTTGGCGCAGGTGGTGGTGCCGTAACACCGTTTGGTGATGTCAGTGTTTGTACTGTGAGAGCTGTAAAGATCAGCGGGACATGCACCATATAAATCGAATACGACCAATCGCCCAATCGCTGAAGGGGACGTGTTTCAAGGAATCGTTTAGCCTGGCCCGTGTTATGAGCGGCTGTTAAAATGAGGAGCGGAAAGGCCCAAACCGTAATGAGGTCCGATGCCAAATGAAGGCAGGCTACTATCGTCATACCAATAAGGAGGAGGAGCCAGCCGTTTTTGAGCCACTGTTGACCCCATCCCCGGATATAGACCTGATACGTAATCATGCCCAACACAAAACCAAGCAGGCAGCGGAACATATTGAACGGCGGTGCATAGGCTTCGATGCAGCCCGGTATATTGTACAGAGCGAAATCGGGGTCGGGGAGATGCGAAGCCGACTGTACAGTGAGTGTGTAGTATCCCAGACCAATGAGTGCGAGGCTTGCCAGAAAGAAAAGCGGACCGCCCCGAGCTATGGGTCTGAGTAAAAACGGAAAAGCCAGGTACATCCACCATTCCACGCTGATCGACCAGGCAGGTAAGTTCCAGGTCGTCAACGATTCAGGGAAAAAAGCGTTAGTCAAGGTCAGGTGAAAGGGAATGGCCCAGGGGTTGAATACTCTGGCGGTGCTATTAGGGAGCGGTGCCGGGCCGTTAACCAGAAGTATATACAGGACGATGATCCAGCACAGCATAATCAGATGCAGTGGATAAATCCGGGCAAACCGTGCCGACATATATCGCCAGAATACCAGCCTGTTCCATTTTTCAGAGAACGTATTGCCATACACGTGGCTCATAATGAAGCCGCTCAGGACAAAGAAAAAGTCCACCATCAGATACAGCCGATAGTGCGCCGAGGTGAGAGCGGGGTCCACTAGGGGCATTACAAACAGGTTGACATGCACCGAGACAATCAACAGGGCGGCAATGCCCCGGAGCGGAGTAAGGGTTGAGAAGTAGGTAGGTTTCATTTGGTCGAAATGTATGCAATAGTTGGAGAAACTCCGACCAAAGTAACCGCCATTTGATTAATCGGTAGTGAAAAGCACTATCCATCCTGTTTCTCAATCACATTAATTAGCCGTTCGGCCTCTTTATCATCGCGTTGGGGGAACGAAACGGGCAGCGATTCGAGGATTTCGGTCATGATGTGGGCAATAATGAGTCGTTGGTTGTCCATATCGTCGCTCGGGATCACGTACCAGGGGCAGTTGGGGGTAGCTGTCGCGTTGATCGCGGCCTCGTAGGCTTTCATGTATTTACCCCAATCTTCGCGTTCTTTCAGGTCGTCATCGCTCAGTTTCCACTGTTTTTCGCTGTCCTGCAAGCGGTGAATGAGCCGTTGGCCCTGCTCTATTTTGGAAACGTGCAGATAAAACTTCACGACCCGGAAGCCGTTGCGGTGCCAGTAGTCTTCTACATTGGCAATGTCGGCGTAGCGTTCCTGCCAGAGTTTGTACTGATTTTTGATAAATTCATCGGGCAAACCCGACTCTTCCAGCCGTTCGGGATGTACTTTCATGGCCAGCACTTCTTCGTAATAGGTTCGGTTGAAAATGCCGATGTAGCCCCGTTCGGGTAGTTTTTTCCAGAACCGCCACAAAAAATCGTGGGACAGATCTTCCTTGCCCGGCTTTTTGAACGAGGCCACCTGGAACCGTGAGGGGTTCACACCTTTAAACACGTGGCGGATACTGCTGTCTTTTCCGCCTGCATCCATCGCCTGAAACAGCACAATTAAGCCGTATTTTTCGTGAGCGTGCATTTGGTTCTGAGCCTGATCCATGCGCCCGCTCAGGTCATCGAGTTGACCCGCATGGTCTGCCTCGTCGGCATAAAAGGGATCAATAAGCGTTGGGGTGTCCTTTGTGGAAAATGCTCGTTTTCCGTCGAAACGGAAAGAACTGGCGTTGAGTTTTTTCATAACGTTGGGGTAGTATAGTAGACGGATTGTCTACCATACATTACTGATCCTGAATCACTTTAATCAATTTTTGCAATTCTTTAGACCTCGCTTCGTCCACATCCGGCTCGGCAATGGGCAGTTTTCGTAGTTCCTCAATCAGAATGCGGCCTACCATCAGACGCATGTTTTTTTTGTCGTCGGCAGGCACCACATACCAGGGCGAGTTGGTGGTGGCGGTTTCGTTAATGGCCTCCTCAAAAGCGGCCTGATACTCTTTCCAGAAACCGCGCTCTTTCACATCCTGCTCATCGAATTTCCAGTGCTTGGCGGGGTCTTCAATGCGGGCAATCAGGCGGTCGGCCTGCTCCTCTTTCGACACGTGCAGAAAGAATTTTATGACCGGGAATCCATTGCGATATAGGTGTTTCTCGAAATCGCAAATGGCTTCGTAGCGGTGTTTCCAGAGTTTGTCGAGGTTTTCGGTGCGCTCGGCGGGGAGCCGCTGACTGTTGAGCAAGATTTCCGGGTGAACTTTTATTACCAACACTTCTTCGTAATACGAACGGTTGAAAATGCCGATGACTCCGCGTTCGGGCAGGTCGCGCCACGACCGCCAGAGCCAGTCGTGTTCGAGTTCCTGATCAGAAGGTTTCTTGAACGAATAAATCCGAAGGCCCAGTGGATTCGTACCGGTGAATACGTGCTGAATGGTTCCGTCTTTACCAGCCGCATCCATCGCCTGAAACACGGTTAGCATTCCGTAGCGATTGTGGGCGTAGAGGTTGGTTTGGAGTTTATCGATCTCGGCAGCCTGTTGCCGGAGTTGGGTTTCATAATCGAGATCATCGGCATAGAGGTCGTCAATTTTGGTGTCGGCCTCTTTAATTTTGAACGTACCTTTTCCGGTATAACGGATTGTTTCGGGTTTGAATGACTTCATGGAGTGCGTGAAAACTTATCAGTAAAAGCAACTGTTATCTATCTACACAATCAAACCCCAACCGACCCAGTATGGTTACAACAACTTTTGGGATTTTTGCTACCCGTTTTACTATCGCGCTATTATCTGTATTGGGTCTGACGGTGTCTATGGGGACGGCTCAAAGCCAATCATCGAACAAAAAAAAATCGCGTTTTATGACCACAAACGAATCATCGGCAGTACCAGCGTCTGCTGTGCCAGCAGGCATGGCCAAAGCTACCTTCGGCACCGGCTGCTTCTGGTGTACAGAAGCCATGTTTGAAACCCTCGACGGTGTACAATCGGCGGTATCGGGCTACGAAGGCGGCCCCAGGCCTAACCCTACTTACAAAGAAGTTTGCACCGGCACCACTGGCCACGCCGAATGTGTTGAGGTGACTTACGACCCGTCGAAAATCACCTACGCTGAACTGTTACAGGCGTTTTTCCGCAGCCACGACCCAACCAGCCTCAACCGGCAGGGAGCCGATGTGGGAACTCAGTATCGGTCGGTGATTTTTTACCACGACGATGAGCAAAAACAATTGGCTCAGAGGGTGAAAGACGAACTGAACAAATCGGGGGCTTACGACAAACCGATTGTGACCGAGATCAGCCCGGCAACTACCTTTTTTGAGGCTGAGGACTATCACCAGAACTATTTTGTCCAAAACCCCGATCAGGGTTATTGCGCCTTTGTGATTGCCCCGAAGCTGGACAAGTTCAGAAAAGTGTTCAAGGAGAAATTGAAAGCTGAAGTGGCGCATTGATAACTGGATACAAATGCCACAATAGAGTTTTCATATCAAAAATGACAAAAGCGGCTACTCTTAATTGAGATTGGCCGCTTTTGTTTATAGAGCTGGGGGAGAATTATATGCATTAACTGACTAAATTATATTTTTTGATACTAAAAAGTATATAATTAGTACAATTATTTCACAAAACATATGAAATCTTTACCGATAGATAAGAGATAATGCATTTTTTTGGTCAACAAACCGAAATACACATTACTTTGCTCAATGTTTAACGCAAATCCATTTCTCACATGAAAAAATTCTTCGCGATTGCTGCCTTAATGACACTACTATCGGTAGCAACTCAAAGTTATGCTCAACTTGCCGTTGATAAAGGCGATAAATTCCTGAACCTTGGCATTGGCCTTGGTGGCTATGGTGGTATCGGTTATGGGGGCGGCATTGGTTTAGGGGCATCGCTTGAGGTAGGCGTTGTCAAAAATATTTCGGTAGGTGCCATTGCTGGGTTTCGTTCGTTTAGTGGGTACGGTTCCTATTATAGTGTAGGTGCCCGTGGTTCCTATCACTTCAACGAACTGCTAAGTCTGTCGAGCGATAAAGCCGATTTATATGCTGGACTTGGCCTGATCTATAGCGGCTTTACCTGGAATGAAAGTTTTGCGGGTCTTCGTGGCTCTTATGGTGGCGTTGGTTTGGGAGGTCACGTTGGTGGTCGTTATTTCTTCAAGCCCTCTTTAGGAGCATTTGCTGAAGCGGGTTTTGGTGTAGCTCCCCTCCAATTAGGTCTGACGTTCAAGTTCTAAGTATACGAGTTTCGACTGCAAAAGCGACCCTACCAACTCTGGTGGAGTCGCTTTTTTGCGTTCATTCTACAAATAAAATCGGTGAATTGGTTGTCGTATCTACCAATAGTTTGATTGATTTACGGTAACTTTCGGGTTGCCGGGTTAAACCATAGGCTAAAAAAACAAAACCCTCCTGATCCTTTTCGTTGCCGTATCGACTGCCAAACCTCTTTGCATGGGCATTCGATCATTAGTTTTAAAAGTTGGCACTGTATTTGTTTGGGGTAGGGTAGCCCAAACACCAAAACGGTAATTCAATTAGTCATGAACCGACCCCTACGTACGCTGCTTTTATTGGTTAGTATCCTGATCGGGGGGCACACCCTTCAGGCACAAAGCACCCGCTTGAGGGCTGCCAACAAGCAATTTGAAGGTCTTAGCTACATCAGTGCTGTCCGGCTCTACGAAGAGTTCCTGCGCACCGATAAGCAAACTAGCCCCGCTGAAACCCGCGAGGCTCTGCTCAATCTGGGCTTCAGCTACCGGAAGCTACAGGACACCCGAAATGCCGAACGCATCTACGGTGAACTGGTGAACAAGTACACCGATCTTAGCAGTGAGATCTATATGTACTATGCGCAGGCGTTGGCTTCCAATGGTAAATACCGTGAGTCGCAAAAAATGTATAGTAAATACGGCGAACAACAAACGCAGGACCTTCGGGGTCGGCGGTTCACCGTCTCGTATATGGACGTAGGCCGGTTCTTCCAGGACTCGTCGTCCTATAAAATGTATAGTTTGCCCATCAACTCGCGGCAGGCCGATTTTAGCCCGATGTATTACAAAGGCGGTATCGTGTTTGTGTCGG
The DNA here is from genome assembly GCA_031411995.1 of Cytophagales bacterium. Taxonomy (GTDB): domain Bacteria; phylum Bacteroidota; class Bacteroidia; order Cytophagales; family Spirosomataceae; genus Rudanella. The sequence continues at coordinate 42,999 of JANOCD010000111.1, forward strand.
CCCGCGACGAATCGGGACCGCTCAAGCGCGTTTTTACCTGGAATCAGACTCCTTTTTTAGACCTGTATTTCCACGCCGATACCACCGAAGTCCGGGCACCATTGGTCGATATGCTTCGCCAACCCAACACGGCTGTGCTGGGCGGAAGCAAACCTTCGTCTCTGGCAGCACCCGACATTGCAGCGACTCCGGCGGAGCAGAAACTCTCTAAAACACAGGTGTTTAGCAAAACGCTGAATACGAAATACCACGAAGGCCCCATGACGTTTACGCGGGATCAAAAGATGATCGTATTTACGCGCAACAACGGCAGTAAAGGTAAAACCGGCAAAAGCAACGATGGCATTCGCAAGTTGAAACTCTACACCGCTATCAACGAAACGGGCAACAAATGGATCAATGTTCGTGAGGTCCCCTTTAATAGTAAGGAATATTCGGTGGGGCACCCGGCTTTTTCACCCGATAACAGCAAGCTCTATTTTGTGTCGGATATGCCCGGCGGCTTTGGTGGAACCGACCTCTATGTAGTTGAGTATCGCAACGGCGAATGGGGTACGCCCGTGAACATGGGCAAAGACATCAATACCGAAGGCAATGAAATGTTCCCCTATGCCGATGAAAATGGCAACATTTATTTCTCGTCGGACGGACATGAAGGACTGGGTGGTTTGGATGTGTTCTATGCTGAATTGAAAGACGGCGTGGCCTATAAAGGTGTGGAGAACGTGGGTGCGCCCGTCAACTCTGAAAAAGACGATTTTGGCATCATTACCGATAAATACCGCACATCGGGCTATTTCAGCAGTAACCGCAAGAAAGGGGTTAGCGACGACGATATTTACAGCTTCCGCCGGACGTGCAAAGAGTTGAACATCCTGGTGTATGATGCGAAAACCAACCTCCCCCTCGATCAGGCCGATGTCAGGATTGTGCGCAACGGGTCTAATCAGGATTTGCTCCTAACCGATCCGCAGGGGTCAGCAAAACTATGCCTCGATGCCAATACGGAGTATGAATTTAAAGCCGTGAAAGAAGGCTACGCACTGAACACCGTTCGTTTCTCGACGCTGACGCAATCGCCAAAACCAGTAATGGGCGTGTCGATTTACTTAGATAAGAGTGAGAACACGATTGTGAAGGGAGTTGTGAAGCGCGAAGTCGATCAGATTCCGGAACAGGGTGTGACCGTGACACTCCGCAACGAGCGTGACAAAACAGAACGCACCATCGAAACCGGCCCCGACGGCGGTTATGAGTTCGATGTGAAGCCGGGCACGCCGTTCACCATCAAGGCCGCTAAAGACAAGTATGCGACCAAAAAAGTGCAGTATGCCAAGCCCAAAAAGGGTGATAACAAGACCATCACCGATTCACTCGGTCTGTATGGCGAGGGTGATATTTACCAGCTCAAGAACATTTATTACGATCTGAACAAGTTCTTTATTCGGCCCGATGCCGCCCGCGAACTTGAACACGTGGTAAAGATTTTGAAGGAATACCCAGCCATGAAGGTGGAGCTTCGTTCGCACACCGATGCACGGGCAACCGATGCGTATAACCTCCGCCTGTCGGAAAGCCGGGCACGGGCTGCCATGGATTACATTGTGTCGCGGGGCATTAAACCCGACCGGTTGGTGGCAAGGGGCTATGGCGAGAGCGAAATTCTGAATGGCTGTATCGACGGCACTGTTTGCGCCGACGACGAACACCAACGCAACCGACGCACTGAGTTTAAGATTATAGCGGTGAAATAATTGTGAATTACGAAGGGGGTCCGACGTTTCGGTGAAGGGTGGCTGTCGCACGTTTTTT
>JANOCD010000112.1:0-138651 GCA_031411995.1 Cytophagales bacterium
GAAAGCCTAAATTGATTGTAGGCGGAGGGTACGATTGTCGAATACAAGTAAATTGTTTTATTATAATAGTTTACTTGTATTGCCTCTCATTAGGCTGGGATTAGGCCAAAACGTACCCCCAAGGAGCCATGCAACAAAGCCGTTAGTTATTAAAAGTTATTGGGTCGATGGTAACCAGATTAGTGCATTAGAAGTTTTTTAGAAAAGTTAATTTTAGACTAGTTTACAGTGCAATAATTAATTCAAAATTTTAAGATGGAAGCTCTAGATTTACAAAAATTCGAAAAAGATGTTACGAAATCGGCACTAAGGATATTTTCTTTAGAAGCCTTACAAACGGGTAGGTTTGCAATTCCTAATCCTGAGGAATTAAGTAAATCAAGTGAGCAACAAGACGCTCTTGCACTTTTAGAGTCTAAGAAACTTTTAGAATCTGATGTAATCCTAAAGAGGTTATGTCCGGCTCTCAAAACAATTTCAAGTGATTTAAAAGAAGTATCTAAAATTGTAACTACAGCTTTAATACCGCTTGCTTTTTTACCAGTACCTCTAATTGCGTTAAGCCCAATTATTTTTGGCGGAATAGCAGTAATAATTGTAAGAGCAGGCATAAATAGTTTTTGCCCAGAAGAAGTAAAAGGAAAAGAGTAATAACCCTGCTTATGCCTTATTTTTCAAATATTGAACTATGGATAATAATCAAGTTTATAAATATCTGGAAACTCTTCAAGAAGGGATATTCGCTAGCTTAGACCTCAAACCTGATGTATATGACGAAGCTATGTTAAGTGTTATAATGAAAACTAACACAGATAATATTTTTAATATAATACATGGATTTAAAGACGATAAAGAAAAGGAAAGATTATTTAAAGGTTGGAAAAGAGGAACTGATTTGTTAGATTTTTTTCGTCAAACAAATTACTTTGATAAAATTTTTGGATCAATACCAACAAAATTTGAGAATCCTTTTTATTATAATGTACTTATATCGATCCAGTCAGAAATAGTAAATGCAATTGTTTCTCTTGATGAATATAAAAATAATCCATATATAAATAATATTTATGTTGGAACATTGCCTTCTGGACTAGTTAATGCAAGAGCTGTTGCAGTTCCAGGATCAGAGAATAAATTAATTCTATTTGATAATGAGTTTTTTACTTTTGCTAGTCTTTTTGCAAAAGTTGTTGCTCGAGCAATAGGACCAATGAAGAGTAATATTTCTAACTTTTCAATAAGTAGAGAAAGCATAATTTTAAATCTTACAAAAGATGATGATACACCTAAAAGACTTGTAGAATTAATTTATATGTTTTTTGTTAATGGTAAGCCTGGATCAGCATCAGCTTATACTCTTGAGGATGAATATTTTTATATGTCAGAATTACTAAGGAATAGCCTCGAGTCGTTTGCAATGGGTCATGAATACGGTCATATTATTAGTGGCCATTTGTCCGATAAAACAAATACTCATGAAACTAATTTTGGTGATAATAAAGCTAATGAGTTTAATAAAAGCTGGGAAGACGAGTATGTAGCAGATTTTCATGGGGCTATTTTGTCATCTACTGCCCTTCAATCGAATAGTTTATCTTTAGGTAACAGTTTTATAGGATTTGATTTTTTTATGATGGCTGCGACGTTTATCGAAAGATGTATATCAGTACTAAATCGGGGCTCCGTAGTTAACTTAGTGTTATTTCCAGAAATGTCAGCTGATTCTCATCCACCTGCTGCTTTAAGAATGAGAACGTTTCATGAAAGATTAACAAAAAATATTCCTGAAAGCACCCACTTTCAGGCATTAGATTTTGGTAAAAGTATCAGTAATGCTATTGACGTGCTATGGTTTGGTGTAGCCGTTCCGTTTCTTAGAATTTTGCACGCTGATGGTGTGAGACCATCAAATTATTGGCTAGAAACTGCGCGGAAGTATAGAGGTGAATATTAATTTATTTAATTTGTAATTTGATTAGAACTATTAATCTATTAAATAAATTCTAAATTTAGTTTATCATGCTAGGTCTTTCAATTATTAAAAGAGTTGTTTTAATATAATTCCCTTGTCAATAGATAAAACTGCTTTAACTTGGATCATTATCGTAACTTTTTGATTCGCCAAGATGTAACATTAATTCTCCGCAAGCGTTTAACATGCACTTCTTTTAACTAATAGTCTCCCGTTTTAACAGTCTGTAAACCGCTTTACCATCAAACTGCTTCTGCCGCCGTGTTTGGTAGTGGGTCTCGTTTAGCAGATCAGCGATTTGTTTATAGGTCATTCCTTTAGCCCGATACAGTACAGCTAACTGCGTTGCCTGTACATTGGCTTTATGAGTCCGGGCCAACTTGGACCGAACTATCTGGCTTTTCCTAATAGCCTCTTGGGACAAGTTTTGTGGACTGCCCAGGCGAAAGCCCTGCGCCTTCTTTTGCGCCAAGGCAGCGCGAGTTCGCTCCGAGGTTCGTTCGGCCTCATACTGCGCAAAGGTTACCATCATACCAACGGTTAGAGTATTTGCATCGGGTAGATCGCAGGCTACAAAGTCGATGCCCGAATCCCGGAGTGTCATCACAAAAGCAACGTTACGACTCAGTCGGTCGAGTTTTGCGATCAATAGCTTAGCGCCGTGTTGCTGGCAGGCACGGATCGCTTGGCCTAGCTGGAGGCGCTGGCTATTGCGACCGGATTCCACTTCAGTCAGTTCCGACAATAACACATCATCACTGTGGAGATAGCGGGCAACGATTGATCGCTGGTCATCTAGACCGAGGCCTGAGCGTCCCTGAGCTTTAGTGGATACCCTATAATAAGCGACATATTTCATTAGACGCAGATCCGGTTAGGAGTGTTTCATGGATGCACTTCTCAAAGATAGGTTGTTCATGGCATTTATTAAACGACCGTTTGTAAAACGCCATAGGTTTCAACTTCGCCCCGTTTTGCAGTGCAGACCCAAGTTGTTCCCTTGAATTCTCATAGATGATAGTACCATGGGGATGCTTTTACACTCCTTGAACGGTCGTTTAAGACATGTAAAATCACAGAGTAAGGGGTATATTTGATTCTTCAGACACCAAAAGACATGAATGCAGACGAGGCTTCGGAGCTAGCCCGGCAACTGGCCTACGACTGGTCACGAGTCGAGCTCACTAATCAACAACTCACCTATAAGGATTATATAGCTACTCTTACCGGACTCAGTACTATTATTGATGATGCTGATCGAACGTCAGCCATCTTCTCAGCCGTCGTGGATCAGGCCAAAAGCTTGGGCCACTCCTCGGAGTGGGTGCAGGCGGAACTCACGTTTGAAGCGAAAGCCGAAGCCGTCGGCGACCGGCTTACCTGGCTACTGGCGGAGCTGGAAAACGCGGGGGTTACGGATGCCGCACTCGATCGATATAATGAGCGCAAAAACAGATTCTCTATCAGGCCTTAACTTAATGCTCGCTGAGTTATACTCATGATTGATTATTTAGTAGAAGTGTGGGATTACAATAAACAGGATTGGTTTCCCATCCAGGATTTTACCGCCGGGCTGCCCTTAGGTAAAATCATTTTTGATGGCTACGAACAACTCACCCTTGCCCAGGCTCAGGTCCGTAAAGAGGACCTAAGCAATTGCTACCCAGGACTCCGGTTTAGACTAAACAAAGTATTCAGTTCGATAGATGACCAACAAAACAGCTAACACGGGTGCATTTGCAGTTTCATACAAAATACTTGGACGAAGAAAAATTTTCATTACCACTTAACCCACCGTCTGCCTGACAGACCGGCCTTCAGGTACATGTTCAGCAAACAAAAACCGCCAACACTACGCAATGAGCAAGTTGAAAATCGAAAAAAGCACTGTATCGCCAATTCCGGCAGACAATACAATCGAATCGTTAATCACCCGCTTTGCCCGCGATCAAGATGTGGTCGAGTCGTCGCGGGAATTGTACGTGCGGACGCTGCGGCTGTTTCTGAATTGGCTACAGGGGAAAAACTATGCCCTCAATCAGGTTGATCGCTCCATTATCATTCAGTATAAGAAATCCTTGTTAGCCAGTGGCCTGAGCTCGCTAACGGTCGGCTCGTACCTGACCACCGTTCGTAAATTCTACGAGTGGGCCGAAGCCAACAAGCTTTACCCAAACGTTGCTCGTGGCGTGAAGTCGCCCAAGCGCAAACAGCAATTCCGTCGGCAACCCCTGACCGCTGAACAGGGAAAGAACTTGTTAACAACCGCTGATCCTGCTGCCCAACGACCGGATGGACAACCCGCCCCGACCGATCAGGAGCAACTACAGGCGCTGCGCGATCATGCTATCGCCAGCTTATTGCTTCGGACAGGTTTACGGACTATTGAACTAATTCGGGCCGATGTTGGCGATATCAGCCTGAAAGCAGGGAAGCGGATACTCAAAATTCAAGGGAAGGGCCGCGATGAAAAAGACGATTTTGTAATCCTAACCGATAAAACCTACAAACCCATTAGGCTTTATCTGATAAATCGTTCTGAAACCTCACTAAAAACCGCCCGACAGAAGCCTGATCCGTCGGAACCGCTGTTTGTGTCGCACTCGAATAATAATCGCGACGGTCGTTTAACGACGCGCACCATTCGGCAGATTGCCAAGCGGCAGTTGCAGGACATTGGTATAGACAGTCCAGATTATACGGCGCACTCGTTTCGCCATAGCACGGCCGTGAATATCTTGCTAAACGGCGGCAGTATTGAAGAGGCTCAGGGCGTACTCCGCCACGCATCGCCAGCGACGACGCAGATTTACACGCACACAGTGAAAGAACAGATGCGCCTGGCACGAGCCACCGAGGAACGCCTGGATGATGTATTTTGATAATTCAAAGTCCAACTTCCGTAATGTATAATTTATGGAAGTCGAAACTATAGGATAGTGGAGGCTAAGAGGTCTGTTTTGAGCTAAACAATTAAATTGCTGTTTAGCTCAAAAACCATAGCAACGCATTAACCCGCCATGAACTGTTCGAGACAACCCAGTTCTACATCAAGAAGCAGACGGAGCGGGTTTTGTGAAAATGCCCACCGATGTGTGGTAGTGCATCCGGCAGTTACGCTTGCCGTTTCTTGGGCTTGGGACCAGCCGCTTCTTTGAACAAAATGCTGGCAATATAGCGGGTGGGGGTTGTCACTATCGTTACAGCCCCGTGCGTAACCATGCTGTCTAAACGAATGAATTCATTTAAAAACTGCTCGTTATTGAGGATCGTTTTCTTCTGACTATCCGTGAATTGGTAATTGTATAAAAACTCAGTCGCTCGCCGTTGCCTTTCTTCCAGCGATTGGTCATTGGCTTTCTGAAGATCTTTATTAACAAGCGCATAGTAGGCTGCTTTGGGGCTTGTTTTGCCATGACGACGGATGATAAAACTAATCCACTTCACGGATCTTCCCTCCTTTTGCTCCACAAGACTAATGTCGAGGTATGTTTTGCGGTTGATTTCGGCAATGGCATTCGACAAGACCATCTGCTTAAAGTTGGAATAGCGAACGTATTTCTGCGCGTTCATCAACTCCCGTAGTTCGGAAACCTCTATACGCCACAGGCCCGTATCAATAAACCGGGTCAAGCGGGGGAAAAGAACCTGTGAGTATTCGCTGCTTAGGGAAACAGCAGCACTCAGTTCATACTGCGAATATCCTTTGCTCAAGTCGATGAAATAAGGCAACACCATGGAGTTGACAACGATGTCAAAATGGCCCTTATTCGCTTCGTAATGAATATACGGGATAGGTACAATGAAGGTATATTGGCCTTTGTCCTGATCAAAGATTTTGATTTTGCGCGAGGTTGCCTTATCTAAAATTTTAAGAATAACGTTGGTTTGGGCATGAGCGTTTTCCCCGACAAAGACATCCGAATAGTGGATTCGGAATTTCCGGTCTTCCACCCTGTATGATTTGACATCAAATGTCTGCTCACCCTTTAGGGCTTTAAGGATGTTCCAGTACAAACGACGTTCATAAAGGCTAAATTCTGAGCGGCCTAACAGCAGAGTTAGCGGCTCCCGGATGACTAAATCTTCGCTCATCATGCTAAATAGCGTGGATTGTGGCAAAAAAGCAATTTATTTTAGGATAGGCTTGCCCTACAGATGCTTGATTATTGCTGATTTTTGACTTAAATCTATTGCTTTAGGGAAGTATATCGCTGATTTACAGGCAATTATACATAAAGAATTTGTGTAAAAAATTAAACTTTTCCAGCGTTAATTTCTTGCCTGAGTAGAGCTAATGTGGATAAGTACAATAGTTACTCTAAATCATTGCCATTCGACTCTAATCCATTGCCTTTTCTACTCTAATCCATTGCCTTTCCTACTCTAATTTATTGCCTTTACCCCCCAATGTTGACTCTAATCTATTGCCTAATTACTCTAATCTCTTGCCTATCTACTCTGGTCTATTGCCTTTAAAAAGTTATCCACATCGTAAACGTCAGATAGTCATTGGGTTAGCTAGTGTTTATCAACACTTACTATTATCAATCTCAGAACAATTTGAAAAATACAACTTTTGATTTTTGAGTCTGGTATCGAAAGTTGTGCTAATAAAGGGATCAAAAAATTGTCCGCGAAGCGTCAAAAATTAGATCCATGCTAGAAGTTAAGTTTTCTTTTAAAGGAAACTTAAACAGAATTTTGCAGTTTTGCATTTGAACAAAATAACATCCCATGGAAGAGCAAAATCGTAAACGCAAAACGTATGCACCCGACGTGTATGCCCGACTGTTGTATGGCTTAACTGCGCAGATGAACGCAGTCGATAAAATGCATCCCAACCGGAACGATTGGGACATCGAAGGTGAGTGGAATGGAACAGGAATCATTTACTTCGTCGATGAAAAACAGCAATCCTTGTTTGCCGAATATGAAAACTTCGATTGCCGAACCATCAAACTGGTCAATTTTGGCAAAGCAGCGGTGCGCCTTACCTTTTTCAAAAAACACAAATACTGGGTGCTTAAAAACGCTGATCTGACCAGAGAGGAAAAAACACTGCGGATTACAAACTACATCAACGAACTAATTGTCAAGCGGGAAATTGCATTCGATAAAATAGACCAGTTATCGGGTACTACCCTATCTGACCAAAAAGGCCAACTGGGGATGATGCAACAGGAGATAGACAGTTGGCAGGATATACTCCAAAATCTGGATAACTACGATTTGGCTGTCTCTAACTACCGACGTGATTACCACTATGTAACGCTAAATTACAAATACCGCTCGTCTGAGCAGGAGTATACGAATGCTCAGGAACATTTGTTAAATCCGCAACGCGATAATCAGGGAGTAATCACCCAACAACGCTATAACATCATCTTTGTCGATGTTCGGGAGATCAACCGGGAACACCCACACCAGCATAAAGAGATCGAAAATTTCCTCAATAATTTTACCCTTGTAACCCGAACAGGAAAGCAGCAATTGTACGCTCGTCCTAAACCCCCTGAAGTAGCAAAAACGGAGGTTAGTAAGCCAGAAATATCCGCTAATGATCAATCACTTAAAGGAAATATAACACGCACCCCCACCCTTTTTGATTAGAATCATTACCTTCTTGCAAGTTGCTGATAATCAATACTATCTTAAAATAGATAAAAAATTATATATTGTGCGCAATTTGTTGATTTTTTGGCCGTTATTATATCTAATTGACAGTCTTTATAGGCTTTAACTTTACTCATTACTACTCATGTTTTCCTGGTTCGTCAAAGCAATCGCACCGATCAGTACAATCACTTACTTTTCACTGGTTTCATTACCTGCAACACCTTCCAATCAGGCATCATTCACACCCTTACCGGACTCAACCCTGTCAGTATCAATTGGGGTAATTAATAAGGACAGTCGTCCGACTATGACAGTTGAAAAACAGGTAGTGATTCCGAAAGGATACGCCTATATCAACCATGAACTAACCCTAACCAGTGCCTTTCCAATGGACGGTGTAGAGCAATCGACAAACTGGATCGTCGGGCCTCGCCAGACTTGGAGTATTGATGCCCAGTTACAGCCGAGTGGGAATACGCCCACCCAAATCCTTCTAAGAGCCAGCGCGTATCCAGGGCGCAAAAATATGGAGATTGGCGCACAGGCAACTCTTTCGGTTGGTCTCCGTAAAATTCAGAAGGCGAATTAACTCCTGTACTTTCTAATCCCTTATATCGTGCCTTCATTACTGACGGACACCGGAAATTCTGTGAGTTTTCGGCGACCAATTACGCCCAACCGGGTGCTTTTGCACCTGATGTTCTGGGGAGGAGGTTTCTGGATGACGTTTAGCCAGTTTAAACGGGCTTTTATAGACCATCCCAACACAGAGCTACTGTGGTTTGTCAGTCTGCATCATCTGCTGACGATCATTATTTCGTTCGCTGTGTTTGGATACGTGGCTATACCGTATGTTTTGTATCGGGAACGTACCATCAAGAATCAAATAAAATGGATAATCGGTGTCGTTGCCCTATACTATGCCTTTCTTTGTGTTCATGGGTACACCCTGCTGTTATACGTACATGATCGCTATCAGCCGTTACCTTTTTATCTCCAGCATCGGTACGAACAATTTGAGCAGGCAAGCCTGGTTGATTATTTGATTAATCCGTCGGTAATCTTTTGGATTTACGGTCATTTTATATCTTATCTGACAATCCCACTGCTCATTAAAGCGCTTCGAGACAGTTACGCGCGTGGAAGAATCCAACTAAAAATAGAGAAGGAACATCGGCAGTTTGAGGTTGACAAGCTGGTTCAGGAAAAAGAAAATACGACGAAGGATTTACAGTTTCTTCGGCAGCAAATCAATCCTCACTTTCTCCTCAACGCCTTCAATAACATCTACGCGCTCATTCATCGTCAGGATAAGCGGGCGGCCGAAACGCTGGCCAATCTGTCCACCCTGATACGATACGCATTATACCGAACGAGGCATGATTTTGTACCGCTGCAGGATGAGCTGGACTTTATCAGCGGGTATATCGACATGGAACGCATCCGGCATAACCAACCTGAAGCAATTGAATTCACGTTGCCTCAACCTACCGATACGTCGAAGGAGTGGCTGATTCCTCCCTTGCTGTTAGTCACATTTATTGAAAATGCCTTTAAACACGGCCTGAATGCTGTTTATGAAGGAGGTTGGGTCAAAATAAGTATTGAGACAGGTTTGCCCAACGAAGGCTGGTTGACCCTAATAGTGAGCAATAACAAATCAGACATGGATAACCAATATCCAATAGATAGCGGCATCGGACTGTCCAACGTAAAACGCCGATTAGAATTGCTTTTTCCAGCCTCAACTCACGACTTAATTATAACAGACAAGCCTGACAAATTTACGGTTAAGCTATCAATTCCTCTTCACAGAAAAAGAGCAGTAATCCACCAATATGAACACCCCCATACGATGTCTGCTCATTGATGATGAGCCACTGGCTCAGGAATTATTGCTTGATCACATCCACCAGATACCCGCTCTGGAGGTAGTTGGTGTAGCCGGTAATGCGTTGCAGGCTATCGAATTATATCAGAAAACAAAACCTGATTTGCTCTTTCTCGATATTAATCTGCCCCGTATGAATGGCTATGAGTTGCTGCGGAGTTTGTCGGGTAATCCTCCCTGGGTCGTGGTAATATCTGGCTATCAGGAGTTTGCGTTTGAGGGATTTGAAAACAATGTGCTTGATTTCCTGCTCAAACCCGTCACCTTCAGCCGATTTGTACGGGCGATTACCAAAGTTCAGGAACGGATGCAGTCTCTTGAAACAGCACCTGTAGGTGGGCTGTCTCCTGGACTGGGGACGACCATAACTCCCGATGGTCAATTGGCAATCAAGGACGGAAGGACGATGGTTAACGTGATTTGTCAGGACATCATTTTGATCGAAGCCATGAGTGATTACGTTAAGATTCAGCTACAGGAGCGAGTCGTAGTTAGTCATCAGCGGGTCTCGGCTCTGGAGAAACTATTACCCACACCTCTGTTTGTGAGGGTCAACCGGTCTTTCATTGTCAACACGGCCAAAATTCGGCAGACTGATGGTCAGCAAATCGAGATGCAAAGTGGTCATCGGGTTCCGGTGGGATCAACGTACAGGGCGGTGATCAACAGTATCATCCGAAGTGGCCTTTAGCGAAGCGAGTACGAGTATCTTTTTATATTTTACAAATTCAATCCCCTGACTCATGTCAAACAATCCAGTGAACCGCCTTTCTAAAAAGGCGGTTGGAACCCGAATGCCGGTTGCTAAACCTCGGCCCATCAAATACCCAACGACAATTGATCTGACAGTTGTTTTTACAATTTAACCAAAGGCCCGGCGGTGAAAACTAACGGGCCTTTTTGTGGAGTCTACTTCTGGTTATGCCCGACAAATTAATTACACCCTCATTTGCCCTCTTACGCTCCCCGCTTCTTTCGATAGATCAATTACTGAACCAATTTAAACAAACTGAACAGTCACCGGATGAATGGCTAAAGCAGTGGCTTAATCACTTGGATATTGAACGGGCATTGTTCGTTGCGTCACCTACCCTGTATGACGTTTGGAAAGGCTGGCAACAAAACTCCGATCAATTACCTCTTCTGCCGGCCCGTTTAGCTCTCTGGCGGTATGTTATTCGCATGAGCAGTCGCTCAACACCATTTGGCCTATTTGCAGGCGTGAGTACGGCGTTTTTGGCTAATAAGACAACTGGAGAGGTAACGGATAATGGTTTTACCAGTTTTACCCGGCCCGATTCAGCCTGGTTGCTGGCTCTGTCCGAAAAACTGGTGCAAGACCCGACGATCAGGTGGCATTTACGGTATCGCCCGAACAATAGCCTGTATGCCATTGGTGACCAGACACAGAGCCATTCAATCCGGTATTCGGACTATACCGTTGACAATGGTCAGCGGGCGTTTTTTATTAATTCCGTAGAAGCAGACCCCGCTGTTAGAACAGTATTGGAATACGCTAATTCGTCGCCAACTGGAAAGACAGGTAATGAACTGATCTGTTTTTTGCAGGTTAGCCTGGGTGAAACTGAGCAGCAGGCTACTACCCTCGTTGATGAACTTATCGAGGCCCATTTGCTGATGAGTGAACTGGAGCCGGGCGTTACGGGGGATACACCGTTCGATCAATTATTATCCCGGTTACGGCGTATTCCCGAAGCTAATTCTATCCTCCTCCCATTAGCAGAAATCAGCAACCGGTTGAGTACTCATTTTGAATCAGTTGCGACGGATCAGCGTACCGAAGCAATGATGCAGACGGTAGTGGGAAACGACTGTGTAGCAAGTTCCGCGCGGCAAATCGACATGGTACGCCAATCAAAATCAGTGAGTATCCGTTCGCAAACTATTGAGCAGATTGGGAGAGAAATCATGCAATTGTCCGCTCTGCGTGCTGATCGGAAGCTACCCGCCCTGGTATCATTTGCTCAACGGTTTTATGCTCGCTACGGCGTTCAAATGCAGCCTTTGTTGCTGGCCCTCGATCATGAAACAGGCATTGGATATGACGTTGGAGTGCATCGCACGGGTCATTCATCGTTGCTCCAGCAATTAATGGCTGACGATCCACAGCCAAAATCTACTCCTACGCCAGACCGGTTAGATACCCTGCGATTGGCTAAACTGACCGCCTATCTTCAAAAAGGGCAATTTGTTCAGCAAATTACCGATGCCGAATTAACCGAGGCTGCTGGTACGGCATCTACTACTCCACTGACCCGAAGTTGGGCGGTTCTGGGTGAACTCTACGGGACAGATGCAGAAGCGATTGACGAGGGGAACTACCAATTTCTTGTCAAAAGTGTGGCTGGGCCATCGGGAGCTTCGCTGATGGCCCGTTTTTGTCAGCACGACGATGGTCTCCGGCAACAGGTTCAACAGCTTATCGACTGGGAAACGGAACAGTATCCGAACGCTATTCTTGCTGAGATCGCGCACCTGCCCGCCGGACGCATGGGTAATGTGTTGAACCGGCCAAGACTTCGACCGTATGAGATTCCGTACATCACGCCCTCTTCTGTTGATGAGGAACACACGCTCTTTCTGTCCGATCTTTGGGTACGGGTGCCGGACGGCGTTACGGTTGAACTTTGGTCTAAAAAGAGCAATAAGCGGGTGTTGCCACGCAATACAACGGCCCACAACTACCATCACTCTGACGATGTGTACCGTTTTTTGAGTGATCTCGGCCATCAGGATGAAGCCTTTTCGTTTACCTGGTCATGGGGAATGCTGGCCAACCAGCCCGTATTGCCTCGTCTCGAATACAACCATATCATCGTAGCCAAGGCGCAATGGAACTTGGCCAAGCAAAACCACTGGTTATCGGCGGAAGACATGGTTTCGGACGTACAGCAGCGACTTGCAGTTCCCGATTTGGTTGTGCTGGTTGATGGTGATAACGAATTGCTTCTTGACCTGACGGCTACCCCCTGCCGGCAGATTCTTTATGCTGAATTGATGAAACGGGGAACCGTGTGCGTCGTGGAGTGGCTGGCCACAGCTGATCGGTGTTGGCTGAGTCGAGAGGGACAGCGATATGTCAGCGAACTGGTTATTCCTTTCGGGATTTCCCGACCCTCTCTCCTACCCCAGCCCTCACCATTTACGACAGCCACCGACTCGACCGTTCAGCGTTCATTTTTACCGGGTAGCGAGTGGCTGTACTTAAAAGTGTACGTGGGGGAACAAACGGCTAACGAATTGCTGACTCAGATAGTTGGTCCACTCGTAAAGAAAGCATTTGACAACGATTGGATCGACCACTGGTTTTTTGTGCGCTATTATGACCCAGAACCTCATCTGCGCCTTCGGTTTCATTGTCTGCAAAACAGTTATTCAGCCGTACTCATGGAACTGAATGGTATGCTGACACCGTGGAAAGAAGCGGGTCAGGTACATGCTGTGCAGGTTGATACCTACGAGCGGGAGTTGGAACGCTACGGGTACAGCACCATTTCGCTATGCGAACAACTATTTTGGGCGGATAGCGAGTTGAATTTGCAATGGATCGGCAACGGTGGTGAATTCAGTGAGGACGAACAATGGTGGATAGCCTGCCAACGCGCTGATCAGATGATGACCTGCTTTGGTCTAACGTTGACCCAAAAACAGGACCTGACTGTAATACTTCAGGAGCGGTTTATACGCGAAAATAAGGAGAATACAGCCCTCAGAAAAGAGTTGAATAGCCAGTATCGTACCTGGGAAATCAGAATGAAAGGACACAGCACCAAGCCGCCGGTGTTGTCAACCGAAACGCTGTTACTCATAGAATCGATTCGTGTTACATTGGCTGCATCTGATGCCGGTTTCCCAACCGTAACCGACCTGCTGAAAGCTCTCCTGCATATGCAATTCAATCGATTTTTTATCAGTAGTCAGCGATTGAGCGAAGGGGTGGTTTACCATTTTTTAGCTCGCCAGTACACATCGCAATTGGGTAAACAGCGTACCATTATGTCACTCGAAACAGCGTAGTTCACCGAACAGGAACGCACTTTCACCGATTGGCCGAATATCCGGTTAAGTTGAACGAAAAGGGGTTGAAATGGTCGGTTTCAACCCCTTTTTTTGGAGAATAGTCCCGCCATCGATGGATGTCGATGTGAAAATGGGCTTTATCAATCGCCGTATGGGTACTACTGTGTCAACTCAAGTGAATGAAATCTGGTTATTAGGTGCGTCGATCATCCAGGTGTGGACGGAACAACTTTTTCCCTCGACCGCCTATGAAAATACGGCGGATGGGATGCTTTTTGGTGATGTTCTCAATTGGAAAGCGTTCCAAAAAATTGCTCAGTCAGGATCTGAAATTGGCCGGAAACAAATACTGCTGTTCTGCGATGCAGGCGCATTGACCCACCGGGATATTATCCAGATGCAGCATATGCGAAAAGTCAATCCCCATTTTGCGCCGGTCATTTATTTTGACAGTCCAGACCTCGGTAAACTCATCCACACGTTTGATAGTGATTTGGCAGGTTATTGCACCTACACCGATTCCGTTGACGAACTACACAGGTTGATCCGCACCGTAACGGCAGGAAAGCTGTATTACAGTGCTGGTTTCTGTACTGAGTTAAGCGAGTTTGGTTTTCCGATTCAAACGCACTGAAAACTTGACTTTTAAGGGATAAAGTTTAAAAAATTAAACAAAAAACAATCCTAATTAGTAGGAATTACCCACCAAATGCCTTAATTTGCATGTGTTGCAATAAAAACGTTTTGGCATGTAGCCGAACAAGGCTTTGTTGCTAACCAAAAATCATGGAACAGAAACCCAAACTTTTGTACGAAGATATTCTTGGTCTTCTTGAGTTCAGAGGCATCAAACAGGGCAAAATTGCCGAGGTAATGAAGATGTCGTACAACAATTGGTATAAGACAAAGCAGAATAATTTACGCAATATATCCATCGAAGAAATTAGCGAATTGGCCATGTTCCTCGAGCTGCCTCCCGAGCAGGTATTTAGCCTTTGTTTCGCTATTTATAAACGTGCCTGGCTGGCACAGCAAGTCGATTTGGAAGCCCAAGAAACGGCTTAGTAAAAAGTAATGCCGATGACCTACCCGCTGGAAGCGGGTTTTTTTGTGCTTTATGCTGAAGAAGAGAGGGGTAAGGAAAATAGAAAATACACCCCGAAAAAAGCGGGATTTGAAAGGTTTACTTATTGATATTCAATATTTTATATAATTTAGTAAAGCCGTATTTTTAGGTAGTGATTCAGGGGGGAACTCAATGCAACCCCATTATATCAACTGCCTTTATGATCTGTATTAATAGCCCCGCCCGCGTCCGGTTTGCCATCGACAGCCGAATCAATCGCGACCTTGTTGCCACGGCCCGCGAACAGGGCTTTGTGTTTAGTCACCCGGCAGAAGACTTTCCGATTTGGGAAAGTGTGGCCGACGTAGATTTAGAAAACCCGGCTTCTATGTGTTCGCCGGAGGTTGCCAACTGGCTATTTGGTAAGGCCATCGAAGCCACCCTTTTTCAACTGTATTTTTCACGTCGGCAGTCTGCCAACCCGTCATGTCAACCATGACCAGAGCCAACGATAATCAGTACCTCAATAAATCATTAAACCCCAAATCAATTACCGCTATGGCAAAGAAGATGAATAACTACCTACAAACGCTTTACGACCAGATTGGACGGATGGCGTTTTTTATGATGGGAGCCAAAGATATTACGTTCGATAACGCCAAAAATACGCTGCAATGGAAGATTGCCAATTCTAAATTCCGAACCATTACCATTCGCTATGATCTGGGCGAAGATTTGTACGAGATTTCGTTTTTTACTGTTGGCAAAACCACTTTTCTGGAAGTAGTTATGGAAAACGTTGAAATAGGTAATTTACACGCCACTATCGAGCGCATAACCGGCTTACGACTTTCCTTTTCACAAGTGTATTCGTAGCCATTGATTTGCCGTAAATGGCCCGTTAAACGGGCTAATAAACAAAGGGGTATTGGCAAAGTTAACAAATAAAAAAGAGGGACTTAAAAGATTTATATCATTGATTATGAATTAGTTATAACGTAATGAATTAGCTATTTTTATATCAGCAAACGGCCTGAAATACAGGTCATTTTTAAACCTCAAACTTGCTGATAGTCATGAGAAAGGCCAACATCAACAATCAACTGCTTACCACTACTTCCTGGGATACGATTTGTTTCCCCGTCAAATCTGTACCCGCCCGTGATGTATTACCCGATCCCTACCGGGTAATTCCGACCGACCGCCAGAACCTGATTGTTGGCACCATGCCCGACGAGGAACGGCAAATTTTCGCGGTTCAGTCGCCCCGCTACTCACTGGTTCCTAATTCCATTATTCGCGATGCCGTTACAGAGGTAGCAGGCATTGAGCAGCCCGTGCATATCCGCTACAGCCGTAACGGTGAGTACGCGATCAATGTACTTTTGCCCGAGGAAACTACGGTAGGCACCAACGACATTATTCAGCGGCAACTGACGTTTACCAACTCCTATACGGGTAAGTCTCAGTTCACGATTCAGGGAACCGAGATGAAACGGGTACGGGAGCAAAAGGTACGTGTTGCCTACTACCGTCAAATTTGCTCAAACGGTATGATGGGGTGGGCCGACGAATTCATAAGCCTTGACCAGTACCTTGATTGGTTGGTGACAGGCCAAACCCCAGAAAAAGCAAAAGTAAAGGGGCTGGAATGGGTCTATGAGAGTGCCGAGACGCTGCGGGCCTACCAGCACATCTTTACCCACCGGGGGATTAACCTCAATCAATTCCGGGCATTTTTAGTTAATTTTCTGCGTGATTTCATGCGATACGCTCAGGAATACCCCAGCCCTACGCACGACGTGTTTAACCTGATGCATGACACCGCCGTTACCGACCGGCAGGAAGCCGCCAAACTGATTCGGAAAGTAGGTATTTCGCAAAAGTTGGTGGAGGCCGCAATGGAACGGATGGCCACCGAGGAATGCGTTTTAGGCACCCGCCCCAATGCCTGGCTTTTGTACAACGGTGTAAACCATGCCCTGTTTAATGGGAATACCGGGCTAACATTGCCCGCCCGTTATAACCTCGACGAGAAGGCATTCCACGCCATCGCGTCGCACTATATTTTGTAACGTGTGTTCTGACTGCCCTTAAAGGCAGTCAGGAAGGAACAAAGGGGTAGCCGGGCCGCCGATGCGGTAACTATTAAAATAGAAATATATATATAATAAGCTGACGATCAGGATTTACTATTGGCTTTTCGCTCTTTAAGGACAATTCCAAAATGCGCTACTTCAAACTCAACCAGTAACTGCACATCTTCTTTCACCCGTTTGTAATTGTCCTGAAGCAACCGGGATTTGTAGATTTGGCGTATGGCCGGGGTAATGCTTTCGGGATCAACGCCATAGACATCGCGGATAATGCTGTCCAAGTCGAGCATGGGCGGCAATTTATGGGGCTTCTTCATCTGCTCCTGCTCTACTCCGATAAATGACTTGAACGTTTTCAGGTCGAACTCCTCACCGAAATTATCCACGAACTGCCCTACAAATTCACCCTGTTTGAGCCGGGAGATTTTGGCTGCCGGAATCATCTCGGTCAACTGCTGGGAGACATTGATCGTCGTGTCGTTTTTGGAATAAGTAATCGACTCCTTCGCCTGGTTGGTTTTGCCAAATCGGCGGGAGAGTTTCTCGGCGGTTTCATAGACCACCGTACCGGAGAAAACATTGGCACCGAGGTTCATAATGACCTTCGCTTCTTTCTCACCATAATCGCGGGTTAACTGCTCAAAATCCTGAATGCCCAGCCACGTGGCCACCCGGTTCGAGCGGGCCGTGGCAATGAGCATGTCTAATCCCTTCAAAAACATGGTGGGCAACTCATCCCAAAACAGAGCCGATTTCAGCCGCTCTTTCCGGTTGACTAATTTCATCAGCCGGGCGGTGTAAAGCGAGAAAGCGGTACCGTAAATAGCCGTGCGGTCGGGGTTATTGCCCGTGCAGAGAATTTTGGGATCATTCGGGTTGTTAATGTCGAGCGTAAAATCATTGCCCGTCATGACCCAGTACAAGGTGGGCGACGATAGCCGGGCCATCGGAATCCGCACCGACGAGATTTGCCCCTCTAACTGCTCCATCGCGCCCCCGTCGCGGGCATCAATGAAGGGCCGCACGTAAATCTCCACTTCCGGGTATCGCTCCATGAGGGCAAAGGTTTCGTCGTAACGCCGGTTGATGAATTCGAGGGTATGCGGAAACGTGCAGCAGTTGGCCAGCCGGGCGTAGGCCGCAAGCAAATCAGGGTTTTGGTCAAACGCTGGTTTCGCCTGTTCCTGTTCCAGTAAAGCACGGTACTTCAGGCAAACCGTTCGTAAATACCACAGTACCGATGTGAGAAAATTAATGGCCGATTCGGGAAAGAATTCGCCCTGTTTCTGCGCCCAGGTGCGGTTCAGGTTGAGCATGACGGTTTGGGCTGCTTCGTAAGCATCCATCACGTCGGTCATGCCATTGGCATCAATGGGGTTGCAGCGGTGTGAATACTCAATGTCGTCAAAGTTCAATACGTAGAACTTTGGGATTAGCGGTTGCCCATTGCGTTTTCGCTCGGCAAGCTGATCGGCTGGTGTCCAGGCATACGTGTTTTCGGCAATCGTTTTTCGGTAGGCATTATATGTTTCTTCCGTCAGGTCAGGATACTTGAAATCGTACACGTAGGCCACATACCCTTTATACAGACTTTGCCAGATGGCCTGAATCAGCACGGCAAATGTCTTGCCTGATCCCTGCAAGCCCAACACGATGACCGATCTGAAGGGGTTTACAATATTGATAAAACCACGTCGCCATTGCCCTTTATACGCATAGACGGTCTGGAAGTGAATAGAAAACTCGTTCTGCACCAGCGTTTCATTCTGCGGAAATTCCTCATTGGTGTCGTTGAAAATATCGTTTGGCGACCTGGTAAACAAGATGCGTGACAGATACTGCCCGCCTTTGATCAACTGCATGGTGCCGAACAGGGTCAGTCCTATGTACAGAACATCAATGGCAACCGGAGCCACCACCGTTTTGGCGTACAATAGTGGTATTGAACCGATAAATAGCAGCAGTCCCACGGCCCCGTAACGAAGTACCTGATGCCGCCCGATAGACGGATCAATCTTTCCTTTAGAGCCAACAGCATACAGAAAGAGAAGCAGCAGTACGAAGGCTTTACTGGTGAATGGGCTAACAAATAGGCCCAGGCGAGTATCCAGCATGGATAGAAAGCTATACAGATAGTTGCGTAGCCAGATACCTGACCCTATTAGCTCATGGCAGAACCATAAACAATGGAGTAATAACAGCCCGATGGCGGCAATAATAAATAGTTCGACGGTCTGGGTGTGGCCCTCCCGTTCTTTGTTGGTCATTTCGGCCATAGCTGGGTTGGTTTACGAAGATTATTGGTATTGAGTTGCCGCTGATACTGGTTGACAAAATCAATGGCCAGTCTTAGATAAGGGACTGGATTGAGCGGTACGTTGTGTTTCAACACGCTATAGTGCAGGTGAATACCTGTGGCCCGGCCACTTCGGCCCGTAATGCCCAGCGTTTGACCAATTTGGAGAAACTGACCCGGTTGAACCATCGTAGTGGCCAGGTGTCCATAGACAGTGCTATAGGAATTGAGATGGTCGATGCGAACGTACCGACCTAAACTTTGGCTTTTCCCTACGACCTCTACCCTACCGGTAGCTGTAGCCCGTACATACTGATGAGGGCCAGCAATGTCGATACCATCGTGGTGACGTATAGACCGTAGCGTTGGGTGATTACGCCAGCCAAATCCAGACGAAATGCGATTGCCTGACCAATCTCCGAGAGGAGGCAGGCAGGGAATAGTCTGCGCCATTTCAGGGGAGTTGAGAAATAATAGTGGAAATGCCCTGAGGGACTTTTCGGGATCAGCGTCCACAATCCAATCGCGATACAAGCCATCGGTCTTGTTCTTCGGGTCATTCAAACCCGTCGGTTTGTCATGATAAACCATTCCAAAACCAGAGTCTGTAGATCGACTCTGAGCCATTGCCTTTCCACTCAACAAGCCTGTCAGCAGAACGCTCAAAATCAGCCATTTCCTTATTAATACGGATTTACCCACCATCGTTTTGCGTAATACTCTACACAAAAATAAGCACAGAAAAGATAGAATATTTAAAATAATAAATTAATTTAGATAAAAAATTAAATAAAAGCAATGAATACAAGTAATGGAGAGCAATTAATGCTCAATGAGAACCAGGCCAACCGACTGATTAGGCTTTTTGGCCACCCTTTAGATCAAAGTGTTCAGGCGGTTGCAAAGCCAGTCGTGGATGAACCCCGGCGGGGAGCCGCCATAATCTGGCATCCCACACTGACCGATTTGCACGAGCAGGTCGTCCATCGGCTCAATCCGGTGCTGGTCGATACCCAAGTCTTGCCAGGAGACTACTCTCCTACCCTATCGCTGACGTTGCTGGGACTCCCCTCTCCACCAGTTGCTAACCGCGTGGATGGTAGGCCACTGGTGGGCAATCAGGTTGAACAGCTACCAACCACGAAACCAACCCTTTAATTGATACACTCCATGCGTTATTTAACTTCTCTCGAAGCACAGTGGGGCCGTGAGCGTATTCACCAGGCCATTCAACCCGTTTTTATCGGTGATGGTGAGGAGCCGGGCGACCCACCCATTACTGTCATGAATGTGTCGGTTAACGACGTGGCCCTTTGGGAGGCACTTACCCCGGACGAGAGGGAGTGGCTTTTCCTGGCTTTCACCGAGCTCCAGCATGACCTGACTGAACTGGCAGGCGATCTGCACCGGGCCAGCGAACCAAACCTGGGAGGCTTTGAACTGACGACCCTATAACCCTCAATTTCGTGAAACAGAAAGCACAAAACCGCGCCACCCGCGAGCAGTTGGCCATCATGCGCCACTTGAATAAAGCGGGGGTACGTTACCTTGCCTTTGGCGATTACGCCATGAATGCCATTGATCCGGCCCGTGCCATTGGCAACGTTCAGCTTTGGATCGAGCCAACCCGCGCCAACTTTGAGCGGCTTGATACGGCCATCAAAGAAATCTATGGCCCTCGCGTTTTGACCCGCTCGAATCCAGACCTGACCGATAATCCACAGCCTAAAAAAATGCTGACCCTGGGAGACGGGCCGCAACGGGTTGGGATGTACCCGGCTATCAATGGATTTGGTGCGGGCGATTTTGGGGAACTCTTCGCCCGCGCACAGACGAACCGGGCGGCCCTGATCACCAATCGGGGTAAATTAGATGGCTCAGTGGCCTACCGACAACTGGCGGTGTCGGATCTCTACCAAAACGTGCGTGAATCAACGGCCTATCACAAAGCCTGGAACATTCAGACGCTGGAGAAATACGCCGACGACCGCCGTATTGACCTTACTCCTATCGGTATTAAACAGACACCGTCGGCAGCGGAAATACGTCAGCCCGTTGGTGAAAAGGCAATCCCTCAACAAACGAAGCCAGATTCGGCGGAGCCGCACCAGAAAGTAGTTCAGGAAACCGGGCCGAAAACGAAGACAGGAAAACTCGTCCGGGATTTTGATGTCATCAAACGGGAGCTGGATCTTGAAGTAGTGATACGGGATTATGGGTTTGAACTGGATACCAAAAAATCAAAGCCGGGCGACGAGTGGCTTATTTACGAGCGGGGCGAAAAGAATGCTAAAGAGCGGTTAGCCGTTTATACGGGCGATAAATACGGACAGAAAATGTTCGTGGACATGAACGATCAACGTGGTTGGCGGGGCGATGTGATCAAGTTTCTGGAGCGGGTGGAAAACGGCATTTATCGAAACGTGTTTAAAGCCGTTGATCGGATCATGGCCTCTACAGATTACGTCCTCCAAAAAAGCGTTTCGGCTCCCTTAAAGCAGGTGAAAGAGAGTCTGATCGATACAAAGCTACGGGAGAAAGACCTCCATAGCCGCTATGCCATTGCGCCACTGACTGATACGCGCTACCTGGAAGGGCGTTCATTTCGGAAAGATGTACTCCAATCGCCTGAATTCGATGGCCGTATCAAGAATATCGTTTACACCTCGGACAAAGGCACGACCCACCAAAACACGGCTTTTCCGATGTACGCTCAGGATGGAAACTTAGTGTCGATGGACATCCGAAACGAGCGGTTCAAATCGTTTCCATCGGGTGAACGGGGCGAGGCTATGTGGCATTCCAACCGTTTTTATGAATTGAAAACACCCCTGGCGATACAGGATAAACCGCCCCTCGCTGCCGGAACCATCGGCACCGTTTTCCGGCATAATCCTGAAATAATTGCTTTCAACTACGTTGAAGAGGGCAAACCTAAACAGGTACAAATTCCTCTCGAATCAGCCCGAAATGCGTTTAAAGAAGTACCCGCCCAGCGTATTCTGGTGGCCGAATCGGCCATTGATGCCCTGTCGTTTAAACAACTTAACCCCGAAGCCGAAGGCGAACGACGTTTTTACATGGCGACGGGTGGCCAGCCGGGTAGTCGGCAGATGGGCTTTATTCAGAAGGTACTCGACCGGAACCCGGAGGCCCAGTTTGTGATTGCCCAGGACGGTGACAATGCCGGGCTTCGCTTTGCCATCAATTATCTCGGTCTGTCGCACCCGGCTGCCGATCCAGACCTTCGCCTTAAACCCCAGATTGCCTATTCCGGTCCGAATCTACCACCTAATCCACTGGCTAATGTGCTGGGGCCAAAGTTTGCGTTTGATACGGAGATCAAGACGTTCAATGATGTTTTGAAACGGTTCGACATTGCGGATGGTAACTTGTCGGAAGGCCACAAACTGGCTATTCAGCATCAGGCTCGGTTTAAAGAGATTATGCCGGATGATTACGTGAAGGTTTCCGTTGAGATGGTGCAATCAGTCATACCGGCGTTTGCTTATGCCAAAGCCTACGGTATTCCAATGCCGGAAGAGGTCAGTAAGCTGGCTCAGTCGGAGTATATGAGTACGAAAGTTGGCAACGAATTTCGGGTGGCGAGGGAACGGGCCATGATTTCGCCCGAAGAGATGGAACAGCGAATTCAGCACCACAAGGATGCCAAGTTGGAGAAAGACCTGTATTCAGGGGTCAACAAATTAGAGCTTGAGTTGCGGCAACCCCTCAAGCCTGGTTCGGCGGGTGCTGACACGGCCCAGCAGCGCAACGACCAATTTCTGGGGCGATTCCTCGACGAGATGAACCGCTTCACCAAGCACTTCAATTATAATAACGACCCCAATGATAAGGAAAAAAAGGTGCAGGAATTTCAGCGCGAGACGTTGGTTGACCATCAGCAGCAACAGGCCGTTACCCGTACCCGGATTCATTTCCCAAACGACGGCCGACTGTTGGTCAAAGCTCTGACTATGCTGACTGACGAAATTAATGGGCGGCAGGGACAGGAACTTTACCAGATTGTGCGGCCAACCCGGCAGCAAAAAGACCTCAACGACATCCTTCAGAATCGGCAGGGCGAACCCCTCCCCGATTCAAGTCCCTTAAAAGTAGGTGCTCCACCGACCATCCGGCCGCACACCGATCTGAAGGCAGAGCAGGCCCTAAAACAAACGTCACCGGAAGGCGCAACTGAACCGGCCCGAACTTACCGAACCAAACTTTAAAAACCCAGGCCACTGGCAAACCAACCGTGATTTGCCAGTGGTTTTTTGTCTTCGTTTATCATGACCGACTCCCCTACTAATCCCGAAATGGATACCTTAAATAATCCTCATTCCGGTTTGCCTTCGTCGAATATGTACCCAACCAATCCTTACTGGGGCCAGCCAGCCAACCCCTCCCAAACTCCTCAATCGGATTACTCTAATTCATTGCCTTTAGAGCCGACCCCTGCTAAATCCGAGGACTTGGGCCGTCAGGCGGGGGATGCTTTTTCTACCCACTTGATTGACGCGCTCGTTTCAGCGGTTGAGCAGGCTGGTCACAAGCAGCAGGATGCCTTACATCGTCAACTGTCGGATTGGCTTCCTCAATTGCCGGGCAAATTGAATCCGACGATGGAGCAGTATCTGGACAAAGTAGTTCCAAAGATCATCAAAGTGGAGCATCCGGGTCGAACACTGCTTCAGTTAGTACGCTTTCTGACAGTTGGTATGGTGATCGCCGGTCTCGCTGTTGGTGGGCTACTTTACGCCTGGCTGGATACCCGGCAGCAGCGCGATACGTTTGCGTTGGGCTATTGGCAGCATCGTTTCATAAGGGCAAAAGCGTCCGTTGATGGTCCTAAATCCTTGTTACGATCCCTTCAGGAGTCGGATACGATGCATGCTTCTCCTTCTTTTATTGGTGAGCTTAACCGCCTTGAAAATATCGTGGAAGCCAGGCAGCAGCAGTTTCAATTGCAGCAGCGTGAACAGGAATTGATTCGTTCTGCTATTCCTAACCAGCCACCTAAATAGCTGGTTAGGAGCCTGTATATTTCAAAATCAAGGGGATTCAACTGAATGCTTGCAATCAAATTGGGTTATTAAAGCTTTGTATATCAGCAATTTAGCTTTTAAATAGCCTGATAGTTAGCTATCTTTATAGTGTTGAAACCGGAGACGCTTGGCCGGATAAGCCCAGGCAGTAACCCCTTTTTTTACGCTATACAGGTATGAAATCCTATCAGCAAGAAATCAGTAATGCACACGGCGAAGCAGTAATTGTCAACCGCTTTCGCTACATCGAGGGCGAACCAAAGCAGTACCGCTATAACTCCCAGGCCGGGCAGTTCAATATCGACGGTGATACCACAGTTCTCGATAAAAACGGTAAGCCAGTAAAGGAGTTTTCTTTCCAGCCGTTTGTATTTCGGGTATTCGAGGATGGTCTGTTCAATCGGAACCGGGAGCCGTGGGCTGAACTGTTCTTCATCGACTCGCTGAATTGTGTATCCAGCATCATGTTCAATGGTACAACCCTTACCGAGTTGCGGGGTATATTCAAAAAGCTCCTATACGAAGGTACAGAGGCAAAAACTTTGTGCGACGTTGTGCTAACCGTTCGCCCGGAGAAACTGACCAGCAAAAATGACCCGACCAAGTCATGGTATATTGGTCGATTTAGCTACGAACTGGCATCGGTTGAGTCTGTGCAGCAATTAGCCGAGTTTGCGGCTGACTGTCCCATTTATCGGCGCGACACGTTGAAGCAAACGGCCAATTATCTCAGTTTTTCTGATACGTTTGCCCTTCCCGTTGTGGAAACGCTTGAGTTGACTACAGGCAACACGGAAACAGAAAGTAGTTTGGTCGAATATCAATCTGCTGTTGCTGACGAAGTTTCCTAAAGGCTATTTGAGTACTCAGATATCTAAATAGCTGAGTACTCAAATACTATTCTATCCATTTGTCTAATTGGCAAACGACATGATTTTCCAACCAGCCCATTACCGATCTTATCCCGCTTATTCAAATTCTGACTTGACTGAGTTTGAACGATTCCTCACGGCCCAGCCGAATAAAATACCCGTTACGGCTTTTGCCGAAGGGTCGGCATTTCACCAATTAGTTTTGGAGCCACATTGCGGGCGACCCATTGATAGCACCATTGACCAGGAGCGATTACAGAAGATGGCAGAGGCAGTTAAAAACACTCGCTTTGGCCGGTGGGCATTGCAGTGGGGCCAAAAAGAAAAGGCCCACTTATTTCGTGATTCATTGACGGGTTTACTTTGCAAGTGTCAAACGGATTTGACCCTCCGGCATGGATTGATTATCGACATTAAAACGACCCGTGCCCGCACGCATGAGCAGTTTCTTCATTGTTGTGGACAGTTTCAGTATGATCGGCAGGCAGCTTTTTATCTGGACGGATTGGGAGCCAAACGGTTTGTATTCTTAGGTGTTCAAAAAACGGCTCCCTTTCAGGTTTTTTATTTTGAACCGACTGCTGACCCTGTCGGACGGGAGTTTATTCAGCAGGGACGTGAACGATACCAACGGCTTTTGACGCTGTTAACCAAATCGACGTTTCGGCCCTCGTCCTGGGTAACCTCCACTCGGGCAAACCCCGGAAGTTTTACCACATACCCATCTTTTGCGGCTTACTCCAAGTAAGGACGTAAAATGATAAATAGATACCCATTTAGAAAGGTAGTTGAATAGACAACTATTCAACTACCTTTCTAACATATTCGAAGAATATTCTGATAGATGCCTACTTTGCTACATGAATACCCAGCTAAAGCCACCGGATTCTGATTATCAGCAAGCAAAGCTCATTGTTAGTGTGGGGCCATCGTTACCAATTGGTAAACTGGGCTGGGTTAAACCAATGGAAAAACAAGACGAATCGGAGGAGCAACCTACTTACCAGTTTGTGTCAGCAACCAATCACGACCTCGTTTTTAGGGTTTTTGAGGGTGAATTTGAACTGACCTGCACCGGGTAATTAATCAAGGGGTACGAGAAAAATCAACGAAAATCAAGCGGGTTGTAAAAGACTGACAGATAGCAAGTTAGGTATTTATATAGCTCAATAGTTAGCTATCTTTATAGTGTTAAACTACTCCGCTATTTATGACTTATTACCCCGCTCCCCGTACCCGGTCGGTCCGAACGCAACCAATTGTTTTAGTTGCCAATCAATACACGCTATTTGGGCAGTCAGGTTTAGTGCCGCCCACTCGAAGAAGAGACGAGATCCCCAAGCCCCAGATTCAGGCGGGTGTCAACCA
Organism: Cytophagales bacterium; assembly: GCA_031411995.1. Taxonomy (GTDB): domain Bacteria; phylum Bacteroidota; class Bacteroidia; order Cytophagales; family Spirosomataceae; genus Rudanella. The sequence continues at coordinate 26,270 of JANOCD010000112.1, forward strand.
GGCAACTACCCAAACAGAAGCAACACCGGGCCATTTTTCGCTGCTTGATGTCGAAAGCCCGTTGCCAATTGGGAATGCTGCCAAGCTACGGGCTAATCTGTTGGCCATTGAAACTCTTAAACGAATCCAGAATGAGCAACGCCCGGCCACGTTGGAGGAACAACGGCTGATGGCCCAATATACGGGCTGGGGTAGTTTGTCTGCGGTTTGGAAAGCCGAAGAATTTGAGGGCTGGAAACGAAGCCAAAACGATAAGACGCTACCCATAGATGAAGCACAAAAGCGGTGGGGGAGCCAGTACGGACATAGCCGGCAACGGCTAACAGAATTGCTCACCAAAACCGAACAAGCCAACGCCGAAGCATCGACACTAAACGCATTCTACACCGCTCCCGACGTAGCCGTGACTATGTGGCAGGCAGTGGAAAAATTCGGGTTTACGGGTGGGCGGATTCTGGAACCAGCCGCAGGAATTGGCTATTTTATTGGCTTGATGCCCCCGGCCATTCGGGAGCGGTCGGCCTGGGTTGCCGTAGAAAAAGATAGTCTGTCGGGGCAAATCTTACAGCAACTTTACCCGGAGGCACAAACCCATATAAGTGGTTTGGAGCAAACGGGTTTACAGGGGTTCAGCCGCTCGGCGGTCCAATTCGATTTGGTCATTGGCAATGTCCCCTTTGGCAGCTATTCGGTTTATGATAAGCACCATCCCGAACTAAACGCATTCCCGATTCATAACTATTTTATTGGGCGTGCGGTGCAATTGGCCAAGCCGGGCGGTATTGTCGCGCTCATTACGTCGATGGGTACGTTAGACGCAGCCGGGCAGGAGTTCCGCCAATTTCTGACCAATGAAGGCGAGGCCGAACTGTTAGGAGCCATTCGATTACCCTCTAATACGTTTGAAGCGATTGCAGGTACGCAGGTAACAACCGACATACTGTTTTTGCGCAAACGGTCGGGAACGGCGCGACCCTTTGCGGCTAATTCGTTTGAGCGCACCGTAACTATTCGGGCCGAAGCCACCGACGAGGAAACGGTACGCACGTTGGCCGTAAACGAGTATTACCATGCTCATCCTGAAATGATGCTCGGGGAAATGCGGTTTGCTGACGAAGTAAATAAGGGCGGGTTATACCGGGCCGACCAGCCAACACTACACCAGCCTAACCCCGACCAATTACAGTACCTGTTAAACGCTGCCATTGACCAATTACCCAAAGGGGTTTACGAAAACAGCCCTGTTGAGTCGATCACTGTACAGAAAGACCCCGAACGATTCACGGAATCAGTGACGGTTCGCGGTAAACGTTACAGTCAGACGCTTATTATTACACAGTACGAGCGGGTGAAGAAGGCATTTAGCCAATTACGTAAAGCCGAGCAGGAGGGTAGGGGGGAAGTCCTGACCGACGACCTACGGATTGAACTAAACCAGGCGTATTCTCTCTTTACGCGCTATTTTGGAACACTTAACCGAAACCGGGCTATTGCGTTTCTGGATGAATATGACCCACAATTTGCCACCGTTCAGGCATTAGAGGTAGTTAATCGGGTAGAGAAAGGCCACACCATCACGAAAGCGGATATTTTCCGACAACAAGTTTACCCGGCCTGTTGCAGCCCTGAACGGGTGGAGAGCTTAACCGATGCCTTACGATTAGCTATTAGCTTGTATGGTTGGGTTTATACCGAACAAATAGCCCGTTGGATGCAGCAAACCCCCGCCGACGTAGAAACGGGGTTGGTTGGGAGTGAGTTGGCATATTTGAACCCGACGACGGGCCGATTAGACGACCGAGATACCTATTTATCAGGTAATGTTCGCAAAAAATTAGCCGTAGCAACTGAAGCCGCCAATGTAGATGCCCGGTACGCGGTCAATCAACGGGCTTTGGCGGCAGTATTACCCGCTACCATTCCCGCCCCGCTGATCGCTTTCCGGTTGGGGTCGGCTTGGATTCCAACGTATATTATCGAGGAATTTATTAGCCAAGCTTTGCAGACAAGCAGTGTAACGGTTGGCTATAATTACCGGGTAGGTCAATACGAAGTAGAAGGCATGGGTAATGTTTCATCGGTGCAAAATCGGTCGTTGGGAACGTCGCGCCGGACAGCTATACAATTGATTGAAGCCGCCTTGCAGCAACGCACCGTAATCGTGACCAAGACAATTGTAGATGCCGAAGGTAACGAGCGAAAAGTAAAGGATGTGGAAGCCACCAGCCAGGCCGTTCAGGCGCAGGAAACCTTAAACGAGTTGTTTATCGACTTTGTGCGCGACAACCACAGCGCGGCCATCGAACCCGTTTATAACGAGTTGTATAACAGCTATGTACACAAAACATACCGCGAACCAGCCCTAAAGCAGTACCCTGGCGCATCCCCCGCCATTCAGCTACGTTTACACCAATTCCGGGGAGTGGAGCGCATTAAGGAGCAGGACACGTTGTTAGCCCACGCGGTAGGGTCGGGAAAGTCGTTCACGATGATAACGGCAGCGATGGAATTAAAGCGGTTAGGGTTGGCCCATAAACCCATGATCGTGGTGCAAAACTCAACCCTGAAAGACTTTGCCCGTGCCTGGCGGACATTATACCCCGCAGCTATTATCTATGTACCTCAACCCGGTGACCTCGAAGCCAGCAACCGCAAGCGGTTCTTACAACGCATTGCCACCAATAACTTTGACGGAGTGCTGATTCCGCAAAGTTTTCTCAAACTCATTCCCGACGACCCGGCCAGCGAGGAAGCGTTTATTCAGGAAGAAATAGACCGGGTAGCCTATGCCGTTGCCGCAGCCGCCCGGCAGGGACGACAAAAGCCCATGACGGTAAAACGGTTGAACGAATTGAAATTACGATTGGCGAACCGACGCACCCGCCAAGCCGACCGGAAGAAAGACGAAATGCTGACGTTTGACCAGTTGGGAATAGACGCGCTGTTTTTAGATGAAGCCCACAAATACAAACGCCTTGGATTTTTCACGGCCCGGCAGAACGTGAAAGGTATTGATACGGCAGGGTCGGAGGATGCACTAAGCGCACTCTTTAAGTGCCGGACAGTACAGGCACGGCGGGGCCGGGTGGTATTGGCAACGGGTACACCTATATCGAACACAATGGCCGAAGCATGGACAACATTACGGTTTATTGCTCCTAACCGGCTTAACAAAGCCATGCTGTCCACTTTTGACCAGTTCGCCGGAGCATTTGGCACGGTTATTCAATCGTTTGAACTGACCGCAACGGGTAATTTTAAGGCCGTCGAACGGTTTGCCCGGTTCGTGAACGTGCAGCAGTTGTCGGAATTATACCGTGCCTATGTTGACGTAGTATTGAATGAGGACGTAATTGAGTTTCAGCGAGATTTGACCGGGCCGCGGGCGGTATTGCCAATACTAAAAGAGGGTCAACATACCCGTATTGTGGTGCCACAAACCGAGGGCGTAACCGATGAGTTGAACGATATAAAAAGTACCCTGCATTGGTTTGAAAACCTAAGCGGAGCCGAAAAGCGCGATAATTCACACATTCCGTTAGTATGTTTTGGGCAAGCCCGAAAAGCGACCATTGATTTACGGCTATTAGATGCCAGCAACCCTGAAGAGGCCGGGTCTAAGTGTAACCGGGTGGTAACGGAAGTATTACGGATCCACCAGGAATCAGCCATGTACCGGGGAACACAGTTGGTTTTTGCCGATAACTACCAAAGCCCGGCTGTCAGAGGGTTGTTTGATGTTGAAGGAGCCGGGCCGGGCTGCGTTCAGTCGCCGGTCCGCCGGTGCGGTTCGGCAAACCTGTTTTTCAAACGCTTTAACCTGTTTGAAGACATACGGGATAAACTGATTGAGAAGGGCATACCGGCTGACGAAATCGCCATTGTTCCCGCCGAAGCCGACAAGCGCGAACCGTTGTTTGTTAAAGTACGGACGGGTGAGGTTCGGGTATTGCTGGGTACGTCGGAGCGGGCGGGCGTGGGTGTAAATGTGCAGGAGCGTTTAGCGGCTGTTCACCACATGGATGCGCCCAACCGACCCACCGATTTTGAGCAGCGAAACGGGCGGCTGATTCGCCAGGGTAATTTACACGCGGTTTGGGGTATTCCGGTTGAGGTACTGACCTACGGCGTTGACCGGACATTAGACGCAACGGCTTACGGACGGTTAGCCATTAAGCAAAAATTCATCAACCAGGTCTTGAAAGGCCACATTGCCGACGACCAAATGGCCGACATTAGCGCGGACGATGATTTTGCGGCTATGTCGTTTGACCAGATGATGGCGACACTCTCAGGCTCTCAATACGCGCTCCTTTACACCACCCGGCAACTTGAATTGTCGCGGGTGTTGCAGGCCCGTAAGAACTGGCAACGTGGGCTGATGGATGCCCAATATCAGGTAGAGAATGCCCAACGGTTTATTAAACACAGCGGCCCGCTATTGGCCGAGTTGGAGCAGGAAGCCGAAACGTTACAGGTTTATTTTGGTAGCCCCTACGCCGTTAATAACGTGACGATTAACAGCACGACTTACGCTGAAAAGTGGGGTGAACCCGTACAATACCTCATTGAGCAGGTTAAGGGACTGGCAAAACGCCGGTGGTCCGGCACTCCGGTTGAGGAACCGAAAACAATGCTGGTTAATGGCTTGCCGCTGATCTTGACCGGGGAGCGACCACAGGAATTGATCGGTGAGCTTTTGCCCGGTCAGGCAGTCGTCCGCTATCGTTGGGGCCGTAGTCTGTCGGGGGTAGTGGGTTCATCAAACGGCCTGTTTTCGTCACTCAAAGCCGCCGTTGCCCGTAGCTACGAAGCCCCCGACCAACTTCGCCACGAGTTGGAACGCGCCCGGCTTACCGAGCAGGAGTTTAGCCGCAAATTGGCCCAACCGTTCCGGCAGGAAGCCGACTTACACCGCCTTGAAACCGAAGTAGCCGACCTCAAACACCGAATGGAAACCGAGGGCGAACCAGAGCCAGCCGCTGAGTTGGTAGCCTAATTGATCCACCACGCCGATACTCGCAGATATCGGTGCGGTTGGAAATAATCAAAGGGGTAAGTTTGTGAGCCAAAAGGTTGCACAGTACATTGCAATCATGAAGCTCTCAAATTATACTATTCAAACGTTAAGAGATGTAGTAATTGGCGATTCGCAGATACATATGCCGTACCTTACAGGCTCCAACATGACAGATTTTTTCAATGCTTTTTGTCCTAAAAAAGAGGTATATCAATCTGATTGGGATAATCCTAAGGCGTTTTCAAAATACAGCAGAAAGCAATATGCCGAAAAGCGATTGAATGAGATCAATGATACATATCAGCTTACAAGATTAATAGAAAAAGTTGTTCAACCAGTTCACTTTGAACTTTATGGAGCAACTTACAGCAAAAGTTCTGTAGATGCTATAAGCCAGATTTTATTACATGACGGTTACAAGTTGCTGGAAACAGAAGGGGTATTTAAAGTCGAAGGTGATGCTGCCCCCGATGAGGTAAAAGCTCAAGTCCATTTTGAAGAAATTCAAGGAAGGATTTTGGAGCAGATAAATTCTGCCAAATACCTGATATGGGTGGCAGTTGCTTGGTTTACAGATAGGGTCATTATGAAGGCCTTATATGATAAGCAAAAACAAGGTGTGAATGTACAAATAGTGATATTCGAAGATGATATAAATTTAAAATGGGGGTTGTTAGAACCTAAAAGAGCTGAACATTTCACTATCTACAAGATCAGGTACACAGACAGCACTAAAATGCATAATAAGTTCTGTGTCATTGATTTGAGGGTAGCTATGCATGGCTCTTATAACTGGACAGACAAAGCAAGATTTAATAACGAGACTATTGAAATTACTACAAGCCGTGATATTGCTACGACATTTGCGGATGAATTCATCAGACTCAAGCAGAGTCAGATTAGCTGATGTAAATTAATCAAAGGGGTACGGCGGAGAACGCCCTGCGGGCCTTCCCCGCCGGTGCGCGTCGGACAGCATCTTCCGGTTCGCGCCCTCACCGCTACGCGGTCGGTTGCTCCCCGAAAGACCCTGCCCTGTGCCGCGCGAATCAAGGGGAAAGGTAAAAGCAATGAAAAAATCACATCGGGAGCAATAAAGGTCAATTAGGTGTAGGTCGCGCCCGTTCGGTCATAGTCGTCAACCTCTTCCTCGGTGAGCAGATTGAGCAACACGGCCTGCACATCGGCGGGCTTGTCGGCAATGATGTCGCGGAACAGGCTGGTGTACGGGCGGCCCGTGTCGCGCTGTCGGTCGAGGGTCAAGGCGCGTACCTCCTCAAATTGCTGACACAACGAATCGTCGCTAAGTAGGCGGCTTAACAATTGCCGGTCGAGCGAGAGTTTGAACCCGGCAGTGGGGGAGGAGTCAGATTCCGTTATCTCTGTAGGGGTTGGTCCCTTGGTTTCATCTTTGGTAGATGTTGTAGCTGATTCGCCTGGGTCAGCCGGAGTGAAAGCGGGGTCATCTAATGTCTCCGCTGATGGATTGCCAATTGTTGATGAAGACGGTGGGGCTTGCTCAGAAGAATTTCCTTCATTAGAATCATTTTGGGTGTTTTGGCGCAATGGAAGCAGTTCGCTACGGTTGTACGAAGCCATCGGTACAGGTACGTCAACAGCGATTTTTCCCGCCGTTGGCTGAAAAAATGTCAGAAGTGCGGGCTTTGGCCGGGCCTTTTTCTTTGTACGGAAACGCCCTGTGAACCAGAGTACGAGGCCTGCCCAGATAATCAGCATGACCGTGGCCAGCACAACGAATGTACTTGTCGAAATAAGAAGCAGCATGATATTTAGTGAAGATTAGGGCCAACGGTTGGCCGGACAAACTGGGCTAAAGAATTCATAAAGGATTCATTAGACTGTTGGGCAATGGCCTGATCATGCAGGAAACAGAAGTAGGCCGTCATAGTCAGCTTGACCCGGTGCTTTATCATTAAATAGCCAGCTATCTGAATATATTCCTCCCGCATTGTCTCATCGAGATAGACAATCTTGACACCCGTTAATGGAGTTGGTTCTTTGCGACTTTTTGAGGACGGAAGTTGTACCGTAAATTTGCGCCGGGGAGTTCCTTCCTTTTTCGACTTAAATCTATTGCCTTTCGCTTCGATGGGTGACTCACTTTCGACTGTCGGTTGTACTTCATCCCCTAATTGATTTAGTACAACTGGCATGTGTGTTGGTGGGAGAGAGGCAACGTCCAAACCAGTATCGGCAAACTGTCGATACCGATTTGCTTTTGAAAGAAGCGTTTCTGGGATGCTGCCCAAACTCGGTAATTGGGCAGCAGTAGGGGAGGAGTGATCGTTCGCCCCTTTAGTTGAATGGGATGTTTCAACGGTTGCCCGGCGGTATTTGTCGAGGCTCATGGAATCGTAGTTCTGGCCAGTTGGGGAAAGAGTGAATTAACCTCGTCGATTAAGCTAACGATGTCCTGTAAGTATTGGGCTTCTCGCCACTCAGCAGGCTTCTGATCGTCCTTGCGCCGAACATACCGACCCGCTGACACTACCACTGGCGACGATATCGTTGTGAGCATTTTGGCCCGGTCGAAACCTGCATCGGCATCATTCAGGCGCGTTTTTAGAAATGAAACGGGAATAGCATCATTGCGGAACAGAGTCCCAAAATAGGCTTGTAGCGCATCCGCTCGCCGGGCAAACGTGAACTTGTACTTATTCCAAAAACATCGAATAGTCAAATAGTCAGGTAGTTGTCTACGGGTCACATAGTCGATGATAGCCCCTACATACTGGATCGAAGCGGCCACGTCCACCTGCTGCGTTGTGAAAGGAACAAGTAATACGTCGGTCTCGGCCAGTACCCGGAGAACACCAGCGTTAAACTGTCCTCCCATATCAAGGAAGATGTAATCAAAATCATCCCGAACCCGGCTCATATCCAGTTCATTGAGGGCCGAGAATGGGAGCGGGTGAATCGGATAATGTTCGTGAATTGATTGCTGTCGATTGTATCGGTATCGCTCAAACGCAGCCTGATCGTTGGCACTGGTATAGGGTTGCCCTATTTCCATCAGTTCATCAATACCAAAATGGTCGTAAGTCTGAGCCAACGTCCCCAAACTGGCTTCTTCTTCCTCCCGCAAATCCATGATGGAGTGCTGAGGTGGGTCACAATCGAAGACGATAACCCGCTGATTTGCCACGTAAGCCAGATACGAAGCCAAAATAACTGTCAACGTTGATTTACCCATCCCTCCCTTCGAGGTATGGACCGTAATGATTTTACCAGGCATAAATGAGTAATTATGTAAAATATTAAGCAAATAAAAATAATAAAATACATATTTGCAACATATACAGCTTCTGCAACCAATGTGTTTTGGTTGGTTTGAACAACAAAAACACCTTCGGCAACTAATGTACTCAAAGCAACCCGCACAAGTAGAGCAACGAGTGCAACCAATGCAACTGGCACAATTCGACCAACTGAGTTGCTTTGTGCAACCGCGACTTCGATGTGTAGCAAGCTATGATTTTGTATATACTAAAACAGGTTTAGCGTGAAAAAGAAAGGAATGGCAAACGCTTCAATTAGTGAAGAGAAGGCAGCTAATGGGAAGACTCAGGGGGTTTATGTTCGCCTGAGTGAGACCGAAAAAAAGAACCTGAAAACGTTGAGCCAACAATCGGGTGTAAGCGTTTCACAACTGCTTCGTACCGGGGCATTAGAAGGCTTGGAGAAGATTCCGCGCTTTCGCAAACTACCGGCAGAGGTACTCGCTGAGTTGGCAAAATTGGAGAAACTGACCACAGCAATGTGGTATATCAGTCAGCGGGTCGATCAGGATCAACTCTACGCCCAAGACATCAAGGCGACGGTATATGAGGTAGGAGAGATCACGAAGCAGATCAACCAGTTTTGCCGGGCGAATCTGAGTCAATCGCACATGGTAAGGAGTCTCAATAAACTTATTGAGATCATTGATCACCCCAACCTTTCTATGGAAACGCTGGCAGAAATTATCAGTCAACTGCGATCATTACGCGACAGCTTTCAAACCACCTAAAAACTATGATTGGGAAAGTGGCCCGATTCGGCACCAGTTTTCTGGGAGCCATTCAATACTGTTATTATGAATCACGCGCTAACCACAGTCTTGACCGTACCCGAATCAGAGGTGAGTTACTCTTTGTGCAACACGGCGGTGTTGCGGTGGTTGCTGATGATAAACTTAAAAACGAATCGAAACAGCGACTGAACATCGAAGAAATGGCGGGTACAATGCAGTCAGTAGCTGCCCTGAATGAACGGACACGAAAGCCCGTCTGGCATCAGAGTTTCTCTTTTCCGGTTGGCGAATGTCCACCAACTGACGTTATGATTCGGATCTGCCAGTCGTTTGCCCGGACATTCGGCCTGGAGCATAATCCATTGATCGCCTTTCGGCATCGGGATCGGGCACACGAACATTTTCACATCATCGCCAGCCGGGTTGATAAGAATGGTAGTAACACAGCTAAAACCAGTTTTAATTATCGGGAAGTTGGGCGTTTCTGTCGGGCGATGGAAGAACGGCATGGCTTAATGCCGGGTCCGCCAATGAGGGTTGACCAGGATACAGCGCAGCAATTAGAAACACTGGCACCTAAGTCAGGAAACGTTCTTCAGGAAAATCAATCTAATGCTACCGAGAAACAACAGAAACCAAATACTGATCAGGAGTTTTCGAAGTCTGTAGATCGTCGTCAAAATAAATTTAGAATGTGATTTTTGACAACTTAATAGGCTGTATAGCTGAGTATCTGTATATTTGACTATTCAACTAACTACTACCAGTATGAGCAATGAACATAGCAACGGCCAACACAAAACCATTGATGGGGGTGAAAACGACGACGTTCAATTCGTGTTCGTCCAGCAGCAATCAGTCTCGGTCTATGAAGTAAAAGATAGCATGGGAGAGGTAATTAGCGTTGTAATCGCCGAAGGGATAGATGATCCTGAGCGGTTCAACAACCGAACGGTGGCCGAACAGGATTCCATGAAAATACTGGCCTTGGATGAGTATTACGGAGAATTAGAGTGGGAGGGACCCGCATAGACATTGGGTAAACTGATAACCAATATGTTAGGTAACGGTCAATATCTCCTCCCAAACCGTCGTGTACCGGGGCGACATCTATTGTCGCTTGTGGTGCAAGCTTGGGTCGCAACCCACCCCGGCCAGCCGCACCCGGTCACATCCGTGCCGCTGGTTAATCCCATCCACCACCTTCGACAACCTGATCAGCTGCTCGTCGGGGCCGCTGGTGAAAACCCCGCCTGTCGATGGTCTAATCGTTACATGCTCTGTCTTCTTTTGTCTACTAACTACATATTCCGGCAAATGAGGTTCTGATTCACTCTCGGTGAAGACGTGGTATTTTACCAAGTTTGGGCATGGACTGGTCTCAAATGAGGCTAAACCAAATTCACTTTTCACCAAGAGTGATACTGTTGGGGAATTCATCCTGGCGCTATTGTTTGAGGCATTGCTTGTGGACAATCGGGTTTGATAAGCTGATATACCAACCCCTTTTTGCTAGCTATCGAATTCGCCAACAGTATCCAACAGGATGCGGCTACTACCTGGTGGCAACCATCAACAAAAGAAAATGAACCATGAATAACGTAAAATGGGTAATGTTCCTCATGCTGGGGCTACTGGCCGGTTGCACCACCGCCGAAGAAGATGTCGCACCCGTTGCAACCCCGACGACCACTAAGCCGGGCAGCACAACTACGCCTACCAGCACTACCACCACGACCAATGTCGGCCAGGGTATGTTTGTTAGCAACGTACATACCACCAGTGGCACGGTGGTCGTAACTGAAACGGCTGGCAAGCGGATGATGGTGTTCACCAACTTCAAGACCGATGGCGGCCCTGATCTCCGTATTTACTTAGCCGAAAACACGGGGCTGCGTAACTTCATCGAAGTGTCGAAATTAGATAATGAAACCAGGGGTAATTTCTCGGTCGAGATTCCCCTTGGCGCAAACCCCGCTACCCAACGGTACGTACTGATCTGGTGCAAAGAGTTTTCGGTGCTGTTTGGTAATGCCGAACTGAAATGAGCCAACCCTCGCTCAACAGGATGTTGCTGCTACTTGGCAGCATCCTGTTTTCTGGCTATGTAACGGCTCAGATTACTGGCGTTCCAACAACAGGCGTTCCAGCCGCCGAAATGCCTGCTGTCCGGTTTTTCACAACAACGGGCGTGAGTCTGGCCTTTCCCGTTTCATCGTTGCGGCAGGTGGCCGAAAACGGGCGCGGCACTACGTTTAACATCGAATATCGGATTCGCCCGCGCTTTTCGATAGCTGGTGCCTGGGATGCCCATTTCCTTCCGGTTCAAACCACCAAATTAGTGGCGGGCCTTAACCCCACCCTGAAGCTGGCAATCAACGAATTGAAAGGAGCGTATCAGACCAATGCGTTTGGTGTGTATGGAATATGGTACGGCAAAAACCGAGCGGTTCGTCCGTATTTGACCGGGGGCGTGGGGTTGAACGTAATTACAGTCCCCGAATTAGTGTACAACCCCGCCATTCGGTTATTATCGCTCGAATCAGTCTCGACGTTAACGGGTTTTTTGTCGGGTGGGATTGGAATCAACTGGCAGTTTTCGCAACCGATAGCCGCCTTTGGCGAAGCCAATGCCTACATAGTACCCGCCGGTTCGCCGGTGGCGGCAGGGTCCAACAGCTTTCTGACGGCCAAAATCGGGTTGCGGTTTCCGCTGTTTTGAGGACATTTCACCAACCATCAACGAGCTTTTCATAGCCCAGAAGCCTCTACTAACCAACCCATTAAATGAACAGCAATCTATTTGATTTTATTGGTAACAACACCGGTCCCTGGAAGGTCGTCAGTATGAATACCATAACCGGGGACTCACTTGGCCCCGTATCGCACCTGACTATAAGGCCGGGTTCACTTGCCAAACCGACAGAAGGATTGTGGTCATTAAAAGGGGTGATCAGCAATCTTCGCTATACGGAACGGGCGGAGAAAGACCAGTTAACGGCTATTCAGGCTGATTTGGGCCGCCCTGAAGCAACCTGTGCGGCTCTTATTCCGATACGTAAAAGCGAGGCCTGGTGGGTGCTCACTCAGGGTGAACGGAGAAACCTTTTCGATACTCAGTCGCACCACACTCCGGTAGGTATGGAGTATCTACCCGCTGTAGCCCGTAAGTTGTATCACTGCCGGGACATTGCCGAACCCTTCGATTTTCTGACGTGGTTTGAATACGCACCGGCCCACTCCAATGCATTCGAAGAATTGGTTGCCCGTTTGCGCCAGACCGAGGAATGGAAATACGTTGATCGGGAGATCGACATCCGGCTGGTCAGAGAAAATAAGTAACCAGGTGATTATCGCCCTACACTTTTACGCACGAAAAAGCCGCATCCATTGAGTTGGGACGCGGCTTTTTGCGGGGGTGATTATTTCAGTACACTTCACCTGTGAAATCGCCAGCCAATATTCAGCAGTGTATGAAAAGGTTGCACAGATGATTTTGGGTGCCAACGTTGCCGAATACTGAATACAACCGGGGATAACTCAACTTCAACACCAATGTCTGCTCCAAGCAAGAATCGCGAATTGAGATTGGTCTGAATTGCGGAAGAATCCGGGGCCAGACGGTCGAAGTTTGGTTGAATCGATTCATAAAAGGCCGTTGGCTGGATAGTAGCCCTTACAAACCGAGTTCGAACCGGGTTACGCCAAAGATTGAATTCATACCCCCATCCCACGGCATATTGCTGAACCGGAGTAGCATCGACTTTATAAGCCACTCTTACAGGTTTTTGGGTAAAGCTGAACGTAAGTTTCCAGGCATTGTAGTGTCGATTATATTGACCCATGCTTACTAAAGCGTTCAAACCCCAGTTTCCTGATCGGGGTTTGAGACCATCAGTTAGGCCTGCCTGTACATCAATGAATCGCTGCCCTTTCAAATGAACTTGAGCCGTTGCACTGAATAGTCCAATGCTAATCAATATGAAGGTAAAAAGAAGGGTCTTCATGGATTAGATTGATTTGGCTAATAGCAGAATATCTGGCTCAACTTGGAAGCGGAGATGCCGCCCACCATTTTTCTCATATAATTCCACATCAATCACCTTATCCTGGGTGAGTGTCGTCAGGGGAAGCGCGTAAACGACTCGATACTCTGTCTTAGCGCGAAGTAGTTTTGATGAATTGGGGAAATGCGTGAAGGGCTTTAGTTCTATTTCCTGGGCGGCCATTCGTTTAAGCACATCTTTGTCCCGAACGTAAAACTTGATGAAATCCGGGTCGTAGTCAATCTGACTGTCGTTACGAAGCTCAAGTTGTAGGTACATTACTTTTTCGGTCACGTAGATTCCTGTCAGCAAACTGGTTAACCGCATGGCTGAAGCTCCAATATTGCGAATGAAGGGCTTGCGTGACTCAATTCGCTCGCACTGATAGCGCAAATCACTTTCTGACAGAGAAGGTGATCCATCTGCTGAGGAAGCAGTTGAGACAAAGCTAAGGGCCACTGACTGATTAATGCCCAGTGCCCGGCTGGTATAAGTGTCAGCAGTCAGGTTGTTGGCCATGTTGATATTTAGAATTTCCGGCTCCTGCTGATACCGAATCAGAAACGAGTAAAACCCGCCATCTTCGGTAATAACGGTCATGTTCGTTTCACGACTGGAGTCCGACTGGCAGAATGCTGTGGCCTTTGGATTGGCTTTCACTCGGAGTACGTTCGTGACGGCTTCGGGTATTTGGGCCAGTATATAATCCGTGCCGGCATCGAATTCCTTGATCTTTGCCGGGAAGATGATATGGGTCGTTTTACGATCCGAAATACCCAATGGATAAGAGCCTTTGATAGCAGAGCGATCAATGGGTAATAAGTAGGGTTTTGTTCGGATGGACTCAACCAAGGCCGGATTCGCCACGCGAACAAATGCAGAAGTAATACCAGTTGATATAGGTTGTTTGGCAGAGGGTGGGGCAGACCGTGTAGGGTTGGCGGTAGTGGTAGTTGATGGGAGTAAGAAAATGGTCGGTGTACCACTGGCTACGGCTACGCTATGTAATGGCCTGACAGCCATTGGCTCTACCTGTAAAGGTTTTAGAGCCGTTTTTCGGTGGCGACTACCTGTTTGAGCGTGAACGTGGCCGAACAACAAACTGAGAAAGCAGAATAGGTAAGTGCGTGTCATGAGTTGAAGAAAATACAGTATCAGTTGTCAAGAAGATTGCCTTGTTGGTCGGCGCGCAGGAAAATACGGTAGTTGGGTTTGACCGTTACTTTTACCGCCGAGAGTTTGGTCTGCACCAGCGAACGGATGCCCTGGAAGGCGGTATTGGTAACCTGCATGGCCAACTGGCTGCCCATTTGCTGCCCGAAAGACCCTTGTGGTACAAAATAATAAGGAGAAGAAATTGCCTGCCCTGCTGAACTGGCCGTGCTTTGAGCCAATCGGTTTTTGTCAGATAGCTTAGGTACAGAAAGGCCCGCCCGACCGTCTAAATCATAAGCTGTTAGGCGAACGGCGTGAATATCGTCACCCAGTCGCAGACTTGTTACTACGATATTTAGCCGGTCAGAGCCTATAGAACACGTGCCTGCCAACAGTGTGTAAGCCGGTAACTTGACCCACTGTCCGCTCAATCGCAACGATGTTTCCTCAAGTAATCGAATCTTAATGGTACTGCCGTTTTGAACCGTCACAGCATCACCATCCCCGTGAATGACCGCCGGAATGGAACCAGATCGGGTGGGGGTACTTTCGGATGTATTCTCCGGCTGATCCGTCAGGCCGTAAAAGCCAATCGTCCTGATATTCACTGACCCTTTTTCGCCAGATTCACCCATAGCAGCATTCTCATGGTCTATTTCCCGTTTGAAATAGGGTCGGTAGGAGGGAGGAAGCACCCCATTGTGCAGGGCCTTCAATTGATTATACTCAACCATGTTTAACGACGTGTCCAGAGCAGGCGATTTTTGGGTGGCTGAAGTTCCAAGACGTTGGTTGGCTGTTTCCATCTGCCGCAGCAGCGCGTCGGCAGTTTGCCGATCCAGATCACGCTCACGTCGGGCTACCCGTTCTTCGGCCAGTTGCTCCCGACCTTTGGGTGATCGGTGTATGGTGCGATAAATGGCATCCCGTTCAGCCTGTTGGTGGTCAAATTGCCGCTTTAGCTGGTTCTGTCGAGCGGATTTTCGCTCCGTTGCACTTTGATAGGGCGTAGTTGTCCGGACCGACTGACTACCGATGGCCGCCAAATCGCCATCGGTCAACGATTCATTGGAGCCACGAGCAACAGAAGGGTCTTTGCCCGTCAACAGTTGAGTACCAACCGCAGCCTGTCGATCTATTGCTGCTGAAGTCGTCGGGTTGAGCGACGCACCATCGTAGCCATACTTATCGTATTTCTCCCGGGCATCAAGCCCGTGCGGACGAGCTTCAGGCGGGGCCAGTGACGAAGCGCCACTATCAGCTAATTGCCCTTCTTTCAACGTATCATCAGAAGTGATGAAGCCACCCAGAAATCCGAAGATGGCTAATCCAAGCAGAAAGGCGAACCCGCCAAATAGCAGTAAAACTTGTTTACGACCAAGCTTGCTCTTTTGCACCGTTTCGCTGCCCGGAGCGGGCATTTCATCGGGAGCTTCGGTGAGAGATGGGTCGTCGTAAGATGGTTGAGTGGGGTTCATTGGAAGAGCAAGGAAATGAAGTAGAGGAGAAAGTGGAGGCCTATGAGTCCTAAAAGGCAGTTCCTGACCCGAAAGCCGACCCGGTGTTGACCCCGATTGAGGAAGTTGGCCAACTGTCGTTCGTAGCGCAGGAACCAGCCTGACAGGAACGCACCAAATCGGTAAGCGGGATGAGTATCAATGGGCGGCTTTTCCGGCGAGTTATTAGTAGTCATCGTTTGAGCAAAATTGAGTTGTCTGTTATTTGCCGTATTCCTGAGTGATTCGTGAACTCAGAATATGAAAATCACGCATCAGCAATCCGTTGGGAGAGTTATCACTTCGGTTTACATCGACCAGTGTTGTTTCCGTCACCAGACTCCGGTGGACAATAGCCGTAGCCCGTTCCTGCACCAGCCGGGAGTAGATAACCGCCCGGTAGGGATAGTGTCTGAGATCAGTAACCACCGAGTCAATCTGGACCCGCTGGGTTACGTTGCCCTGCACCATATCCCGATAAAAATTCTGTTCTGACAGGTTGTTGTAGAGCCGTTTAGCTGACTCATCGCACAGGAACATGGCCCGGCGGATGTTCTCGTCAATCGACTTTGGGTCGGGCGAAACCGTGAAGAATAGTTCGTGAAAACGACCCACGTGATGCCGTAATTCAGCCGGACGATTGTCCGTGACATTCCCGCACGTAACCTGGATCGCTTCGCCCCGATTGACAAGGTAAATCCGCTTGCTGAATTCGTTACTATACTTGAAAGCCAGTCCTACGGCTGTCAGGGCAACGATCAAGCTGAAGCTAAACGCAGCGATCAGCAACCAGCGGCCCCGCTGAAAATCGGTTTCTAATTGCAACAGTTCTTTCATCGTTTCTGGGCAGACAGGCTGCGGGAATTGGGTCGGGTAAAAGATGGTTTTGTACGATCATCGTAGATGGCAATGGCGGCCCCTTTACGATGAAAAACGTATGTATTTTGCGTCGTTTTACGGTAGTGAGCAAAACTCCAGACAATGCTGCTGACCACCAGGAGTGCCATAAAGCTCATGCCACCAATACCGATCAGCATGGTTTGTTTATGGCTGACTAACAAGTTGTTATGATAAAATTTATTTCTGTTCATAATCCGAAAGGCAATGGATTAGAGTTTGTTTTTCTTATTTGAAACGGTCTTTCTGTAAGCACCGACGGTAGCCCCGTGTGCAGCCGCAGCAACACCCGCACCTGTTCCCAGGACGGCCCCTGCTATACCGCCCGCTACGCCCTTTACACCCCTACTGAAGGTACTACCGCCTGAACTGGCTCCCGCTTTTGCACCCCGTGCCACGCCCCCCGCAACATGAGCTGCCATTGTAAAGGGCGACCGCGCAACACCAGCCGCCATGTTTCCCCCCAACTTGGCCACGTTGGACACGCCACCACCAATTCGGGTTGCTACTGACTGACCGGCTGCTCTGATTGGCCTGGCAACGGGAGCCGCGACCCGGCCCGCACCGGATTTGGCCAAACTGGTGGCTCCCTGAACCATCGCCCCAACTCCACCTACGGTCACGAGCATATTGGTCATCGACGGAACCTGGCAGTAGCCGATCAGGCACATGACCAGAATGCCGATGAAGGCCAGCCCCATGTATTCCGGCGTGTGAGCTTCGGCTCCGCCCGCATTACCCAGCACAATGGTTTTTGGGTCGTAGTAACTCAGGTATTTGAGCGTCACCTTGAACGCAATCGACGAGTAAACAGCCGCGACCGTTGGCAATAGAGTGTAGTTGATGTACTTCCCGAACCATTCGGCGATGTTGTTGGACATACCGGGGAAAACGGCCAGCGCAATGGCTATCGGCGCACCCATTCGTAGCACCAGCCGGTAGGTAAATGAGATCAGGAACAGGATGCACTCGGCCAACTGCATCAGGGCCAATAGAATATCCTGAGTGTAGGAAAGCAGTTCGTACTTGAACTTCTCCGAGTATTCAGCAAAACTTAGTTTCAGGCTTGACCCAAACGCATCCGGGTCGAAGGTTGGGTCCACCTGACGGAATAGTTCAGGGTGTTCGCCAATTTCCTGCCATTTGGCATCCACGGTTTGTTGCAGCAGTTTCGTTTGCTCGGCAATTTTTTCGTACAGGGTGCCATTTTGCCCTTCCACTACGATTCGGATGCTTTCGCCCAATTTGTCGATGCCGTTGCAGATCCGGGGCGACAGGCCAATCAGAACCATGAGCATGAATGGGCGCAGATACGGAAAGAAATCAGTCAATTCGTTTCGCATCACCTGCCCGATCAAACGGGAGAAGATATAGACCAAAGCACCAATGCCCGCCACCGCCCGCACTTTCGACTCAATGAGCGCGGTAATGTCCATTGTGGAGGCCGTCATGTCAGCGTAGAGGCCCAGCAAGGTTTTGTAAGCGTCAAACAGCATAAGAAATCACCGGGTTGCCGGAGTAAAATTGGTTACGGGTAAAAAGTTGTTTTTGGGACATCAACCCCCGCTACTGCTCATTTTCTCCTGACAATCGCGCTGAATGGCAGCCCGTTTGTCGGTGGCAATCTGTCGGCCTCGAATGCGAACCAGAATGCCAAATTCTTCGTCGGAAATGATGTGACCATCGTAAGGATCGACGTACCCATTGGGCTTGCCTTTCTTATCGGGGTCGAAGTAGGGTGGATAAATGATTTTCATCTCCGCAAATGCCTGTTGTTCGCCCTGTAAATCAGCAATTTGAAGCCGATCCTGGCACTCCTGCATCATGGCTGCTTTCCGATCCAGTTCAGCCTGTTTTTGCCGTTGTTGCTGGGCAATGGTTTCTTCGTCGAGAGCCGATTTCGTTAGGTCGGTATAGTCATCATCATACCCTTTTTCGCCCAGCATGAACTGAACCTCCTGGTAACTGCCCCTCTTGGTTAGCGTCGGTTCTGCCATGGCATACAGGCGGCTGGTCATCTGCCAGTCTTTCTGCGAACGCACCCGGCGCAGTGACAGGCCCCGCACCTTGTAGTAGTAGTTATTGACCAATCCCTGAAATTTCCTGGCACTTTCATAGGCCCGGAAAATCCACTCAATACGACCCTGATCGTTCATTTCGAGTACATTCTGCGAGGTTCCCTGCCGCATATCTTTGAGGATATCGTTGGCATGGGTGCCCATCGCGCTTAGGTCATCGGCAATCAGTGAATACTCTGCCGGATAAATGTGGCCGTCTTTGCTGATGAGCGTTGACATACTTTGCAGGGTGCGCGTGGTCTGCTGAATGGTTTGAATCAACTGTTGACCCCGATGGTAACTCTGCACGGCTCCCTTCACTTTTTTGAGTTTTTCGATGGCATCGACCATCGTTTTGAACGACGGTTTCTGAATCAATTGCATCAAGTTGGACACCGCTGTGTGAATGGGGTCGGAGACCACAAACTGAGCTTGTAAGACGGGTGCGACGAGCAACAGGCAAAGCAGTAGCCCGACCACCCGAATAAATTGGCTGGTTCGCATTGTAGATTGGTTTACAAATGAATTATATCCTTATGTTGAAGCCGGGTAGTGTGCCGTTCCGTTCAGGGGCGCGATACCTGGCCATTCGGATAGAGGAGGGGAACCCCCGATGGATTGACTTCCAGGTAGCCCCCGGCCCGCTCACCCCTTGCCCAGCCTTTCACCGCCAACTCCATATCATTACCATATTGCTGCCCGGCCAAGTCGTTAATCTCCTCTACTTCGGAGCGTTCCGTTGTAAAGGTGCCATAGGCTGTGCTACTAACCTCCACCCCATAGACCTTGCAGTAGTCGCCTAACAATAGAGCGAGGTCGTTATAGGGTGGTCGGTTGGGGTCTTTCCCTTTGTTGATGCTCAAAATGATGTTAGCCTGTTTCTCGGTAAGCGACAGCGTCTGCATGACCTCTGAAAACCGCTTCTCGTAATTATGCTGATCGAGCAGAAACTTGATGGGCGAGTTGTTAATAATCGCATCCTTCACGATGGCATTTCCTACCAGGTCATCCACTTCCTGCGTCACCACGCCCAGCGACCCGTAGTGCTTCCGCACGGTTTTGGAACACCATTTCAGAAATTGAGCAAAATTCTCTTTCGCCAATGCTTTCCAGGCTTCTTCAATGATGAGCATTTTTAGTACACCCTTCACGCTGAACAACTTACGGACGTATGTGTTCATAATCATGATGGTCGTGATCGGAAATAATACCGGGTGATCTTTAATGTTATCCAACTCGTAAATCACGAAGGGCAACTCCATCAGGTCGATGTTCGTGCGAGAATTGAGCAAGTAGCCGTACTGATTGGCTGCATGAAAAGGACGCAGTACATACAGAAAATTGTTCAGGTCAAACTCCTTGACTGACCCCATATTCTGCTCAAAAATGGTGGGGTAGCTATCCCGTGTGAATTCGTAAAAACTGTCGAAGCAGGTGAACAACTCGTTACCCGATTGTCGCGCTAAGCCCATCGCTCCATAATATTCGTGGACGATGTTGGCAATGGTAACCTCCTCCGCTTTGGTGGCCGGTTCGCCATCTTTTTTCCAGAGTGCCATCAATAGGTTGGCCAGCGCGTCTTTGGTCTCCTCATCCGGTTCCAGATTATGGCTGTAAAACGGGTTGAATTCAATCGGATTATCCGGCTCATAGGTGATGTAACGCCCACCCATGAGCGAGCAAAGCCGTTTGTAGGAACCACCCACATCAACCAGACTGACATGAACCCCGTGACAGAGCAGGTAATACACCATATTATTCATGGTGAATGACTTACCTGATCCAGACGGCCCAACAACCATGAAATTACGATTGGCGATAATCCCCCGCTCCATCGGCCCAAAGAACGGATCAACCATGCAGGGCCGACCAAACCGGTCTGTTAATTGCAGGCCATTTTTGCAGAAAAAATCATCCCGGTAATTGGTTTCCATGTTCCAAAGAGCGGTGGCTTCTTCCAGAAAACAGGTGGCCAGATTATCGGCTCCAATCTCGGCAATATTGCCCGGAATGCACGACCAAAACAGCGTTTCGGCATCATAAGTGGCTAATTTAGGCTTGAATCCAAGCTTAGAAATAGCTGCTGCTGCTTGCGAACGATAGGTATCAGCGATGTCGAGGTCACGGTGAAATACCAGTACGTTGAAGTGCGCCCGCACTACCCGCCGATTACGGTCTTTAACTTCTTCCATGAACGCATCCTTTGAACGGATACTCACTTCGTTCTCCTTCGACCATGTTGCAAATGAATGATGCCGCTTTACTTCCCGAGTCAGTTGATTCGTCAATGCGTCACCATCTTCGATCAATAGCACCTGATTGTAAATGTGGTTGAAAGGCAACAGCATCCCCAATGCCGATCCGGTTGAAATGGGAAAGTGACTGCTATCGGTCGAAAACTGTTCTAGGCGGGCCGAATTATAAACCTCATTCGGATAGTCCCCCAATTCTGAAAGGGCATAGGTATAAGTCTGCTGACCTGCCACTGTTAACCCGTTTGTCAGTTCAATGTCGTGCAGCGTTGGATCGTCGAGCGACAGCGAAAAATACCGTTGATACAACCCGGTTTTCTCGTCATTGTCGAGCAATTCCTTCGCGCCCAACCGATGAAGCTTGAGTTTTCCAGAATCCTGGCAGATGGCGGCAAACTGATTCACCACATCGATAAACTCTGCCCAAGTTCGACTGTCGAGCATTTCTTTAGGCACTAAATGCCGCTTCAATAGCGATGATTGGCTGCTTTTGCGTTTCAGGGGTGGTGTTGCCGGGCGGGTGACGTACAGATAACACCGATGTCGTAGATACGGTCTGTCGGCAAAATGCCGCTCGTTCTCCCAGGCAACATAGTTCGATGATTGCAGAAACGCACTACTAAACGGTGCTATATATACGTCTTCGATAAACAAATCCTGTTTATGCACCATGTAGCCAACAGGAAGTACTTTTGTGGCCCGTACCAGTACGTCATGGAGGGTGTCATACTCTCCGTCTGAAACAGCAAAAATCTCAGGGGCATCCAATTCAAAGGCAGCAGTAATGTCGGCATTTTTGGAGACGATGCATTGCGTAGATTCGTCAATGCACAGAATCGGGAAAAGGTCAGCGAGTGATTTGCTTTTTTTCATCTTGCTCTACGGCGAGTAGTGGTCCGAACGGGAATCAGCCGGTTAAACGAATTATATTGGCAAACAAAAGCGGGTTTGAGCTGACGCACCTGTTGCTTCACGGCTCCCCACCGGCCAAAACGATTATTGCGCCAATAGCACCAGATCAGCGTTCCCGCGGAGCCAATTATCAGAAACAAAATGGCCAGCAATAGTGGAGCACCCAGAATATAGCCAAACAGCGTGGCAAACACCGAAGCGATCAGCCCACCAGCTGCGTAATAGAAGTAAAGACCCCGCAAACCCCGAAACTCAATCTCATTATCGGCACCCCGAAAAACTGGAAACGATTTCATAACATGGCTGAAATTATAGAACTCATCAGGAATAGGAACGCCAGTGAACCGAACCACTTGAACATGAATTGGTATAGGTCATCATCGCCCCGTTGAAACTTTTGAAACACCCGGATCAGGCCGATAATAGCCATCACGATACCCAACAGCAGAGCCGCCCGGCTACTTTCCACGGCCATTGATTGTGTGTATTGTTGGGCGAGGTAGTCGCTTCCGCCAAACGATGACGAAAACGTTCCGCTCAGTATAAAGCGATCTACCAGGTACACTACCCCGCCACAAAAAGTAATACTTGTCAGCCAAATCACCAGTGGCCCTTCCACCTCTTCGCCCCGATTCCATTGCTGGTAAATACGGTAACCCGCCACGACCGCTGCAAAGGCACAGAGCCATAACCCAATTGATTTCACTTGGCCGTAGGCCTGAAGTGCATCGTAGAGCAGAATCATTTGGTCAGTTGGGTATGTTGCCGCAGCGAATCGGAAGCCGTTTTATAGTAGTTTCGGATCGAATCCACGCGGGCATCGGTACCGGGTTGGTAGGGTGTGGCTCCGACTGGGTCTGCCGTTGAACTCATTACGACTGAATTATCGTCAGTCCCGCGATAGATCAGTTTGTCGGTTCCAAAGCGGGCGGCCGTAACGCTGGGCATTCGGTAGCTGACCCATCCTTGCAGAAAAGAAGCAATAATGGCGATCCCAACCACTGCCGATCCCAGCCGCCAGGTTTCCACCGCAAAATCACCCGTCCCCGCCTGAACCCGTGCGTAAATCCGCAAGCCACCCAGTAGCGCCATTAGCCCGCAGACCGCCCAGACAAAGGTTAGAAACGTAGGCATTCGGCTTAGAATCGGATTCGTAAACTGCCCATCGATACCAACCGATGTGGCCGGATTGCCGCTGAGGTCAACGTTTTGGGCTGAGGTTGTCAGGGTGTAAAGGCAGCAACCGAGTAGCAAGAGCGTTTTAGTGCGAAACATAGACAGAGATGATTAAGGATTTTGGAAAAACACAGCCTCCAGAATAGCCGCGAAAGCCAGCAGAAATAACACGGAGCCGCCCCAGTTGACAGCCGATTTCTGCACGTCCTGATCGCCACTTTGCATTTTGGAGTAAATGCGGAATGCCCCGAAAATGCCGACAATAGCCGCAATGACGTACATGACAGTAGTCATTGGCCGGAAATAATCTTGTAAATCTTTGGTCGTCTGGGTCAGTACCTGCACACCAGCCCCGATGCCTTTTGTCTGATCGACACCTTGTGCCAACGCCAGGCTGGAAGTCAGCATGAGCAACGCAAGCCCACGCCCAACGGCGAATAAACGTTTCATGAAAATTGAAGATAGTTAGGTGATGTCTCCGGCCAGATGACAGTGCAAATATTGGAATAAATATTTAATTAATTACATAAAAAAAGATAAAAAATATTTTATAAAGCCTTATACAAATAATTTTGTATCTGATTATCAGATATTTAAAATATTGCCAATTGATGAAGCCCATGGCTAAGATAGAGTCAGATTGCCGTACCATTTTTTGCTTTCTTTTCGGCGGTTTATCTTTACCCAACACTTTATCCATTTTAGTCGCTATGCTTACATTAGTAAATCAATCCCCCCGATTTATTCTTCTTGTTTTTTGCTGTGTTTGTTTCTGGAATTGCTCCGACAAGTTCAGTTCTGACCCCCAATCGGTGTCACAACGCAACGAACTATCGGCCAATCCATCTGTTCGTTTGAGTGGCACGTACACCTGTGTTCGTCTCCAATTAGACAACGGCTATACGGAAGGTCGGGCTCAAGTTAAGGGAAAGGGATATACTGCCATGATTGAGTCAAAAGGTGATTCTATCCGGTTTTCATTGACGGGCGATGGCACGGCAGGACGCTATGACCAGCTCGACATGGGGACTTATGCCGTCCAGTTTAAACCGATTGGGGGAAGCAACGGAGATTACTTCACCGTTAAGAAAGACATTCTAAACGACTACAATGCAGTAACAGTCATTGACCGGCTGCCCGGCCCTGTAAACCCCAAAACCATAATCTATTCATTTCCCATTACGCTCTACCAATTTCTGGCCAATACGCCCCGCACTGGTCAACTTACGCCCATCAAAGCCTCCGATATTTTTACGACGACCCAGCGCGTGGTGGCTATTTTTACCTTTGAGCGAACACTGACTGCAATCAAGTAGCTATATAGTCGGCACAACTTCGTCTTTCAATAATTTAAAAACCAATCTGTTAGTTAGATAGCTGACTATTTTTATATGAATTGTGTAGTTTTGTAGTTGTGTAGTCGCTCTTTTTTCGTCAATTTGCCGCTGC
Organism: Cytophagales bacterium; assembly: GCA_031411995.1. Lineage (GTDB taxonomy): Bacteria > Bacteroidota > Bacteroidia > Cytophagales > Spirosomataceae > Rudanella. The sequence goes on from JANOCD010000112.1 coordinate 50,763, forward strand.
AACTTTACGGACAGGCCAATTATGAAAATCATTACAGTGGCACACCAGAAAGGCGGAGTTGGTAAAACAACACTGGCACTGAACCTGGCATTTTACCTGAAAGACATTAAACGAGTTGGGATTGTCGATACCGACTTACAGGGAAGCGTCCAGGGCTTGGATACGCTCTTAGACGGGATCACGCTGGTGAGTTACGAAGCTCTTCAGGAAGGTAGTTACCCGGAACTGGACATTCTGATTATTGATACGCCCCCGTATCTGACCAACCGGCTGAATGACTTATTTGCCGTTTCGGACTTCGTGCTTATCCCCACAAAAGTGAGTTACCTCGATGCGATGGCCTTGAAAGCAACCATGGCCATGCTCCAGAAAACGCAGGAGGAGCGACCAGACCTGAAAGCCGGTATCGTTTTGAATATGGTCAAGCCCCGCACCTCAATGAACCGGGAGATCAAGGATATTTTAGATGCCTATCCAATCCCCACCCTGGAAACGCGAATCCACGAGCGGGTCAGCTATATCCGCTCCGTTATCGCTGGGGGTATTGTCCAATTAGAGGATCAGAAAGCGCACGAAGAAATGGCTGACCTGGCCGAAGAAATCATGAATAAACTCTAAATCAACCAACTCAATGGCCGAAACATTGAAAGAACGCCAGGCCCGGCTGGCCGAACGACTTAAAACCGAGGTGCCCAGAGCACCTATTCAGGAAGTGAATCCGGTAGCTGAAGCGGACGAGAAATTTCCGGCCAAAAAGGACTGGCCAAAATCAGACGAGCTGGTTCAGTTCAATGTAAAGTTGCCTAAGAAACTTGCTAAAGCTATCCGGCAAGTCGCGCTCGATGACGAAAAAGACATTCGTGACGTAGTGCAGGAAGCGGTTCAGGAGTACCTTAAAACTCGAACTACCCAGAACTAAACGAATCAATGAACGATGATGCTCTTGACAGACGAACAGCTTGGCGAAATTGCCCAGGAATTAGAAATCGGGATGGTTTGCTATGTCCACCGGCAAACGGGCGAATTAGTCGTGTTTCCGAATCCAGAGCAATTTACATACGGGGATTCCGGCGACTGGCAGGAGCCAATTGATACCGTTTGGTCTTGAATGTGGGTCATGGATGCGACGGGTTGACTTGGACATTTTGTAGGTCGAAACTAATTGATTCAAGTTCGCCTACCTGTCCAGTTTTCGGGGAGCATTATACTATGGAAATGTGGAATGAAACAGAATGCCGTCCGAAGCCGATGCCAAAAGCAATTCTGATAACTCATTCTTGGAAAGATTGAAACGCCATAATCAGTTGCCGCTACCAAAGTGGGCGGCCAGCCGCTTGGGTAGTGGCAACCCAACTTTCATTTTAGCCAGTATGGGCGGCCCCACCGTTTTGCCCGACAGACAAATATAGGAAGCACCTAATTTTAGTTGTTAAAACAGGAGGGACCTGTCGCCGAAAGTAATAAAAACTAAGACTTAGTCATAAGTAAAATGTAGATTTAGGAAGGTCATGCAGGTTTTTAGGGGTTGTAGTTCTGACAGTAGACAATACCCTTTCTTTGTACACCCCATTTGGTAACTTATATTTGTTGACAATGAAAGACAAACAAGCCATTTCTCAACCACCAACCAATAAGGCAAAATTCATTATCCTTAGTGAAACTATCATTGAACGAATAAAAAAAGGGGAATTGCAACCCGGCGATCAAATTCCTTCTGAAAACGAACTGATAAAAACGTTCAATATTAGCAACACGACTGCCCGAAAAACGCTGCTTGAAATTGAATCGAAAGGATGGGCTCGGCGAATTAAAGGGAAGGGAACTTACGTGTTGAACCGGACCGAAGATCACCATCTCCTGCGAACATTGGGGTCTATTTATGCCACCCGGCGTGGTTTCCACGACAGTTTGATTGCGGAGGGGTTTACACCAAAAACTATCGTTCTGGAAAAAACCATTTTGCCAGATGGCATTTCCTCCGAGATTAATAATCGCCATTTTATAATTGAAGGGCCTGTGCTGAAACTGCATCAACTCCGTTATGCTGACGATTTATTAATCAAAGATGAGGTAAGATACATCTCGCTGAAACTATGTCCGAAAATCAATCGAATTCCGACCGAAGTTTCTTATTTTAAAGTGTATGAAAATCATTATCACCTGAAAATCAATGAGGTGCAACAAACATTGAGTGTAAAAATTCTGGAACCTAATACCACAAACTTTGAACTGAATAAACCAACTCCTGCCTTTGTGCTCGACAGTGCGGTTATTTGTACGGACGACCACGTAGTTGAAATCGAGCAATCCTGTTACCACGGCGATATCTATAAATTTGCCGTTATTGCCAACCCTGATCAGTCGCAACGACCTGCCCAACCACTCACCTCCTGAACCACTTCCGTAATTCGTCGGCGATAATAGCGTGACCGGCCTTGTTGGGATGATTGACGTGCGACATATACTGCTTCAGCTCGCCCTGTCTGGCGATCCGTTTGAATTGGGAATATGGGTCTGCCAAACCCGTATGATACTGTTCGGTTAACTGTCGGATTTGCGCGACGTGGGGCTCTAGTGGATTGTTGTCGTCCAGTAAATTCACTCGCTGATCGGGCGAAGGCGTTAGTGAAATCACTTTGACATTTCGATCAAGAGCCGCCTGTATCATACTGGTCCAGGCATTCCGAACCTTACCGATGTCCGAAAATCGGTCGTTTAAGGCATAGTCAATGAACAGCACGTCGGGTTTATGAACAAGCACTTCCTGTTCAAAACGAGCCTGCCCTTTGATCGAATTCTCTCCCCCTATGGCCGTCACTATTACGTTGATAACGGCATAGGGATACTGACTTTTCAGCTTCTCCAGTAGCAGATGCGGGTAGGATTCAAGCGTGTGAACTTCATGGTTATGCCAGAAGCCAGCAGGTACGGAGTGACCGTGAAATACCAGGTTGATGGTGCGGTTTTTGGGCCATACAGCGTTTAGCTCCGTTTTGACAGTAGCTAAATACGTTGTCGAATCAGCCCGTTGCGCAACACTTGCCGTGGTCAGGCTCAACCAACAGGCAAAAAGGATCAGCATTCGTTTCATGGAAATCTGATAATCAAATGTCTTCAGTCTATGCTTACTTACCGTTTACAGGAAGGTACTTTTCGAACCAATTGGCAAGTACGCCGAGGTCGGATTCCCAGGTTTCATCCCAGCCATGTGCCCCCCCCTGATGAATGATTAACTGGGCCGACACGCCGACTGCTTTTAGTGCAGCCACAAACCGTTGTGACTGTTCAAGCGGCACAATAGGGTCAACCGTGCCGTGGAGTAGAAGCGTGGGCGGAGTATCGGCCGAAATTGCCCGAATGGGCGACAATGCCTGCATCAACTTTAGTTTTTCCTCCCGTGTTTTACCTGCAACTCCAAATTGAGGCCAGTACCGTTTTGTCGTATCACTCTCGACGAACAACCGCCCGGCATTTCCGTAATTGACCAAATCGGTGGGTGGAAAGAAACAGGCTACGGCCTGCACTCGGCTCGATACCAGATCAACAGGGTCAACCGATGCTGTTGTCTTTATGGTATCAGTAAGTAGCAATTGCCCCACGCCCGTCCCGACCGAAATGGACAGATGTCCCCCCGAACTCATGCCCGATATGCCCAGCCGGTTAGGATCAACGCTGTAATCAGCGGCATGATAACGAATAAACCGCACGGCCCGGTGAACGTCCTGCACCACTTCATGAACCTGGTAGCGGGGGGCGGAACCGTGCAGGACCAGGAAAACTGTTTGTCCACGGTCAGTAAAATAATGGAAATGCTTTAGCCGTTTCTCAATCATGCTGAAATCGGAATGCCAGCCGCCACTGAGCAGAAACACTACGCCAATACCATTGGGTTTGGCAGGTTTCAGCACGTCCATAGTCAGGGCTGTCCCAAATTTACGCCCATACACTACATCCCGAACCCGAACAACACTGGCAGCACTATTGGACTGCGACTGTTCGTGAAGAACAGGCCGATGGCAAGCCGAAAGAAACGCGACTTGTAATCCAGTCCAAATCAACAGGCGGTATCTTATCTGCGTCTTCATCGTTTACCTCATTGGGTGGTTTTTATTATTCTGATGGTCACCGGCCCCAGCAGACCGGATTCAATCAAAGGAACCTGCTTCCAGGGTGTCGCCCGGTAACCAATGGAAATGTTGGTGTTGGTAAATTTTTCACCCGTGAGCGCATCCCCCGTGATTCGGTTCGACCACGCGTTGGTAATCTCAATCCGTAGGTTGTTATCCCCTTTCCGAATAACATCTGTAATGTCGAACTGGTAGGGTTCGGCCCAGGCAATGCCGAGGTGTTTATCATTTAGCCAGACATCGGCTATTTCCGACAGCTTGCCGAGGTCCAGATAGACGCGCTCACGCTGACTTCGTTTGGGCGATAGGGTAAACGAAACTGTTTTTTCGTATGTTCCGGTACCAGAAAAGTACTTGATTCCTGCCTGCTCCGATTTAGTCCACGATATAAGTTGGGGCAATATAACTGATTCGGGGGCGCCCCAGCCTTTCGGAAACCGGAGCTGCCAAGTACCAGTAATCGATTGAACAGCTACCTCCGTTTTCCCCAACTCCCTATTGTTACGGTTAGCCGACTGTTGGCCATTTCTGAAAACCACCCAGCAGGCTCCAGAGGGGGGTAGCATCAGGGGCAAACTCAGTTGTGTACCCTCCTGTGTGTAACTAGAAATGGGCGTAACTATGCCATCAACCGGGTTCCAAAGCTCTGGCACCCTGCCTGTTTGCCGGAACGAAAAACGGCCTGAAACCCATTTCTGTGCCGTATTGATGACCAAATAAACGTCTGTGCCCGGCTGTTTATAATGCACATAATCGAAGCGCGTTGCGGTTGATGGCGGGACAAAATCCGGCTTGATCGCCTGCTGTCGGAGTAGCGCCAACGGTGTAGCGTCGGAGAATGGTTTTCCGCTGATGAAAGCACCCTGTTGCTGGAGTTGGCGAATTTTTTCGCGTACAGCCGAGGGCAATTTTTCGCCTTCATTTAAGGCCAGTACGGCAAACCGCGCACCGTTGGATAAGGCCAATTGACCATCTTTCATGGTTAGGTCATTGAGCAAAATATCGGTGTTGATAATTTCGTAATCATAACCCGCTCCTACGGTGAACCGGGTGTTCTTTGGGTCTACGAAGTTTGGGACTTTATCGCCGTAGTAATAGACTACATCGGCCACAAAATCCGTCTGTTGCAGGACGTGCGACATCCGCCCCAGATATTCCATAAAAGGTCTGGCTTTGGGCCACCACGTCACCCGGTCGTTGGTGTGCGTGCCAGCACCATAAACAATTCCCGGATAACCCAGGCCCGCCGGATTATGGCTAAATCCGTGAATAACTACCCGGTTCATGCCCTCGGCAAAAGCCCTATCGGCAATGGGTTTGAGGTCGAACGGGCCTTCCTGCCAGTGATGAAAGCTGGTGAACGATTCTTCTTCAATGAGCGGGCGTTTGTAGATATGCGCGGCTGCCGCGATCTCTTTTACCAGCCACATAATGTCTACGCTATCGGGGGCTATGTACTGATAACGGTTCCAGAATTCGCCACGCGGCACATCCAGCGCACCCAGGGCTTTGAGCGTTTCAACGGGCACGTTGTGGAGCGGTGGGCCGGGGCCGCCCGCTTCGGAGGTAATCTTCAGCCCGTGTTGATTACAGATTTCCCTGGCCTTCCGGTAATGGTTGTTAATCATCAAGTCCGATAGCGTTCGATTATAGGCCTGCTGAAAATCAGTTTGTTGTGCTGGAATTAACAATGTTTTATCGAACAAAGCCGGTAAAAACTTGTCGATAGCAAAGCCGTTTATCTGGCGAAATGCCGTTGGCAAGGTGGGTGTCCAGACGAAACCCGTGGCTTCGTAGCTGGCTAAATAGAGGTTTTTGAGGGCCGTTTTGGAGAAATCACCCAGCCGGGGTTTCAGCTTATCGATAAAATACTGGAAATGAACGCGGGTCGCCGTCGAATCAAAATGGTCGATAATGGGGCCAACCGAATTGGGGCTGGGTAGCTTAAGCGGTTCGCCCGAGTTGGAACAAATGTAGCGGTGAATGGCCCATTTTCCTGTTGGTACATTCCAGCTCAGTACGCCGGTTTTGGCATCGAAACGGCCCGAAAGCACCTGAATCTGAGCGGTATCTATCGTGCTTTTTCCTTCGGTGAAGGGCAACGCTACTACCGCAATTTCCTGCTGAAAAACAGGTTTGCCATCGGCTCCAAACTCGATGAGCAATGGCTTGCCCTTCGCATCGGTTTTGGGAATCTCCGGGAAAGGCAGTGTAATTGTCTGTAGCCTACCTGTCCCCTCCACGGTGATTTTGGCCTGGTAAATTGACTTGGCCGCGTGCTGTGGCATAATCCAGCTACCGCCCGCATTCCAGCTGCTGGCCAGGTTCAGTCCCACGTCGATGTTCATCCGGGTTGCCTCACGAATGACCATGACAATCGCATCCAGCGATGCTGGCCCCATGAAGGGGGGACCAGCCTTCACCATGCCGTTGGGATTGTTGTAGGGCGGCACACCGATGTCAAAAATATCGACGCCGGCGATGCCTACCTGTTTCATGGCCCGCAGTTCTTCTTTAAGTCGCAAGGTGTCCACATGGCCGTTGAGCCACCACCAGTACGTTTTCGGCATGGCCTGTTGCGGTGGATTTTTAAAACCCTGTCGCAGTTGCTCGTACGTTCGGTTTTGGCCGAGTGTGGGCAGCGAGAAAGTCAGGAGCAGGAGCCAGTAGGCAAGGGGGGGGGGCAATAGTGTTTTCATGAATTAATGCGTAGAGCGGGCTGTCTGAATGGTTACTGGTCCTAATAATCCCGACTCTATTAGGGGCAATTCGCCCCAGGGAACCAGGTTTTTATTGGCTTTGGTGATATTGGTTTTGGTGAATGTCTCACCAGTGATAGCATCACCCGTTAGCCGATTCGACCAGGTATTGGCGACCTCTACCTTGAGAACGTTAGCCCCCGGTTTCAACGCATCTGTCACATCGACTCGGTACGGGGGTGTCCAGACGATACCCAATGGTTTGTTATTCAGCCACACCTCGCCCACTTTCGCGATTTGGCCTAAGTCGAGATATAATCGTCGGTTCCTGGTCGCACCGGCGGGTGGTTGGAAGGAAAAGGTTTTCTGGTAAGCGGCAATACCCGAAAAATACTTGATGCCCGGCTGGTCGGACTTGCTCCACGAGATCAGTTTGGGGAAGGTCGCCGATAAGGGTGCGCCCCAGCCTTTCGGAAAGGTTAGATTCCAAGGGCCATCCAGTGTCGCAATGGTTTGCATCGTTTCTGGGCTGGCGAAGGCTAACCAATCCGTCACCCGGCTGGTTTGGTTGGTGGCTGCGGTTGTTTTTGCCGCTTTAAATACCACAAAATAAGCTCCGTTCGGGGGTAGGGTAATGGGTATGCTGATTCGCCCATTTGCCTGATTCGATGGGGTCAGGGGCGTTACAGCACCCGAAACCGGGTTCCAGCATTCAGCCACTTTATTGGCCTGGCGAAACGTGGCCATACGCGAAACCCACTGATTCGTGGTATTGCGAACCAGGTAAAAGTCAAGCTCACTACGCCGGTAATGAATGTAATCGATAGGCGTGTGACGTGGGTCCGCCTGCTGGTTCGGATAGCTGAAATCGGGGGCTATATTCAGGGTTTGCAAGGCGCTGAGCGGAGAATCAGTTGACTCAACGAGCTTCGCCCCTGTTGCCGCCAACCGGGTAAGTTTGGCCCGAACGTCGGCCGGTATTCGACCTTCGCTGCCCAGATGGAGTACCCGATACCGACCAACACCCGGCAATACCCATTGCCCGTTTTCGACGGTCAGGTCTTTCATCAGTACGTCCGTATTGACCACTTCGTAATCATAGCCCGGCCCAACAGCGAAGCGGGTGTTTTTGGGTGGAACCAGATTCGGGACAGCTTCGCCGTAGTAATGCAGCACGTCGGCCACGAAATCCGTCTGTTGCAGCACAAACGAAATCCGCCCGAGGTAATCATTGAATGGTTTGCTTTTAGGCCACCAGCCATTCCGGTCGTTGTAGTGTGTACCCGCAAAGTAAGCAATACCCGGATGTCCCATTCCCGTCGGGTTGTGCGTGAAGCCGTGAATAACCAGCCGGTTCATGCCCTCGCAGAAAGCCCGGTCGGCCAGTGGTTTGAGGTCTGATGGTCCCTCCTGCCAGTCCCAGTAACTGGTAAACGACTCTTCTTCCACAATCCCGCGCTTGTAGATATGCGAAGCAGCCGCAATTTCCTTGACTAGCCAAATCATATCGACTAGACTGTCTTTATCTGTCTCCATAAAGAACGTACGGTTGTACCAATACTCCCCTCGCGGCACATCGATCCCGCCTAAGGCTTTCAGCGTCTCAACCGGAATATGGTGTAAGTGACCCGGCCCGCCCGACTCCGATATGATTTTTAGCCCGTGCTGATTACAGATTTCCTTTGCTTTTCGGTAGTGGTTGTTAATCATTAGCTCCGAAAAGGTCTGATCAGCGTCGAACTGAAACGCCTTCGCGAGTGCTGGCTGATAAAGGTTTTTATTGAAAATGGCGGGCAGGAATTTGTACAGATCATAACCGTGCAGCTTTCGGAATGTAGCCGGTAGGGAGGGAGTCCAGGTAAATTCTTTGGCTTCGTAGCTGGCCAAATACAGGTTCTTGAGTGGACTTTCCCCCAAATCGCCGAGTAGTGGTTTTAGGCGGTCGATGAAGTACATAACGTGCATCCGCGTCGCCGACGAATCAAAATGATCGATGATCGGGCCGACGGACTGGGGAGTTGGCCGGATGAGTTGTTCGCCCGAATTCGAACAGATGTAGCGGTACACGTCCCACTCGCCAGCGGGGGCCTTCCAGTTCAGTACTTCCTTTTTGGGGTCAAAGAAGGCCGTGACGTTGACGATTTTTGCTGTGTCAAGCCCCGATTGCTGCCCAGCAGGCAGAGCAATCACCGCAATTTCTTCGTAATAGGCAGGTTTGCCATCCGGCCTGTAAGCAATGGGCCGCTTATTACCCTGCCGGTCGGGCGTAATGGTCGGAAAAGGCAATCGAGCCGCCTGTCCATCGGCATCACGCACAGTAATTTTAGAAAAGTAGATAGTTTTAGCCGCGTGTTTAGGCGTTACCCAGGTTCCACCGGCATTCCAGCTACTGGCCAGGTTAAGCCCCACTTCCAGCCCCAGTTTACCCGCTTCCCTAATTGCCATCGCAATGGTTTTAACCGACTCGTCGCCCATGAAAGCTGGCCCTGCCGGAATCAGCCCCTTGGCATCACTGGCGGGTGGAAGCCCAATTTCAAATAGATCAACTCCCCCTAAACCCGCCTGTTTAATCGCCCGTAATTCTTCCTTGAGCCGCAATGTATCGACGTAGCCATTTAACCACCACCAATAAACTTTGGGCCGGGCAGTGCCGGGCGGATTGCGAAACCCATCTAGCAGGGTTGTGTAATCGTCGGCAATAAGCGGCTGATTAACCGTACGAGCGACCCAGCCGCCTACCAAAAATAGAGAAACCAATAGGCACCCGAAAAACAATTTCATAGTAAAAGTTGGTTAGGCATCATCCGGCATGAACAGACAGCTTAAGGCAACGCAACCTTTTACGGCAGGGCAGCCTTATCCCCGTTCTCGGTCATCCACTGAGCCAGGTTTTTTTTGAGTTTTTCCTTTGTAGGCGCGTATTTTGGTTCGTAGGCCAGATTTTGCGTTTCGCCGGGGTCGTTCCACAAATCAAAAAGCTGCTCATTCTTGTCGCCCCGGCTGAACACGTTGTATTTGAATCGCCGGTTCCGAATCATCCGGGCGTGGCGGCTTTGATCTAATTTATCGTCTTCCAACTGCACCACAAGGTAGTCTCGCAGGGTAGCATCGGGGTTGTCGATGATTTTTCGCAGGCTCCGGCCCGAAAAAGCCGGTGGTTTGGGAATACCGGCGTAATCGCATAAAGTCGGGGCCAAATCGAGCAACGAAACTAATTGATTACGGTCAACCCGGCCCGCTGGTATGTGGCCTTTCCAACTGATGCTGAACGGTACCGTGACCACTTCTTCGTACAAACTGAGTTTGGCCGCCCAGCGGTGGGCAGCGGCCCCGTCGCCGTGATCGCTGGTGAAGACGATGATAGTGTTATCGTTTAATTTCTTTCGGCGCAAAGCCTCGCGGATTTTACCGATTTCCCGGTCAACCTGTTCGGTAAACTGGTAATAATGATACAGATATGCCTGCCAGTCAGCTTCGGTATAGTGGCTGGCCAGCAGCAGTTCATCACCGTAATGATCCATCTTACGCTTCTCCTGAATAAACTGAGGTTCCGCCATTGGAGGGTTGTGGTTGGGTGGCAACGGCGGCAATTTCCCCTTAATTTGGTCAGCTTTAGCGTAGTTGCCGGGGGTACGGGGGACCCAGCAAATGTCGTGCGGGTTATGCAGCGATACAGTCAGCAGAAAGGGCTTCGCATCTCGATATCCATCAAGAAACTTTACGGCAGCATCGGCAATGGGGCCATCAGTAGCCGCACCGAGTTCCCAGGATTTTTCCAGCGATTGAAACGGAATCACCTTAAACCCACCAACTGAATCCTTTTTTGTTTGGGCCGGGTACGACTCCGGCAGGTGCCATTTTCCCGCCCAGGCGGTGTTATAGCCCGCCTTGCCAAAAACATGGCCTATGGTGGGCAGCTTGGGAGACATGAAGGTTGAATTCCAGACCACGCCCGTCTCGTGGGCCATTCGGCTTGTCAGCAGGGTACTGCGCGAAGGCCCGCAAACGGGCGTGGTGCAGTATGCTTCCGTAAAAAACACCCCTTGTTGTACCAGAAAATCCATGTTGGGTGTGTTTAGGTTTGGATTGCCGAGTGCGCTGAGACAGTCGTTGGTTTGCTGATCGGTCAGGATGATGACAATGTTTGGGCGACGGTCTGCGGTGTCAGCCCAGGTGTTGTAGCAACCATACGAAAGGGCCGCTAAACCGACCAATAGCAATACCTTCAGGGAAATGGTTTTCATGCTCATTAACTGATTTGGGGGGAATGGATCGACCATTTACCAGAAAGTAACCAGATCGCCTGTTACGTTTTCGACCACGTAGTGATGTCCCCATTTTTTCTCACCTGGCTTGATCGATACCGCTCCTTTTGTCCAGGGGTAGCTCGAATTAGCATAGACCCGTAAACCCTGTTCAGAAACGCCATCGTCGGGGTAAATCCGAACGGTGGCGTTTTTCAGGCCCGTTAGGCGGAGGCAGCGTTTCATGCGGGGGATCCCCGATGTCATTTCCTGACAGGAGATCATCCCCTCGGTTTGGGTCACAAAAAAGCGACTTTCCCGGTGCCAGGCTTTGGGCATAGTATAAACCGAATAGCCCCCGCTCAATTCGGTTTCGTAGCCGGTCAGAATCGGCGCACCGGACAGCAGTTTAAACCGGTGCGTGATAGTGGTGTTGGGGCAGTAGCCGGAGAAGAAATAACCATTGCTGCTACGGGCTATGGTCAACACGGGGTTCTTTACCGCCGGGCTACGCTTGTCGATACGATAGTCCAGGCCAAACTCCCTCAACACGTAGCGCATAAGCAGCGGGCCGGTAAATAACTGTTCAGGATCGTCGGGGGTCAGGAGTTTGCCCCCCGTGAATTTACTGGAATTGGTGCCGCGCACATAGGCTACTTTGCCGCCTTTCCAGGCTTGTAGGGTGCGTACCCAGACCACATCACGGCTGTTGCCGCCCTGCGTCATGGTCGTCAGAACTTTAGTCGTCGTTTCTTTTTTGTTCTTGACCTGCGTGGCCACCCCACCCCCCGAAAACAAGGCCTGGTGCTTTATCTGCTTCGGGTAGGGCTTGTCTAATTTATCCACGTTGAGGGTTGAATTTACCGTAAAATCACCCTCAATCGCCGAGGTATTCTGGAGATTCAACAGATTTAAAAAGGCTGCTCCAGCCTCGTCGGCGGGACCATATACGAGCAGTTTACCGCCGTTCTCCACGAACTCAATCAGCTTCTTTTCGAGCGGAGAGCCCGCTTCGGGGACAATGCTGACCAACACCGATTCCGCAAAAAACGCCGGTTTGGCCGTAATGACTTTTTGGAAGGCATTGGTCGAAATAATCGTGTTTAGCGGAAAACCGTTATTGATGGCTTGTCGGATAAGCCAATCACCGTAATAAATTTCAGGCACCCGCTTCGGCTCTTTGTAGGCCCAGGTATGATATTCATCGAACGGATACACCCACACAAGTGGCCCCGGTGCCGTGGGCGAATCGTAGCGGGCTTTCAGAATATGGGGCGTAACCTCGTCGGGAACCTGCGCGGGCAGTTCACCATACGTATTGTCGGCGGTCAGGAAGCTCAGATGCGTGGGCAGACGGATTTCGCCTTTAGCGTTAATGCGTGCTACCGCCATTGGCAGGTAGATGTCGTGCGGTTCTTGCCCGTAACGGTCAAGCCAGGGGCTGTTAACCCACCACGGATCATGGGTGTAGTACCGGAACAGATACCGTTCGTCGGGAAGCTCGGCCATGCGCGACATATACCCCGCCATTTCCAACCCAAAATCGCCGTCTAGCGCGGCCCAGGGCGAATTGGGTGGGGGCAACATATTGTATTTCCCGCCGTAAATCTGCTTCAGATCAACACCATCACGGGCTAAGTCGGCTCCAGTTGAGAGGTTGGTTCCCCGCGTCTGAATCTGAAAGTCGGGACACTCTTGCCTGAACCGATTCCAGAAATCAGCGATCAGGGCACGGGTAGTTGCTAGTTTTTCGGTGGCAAATGTCTTGCCATCAAAAATAGCCCCGGTCGATGACCATCCTTCGACCCCGAAGCCGAACCCATTACTGAACCAGATATAATCGTAGCCCAGATCGGTCAGAAAATGCTGACTCTGCCGCCCGAAAAAGGTACCGAAGGGCGTGTTGGCCGGTATCCCGTTGGGGAATCCGGCGTACTTGTCCGTATCAGCGTTGAGCACGGAATAGCAGCTTACGAACGACTTGTGACCCATCGCGTTCCCCCCAAGTATCTCTGAGTGCTTCTGGTACTTAAACGGCGATTTGGCGAATTCTGGCCCCGGATCGAACGTTGCTCCGATGCGGACAGGCTTACCGGTGACTCGTGTTCCAGTTTCCTTCAGCGTCTGAATGATGGCCCTCAAGTCGCCGTACGTGAACGCAGGCGGATTATCCATGTACAGCAGTGCCCGTTCGTGCAGCGACAATTCAGCTGGCCCTGACCCGACGTCGTGTTCAGTATTTGGATTACCCATATACCGCGCCCATTCGAGGGACTGATTCAAGTCGCCCCGGTAATCCAGAATCTCTGACCCATCAGCGGTCCAGAGCATCACCGAGACCGTATCCGTATGCCGCAGGAGGGCCGACCATTGTGTAAAGAGTTCCGTGGCTACCTGCTGCCTATAGACCGGGTCGTTCTTTTTGAACGGCTTTAGTGACATCTCCAGCGTGATGTTATTGAACGACTTCCCGCGCAGGGTAGAGTTATCAAGGTTCGGCGTATCGGCTATGCGGATAAAGCTGAACAGAATGACAATCAGTATACAAAGAAAGCCGATATGGTAAACGCGCATAGGTTGAACGGATAAAATCAATAACCTGGATTTTGCTTGACTAAACTTGGATTCAGGTCCACTTCGTTTTGCGGAATCGGGAAAATCAGCTCAAAATCCTGCACCGAAAAGCTCAGCTTCAGACTGGCATAATGGGCATTCAGCACCGTTTGCGCGCGGCCCGTCCGCACCAGATCAAACCAACGTTGGCCTTCATACAAAAACTCCACCCGTCGCTCCCGTTCAATTGCTAACCGCAAATCAGTCTGGCTCAACCCACTCAGATTGGGAAGTTTAGCCCGCGTTCGAACTTGATTGATGAGCGGTAGCGCGTCGGCAGGTTTGCCCTGTTCATTCAGAATCTCCGCGTACATCAGCAGCACGTCGGCGAAGCGCAACGACGTAAACGTAATACTGCCATCGGAGAGGTCAATGGCTCTGAAATCCACGAATTTTAACCCGTAGCGGCTATACGACTTCCTGCCTCCGATCAGTGTCACCGAATCGTTGACCGATACGGATTTCCGGGTATCTCCCCCTTCATAAGCGCGGATCAAATCCAGCGTCGGTGTAATCCGGCCCGACCCCTGTAGATTGCTGGGAAAAATAGCCATGCTCGTAATGGCTGGCGTAAAAACAGCCGAATAGTTATTGCCCATACTCCGCCCCGACGTATGCTGAATCTCGAAAATCGACTCGGCCAAATTGTTATTACCGTTCGTGAACAGGGATTGGTAAGTAGCCACCAGCGAATACGCTTTGCTGTCGATGACTTCCTTTAACTTCGTAGCCGCCTGTTCGTAGTTTTTCTGCGTCAGATAGACCTTGCCCAGTAGGGATTTCGCACCCAGCCGCGACGCTCTGGTCTTGTCGGTGTTGCCCGTTGCGGGGAGCAGGGTTTCTGCTTCCGTTAAGTCTTTTACAATCAGGGCGTACACCTCTGCACTCGGCTTTAGAGACAGGTCGGCGGCTGCTACCTCTGCGGGGCTGCTAAAGGTTTCGTTGATAATCGGCACGTTGCCAAACAACCGGACCAGGTAGAAGTACGCATTGGCACGCATGAACTTGGCTTCGCCTTTCATCCGGTCTTTCACCGTCTGGTCGAACGCTACTGCATCAATACGGTTCAAAATGGCATTGCTCCGGGAGATGGTATATAGACAGGTGTTCCAGACAGACTGCCCGAATACGTTCGTTGAGGTAACGGCGTTTTGGTCCATCTGCATCTCATCCGTCGAGGGTGACGACCATTGAATCTCGGCATTGTCGGTCGCTAATTCGGTCATGTACAGTACGCTGCTGGCACTGAATAGGCCACGAAAGGTGCCGTAAACCCCTGTCAGAGCTGTCTCAAAATCGTTTTGACTCTTATAGAATTTCTGCTCGCTAATCTGAAAGTCGGGCGTTAACTCCAGAAAGTCCTTGCAGGAGAACGCCGTAGAAGCCAGTAGCAACAGGAGGGTAATTTTCTTTTTCATGACTTTAGATGTTGATCGTCAGAAGATTAAAAGGTTAGCCGAAGCCCCAGCGTGTAGGTACGAGGGTTAGGGTAGGCAAAAAAGTCGATACCGCTCCGGGCAATGTTATCACCCGTTGTGGTGCCTTCGGGGTCAAAGCCGGGATATTTCGTGAAGGTGTACAGGTTCGTTGCATCGGCATACACCGATAGTGCTTGCAGTCGGAGTTTGCTCATCAGCGGTTTTGGAAAGGCGTAGGCTAGGTTCACGCTCCGAATTCGGACGAATGATCCGTCGAACAGATACTTGGTGGTAGCCGCACTAAACCCAAAGGCGTAGTCGTTTCGGATAGCCCGCGAATACACTCCGGCACCGGGGTTTTCGAGAGACTTCCAGCGGTCGGCAATCACTGATAGTTGATTTTGCACCCCGGCCCCGTTCAGCGACACCTCGCCCCCCTGAAAATAGATATCGTTGCCCTGCGACCCGTTGACGCTGATATTCAGACTCAGGTTTTTGTAGGTAAACTGATTGCCGAAGCCCCACGTAAAATCGGGCCATGGATTACCCACAATAGTCCGGTCGGCGGCCGTGATGGCGCCATCGCCGTTGGCATCCTGATACCGAAAATCGCCTGGCTGCACACGTGGGTGCTGTTTAGGGTTGCTGTTCACTTCCTCCTGACTCTGGAATACCCCCAGAATGTTGAGGAGCCGGAAACTCGAAATCGGATACCCCACCTGCGCCACCTGATAATCGGAGGTCTGAATCCGGGCCGTTGCCGAGTTGAGGGCCAGAACCTTGTTGCGGTTCCAGCTAATATTGAAGTCGGTGTTCCACTGGAACGGCCCTTTGGCAACGTTCTGCGAATTGATGGTCAACTCAAGCCCCTTGTTTTCGACTTCGCCGATGTTCTGCACCGAACTGCTGAAACCCGATGCTGCCGGTAGAATCACGTTCAGCAGCAGGTTCTTTTTGTAGGTCCGGTAAGCATCGAACACAAACGATAACCGGTTCTGAAACAGCGACAGGTCTAGTCCCAAATTTGTTTGCACCGACTGTTCCCAGGTCAGGACATCGTTGGATAAACTCGATGGCACTACGCCCGACACGACATTCCCGCCCTGCACGTTCCGAAAAATGCTCAGCAGCCCCTGACTGGCGTAGTTAGGGATCAGGTTATTACCCGAAATGCCGTAACTCGCCCTGATTTTCAGGTCGCTAATAACACTGACGGGCTTCATAAACGACTCGTCGGATAGCCGATAGGCCACTGAGAACGACGGGAACGTTCCCCAGCGGTTCTGGGCACCAAACCGCGAACTACCATCGGTGCGTACTGTCGCCGTGAACAGGTATTTTCCTGCCAGTGTGTAGTTTACACGCGCCAGCCACGACAGCATGGACCACTCACTTTTGTAGTTTGTCCCCGACGTGACGGCCCCGGCAGCCAGATACGGCACGTCATCGGTAGGGAAGTCGGTGCCACCCGCCTGCAAAATTTCGTCTGTATTTTTCTGGGCGGTAAACCCAACCAGGGCATCAACATCGTGCCGTTCGCCAAATTTATGACGATAGTTCAGGGTATTCTCGTTTAGCCAGTTCAAACTCTTAACCTCGGTAACTCCGGCCGTGGCGGCCCCCGTCCGGCTGGTGGCCAGTCCTACCTTCGAGGATTTCCACAGGCGGGTTACGTTGTTTGAGTAGTTAACACCGACTGAGGTTTTGAACACCAGACCTGGGGTCAGTTCGTATTGTAAGTAATTGTTGGTGAACACGTTGGTATTGTTGCGTTTATCCGAAAATTCAGCCGCAATAATTAATGGATGCTCGACCGGAATCCCCGTTGGGCTGGAAAATTCGGAATAGAACGTTCCATCGGGATTATAGACCGGAATGGTCGGGTCGCTGGCTAATGCCGCCGAGATCAGCCCCCGAAACTGAAGGTGGCCTTCGGCGCGGGCAAAATCCCCGTAGGAGTGCGCTCCCGAAAACGACGCACCCAGTTTTAGTTTCGGGGTCAGATACGCATCGATGTTGGTACGGAGCGTAAATTTTTTGAAGTCAGAACCAATAATGATTCCTTTCTGATCGAAGAAGCCGCCCGATACATAATACCCTACATCGCGGCTGGTTCCACTGGCCGATAGCTGGTAATTCTGCACCGTTCCCTGCCGAAAAATAAGATCCTGCCAATCCGTTCCGTACCCCTCATTCGCAAACTGGGATGGGTCCCTAAAGCCGGGTTTTACCTGCGTAGCCGTGCTACGAACACTATTGGCATCGCTGGCTCTGCCGCCCGCAAACACCCAGGCATTATCGCGGCCATCGGCCACGTATTCGGCGTACTGACGTGGTGTAAGCAGGTTTACTTTTTTGGCCAGTTCCTGTACCCCCGTCGAGTGCTCAAAGCTGATGGTGGGTTTGCCCAACTTACCGCGTTTGGTCGTAATAATCACCACGCCGTTGGCCCCGCGCGAGCCGTAGATAGCCGTTGCCGACGCATCTTTCAACACCTGAATCGACTCAATGTCAGCCGGGTTAATAGTGGACAGCGGGTTAATACGGTTCGTTCCGCTACTACTGGCAATTCCACCCGCCGAATACGAACTTGCGGCAAAGGTACTAAGGTCCGAGCCCCCGCCCCCTGTCCCGATGGCGTAACCGTCTACCACGTAGAGGGGTGAATTGCCCCCTGTAATGGAACTGATACCCCGAATCACCACATTGACGTTGCCGCCCGGTGCGCCAGAGGTTTGAGTAATCTGCACCCCGGCCACTTTGCCCTGCATCATCTGATCGACACTCGTGGCCGACGGAACCGGCACGAGGTCTTTGCTGGTCAGGTTCACGATGGCCCCCGTCAGATCTTTTTTGCGCTGAGTACCGTAGCCTACCACCACTACGTCCTGTAGTTGCTGCTGGTCGGTTTTGAGGGCAACGTTGAGAGTTGTCCGGGTGCCAACGGCAAGTTCCTGTGGCGTATAGCCAATAAAACTGACCACCAGCGTTGCATTAGGCGATACATTAAGCCGAAAACCACCGTTTGTGTCGGTAGTAGTGCCATTCGTTGTCCCTTTTTCGGTGATGGTTGCGCCCACCAGCCCTTCACCGTCTTCCGATGCGGTAATCCGGCCAGTAACCGCCACTTTACCCGACTGAGCAAGGGCCTGGCTTCCGATAGCCAGCACACTCAGCAGACTGCCAACCAGGAAAAGGCGCAGTCGATAGAATAGACTATTGTACATATAGTGAACTGATTTAATAGTGGAGATTTATAAAAGCACTACCCAGCAACGATGACTGATTCGACGCCGAGGTAATCGGCAATTTTCTGAATTGTCAGGGCGTGATGCCCCACTCCCAGTGCGAAATGGTGCGTAGGCCCCTCACTGATCCATCGTTTGAGGAAAGTGCGCACATCGGGCTTGAAAAACCCGCGTGTATTTGTATTGCCTGTTGGTGGAATTGGCCCCGAAATGGACTCGCCTTCGGCAATGACGAATTTCATTTTGCCGTCGTACGTCGAATTAATACTGAGCATAGTAATTGGCCCTTCTTTAATTTTGAACTCCACACCGGCCCCGAAACCGGGTTTGCCGTGATATTTCTTCAGGCTCCTTAGTACCGGCTGACCTTCGGCAATGGCTATGTTATGGGGCCCATCGTGTCCAACCAGCACAAAGCCTTCTTTGAAATCCACTGGATGGAATTCTGCGAAACTGCCACCGATCCCCAACCGTTCCATAATGAGCATCGCGATACAGGTTTTCAGGTCCGATTCTCCGCACATCGGGAAACCCGCACCCTGTAGCAGTGAGTTGCCCACAATCAGATTTGACATCACTACCCGTGTGTCGCTGCCATCGGGACCATCATAATAGTAGGCCAGACCGTCTAGGTTTTTGATTCGGATAAACTTTTCTAAGGCTACAGCTGCCTGAGCGGCAATGTGCAGGTCGGAATCCCGTAGTTTTTCGGATATGGGGTCTGAAACTGGGTCGGGCGTATCGAAAAAGTCCAGAATGCGCCCTTTGACCGCATCAATTTCGTCAGCCGTGGCCTGCTGATACTGCGTAACAATCTCATGGGCTTCGCACTGAACGATGTGCGCTCCAAAATGGGCCGTGAGCATGGTTGAATCGGAATGCATATCGAGCATAGCCTCGATGGGATGTCCGATATGCCCGATGCGGGATTTTTTCAGGTCATGCAGCACGGCCGCAATCCGGCAATATTCGGCGATTTCGGCATCAGCAGCCGGGTCGTCGTAGAGCGTACCAATAATCATTTGCGGCACCTTCCGGCCCATTCTAACGGCTACCCCGGCAAACTCGGGCAGCGAGCAGATGTCGTCGTTGTAAAGCTGCATATACGTCGACGCCCGGCTGTAGTCCATCGCCTTGTCGGGTTGCAGAGCCACCAGGACGATGGGGACGTCGATACATTTACTGATGACCCCAAACGTGCTGGAGGTAGCATATGTGAGCATGTCGCAAAAAATCAAATCAAGGTTGGCCGCATTGAGTCTGGGCACCAGTTCATACGCCTTAGCAACCTCATCCACCAGGCCAAAGTCAACCACCTCGGCGGCATCAAGAGCGTCTACTTTCTGAATGAAAACAGTTTGCTTGGCCAACATATCGTCTAGCAACCCCTCGAACTGACCCCAATACTTGAAATAACCAACCCCAAACACCCCAATTCTAGGACGGGTTTTCTCGCGTTTTACCCAATCGACCTGCTTTTGAAGGAGGCCATTTGATGATTGACTCACCATAAATGTATTAGTTTATGTTTTTTCGTACTCTTGTTAGTGCGTTAAGTTAATATGCTCGTGTTTTTACGAGTAGTAGTCCAGACTATTCATAATGCCTCCACCTGGTGTCAGGCAATCTCTGTACTATCCGGCATTTCCACTTGTTTTCGAGCACCCAGATGCAGCTCTTTGATACTGGGAATCAGTAAGATAAACAGTATAAAGGCAAGTGGATAAAGCAACCCCGACGCAATCCAAAGCGGCCGGTAGGAATACTGTTGAATCACCACGCCCATCAATGGATTCAGCAATAGGCCCGCCACCGCACCGGCCGTACCGGACAAGCCCACCACCGTTGAGGTAGCCTGCTGCCCAAACATGTCGGAGATAGCCGTGATATAATTGGTAATCCAGAAACCATGCGCGAACATAAATACCGCCATAAGTGCAATTGCTCCATTAACAGTCGACACCCATTCAATGGCCGGGGCTGCTAGTGTCAGCAAGGCAGCCAGTCCCATGATCGTTTTGCGGGCTTTATTGACCGAGAAACGGCGCTCAATCAATTGACCTGACAACCAGCCACCGAGTATGTTGGCAATGCCAAGAGCTAAAAAGGGCATCCAAAAAAGATTCCCAATAGCTTCAAACGAGACATTCCGAACCGAACTAAGGTATTTAGGAATCCAGAACATCATGAAATAAAACACTGGATCGAGCAAAAAGCGAATGAGAATAAACACCCAGGTGGGCCTTAGTTTGACCAGATTCAGAAACGGAACCGGTTCACTCCTTGGTTCTTCACTCGCTATGACTGAAGCCATGTTCTCTTTTTTCCAGGGAACTAGCAACCACACGATAACCCAGATGATGCCAATCAGTCCGGGAATAAGAAATCCACCCCGCCATCCATAATTACCTGACAGCCATATTGTTAATGGAGGAGCAACAACAGCCCCTATAGCCGAACCACCAATGGCGATACCGTTGGCCAATGCCCTTTCTTTCTTGTCGAACCAGCGGTACACCGTCCAGGCAGCACCCGGAAAACACCCCCCTTCGCCCATCCCGAGGAAAAACCGGAAAGTCAACAGTTGCGAAAAGCTGTTCATTACCGCATGTAGGCTGTTGGCCACGGACCACAGACCCACCGAAATTGCCAGTCCGGTTTTACCACCCACCCGGTCTATCAGCCAGCCACCCAGCGTGAACATGAGGGCGTAGCTGATGAGGAAACTGGTGTTTACCAGGCCATACTGCACATCGGTGATATTGAACTCTTCTTGAATTTTAATAATAGCAATCGACAGCACCTGCCTATCCAGAAAGCTAAGGCCGGTAGCCACAAAAAGCATAAAAACTATAAACCAGCGTAGAGTCTTAGCCATCAGCGTTATCTTATCAGTACAAATTGATAGTCAACTAATTAGGATATTGGTTATGAACAGAGTGGTAAGCGAACTCACCAAATTTTACAGAATTTACTTCCTATAATGTCCCTGCTAGTTTCCAGTGATACTCTGAGGACCGTCGTTGGGATGGCTACTCTTTATAGTGAGTAGCTTACTGTCAGGGTCTTCATAAACTCTCACTTAACGCACTAAGTTAAAGCATACAAAGGTATAACTATGGCCGTGAAAAATGCAAGAAAAAATATCATTAAAACCAGTGAAAATAATTGTTACGATAAGAGCGAGCGTCCTGATATAGTGGTAGGCAGACTTACCAATTCGCCCCAAAATTGCCCAATATTGGGGGGGCTAGAAGTCAAGCGGCATTATTTCAGAAAAAACATTATGGCCAATAAAGTGCCTGATCAACCCAAGCAGGTTGTTCTATACGTTAGGGCGTCACCTTGAATAAAGGGCAAGACCCGGAAATATAGCTTCGCCCGTTGCGTCGGGGTAACGCATCAGGAACGACCGTTCCAGCTTTGTGACCCCGTTCAGAAAAACGTCACTATTGTTGAACTAACCGACGATATTCTTTGGGGCTTTTGCCAGTTATCTGACGAAAGTATTTGTTAAAACCCGAAAACTGATTGAAGCCACTTTCCAGACTGATCTGTGCCACACTGAGCCGCCCATCCATCAATAGTTTGCAGGCGTGCTGAATGCGGAGTTCCAGCAGAAACTGACTGTAAGATTTGCGGTTGCGCGATTTAAAATACCGGCAAAACGAGTGGGGGCTGATACTGGCCACAGCCGCAATTTCGTCCAGAGTTATTTTACGGGTGAAATTGGCCAGCGAATAGGCGTAGATCAGGTTAATCCGGTCGGTATCGGCTTCGTCGAATTGTACCGCGTAGCCACCGCTACAGAGTTGCTGGCACTCGGTTGACTGGGCAATTTCGGCCAGAATCTGAAGCAATAGTAGCAACCGCTCGGGACCCGTTGCTCCCCGCAGCCGTTGCAGCAACTGGATGACTACCGGCCGACTCTCGCCACGCACCATGATCCCCTGCCGGGCGCGCTGAAGCAAGGCTGCAACAGGTCGGTTTTCAGGGAGGTTCAGGAAGGTCGGCCCCCAAAAATCGTCGCGAAAATGCACGACCGTGGCCTCGGCAAATAAATCGGCCCGGTTCTCGAAATAAGGGGCATCGCACCGCCAGTAATGCGGCAAGTTCGCACCAATCAGTAACACATCACCGGGGCCGAACGGCTCGATGCTATCCCCCACAAACTGGGTTCCGCTACCGGCTTCAATCGACACCAGCTCAATTTCGGGGTGATAATGCCAGCGATTATAAAAGTGCAGCACCACGTCGCGACGGACACTAAACGAATGGTCGGCCAGGAGGGGTACTTTAAGGAGTTGGGGCTTCATACCTATCAATTGCCATGTAGAGCGACCAATATCGGTAGCCGATGCCAATTTGATGGTAAAAGTAGCTAATCCGATTAAACTATCTCGTGGATTAATCCTATTGCTTTGCGGTGTCATTTTCCCGTTGCCCCATGCAAACCCGATACCGGCTTCCGTTTATCCTGATCACAACCTTGTTTTTCCTGTGGGGATTTGCCCATAACCTGAACCCCATTCTGATTCCCCACCTGAAAAAAGCCTGTCAGCTTACCGACCTCCAATCGGCCCTGATCGACTCGGCTTTTTTCATTGGCTACTTCGTAACGGCCCTACCCGCCGGAGCTTTTATGAAACGCTTTGGCTACAAACGGGGCATCCTGATGGGGCTGCTCATTTTTGCGGTGGGGGCGTTTCTGTTTTACCCGGCCTCGGTAACGCGGCAGTACGAGCATTTCCTGTTTGCCCTCTTCGTAATAGCCAGTGGCCTGACTTTTCTGGAAACGGCCGCCAACCCCTACGTAACGGTGCTGGGCGATCCGGCCACGGCCACGCAGCGGCTCAACCTGGCCCAGTCGTTCAACGGCCTGGCGGCTACGTTGGCTCCCCTGGCCGGGGGACTGTTCATCCTGTCGGGCAAATCCCTGTCGGCGGGTGAAATCAGCGGATTATCGGCGGCTGACCTCGATGCCCGGCTGGCTACCGAAGCCGCTACCGTGCAGGGGCCGTACCTGCTCATCGGCGCAGTGGTGCTGCTGGTGGCCCTCGTGGTAAGCCGTACCCAACTCCCCGAAATTGCCGAACCTGTAGCCGCCAACCAACCGGCGGGTGGGTCAATCTGGCGGCAAAAAAACCTGCTTATGGGCGTCCTGACGCTATTTTTCTACGTGGGCGCGCAAGTCTGCGTCACCAGTTTCTTTATCCGGTTTGTAGGTCAGGCAGCGGGTATTCCTGAAAAAACGGGGGCTTACTACCTCTCTACGGCCCTGCTTGGGTTCATGATCGGGCGGTTTATTGGCACGGCCCTCATGCGCTACATTGCCCCGCACCGGCTGCTGGCCCTGTATGCTGCTATCAACATTGGCCTACTGCTGCTGGCGGTGGGTGTGGGTGGCGAGGCATCGGTCTACGCGCTGATTGGGGTCACGTTCTTCATGTCGATCATGTTCCCTACCATTTTCGCGCTGAGCATTGCGGGTTTGGGCGAACAAACCAAACTGGGCTCTTCGCTGCTGATTATGGCCATTGCAGGCGGGGCTATTTTCCCGCTTCTCATGGGTCAACTCTCCGACCTGACCAGTATCCGGCAGGCCTATCTGGTACCGGCCGCGTGTTTTCTGGTGGTGCTCTATTTTGGACTGACGACCTCCGCTAAACACCATGTTCGGGCGGGGCAATCACTCGAACCCGTTGCTCACTGATATGCGAATCGCGCTGTTTGTTCCCTGCTATGTGGATCAGTTTTATCCACAGGTCGCCGTGGCGACGCTCGGCCTGCTCGAACGGCTGGGCTGTACCGTCGACGTACCCACCGGCCAAACCTGTTGCGGTCAACCCATGGCCAATGCCGGCTTTTCGCACCTGACCGGCTCCTGCGACCGGCTCTTTACGCGGCTGTTTGCGGGCTACGACTACATCGTGTCGCCATCAGGCTCGTGTGTGCTCCACCTGAAAGAACACAACCCGACCTGTGCAACCCGGGCCTTTGAACTCTGCGAATTCCTGACCGATGTGCTTCGGGTAGACCAGCTAACGGCCCGTTTTCCCTATCGGGTAGGGCTGCACCAAAGCTGTCACGGGCAACGGGGGTTACGCCTGTCGTCGATGTCGGAGCGAAACGAGCCCGCTTTTTCCAAACCCGAACGCCTGCTGCGGCAAGTCGATGGCCTTGACCTGCTACCACCCCGGCGGGTCGATGAGTGCTGCGGCTTTGGTGGTACGTTCTGCGTCACGGAAGCGGCCGTTTCGGTAAAAATGGGCGAAGACCGCGTGGCCGACCACCTCACCAACGGCGTAGAGGTCATCACCGGGGGTGATATGTCGTGTCTGATGCACCTCGAAGGTATTTTCCGGCGGCAGGGCTCATCTGTTCAGGTTAAACACATTGCCGAAATTCTCAACGCCCATGACTAAGCCCCTCGACCACGCCACGGCGGCCAATCAGTTTGTCGCCGACAACGCCCGCACCAACTGGCACGACCAAACGCTTTGGATGGTCCGCGAAAAGCGCGACCGCATGGCCCACAGCCTGCCCGACTGGGAAGACCTGCGCGAATGGGCCTCGCAAATCAAAAATCATACGCTTTCTCAACTCAGTCAGTACCTGTTGCAACTGGAACAAAATGCCCAGGCCAACGGCGTACAGGTGCATTGGGCGGCCAACGCGCAGGAACACAACGAGATTGTGGGGCGCATTATCCGCGAAACAGCCGCGCAGGGGGCGGTTCAGGTGGTAAAGAGCAAATCGATGCTGACGGAAGAATGCCATCTGAATGATTATCTCGCCCAACAGGGTGTACGCGTGGTAGATACCGACCTGGGCGAGCGAATTGTGCAACTGCGGCAGGAACCACCCAGCCATATTGTGCTGCCCGCTATTCACCTCAAAAAAGCCGATGTCAGCGAGACTTTCGCCCGGCACCTGGGCACCGAACCGGGCAACACCGACCCGCAATACCTGACCGAAGCCGCCCGGCAGCACCTGCGCGAAAAATTTCTGGGGGCCACCGTGGCCATTACCGGCGTCAACTTCGCGGTGGCCGAAACGGGCGCGCTGGTTGTTTGCACCAACGAAGGTAACGCCGATCTGGGGGTTCACCTGGCCGACGTACACATTGCCTGCATGGGTATTGAAAAAGTAATTCCCCGGCAGGATCACCTGGGTGTGTTTTTGCGCCTGCTGGCCCGCTCGGCCACGGGGCAGGCGATCACCACCTATTCGAGCCATTTTGTGCGGCCCCGCCAACGCCCCGACGGGCAACGGCAACCGATGCACCTGATTTTGGTCGACAATGGGCGCAGCACCCAACTGGGCCGTCCGGCGTTACATAACTCGCTGAAGTGCATTCGTTGCGGGGCCTGTTTCAACACCTGCCCGGTGTATCGGCGCAGCGGTGGACATAGCTACCACAATGCCGTTGCTGGCCCGATTGGCTCTATTCTCGCGCCCAATCTCGACATGAAGAAAAACGCTGATTTGCCCTTTGCTTCCACGCTTTGCGGCAGTTGTACCAACGTATGCCCGGTCAAAATCGACATTCATAATCAACTCTGGGAGTGGCGGCAGGTGCTGATGCGCGAAGGGCTGGCCCCTGTTTCCAAAACCATCGGTATGCGGCTGATGAGTATCGTATTCGGCCATTCCGGGCTGTATGCCCTGTCGGGGAAGCTGGCTCGGAAGGCGCTGCGGCTGGCTCCTTGGCTAGTGCAAAACCGGCTGAATCCCTGGTTTACAGGCCGCGAAATGCCCCAGGCCCCTTCAGAAAGTTTTCAGGAATGGTATGGACGAAACCGGACAAAATCATGAGTAGTCGAGCGCAGATGCTAGCCGCCATTGGGCGCAGTCAGCCACCGCTGATTCCGCTACCCCTTGTTGCTCCACGGGTAGCCCCGGTCGATCTGGCCGAGACGTTCACCCGGCAGATGGGCCGCAACGGCGGAACGGTGGTTCGGGTGCAGCAGCTAACCGAAATTCGGACGTACCTGACCCAAAACCTGGGCAAACCTGGTAACTGGGTGAGTACCGTGCATGGGCTTGCGCTGGGCAACTCCTCGCCCGATAAGCAGGACCGGGGCCACACATTGGCCGGGGTCGATCTGGCTGTTTGCGCTGGGGCATTTGCCGTGGCCGAAAACGGAGCCATCTGGCTCGATGATACGCAGTTGCCCCACCGCGCCCTGCCGTTTTTGTGTCAGCACCTGGCGCTGGTGGTGGCCGAGTCGACGCTGGTGGCAACCCTGCACGATGCCTACCGGCTATTGGAACCCGGCTCATTAGATTACGGGGTGTTCATCGCCGGACCATCCAAAACGGCCGACATTGAGCAGTCGCTTGTGATTGGGGCGCATGGCTCCCGCAACTTGCTTGTCTTTTTATGTCCTACCCCATTACACCCGCTATGACCGCTTATGTAACTACACCAAGCCTTTTTCTGCAAATTCACCCCGCCGACAACGTACTGGTGGTGCTTGAGGACCTCCCGGCCGGGCAATTGCTCACGCATAACGGCCAGTCGATCCAGTTACCGCAGGCGGTGCGGGCCAAGCATAAAGTCCTGACGGACCCGTTGGCGACTGGCGACCCGGTGCGGATGTACGGGGTGCGGGTTGGCCGGGCTACCCAACCAATTGCCCGTGGTGAGGCCATTACCACCTTCAACCTCAAGCACGAAGCCGAACCCTACGGCCTCGACCGCCGTCAGCCCTACAGCTGGCCATCGCTCGATGTGGCGGCCTGGGAGGGACTGACCTTCGACGGGTACCACCGGGCCGATGGCGGAGTGGGTACCCGAAACTACTGGCTGGTGGTGCCGCTAGTGTTCTGCGAAAATCGGAACATCCGCATGATGCAGGATGCCTTTGAACAGGAACTGGGCTACGGACAGCCGCAAACGTACCGACATCAGGTACGTCGACTGGCCGAGGCTCACCGGCGTGGCAACGTACCTGATGAGCACGAACCTGACGATGAGGCCGCTTTGCCTGCCGGCCGTTCGGCCTTGTTTCCGCAGGTCGATGGGATTCGATTCCTGACCCACGACATGGGGTGTGGCGGCACCAACGCCGACGCCGATAGCCTGTGTGCTCTGCTGGCGGGGTTTATTGTCAACCCGAACGTGGCCGGGGTAACGGTGCTGAGTCTGGGTTGCCAGAAATCGCAGATCGACACTCTGTGGCACGAAATACGGCTTCGTCGACCCGCTTTTGACCGGCCCGTTTTGTATTTCGACCAGCAGACGTACGGCACAGAATCGGCCCTGTTGACCGACGCCATCCAGCAAACGTTCGACGGGCTGGTTCGGGCGAACCAGATTACCCGGCATCCCGCCCCGCTGAGCCACCTCAACCTGGGCCTGAAATGTGGCGGTTCCGACGGGTTTTCGGGCATATCGGCCAATCCGGCGCTGGGCCATGTGTCTGACCTACTGGTCTCGCTGGGAGCCACCACCCTGCTGGCCGAATTCCCCGAACTTTGCGGAGTCGAGCAGGAACTCATCGACCGGTGTCAGTTGGAAGCCGATGCCGCCCGGTTTGTGCAGTTGATGGACGAATACGCCCGGCAGGCGGCCGCCGTGGGGGCTGGCTTCGACATGAACCCCTCGGTGGGCAACATTAAAGACGGGCTGATTACCGACGCCATCAAATCGGCAGGGGCGGCTCGGAAAGGGGGGCTGGCACCTGTAGCGGGTGTACTCGACTATACCGACGTACCTGCTGAACCGGGTCTTCACCTGCTCTGTACGCCCGGCAATGATGTGCTGGCCACCACGGGCATGGCCGCATCGGGCGCTACGCTGATTGTGTTCACCACCGGGCTGGGAACCCCCACTGGCAACCCGATTACGCCAACGGTAAAAGTGTCCACCAACACCCAACTCGCCCACCGAATGCCCGACATTATCGACTTCGACGCGGGGCCTATCGTGCGCGGGGCCGAAACAATTGCGCAAACCGGCGAACGGATGCTCACGTACCTGATTGCCGTGGCTTCAGGGAAAGTTTTAACTAAAGCCGAACAGCTCGGCCAGTTCGATTTTATTCCCTGGCAGCGGGGTGTCAATCTGTAAAATACTATTAATCAACACGATAAATCCTAAATGTGCATGAAAAAGCTACTTTCCGTCCTGTTTGTCCTGATGATGAACGTACCCGGCTGGGCGCAGCAGGTCGCCAACAAACCCGACCGTGAACAGTGGTACATGGACCTCGGCTTCGGTATGTTCATCCACTGGAGCCTCGATTCGCAAGTGGGGGCCGTCATCAGCCATTCAATGGCGGGCGCATCCGACGATTACCTCAAACGCTTCACCACGGAGCTACCCGCCACCTTCAACCCCAAAAAATTCGATCCCGACGAGTGGGCCACGCTTGCCCGGCTGGCGGGCATGAAGTACGTGGTTTTTACGGCCAAGCACCACTCGGGGTTCTGCATGTGGCCCACCAAAACTACGCCCTTCAACGTAGCCAACACGCCGTTTAAGCGCGATCTGTTGCGCGAGGTACTCGATGCGTTCCGCAAACAGGGGGTGGCTGTGGGGCTTTACTTTTCGCCCGAAGATTTCAATTACCTCTACGGGCAGAAAATTCCCATTGGCCGGTTGCAGCATCCGCAGCATTTCCCGGCCAAGAATCCCGGTTTAATGGCCTACGACAAAGCCCAGCTCAACGAGCTACTCACCAATTACGGCCCCATCGACCTCCTGTTTTTCGACGGCCCGGCCGAGGGGTTGAAAGAGTACGCCTGGCAGTTGCAGCCCAACGTGGTGGTGACGCGGGGGCAGATGAACACGCCCGAGCAGAAAATACCCGATCAGCCACTGCCCGGCCCCTGGGAGTCGTG
The DNA here is from genome assembly GCA_031411995.1 of Cytophagales bacterium. Classification (GTDB taxonomy): domain Bacteria; phylum Bacteroidota; class Bacteroidia; order Cytophagales; family Spirosomataceae; genus Rudanella. The sequence goes on from JANOCD010000112.1 coordinate 79,963, forward strand.
CTACACGATGGGCACCGACTGGCAGTACAAACCCACCAACGACCCGCACAAAACCGGCACCGAAATCATCAACATGCTCATCGAGACCCGCGCCAAGGGCGGTAACCTGCTGCTGAACGTAGGCCCCAAACCCAACGGCGAAATCCAGATCGAGCAGGAAGCTCTGCTGCGCGAGGTGGCCCTGTGGCACCTGGTCAATGCGGAGAGCATTCACGAGGTACGTACCTGGGACATTATCCGGGAGGGGCCGGTCTGGTTTGTGAAAAGCAAAACCGGCAACACGGTATATGCCTTCATGCCCGGCGGTAACGCCGGTTCGCCGGGCCGCTGGGAATACGGCGACCGCAAGGAGTTTGTCTTGAAAACCCTGGAAGGTACCGGATCGCCGGACCGCGCCCAAACAAAGGTGAGCGTGGTGGGCTATGCCAGTCAGCTGGTGGAGTACCGCGAAGGGTTCGATGCGTCGCTGACGTTTCAGCCTACGCCCCTGGGGCTGGTTATCAGCGCCGTGAACGGGCAACGGCTCTATACGAATAATAAATGGCCCAACCCCGTGGTGCTCAAGATCGAAAATGTGCGTTACAAGCCGTTGGAGGTTACCAAAGACAAAAAAAGCAAGATCGACGGGGCTAATTAATTCACCAGATAAATGTTTCTGTTAACCCAAAAAGTGGCCCTCATCACCGGTGGGGGAAGTGGCATCGGAGCGGCTATTGCCCGGTTGTTTGCCCAGCAGGGTGCCGTGGTGCACATTCTTGAATTCAACGCCGAAGCGGCCACCGAAACCGCCGTGGCCATTCGGCTGGCGGGGGGCGAGGCCTACGTACACGCCTGCGACGTCACGAATGGCGAGCAGGTGCGACATACCATCCAGAAAATCAGGCGGGTCGATCTGCTGGTCAACAACGCCGGTGTTGCCCACGTGGGAAAGCTCCATCAGACATCAGAAGCCGATTTCGACCGGATTATCAACGTCAATGTCAAGGGCGTTTACCATTGTCTGTCGGCGGCTGTTCCGCTTATGCAGGCGCAGGGGGGCGGGGTGATTCTGAACATGTCGTCCATTGCCGCGCTGGTGGGTGTTCCCGACCGCTTTGCCTATTCGATGAGCAAAGGAGCCGTACAGTCCATGACCCTCTCCGTCGCCCGCGACTACCTCGCCGACCGGATTCGCTGCAACTGTATGTCGCCCGCCCGAGTCCACACGCCGTTTGTCGATGGATTTCTGGCCAAAAACTACCCCGGCCGCGAAGCCGAGCAGTTCGCGAAACTCGCTCAAAGCCAGCCCATTGGCCGCATGGGTACGCCCGACGAAGTAGCCGCGCTGGCCCTGTACCTCTGTTCCGACGAAGCCGGGTTTATAACCGGTTGCGATTACCCCATCGATGGCGGTTTTGTCCATCTAAACAACTGATTCCTATGAAACTGATTCGATTTGGCCCCGCTGGCCAGGAGAAACCCGGCCTTGAGATCGACGGAAACCGGTATGATGTGTCGGCCATCGCTACAGACTATAACGAGGCTTTCTTTGCCAGTGAAGGGCTTTCCCGGTTGCGGAACCACCTCAACAGCCCACGTTTGCTGGGTGATATTCTGCCGCTGATACCCACCGACACACGCCTGGGGCCACCCATTGCCCGGCCTTCCAAAATTGTGTGCATCGGCCTTAACTACGAAGACCACGCCCGCGAAACCGGAGCCGCAATCCCCGAGGAGCCCGTTATTTTTCTGAAAGCGACCACAGCCTTCTGCGGCCCGTTCGATGACATTATTATTCCCAAAGATTCGACCAAAACCGATTGGGAAGTCGAACTGGCGGTGGTGATTGGCAAGCAGGCAAGCTACGTACCTGAGGCCGACGCGATGCAGTATGTGGCGGGGTACTGCCTGCACAACGACGTGTCGGAGCGGGCGTTTCAGCTCGAACGGGGCGGCACCTGGGATAAGGGCAAGGGTTGCGACACCTTCGCGCCGGTTGGTCCTTACCTGGTCACGCCCGACGAGATTACCGACGTAAATAACCTCGGATTATGGCTTATGGTCAACGGGCAATCCATGCAACGGGGCAGTACGAATTGCTTGATTTTCAAGATTCCGACGCTGATTGCCTACGTCAGCCAGTTTATGACGCTGCTGCCCGGCGACATTATTTCTACCGGCACCCCGCCGGGTGTGGGGCTGGGTATGAACCCACCCACGTACCTGAAACCGGGCGACGTAGTGGAACTGGGCATCGACGGTTTGGGCCAATCCCGGCAACAGGTTCGGGCGTTTGAAGCCTGAACCATCTGATAACTGAAACCTCGAAGCAAGACCTGACTCTCACTACGTTATGACCACGCACACAGACGAGCAATCGTTAGCCTTTCCGGTGGGTATTACCCTCGACCGGTTCATTATGCAGAATCAGGCGGCTTTCCCCCACGCGTCGGGCGAATTGTCGCAGTTGTTACGCGACATAGCCCTGGCGGCTAAAATCGTCAATCGGGAGATAAACCGGGCGGGCCTGGTCGATATTATCGGGGCGGCTGGCTCGGCCAATGTGCAGGGCGAAAATCAGCAGAAACTCGATGTCATGGCCGATATCCGGTTCACCCGTGCGCTCACTAACGGGGGCGAAGTGGCCGCTATTGTTTCGGAAGAAAAAGAGGAGCTGATCCTGACAGGCAACCACGATGCCAACTACGTGGTGGCCATTGACCCGCTCGATGGCTCGTCGAATATCGACGTCAACGTGTCGATTGGTACTATCTTTTCCATTTATCGACGTGTATCGCCCAGCGGAACGCCCCCCAACGAAGCCGATTTTTTGCAGGGTGGTCGTCGGCAGGTGGCGGCTGGTTATATTCTGTACGGTTCATCGACTATGCTGGTGTATTCGACGGGGCATGGTGTCAATGGCTTTACCTACGATCAGTCGCTGGGCGAGTTTTTCCTGTCGCATGCCTTGATGCAGAGCCCGCAGGATGGCCGGATCTATTCCTGTAATGAAGGCAATCGCCCGGATTTTCCGGAGGGGGTGCAGCAGTATCTGGCGCAATATGCCGACCGTCGTTATTCGGCGCGCTATATTGGTTCGCTGGTGGGTGATTTTCACCGCAACCTGCTCAAAGGGGGTATTTATCTGTACCCCCCCACCCCTGCTTTGCCAACGGGTAAGCTGCGGCTCTTGTACGAGTGTTACCCGCTGGCGTACCTGATTGAGCAGGCAGGCGGTCAGGCATTCGACGGCACCACGGATATTCTGGACATATCCCCTCAGTCCATTCATCAGCGGTCAACTCTTTACATTGGGGCTACCACCATGATGGACGAGCTGTTCGATTTACTGGCATCGACCGACTGAACTCAGTACTCATTCTAAATAGGTTGGATTCCAGAAAGCCACATCCGTCTGGGTGTTGGCTTTCTTTTTCACAAAAACGATATGGATTTACAGCTAAACAATCAGGTCATTCTTGTTTCGGGCGGGGCTAAAGGCATTGGCGAGGGCATTTGCCAAACACTGGCCGCCGAGGGAGCCATTCCCATCATTATCGGTCGCCATGCCGACGATAACCGTAAGGCCGTGGCCGCAATCGAAGCCGCCGGAGGCCGGGCCTACAGTATTGTGGCCGAACTAACGCAACCCGACGACTGTAAACGGGCGGTTCAGGAAGCGGCAGATCGGTTTGGGCGCATAGACGGGCTGGTGAACAATGCCGGGGTGAACGATGGCGTGGGGCTGGAAAGTGGTAGCTATGAAGCCTTTGTGGCGTCGTTGCACAAAAATCTGGTGCATTATTACCTGCTGGCGCACCATGCGCTGCCCTACCTCAAAGCAACGAAAGGGGCCATTGTGAACATCGGCTCTAAAACCGCCGAAACCGGGCAGGGAAATACCTCGGCCTACGCAGCCGCCAACGGGGGGCGCAACGCCCTCACCCGCGAATGGGCCGTTGAGCTCCTTTCCTACGGCATTCGGGTAAACGCCGTGATTGTGGCCGAGTGCTATACGCCCCTCTACGCCAGCTGGCTCCAGACGTTTGCCGATCCGGCAACCCAACTGGCGAAAATTACGGCTAAGATTCCGCTCGAAAACCGCATGACAACAGCCGAAGAAATTGCCCAAATGGTGGCCTTTTTACTGTCGCCAAAATCGAGCCACACCACCGGCCAGTTGATTCATGTCGATGGTGGGTACGTTCATCTCGACAGGTCCATGTAGAAACGTAATACCGGGCCGTGAAAATAGCCCGGAAATGCACTTAAATACCCCCTTTGCAACATAGAGACCAGCAAATGACCAGTTGGCGGCATTGTATAGGTCAATAAAAACTGTGATTTGTACAGTTTTAAACGCCTAAAAGTTCGTCTTTATGTTTCTACGAATACTGCTATCCTGGGGGGTAGCACTCCTGTTGTACCTCCCGGCACTGGCCCAGACCAATGTCATTACAGACCCCGGCTTCGAATCCATCACGGCGGGAACCAGTAGCTACACTACCAATTTGGCCGGTACGGTCTCTGGAGCAGCCGTGTTCGGCCGGTGGCAACTGACGTTTGTCACCGGGACATGCAGTACTACGATGCCTTGTTCCGGTACGGCTACTGGGTGTTCAAGTGGCAGCTCGGTCATTACCACGGCCGACCGCAACTCGGGCAATCAGTCTATTTATATCCGTATTAACAAGCAGACAAACCGGAACGACATTAAGCTTTATCAAGTCCTCTCGCAGTCGGTTGCCGCCGGAAGTTATGAGGTTAGCTTTTACATGAAATCGGACGGGGTATCGCTAGTGACGGTCAATGTGTTTAAGTCAACGGCAGCGGCCACGGCTAACGGGGGCGAAACATCGGGCACCATTACCGGGACAGCTTCGTCGTTTTCGTCGACAACCGGATGGCGCAAGTACCGGGCCGTGGTGGATCTGTCGGGCTGGACGGAGGCAGAGCGCACCGGCCTGCGGGTTTCTTTTCGCCCCAATACGGGCACGGGTACAACCGGAACGTCACTGCCGCAGGGGCCTTGTCCTAAACAGTTCTGGTTCGATGATTTTGTGATGCGTCCGGCTTCCACGCGGGGCGATCTGGTCGATCTTCGAGCTACGGCCATTCAGGTGGCCCGCGAAAGACAGGCATTAGCCGCTAATGCCGGCTTTACGGATGAAGCCAACGACCTGCTGGCCGAAATCAATTCACTGACGGCTACCCCCACCCCTTTAGTTCCCGATAAAGCCATTGGTTTTTTTCCGGCCCCGCTCCACACCACAGCCGCTACCAACCCTTTCATTCAGAGCATGAATAGCTGGGCGGGTACATACTTGGGGCAGTCGTTTCCGGTTTATACCAAATCGACATCCACTTCAATGGTGTTTCCGGGTGGGCGCGGGTTGGCTCCAACCATCCGCGAAACCGGAGCCACCGCCGAAAGTCTGTATTGGCTGCTGGTTTCCCCCCTGAGCGATTATCAATATAACCCTGATTTATTTTATCGGTTTCTGCACATTCTCTATGCCTCTGCCGACGATTACAACATCCACGGGGCAAGCGGGGAAATTGATGAAGTACCCGGTGCTACAACGAGTGGGCTAAACGACTGGTTTGCTGCCCCTATGTTTGCTTATAGCTGGCGCATGGGCGATTATTCATTTGCCGATTACATCCCCACTACGTTCAAAAATCGTTTGCGTAATGCTTCCGAGATAATGGGCGGCATCTATTTCACCATTGCCCAGACAGGTTTGGCTGGGGGAACCTACGTAAACCGCGATGTTTCGTATGCGGAAGTGCTGGCCCACACGGGACTTCATCGGAACCGGACCGACTGGACCGATTATGCCCGAACGATCGTTACGTCGCTCAACACCCGTTGCATTTACCCAGATGGAGCCTATAGCTATATTCGGGATCAGAACGAAACCGCCAATTACCACGGCGGCACCAACAATTCACTGGCCAAGATACACGCCGTACTCGACGTTCCTGAAGCGCTCACGGCCATTGCCAAAACCGTCAACTACGAGCTACTCAGCATTGAACCCGCAGAAGTGCCGGAATTTTTTACGGCTCCTTCCTGGAAAACACAATGGAACGGACAGTCCGGTTTTTCGGGGGAGCCGTTGCTCTTTCTGACCGGCAATCCGTACCTGAAAGGGCAGTTTGATACCTTCAAGAATCTCTTTGGGACTGGGTACAACCCCATGTATCGAAAGATTCTGCCCAGCTCGCTCAATGTGTCGTTTTATCGGAACGATATCACCGCCAAACCCTTACCCAATAACTACGTGGTGTATGACCGGAACATTCAGGGGGCACGGGCGAGGTACGGCCGGTTCTCGTATGCGATCAACGGGCGCGATGTGGATGCAAACGAAACCGTTGGCTCAACAACCCCCGGTGGTCTGCCCGGTATGCAAACCTTTGTGGGCGCTATGGTAACTCAGGCTGGTCGGCAGACGTTCAACGGTGTTAACCGGGACGAATACAACGCGGCCCTGATGGCGGTGCATTCTAAAGTACACGTTCGGACAACGGCCAACCAGGAATGGCGCGACTGGGTTTATACCTCCACGCGGATAAACCCCAAAACCAACGTTACCAAAACGGCTACGGCGTTTTCTTCTCCCGCCAACCTGCAACGGCAAAACGTAGGCCCCACGACCTTCGACAGCGACTGGGGCACTTTCCAGCAGTGGATTACCCTCCCCGACCGGCTCATTGGGGTGGTAGAAACGTTTCCAAAAAATGGCAATCCCGCGCAAGCCCTGGAAATTGACGGCCGCGTTCGGTTTACTTATGGACGGGCTGAACTGACCAACCCCAAAAACATAACGGTGCTGGAGGCCAACAAACGCTACGCTTACGGCAACTTACAGGCCATTATCCACGATCACGACTTTACGCAAATCAGCACCGGAACGGCCGGTATCCTGCGCGACGATTTTCCAACTGCCGAAGAGATCGTTTTCCGTTACAACCTCTCTGATGGAACCACCCCGTACACCTACCCCGGTGATACGCGAAAGTATTTTGTGGTTGAAATCCGGCAGAGTGGGGCCGTGGGCGATGCGTCGGTGAGCCGGATTTCCAACGGCGATCTGAAAGGGCTGGTGGTCCGGCTCAACGGTCAGTCGTACCATGCGTACCGGAACCTGGGCAATGCCCAGCTTTCGGTAGATCTGAGTACCTCCGTGACAGCGGGCAATATCCACAAACTGTATTTTTCGCGCACGGATAATGAACCTCAAACCCCGCAAACATTTACGGTTACCACCGGCTTACCTGCCAACCTGACCCTACCCGCCAATGAACAGATCTTTCTGGTATCGGGCAATCAGGGCGAACCCTTGAGCAATGGGTTATTGAACGTCAATACGCTGCTGAATGCCATGGAAACCGAACCGGGGGCACAGTTGCTGGCGTCTACCAACGGTGTGATTCCCTGCTCCACCTCGCTGGTGACGCTGGCTGTCAGCACCAGTGCAACTACTGGCCCGCTGACGTATGCCTTTGTCGGTCCCGGCAATAGTACGTCTGGAATTATCAGTACGTCGGGGAGTTCGGCTACGGTGAATGCTGCCGGGGTGTATTCGGTAACGGTGACCAACACCAGCACGGGCCTCAGTAGCCGGGCCTCGCTCACGGTTACGCAACCCGCCCCCATCACGGCTACACTGAGCACGGCTACGCTGACGTGCTCGGTGACGAGTGTTACGCTGTCCGCATCGGCAACGGGCGGCTCGGGCGCTGGCTACACCTACCAAACTTCCGCGGGCGAATCAACCACGCTGGGGAGCTTTAGCGTTACGGCAGAGGGCATTTTTTCGCTCACGGTGACGGATGCCAACGGCTGTACCGCCCTGACGAGTAGTACGGTTACCTCCAATACTGCCTCACCCGCTATCAGCGCCTTCGGGACCAGTGCCACGCTCACCTGCTCCGTCCCAAGTGTAACACTCAGCACCTCGGCCACGGGGGCCACCAGCTACACGGTGCTGGGTCCCGATTCGTTTCAACCCTCCAACATCACCGGTTCCTTCACCCTGAACGCACCGGGCACTTACACGCTGATTACCAGCAATACCGCCACCGGCTGTACCAGTCAGACCACCACAACGGTGAGCAGCGACACCTCGGTTCCGGTAGCAAGTTTAGCCGTTAGCGGCACCATTAGCTGCGCCCAGCCATTGGTTACGTTGACGGCTTCGGGCGGAGATATCTACCTAATGAGCGGGCCGGGGATCGTTAATACATCAGGAGCCTCCGCAACGGTCGATGTGGGTGGGGTGTATTCGGTCACAGTGACCAACAACGCTTCGGGTTGCACGAGTACAACCGCCCTGACGGTGAGCGCCGACACAAACCCACCGAGCCTTTCGGTCACGCCCAGCAGCGGTACGCTCACCTGTGGGGTGAGGAGCCTTACTCTAACCGCTACCGGATTGGCCAGTAGTTATGTGTGGACAGGAGGGTCCGTGGGTGATAAGCTCCCGGTGACTACGCATGGCACGTATAGCGTTACGGCTACGGGAGCCAACGGGTGCAGCCAAACGGCCACCACTACGGTAAACAGCCAGACAGCCCTGCCAACGGCTACCCTCACTGCCAGCGATAACGGAACGCTGACCTGTACGCTGATTCAGCTGGTTCTAACAGCCTCTGGTGGCAATCACTATGCGTTTGTGGGGCCGGGTATTCTGGCCCAGAACACCACTACGGGTAGTGCCACCGTAAATGCGCCCGGAAACTATACTGTGGTGGTTGCGGACGTTGGTACAGGTTGTTCAAGCGCGACAACAATCACCATTGGTCAGAACAACACCGGGTCCCTGAATCTCAGTCTACAAGCCAGCACCACGGCCCTTTCGTGCAGTAGCCCAACCGCCCAACTGGTAGCCACACCCAATGCCGGTAGTTATCGGTTCCGGGGGGCGGGCCTAACGCAGGATGGGCCGGTAAACACGGCCACGGTGTCGCAAACTGGGGTTTATATCGTTACAGCAACCATAGGTTCCTGCTCGGCAACGGCCTCCGTAACCATTGGTTCGGGCCCCGGAACGCCACCCAACGCCTTGCTGCTCGGAACGGGTAATCTGAGTTGCGACACGCCTACCCTCAGCCTCACGGCTATCGGGGGTTCTCGTTTCAGCTTTTCGGGCCCAGGTGTGGTGAGTCAGTTTGAGGGGCGGGAGCGGATTCTGGTAGGAGATTACATCCTCTTCCGAACGGCCATTCCAGCCCAGGGAACGGCCGTGGTGAATAAACCCGGTTTGTACACCGTAGTGGTGTCGAACGAAAATGGTTGTACGTCTACAGCTTCGATTTTGGTTACGGGTGAAGCCTGCCCTAACCCCTCGCGCTAAGTGCCAGCGGTAAGCTCCATTGCGAGTTAGCTGGGGTTACTACTCCACCAGCTGACTCGCAATGGCGTCTTGCAAATAATCAGACGGAGCCTTGCCAAACTGCTTGCGAAAGGCTTTGCTGAACGCCGACGCACTTTTGAAACCCACTTCGAAGGTGATTTGCGAAATGGTCAGTTTACGCTCCAGCAACAGCTTTTGCGCGTGTTTGAGCCGGATGAAATAGAGAAATTCAACGGGGGTCTGACCAGTGATGGCTTTCAGTTTGCGGAACAGGTTACTCCGACTCATATTGACGAGTTCGCCCAGTTCTTCCACGCTGAATTCATCGTTGGCCAGATTCCCCATAATTGCATCGATCACCGTTTGCAGGAAAGCCTCGTCGAGCGGGTTGCGGGTGATGTCTTTGGGTAAGACCATCGCATCGGAACGGAATTTTTCGAGCAGGCGCTGCCGCGACGCAAACATCGTTTCGACCCGCACCCGCAAAAGTTCGGGGTGAAATGGCTTGGGCATGTAATCGTCGGCCCCGGTGCCAATGCCTTCAATCTGATGGGCAATGGTGGAGCGGGCCGTCAGCAGAATCAGCGGTATATGGCAGGTAGACAGGTCGGTTTTCAGCGCCCGACAGAGTTCAATACCGTCCATTCCGGGCATTTTCACGTCGCTGATAATAATTGCCGGTTCGCGCTCCTGAATGCGTTGCAGGGCTTCGAGCCCGTTGGATGCTTTCCGAATGCGGTACTGTTTCTGAAACAACTGTTCGAGGTAGTCGATAATGTCATCGTGGTCATCGACCAGCAGCAGGTCGGGCCGCTCATCGCGCACACCCCAAGCGGGTTCAGGCCGTTGGGCCGGTGTTGGCTCCACGGTGGTTGGCTCCGCAAGCGCCGGAACGGGTATTTCATTGGGTTGAACAGGCGCAAACAGACTGGTTGCGGGCGCGGGTAAGCAGACGGTGAAGCAGGTACGTTTGCCGGGCTCACTCTCGACCGTAATTGATCCGCCGTGCAGTTCAACCAGGCTTTTGGTGAGCGAAAGCCCCACACCTACGCCATATTTATTGGTCTCTGACTGAAAAAACCGCTCAAACAACTGTTTCTGCTCGTCGGCCGTAATGCCTTTACCCGAATCCTCCACCGACAGGCTTACCTGCTCGCGACCCGGTCCGGGCGTAAGCCGCACGCGAACGTACCCACCCGCCGGTGTGAACTTGATGGCGTTGTTAATCAGGTTATTGAGCACCTTTTCCAGCTTGTCGGGGTCGAAGGGCATCAGCAGCGAAGGGGGCGAGGCCGTAAACTGATACTGCAACTCGTGTTTATCGGCCAGGGCGTCGAAGCTGTCGAATACCTCCCGCGTAAACGCGACCAGATCGAGCGTTTCGTATTTCAGTTTTAGCTTACCCTGTTCAAGCTTCTGGAACGTCATCAACTCATCGAGCAGATGGAGCAGTTTCTGGCAGTTTCGCTGAATGAAGGTCAGCGTGGTTTTGGTCTGTTTATCCAGGCTTTTCGTGGCCAGTAACTCCTCCACGGGGCTGGTAATGAGCGTCAGCGGAGTGCGGAACTCGTGCGAAATGTCGGTGAAAAACTCCAGCTTCAACTGGTTTAATTGCTTGATCTGCTCTTTCTCCCGCTGCTCGAACAGCAGTTGCTGGCGTTGGCTTGAGAGCAGCAGCAAGTACCGCCCCACCACGTACAGCACGCCCGCGAACAGCCCGACATACAGCGCATAGGCCCACCAGGTTTTCCAGGGTGGCGGCAGCACCACCAGTTGCAGCGTAGCGGGTTCGTCGGTCCACCGGCCCGCATTATTGGCGGCTTTTACCTGAAATCGATACGTACCTGGGTCCAGATTGGTGTAGGTGGCCGAGCGGTTAGGCGATTCGGTCTGAATCCAGCTTTTGTCGAACCCCTCCAGGCGATAGGCGTAGCGGGTCAGGGCGGGATTAACGAAATGCAGGCCCGTAAACCCTACCGTAAATACATTGTTCTGGTAGTTCAACCGCAACTCCGGCAGGCTGGGCAACGAACGGGGCAACAGCACGTCGTCGTTGATGGTCTGCCCAATGCCCACCTCCCGGTTGAACAGCTTCAGGTTGTCGATGACCACACTGGGTGGCGCATCGTTTTTCGTCACCTGCGCCGGATCGAACTGCACAAAGCCATCGGACGTGCCAAACAGCATTCGTCCGTCGGGGTATTGGTAGTGGCAATTATGGCTGAACAGCAGCGTGGGCAGATACACCTGAAACGAGGGCCGCGCCGGGGTAAACCGCACCAGTCCTTTCAGCGTACTCATCCAGAGACGCCCCTGCTTATCGGCCAGAATGCCGTTGATCGACGGGTCTGGCAAGCCATCTTTTTCCGTATAATGAACCATTGTGAACTGGCGACGGGCGGGGTCAGGGTGCTGTAGCGTTACTTTGGTGAGCCCCGATTCCGTTCCGATCCAGAACACACCCCGTGGCTGCTCAATCAGGGCGTACACCGTTGAGCCCGGCAGGGTTTGCCCGGCCGAGTTGCCAACCAGTCGGGTGATTTGCCCCGTACCTGGATTCAGGTAAAACAGACCGGCATTCTCAAAGCCCACCCAAATGCCACCCCGACTATCTTCAAAAATGACCCGAATCAGTTCAGCATTGGCCGCTGGGAAGGGGAAGTAATCGCGCTTGCCGCTCGGCCCAATCCGGTACAGTCCGTTGTGCGTACCGATCCACTGATTCCGCCGGGAGTCGATCAGGAGGGCAAATACCGTATTGTCCCTTATCAGAAACTGGGGCCCGGCTGACTGATTAGCCGACAGTGCAAAGGCCCCATTTAACGTACCTGCAATTACCGTCTGGGCACTGTCGATACCAATAGATCGGTGGAAATTCTGAAACGACTGCGCCGGACTCAACTGGTAGCGCTGCAAAGCCCCGTCGGCTGGGTTATAGAGGTAGAGGCCCGATTTGTAGGTGCCGAACCAGATATAACCCATTCGGTCGGCCGCGATGCTACGTACCTGATCTTTGGATTGCTGATTGGTAAAGGTGAAGTACTGAAACGGGAGTTGCCGCAGATTCTGTTTGTTCAGGCCCATTTCGGTACCACACCAAAGGACCTGATTTTTATCCAGAAAAAGCCGATACACACGGTCGTTACTCAGACATTGGGCGATTACCGGATTGTGTTGATAAAGCCGCAGCCGGGCATCCGGCAACCCCAGCTTATCAATGTAACCAAGCCCCCGGTTGGTACCTACCCACACCTCGCCCGAAGGGGTCTGGCACAGGTCATAAATCTCTGTGTTGACCAGTGAGGCCGACCCACTGCCAAACGTATTGACGGGGGTGAACCCGGTATACTGATTCGATTTGGCATCGTAACGCAGACACATAAGCCCTTCGCTGGCGGTGCCAACGTACAGATTGTGGTCCTTTTCGAGCAGCGACCAGAAGCGCTCGCCGTAGGGGCCGGGTTTTACCTGAAGGGGAAAATGGGTCATTGCCCGCGTGCGGACGTTGTAGCGAACCGGTCCTGAGTCAGTGGCGATCCAGATATGGTCATCGCCCGAACGGATGATCTTGGCGACGCTGGTTTGGAGCGGGTTTTGGCGGTGGCGCGTGAACTGCTTCCGAACCGGGTCGAATGAACACAGGCCGCCCGCCGTACCGATCCAGAGCGTACCCAGCTGATCGAAGCAGAGGCTCAAGATCAGGTTATTGCTTAGCGAGTTGGCCGTGCCGGGCTGATGCTGGTACGTGATAAATCGTTCCTGCTCCGGGTCGAAGCAACTCAGCCCTTCTTTGGTGCCGATCCAGAGATTGTGCGCGGCATCTTCGCAGATGGCGTTGACCCAGTTGCCTGCCAGGCTGTTTTGCTGGGCCTGCCGATAAAACTTTCGAAATCCGTAGCCGTCGTATTTAGCCAGTCCGTTGAATGTACCAACCCACAAATAACCCCGGCTGTCCTGATGAAAAGCCCGGATACGGTTGTCGGGCAGACCGTCCCGGTTGCTAAAATGCTCGAACAATAAGTCAGAAACGATGACCCGTTCTGAGGAGGTCATCAGCGGCTGTTGCGCCCTAACCGCCGGGGGGAACAAAAACCCGCCTAACAGCAGTAGTAGGATGCTCTCCCATACACTCCTTGGCATCACTTGGTTGCTCATTGATCGCTTCGTCTGTTCAAGCTGTACTTCCTCCTCAAAAGCAAAGAGCCGGGCCCGCTTAAGGGTAAAATCGGGCGGGCGGTCGTAAAATCTGGCTGTTCCAAGCACCCTGCAACATGCAAACCAGCAATTGCAACATGGAGACAAGCTGTTCGGGCTCCGAAATATAACCTTTGTACAACTATTTACAGAGAAGTTTCTATTTCGCTTTGATGAGAAACAACTCCGTTCGGTTCGACAAATCTCCCTGTTTAGTTACCCGCTTATGAAGAAGGTCATCTTCGGTTCTTTTCTGTTCTTGCTTGCCAGCGGTGCACTCCGCGCCCAAACCGAAACCCCGCTGGCGGTGGTGAAGCGGATTGGAGACAAGCTCATCCGCGACACGCCGTTCCGGTATCAACTGGTGCCCCGGCCCGTCAACCAGACGTTCAACGGGTTGTACGTAGTCGATTTTGGCCGGAGCCTCATGCTGGGGAAACCCGCCGTAGCTTATGCCTACACCAACCTGATGGCCCAGCAGGCGCAGCAGCTCACCATGCAGGTGGAGCATAACGACGGTTGCAAAATATGGCTCAACGGGCAGGTGGTGTACGAGAAAACGGGCGACCGCACCATCCACCTTAGGCACGAAGAGCGCAGCATTGAATTACCCAACGAAATTCAGCTGAATCTCCGCAAAGGCCCTAACGAATTGCTCATTAAGTCGGAAACGCGGGGCAATGAATGGCGCGTGTATGTGCAGCCCCCCAGCCAGAAAGGGGCCATCGTGGCCGAGAAAATCAGCTTCCCGGCCATTGGCCTGAACAACGTACCCGACGTAGACAAGAAGGTGGCCGGTCTGTCGAACTGGCTGATCGTCGGGCCGTTTGCCAACCCAACCGCCAACGGCAACCGAACGGGTATGGCGCAGGTCTATGGACCCGAAAAAGAAATGCGGTTTGGCCGGATGTACGCCGGTCTGGACGAGCCCGTAACGTGGACGATACCCAAAGTAGACGTACTCGGCGACATGATCGACTCGAAGGAGTGGGGAACCAATTACCACTGGAATTACCACAATGGCGGGGTCGCCTGGGCCATGCAACACCTGGCCGAGCTAACGGGCGACAAGCAGTACGACACCTACGCCAGCCGGTTCTGCGATTTTCAACTCGAAAGCATTCCGTTTGTGAGCCATCAGGTGGGTACGCTCAACGCCGTGACCTCCGCCAACTACCACCTTGTCAACACCCCCCTCCTTGATTTTACGCTTGCGCCTTCGCTACCCTTTATTTACCGGCTTCGCCAGCAGCCCACCTTTGCCCGGCGGTCAGAATACGTGCAGTTTATTGACCGGATGCTGACTTACGCCCAGAAGGAACAACTGCGGTTGCCGGGGTCGGGTATTTACACCCGTACCACCCCCGAAACCTACACCACCTGGGTCGACGATATGTTTATGGGCATTCCGTTTCTGGTGCAGGCGGCCCGTTATGCCGACGACCCCGCCCTGAAACAAACGTACCTGAACGATGCCGCCAGTCAGGTATTGGGCTTTAACGCGCAGGTGTGGGATGCCGACGCCAACCTCTATCAGCATGCCCGTTACTCGAACCGAAACACGAAGCTGCCCCACTGGTCGCGGGCCAATGGCTGGGCGGTATGGGCTATGAGCGAGGTGCTGATGAACCTGCCCCAAAGCCACCCGAGCTACAAGCCTATTCTGGCCCATTTCCGCAAGCATATGGAATCGCTGGCCCGGTTACAGGACAAAAGCGGGTTCTGGCTTAACGTGCTCGACCGGGCCGATTCGGCCAAAGAAGTATCGGGAACGGCTATTTTCACTATGGGCATTGCCAGGGGGATTCAGTACGGCTGGCTCGATGCCAAACGCTATAAACCCGTGGTGCTCAACGCCTGGGAAGCCATCAAAACCCAAGTCGACCCCGACGGAACCGTCCACAACATTTGCATGGGCACCATGTGCTCAGAGGATGTCAACTATTACCTGAACCGCCCTTTCTATGACAACGACACCCACGGCCTGTTTGCCGTGCTATTTGCCGGCATTGAGATCGAAAAAATGCTAAACCAGTCACCTCATTCACCAACAGGGCGCTGAAACGCCCCCCTTTTCCTGCATCCTTATGAACAAACCGATCTATCTGACCAATAAGGCGGGATTTTCTGCCCCTGCCCGGCAGCAATTGGGCTATTCGCTGCTAATGGCATCCCTTCTGGTACTGCTCAGTGCCTTGATGGCGCTCGCCCAGACCACAAAACTAACCGTAACGGGTACAGTTGTAGACGCCAAAGGTGTTACGCTGCCGGGTGTCAATATTGTGGTGCAGGGCACCCAAACCGGCACCACGACGGACGCTAAAGGTGCGTTTTCTTTACAGGTGACTTCTGACAAAAGTATTTTACTGTTCAGTTCCATCGGCTTTGAGAAAAAGGCCGTGGTGGTGGGCAACAAAAAAACGCTGACAGTCACCCTTGCTGAGGATCAGAGCAGTCTGGATGAAGTGGTGGTGGTGGGCTACGGCGAGGTGCGAAAGAAAGACCTTACCGGTTCAGTGGGTAAAGTCAGCGTCGAGGAAATGCAGCGGGCCCCCGTTCCTTCTTACGATCAAGCGCTTGCGGGCCGGGTTGCTGGGGTAGTGGTAACCTCCGGCGATGGTCAACCCGGCACCACGTCACAGATCGTGATTCGGGGAAGCTCGGTTAGTCAGGATGCGTCGCCCCTGTACGTCATTGATGGTTTTCCGATTGAGAATATGGACATTAATTCACTGAACCCCAATGATATTGAGTCGCTGGAGGTGTTGAAAGATGCATCTTCGATCGCCATTTACGGGGCGCGGGGTGCCAATGGGGTAATCCTGATCACCACCAAACGCGGCAAAGCCGGACCAGTGCGGGTAACCTACAATATGTCGATGGGGATTCAAAAAGACACCCGGCGCATGAAGATGATGACCCCCTACGAGTTTGTGAAACTCCAGCTCGAACTTGATAGCATCACCAATACCCCAGCCGTCCCCTTCAACCGCTTCCGGGCAATTTATCTCGGGAACGATGCCAACAACACCCTCGAATCGTACCGCAACGTAGCGGGTAGCGACTGGCAGGACCTCGTGCTCCGGCAGGGTTCGCAGGCTACCCACTCCCTGAATATCAGTGGTGGTAATGCCGACACCCGGTTTTCCCTTTCAGGCTCCCTCTTTGACCAAAAAGGGATTATCCTGAATACGGGTTTGAAGCGGTACGAAGGCCGCTTCAGTATCGATCAACATATCCGGTCAGCCCTGAAAATGGGGCTTTCGGTAAGCTATGCCAACACTTCTACCTACGGCACCACGCCCGCGGGCGGCAACGGGGGCGGGGTTGTGCAGGGCATGTGGCAGTACCGGCCGGTGTCGGGCCTGGGCAATCAGGATCTGGCAACCGCGCTCATCGACAGTATTGCGTTTCAGGATTTTAACAGCGGCAACAGTACCGCTTCCCTGGGCGACAACCTGATCAACCCGCTGCTTCAGGCACAAAACGAATACCGTAATAACATTACCAACACCGGCAACATCAACGCTTTTCTGGAATACACCTTCCTGAAACACTTCAAACTGAAAGTATCCGGAGGGTTCAACGGCACGCAGCTCCGGCAGGAAACGTTCTACAACTCGCAGACGATTCAGGGAAATACCTTCCGTAACTCGGCCGGTGGCATTGCCAATGCCAACGGGATCAACGGCGGCTATACAAATGTCATCACGGGTAACTGGCTCAACGAAAATATCCTGAGTTACCGCAATCGATTTGGCAAAAACCACAGTGTTGATGCGCTTGTGGGATACACTTACCAGTACGCCAAGAGTTCAACCTTTGGGTTTAGGGCCATTAACATTCCACCCGCTACTGAGTACCTAGGTATTATCAGCCTAAATACCGGAACAGCTACCACACCCACTACGGGCGGCTTGCAATGGCAGCTTTATTCGTTTCTGGCCCGGGCCAATTACGCCTACAAAAACCGGTATCTATTTACGTTCTCGGCCCGCTCCGACGGATCGTCACGGTTTACACCGGGTAAGCAGTGGGGGTACTTCCCATCGGGCGCTTTTGCCTGGCGTTTCTCCGACGAGCCATTCCTGAAGAAAGCCAACTCGATCCTGAGCGATGGTAAACTACGCGTGAGCTATGGCTCAGTGGGCAACAACAAGGTGGGCGACTTCAGCTACCTCTCGCAGTACGGCTCGCTTAATACGGGCCACGGTTACCCGTTCAATAACAACTACAGCCTGGGTATTGTGCCGTTTTTCTACGGCAATGATAACCTCACATGGGAAACCACTACTGAGCTTGACTTGGGTATGAACCTGGGTTTTTTGAACAACCGAATCGAACTGGAAGCGGACTACTACAACCGGCGTACCCGTAACTTCCTGCTGGGCGTGCCGCTGCCCTTCCTGGCCGGTTACAGCAACGGCGCTAACTCGCAGTACCAGAACACCGGTAGCCTCCGCAACTCGGGTTTCGAGTTTACGCTGCAAACTACCAACGTACAGCGCAAACACTTTAGCTGGACTACCAATTTCAACATCAGTTTCAACCGGAGTAAAATTCTGAACTTTTACAATGGCCTTGACACCCGGCTCACAGCCTGGGGTCTGCCCGGAGGTGCTTCGGCTTGGATTGCCAAGACCGGCGGGCCTATCTCGCAGTTCTACGGCTACAAATGGGGGGGCGTTTACCAGTTTGATGATTTTGACCGGCAGGCCAATGGGCAGTATCTGCTGAAAAACGGCGTACCCACCTACTCGGCCAACGTGCAGCCCGGCGATCCCCGCTACGTGGACCTTAACGGCGACGGGCTGGTAGATGCCAACGACCAAACCACACTGGGCAGCCCATTGCCCATTCATACGGGTGGTTTCTCGAATAATTTGAGCTACAAAAATTTCTCGCTCAATATCTTCACGCAGTGGAGCTACGGCAATAAAGTACTGAACGCCAACCGGATCGCTTTTGAATCTACAGGCGGTTATTTTCTCAACGGCAATCAGTTTGCTTCTTACGCCGACCGCTGGACACCCAGCAACCCGACTAACGATATTCCAAGAGCGCGGTACAACCTGAAAGGCGATGCGGGCAGTCCTAACCCCCGGCCTTCGTCGCGGGTGATTGAGGATGCTTCATTTTTGCGGCTCAAAACCGTTCAGTTGACCTATAACTTACCGGCTGTTGTAGCGAAGAAAATCAGCGCCAATAGCATCCGGGTGTTTGGGTCGGCGCAAAACCTGTTCACCTGGACGCGCTACTCGGGGGTGGACCCCGAAGTGTCAACGTTCCGGTCGCCGAATCCGGCTAACAGCCCCATTGGCGGAACGGGAGTCAACGCCAGCACCACCGGTACCGGCTACACCTACATTCAGCCAAGTTCGGGCTATGCCGTACTGGCTCAGGGCTACGATTTTACGCCGTACCCCCGCGCCATTACGCTCACTGCCGGTGCTACCATCACGTTTTAACGACCCGCTCACAACTGCAAACTCATGAAAAAGACACTACCCGCTATTGTGCTCGGAGCTTTCCTGACGATAGCCACCTCCTGCCAGACCGACGTTAGTCTGGACCCAATTTTCTTTAAACCAACTACCTTTTCGTCAGAAGCTCAGTTATCGGGGCAACTGGCCGGGGTATACAACATCCTATCGCAGGATCAGCTCTACGGACAGGGCCTTTGGGGGTATCTGGTGGCCGGTGCCGACGAGAGTTTTCGAAACGGGGCCACCTCGGCTGCTATTCTGACTGAACTCTACACCATCGGCAGTAACGAGGCCAACATAGGTACGTTCTGGCGGAATCTGTATGTCGGAATCGAACGGGCGAACGTGCTGCTCGACGTGGCCGATACGCCGAAGATGGACGAGGCCGCCCGGAACAACATCAAAGGGCAGGCTATGTTTATGCGGGCTTTTTACTACTACCTGCTGGTGACGCACTTCGGCGATATACCCTTGAAGACGAAGCTGACCACCGAAATGGGCACCGACTTTAACCTGCCCCGCACACCCGCCAAAGACGTGTATGCCTACATCATCAGCGAAATGACCAAAGCCGAGGCCCTGGTTCAACCCATTCTGCAGGTGGGTACTACCACGATCGTGAGCCGGTCGGCGGTACAGGCGATGCTGGCGCGGGTTTGCCTGAGCATGGCCGGGAATCCGGTCAATGACAACTCGAAATACAAGGAGGCTCTTGAGTGGGCGCAGAAGCTTATCACCAGCAACGCTCACAGCCTGAACGCAGCCCCGCTGTCACAGTTTGCTACTACCCCCGCCTACGCCCGGCTGTTTATCAACAACATGCAGAATAATGCCAGCGATCCCAACATTACCGAGGGTATCTGGGATGCAGCTTTTCTGTCGAAATCGAACGTGACCGGGGCATTCGCTGCCTCGGGCTTTCCCGTTACCCAACAGTTGGGGGCACTCATGGGCGTGACAAGTCCAAACGCCAATGCCAACGCGTCCATCGGGTTTTCGTCAGGTACGTACCGGGCCCATAACCGGCTCTACCGCCTGTTCGAACCCGGCGACCAACGGCGCGACTGGGCCATTGCGCCCTTCGTGTACCGCGATGCCACTACTAACCGGACTGATATTCTGCGAGTAAACCTCACGGGTGGCGGTGGCAGCGGGGCCTCGGCCATTGCACTTACCTCACCCACGGGAGCCATCACCACATTCGTAATTGAAAATCCGGGCAGCGGTTATACTTCTGCTCCCGTTGTCAGCCTGTCATCAACGGCGGGAACGGGTGCTACGGCTACGGCAGTAGTGACCGGTGGCCGGGTGACGGCCATTAACGTGCTGACCGCTGGTGCGGCCTATCCAACGGCGTATGATCGGCCGGTGGGCAAATGGCGTCGGGAATATGAAGTGAACCTGCCGTCTGTTCGGCTGCAAAATAATACGTCGTGCAACTTCCCGATCATCCGCTACGCCGATGTGCTGCTGATGGCGGCCGAGGCTAGTTTGCGGGTAAACGGGTCGCCCAATGCGCAGGCCGTGGAGTATTACAATCAGGTACGTCGGCGGGCGTTTGGGCTCAACCCGCGGGTCCCGTCGCCAACAGTTGATGTGACCACTGTTACGATGCAGGATATCATGGACGAACGGTCGCGGGAATTGTGTTTCGAGGGTGTCCGGAAGGCAGACTTGCTGCGATGGGGAACGCTGCAACAGGCCATGCAAAAGATTCAGGCCGACGTGGCGACCAATGCCCCTACGGTCTACCAGACATCGGCCGCTGTGGCGGCTAACAACCTGGTTCAGAACTTCCCGAAACATGCGCTGCTGCCTATTCCCGCATCTGAAGTTGACCGGGCTCCGGCCATCACCCAAAACCCCGGCTGGTAAATCCACTGAATCACTATGAAAAAGAACTTCAACCGCCCGGCGACCAGGTTCGTACTGACCCTGTCGCTGATGGCTGCGGCCCTGACCGGGTGTCAGCTAACCGACGTAAGCTCAGCCGACGGCTTTCAGGTGTCGACCGAAAAAACGACGTATAAAGCAGGTGAATCCATCCGCTTCGATTTCGGCGGAGGCCTGGTGGATCAGGTCGTGTTTTTCTCCGGCGAAGCAGGCCGACGCTACGAAAACCGTACCCGCACGACTGGCACGGGGCAGAACCGGCTTATTTTCCAGTCGTCGATGCAACAAGGCGTTTTGCCCGGCCCCGATTCGCTCCGGTTGCTGGTGTCGACCAACTTGACGGGCTATGATGCTAGCAGTGTAGCCATTGCCCGCTGGACCGACATCACCAGCCGCAATACCCGCTGGCCAACAACCCTGGCGACTGCCTTCACGACCTCCGATTCGGTGAACCTGACCGATTTTGCCACAGCGGGCAAGGTGAACATTGCTTTCCGCTTTATCGGTAAGAAAAACGCGACAGTGGCCCAACGCCGGTGGCAGATTCAGAACGCGACCCTGGTAAACACCCTGCCCGACGGCACCGTGACGCCCCTTTTTAACACCTTCGCGAATACGGGTTGGGTGCAGGTAAGTCAGAAGAACCCGGCCGTTGCCTGGAACGTAGGTACGGCCAATGTATCGGCGGCTAATAGCCTCTCCAACACCAGTAGCGTGCTCATCCGCACGGCCTACCCGATTTCGCTCGACCCCGGCACCGCTACCAACGTGGATGACAACGACGATTGGCTAATCAGCTCAGCGTTCGATCTGAAAACGGTCCGGCCCGACGTGGGTGTGACCGTGAAAAACGGCGGGGCCAATATGCCGACGAACTACCGCTACACCTTCGCCCGGCCGGGTACGTATACCCTCACGTTTGTGGGTATGAACCAGGATTTGGATACGACGAAGGAAACGGTGCGGCAAGTTCAATTAACGATTACGCCCTGATCGATTTTAACTGTGCGATAATCCATTCAATATGCCCTTTCTATCGTTACTGGTCACCCAGCTCTTGTTGGGCGGGGTGACTTTTGGAAATACGCCACCGGGTAAAAAATCCGGCAAAATCCGGGTCGCTCATTCGGCCTCGTTTGCCCTGACCGACAAACCCGTCCGGCTGGCCAGGAAAGGGCTAAAAATCAGTCGATTCCCCCTGCTGCTGAGCGAAAATGGGCAGGTGGTCCCGTTTCAGTTGGACGATACGGACGGCGATGGTCAGTGGGACGAACTGGTTTGGGTGATGGATTTGCCCGCTAAAGCAAGCCGCACCCTGACGCTTCAGGACGTGGATACCCTGACCACGTTTCCGACTCGGGCGCGGGTGCGATTTGGCAAGCGGACGAGCCAGTACACCGCCGTACAGCCCCTAACCGAAGACACGTTTTATGCGCATGAATTGCCCATCCGGCAGGGCTATCAGCCTTACCAAACCGACGGACCGACCTGGGAAAACGATAAAGCAGGGTTCCGGCACTATTTCGACGGGCGCAATGCGAAAGACCTGTTTGGCAAACGTACCCCGACCCCCTCGCCCGATTGGGTGGGGCTGACCGCCACCGGGGCCGTGGTCGACAATTATCATGTGCTGGAAAGCTGGGGGCGCGATGTGCTGCCCGCGGGGAACACAGAAGGGTTGTCGCTCGGCCTGGGCGGGGTGGGTTTGCTCATCGGCGATCAACCGTACCGCATTGGCGTGATGGCTACCGATTCCACCCATACTGTGGAAAGCAGCCGCCTGCGGGTGCTGGGCTCGGGACCCCTCAAAGCCGCGCTAGCGATCGACTATAACCACTGGAGACCCCGGCCCGACCGGGACTACCAACTTCGCGAACGTCCGGTCATCTGGCCCGGCCACTATGCTTACCAAAACACCGTTTCGATGCCCGATGTAAACGGTGACGAGACGCTGATTATTGGCCTGCCCCGCGTGGCCACCACGAAACCGGTCGAGGTGTTGAAACAGGATGGCTGGGTGGCCCTGTACACCCACGATCAGCAAAGCTACAACCGCGAATACTGGCTTGGGCTGGCTATTCTGGTGCCCGAAGCGCAGTATCGTGGCTGGGCCGAATCGCCCACAAAAGGCCCTGTGGCCCTGACTTATTACGCCAAAATGAGCCTGTCGGCCAACGTACCCCTGACCTACTACGCCGTTGGTGGCTGGGAACTGTCGGACCCCGGCTTTCTGGATGTGGCTTATTTCAAAAGATACCTCCAGACCTTTATCCGGCAACTGACTACGCCCGTTACCGTCACGTTCTCTCCAGATTCACGTTTATGAAAATTGCACTCGCTTTTGCTGCCCTATTGATGCTATCCGGGTCGGTGGCTTCGGCGCAACTGGTCACTATGCAAACGCCGACCGTCCTACCAAAAGACACCAAAGCGGATGCCCTCGTAACCCTGCCCGCCCCTCCGCAGGATCAGGGATTGCCGTACACCCGGTCGGCAAAGGCACGGGCGCTTGTGGCTCTTAAGAATACCATCGCGCTCTGTGCCGGGGGGCGTTACGCCTATGTGTATGGCTACAAAGTGCGGCTCGATACGGTCGATATTCTCCGGGCGGAGGCCGTTCAACAGGGCGGTAAGCTGTTTGCGCCGGAAGCGTTTGCCGCGCTAATTGGCCTGTCACAATTTACACCCAAACCCATTCCGAAAGGGCTGGAAGCACTCGCCGACCGGTGGGTGTATCCGGCCGACCGAAAAGCGTTAAAATTGCCAGCGTCCGTGCAACGGCTGAAAGTGGGCAACCAAACCTATTTCGCCGTGGCCGACTACGCCCGGCTGCTGGGTAAACAGGTTCAGCAAACGCCACGGGGCCTGTTGCTCATCAGCGATCAGCCGATAACGTACCTAGAAGAAAAAGACCCGACCCTGGCCGACTGCGTGATTTCGCTGTTCGACACCCCCGAAAAATTCATTGAGCCCGATCTGGCCACGAAGTACATTCCGAGTCTGCGCAAACAGGGCAAGTTCACTGACCACGCCCGCGTCAGCCCCGATCAACTGCGGGGGCTGGAAGTGCCCGAAGCTACCTGGCCCGAACCGCCCCGCTCCAGCTACGACCTGACCGGCTTCAACGCCCGCCTGCTTGGGTCTGCCCCACCCGCTCCCGGCGTGTACCCTCGGCTGCTGTTCAGTCCGCAGGACGTACCCATGCTGGTCGCGCACATCAAGGCTAATAAGTTGGCTCAGAAAGGATTGGCCGAAATTGAAGTCCTCTTTCAGAAAACCTGGTGGAACCCTATATCGAGTGATGGGCGCATCTTTGACATGCTTGCTTCGGGGAAGCTCGACGCATCGGCGAAGGTGGGCGGAGAAGCGGGGGCCGCCGTGTATCATGTAGCCGCCCTGACGGCCGATCACAAGCCAGGCATTTACAATTCGCACATCAACTACGTGACCAACTGCCTGACTACGATGGCATTGTACTGCCTTCTGACGGACAATAAAACGTTGGGCAGAAAAGTAGCCAACGCGCTGGTTACGTACTACAAACTGGTGGAGCCAAAGGTGATCGATCACCTGCAAACGTCCGATTCGGAGTTTGGCACCAACCCCGACAATGCCGGTAATTCCGAGCATCAGTGGCGGGGCATGCACGGCGTGGTACCGCATATGGACCTGGCTTTTTCGCTCGATTTCGCCGGGGCGTTTATGACCGACGAGCAACGGACGTTCATGCAACAACTCATTGCCAAAGCCACCTATGGCCGACGGACCAACGGGGGCGACGGACCACGCCGGGCCTGGCGCGACATCAACCACGTGACCTGGCACCTGACCCACCACCTTTGTCTCGCCACCATCGAAGGACTCGACGGCTACGACCCCGAAGGCTACGCGTCGGGCGCTGAACTCACCCGCGATTTTCTGACCTGGGGGATCGACGAAAACGGGTTTGCCTTTGAGAGTAACGGCAAAAGTGGCGGTGGTCTTCAGTTTCAGATTCTGGCCATGATTGTGCAGGCGCGTCGGGGTGATAACCTCTGGGGACACCCACACTGGCGGAAAATGCTGACCGGACAAGTGTACATGTCGGCCCCCAACGGCCGCGAAACCGTGACGAGCGGCACCTGGGGCGGAAGTCCCCTCAGTGCCCAGTCGATTCTGGAAATCAAGAGTTTTTATCCTAATGATAAAGCCGCCGACTGGCTGCTCAGCGCGCAATTCCCGGAATTGAACTGGGCTACCTTCGACCTGGCGGCCTACCGCAAGCAATTGGAAACCAACACCAACCGGCTCCGGCTTCCTGGTCCAACGTACCCCGGCCTGATCCTGAGCTTCCCATATGCCACTGACTGGACCCCGACCAAACGCGATGACCTGCCCCTGCAACCTACCTGGACCACCAACACCTACGGCTACATGTCGGCCGCCAGCGACCCAACCGCCAACGCGAGCTGGATGGCCCTGCACGCCCGCGCCAATCACTACATTGGGTCGGGGCACCACCATGCCGATCTGGGGATGTTTTACTTTTCGGGCCTGGGCGTCAACTGGTTCACCGAATCGCCTTTCCCAAAAACCTACACGGGCAAGTATCACAATCTGGTTGTCGTAGATGGCAAGGCCGAAGCCGACGGGCCACCGGCCGGTGCCACGTTTCTGGGCACCAACAACGGCAAAGAAGCCAGCTTCGCCACCATCGACCAGACTTACGCCTACACCTGGCAGTGGTGTACGCAGGTAATGAACTGGGGAACGGGATTCGCCAAACTGGACTCATCGGTAGCCACCACCGGCTGGGAGCTAGAGCCAAGCCCCGCCATGATCGACTATTTTCGGGGAACGATGCGCTACAAAATGCGCCCCTGGTGGCCCACCGCCAACTTCTCGAACTGGACGCCCACCCTGCGCGCCCGCTGGAACCCCATGCAGTACGTATACCGGTCGGTGGGGCTGGTTCGGGGAAAACACGCATACGGTCTGGTTGTCGATGATGCGAAGAAGGACGAAAACAGCCACAGCTACCAATGGACGGCCATGCTGGCTAAAGGCGTCTGGCAGGCGCAGTTCGACAACCTGCCCCCAGGTGCTACCGTGTTGGCCTATCGGCAGGAAACAGAGAAGATATGGGATAAACCCCGTGCGCAACCCCTATTCCGTCCACAACCCGGCGAACCGCTGCTGCTGGTGTATGACCTGGAGGCCAACACGCCCGCCGTTGAGACCGCTACTGATGGCCCCGACGAAGGGAAAGGGCCATTGGCCTATAACCGGCTGACCTTTACCCGAACAAGCGTAGACGCCCGGTTCCGGGTGCTTTTAGTACCATTCCGGGCGGGTGAACCGTTGCCCGTGGTGCGTCGCCGGAATAAGCGGGTAACCGTGCGGTGGGCTGACCAAACCGACACGCTTCAATTCGATGAAGGCGCTGACAACCGAACGCGCATCACCGTTGAGCGGGCACAGGCTACGCTCGGCAAAAGTCATTAACAAACTGAAAAAGAACAGCATGCATTGGCTTGTAAAGCAACTCAGTATCGGCCTGCTGGTCGGCACCTCCACCCTCGCGTGGGCACAATCACCCGGCGCGGCCATTGCGCTCAACCCGGTTCGGCTGAGTGCATCCCAGCAGCAAACCCTCCGGAAACTGCTCACCGATCAGCATAAACGGTACGACGATCAGGTTAGAATGACCGCTACAACCGTGGATGGTTACCAGTACCACCGCGACGCTACGTCGGGTACGTTGCACGAAATTCGCGGGTCGATGGTCTACGCGCTGGGCCTCCTTAATTCGGGCGACGACGCGTTTCGCAACCGGGCGTATGGTATTCTGGAGCGTTGCATTGCCTTGCAGGATACGGTGACCGGCTCGCCCACGCGGGGAATCTGGGGCTATTACCTGGAAGAACCGCTCCCAACCAAGAAATCGCCCCCCGATTTCAATATGGCTGATTTCAACAGCGTGACCCTGCTCGATGTCTGGATGAGTCACGGCCCAAACCTGCCTCAGGCTCTACAAACGGCCGTTCAACGCTCGTTGGTATTGGCGGCTCAGTCGATTAAGAAACGCAACATGGGGCCGAACTACACCAATATTGCGGTGATGGGCAGCTATGTCACCTACATGGTTGGTCACCTGTTTGGTCTGCCCGAGTTTCAGCAGTACGGCCAGAAACGCATTGAAACGCTGTACGGCTACACCCTGAAAAAAGGTGGTTTTACCGAATACAACAGCCCGACCTACACCCTTACGGCCCTCGAAGACCTGAACCGGATGCAGCAACACGTGGTTGAGCCGGGGGCTAAACAGATGGTCGATTCACTGTACAACCTGGCCTGGTCGATACTGGCCCGGCACTACCACAAGCCTACCGGCCAATGGGCGGGTCCGCACAGCCGGGCCTATCGGTCGCTGGTGACGCCGGGCTTTTATAACCTGTTGCACGAAGCCTCGAACGGTCAGTTGTTTACCGTAAACGAAAAAGCGGTGGACTGGGGGAATTATGGCCGGTTGCGCCACCAGATACCCACGTACCTGATGGCCTACTTCACCCGGCCAACGTACCCACGCACCGAGCGGGATGTGTTTGAGATTGATGCGCCCCAGATTGTCGGTACCAGTTACCTCACCGATCGCTTTGCGCTAGCATCGAGCAATCGATCTTCGTTATGGAATCAACGTCGACCGTTGCTGGCGTATTGGGGCACGGTAGAACGGCCCCACTACCTACAGGTTCGGTTTTTACATGATGATTACGATTTCAGTTCGGCAGGGTTCTACAGTCAACAGAAAGACGGTCAGGTACTGGCGGCAATTAACCTGAACACCAAAGGGGGCGACAAGCATATTAACCTGGACGTGCTGAAAGACGGCACCGTGCAGGCCCGCGACTTTCGGATTCGCTTTGAATTTGGCAACATCAGCCCCGACAGCCTGCGCGTACCAACGGGCATCAACGAACCACTTGAATTGAAGATTGACGGATTGTTTATCAACCTGAACCTGTTCACGGCGGCTTTCAACGGCACCACTGGCCGGTGGGAAAAAGGCGGAAAAGGCACGACCGCCTGGCTCGATTTTGTGATCTTTAGCGGCCCCGATACCCGCTTTGATTTGAACACCATTGGCGAAGCAGCCTGGGGATTCACGATGGCCGTTGGCAACAAACCCACACCCGCCAAAGCGATGAAGCCCAAATTCAGCCAGAACGAACAGGTGCTCAAAGCCAACTGGCAGGGTCTCACCCTTGAGATCCCTACCTCCATTTTGCCCCAGCCCAAAAACGTGAGCTGGAACTGATGCCTTTCCCCAGAATCGTTCATGAAAAACGTCTTTCTATTGCTTTGTTTCCTGCTAGCCGGGGTCAACAGCTACGCGCAGGATAGCCTCCGAACCTTGACCGAAGCGACGTACCGGAATGGGCTTCCCAACTTTTTTGCCCAGGTTCGGTCGGGTAAACCCGTTGCCATTGCGTACCTGGGCGGCAGCATAACCCGCGCCGATGGCGGTTGGCGTGATCAGACGTTCCGGTGGTTCGGGCAGCAGTACCCCGGCGTTTCGGCCCGGCAAATCATGGCTGCTATTGGGGGCACCGGCTCCGATTTTGGGGCGCATCGGGTGGGGGCGCATGTACTGGACCACAAGCCCGATCTGGTCTTTGTCGAATTTGCAGTCAATGATCACGGTAAGTCGGCGCAGGCTATTCGGGAATCGATGGAAGGTATTGTCCGGCAAATCCGACAGGCGAACCCCAGCACCGACATTTGCTTTGTCTACACGTTTTCAAAACCTCAACTGCCGCTCTACGAACGTGGGCAATTCCCGGTGTCGGTATCGGCAATGGAAGCCGTGGCTGATCACTACGGGTTACCGTCAGTATTTATGGGTTTTCCGGCGGTTCAGCAGATCATTGCCGGGCAACTCATCATGCAGGGTAAGCCGAAAGAATCCGACAAGCCCGTTTTTTCGGAAGACGGCGTACACCCCCTGAACGATACGGGCCAGAAAATATATGCCGAAACCCTTCAGAAGCACCTGCTGGCCCTGGCGTCAGTTGGCAAACCGGCTAAGCGTCGGCTTGAAAAGCCGCTGATGATCAACAACATGGAAAACGCGACGATGTTATCCATCGACAAAACAGAGCGGAGCGCAGGCTGGCAGGTGGTCGATTCGCTGACGGTTGGCAAGCCATACGCGGCCTTTTTGCCCCACGTTTACGCCACCACTGACACGGCCCAATACACCCGGTTTCGGGTGAAGGGCAGCAGCTTCGGCATTGTAGATGTGGTAGGTCCCCAAAGCGGCCAAATTGTGGTTCGAGTCGATAATGACCCGCCCCGTTACCTCGACCGGTTTGATGCGTACTGCACCTACTACCGACTATTTTACAGCCTCGTTTCGGGACTCTCACCCGGCGAGCATCAGGTCGAAATCCGGGTTTCACCCGCCCGGCTGGACAAAGTAGCCATCCTCAAAAAACGGAATCAGACTATTATCAATCCCGACCTTTATAGCAAGCAGGCCTTTTTCATCGGTAGTATTCTAGTACGGCAATGAACAGGATTATCTATCTTCTGCTGGTTTTGGTGGTTCTTGGCTTTGCGCCTGAACAGGAGCCCCAACCCGATGCCAGTCGATTCACGAAAGTCGTGCTCGACAGCGACCTCAACGAGCCGATGGAACTGGCCATTGCCGACGATGGGGTCGTGTACTACATTGAGCGGGTGGGTTATCTGAGCAGCTTTGATCCCAAAACCAATAAAAAACGGCGGATTGCCACGCTGGATGTTCGTTTTGCCGGTGAAGATGGCCTCCTCGGGCTGGCACTCGACCCTGCTTTCAGCACCAATCACTGGCTCTATCTGTACTACGGCGACCCCGTTGCTCAGGCTGGTGGGTACGTCAATGTACTGGCTCGTTTTGAACTGACTACCAATGGTTTGTCGAACCGAAAAGCCCTGTTATACGTGCCGTTACTTCACGAAGGGGTAAGCCATTCGGGTGGTTCGCTGGCTTTTGATAAGCAGGGTAATCTATTCCTGTCAACCGGCGATAATACCAACCCATTCGAGTCGAGTGGCTATGGCCCGTTCGATGACCGACCAGGCCGACAGCGGTTCGATGCCCTCAAATCGGCGGGTAACACCAACGACCTTCGGGGCAAGATTCTGCGTATTCACCCAGAAGCGAATGGCTCGTACACGATTCCGGCGGGTAATCTTTTTGCCGTGGGAACGCCCCAAACCCGTCCGGAAATTTACGTGATGGGGTGCCGGAATCCGTTCCGCATTGCCGTGGACGCGCACACGGGTTACCTCTATTGGGGCGAGGTTGGCCCCGACGCTGGCAACGACAGCCTTCGACGCGGGCCGCGCGGTCATGACGAAATCAATCAGGCAAGGGGAGCAGGTAATTTCGGCTGGCCACTCTTTGTCGGAAATAATAAGCCCTACTACCGCTACGATTTTGACCAAAAAACGTCGGGTGAACCCTTTGAGCCGCAAAGTCCCGTGAACCTGTCGCGCAACAACACGGGTCTGCAACAGCTTCCACCGGCCCAACCGGCCTACATCTGGTATCCTTATGCCGAATCGCCCGAATTTCCGGTTCTCGGTACCGGCGGGCGTAATGCGATGGCCGGTCCTGTCTATTACTATGACGATTATGAGCCGTTTGCGGGTAAACTTCCCCGCTTTTACAACGGCAAACTGTTCATCTACGACTGGATGCGCGGCTGGGTGTTCACGGTAGCGATGAACGAACGGGGCGATGTGGACCACCTCGACCGTTTCCTGCCCGATACGCCGTTCAACCACCCCGTCGATATGGCGTTCAATCGAAAAGGCGAGTTGTATATGCTGGAATACGGCAGCTACTGGAGGGCTAAAAACACGGATGCTGCTTTGGTACGAATCGAATACAACGAAGGCAACCGCGCTCCCATCGCTCGCCTGACGACCAGCAAAACCGTTGGAGCCGCCCCACTGACTGTAGCGTTCTCGGCCAATGGCTCAATCGATTACGACAAAGGTGATTCGCTGCGGTATGAGTGGTTTTTCGATGGCAAAACTGTCCAGAGCCGCAGTCCGAAACCCACCTTCACCTTCCGAAAACCGGGCCGCTATGCCTGCCGGTTGCGCGTAACCGACAGGCAGGGCAAGCAGGCTGAAACCCAGGTGCAGATTCAGGTGGGCAATGAACCACCGGCAGTGCAACTTGTATGGCAGGGTAATCGCTCGTTTTTTAGCCCCAATAGTCAGGTTGAGTATGCGTTAACCGTCCGTGACCGCGAAGACAAAACCATCGACCCAAAACGGATGCAGTTGGCCCTGTATCATTTGCCCGAAGGAGAAGACATCGCCGGGTTGATGGCCACGGGCGACATGATTCCAAAGGGAAAAACTCTGCTGGAACAAAGCGACTGTTTAGGATGCCACGCGCTCAATCAAAAGTCGGTCGGGCCTTCGTACCTCGCCATTGCCAACCGCTACGACGAACGGGCCGTGGCCTCACTGACCGACAAAATTATCAACGGGGGTGGTGGCGTTTGGACTAAAGATCACGTGATGGCGGCCCACCCGCAACTCCTGCGCGAAGATGCCGCCGAAATGGTTCGCTACATCCTGTCGCTGACCAAACCCCGCCCCGAACTACCGCCCAAAGGCCGGGTAAACCTCCCGCAAAAGCAGGGCAATTATATGCTGATGGCCCGCTACAAAGACCAGGGCGGGTTGCTGGGGCAGGACCTGATTCGGCTCCGCCCAACGCGGTTCAATGCCGCCGACGCTGATCTGTTCGAGGGGGTCGCCCGGCGCAACGGAACAGGTACGTCGGCGATGAATTTCAATGAAGACAAGGCCTGGATTTGTTTTAAAAACGTTGACCTAACCGGCGTTAAAACGCTGAAAGCCAGCTTCAATTCTCCTAAGCTGATTGGCGAACTGGAAGTCAGAACCGGTAGTCCAACCGGGCCGGTGATTGGTCAGTTACCCGTATCGGATACTACGGCTGGAGCAGTAACCACGGTGCTAAACCCACAGGTGGGTAACCAAAATATGTACCTCGTTTATCGGGAGAAGTCGGGGGGCATATCTATCTGGAAACGCCTGGAGATACGCTGGCTGGAGGTCGGGTTTTAGGCAGTGAAGACCTTCTTACTCACCCTAACGTTCTGATTATGTTCAGAGCTAATAAAGGACGTTTTATTGCCAGCATTCTTGGTTTCCCGGGTAGCAATGGCCGTAAACCAGGCTATTTCAGGGGCACCTGCACGTTGTAGGAACTGGTTTGATCGACGGTTGTGGCCAAAAACAGAACGGCGGGCTTTCCTTTATCGAACCAAAGCTGCGGTCGTTCGAGGTAGCCAACCGGCTCTACCCGCCCATCGGTCCAGTTGATTTGCAGGGTCGAGACAAGCGCGTGTTTGGCCAGTTTCCAGTCGAACCCATCCGCCGACTCGAACAGCACCAACGACCGCCCGGCGGAGGTAAACGCGCCGTGCATATCTTTCACAATGGCCCAGTAGCGGTCGCCCTGATACCAGATAAACGGGTCTTCGGCCGGGAAATCGGTGCCTTTTGCGTTGAAAACCGTTTTGGGATATTTGATGAACGGCCCCGTGGGGCTTTCGGCCGTGGCAACCATGTGAACTACCGGCCCACCAAACACGCCCGGCCGTTTTTTGCCAACGGCTTTGTACACCAGCAGATACCCACCATCCGGCCGCTGGGCGATGGACGGGTTGCTGGTCATCAAGGCATCGGCGGCCAGTGAATCGGTGCTCACGTCGATAAGTGGACTATCGGTTCGTTGCCAGGGGCCACCCGGATTATCGGCTACCGCTACGCCAATGCGCTGGTTATTGCGATGCGTGAAGTTGAGTGCTTTCATGTTCTTTCCGTCGCCGATATTGCCCATGTAGTAGAGGTAGTATTTCCCACGGAACGCATGTACCGTCGGGTTGTGCGTACACAGGCCATCCCAGAACTGCGCCCCGCGAGGGGGCAGGGCCACATTCTGAAAGGTGTAAGGCCCAAGTGGGTCGTTGGCCGTAGCGTGGGCCACCTCCGAATGCGTCACCCAGGCATTGAAGCCCAATGCTCGTTTCCAGCGTGAATAATACAGATGACAGATGCCATCGTTGCCGCGCACCATGGTGCCACACCAAATAAAATAGGTCGAATCGCGCACGACCGCCGTGACAGGCACCGGCTTCAGCAGTGCACTCAGATTCAGGTCGGCCCCGTTTCCCGCTTGACCAGTAGACGCTGTTCGGCAACCCAACAGAACGAGGAGTATTACGAAAAATAGCGCAAGATCTCGATAAATAACGTTCATTATCAGTGGATTAACGAAGTTGAAGAGTTGCATTGACACCCAGTCCCCAATAGCCGTAGGAGACTGTAAGCTGTTTCGAGTCGTTCGTAGGCAACCGATAACGCACCGTGAAAACCCCTGAATCGGGCGCGGTTTCCTGTACCGGAACCTTAGCAGATTCATTTCCATCGAGACTCACCAGCACCCAACCGGCCTCTACTTTTGTGGGGTCCAGATTGAGAGCCGCAGTCAATTCCAGGCGTACAGTTTGGCCACGTTTTGCCATTTTCCCAATTGGTTTGCCAAGTTGGTCCAGCACCCGAATTCGATACGTACCCAGCGGAGCAAACGTGAGCGTAGCCATCCAGCCCCGGTTCGAGATGGCCCAGCCTTCGGTGGCGTAGGCATTTTGGCCAATATGGTCGCCTTTCCCGGCTGTCGAATCGGAGCTTGCTGACAACGTACCTGGCCGGGGAAACTGTGCGTCGAGCGGACTACCATCGAGGGTGCCGCGAACCTTGCCGAGTTGCCCGTAGCCGTTGGGATGCGCTTTAGGCCAGCCGTTTTCTACACCTTCCCAGTAGCCGTTGATCGCCAGCCGTTCGGGGCTTTTGTTGCTCAGGTGTGCGCCAACGGGATTTAGGCCAAAAACGAAATTGACCTGCGACCAACCAATGTCTCGTAATTCCCTATCATTCAGCAGATGCGCCACGGCAAACATGGAACCGCCCAGCGCGGGTGCTCCGCCCAGTTCTTTGGTTTTTGGGTGCGCCCACTCCGTATCGCTATGCACCCGGTAATGCCAGAAGTTGGCTGTTTTCTGCTTCATGTGATCGCGCCAGGCCATGAGTTTTTCGCGGGTGCCTTTGGGTGCTTTGTCGGGGGCCACGAGCAGAAAAAACGCTAGGGCCTGCGGGGTGATGTGTTCGGCATTGCGAATCCACCACATATGCCGGGGGTTGTTAAAATCCCAGTTTCTAATGATGTCTTCGGCACTTTCCTGCGCCCAGCGGAGGTACTGATCGGGTTTCCCGTCGGCTTCTTCCTTTTCGGAGAGATACATAAACAGGTTACTGAACACCGACTGCCCAAATGCATTACCCATTTCATTAAACTCCTGAAAACCTTCATCGACCCATTTCGTGCTCAACGTCCAGTGACGAACCACTTTATGGCGGTCATACCCCTGCCAGCGTTTTCGGCACTCGTCACGATACGTCAGGTACGTTGCTCTGGGTAGATACGGCTTCAGGAAAGTGTGGTAACCCGCACAAACTGCCGCCAATTGGTCGAGCGTATTCCAGTAATCGTAGGTCATGCGAGGTTGCCCTTCATACCCCAGGGTGCCATGCCGATTCGCTACCGGACCGTTGTAGTCGACGTGGTGATAGGCAAATTCACCGTGCCAGAGAATCAGGTCGATCAGGTCAGCCGTTTTTTTGCTGCCCAGTTCAGTCGTCCAACGGTCAAACAAGGCCGGGTTCGACGCGTAGAAAAGCGTCTCAAATGTCGTTTCCAGCCCGTAGGCCCCCTGATCGCGGGAGGGGCCACCGCCGTACACTTTCACTTCATTGGCATGAACCGGGTCTTCAGACCCGCGCACATCGACAAAAAAATCATAAGCCAGTTTTGACGAGATACCTTCAATCAGGTGGTCGGCAATGCGGAACGGCACCGATGGCTCCCGGCCTTTGATCGACACCACGTACTCAGCGGTAGCATCCTTAGGGTCAAAAGTCGAGAATTCGCCCGCCCGGTTTTTCAGGATTCCGGTATAAACAACAGCCTTGTCGGATAGGCGTAGAAGTTGAAACGGGGTACCGTCGGCGGCTTCGTTGCATACAAACCGTTTGGCTTCACCCCGGTTGTAACCCGCCTGATTAACCAACGGCATCGCCAGCGGGTTGACCTGCGCCAGGCAAACTGGACTGGAAATGAGTATAAAGATTGTCAAAAAATAACGAATCGTCATTGTCTGTAAAGCGGCCCTTAGCCTGACCCAGCCTGGTCTTAGTATCCTCATTTTGCCTCGTTATAAATTTTTAAGTGCTGTATCGTTCCTCTGAAATTTTTCATCTGCTGACTTTCGCTATCGGCCTTCCCAACCTGCACCACTACATCGCCAACGGCCTCGAAATCTTTCCCAACCGTGCCTACCCGGCCCGCAGCCGTTGCGTCTTTGGTCGTTTGCGAAATGCCGCTTTCCGTTTTCAGCAGCTTGCCATCACGGTAAATTGTCGCCATGCTGTTATGAAACACGCATTTGATTGACGACACCTTGTCGGCTTCGTAGGCGTTTGGGGCCACTACATCGCGGTGGTTTTCGGTGCTGCCAATGCGGAAAATCAAGCCACCGTCGGCGGTCAGTTGAACGGCCCAGCCCGACAGGCCCTGTTTCGGAATGCGGGCAATCGGAGTCATGTTGGCCAACTCGGCGGCCTTCACGTCGAAGGAAACGGTGATGGAGTCACCCAGGCCGACGTTGCGGTCGAAAAAGTAGAATTTCTGATCGCCGGTAAACGCGATGGGTTCTTTTTGGGCTAACTGCCAGATGGGTGCATTTTTTTTGACATGCGGTTCCGGCTCGGGCGGTTTTTGGCCGTTGGGTAACGGCTTCATCAACCGGATATCGTCCAGTTCGAGCCACTGACCGCCTTTACCAACGGACGTAATACCAATGGTTATCTGATGATTACTGACGCGGATACCCGGTAGCCTGATTTTTGTCCACCGATCTGCTACGGGAATCGCAACGGCCATTTCCGGGCCGCCAAAGTCACCCGCCCGCAGCATCGCTTCGATCTGCCCACCCGACGAGCGCACCATCGCCGACAGTTCATACTCGCCATCCATAATGTATTCCAGTTGCTGGGCGAGGCTGGCCATATACGTATCGGTATGGCCAATACGCAATTTGTGCTCATCCCGGAACGCACCGCCAGCCACCACCGAGATGGCCCCTTTTGTGCCGTTGGATGCCCAGCAAACCGGTTTTGAAAAATCGGCGCGATTGACATTGTATTCAAAATTGCCGTTGGGCAGAATCGTCACGCCGGGGTAGTCTTTGCCATAGTAGCGGACGTATTTAAACACCGATTCAGCCGGAAACTTAGTAGGATCTACATTCCCTACCCCATTGAGGGCCGTCAGCCAAACCATCTGATGGGCGTTCAACTCGGTATATTCCGCTTTGGCCACCACCTGTCCATTGTCGTAATAAATGACACCTTCGGGCGTAAATTCGTAGGCATCTAGAAACCAGCCATCGGCCCGAAACGAAAATGGAATCTGCGCCCGGTGCGGCCAGGGGGTGTATTTCAGGGTTTTATTCGGAGCAAGATCAACATATAGGTTGTTGGTAGCCACCCACGTACCGGCATCGACTTCGTAGGCATCGATCTCAAAAATATTGTTGTTTGTATTATGACCGCCCCGCTGCCAGAAAGACGAATGTACCCCGTGACCGTCCATAAACGGTTTGGACAGACATTCGTAATAGCCGTAACCGAAGTTGTGTTTGGTGATGATACCACCGCCCGTATTTTCCAGTTTCCCGTTGACGCGCTCCCGTTTCAGTACCACATGCAGGGCACTGTCTTTCACGTATACATTCTCTTTAAGATTCAGCCCATCCATATAGCCCCCGCCCGTCCGGCGATCAAGCCGGAACTTCCAATGATTTTCGTCGACGGCATTACCGGCAAAGTTTTCGTCAAAAAGCAGCGTGTAGCCTTTGCCCGCTGGTGGTTGAGCTACCGCCTGGATAGCCAGTACGGACAGGAAGAGCAGGAATTGGTTTTTCATAGTGAGAGTCAACGTAGGTACAGCCTTAATAGCCGGGGTTCTGCGGTCTCAGATTCGGGTTATTGATCACGTCGATATACGGCAGGGGCAAAAGCGCCCGGTTCTGATTGACGTACTCGTAGTTGGCCACGGGTGCCTTATACTCAGCTGTCATGTGCGCTTTCATGACTGGCACATACACGTTCCAGCGAACCAGATCGTACCATCGTTTACCCTCGAAGAGCAATTCGCGTCGCCGTTCAAGCCGTAAT
This sequence comes from Cytophagales bacterium, assembly GCA_031411995.1. Lineage (GTDB taxonomy): Bacteria > Bacteroidota > Bacteroidia > Cytophagales > Spirosomataceae > Rudanella. Next base: position 117,248 of record JANOCD010000112.1, read on the forward strand.
TTCTGACGAAGATCGTTCTGCGAGGAAAATGTGATCAGCGGTAAGGTCGCTCCGCCATGCGCAGTCCGAATCTGGTTGATAATCGTCAGCGCACTGGTCAGGTTAGCCACCCCGCCCACTTCAAGCAGCGACTCGGCGTACATCAGCAGCACATCCGAGTAACGGATAGCGTGAAAATCATTTTGGTTGTCGTTGCTATTGGCAATGTTATCAATGTATTTATTGACAATCGGAGCACCGGTCGTGGTACTGATGGGCGCAATAATTGTCCCCGATTTCCGGGCGAGATTGATCGCCCGACGGGAATCGCCCGCTTCGTACAAACTGTCGATAACGGCATTAGTCGGCACCACCGACGTAAAGCCGTAGTACCAATATTGCAGCCGGGTATAGGCCAGCATAGTGGCCGAAATGCCCGATGTGCCCCGGTAATAGAAGATATTTTCTTTGTTGGTGGCCTTCTTCGTTACGTCAAAAATATCCCGGTACACCGGCACCAGATCAACATTGTAGGTCGCTTTGCTGGCGATTACCTCGCCCAGTTTCGTAGCCGCCAGTTGCCATTTCGACGCATCGTTGGTTGGATTACCCGCCATCACCATATACACGTACCCAAGCAGGGATTTAGCCGCCGGAATGGTAGCCCGCCCGCCATTTTGCGTATCGGTGTAGGCATAGGTCGGGGCCAGATTCGTTTCGGCATACTGGAGATCAGCAATAATCTGTTTGAATACCTCATCCTTCGGTGTACGGGCGGGGTAGATGGTTGTCGGCTCCGACGGGGCAACGAGCAACGGTACATCGCCGTATAGCTGAACCAGACGGGCGTAATAAAAGGCCCGTAAAAAACGCGCTTCCGCATGAATACGCCGGGCCAGTGATGGTGTCACCGAGCTACTGTCAACATAGGCAATAACGTTGTTGGAGCGATTTATCACATTGTAGGCCGTGTTCCAGATGGTACGGACAAAACTGTGCTGCGACGAAAAAACGAGGTTTTCAACTTCAAGCCGCTCACCAACGGGCGTACCCCCGGCTTTGGCATCGTCGGTAGCGGCTTCTGCTACCCAAATGGGCGTAATATTGCCGGTCACATCGGCCCGCATGGCGGCATAGGCTCCGTTAATGGCGGCAATGGCATCGTTGTTGGTTCGGTAATATGCCGTTGTCGCAATTAAGCTTTTGGGTTCTTCCTCCAGAAAGTTCTGGCACGAACCCAGTAAAAGAGGCAGGCAGGCCAGTAGCAGCCCTGATAATCGACGGATTTTCATGTCTTTCATGTAGTATAAGTAATAGAAGGTCAGAAAGTTACGTTTAGTCCTGCGCGCACGGTGCGGGCAAGGGGGTAGGAGCCGTTGTCGAGGCCGCGCGTATTGAGGCTGTTGGTATTCAGTTCGGGGTTAAAGCCCGTGTAATTGGTGAGGGTAAACAAGTTTTGCAGGTTCAGGTACACCATCATGTTACTGGCCTTCAGGCGCTGGGCAACCTGCGCTGGTAGGCGATAGCTCAGGTTGATGTCTTTGCAGCGCAAAAACGAAGCGTCTTCAATGTAGTAATCGGTTATCTCGCGGGGGTCGAAGCGGGAACCGGCGGCTGGTGCCCTGGTCTCATAATTTCGGGCTTTTTGGGATGCTGCCTGAGTCGGATCGCTCAACGACCTGATCGGAATATAGCGATCATCGAACGTTTTCTGGTACGCATTGCCCAGGCCACCCAGATTGGTGTATGTCCAGTCGAGCTGGTTAAACACCTTATTGCCATACGAGTAGCTGAAGAAAGCGGTTAGATCGAAGTTTTTGTAGGTTAGGTTGGTGGTAAACCCGCCGGTATAACGGGGCATAGCCGACCCCAGATTCACCCGGTCGGCATCGGTCAGCAAGCCATCGCCATTGATATCGGTATAGCGTCGGTCGCCTTCTACCGCGCCGGGCTGGAAAGCCGCCGGTTTTAGTCGGATCGTGCTGTCATTCCAGGTAGGTAGGGTTTTGTACCCGTAAAAGCTACCCACCGATTGGCCGGGTTCCAGACGGCTCAGATAAGCCCCGCCAATTAAGTTGTTGATGCCCAGAAACTCACCCTCTTTGCCGGCCAGACTCAGCAACGTGTTTCGGTTGAAGGCAATGTTAAAACTCGTTGTCCACTGAAAATTGTTGGTTCTGACATTGACAGTCGTCAACGCCAGTTCAAGCCCTTCGTTTTTGATACGGGCCACGTTTTTGGTAAGTGCTGTAAAGCCAGACGTAGCGGGAAGATCTACATTGAACAACAAATTTTCGGTCTGCTTCTGATACAAATCGGCCGTTATCGACACCCGATTTGAAAACAATCCGATGTCAATTCCCACATTGGCCTGCCGCGTTTCTTCCCAGCGCAATTGCGGATTTGGCAACCGGCTCGGAGCATAACCGGCGTTGATCGCCCCTCCAAAAACGGCATTGGCTGAACTCAGGGTAGACAGTGTATTATACGGCCCTAACGCCTGATTGCCAATAATGCCATAGCTGCCCCGCAATTTGAGTTCGCTGACAAAATTCAGGCGAGAATTATTTTTAAATAGCTTTTCATTCACAATTCGCCACGACGCGCCCAGCGAGGGGAAAAAGCCGAACTGATTTTCGGGAGCAAACTTCGATGAGCCGTCAAGGCGACCTGAGAGCGTCAGATAGTACCGCTGGTCATAGTTGTAGCTGGCCCGAAAAATACTCGACACCAACTGATAACCCGAATAGTTACTGGTGGGCACCTGCGGCACCTGCCCCGCCTGAATATTGTTTATGCCCGTAATGTCGTTGACGAAACTCTGGGACGACGAATTCTGGATTTTCTCGACGTATTTTTCAGCCGTTGCCCCCACCACCGCATTCAGCGAATGGTTGGCAAACTTCCGGTCGTAGGTCAGCGTCGTTTGGTACAGGAGTTTGGTGCTTTGCAAATTGCCGAGCGAGGCAACGCCCCGCAACGTAGCCGTCGATGGAACCGTTGTTGGAATGTAGTTTTCCAGCAACGAATTGTACATGGTAACGCCCAGAACACCCGCCATTTTCAGGTACGTTCCAAGCTTGTAAGTGGCCGTCATGTTGCCCAGAATCTGGAGCGATGTGTTGTCGTTTTGCACCCCACCGCCATTCAGATAAGCCAGCGGATTATTCAGGGCCGTTGACACATTGGCCACAACGGTCGAACTCGGAAAACGGGAATTATAATAAATCGGGCCAAAGGTCGGGTCGTTTAGCAGCGTGTTGCCGTAAAAATAATTCCGAACCACGTTGTAACTCCCGTCCGGGTTCAGCAGGGGCACGGTGGGTGCCCACAGCAGGGCACTTTGCAACAGACCTCCGTTGAACGAATTCAGTACGTTACCGCTGGCGGCCGTGTTGGTAATATTCAGGTTAGTGGTTAATCGCAGCTTAGGACTCAATTCATTGTCGAGGTTCAGTTTGAGGTTATAGCGCGTCAGGCGGGTTGACCGTATAATCCCGCTCTGATCAAAGTACTGGCCCGACAAGTAGTATTTATTGCGGCTGTCCCCCCCCGAAACCGTCAGGTTAATGTCGCGGGTTTGCCCCATGCTCGTGATGGCCCGCTGATGGTCATAACTGGGAACCGACTGAATTTCTTCGCCCGAATAGGGTACTAAACTGCTGGTCGGATTCTGGTATTTATACGCTTCATTGGCCAGGGTGGTGTAATCCTGACCGTTCAGCATGTTGAGGTATTTTGGCATCGAAGAAAACCCATTCGACGCGTTGAGTGTGAATTTGGGTTTGCCGACCTGCCCCGATTTGGTGGTAATAAGCACAACGCCATTGGCCCCGCGTGAGCCATAGATGGCCGTTGCCGAGGCATCTTTCAGAATCTCGATACTGGCCACATCGTTTGGGTTAATCGCAGCCAGCGGACTGGAACCGCTCGCCCCCAGCGTATTGGCATTGGATTGTAAACCCGCTACATTTGGCGACTCAAGCGGAATGCCATCCACTACATACAGCGGTTGGGTCGAAAAACTGATCGAGCCCGTCCCCCGAATCTCGATGGAAAGCCCCGCGCCCGGTGCGCCTGAGTTTTCGTTTACCACCACACCGGCCACTTTACCCGCCATGGCCTGTTGTAAATTACCGTAGCCACTCTCGCCAACAGTCTTGGTTTTTATCTGCCCGACTGAGCCGGTCAAATCCGACTTTTTAACTTCGCCATAGCCGACAACGACTACTTCGTCAAGTTGCTTGTTGTCTGGCTCAAGCCGTATGTCGAGCAGGCTTTGGGAGCCGGCTTTTATTTTTTGCGGCAAGTACCCCACGAACGAAAAAACCAGCACGGCATTGGCATTCGGGACCGTGATGGCGAACTCCCCATCTTTGTTGGTGGTGGTGCCCTGTTGGGCATTTTCCAGCACCACATTCACGCCCGGCAGACGTTCGTTGTTATCGGTAGCCACCACTACGCCCCGCACTAGCTTGCTGGTTTGGGCTTTTCCGGCCCTCGGATAGAGCAAACCAAGCAGCAGCATCGCCAGCAAACAGGGTATGCTAAAGAGGGTTCTATGCGTACTATTTCGGTTCATAAAACAAGGATTTAGACAACGGTTAATGTGTAAAAGACGCTTGACAAGTACGGTGCCAGCCCAACAGCCAGCACCTGAAAGCTTTTTATTCGTAGCACCGTATCTCCAGAAGTGACGCGGGAGCCGAGCCACTTCTGGGTTTAAGATGCACGCTCATACTCCTGGTTTCTACCGGCTTGTCGAACCGGATAATCCGCTGCGTGAGGTAGTTATTCGTCTGCTCGTAAATGCGCTCGTTCCGGTCATTGCACAGCACAAAATCACGGACACAGAAGGGAACAACCGTTTCGGGGTGCGTCATCAGGACTGACTCCAGTGGGTGGTCGAAATCGGTGTCGAAATGGAGCACCACTTCCCGAATCTGTTTTGGGCTGTCCCAATGTAGGGTTAATGTAGGGTTCGTATCGCCAGTGTCAGCGACCCAGGCGTTAGGCTGGTGAGTTGGCCGCTGAATACCATTGCGGATGTTATTGACTGCAAACGGGTGAAGTGCAGGCTCGATCTGAAACGCGAAATTATGCCCCTTTGGTCGGCGTTCGGGGGTCCAGAACTCGAACGCATCCACGCCAATATCCTCCGTTGGGGCTTGCTTTCCGTAGTTCGATACCGCCGGATTTGTCTTGTTAAAGACCGACAGCAGACCCGTAACCCGCAACTGACTCCCCTGTACCGAAACAGCTTGGTTCTCCATAAAACAAATAAAGGCGTAGGTCGTGTCGGTCATTGGCGCGTCGAAGCGCAGACTAACGGATTGTTTGCCGCGACGAAGAGGGATCTGTTTGTTTTCCAGCGTCACATCGGGCGTATGGTTGTCGGGGCGGCTACTTCGGCGGAGTTCGACGGTGAGCGTAGTAGCCTCTTCGGTGGTTACCCAAAATGTCAGTTTTGGTACAGGGCCGGGCGTGAGTGGTAGCATTTGGGCCGCCGAATGATGCAGTTGAATCAGCGGTCCATCGGGGGGTAACTCGCTTAAAATCAGTTCGCTCGATGCCGATAGCCGGGCCTGATGTACCAAGTTGAGCTCATCATGTAACCAAAGGCCGGGAATGTGGTGGCCCGTCTTCATCAGTTCTGTCTGTAGCTTGTTCAACAGGGAACCGGTAAGGGCTACCGGACGTACCTGATGCCGGGTGCAGATGGCAGCGGCCATGCCCACGGCCTGACCTACATAGGCGCTCGTACCCATCACCCGCGACGAACCAAAGGCCACGTGCGACGCGCTGATAATGCGGCCCGCCAGAAACAGGTTAGCCACGTTTCGGCTGTACAGACACCGGTAGGGTATTTGGTAAATGCCTTTGCTGTGCCACTGATTACAGCCCGGCTTTTCGCTGAATACCCCATCAGCCGGGTGCAGGTCGATGCTCCAGCCGCCAAAAGCCACCGCATCGTCGTGGGTACGTTGCTCTACAATATCCTGCTGGGTGAGCATGTAATCGCCCTCGAACCGACGGCTTTCGCGTTTGCCGGGAATCTGCCCTACCCATTCAAGGGTTAAATTCTCGGCTTCCGGAAACTGGCCGGAGTTTTTGATGTGGTTCCATACGCCATACACCACCTTCCAAAGTTCCCATTTGATGGTTTCTGTGTCGTGAACGGTATCCAGTCGCCCGCCATATTCGATCCACCACAGCCGACAGCCGTAGTCGTTGACGTTGAACGAACGAAAACGCGGAATCTGGGTAATGTCATCCAGGGCGTATGCCGGGGGCACAAAGCGAACCGGCTGGCCCGTGTCTTTTGAATAGAAATACATGGAGTGGCCCAGCAATTCGCCATAATCCGCTGATGGGGCAAACTTCTCCCCGAACTCTTCCCGTGATTCGGCCCCCATCCTGAAGGCGGCTCCCGCCTGAAACGCCAGGATGCCATCGCCGGAGGCATCACAAAAAAGCGGAGCGATCAATTCGTAGGTGGTACTGTTTTGCGAGCAGAAAGCCCGCGCCGAGCGGATGACATTGCCTGTAACGCCTTCGTCGGACGTACCCATCTCTACGTCGTACACCGCCGTGTTTAGCAGCAGCGTGATGTTGGGTTCCGACATTACTTTTTCGAGCAGAATAGTATCGTAAATGAGGGCGTTTCCTTCAGGGTTCCGGTAGAGGTTTTCGAGCAGAATTTCGTCGATAACGCCCCCTTCCCGCGCCCAGCGGTTGTTGTTGCCCATGTGCGACGTAGCACCCAGCACCCACAGCCGCACTTCGCTCGACGAATTGCCGCCTAGTACCGGACGGTCCTGCACCAGTATGACGTTAGTACCCGCCCGGGCAGCCGTAATGGCGCAGCAAGCCCCCGACAATCCCCCGCCAACAACAAGCAGATCAGCCTCGTGGCGAATGGTTTTTAATGTTCGTTTATCAGTTGCTTGCTCGCGTATCATTCGATGAGATAATCGTTTGGGTAAGAATTGAAAAACCGGTTGGTTTGATGACTTCGACCGTCAGCGTTTTGTCGAAACCACGTACCGGAACCGTGAGATTGGCACTCTGACCCGGTTGTAAATCGGGGATACTCAGCAGCGTCTTATCTGCTTTCAATTGGTACTTTTTTAGGGTGTAAGCCGGGAAGTCAGGGCGGGCGGTAACGCGCAGGGTGACGGTATGAACCCCCGTGCTGCCCGTCGTCCAGCTTACTTTCTCCACGGTGACGGGTGCCATGCCGGTCTGGTGCGCTTTATAGAGCAGCCGTTTCGAGCGGTCCAGCCGAACCAGTCCCCACGGGCGGGTTCCGTCGGGGTTGGTGCCATCATGCCGACTCAGGTAATCGTTAAACGACCACCACGACGCGCCTATCACGTAGGGTAGTTGCCGAATATCGGCCAGGAACTTCTCGATGTGCGTCACCTGACCGGCCTCGCCGTCTTTTCCATCGGCCCGCGTGCCGTATTCGCTGATGAAAATGGGCTTGTCGGGATAAAGGGTGTGGATATGTTTCAATACATTGGTGTGATTGCCGTAGGTGTTGGTCGAAATAAAATCACAGTATTGGCTGGCTTCATCTTCCGGTTTCTTAGGAAGAATATTGAGACGCATGGATGCGAAGGTGTACAGGCGGGTGGGGTCGAGTTCGCGGGCGTAGGCGATCATGTCTTTGGTCCATCGCTGACCCGCCGGTTGCTCCGACAAGTATTCATTACCCACGCTGTAGGCAATCACGCTGGGGTGGTTCCAGTCGCGTTCGGCCATCTCGCGAAACTGTTGCCGGAATTTGGTACGCATAGTGTCGTTGTCCATCTGCCGGGGCGTAAGCTGCCAATTGCCCGCTTCACTGATAATCAGCATCCCGTTCCGATCAGCCCAGTCGTACACGGTTTCCGAAGGAGTGTAGTGGGTGAGCCGATGCAGTTCCATACCCGCTTCTTTCATCAGGCGCATGTCTTTCTCCACCACCCAATCAGGCTCCAGCGAACCCAGACCAGTATAATCAACCACGCGGTTTCCCCCGGCTACCCGGATGGGCTGCCCGTTCAACAGCAGTTGTGCGTTACGGACCTCTACTTTTCGAATTCCGAAATGCGTCTGAACCGTGTCGGTGGCGGCAATCAACTGTACATCATACAGGGTGGGCTGGTCAATGCTCCATAGCGTTATATCGGCGGCTTTCAATGTCGTTTCGGCTTCCAATACACCCGTTTGGCCAGCGGCTATTGAACCCGGCTGTTGTTTCCAGGTAAGGGTAATGGGTTTACCATTCTGCGTCACCCGAAACGCCAGCTTTGGCGTAGCGGCTTGCTTGCCCGCATTCAGAATACGGGTTTTGATTTTTAGTATCGCTGTGCCCTTCAGCAGGTCTGGGGTGGCTTCCGTCTTGATGTTTTCGACGTACACCTCCGGTTCGACTGTCAGGTAAACAGGCCGGATCAGGCCACCGTAGTTGAGCCATCCGGGAAACGATTCGGGCAAGTTGTTGTCTTTCGCCCCCGGTATGGTCGTCGTTTTCCAGGTATTGTTGTTGACGGAAATGGCAATGGCATTCAACGCACCGTTGTCCGTTTTCAGGTAGTCGGTAATGTCGAACTGAAAGGGGGTGTAGCCTCCCTCGTGCGTCCCGACTTTCCGGTTGTTTATCCAGACCGAGGTTTCGTAATAGGCCGCATCGAAATGAAGAATGACGCGTTTGCCCGCCGTTGCCTGAAACGGGAAAGTCCGCCGGTACCAGGCCGTTCCGGTATAAAACTGAAAGCGGGGATCGACCGAAAAGCAGTGCGGCACCGTAACCCGCTCCCACCGATTCAAGGGCGCATCTTCCCGATGCCAATTGCCGCGCACGCCCACATCGACGGGGTCCAGCGCAAATCGCCACTCACCATGTAACGGGATGGCGTCCGGGTCGCGGATGGTGTATTGGGCAACGCCGGGAAGGGTAAGTATTAACTGCGCGAACAGCGTGAGCGTATATTGTACTGATCTCATTACTAAGTAATTGACTGAAAACCTATAAGACCTTAAAGGCCTTATAGGTTTGTTTGAAGTTCCTCTGTTTTCGGTGTCTCATCGACCACCCGTATCCGTTGAGCGGCAAACCAGGAGAAAGTTGCGCCACACAGAATAAGTCCAGCAATGAGTGCCGTAACACCCGCGCCCTGTGCCGTAAGCAGGCTAAGCCCTAGCAGCATGAGCGCCGTAAAAGCCAGCGCACCCGCAATGACCTTCAGACCAAACCGATTTTGCCGCTTCGTTTCCAGGGCCTCAGTGGCTGCTACCTCCGCTGAAATCAGGGGCGTATCTGCTTTTTCCTGAACGTATTGTCGGTAATCCGGGCTGGTGTCCATTTGGCGCGAAGCCACCCATTCAACGATAGCCAGCAGCAGGATGGGTACGCCCATGCCCATCACCATTTCTTCGGCCCGGCTCAGCTTGATACCGGCCAGTACGGGAAGAGCCAGTTTGAAAACCAGATTCAGACTAAGTGTCGAGCAGGTAATCCATAAGGTCGTTCGCCCGGTTTGCCGTTTGGAGAACAGCGCCCAGATAGCCGGGGCCAGCAGGGGGCCACCCGTAACGGCCCCGATGCTCAGAACGACTTCGACGATACCCCCGACATACGGCACCAGCAGGGCAATGGCAATCATACCCAAACCAAAGCACCAGGATGACAGACGTGCCACCCGGATGAGTTGCCGGTCAGTGGCCGTGGGGTTGATAATGCCTTTATAAATGTCATTGGTGAAGACCGCCGACACCACATTGAGCGCGGTGTTGGCACTGGCCGAGGTGGAGAAGTACATGCCCGTAAGCATCAGGCCCAGTAAGCCCGGCGGCAGCACCAGTCGGCAAATTTCGAGGTACGCATTCTCGGTATCCAGCCCGACAAGCGACGGGTTGATCGCCCTGTAAATCATGGGCGGCATCATCCAGATAATAGGGCTGATGAGGTACAATCCTGCAAACAGAAACGCCACTTTACGGGCCGATTTGGGGCTGTCGACGCTGGTGTACCGCTGCACAAAGGTCCAGTTGCCGCCGATGTACGCGATATGGTAGAAAATGAACGCCAGCACGAACCCGAAGGTGTATTCGCCATTCAGCGGTTCAAAAAACGTAGCGGGCACTTTCTGGGTAAAAGCCTCAAAACCACCTACTTTGTCGAACGCCAGCGGCATCAAAATGAACACAGCCGCCGACAGCACTACAAACTGAAGAATGTCGGTTACCATCACCGCCCAAAGACCCCCAACGGCCGTATAGGCAATCATGAAAATGCCTAAGCAAATTGTCGTTGGCACTAAGGGCAGGCTCAGCGAGACGCTCACCAACTTGGCTACCGGGTAGAGTACGGAGCCTTTGATAAACAGGCTGACGAGGGTAAAAATGAAGATATACGTTTTCTGTACGGTCAGCCCTAGCCGCTTTCGGATGAATTCAGCCGCCGTCAGTGCGCCCGTTTTTTTCCACCGGGGAGCCAGCCATAGTCCTGTGATGATGGCCCCGATGCACATAGTCCATTGGATCGTGATGGCGACCCAACCGTATTTGTAGGCAATGCTGCCCCAGGCCACGAACGTACCTGCCGAGAAAAAACTCATAAACAGGGACAAGCCGCCAATGAACCAAGGAACGGCTTCGCCCCCGGCAAAAAACGATTTCAGGTTGCGGCCTGTCCGGGCAAACAACAGGCCGATGACCAGCACAAAAGCCGAAAAAATGACGATAACGGCGGTATCAATGGTTGTATTCATGCAGGATGAGTTGTTGAGCAAAGCACTTAATAACCCCTGATATCGGAAGGAGGTCGGCAAGTAAATGAAACGGCCCCGCTCCGGGCAGAGCCGTTTTCACAAAATCCAACCTATGTTAAATGGGGCGTTTATTTCCAGGCCGGGTTTTGCTCCAGCTTCGAGTTGGTCAGCACCTCTAGGTTCGGAATGGGAAAGTAGCGGTGTTTATCCTGAACAGGTCGCGAAGCGTAGTACGAGTTCAGCACGGTGGCCACCTGCTTGAATTTACCCGTGCGGGTGAGATCATACCAACGGTCGGCTTCTACATACAACTCCCACGAACGCTCCTGCAACACGGCTTCGATAAAGGCATCTTTGCTTAGGCCCGGAGTCAGATCAGGTATGCCCGCCCGCTTCCGAACGGTATTGATGGCCGTGTAGGCAACCGCCGTCGGGCCGTTTTGCCGCGCTTCGGCCTCAGCCGCAATCAGGTACACATCGGCCAGCCGCAGAATGGGGAAGTTGTTTTCGCCATTGGCACCGTTGGAGTTGGGGTCCAGGAACTTCTTCACGATAACCCGGTCTTTGATGGTGGCGTCGGACTGCCCAATCAGCTTACCGGCGGAGTTCACATACGCTGTATCGAGCATTTGCCGACGCTTATCAACCGGATTGAACGACTTATAGAACGACATGTAGGCGAAAGCCGATCCAAAGGCTGTTTTCGAGAATACCGGAACTGAATTGGCCGGAGCATAGAAGCCCACCAAATCGGAACCATTCAGCCCGCTCAGGATCGAGAACTCAGCCGCAAAAATCTGTTCCACACGGGCAGCATCTTCTTTTAGTGGGCTGTATAAATCCACGATGCTGGGCATCAGGCTATAGCGGTTCGACTGAATAACAGCCTGAGCATTTTCGCCTGCTTTGGCCCAGTTACCGGCATACAGGTAGGTCTTGGCCAGCAGCCCCTGAGCCGCGCCAATGGCCGCCCGGCCCCTGTCTTTCGGCGTAGCGGGCAAGTCTTTTATTGCCTGCTCAAAATCTTTGACAATGAAAGCATACACGTCTTCAACCTTGCTTTTTGCTACTTCGGTCGACGAAATATCTTTGGTGCTTTCCTGCTTGATGGGTACTTCGCCAAAGGTTTTTACGAGGTGGGAGTAGTACAGCCCCCGCAGAAAATAGGCTTCGGCCAGAATTTGCTTTTTTCGCGTTTCGTCCATCGTAATTTTCGGTACATTTTCGATGACCTGATTGGCCCGGTTGATGCCATTGTAGCAATGCTGCCAGTACTGCCCGATGAGGTCCATGGTGGCATCGTAGGAGAATACAGTCAGTTGGTCGCGGCCTACGACGGCCCTTGGAAACGACTGATCGGCTGAATAATCGGGCAACTGCGTACCCACCCGGCCATACAGATCGGTGATGGGTGTGTAAGCCGCCGTCAGGGCCGCTTCGGCATCGGAAGCCGAGGTATAGAATTGTTGGGCGGAGAGAAACGAATACGGCGTTTCGTCTAACTGACAGGCACTTAGCTGAACCAGTACAAAGGCCAGCCCCAAGAATGAATAGATACGGGCGATTTTCATAGTCTGTGTTGGCTACGGTTAGAAGTTGAGCTGAAGACCGGCAATGAACGACTTGGCGACCGGATAGCCGATGTTATCCACGCCGAGGTTGAGGTTGCTCTGACCGGCGGTGTTCACCTCCGGGTCATATCCCGAATACCGAGTCAGGGTGGCAAAGTTGTTGGCGCTGACATAAATCCGGGAGTTGGCCAGCCACGCCAGTTTACCCACGGCAGGAAGGGTGTAGCCCAGGGTTATGTTTTTAAACCGCACAAACGAACCGTCTTCGATGTGAATATCCGATTGGTTCACCCGTTGGCCGGTCAGGGCTTTCTGGTAGCGATTCGAGGGGTTGGTGAGGGTCCAGCGGTCAACATACGTAGCGTACTGATTAAGGCCACCCGCTCCGCCTTCAAGACGGAGCCGGGAGATATTGTAAATCTGATTGCCCTGCACGCCCTGCACAAACAGGGCTAAGTCGAAACCCTTGTATTTCAGGGTATTGTTGATGCCGAAAATATAATTCGGGTTCGGGTTGCCAATAATGCCCTGGTCGGCGGCCGAAATAGCGCCATCACCATTCAGGTCGCGGTAGCGTATGTTGCCCGGTGTGCGACCCGTCGGAATGTTATCACCCGTCTGGAAAATGCCATCGAAGGTATAGCCGTAAAACGAGCCAATAGGCTCACCAACCCGCAAAATACTGTTGTTGGTAAACGCGCCGATGGTGCTGCCCCCGTCGCCCGGAACAATCTCGGTTCGCTTGCCATCAATCAGCGTGAGTTTGTTGCGATTGGCCGATACGTTGGCGCTTACATCCCATTTGAGGGGGCCGGTCAATACCCCCGCATTCACGGTCAGTTCGATACCCCGGTTTTCGACCGAGCCAAAGTTGCCAAATACGGTACCAAACCCTGACGAGAGCGGAATCGTCCGTGACAGCAGCAAATCGGTCGTTTTCTTGTAATACACATCGGCCGTAACCTGAATCCGGTTGTTGAGCAACCCGAAGTCAAGCCCAATGTCGGCCTGGGTGCTCTTTTCCCATTTCAGGTCGGGATTGCTGATGTTTGCTGCGGCAATACCGATGGTACGCACGTTGTTGAAGTTGTAGTTACCAACCGAACTCAAGCGGGACAGCGAATTATAAAGAGGAATGTCGGCGTTGCCCGTCAGCCCATAACTGGCCCGGAATTTCAAGTCGCTAAACACCCTCTGACCCTGCATGAAGGCTTCTTCCGACACCCGCCATGCACCCGCTATCGACGGGAAGAAACCATACTTGTTGTTGGCTCCAAACCGGCTTGATCCATCTACCCGTCCCGTGAGCGTCAGCAAATACCGGCTTTTATAGTTATAATTGACTCGGCCCGTGTAGGAGTCCAGCCGCCAGGCTTGCCGGTTGCTGCCAATGGATACGATAGACGCCTGAGCAAGATTGTCGTTCAGTACCAGGTCGTTAGGGAACTGCTGCCCGGTCATGGACTCAGCCGATTGCGCCTGTCCTTGCGTCGAAAACACCCCGGTCAGCGTTACGTCATGGTTGCCTAGTAGCCGGTGGTAATTCAGCAGGCTCTCGTGCAACACTGTATTCGTATTGTTATTGCCTTTGCCGCCAATCCCGTTCACCTGCGAACCCGCCCGGATGTTTCGCGTTACGTAAGAGTCACGCGTGTCGGTAACGAGGTCGCCCCCAAATGAAGCCCGGTACGTTAGTCCGTCGGCAATTATCCAGTCGGCGAAGATATTGCCAAGAAACCGCCGGGTCGTGTTCCGGTTAAGGACCTGCGAAGCCAAGGCCACGGGATTGTTGAGGTCTAAGTAAGGGCCGGTGAAAACCGTCGGCGTGCCGTCGGCATTAAACGGCGATAATGTTGGTGGCACTGTCAGGGCCGATAAAATAATGCCGCCAGCCGGTCCGCCATCGCCCACCGTCGAGGTAACCGCCCCGTTGTTGACCGAGTAGGTGTACGTCAGGCTCGTCCCTATCTTAAAGCGTTTGCTAACCGTATTGTCTAAATTGACCCGTACGGAGCCACGTTTGAAATTCGAGTTGATAATGATGCCGTCCTGGTCGAAGTAGTTCATCGACAGGGCAAACTGCGACTTCTCACTACCACCCGATACCGATAGCTGATGGCTTTGCATGGGGGCTTTTTGGAAAACGAGCGACTGCCAGTCCGTACCCTTCCCCAACTGCTCGGGATTGGGGTTAATGGGTTGACCCGAGATCTCGTTCTCGTAGATGGCATATTGCGTGGCGTTCATCACATCCAGCGTTTTGCGAATCTGCTGCTGCCCATAATAGCCGTCGTAGCTCACGCGGGTTTTTCCGGCTTTACCCCGTTTGGTGGTAATCAATACTACACCGTTGGCTCCACGTGTGCCGTAAATGGCGGTGGCCGAGGCATCTTTCAACACTTCCATAGACTCAATATCGTTGGGGTTCAGCGTCGATAGTACCGACAGGCGGTTGCCGTTTTCATTGCCCAATCCGCTACCGCCACCCGCCACCGGGTTATCGCCCCCGGCAATTGGAAAGCCGTCGACTACATAAAGGGGTTCGCTGCTTCCACTGATCGAACTGTTACCCCGAATTCGGACACTGATACTGCCACCCGGTGCTCCTGAATTCTGGGTGACCTGCACTCCCGATGCCCGTGCCTGTAGGCCCTGCACAAAGTTGGCGATGGGTGTTTGCCTGAGTTCGGCCGCTTTCACCGACGACACCGAGCCGGTTAGGTCGCTCTTTTTCACGGTTCCGTAGCCAACCACTATAACTTCGTTCAGCGAGCGGTTATCTGGTTGAAGGCCGATGGTCAATTTGCTTTGGCCAGCAAGCGATACTTCCTGCGTTTGAAAGCCTATCGACGAGACGATCAACACGGATTTCCCCTCTGGCACGGTAAGCGTAAACGCACCGTCGGCGTTGGTGGTAGTACCCTGTTGCGTATTCTTAACCACAACGTTGGCACCTGGAACAACCTGATTACTGCCCACCGATGTAACCAGACCGTTTACCGTAATAGATCGGCTGGGTTGGGCCAGCGCGGGTAGACTTAGTACGAGCAGTAGGCAGACGAGCCACTTGATTTTCTGCTGAACGATACTTATAGTAGAAAATAGCATAAGTGGAATGTAAAAGTTAAAAGGGTGTTACTGGAAAAAGACAAAATTAGGTTAGCTGTATCGGGTTGAATCGGTGGATATTTTATTGGTGGTGTGGTAAGTTGTATAGGTACGTGTGCACAAGCAGACCGCTCAAAAATTGAGCATTTTCTTTTTACAGCACAAACTTTAAAAAGTAAAATACAATAATGTTGATTAAGGTGGTCTATTTTATTGTGGGAGCGTTCCCATTTTGTGGGAACGCTCCCACAATTGGTTAATAAACCTATATTTGCGTTGTTATTCGCAATCCCGATATATTATAAGTACTCTTACAATATCGCTATGAAGCATCAGGTAACGATTATTGATATTGCCCGTCAGCTCAATATCTCCAAATCGACGGTATCGAGGGCCTTGACGGGGCATCCACGTGTGAAGGAAGCCACCCGCCGTGCCGTACTTGATCTGGCCGGGCAGTTAGATTACCAGCGCAATATGCTGGCTATCAATCTGTCGTCGAGTCGGAGCAAAACCATTGGCATCATCGTACCGGAGTTTGTTACTTCGTTTTTCCCCATTGTCATTATGGGTGCGCAGGAGGTAGCCTCGGAGTCGGGCTACACCGTGCTGATTTGTCAATCGAATGAAACGTATGAAGCCGAAGTGGCAAATGCTAAGGTCATGCTGGCCAATCGAGTGGACGGGGTGCTTGTATCGCTGACGCGCGAAACCAAAAACTTCGAGCATTTAGCCATGTTCACCCGCAAGGCCATTCCTTTAGTTTTGTTCAACCGGGTATGTTACGATATCGAAGTACCCAAAGTGGTGGTCAACGATTATGAAGGGGCTTTCAATGCCACCGAACACCTGATTTTGACGGGCAAAAAACGAATTGCACATTTAGCCGGCCCCCAGTCGCTTTATATCAGCCGCAAACGCCTGGAAGGGTATAAAGATGCGTTGAGAAAGTATAATCTTCCGGCCGACGATGAGCTGGTTATCAGCTACGACCTGGATCTGGGCAAAGCCCGGATGTACGTCAAACACCTGCTCGACCAGCCTCAGCCACCCGACGCGCTCTTTGCCGTGAACGATCCAACGGCTCTGGAGGCTTTACTGCTCATTAAAGAACGCGGCCTGTCTATCCCGGACCAGATAGCGGTAGTTGGATTCAGCAACGATTATGGGTCGTCGTTAATTGAACCTGGATTAACTACTATTGCCCAACCTACCAGAGAGATAGGCCGTGTAGCAGCTCAACTGCTGCTCGAACAAACTAACACCGATGCATCAACCTGGAAGCCTGTTACGCGCGTCTTAAAAACCGAGCTGTTGATTCGCGGCTCAAGTGTACAGGGAGCTTCGAAGTAACTATCCCCAAATATCTGATATGTTCCATAGTGAAATTCAGGTGATTATTTTAACACGGGCCTTCTCTGAGCAGTGTTAGGTCTTTTGCAAATTCTAACGAGTTAAGTACCTTTGACCAATACTTAACTTAAAAGTGAAGAATTTTGTAACGATTCACCTCGTCAAAGCGTTTGATAAAGTGAACTACTACACCCTCTGGGTGGAAGGTAGATCACAATCAGAAGCTGATGCTTTCTTTTCTCGCTTTGAGGACGATAAGTCTGTCGACCATGATTTGAACGTACTGGTGGCTTGGATAGCCGAGATTTAGCAACGCCGTGGAGCCAAGGCGCGTTACTTTCGTTTCGAGAATGATGCCAGTGCGCTGCTCCACCAGCCCGAATCATGGGTGAACTGGGCGATGATTATTGCCGACTGCGTCTGTATTGTGTTCGACTGTCCGATGAGGTGGTCATCTTGGCCAACGGTGGCTTGAAAACAGGACGAACGGTACAGGACAGCCGGACCTGTTAGCTAAATTCAGATTTGCTAATAAGATGGCTGATCAACTCGTAGAGCTGATTGCATCAGGCGAGTTACAGATGGTAGGTAAAGAGATAGTGAACGTGGAGCAAGTTGAATTACTGGATTAAACGAGGATAGATTATGGATGCTTTTGATCGTATCGCAGCCCGAACGCCTGTTCAGACCCGCCGGTCTGTCAGCAAGATGTTAGATGTAGCAGATCGGATCCATGCGCTGCTGGAGCAAAAGGGGATGAGCCAGAAAGACTTGGCTGTTGCCCTACATAAGTCAGAATCGGAGATCAGTAAGTGGCTGAGTGGCACGCATAACTTAGAGCTAAAGACGATCATCCGTATTGAAGAGGCATTAGACGAAGATATTCTGACGGTGCCGCAACGCCCGGCTATCGCTTAACTTAATGAGTACAGATGGATTGGACTTGCAACAGTATAGTGGAGATTTTTAGGCGGCCATTGAGGAAGTGTAAAAATAAGATTCCTGTTGACTGGGCGTGCGGTAATTCAATACCGAATGTTTCCGTCGGCGGTTGTACCATCCCTCGATATACTCGAAGGTAGCCAACCGAGCCGCTGCCCGCGTGGCAAAGTAAGTATGGTTGACCATCTCGCACTTGAGGGTCTTGAAAAAACTCTCGGCAACCGCATTATCCCAACAATTCCCTTTTCGGCTCATACTTTGCTCAACGGGTAAGTCCTTTAGTTCATCCTTAAAGTCAGTGCAGGCATACTGGATACCACGGTCCGAATGAAACAGAAGCTGACCATCTATCGCTCTGTTTTTGAGGGCCATACGCCAAGCAGCCACACTCGTCTCCACCGCTTTCATGCTATCACTCATGGCCCAACCAATCACTTTTCGGTCGGCCAGATCTAAAATTACCGTCAGGTAAAGCCACCCCTGGCCAGTGGCGATATAGCGGGGCGGCCCGTGCCGTGAGGTCTGAGACCCACTTTTGCCCTGGTTTATCGGCCGTGAACTCTCTATTCAGCACGTTTTTAGCCACGGGGTAGTCGTGATTGGATTCCGTGGTCTGTACCCGAAACTTTTTGTACATGATGCTACGAATGCCTACCTTCTTCATGAGTCTGGCAATGCGGTTACGGGAGGCTTTTACTCCCTGCTCCCGAAGTTCATCCGCAATCCGGGGACTACCGTACCGACCTTCGCTTTTGCCATGCACTTGTCGGATGTGGTTCACCAACTGATCCTGGTCTTGTTGTCTGGCCCCAACAGGATGCTTGCGCCAATAATAATAGCTGCTGCTACTCACATTCAGCACTTTACACATCTTCTCAACGGGAAATAGCTTGGCGTTTTCCTTTATAAATCGGAATATCTCCCGTCGCTCTTGGAGAAGATGCTGACCGCCTTTTTTAGTATATCGCGCTCCATCTGAGCTTCTCTAAGCTCTCGTTGCAACCTTCTGATCTGTTGCTGGTCGTCCGTAAGTGTGGTATTGGCAGGCATAGTTCGATCGTTTTTTTTGTGGCGTTGCCTCCACTTGCTGATTCGTCCTGGATCGATGTCCAATTCGCGGGCGGCTTCCTGAATTGATCCTTTTGCATAAGACTGAATAGGCCGGTCAATATTGAGCCATCTCCGGCATTCCAAGGGTTCTGATTCACTTTGGGTGATCGGTGCAATTTCGGAATAGCACCCGCCGTCGCAACAGCTCAAAATTCGCCCGACCGTATCCCTGTCGTTTGATCATCTTCAGCCGATTCACCTGGCCTTCGGTTTGCCCGTTGCTCCATTTTGAAACAAAGGCCTGCTCGACGGCGGCATAGTCCTGCCGCAGGCCACGAACAAAACCCGTGTAAGCGACAACCTGTTCGGCTTCATTACACCACTTGGCCAAGCCATCGCCCGATTTCTCTTTCATCAATTGCCGAAATCGCCCACTCAATTCGTGAACTTGGCGAATGGACTCATGCTCAGACAAGAGGTGATTCAGAAATAGTTGCTCATCGGCCGACCATCTTTCCGGCGACAGATTTAGTAACCGGCTGATCCGCCGACTGCTGAAGCTGTTGGCTTTACGGGCAGGAGGCAAAGCAGGTTCGGTCTCTGTGCGGGGATAGGTGGATAGAAAAGCAGTTAGGATGGTATAACCACCATTGTAGCCAAAGGCTTTAATCTCCTCAAATAGCTCTTTCACATTGGTCTGGCCTTCCAACCACCGCCGACGTAAATACCCCTCGTATAGTAACAGATTCGACCGCTTGGCCCTCTGACGAGCCACAAACTTGTTCTGGTTCCAGTAACGTTTGACCGTATTTCGAGCCAGACCCAAGTGCCGGGCGATGGACCGCATAGAATGCCCTTCACCCTGAAGTTTTTTGACCTGCTCATAAGCTGCCTGCCGCTTAGACGTACCTTCTTTGCTACTGGTAGTCATCAGTTTTGATAAATCATGATTCCAGGTGAGCGACTGGGGAAGTTCTTTTTCGGTGATAGGCGGAGCGGGCACGGCTGGTTCGACAGGGGACAAGGTAACTAAGATAGACTCATTAATAGCTTCTCGTTGGGTATCCAAAAAGCGTTCGACTACCTCCGAGAGGTTGGCCAACAAATGCCAGCGGTCAGCCACCTGAACGGCCTCTGGAGCAGCCGTGGTAATCGCACTGGCATAGACACTCGAACGGTCACGGGTGACCAATTCAATACCGGGATGGTTACGGAGCCAGTCTTCCAACGTCTTTCCTTCGCGGTCAGCTAGGACATCAATGGGCTGATGGCGGTCCAGATCAATCAGCAGGGTTCCATAGCGTCGGCCTTTTCGGAAGGCAAAGTCATCCACGCCCAGACGTTTAGGGGTAAGCGGTTGAGCAACAGGCGATTTTCGGCTGATTCGGAGCAGGGTGGAATGGCTGACGGGTTGGGCCGTCAAGGCACAGAGCTTGGCAGCTGGTCTGGCTCCTGTTTGCAAGGCAATGGTCAGTAAAGGTTGCTCGGCTCGGTGGAGCCGCCGGGCATAGGGCCGAAAATCATCTGAGGAAGTCTGGGCGAAAATTTTACGGGGGCATTCTGGATTGCCACAAAAGAACTTCCGCAGATGAACTTGTAAAGAGACGGCTTTGCCGCAGATGGGTAGGTCGGCCATAGTGCGTTGATAGAAACTATGGACCTTTCTGGCTGTCATCTGGCAAGCGGGACATTTGCCTGTGGTGGGGGTGGCTACCAAACCAATTTGAATGGTGGCCTGCTCAATGTGATGGTTGACGAGCTGAAATTGGCTGGGCAGGAGTTGGTACAGGTTCATGACTCAAACTTGGGAAAATACCACGTCTTCACCCAGATTGAATCAGAACCCTCTGACATCGGCCTATACATAAGACAGCTCGACGGCCATTTCCTTGAATGCTTCGTCAAACACACGTCGTTTAACCATGGTCAAAGTGAAGTTTGGCCCCAAATCTGCCTAAAAAAAGTCTCCAGTCAAATGTAGCAAGTTCAATCTTGACATGAGTTAAGAAATGGGCGTTTTACCGGTTGTCGGCGAGTCGTTTCCTAATTCGGGAGAGGCTTTCGGGCTTGATGCCCAGATAGGAAGCGATGTGATGCAGCGGAATCCGTTCTACTACTTTGGGACGTTCGGCAATGAGCTTGAGGTACCGCTCCTCGGGCGAATCAAACAGTAGCGACGCGGTCCGGCGCTGGGAGCCGATGACCACATTCTCGGCCAGGACACGTCCGAACCGTTCGAACTTGGGCAGGTCAGTATACAGTTTCTGTAGGTCACGGTGTTGCATGACCAACAACTCAACGTTTTCCAAGGCGTCAAAATACTGAATTGATGGCTGACCCGTCAGAAAACTCTGGTACTCGCCAATCCAGGTTCCCTCGAAGAAAAATTGACCGTTGAACTCATTCCCATCCTTAAGGTAGTAGTAGCGCAGGCAACCCTGGTTGATAAAGGCGACGTGCGTACATACCTCACCCGCCCGCAGGTAATGTTCGTGTTTGGCTAGTACTCATCCAATTTAGTTATTAGATATTGGGGACTTGTTAATGGGATTCACTTTTTCATACCAGCTCCTGAGTTTGTCTTCCGCAGCCGCCACAGTGAAACTCCAATGCACTTTGACAGCCCGCTCGTTGCGCTCAT
>JANOCD010000113.1:0-22863 GCA_031411995.1 Cytophagales bacterium
GCTTCGGGAGTTGCTCAGGCAGACGAGCAATTCCGCTAAAGCTGCACCCCTTTGGTGGGGTAAGTTATCTCGCTTATTCAAGTGGTTAGATAGGCAAGTCGCTCAGTATCAACAAAATATTTTAGCAGGGTAGAGTAGCCAAATTTTTAACCTGTATAATCTCAGTTAAGATAAATTTCATACTGATCACTTTACGAAATAGGTGTACAAGGCAAAACTATTCCTGCCGGGCAGTGTAAATAGCACTTTCCCTTCGTCCTGAACCCGACTCGCAAACGCTTTTCCCTCGCCCGCAATGGGCGTGAACGTTACCCGTGCTCCGGTAGGGAACAAGGTGCTCACAGCCTTCTGAGCATCGGCATTGTCTTCCCGAAAGACCAGTATAAAACCTGCTTTATCCGATACAATGGATTGAAAACCCGTCCAGTGCTGACCGCTGGGTACGTCGCCGATGGGGAAAATCTGTCCGGTGTGCAGCTTGGTTTTATGTTGGTTGTAGGTTTTGATCAACTTACTCGTTGCGAAGGCTTCCGATGGTAAACTGCTGCCTTCAAACCAGGCCAGCGGCTGGGCAACCATTGTGATGGCGAACAGATAATCGAACGAGTAATTTTTGGGGGCGAACACATCGTTTGCAGCATACTTGTCGGCGTTGCGCCATTTATTCAGAAACTCGATCTGGAGGTTTTGTGCAGGCACGTACCTGGACAGCATCCACAGGTTTCGAAGGGTGGTGTAGGGGTAGTAATTGCTCCAGTCGGTATAGCGGTTTTCAAGAAACAGGTTGCCATAGGTGTTCAGGTAATGATACCCGCCCCGCCGTTGGGCCGTTACATCAAGGTTGAAGACAACATTGTAGTCGGTCTCCAGGCTCACCTTGTCGAGGAACTTCCTGAAATTCACTTCGGCCAGTTTATCGGGTAAATTCACGCCGTCGATCTTGAAGGTGCGGATGCCCTGTTTCTTGTATAGCCCAATTAGTGTATTAGCGTCTTTCTCCCAGTTCTCGTTGCTGTTGTCGCGGCTGGGGTTGAACCACAGGCAGAGTTCAATGCCCAGCTCTTTCCCCTTTTTAACGATTGGTTCAAGTCCATTCGGGAATCGTTCGCGGTTGACTTCCCAGTAGTTTTTATTGGCCCAGATGTTGCTCAGCGACCCGCCTTTGAAGGCCGAGTTAGACGAGCGACCCGTTTCCCAACCATCGTCGAGTTGAAAATGGGTGATGCCCAATCGGGCACCGGCGTCCAGTTCGGCGAGGGCGAATTTTTCGTTCACCCGCGCATCCTGCCCCCGGTCGCCCCAGGTGTTCATCAGGATCATTTCGTCCCGTTTCGGCTTCAGAATGCGCAGGTTATGCTGGTATTCCCGCAAGGCGCGATGGGCGTTTTTGGGCTCGCCCGCATACAGACCCGTCACAAAACCGTAGCCCCTGCGCCATTCGGTCGGGTGCAGATCGGCGGGGGTCATGCCTGCCCCGATCACCTTAAGATTGCCGTATTCCGTCAGGAAGTCACCCCCCGCATAGGCCAGTTGTACATTCGATGTGGGCGCTTCTTTCAGCATAAACAGGCCGCTGTTGCTGAGCGGGTCATGGGCAAAAAGGAGGTTGCCCCGGTACAGGTTCGGGCGGTACGACAGGGCGTCGACGCTGCGAACCAGGGTATTGAATCGGTCGGTTATATCGAAAAATTCAACCGCATTGAGCTGCCAGTGCCGACCCGGAAGGTCAACTTTCTCGATAACCGGCGCATTGTCGGCCGCATTGGCCCCGGTCAGCTTTTCCAGGTTCACCATATCGGCCATGTTCGTCCCCGCCTGCGACCAGACCTTGTTCGATTCGCCCCGAAAATACAGGTCACAGGCAATGGCCGCCACCGTTGGATACACCCGAAACACCCGCTTCACCTCCACGTTGTCGAGCATATAGGTAACTTCTGCCTCCAAGTGTTCATATGCCACCGATGTTTGGGGAATTACCTTGGCCGAAAACGCAGCCTGCTGGGCCTTATCTGTTTGTCCGGGCAGCGACAGGTCGGGTTTATTGCCCGTCATTTTCCATTCCTTGCCGCTTTTTTTATCGGTCAGCGAGCGGGTCATCAGGTTGCCATTGTTCCAGCTATACCACCGGGCAATTAACTCGTTTTCAATCAGTAAGGTATCACCTTTCAAGACGGCCCGGCAGGTTTCAATACCTTGTGCGTGGGCACCGACGGTCAGCAGGCAGAGCAATAAACAGGGGATAATTTTTCTCATCGGATTGGGTACGTTAAGCGTTAGGGTATGCAGTTAGGTGCATGGAAAATTGTCGGTGGTTATCGATCGATCTGTTATAAACTAATCCCCCGTTTCCAGGGCATAAAGTCATCCTGACCAAGCTGTTGGGCTTTCGTCTTCAGATTTCCACTGGCTAGTTCCAGACAGTAATCGAGCAATTCCCCGGCGGTTTCTTCGATGGTTTTTATACCGTCGATGATCGCTCCACAATCAAAGTCGATAATGTCGGGCATTTTCTGCGCTACTATAGAATTGGTTGCCACCTTTACCACCGGGCAAATGGGGTTACCCGTCGGGGTGCCCAGGCCCGTTGTAAACAGCGTGATGGTGGCACCGGCAGCCGCCTGACCGGTCGTGGCCAGCACATCGTTACCGGGCGTACAAACCAGGTGTAGCCCCGAAACGGTCGCCGTTTCGGCATAATCCAGGACATCGGCAATGGGGGCCGAACCTCCCTTTTTAGCGGCCCCGGCCGATTTGATGGAGTCGGTAATCAGCCCGTCTTTGATATTACCCGCCGATGGATTCATGTCGAAACCAGCCCCCACCATCTCTGCTTTGGCGGCATAATCGCGCATGAGGGTTTCAAATTTCCGAGCCTTCTCATCGCTCACGCAGCGATCAATGAGTTCCTGCTCTACGCCACACAGTTCGGGAAACTCGGCCAGGTACGTGGTGCCGCCCAACGCCACTACCATGTCGGACAAATGCCCTAAAACGGGGTTGGCCGAAATGCCGGAAAACCCGTCGGAACCACCGCATTTTAGCCCAATGCTTAGTTTGGACAACGGGGTCGGCTGGCGTTCGAGCTTGTTGGCCTGTACCAGCGCCAAGAAAGTGTCTTTTATGGCCGCCGACAGCATGGCATGCTCGGTGCCGTAGGCCTGTTGTTCAAAAAACAGAATCGGCTTATCGAACAGACCAGGGCCACCGGCTCGGTTACGGTTCTTGATTTCGTGTACTAAGTCGGTGAACTGCGTTTTCTGACAACCTAAACTTAATACGGTTATTCCCGCCACGTTGGCGTTATGGGCGTAGGCCGCAAACAGAGCTGCTAAGCTGGCCGACTCCTGATTGCTTTCGCCACAACCCGATTCGTGCGTCAGGAACTTGATACCGTCAATATTGAAAAAGAGAGGTTTCGATGTCGCTATAACCGACTGATCAGCAGGTGAGTAGTTAGTATCGATGTTTTTTTCGCCCGCTTTATACCGATCAACCAGCTCATTTACCTGATTCAGGTACGTATCGGGAAAGGCATACCCCAGAGCTTTATCAAACGCATCTTTGAGTTTGAGAATATTCCGGTTCTCGCAAAAAACCAGCGGAATCACCAGCCAGTAGTTAGCCGTTCCCACCTGACCATCCGAGCGCGGAAATCCCATAAATGTCTTATTTTGCCAGCGGGACACGTCAGGAGCTGTCCAGTCGGTGCAGGGCTTTCGGTTCGCGGTCGAATACGGGTCTGATTCGTGCCGGAGGTTGAAGGTCGTGATCTGCTCACCGCGTGCAATAGGCTGGATGGCCGTACCCACCAACACGCCGTACATGGTCACGTGGCCACCGATGGGTACGTCTTCTGTAACGAATTTGTGCTTGGCGGCAATGGAGCGGGGCAGCATATAGCGCTCGCCGTCATAGTCGATAGTTGTACCCCCTTCGAGTGGACGAAGCGCCACAATCACATTATCGGAGGGGTTAATTTTCAGTACGGTATACTGCATGGTATTCCTGTTGTGTTTAAAAGAAGGTCTCCCACAAAGCGAAAGACCTTTACTCAATCCAACCTATAATAAACGCTTACTGTCACTGTTGAAACGTCCCGTTTAGTAACCGCCGTAGAGCTAGCGGATTACTGTCTTTCAGTTCGTCGGGCAGGAGATTTTCCGGGAAATTCTGATAACTGACCGGGCGAGTGAACCGATAAATAGCGGCCGTACCAACCGACGTGCTGCGGGAATCAGTAGAGGCCGGGAACGGTCCGCCGTGGGTCATAGCGTGGCAAACCTCCACCCCCGTTGGATAGCCGTTGATAAGCAACCGCCCCACTTTTTGTTCCAGTATGTCGATCAGGTCAGCATAATCGATGAGTTCTTCAGGGGTTCCGTGGATGGTAGCCGTGAGGTGTCCGGTCAGATTTTCGGCAATCTGTAGTAACTCGACCTTACTCTGCGCTTCAACAACCACACTGGCCGGGCCAAATATTTCTTCCGATAAATCAGGATTATTGGCCAGTGCCTGCGCATTGGTTTTGAACAATACGGGCTGAACAGCCGTAAAACCGTCGGCACTCACTCCCTGCGCCAGAACCGCCACGCTCTCATGTTCGAGATGGCTGGCTACGCTCTGATGGAACGCATCCCGAATGCCCGAAGTTAGCATCACCCCACCTGCCGCGCTCTTAAACTGTGTTTGTAAATCGGTCATGAAAGCGTCGTATCCGCCGGTTTTGATCGCAATCAGCATACCCGGATTGGTGCAAAACTGACCGACACCGAGCGTTACCGAAGCCGCAAACTGCCCGGCAATCGTCGCGCCTTTTTCCTGCATGATAGTGGGCAGAATAAACACGGGATTGGTACTGCCCATTTCAGCGTACACGGGAATCGGTTCGGGGCGATTTGCCGCCAGGTGAAACAAGGCCATACCGCCCTGATAAGAGCCGGTAAAACCAATGGCCTTTATGTGGGGATGTTGCACCAATGCCGCCCCGACTTCGGCCCCACTGCCGTGCAATAGAGAAAAGATACCATCAGGCATGTGTGTGATGGTAGCCGCCCGCTGAATGGCCTTTCCCATCAGCTCCGACGTACCTGGATGGGCCGAATGGGCTTTCACAATGACCGGGCATCCCGCTGCCAGTGCCGAAGCCGTATCACCACCGGCCACCGAAAAAGCCAGCGGGAAATTGCTCGCGCCAAAAACGCCCACAGGGCCCAACGGACGCTGCATCATTCTCAGGTCCACTTTAGGAAGTGGAAGGCGGTCGGGGATAGCAGTTTCTATGCGGGCATTTACCCAGGAGCCGTCTCGCAGCAGTTGGGCAAATAAGCGCAATTGCCCGGTTGTGCGACCCCGCTCGCCCTGAATGCGGCCAGCCGGTAAGCCTGTTTCTGCCGTAGCCATCTGGATCAATTCATCCCCGATGGCGTCAATTTCATCGGCAATGGCATCTAAAAAAGAGGCCTTTTCAAGTCCCGTTTTCTTTCGATAAATCGAAAAAGCAGCCTTCGCTTTTTGGGCGGCTTGTTCCAACTCGCCCTTGGTAGCCCGGTGAAACTGTGCTGGCAGTTTTTCGCCCGTGGCTGGATTGGTCGCCTGAAACGTGCCCTCGCTTTCGGTAGAGGTCGCGAAGCCAATTAATTGCATTCCCTGTATCATCGTTGGTTTTATGATTTTTGAGCAACCGTGTTCGTTAGCGTGCCAATGTGGTCAATCGTAATCCGCACTTCATCGCCTACCGCGAGCGTAAACTCATTGGGCGGGACAATGCCCGTGCCGGTCATCAGAAATACTCCCTGCGGAAAAGTAGTTTCGCGAAACAGATAGCCGATCAATTCCGTGTGGGTACGTTTCATCCGGTTGATGGCGATTGAGCCGTCGAAAACGGTTTCGCCCTTTCTCGAAATCGCGATATGAATCTGAGCATCAGGGTCAATAGGTTTGCCAGGTACGTACAGGCAGGGGCCAATGGCGGCTGCTCCATCATAGCTTTTAGCCTGCGGTAGGTATAACGGATTTTCGCCCTCAATATCCCGTGAACTCATGTCGTTGCCGCAGGTATAGCCCACGATTTTACCGCTCGACGTGGCAAACAGCGTTAGCTCAGGTTCCGGTACGTTCCAGGCTGAATCGCGCCGGATCAGCACGGTATCCCCCGGCCCAACGGTTCTGGCAGCCGTGGCTTTGAAAAACAGTTCGGGGCGGTTGGCATCATACACACGGGCGTAAAAGGCATCTCCGCCCGTATCCTTGGCTTCGTCCATGCGGGCTTCCCGGCTTTTCAGGTACGTTACGCCCGATGCCCACACTTCCTGCTGATGAATGGGGGGTAGTAGGCTGGTGCTGAGGGTCTTTTTCAGGGAATCGTCGGGTAACAGGGTTTGCCGTTCGGTGGTCATTGCCTCGAATAAATCGTCGCGGTTAACATAAACGTCCCAATCTGTTTGGGAAGACAGGTACAACGCGCCGTCAGATTCGATCACGATACCCCGCTGTGTACGGTACAGTTTCATACGTAGTAAAAGGGTTGAGTATACAGTAAAGGGTTGGAATAACCAATGTGCAAAGCAACGGATAAAGACAGCACCTTTTTTGTGAAGTTTTCGTCAATTCTGGTGAAATAGTATCAACTTTGAGAAAAATGGAGCTAAAATTTACTGATATATCATGCAGGCTATCTTCCGTAAAGTCAATCCTTCTGCCACTTATTCGTTTGTAGCCCGAACCGACAGGTTACCTTTTTTGTATGAGAAATGGCATTTTCACCCCGAACTGGAACTCAATCATATCGTTCAAAGCCGGGGAACCCGGTTTGTGGGCGACAGCATTGAGGAATTTGAGGAAGGGGATTTAATCTTTCTGGGAAGCAACCTGCCGCACGTCTGGAAGAATGACAGGAACTACTTTTTGTCCGATTCTTCGTTACGGGCCGAGGCTCAGGTTATTCAGTTTTTGCCCGACTGCTTCGGCTCGAATTTTCTGAACCTGAAAGAAATGGAATCTATTCGGCGACTTTTCGACAAAGCGAAACGAGGATTACGCATTAGGGGGACGACTAAAGAAACGGTGCTGGCCCTGATGGCCCAACTGCTGGAGAACCCGAGCGGTGTGCAGCGGATTGGGCTATTCCTGCAAATTCTGGAGTGTATTGCCGAATCGGACGAACTGGTTTTTTTAAGCAGCGACGGATTTCTTGATTCCTATCATCGCTTCGACACCGACACGATTAGCCGGGTGTATGAGTTTACGCTGTCGCAGTTTCATCGCCGAATTCTGATCGACGAAGCTGCTGCCGTCGCCAACATGTCGGTGGCTAACTTCTGTCGGTATTTTAAAAACCGCACCCAAAAAACATACATCCAGCTATTGACGGAAGTACGTATTGGCTATGCCTGCCGGATGCTGATGGAAAATAAGAAGAGTATCCAGCAGATCGCGTTCGATTGCGGCTTCCATAACCTGTCTAACTTCAACCGGTCATTTCGACTCCTTAAAAAACAAAAACCTACCGCTTACCGAGCAGCTTTTACCTGATGAAAATTTCAGTCAAACCGACTTATTTAGCGCATTCCGCTCGCC
The DNA here is from genome assembly GCA_031411995.1 of Cytophagales bacterium. GTDB lineage: Bacteria > Bacteroidota > Bacteroidia > Cytophagales > Spirosomataceae > Rudanella. Next base: position 7,576 of record JANOCD010000113.1, read on the forward strand.
TGTCGTCAAAAATGTGCTAGAATACTTTATCTCTTCGCTAAATTTCCTCTACTGCGCTATAGTTGACAAGCCTACTTTTGCCTACTGATATTTTGTACTATATCGCCGAAAAGTATGTCATTGTCTCTCTTCGATTTATCGGGTAAACGTGCGTTGATTACGGGAGGGACGCAAGGCATTGGCTTTGCTATTGCCAAGGGACTAGGCGAAGCAGGAGCCACGCTCGTCATTAACGGTCGAAATCTGGACAAACTGGGCCAATGCACTGAGAAATTGACAGCCGTTGGAATCGACGCGGTAAGTGCCCCGTTCGACGTTACAGACACAGAACAAGTGAAATCGGCGATTGCGGCCATCGAACATGATTGGGGACCCATTGACATTCTGGTCAATAATGCGGGAATTATCCGGCGGGCGGCCACCCAAGACTTAGACGAAGCTGATTGGAACCTAGTGATCCAAACCAATCTGACGGCTCCTTTTGTGGTATCCAAGTACGTTGGTCGGCGGATGATCGAGCGCAAACGGGGTAAGATTATCAATATCTGTTCCCTGATGAGCGAACTGGGTCGCGACTCTGTGTCGGCCTATGCCGCGGCCAAGGGCGGACTGAAAATGCTGACCCGCAACCTGGCAACAGAATGGGCACCCCACAACATTCAGGTGAATGGCATTGGGCCGGGGTACGTCGCAACCCCCATCAACACGACCTATCGGGAGCCGGGCAATCCATTGAACAACTATATCATCAGCCGAACCCCCGCCGGGCGCTGGGGAACGCCCGAAGACATGGTTGGAGCGGCTATTTTTCTGGCATCGTCGGCATCTGATTTTGTGAATGGGCAGATCATTTACGTCGATGGGGGGCTGGTTACCTCATTCGGTAAACCAACTACCTAAGGCCGTTTAACGAACGATTATCTATCCTTAACCCTGACTAATTCCGTTGAAAAAAATTCCTAATTTTCGCTGGTGGATCATCGGGCTTACGGCACTGGTGACGGCCATCAACTACCTCGACCGGCAGAACCTGCCCGTAGCCCTGAGCGAAATCCGAAAGACGATTCCAATCAGCGACAGTCAGTATGGGCAGATTAACAGCCTGTTTCTGTTCGCCTACGGCACCATGTACGCGATCGGTGGGCGCTTGCTGGATCGGTTAGGGTCGCGAAACGGGTACGCTATTATGACCGTCTGGTGGTCGCTGGCCAACATTCTTCACGGTCTGGTTTCCAGCCTTACGGGCCTTGGCATAGCCCGGTTTCTGCTGGGCGTTGGCGAAGGGGGCGGCTTCCCGGCATCGGCTAAAGTGGTTTCCGAGTGGTTTCCGGCTAAAGAACGCTCGCTGGCTTTTGGCATCTTCAACACAGGTTCCAGTATTGGCGCGGTAATCGCTCCCCCGCTGATTGCCCTCATTATCGGTACCCTCGACTGGCGGTGGACATTTATCATTACGGGGTCCGTTGGGCTTGTCTGGGTGCTGGTTTGGCTTCGGGTTTACTCAGTGCCCAACGCCAGCCGGTTTATCACCAACTCTGAGCGTAACCTGCTGGAGTCGAACGTTCAGCTACATTCAGAAACGGCTCCGGCTGTCCGCTGGCTCGACTTGTTCGGTTACCGCAAGGTCTGGGGCATTATGCTGATCAAGTTTTTGCCCGATGCGGGTTGGTATTTCTTTATTTTCTGGCTCCCCAAATACTTGAACGATGTGCGCGGGCTGGATATAAAAGGCATTGGGTCCTATGGCTGGATTCCCTACGCACTGGCCGGGGTAGGTAGTCTGGCCAGTGGCTGGTTGAGCAGTTATCTGTTAACACGAAACGTATCGGTGGACATCGCCCGGAAGATTCCGCTGGGTATTGCAGCCGCAATGCTTCCGGTGTCCCTGCTCATTACCGATGCATCATTACCAATGGCCATTTTGTTTTTCAGTCTGGCCATGTTTGGTCATCAGGCGTATTCGACCATCGTGCAGACGCTGGTGGCCGATATTTTTCCGTCTTCTTTGGTCGGCTCGGTATCGGGCCTGATGGGGCTGGCCGCTACGTATGGGGCCATGCTGTTCAGCTTCGGTATTGGGTATGTGATTGAGCAGTATGGCTATAGCCCGGCTTTTTTTATTGCCGGTCTGCTGCATCCATTGGGTTTTTTACTGCTGTTTATCGTCATTCGTAAAATTGAACCGGTTGCCATACGCATACCCCAACAGCCGGTAACCACCAATTCTCTATCCTTATGAAGTTGTCCATTGCCATTGCTGACACCCACGCCTTACCGAGTGCCTTTGTGGTGTACCGAGGGTTCGAAACGTCTATCCCTAAAGCGGCAAAACTGGGTTATCACGGCGTTGAACTCGCCTTGAAACGAGCCGATGAACTACATCCAGACCGGCTTCAGACACTTCTCGATGACAATAAACTGGAGGTTTCATGTATCTCGACGGGTCAGGTATATGCCGACGGTGGACTCATGCTGACCCACGAAAACAGCGGCAAGCGCGAGCAGACACTCGCCGTTTTTCGAGAACTGATCGACCTGGCTGAATCGTTCGGGCAAATCGTGAATATAGGACGGGTTCGGGGGCTGATTGGTACCCGAAACAGGGAAGACGTAGAAGATTTGTTTGCCAACGTAGCCCGCGAGCTTTGCGACTATGCCGAGCCTAAAGGTGTTACGCTGATTCTGGAACCCGTTAACCGCTACGAAACGGATTTCATCAACTCGGTGGAAGAAGGCGTTGCTCTGATGAAAAAAGTCCATCGGTCTAATATGCTGCTCATGCCCGACGTATTCCACATGAACATCGAAGACAAAACCATTGGTGGTGAGCTGTTTAAGCACATTGATTTCATGAAGTACATTCACCTGGCCGATTCGAACCGGCTGGCTCCCGGTCAGGGGCACCTCGACTTCTCCGTTATTTTTAGCGAATTGCAACAGGCCAATTACAACGGCTGGCTCTCAGTCGAAATTCTACCCCTGCCCACGCCGGACATTGCCGCTAAACAAGCCGCCGACTTTCTGTTGCCGCTGATTTATGCGTATAACCAGCAGCGGGTAAGTAGCCAACACATCCTGATTGGCTGATAGCCGCTAACCATAAACCGACAAAGACTGATATGGGAACGATAGTCATTGGTAATGATCACGGCGGGTTTGCGCTGAAAATTGCCCTTGTTGAGCATTTGCGCGAAAAAGGGTACGACATTGATGATGTCGGTTCGTATTCGGAAGATATTGTGCGCTATCCGTACTACGCGGCTAAAGTAGTTCAGGCAGTGGCCCCTAACCCCGAACTGCGGGGAATCCTTATCTGCTCAACGGGCATCGGCATGAGCATTATTGCCAATAAGTTCAAAGGAATTCGGGCGGCTTTGTGCTACAGCACCTATCAGGCTCGGATGACGGCGGCCCATAACAAGTCGAACGTTCTTTGCCTGGGCGGACGTTGCATCGGCATTTTCGAGGCCATCGACATGGTAGATGCCTGGCTACAGACTCCCTATGAAGGTGGGCGGCATGATATTTCGCTGGGTTTGATAGACGATGCCGAAAGGGTAAACTTCTCGGCGGAGCAATGGACCCCTGATGAAGCCCTCCAGAGCGTAGTTAAACCAAGCCGATGATGAGGTTGATTAGTTTTCTGTTATTGATTTGTAGTCTCAGCGGATTTGCACAAAAGCAGAAGGTGTGGCTTGATGCCGACACGGGCAATGAAACAGATGATGTATACGCTATTGTGCGCCTACTGTCAGAACCGACTGTTGATGTTGTCGGTCTTAGCTCAACTCATTTCAACAATGCCGATTTGGTCGCATTTGAGAAGTGGAATCAATATCCAACTCGGAACATCAGGACAGTAGCCATTAGCCAGCAACTCAATGAAGAAATTTTGCAGTTGATGCACAAAGAAGCTATCCCGCATCCCGTTGGGGCTGATCGCCAGATTGGACGGGCTTGGGGTGGAAAAGAACCGCGAAAATCAGACGCAACGGAACAACTGATCTGCACCATCAAAAACCTAAAGCCAGGTGAAAAACTAGACGTGATTTGCCTAGGTGCGCTCACCAATATTGCCTCTGCGATGCTGATCGACCCCAGCATCATACCCCAAATCAGATGCTATGCACTGGGCGCAAAATACAATCCACAAAGTCGGGCCTGGGATAAAAATGAATTTAACATTCGAAACGATCTGAATGCGTTCGATTATTTGTTGAACAATCCAACTGTCGATTTGACTGTAATGCCCACAACTGCTGCTGCGCCTTACAAGTTTGCGCGGGATACCATCTACGCAAGGGTCAACGATGCGGTGTCGGTTCAGTACGTGCTTAAAAAACGCTGGCAAGAAACGAATCCCGATGACAAGATCCGTACCCTTTGGGATTTGGCTTTAGTTGAAGCGTATCTGGTACCTGAGAAAGCAGCGATCAGGGAGGTATCAACACCCCCGGAAAATGAAAAACGGTTGATTAAGGTGTATGTAAAAGTTGATGAAAAAGCGTTGACGGATGATTGGGGGGATCCACCAACTGAAGAAATAGCCAATTTTTAGCACTAACTCTCCTTTTTTACGCTATGAAGTTCACCGACGGAGTTTTTTAAAAAGTTCAGATTAAACGGGTCAACTCGCTAATCATTAAATGGGACTTTTTGCTTTTACCCATTATATTAACAAAGCAACGGGCTATTCTTTTAAATACTTGCTAAAATACTTTAATAGTTGGCTAAATCTCTTGACTTTGAACGGTAATACTTTATCTACTTTTGACCATGTTATCGAACAAAATAATCTTACTATAATTCAAGATCAGCAACCTCATGAAATCCCTATCTCCGTTACTGAAATGCGTTTTTGGGGCCTGCCTGCTCTTGTTGGCACCAGCGGCAAAACAAAAACAAAACCCGCCTGGTAAACTAATTCAGTTATCGGCTGCAACCGTCAGGGATAAAATCAGGGGTGGACTGCTGGGCGAAATGCTGGGTAACCTCAACGGCATCCCGTATGAGTTCAAATACATTCAGGAGCCGGGCAACCTCAAAAATTACATTCCTTCCTTACAAAACGGGGCCTTCACCGACGACGACACGGATTTTGAATGGGTCTACATCTACACCATGCAAAAGAAACGGAGCGTCTTCCTGCCCTACGATGAAGTGGCGGCACTCTGGAAAGAGCGGATCAACCGGAATATCTGGTGCTCAAACCGGTATGCCCGGCACCTGATGGATATCGACGTGAAGCCACCGGTTACGGGCCTAGTGAGCTTCAATCCCTGGGCCGAGTTCAATGTATCGGGGCAGTTTTTGTGCGAAACCTTTGGGTTGCTGGCCCCGGCGATGCCCCAAACGGCGGCAAAAATTGGCTTGCACTACACCAAAGTCGCCATCGACAATGAGCCTGCCCAAACTACGCAGCTCTTCACGTCCATGATTGCCACGGCTTTTGTCGAGAACGACATCAATAAAATTCTGGACGCGGGCATTGCCTCGGTTGACCCTGCCAGCAATACCCTCAAAATTATCAACCAGGTAAAAGAATGGCACCGCCTGAACCCTACGAACTGGCCCGAATCCCGTCGGTTGCTGAAAGAAAAATACACGCAGGAGAACAGCCGCACCCGCGACCGGAACGGGACCGAACTGAACACGGGCGCGATCATTATGGCCTTACTCTATGGCGAGGGCGATTTTGCCGAAACACTGAAACTCTCCTTTAATATGGGCTGGGATGCCGATTGCAATGCGGCCACCCTGGGCACCATTCTGGGTGCTAAATATGGCTACCGGAAAATGATGAGTGAAGGCTGGCAGATTACGGATCGGTACAAAAACACCTCGCGGGATAACATGCCCATGGACGAAACCATTACCAGTTTCGCCGACCGGTTGATTGACCTCTTCGAACTGGTGAACGAAACCAACGGTGGTAAAAAAACGGTGGTCAATCAGGAAGTCGTCTATGAAATACCCGCCGAAAGTCCTGCTCCTGTTTTACAATTGGCTTCGCTCGACAATCAGAAGCTAACGTTGCAGAAATCCGACGAAAAGGAGATTACGGCCAACCTTTTCAACGGCACCAAAGAGCAAAAAGCGAGGGCGGTATACATGGCTGTTTGTCTGGATCTGGATAAAGCACTGAGCCAGAAACACCCGAAAGAGTGGGAAGCGGCCCGCTATGACCTGAGCGGCTACTGGCGCGTGATGAACAACATTTTCTTCGGGGACTTTGTCAGTCTGGGCAAGCTGAAAAATAAATTCATAGCCGCCGGATTCAAAAAACCGGCCAAGCAATACACCGATCAGGAACTCTACGGAAACGTAGCTGTCTGGAAAGACCCGCAGGTGTTGTACCCCAACTAGAAAATCCTAACTAAACCCTGTTTTATGAATCCCAACTCTATTTTAGCGTTGGTCGGGAAAGTATTGAAAAAAATATCCATTTTTTCGATTTGCCTGGCCTTATGGACGCCTGTACTGGCAGGGAATAACCCGGCTGCCAAATTGCTAATAACGGGTAAAGTGACCGATGGGAGCACGAACGAACCGCTTCCTGGTGTCAATGTCGTGATCGAAGGCACCACGGTTGGTACGGTCACCAACGCCGAAGGCAATTACACCATCGACGTACCCAAAGATGATGCGGTTCTGGTTTTTTCCTACGTGGGCTATAACCTGGAAAAGGTGCCAGTAACGGGCAAAACCGTCATCGATGTCAAGCTCACCACCGATCCCCGCAAACTGGATGAGGTTGTTGTGGTTGGTTATGGTACCCAGAAAAAAACGGACATCACCGGAGCTATTTCGTCTATTTCCGAGAAATCGCTGAAAGAAGTGCCGGTTACCAATGCCGCTCAGATGCTTCAGGGCCGCGCTGCCGGGGTTTATGTGGTTGCGGCAGATAATAAGCCGGGCGCAGGCGTGTCGGTTCAGATACGGGGACGGCGTTCGTTCAATGCCGGGAATGACCCGTTGTACGTCGTTGATGGTATTCCGCTCAGTGGTGGCCTGAACGACATTAACCCCAGCGATATTGAGTCGATGGATATCCTGAAAGATGCGTCGGCAACGGCTATTTATGGCTCACGGGGTGCAAACGGGGTGGTTATCATCAGTACCAAACGCGGGAAAACGGGGAAGCCATCGGTCAGTTATGATGCCTACTACGGTGTGTCGAAAATTATGCGGTACGCCGATGTAATGAATGGCCAACAGTTTGCCGAATACAAACGCGAATCCCGCAGGGCAGTCATTAATACCGCTACCGGCCGACCTCAATACGACGATACCGATCCGCAGGCCGACAGCAAATTGTTTGAAGCGGTTGAGTTGGAATCCATTGCCCAGGGACGGTCAACCGACTGGCAACGCCTGATGGTGAAGAATGGCAGTATGCAAAACCACTCAATCAGCATTCTGGGGGGCACGCAAGACACAAAATACAACGTGGCGCTGGGCTATTTTCAGGATAAAGGCCTCATTCCGGGGCAAGATTTCACCCGCTACACCTCACGCATCAACATCGACCAGAACATTGGTCAACGGTTTAAAGTAGGTACGTCTACGCTGGCAGCCTACAGCGAACGGAACGGCGAAGATCTGAATCCCTACGGGCAGAGTTCGGACTTTGGCGCGCTTACTGAAAACCCATTGGGGAGAGCCTACGACGACAATGGCCAGCTCATTTTCCTGCCCACCAGCGACGGACTTCGCAGCAACCCCCTGTCTGAACTGGTGCCGGGGGCCGTTATCAACAAGCGGAAAACGTTTCGCCTATTGAGCAATTTGTATGGGGAAGCTCAGCTCGCGGAGGGCCTGCGGTTTCGGATGAACTTCGCGCCCGATCTGGTTGAAAACAAAAAAGGCGATTTCAGGGGGAGCGTCACCAACTTTCGCCGACTGGGACCACCGGCGGCCTCCACCAATAATGATTTTACGCTGGCCTACACCTGGGAGAATATACTGACGTATAAAAAGAAACTTGGGTCGACGCATAGTCTCGATTTCACCGGGTTGTACAGCCTGCAAACCCGGCAGTATGAGCAGTCGAGCATAAACGTTACAGGTCTGCCTGTTGAATCGGTGGAGTACTACAACCTGGGCGCAGCGTCAACCATCAGCGGAACGAATAGCGCCTATGAGAAATGGGCGATCCTGTCGTATATGGCCCGCGTCAATTACGGGTTCGACAATCGCTTTCTGCTCACGCTAACCGGCCGGGCCGATGGCTCCTCGAAGTTTGCACCGGGTAAAAAATGGGGCTATTTCCCCTCGGCGGCTGTGGGCTGGAACGTGTCTAACGAGTCGTTTATGGCGGGCAATAAACTGTTTTCCAATCTGAAAGTACGGGCCAGCTATGGCGCAACCGGCAATGAAGGCATTCTTCCCTACCAGACGAACGGCTTACTGACCCGCACTCAGTATGATTTTGATGGAACGGCCGCTTTCGGCTATCGGCCATCCAGTATTCGGAATACTGACCTGCGCTGGGAAACAACCACTACGTTTAATGCGGGTATCGACTTCGGACTGTTCAACAACCGCATAACTGGCTCCCTTGAAGTCTACCAGTCGAAAACAACCGATCTCTTGTTGCCGAAACTCCTTCCGATCACCAGCGGCTTCACATCGATTATCTCGAATGTAGGCTCCAAACGCAATCGGGGGGTTGAGTTTTCGGTATCTACCCTGAATATTACCTCCACGAAGTCAGATGGGTTTGAGTGGAGTACGGACCTGAATTTATTCGCTAACAAAGAAGAAATTCTGGAGCTTTCACAGGGTAAAGTTGATGATATAGGCAACCTGCGGTTTATTGGTCAACCTGCCGTCGTGTATTATGATTTTGTAAAAACTGGGATCTGGCAATTGGGCGAAGATTCGCAGGCCAAACAGTTCGGGTCTATCGTTGGCGCCATTAAAGTGCAGGATGTGAACGGCAACGGCACAATTGACCCTGCCGACCGACAAATTCTGGGTTCGGACGTGCCTAAACTGGCTGGTGGTATGACCCACCGGGTTAGCTACAAAGGCTTTGATCTGTCGGTGGTGGTGTTTTCCCGGTTCGGAAGCATGATCAGGAGTCCGTTCCATGGAGCATCGCGGTTTCTGTCGGGTCGGGTAAACCAGTACAACATCGATTACTGGACGAAGAGCAACCCCACCAACGCCTACCCTCAGCCAAATGCAAACCAGGAACAACCTATTTACGGCTCGACACTTTCGTATTTCGATGGGTCATTCACGAAAGTTAGAAACATTGCGCTGGGGTACAATTTCGGATCGGCCTTAGTCGGGAAGCTCAGAATGCAGTCGTTTCGCCTGTACCTCAGTGCGCAGAATCCGTTTGTGTTTTCTCCGTACACGTCCAAATACAACGGTATTGATCCTGAATTTCCTACCACCAGCACTCCCCCGGCCAGAACGTTTCTGCTGGGCTTAAACGTCAAGTTTTAATTAGATCACTCATGAAAAAGCACCTATTTGTTTATATCCTGGGGGTTTTCTTTCTGATCACCGCCTGCGACAGTCAGCTTGAAGAGGATGTTCGCTCGCAGGTCACAGACAGTTATTTGAGCACGGCGGCTGGCTTTCAGGATGCTGTAAATGCCTCCTATGCATCACTGAAAACGATTTTCTGCGCCATCGAAGATAATGGGATTATTGCACCCCTAACCGTTTTTGGAACCGATACCTATACCAATGGGTTCGACGGAGGGTTTAAGATGATGAATTTTTATAATGCCGATCTAAACCCCCGTACGCCCGTCATCACCACAAACTGGAACAATTTATACGTAGCCATCAATACTTGTAATGCCGTCATTAGCCGGGCTCCACAGGTAACCGGTCTCACCGATGCCGTAAAAAATACGCGCGTGGCCGAAGTTCGGTTTATCCGGGCTCAGTATTACTATTTGCTCCTACAGCTTTACGGCTCGGTTCCGCTGCCACTTACGGAAACAACAGGTATTGTGACAACGGCCAGCCGGGCACCCATCAAAGATATTTACGATGCAATTATTAATGACCTGACATTTGCCGTTCAGACATTGCCTGCCACCCCGGCAAACTATGGTCGGGTAACCAAACCGGCCGCCGAAAATGCGCTGGCTATTGTGTATTTGACTCGTGCTACGTCGGCTGTAAAACAGGCAGATGATTATGCCAAAGCTGCCGAATTGGCCAAGGGGGTCATTAGTAAATACAGCTTCAAGCTGCTCGATGATTTCGGGAAAGTGTTTGAGCAGGGTTCGGCTGAGAAGAATGCGGAAGTCGTCTGGGCAATTCAGAACAACAAAGACATTATCTCAAATGGCCCCGGCAATACCATGCACCTCTACTTCATCATGAAGTACGACGATCTGCCGGGTATGCAGCGCGACATTGCCAACGGCAGACCCTACGCCCGCTACAAGCCAACGGATTTTGTGCTGAACACGCTGTTCAACCGGCAATTGGACAGCCGTTATGATAAAAGCTTCAAACGAGTATACTATTGCAACAAGCCCGGAACGTATACGATCAACGGAAAGTCGGTCACGATGGCCACGGGCGATACGGCTGTTTATTTAGCCGACCGGGAGTGGACAGCCGCCGAAATCAGTCGGGCGCGCTATAATGTCTATGCCCCCAGCAAGCAGACGGAACGCGTTTTCCCAACGCTCACCAAATTCCTCGATCCCGAACGGGTGGGGGTGAACGATCAGCCGGGGTCGCGCGATTTGCTCTTTTACCGGCTTGCCGAGACGTACCTGATTGCCGCCGAGGCCTTACTGATGAGCGGTAACGCAGCCGAAGCAGCCACGTACCTCAATACGGTTCGTCGGAGGGCGGCAAAAGTTGGGGCAACAGCCGCCGAAACAGAGGCTAATCGGAAAGCAATGGAAATTACGCCAGGTCAGGTTAGCCTTGATTTTATATTAGATGAACGGGCCAGAGAGCTTCTAGGAGAAGGTAACCGCTGGATTGATTTGGTACGGACAGGAAAGCTGCTGGAACGCGTGAAAAAATACAACCCGGTTTCGGCGGCAAATATTAAAGATTTTCACGTTTTACGGCCCATTCCTCAGCAACAGATTGACCGTACAGAAGGCGAGTTCAAACAAAATACGGGTTATTAATAAACCGTCTCTTTGATAACCTGTTCGATCCTCAACGATGAAGCCAATTCTGAAAATAATTGATACCCAGCAAAGCGAGGCATTCCAGATCATGAAGGTCGAGGAAAACTACTTTTTCCCCGCCCGTCATTTTCATCCCGAATTTGAGATTATGTATATTCAGGAAGGGTCTGGAATGCGGTTCGTGGGCGACAGTATGGAGCGATTTCAGGCGGGCGACCTTGTTTTATTAGGGAGCGATGTTCCCCATTTGTTTCGTAGCGATCAGGCGTATTACCACAAGGATACTACAGTGCGATCAAAAGCTATTGTCGTCTATTTTAAAGAAGATTTTCTGGGCGAAAGTTTCTGGAAACTTACCCAGGTCAGTGCCATTCGTAAGTTCCTTTATTTATCGAAACGAGGGATCCAATTTAAGGGATCGGCCAAAGAAGAACTCATTGAGCAAATTCTAAAACTAGATGGTCAAAAAGATGGCGTTGGGCGTATTATTGATTTGCTGAGTATTCTGAAAACAATGTCGGAAACGAAAGACTATGATGTCTTGTCCAGTTCGTTCGTTCCCAAGCATTCAGATGAAGACTGTGAACGCATCAATAAAGTCTACCAATTCATCATTGATAATTATATCTCCAACCCGTCGCTGGAGCAGGTCTCTGACGTTGCCAATATGAGTGCAACTGCCTTTTGTCGCTATTTTAAGTCACACACCAATAAAACATATACGCAGTTTTTGAATGAAATCAAGATTGGTACTGCCTGTAAATTATTAATAGACAATGAGTTGACTATTTCGCAGGTTTGCTTTGAAACGGGTTTTAATAATTTCACACACTTTAATAGTCAATTTAAGCGAGTAACAGGACTTACGCCAAAGCAATATCAGTATTCTCAATTTAGTGGGCAAGCCAGCTAATCCAAAACTATGGTGTCGGGCTACCTTAGGTTGAAGACTTGTGTCGTTCACCACAGCCCCCCATTAATGCTTTGCAAGGCTAAACGTGATGGGTGAATCATGCTTCTTAGCCACCTTCACTATGTCTTGGCATCGTCCGAAATGACTGTTTCGCGTGTCAATTACCCGTTAAGGATCAGCTATACACTGGAAGGGGTAACAAAGCAGGAACGACCGTTCCAGGTTTGTTACCCCTTCCTAAATTGCTCCATGAACTATGTTGGTTGCAACTACCAAAGCGGGCCAGATATCAAATAGCCCGCTTTGAATCAATCAAAAAGGTGCAAATCAACATTAAAATAGCCCTTTTGGTCAACTTAAACTGTATGCTTTCGTTTGACAATATGGCAAACCAAAAAGGACGTTTATACTTGTCAATCAAGCCATTACATTCCTATTTGACATTTGGCCCGCTTCGGTAGTTGCAACCTATGTTTCCTACATCCGGGTCAGCACAAAAGCGCAAGAGCGCAGCGGCTTATTATTCGACGCCCAGAGAGCCATCATTGACCATTTTGTCCAAATTGACAAGGCCACATAGCGGCAGAATTTATTGAAACCGAAATATTCTGATTCAATCTCGGTGATGAGTGCAATTGGTTAGGCCGCATTTGAGACAAATCCATGCCCCAAACTTGGCAAAATACCACGTCATCACCGAGATTGAACCAGAACCCGCTTGGAATGCCAGAGATGGCTCAATATTGACCGGCCTATTCACTCAAAAACATGGCAGCGCAACTAGATACTTTTGGCTCTTCGTCACTTTTAGTGGCACTTAACACTTTGGAGCGGCCAACAGCTTTGGGGTGGGCCTTAGCCCCTTTGGAGTGGCGGTGGGGGACTTCAACGGGGATGGCAAGCCTGACCTGGCCGTGGCCATTGGTAGTAACAACACCGTCTTGGTGCGGCTGGGTGATAGCAGTGGGGGCTTTGGGGCGGGCACCAACTTTGCGGTGGGCAGTGGGCCCCGTAGTATGGCAGTGGGGGACTTCAACGGGGACGGCCAGTCCGACCTGCCGTGGCTAATAACGGCAGCGCCAGGGTCTCGGTGCTGCTGAACAGGATCACGGTGGGCATCACTACCCAGCCCCCTGCCGGATCGGTGGTCTGCGCGGGCAGCACGGTGACGGCTCAGGTGAGTCTCAGCGGCACGGTGACGGCCTACCAGTGGTACAAGGACGGTGCGCCCCTGCTGAGCAATCCGTCGGCCACCAGCGCAACCCTCTCCATTCCCTCTGCCACCACCACCGACACGGGCAGTTACTCCCTGGTCGTGTCGGGGATTTGCAACAGTGTGACCTCCACCGCCTTTAGCCTGAGTGTGACCACGCCCGTTCCCATCAACCTGGGCAACGACGGTCCCCTCGGGTACGGTAAGACCACGGCTACGCTGACGGCCCTGCCAGGGGGGCAGGGTACGTATGTATTTAGTGGCTCAGCGGTATCCCAGGGTATGAACACCGCTACGGTCTCCCAGTCGGGGGTGTACTCGGTGACGCTGACGAGTGCTGGGGGGTGCACCAGCACCGCCCAGACTACAGTGACAGCCAGCGACACCTCCCCCACCCCCTTTGTCGCCACCCAATCAACCCCTGATGGCCTGGTGGTGCAAGTATCGGGAGGAGTGCAGTATGAGCGGCTGAAGATGGTGGACCGCATCAACGGCTACGAGATCCGGCAAAGCGAACAGAACGCTACCGGCTACTTCCTTATCACTCAACCAGGCCCCTACAGTATCACCGTGATTGGGGCAAATGGTTGTCGAGCCGTCGTAACAAGAACATTTTGAGGATTGGCGAAACCCCCAGTCTCATAAGGCTTAATGACGGGGTGTTTCTTCCAAGGGGATACTGTTGGCGAATTCACTCATGGATATCGATTGAGACACCACTCATGGGCGATCGGCTTTAAGATGCTGACAAATCTGTTTTTTTAGTCCAAAACTGAATTCGCCAACAGTATCCCGTTGGAAGAATTACCCCAGATATAAAAGATATACGCTGGTACCAGTAGTTATACGGCGGTTATAGGGGGTGCTGATTATTTCTCTAGTAACCAAGTGTTCCCATCCACATCACCAAACCCAACTACCCCTAGTTCAGCACTAAAGTAGAGTACATCAATGTCCCAGTTGAGCAGGTCGGGTTGAGCTGATTTGGTACTTGACAACGAGTGGCTGGAAATTTTTTGAACATTACGAACCTGCTGATTGTCGATTGTCAGCGTTACCAGTTCGGTTTTATCATTCAGATCAATGGGATAAGGTGGCCCGGCAGCACCATTCCATTCCCACATAAGCATGGCTGAAAAGAGTTTGACCGTTGACAAATCGGGCTTACCCGAACGGTCCAAACCAGATGGCTTTTTCTGATAGTTGATGATCCATCGATTCGTTTTGCCATTTAAGTTTTTAAAGGTGATTAGCCGCTCATCGTAATCGTAGTACTTCGCTGCGTAAGTACTGAAGAAGCCCATCCCGACGGTGTACTCGCTTTTTTGCCCAACGATGTCATCGACTTGATAAGTCCGACTGGGTGCCGTTGCACTTTTGAATACTAAAATTCTGCCCTTCTGGTAGTTGATAAATGTTTTCGTATCGTTTTGGTCGAATCTAAGATAAGGATAGGGTGAGTCACCCGTATTCGTACAGCCATCGAATAAACTAATTATCAGAATAGCCAGAACCGCTTTCCTATTTGACGTAAACCAGTCAGGTGAATTCATTTTTTTTAGAAAAGAATGTATTAAATGTACTATAAAAACTAGCCTTCCCGTGAGGAAGTATGGGGCTTACGCTCCTGTTTGGCGGCACTTGCCACTGGCTGAGTTTGACGACATCCTTAGCTCCATCAATCGCTAATTGGGTTAACGACGGACTCGTCGTGAGGGAAAGTTAGTCTTCGTTCGAATCCGACTCCACGTCGTGCTCCTCATGACTCGCCCGTTCCACAGATTCGACGAATTCTTCGGTCGAAACGGTGTGGATGTACGGATCGTCCATGTCTTCATCTGAAACAGGGCTGGTTGTGGGAATAGCGGAATTCATCGCGTTGAAATGTAAGGGGGTTGAAGACGAAGGTGGTCAACTGACATCGGTAGCAAAAGTAGACTAATCCAGCTCAAAACCGTGAGGGTCGAGATGAGTTGACGGCTTCTCCCGCTTTAACTCCGGAATCGGTTGTAGTGACTAACTATATTTCTATA
>JANOCD010000114.1:0-492614 GCA_031411995.1 Cytophagales bacterium
CCCGTCAGCCTGAGCGGAGTCGAAGGCCCCTATACGTCAGCAACTTTTACAAGTTTAAGAACTTGTCCTACCCCCCCTAAAAGGCAATTTGCAAACCCCTCTCCCCTCAAAACTCCCACCGATAATTCAAAATAGGCAACAAACCCAACTGGAATTTGGGGACTACCTTTTTTTGGACGGCATCATAGTAGCTGTAGGCGCGGTTTTGGGCGTTGGTCGTGTTCAGCAGGTCGAGAGATAGGGTGCGGCTGTAGTGGGCGTGGTTTTTCTTCCAATAGAGCCGGAGGTCGGCCCGGAAATAGTCGGGGAGTTTGTCGGTGAACAGGGGGCTGGCATAGGCGGTGGCCCCGGTTCGGCGCGATGCTTCGACATCAATCGGGCGGTCGCGGAAGCCGCCAAGTTGGGAAATCCGGGCGTTGATACCCCAAATGCGGGTGGTGCGGTTGCGCTGCGAAATCAACTCTTTGCCGCCCGTCAGGTTCAGTGCATGGCCCCCGTTGAAACGGGTGTCTTGCCAAACGCCATCCTGCGTCTGGTATTTGGCCTCGTACAGAGACCCCGTCAGCAGGAGGTAATAATTCTTGGTCAGGAGTTTCTGGCAGGTCAGTTCCAGGCCCTTGTTGCGGCCCCGGCCCGCATTCACCAGCGGGATCGCTTTTTCGGCAAACTCATTGATGTCCAGCAGGTTCAGCACTGAGTAGGCGTGATAGGTCGGTTCCTGTGTGGGCCGCAGACCTCTGTCCGCAGCAACCGGAACGTTAAACAACGCCTGGTAATAGGCTTCGGCTTTCAGCGACGATGTTTCGGTGATTTGCAGGGTATAACCTGCCACAACATGATGCGCTTTGGTCAGGCCAAGTGCCTGATTGTTCACCCCCGGCACCTGATAAATCGGTTGCGACAGATAGACAATCGGTTGCTGCGTTTGGCTGTGCAGGCCATAGGCCAACGTAAGCGATTGACGGTCAATGGGTTGCCAGCGGACCGAGAGACGGGGTTCCAGCGAGAGGCTGTTTTTGTTGAGGGTGAACAGGTTGCCATGAAGCCCGGCATTCAGGCTCAATTTTTCGGAGGGTGACCATTGGTAATTGGCGTAGGGTTGCACGAGCCAGGCCCCCAACACCCCCTCCTGCACCCGCCCCATGCGCGGATACCCCAGATCCGATGCGCCCCGCCAAACCCCTGCCGAGCCGTACCAGCGCGTCAGGTACAGGCCCACTTGCAGCCGCCGGTCATCGCGGGCGCGGTGGGTGAGTTGGTTGTGTAGGGTGGCGCGGGCGTTGGTGCTGCGGTCATACTGAAATGGGTTGCCCGTCAATCCACCTGCCACACTTGCCCCCGGCATCTGATCGCGGGTGTTGGTGTTGGCCGAGGCCACCGCCGAGAGCCGCCACTGCCAGTGGTTTTTCAGGGGTTGGGTGTAGGTCAGTCCGCCCGCGCTCATCCACGAATCGAACCGGATCGAAAAGCGGTCTTTGTCTTCTTCGCGGAGAGAGTCGGCTTTGGCGGTGAAGTTGTTGCTGCTTTGGCCCATCACGCCAAACAGGGTCAGTTTACCCCGGCGCATGGGCAGCGTGAGGTTCACCGAGATATCCTGAAACCGGATGGCTTCTCCCCCAAATGTGATGCCCATCAGCCCCAGCAAACCCGTGAACGAGTAGCGATAATTGACCAAATAGGTGGCTCCCGTCCGGCGATTCAGCGGCCCTTCGGCGGCCAAATCAATCCCAATAAGGCCCGCCTGCGCCGTAAATTCGTGTTTTTGGTTGTTCCCCTCTCGAAACCGCATATCCATAATGCCGCCCAGGGTGTTGCCATACTCAGGTGTGAACGCCCCCGACAGAAACCGGGTCGAGTTGAGTAGTTGGGCACTCAGAATATTCACCCCACCGCCGGATGGCAGGGGTCGGTCGCCAATGGTGCCGGCGTTGCTGAGGTGGTTTGGATTCACAATCTCCGCGCCTTCGAGCCGCCACACCAACCCGGCGGGCGAGTTGCCCCGCACCGAAATATTGTTGGCCTGATCGTTGGTGTTGATCACCCCGGCATAGGCCGTTGCGAGCCGGGCGGGGTCGAGGTAGGTGGCCGGAAACCGCAAGATCTGTTCAGGCGAGATGGTTTGCACGCTGCCGAGGCTGTTGTCGGGCCGGATGCCCTTCACCACGGTTTCGGTGAGGGTTTGCGCCCCCGCCCGAAGCCGCACCTCAACTACCTGCTCCTTCCCCGATTCGAGCAGAATTTCGGAAATGACCTGGGTTTCGTACCCCAAAAAACGCACCACAAGTTGGTAACGCCCCACCGTAACCCGCCCAAACGTGAAGGCTCCATTCGGGGCCGACACAGCCGGATACGCCTGGGTAGCGTCTTCTAAAGAGAGGGTGGCACCCGACAGCGGGCGTTCGGTTTCGGAGTCCCGAACACTACCCCGAATGAGTTGAGAAGAGGTTATAGAAGGGGACTGATTCACCTGTGCCGTGGCCGACAGAGCCATCAGACACAGCACAAAAAAGGGGTAAACAAGTTGCATGAATAGAGTGGGGTGAAGAGGTAGGTACGTATCGTAAAAATAATAGGACAAGGTCGTTAATCTTGCTGCCTATCTCAGCTAATCCTCAACATTTTTTAAGATCTTTTTTTGATCGTCAATCCTGATTTCTATCGCACTGGTTTTCAAGATGCTATCTATAAAAACAGTAGATTATTAGGTTCAAACGATTTTACTTGTAACCAAAAATCACACAACTCGTTCATAATCAATAAACTAATTCAAGGCCGACTGACGTTACCTCAGTATCAACATCCAGTTTTAGTTTTGATTAAACGCATTGGTTTCTCTTTTTTGATGGCGCTCACTCGCCCAGCCGTGATGGCAGCGACCCAGATTACCACCCCTCCCGTTGCGCCAAAAGACAACACCCGTTTTCAGCCCGCCCCCACGTTTACCAACGTTTCCATCCTGGCACGGCTTTCCAATGAAACAGAATTTCCGCTCTTAGATGTCAATTTTTGTGGCGAATGTATGCCCCTCGATCAGGAGTCGGTCGTGACGCGCTGGAAGCACGTTTTCACGCTCTTTAAAACCCACACGGGTAAGATTGGTGGCCTTCGCAAACGCGCCGATGACTTTTTCCCGGTCGTCGATGCCATTCTGGAGAAGTACGACATTCCTCCCGATTTCCGATATATCCCCCTTGCCGAAAGTGGCCTGAACGCACGAGCGGTTTCGCCAAAAGGGGCCGGGGGCTACTGGCAACTGATGCCCGGCACCGCCCGCGATTTGGGTCTGAAAGTAGGCGGCAAAACCGACGAGCGTTTCAACACCCGCAAAGCCACCGAAGCCGCCTGCAAGTATCTCCGTCAGTTATATAAGCAGTTTGGGTCGTGGTCATTAGTGGCCGCAGCCTACAATGTGGGGCCGGGCTACATCAAAAATCAACTTCGTCGGCAAGCCAACACCGATTATTACCAGATGAAACTCCCCCGAGAAACCCAGTATTACCTCTACCGGGTGCTACTCTACAAGGAGTTACTGTCACGACCCAATGATTATTCAACATTTTTGTCGCCGACTTAGTCCCGCTTCCTCAATTATCGCAACATCTAATCCTATTGGCATACTATTTCGTCGTTGAGTAAGTAGTTTTCAACAAACAACCCTTACTCATCGTGATGAATCGCTTTTTATTTATAGTGATTCTTTTTATAGTTTCAATTGGCATTGTGCAGGCGCAGGGTCGCTGGGGAATTGGCGTAGGGTCTGGCATTCAGAACGTTATGGTGCCGTTTCGGGACCAGGAAAATCGCACGTTGCCCGCCCCCGTCACGCTGACGGTTGGCCGGGTGTTCATGATCCGCAACCCCGATATTGCCATCTGGTTTTATCTCCGGGGAGAAACCAACCGAAAAACCGGCACTACGGGCTTCGGTTATCGGGTCTATACGCGGCACCGTTTTGGGCAAAAAGGCACCACTAAAGCCTTCGCCGACCTGTTTCTGGGTATAACTCCTTATGCCTATTCGTTTCCATATGTTGGCATACAACGAGCAAGTCCGACGTTTTTTTCGGTCGGCTTATCGCAGTTTGTCTTTCGTAATCAGGCCATTGAAGCCAGTTTGGGTCTTTATCGCACCATTCAGGAAACAGGTCGTGGATTCGGTTTTCAACCCAGCATAGGCTACAATTTTTTCATTGGTGGTCTGCCAAAAAAACTTCGCTCCCCCAAACCGAAGCGATACAAAAACCCCACCCGCTGCCCGGAGAGCTTTAATTAGCCATCCACCCCATTTACTTTTTCACAAACTCGGCAATGGCATCGGCAACGCCTTTCGTTAGGGGTAATTTCGGGTCGCTGTAGGTTTGCACGTTGGCCATGAATGCTTCAGGGGCTTCTTTCAAAATGTGGTTCATCGTGTCAAAAAACACCAATTTGGCATCAGGGCGGGCTTTTTTCAATGCGTCGGCTTCACTGGCGGCTACCTGAATATCGCGCTTACCCTGTAGGATCAGCACCGGCCCTTTAAACTGTGTGATTTCGATAGCCGGGTCATATTTCATCCACGAAATCATGGCGGGTTGCATCCGTGGGTTCATAATTTGCATCAGGCCCGGTGTCACCGACTGCACCCGCTGCCCGGCCTTCAGCGAATCGAGCCGGACGTTGATATATTGCTGACTGTCGGGCGATTGACCGCGACCGAGTTGGACTTTCAGAATTTCGGCAATGTTGCGCCCGGCCCCGGCCAGCGAGATAAACCCGCTGGCATTGGTTTGCCGGGCCGCCAACATCCCCACCAACGAGCCTTCGCTGTGGCCCGCGATCACCACCTTGCTGAACCGTTTGTCGGCCTGTAGAATTCGGGCAAACCCAACGGCATCGTTCACGTAAAAATCGAAGCGATGGTCGTCAGTTTTCAGCCGCTTCACCACGGCGGGTATGTTGGTTCCGCTACCCCGCTTGTCGTAGCGGAGCATAGCCACACCCAACCGCGACAGACTATCGGCCAGCATCGCGTAGGCATTACTTTGCAGTTGGGTCCCGCTATTACAGTTCCGGTCGGTGGGGCCGGAACCGGCAATCATCAGCACCACCGGCACCGGGCGGCTCAGGTCTTTTGGCAGCGTAAGTATACCGCCGAGTTCGATGCCTTCCACCGTGGTAAAAGACATAGATTCAGCTGTTTGTGCCAGCGTAGCCTGGGCAAGAAACAGGGAAATCAGGAGAAATTTCATTGATCGTAGGTGTTATAAAAACCAGAAACTATAAATCCAGACGGGGAACCGCAAAGTCATCACGCTACCCGCCGTTTCTCCTGCCGGAACACGATATACGAATACACCGTTGGGATGATGACCAGCACGCCTACCACACTCAGCAACACGGCGAGTTGCCAGGCGTTTGGCACCACCAACAGCAAAATAGCTCCCACGATGCTCCCTCCTACCCAAACGCGCCCGGCCAATTGGTGCGTTTTGCGCCAGACCGTTTCATTCATCAGCGTCCAGGGCGTGCGGATTCCCACAAAAAAATTGGGCCGCACTGTTGTCATATAATTCCCGATAGCCGCCAGCAACGCCATCGCCATCAGCAAAATAGGGGTAGTGTTTTGTGTCGTGCCGGGTTGTGTAGCGGTATAAATTATCCAGGCAATTACACCCGACAAAAACAGGGTAACAACCAACCGAAGCCAGTGGTAATTACCGGTTTGGTTATTGGAGTAGACTCCTGCCCCCGGCACAAACCGAAGCAGCGCATAGAGCAACACCTGAAGACCCGCCATCAAGAGCAGGAAAGTTACCTTTTGTTGGGTGCCGTTCACCCGCCCCTCCATATCGAAGTGGGTAGCTATTTGGGCAGGCAGTTGATCCCACACCAAAGCAGCATACAGAAATGGAGCAATCAAAACGGCTATAATCAGCCAGTCGAGGGGTTTGGTAGATGATTTCATAAGAGCGAAAGAGTGAAAGAGCGAAAGAGCGAAAGAGTGAAAGAGCGAAAGAGTGAAAGAGTGAAAGAGTGAAAGTATGGAGGCCACTCTTTCACTCTTTCACTCTTTCGCCCAAGCCCACGAGCCAGCCGAGGAGTTCGTCGAGGACTGATGTGTTCAGGGTGTAGGTGATGAATTGCCCCTGCTTGGTTGATTCAACCAGACCAGCTTGCCGGAGCAAATCGAGGTGGTGCGAGATGCTGGGCTTTGTCATGTCGAAGCGGTCGGCGATTTCACCGGCGGTTAGGTCACCCCCGCGCAGCAGGTCCAGCATCTGCCGACGGGTGGGATCATTCAGGGCTTTAAAGAGGGCATTCATTTGGTGTCGCTTTAAATATTTAGACAATTATCTAATTATTTAATTTTCTAAAACTCATATCTGTGACAAACGGTGATATTCGTAGATAAGCGGAGATATAAATAGTTTTCGTCATAAAAAAAGGCCGTATCCAGAAGAATACAACCTTTTTACTACTGCCTGTATGACTTTACAGATAGTCGATTAACTTTCGTTTATTCCGCCCCTCAAGTGCATTTTGAAAGGCCCGGCGAAGGGCAGCCCGACGACGACGGGGGTGCGTGGTGACATAAACAGCCCGCATTTTCAGCAGAAAACTAGCGATCATATACAGCGCGAACAACACACATAAAATCAGCAGCGATTGCGTGTTAGTAATATTGCGATGGAGCATGAAAAACAGGACAATGTTCAGCACTGACAGGCTACAGAGGATAGTCGTGGCTGTTATGTGCGAAAATCCGTTGTCCAACAGAATATGGTGCATGTGATTCCGGTCGGCAGAAAAAGGCGAACGACCTGCCAGAATCCGCACGACAAACACGCGCAGTGTGTCGAAAATCGGGATAATAAGGATGACAATCGCAATAATAGGTGCATTGAAAAAGGCCGTTGGATCAAAGCGGAACGAGATATTCAGGTTCACGAACCGAACGGCAAAAAACGATAACATAAAGCCCAGAATCATGGAGCCCGTATCGCCCATGAAAATCTTGCTGGTTTTGGAGAAATTGAACCGTAAAAAACCCACCAGCGCGCCAGCCAGCGTGAACGCCATGCAAGCCATTGCAAAATGGTTGGTCAGCAGAAACCAGCCACCAAAACTGGTACAGGCAATGGTTGCAATGCCACCCGCTAACCCGTCGATACCGTCGATGAGGTTGATGGCGTTGGTGATGGCGATGAAAATGAAACAGGTAAGCAGAATACTAAAAATTTCTTCTACATGGTGAAAGCCCATGATGCCGTACAGGTAATCGACTTTCAGATCACCGAAGAAAATCAGGATCAGGGCGGGCAATACCTGAAAGAAAATCTTTTTGTTAGGATCAACCCCAACGAGGTCATCTTTGATACCAACAAAAAAAAGTATTGTCATACCAACTATTGAAAGATTGGTACGATAAATGTCGGTCTGATCAATGCTTGGCCATAAGAAATAACTAATGAGCACAGCCGCAAAAATGGCAATGCCCCCAAACGTTGGCGTGGGCGTTGTATGCGCCCGACGTTCACCGGTTTTTTCCATCAAACCCTTTAATTCCGAGATTTTGATGACAACCGGAATAGATACTACAGCCACAAAACAGGCCACGAGAAACGATAGAAGGCATTGATATAGCCCAATCGTGAAAATTTCATCGTGAAATTTGTTTTGCAAATAGGAAATTAATAAGTCGAGGTTCATGGGTTTTTTATTTCATTAAAAGTGCCAATGAGACGCTACAGTTTTGAATTAAGCGTTACGGCTAAACTGGATACGAAAAATGTGCCACAGTCTGCTTACAGGCAAATAAGGGCGGAAATTACATTATTTGAAGAATATGCAAGCAAAATGTGTATTAACTTACTAATACTGAGCGAACGGTATGCACGAAAGCTACCGTTCTCGCTGCACTAACTGAACCAGTTTACGTAAAGGCTTCAGGATTAATGTGAAAAAATAGGGCCTTAACCCATTCAGTTCCCACGCCAGCCGATCTTCCCGATTAGCCCGCACCCGATTTGTTAAATTGGCATTGCTCACCCCGCCTTCCCGCATTACAATGGTAGTTTCATGCAGATAATCCAGCGAAATCCGGTGTTTATGGATGAACCGAAGCATCAACTCGTAATCGGCCGCACTCCTCAAATCGAGCCGAAACCCGCCATATTGCTCATACACTCGTTTGCGGGCAAAAAACGACAGGTGACCCGGCATCCACCCCCACAGAAAATCACCGTGTTTGTAGGAACCCGAAGGCCAATACCGTTTCACCTTCTTAAGATCAGTACGATCCACATAGATCATATCACTGTAAACCCCGTCGGCTCCGGTTTGGGCAAACCGCTCCACAATATGTTTAACCACATCGTTGTGGCGGTACAGATCATCAGCATTCAAAAAACCGATCACCTCACCCGTTGCCAGCCCGATACCCTTATTCATGGCATCGTATAGCCCTTTGTCGGGTTCCGATACAAACCGGGCAACACGATTGCCGTAGTTTTTTACCAATGCCACCGTTCCATCGGTCGATCCGCCATCTACCACAATGTATTCCAGCTCCGGGTGCGTTTGCCCCAACACCGATTCGATGCAGTCGCGGATGGTCTCGACCCCATTATAGACGACAGTTATAATGGATACTTTCACGATGCAATGGCTCGTTTACGAACCCAAACCGCCGGGTTGCCCTGATAAATACCATACGGTTCCATGTCGCGGGTGGCCATCGACCCCACTGCCAGCACCGAATGCGAATGGCAGGTAATGCCTGGACAAACCACCGATTGGGCACCAATCCAAACACCTTCAGCCACCTGGATGGGCTTGGTTACCAAATCGAACGTGGCCCGGCGGTAATCGTGATTACCCGTCAGCAACATGGCCCCCTGCGACACACAGGCGTTATTACCAATGCTCACCATCGACAGATTGTCGATCCAGACTTTTTCGCCAATCCAGACGAAGTCGCCCACGGTAAGCAGCCAGGGATACTTGATATTTACACCCGGTTTTACCATGACTCCTTTCCCGATTTTAGCTCCGAAGATACGTAAAACGCTCAATTTCAGGCCTACCGGAAGCGGTAGATAATTATTTATGAGCAGTGGGTTTAACAGAAACCATGCCAGCACTTTCAGGCGGGAGGCACCGGGCGAATACCAGTCGTTGTTGAAACGCGACAGGTCGGTTTTGCCCCGATTATCGGACACCGGCTCGAAGGTCTTTTCCATGCGCTGTTTTGAAATACTCAATAATGGCTTCCCGGTCATGTCCCGTTTTCCGAATCACTTCCATCAGTTTGGCATCCACCAGGAACCGATACCAAAGGCCCTGCAAAAAGTGCCACACAAACCCGCGTCGGCCATCCAGAAACCCTAACCGAACAAAATACCGGTACAAAAAATACATCACCGGGCGCGTAAACAGAGGTAAACCTGCATACCGTTCCTTCAAATATCGTTTGCGCTGCTCCTGAGACCCTGATAGTTTGGGGTCAACCCGCACAGTCTGATCGAAATTATGCCGAATATTCAATAGGTCGATCACCTCCCGAATGGCGTATTGATTGTGTTTTTGAGTCCACCAGGTCAGGTCGTTCAGGTTATGATCGACAATGTCATTATCGAAATTAACCGGCTCGCCGGCAGAGAGCTTAATATGCTCGTCCATCCAGGTTTGTTCGCAAATTCCCTGTCCGCGTCGCCAGAGCCGCAGGAGCCAGATGGGGTAATAACCCCCGTGCCGAATCCAGCGATCCATGAACATCACCCGACGTTTCACATAAACCCCACTCGTTGATTGGGGGAGGGTTGGCAGGCGGTTTCGGATTTCCTCGGCCAGTTCAGGTAATACGTATTCGTCGGCATCCATCCGCATGAGCCAGGTGGTCTGATGGGGCGTGTGCTGAATACCATAATTGAACTGCGTGGCGTAGGTAACCCAGGGATTTTGCACGACAACAGCCCCCATTGCACGGGCAATTTCGACGGTGCGGTCGGTGGAGAACGAATCCACAATAAAGACTTTATCCGTCATCGGACGCAGGCTGTCGAGGCAGCGGCCAATGTGTTTTTCCTCGTTGTGAGTTAAAATAATGACGGATAAATCAGGCATAGGACGAAATCATCAACCTTTGAAAAATACCGAAGTTAGTTAATTTATCCAACGGTTGGCTGGTTTGGTGTTTGTGGTACAAACCGGCCCTGATTGATCTATTCTTGCCGCAATATTAGTACTTTTTTTAGATATAGAACCGATTTGTCAGCAAAAACTTACTGAATGCGTATTGTTATTGTTCAATTTAAGAATCATCAAACGCCTAATTCCCAATCAATGCTTTTTCCTTATTTTTGCACTTTACTGTCAACTCACTTATGCGACTGATTCTGCTCACCCAGGACGACCCCTTCTATTTAGCCCGCAACCTCGACTACCTGATCAAGAACCTGCCCCCCTATGCCAAAGTGGTAGCCACAGTGGTGTTTGAGGTTTCTCCCTTCGGAAAACGAGAGAGTTTTACCGACAAAATGAAGAAGACCTATTCCGTTTTTGGGCTTCCTTTTTTTGTTCGCTACGGGGCCAAATTCGTTATGTCCAAGTTAGATAGCCGCAACAATGTCCGCAAAGTGCTGGCCAACCACGGAATACCACTGATCGAAATCGAGGGAAACATTAACAAAGACGAAAACCTGGCGCGGCTCCGGGCCGAAAACCCCGATTTGCTGGTATCGGTGGCGGGCAATCAGATTTTCAAACGCAAACTCCTCGACCTCGCTCCCAAAGGTTGCATAAATCTCCATACGGCTTTGTTGCCTAAATATCGGGGCCTGATGCCCTCGTTCTGGGTGTTGCGCCACAACGAAAAACAAACGGGTGTGTCGGTTTTCTTCGTGGACGAAGGCATCGACTCCGGCCCGATCATCGTGCAAAATCCGGTTGACATCGGCAACATGTCGCAGGAGGAGTTGATTCGTGTTACCAAAAAAATGGGCATGGATGCCATCATCGAATCCGTTCAGAAAATCCACGACGACACGGTTGTGCTTCAGGAAAACGATGCTTCTCAAATGACCTATTTCACCTTCCCTACCCGCGCCGACGTACAAGCCTTCCTGGCAGCGGGCAAGCGGTTTTATTAGCCAATGAACATCCTGACTTTCGATATTGAAGAGTGGTTCCATATTCTGGATCATAAATCGACCAAAACCGCCGACGACTGGGGCAACTATGAATCGCGGATTCATGCCAACATGGATCGTATCTTCCAGTTGCTGGACGAGACAAACAGCCGGGCGACTTTTTTTTGTCTTGGCTGGGTGGCCGACAAACACCCCGACGTGATCCGGCGCATCGACGCGGCTGGATACGAAATTGCGACCCATTCCTACGCCCATCAATTGGCCTACGAGCAGTCGCCGACTGAGTTTGCCGACGACCTGAGCCGATCCATCAAGGCATTGCAGGACGTGACGGGAAAGGCGGTTCGAGCCTACCGCGCACCGGGTTTTTCGATTAAGTTTCTGAACCGCTGGGTGTTCCCGATTCTGGTCGAAAACGGCATCGAGATTGATTGTTCGGTGTTTTCGGCCCGGCGGTCGCACGGGGGCGATGTTGCTTTTGAAATGGGGAAACCTTCCCTGATCGATGTAAACGGGTTTTCGTTGAAGGAGTTTCCGATCAATACGGTGCCGGTGCTGGGACAGGATTTGATTTTTTCGGGCGGAGGTTATTTCCGGCTGTTTCCCTATTCGCTGATCAAGCGATTTATGCAGCAGTCGCCCTATGTGATGACCTATTTCCATCCCCGCGATTTCGACCCCGACCAACCCATGATTGAGGACTTGAGCCTTGTTCGCAAGTTTAAATCATATTATGGACTGGACGGGTGCTGGCCGAAGTTAAAGCGGCTCCTGACCGACATTGAGTTTATCGACCTCGCCGAAGCCGACAAGCGTATGGACTGGAAAACAGCGGAGTTGAAGCGTTGGGGGTAGGGTTAATTATAGCTTTTTAAAGTAAAAACCTCAACGTTAACTTCACTACTTTTTCGTAAATTAGCCGCGCTAATACCCTCTCTAACATCATCCCAACTGACTTATGGCCAAATACACGCTTCAAATTAACGGGAAACGCTTCCAGACCGAAGCCGACCCAGACACGCCCCTGCTGTGGGTTCTGCGCGACAACCTTGGTTTGGTTGGCACCAAGTTTGGCTGCGGTATCGCCCAATGCGGAGCCTGTACCATTCACCTCAATGGCGAGGCTACCCGCGCCTGCGTGTTGCCCGTGTCGGCGGTGGGGTCTGCCAAAGTAACGACCATCGAAGGATTGTCAGCCAATGGCGACCACCCGCTACAGAAAGCGTGGCAAACAGTTGACGTTGCCCAGTGCGGCTATTGCCAGGCGGGTCAGATTATGACCGCTGCCGCCCTGCTCAAGAACAATCCAAAACCAACAACTGAGCAAATTGAAGCCGGTATGTCGGGCAATATCTGCCGCTGTGGAACCTATCACCGTATCCGCGAAGCTGTCGCTTTGGCTGCCAAATGAAAACGACTCCAACCTCCCGCCGGGATTTCCTTAAAACGGCTGCTACCGTCGGTGGTGGCCTGTGGCTCGGCTTCAACTGGTATGCTTCGGAAGCAACACCATTGCCCCTAACCGCCCTTGATGCGGCCGGGCTTGCCGATGCTCCGCTCCGGTTCAATAGCTTTCTGTCTATCGGTTCCGATGGCATCATCACGATTTTTTCGCCTAACCCCGAAGTGGGACAGGGCATCAAAACGGCATTCCCGATCATCGTCGCCGATGAATTAGATGCCGACTGGAGTCAGGTGCGCGTTGAGCAAGCTCCCTTAGACTCTAAAAAATTTGAACGGCAAGTGAGCGGAGGTAGCGGGGCAATCAAGCACTCCTGGTCGCGGCTTCGGCAGGCCGGTGCCACCGCCCGGCAGATGCTCGTTGCCACAGCCGCCAGCCGTTGGAATGTACCGGCAACAGAATGCACCACCTCAACCGGAACGGTATTCCACAAAGCGTCGAACCGGAAACTGTCGTATGGCGAGTTGGCCAACGATGCAGCCAAGCAGGCGGTGCCTACCAACGTAGTACTGAAAGACCCGAAACAGTTTACGCTCATCGGCACCTCTATTCCGAACGTCGATAATAAGCCGATTACAATGGGGAAACCCTTGTTCGGAATCGACTTCTATCGGGAGGGAATGCTGTTTGCCATGGTGCAGCGGCCACCCGCTTTTGGTCTGAAACTCAAATCGGTTGACAGTAGTGCGGCTAAAGCCATGTCGGGCATTACGGACGTGGTCTCGTTGAAAAACGGGGTGGCCGTGGTTGGAAAATCGACCTGGGCCGTGAAAAAGGCTCGCGAAAAACTCAAAATCGAGTGGGAAAAAATTAGCGAAGCCCCCCTCGAAAGCACCACCGATCACGACCGGCTGTTCAAGGAGTTATTGGACAAACCCGGTGCCACCGTTCGGCGGAAAGATGGCGACCCCGACGCGGCTTTTGCTTCGGCGGCACGCATCATCAAAGCCGAGTACCAGTGCCCGCTGTTACCCCACAGCCCGCTGGAACCCATGAATTTCTTTGCCCACGTTCGGCCCGACGGCGTAGAACTGATTGGCTCTACCCAAACCCCCGACCGCGCCCGTGGCGACACGGCCAAGTTGTTGGGCATTGCCCCTGAAAAAATAAGCGTGGAGTTAACCCGCATGGGTGGCGGCTTCGGTCGGCGACTCCACTCCGACTATGCCGTTGAAGCGGCTGAGGTGTCGAGTTTAGTGAAGGCTCCCGTGAAAGTGATCTGGACCCGCGAGGACGACATGACGGGCGGAAGCTACCGACCTGCTTGTCGGTATCGGTTTGAGGCTGCCATTGATGCCCAGAACAACGTAACGGGTTATCGGCTCCGGGGTGTGGGCATCAATGCAGGCAACCCAACCCGCGAAGACAACTTCCCGTCGGGTGCCATTCCGAACCTGCTGATTGACACCCACGACATCAAGTCGCCCGTGACCACTTTCCCGTGGCGTGCGCCCATCACCAACTTTTTAGCCTTTGCCGAGCAGTCGTTTTTAGATGAAGTAGCTACGGCAGTTGGCAAAGACCCGGTGCAGTTCCGGCTCGATTTGCTGGCTCAGGCTAAAAAGTCGCCTGTTGGGGCTATCAAGTATGAAATTGACCGGATGGAGGCCGTGATTAAGTTGGCGGCTGAAAAGAGCAACTGGGGAAAGAATCCGGCTGTTAAACAGGGATTCAGTGTGTATTTCTCGCACAATTCCTACGTGGCCATGGTTGCCGAAGTAGTTACTGAAAATGGCAAACCCGTGCTTCAGAAAATTCATGCTGTCGGTGACTGTGGCGTGGTGATAAATATGAGCGGAGCACAGCAACAGATGAAGGGTGCTGCTGTCGATGGCCTGGGTCACGCCCTCTATGGCAAGCTGACACTGAAAGACGGTGCCCCCGAACAGCGCAACTTCGACGGGTTCCGGCTCATCCGCATGAACGAAATCCCCGAAGTGGAGGTGCATTTCGTGAACAACGGCAAAGATCCCACCGGCCTCGGCGAACCCGCCCTGCCGCCTACTGGCCCCGCCGTTGCCAACGCCATGTTCAAAGCCACGGGTGTTCGGTTCCGAAGCCAGCCGTTTGTGGAGCAGAAAGGGAGTGTGTGGTAAACCCCCACCAATCCTGTACACCTGTGATTTATCATCAAGCCCCCGAACCGTTTATAGGAAATGGTTCGGGGGTTTTTCGTAAAATCGCGTAGTATTGCTTTGTCTAACAACCACAAGACCGATATGCCAGAACCCGAAAAGAGCTTTGGAGAGAAAATTTTAGGCTTCTTTGTCAAAGAAGATGCCCAGGGGAATACCCCGGCTGGTAGTGTTCCAGCGGGTAATCCGGCCCCCTCGCCACCGGGCAGTTCGCCGGGCTACGCGCCCCAAGCCGTAGCGACGGACCGCCCTGTCCCTGGCACGGTGGACGCTAAATTTGCCGGGCACTTTACCGAAGTGCTTGCCAAAGCCAACGTGCAGGGACCGGACTATTTTGAGTTTCGCGAAACATTACGCCACCTTGCCGACCTGGGTTTACCCGAAGACAAACGGTATCAGGCAGCCTGGGCCAGTTTCCGGGCCATGGCCAGTGGGGTGTCGGTGCAGTTGCTCACCAGCACCGCCAACCAGTATCTCACGGCCCTCAGCACCGACCGCGATTTATTTCTGAAAAGCGTTGAAACCGCCCTGAACGAGCGGGTTGGTGGGCTGCAAAATGAACAAAAAAGCATTTTGGCCGACAACGAAGCAGCCACGAAGCAAATTGCCGAGTTGCAAAAGCGAATCAACGCCAACAACGAGCGACTGGCTAACATTGGTGGTGAAATCACGGAGCAAAGCACTAAATTGACCCAAAATCGGAGCAATTTCGAAGCTACCTACGCCAGCTTTACCGAGCAGATCAAAAATGATGTTTCAAAAATTCAAACGTACCTAAAATAATGGCGAAAGAGCGAAAGAGTGAAAGAGCGATAAATTGCTACAGACATTTTGCACTCTTTCACTCTTTCGCTCTTTCACTCTTTCACTTATGGCAACCCCAGATTTTTCTCAATTAGGCGGCAACGCCAACACCGATGCGGATAAACGCTCCTTCTGGAGCCGTCCGGAAGGTATCGCGGGCCTTATTTTCATGCTGGCTGTCGGCGGTGTGTTCCTTTATCGGATCAACGACATTTTGGCGTGGCTGATCCGCGTCACCGAAAACACGCTCTACCTCGGCGGCTTGCTGGCGGTGCTGGCGTTAGTGGTTTTCCTGGTTACCAGCAAAGACATTCGGACGGGCGTGTTCTTTTTGTTCAAATCGCTGATGCGGAGCCTGACCGGCACTATCATTCAACTGAACCCCATTGCGATCATGAAGATCTACGTAGATGATCTGAAAGACAAACGGCAGAAAATGAACGGCCAAATCGACCAGTTAGCCGGTCAGTTGGTGAAACTGAACAAGAAGATCAACGAGAACAACGAGGAGATCAAGCAGAAATTTGCCGAAGCCAACAAAGCCAACTCCATGACCGACAAACCCGGTATGCGCGAAGCCGCTTCGCTGGCCACAATGGAGGGCGCGGGTTTGCAGGAAATGAACCAGAAGCTGCTGCCGCTGCAACGCAACATGAAAACTGTTTTGGAATTCATGGAAAAGGTGAACAAAAGCGCGGAATACATCATCAAGGAGACCGAAATAAAGGTCAAATTGAAGGAGACCGAGTACCAGATTGTGAAGGAAAGCTCGAACGCTCTCCGCACAGCGGTCAGCATTTTCAAGGGCGACCCCGACAAGAAGTTCTACTTCGATGAGTCGATGGAGTATATCCAGGACGATATGAGCAAAAAACTTGGCGAGATGAAACGGGCGATGGACCTGTCGATGGACTTTATCAACGGGGTCGATATTCAGAACGGTTTATTGTCGGACAAAGGGCAGGCATTGCTCGACTCCTACAACCAGGGCGAGTTCAAACTGATTCAGCTCGACGCGCCCGAACCGCAACCCACCACCCGCGTCATGAACGCCCCCAAGGATCAGAATTATAAAAATCTATTAGACTAGAAACACATGCAACGCTTAACCGTAGCCGGAAGGCTCTTCATTACAGCCATTGTACTGGCTGCACTTTACTTCGGTTTTAAAGCCCTTGGCGGCAATGAATGGCTCCAGAAAATGCGGGGCAATCAGGACACCGAACAAACCGGCTCATCGTCGGGTGTGGAAGGCAACCAAACCCCTGCCGATTCGCCAACGCTGCCCGGTGAGAACAACGACGAAGCCACTTCATCTGCTTCCGACGAAGCCTCGGATAACGGCGGTGGGTCGGGCAACTCGTCGGCAGCATCGGATAATGGTCCGCGCCCTGCTTTTACCTACACAGCCCCGGAGCCGGTTAACGGAAAACTGAAGGGCGTGGTGGAGTTGGGAGCCAGTGGCTTCAACTCGTTCATTGTCCGTATTGATGATCAGAAACGCTGGAAATTAGAGAAGGCCGAGTTCGGCAACAGTCTGGTTACGGAGAATATGGCAACTGATCAGGATGTGCGTGAGGGCTTGAAAAAGTACATTGGCAACATGCTTGATTTTGGCGTAGGTGGCCGCGACATTCAGTTTGTGATTAGCTCAGGGGCCGCCAAAGCGGAGGTAACCCAAAAAATTATCCGGGCGTTGAAGTCGCTGAACTACGTGGTAAACACCGTTACGGCGGAGCAGGAAGGCCGGCTGGCTCTCAGGGCAGTGTTGCCCTCCGATTTCGACAGCAACGCCTTTGTAGCCGACATTGGCTCGGGCAACACCAAGAT
Source organism: Cytophagales bacterium (assembly GCA_031411995.1). Taxonomy (GTDB): domain Bacteria; phylum Bacteroidota; class Bacteroidia; order Cytophagales; family Spirosomataceae; genus Rudanella. Next base: position 17,363 of record JANOCD010000114.1, read on the forward strand.
TTCATGGCGCAGTGGTGGCTCGGTGCAGGCACTGGAAGCTTACGGTTCCAAGTATTACCAGAATGGAATTGACGATGCCAAAGTTGCCGAAGACGTGACTGCTAAAGCCAAACAGATTCCGGCTGGTCAGCGCAAAACGGGGTTCATCATCGGTGGTATCCCGTTTGAACTGGCCAAGCAGGTTCGTAACGGCAAAGAACGCTACACCGTGTTGAAAGCCCCGGCCGATTACAAAGGCGAGAACGCCAAGCAAAAAGCCGGTCTGGTGATCTACAAAGCCCTTGCCGATGCCACCGGCTGCCAGCAGTTCGTTTTCGACTGGGACGCAAACTTCACGATTGGGTATTTATTGACCTTAAAATAAATGAGTGAAAGAGCGAAAGAGTGAAAGAGCGGCAACCAATCTCAACCCCTCTTCTCACTCTTTCGCTCTTTCGCCCTTTCACCTCCATGACCCTCCTTGACTTTTTCAATTACATTACGGCGCACTCGGAGGTGGCCGTTTTGTTTTTATTGGCCATTCCAGCCATCACATTCTTGGTGAATATGTGGTCGGGCAGCACCGCCGAGGAAATCTGGAAATGGCGGTATGTGTATGCCGTTTTGGTCTATGCCGCCAGCATTCCGGGCATCTTCGCGCTCGCCCTGAACATTTATCTGTTCCTGTTTGAGCGGCAGAGCATCTGGGCCATGAACCTCGCCATCCAGGTATTGCCGTTCCTGACAATGGTGGCTACGTTGATGCTGATCAAGCGCAAAATCCCATTCAGTTATATTCCGGGTTTCGGCCGATTGTCGGGTTTTTTAACCCTGATTTTTGCCCTGATCGGCATCATGTGGTTTGTAGATCGGCTCCGGTTGGTGGCCTTCACCTACGTACCGTTCACGTATATTATAGTCGGATTTGTGCTGACACTGGTGCTGATTCGGTTTGCCTGGAGTAAGATGTTTTAACAATGACCAACTCTCCCCGCTCAACCGACCGAAAAAAGTCGGCCCACACCCTGCGCCAGTTCCGGCAGTGGCACCGCACCGTGAGCCTTATTGCCGGCTCGTTGCTGCTGATTGTTTCGCTGACGGGCTTGTTGTTAGGCTGGAAAAAACAGTCGGGTGGGCTGATTCTGGCAAAAACCCAGACCGGCGTTTCCGACGATCTGAAAACGTGGCTCCCCATCGACAGCCTCCAACAGATTGCCATCCGAACCCTCCGCGACTCCATTTCTGCCGACCTCTCTCCCACCCTCGATCGCATTGATGCCCGCCCACAAAAAGGCGTGGTCAAGTTTGTATTTGCCGATCATTACTGGGGAATTCAACTTGATGGCACCACTGGCAAGGTGCTGATGCTCGAACGCCGAACGGCCGACTGGATCGAAAACCTGCACGACGGTAGCCTGTTCGACAAACTCCTCGGCACCGACAGCGATGCTATCAAACTACTGTTTACGAGCATGGCCGGTTTGGGGCTACTTACCCTGACGATCACGGGGTTCTGGCTCTGGTATGGCCCGCGCCGGATGCGGCAGTAAAGCCGTAATCAATCCATTTTCAATTGCCGTTCCTTTGCCATTTTTGTCAGCTCGCGCAGGGCATCGCGCTTTTCGGCGGGAAGGGTGGTGCGGTTCAACCAGCCCTCAAACAGGTCGAAACTCCAGTTCGCGATCCGGCCTGGCGAACTGGCGATGTTCTTTTGTAAGGACTGAATGGCTTCTGGCCCCGTCAATTTGCCTTCGGCCACGTTCAGCACATTGGCCAGATAGGTGAACAGAATCTCGTTGTCATCGCGTTGCCAGTAAGCAGGAATACGGTCAAGGGCTTTGCGGGCACGGTCGTATTGCCCCGTCACAATGCCCAATTCAACCAGGGTTAGTTGACTAGTTGGCTCCGGGTAGGGCAGGGCTTCGTAGGCTTTCATGGCCCGGCTGTAGGCCGAATCAGCTTCGATAAAACGACTTTTTAGAGCCAGCGTGTTGCCTTGCTCGGTAAAAAGCTGGGCTTCGGTTTGTGATACAGCCCGTTCCATTGAACTGTCCTGAACCAGCGAAAACAAATTAACAGCCTGATTAATAGAAGACAACCCTGCATCTAGTTGACCTAACCCGCGTTGGGCAATTCCTTTACGCATCCACCAGACAGCCTGCCCTAGCTTCTTCGATGTCTCGACAGACACCCGCCCAAATTGCGGAAGTGAAACTCGTAATAACGGCCAATTCACTAGAGCCTTGTCGAAGTCGGCAATGGCTTTTTCGTATTGCTTTTGTCCCAGAGCAACCTCCGCCCGGTAGGCGTATACCAGTGCAACAGCCGTGTCGGGGGCATAGGCCAGAGCTTTTTCTACATCATCGGCTACTCCCGTCCAGTCACGAGTCCAGCCTTTGCGGGCCGCCGACTGCAGATAGGCCTGGGCAATGGGCCAACTTGTTTTAGGCAGATTATCCAACGACACCCAACCCGCTTCGGCCATGCCCACCCGCAACTGCTCGACGCTCTGAAACGATGTAGCCAACGACCGGGGCAGCGGGTTTCCGAACAGTGAAATAGCTTTTAAGTTGGGAGCCTCAAGCAGGGCCGGGGGGAGTTCGGTCAGGCCATTGCTATGGAGTTGAAGCATACTGATTTTTGACTCTTTCCAGCCAGTGGTAGGTAATAGGTTAAGTGGTGTCTGCGAAATGGTTAATTGTGTCAGGGCGGGTAATTTGAGTAGGTTCACCATGGCTTCGTTCGCCGATAAATTGGGAAAGTTACTCACCTCAAGCATAGTCAGCGCGGCACAAAACCGAAGACTATCAGGTAAATCCATAAGTTTGGAAAGAACATTACGGGGCCCGCTTATCGAGAGATTCGTTAATTTCTGCAACCTTCCTACCGACTCTGGCAAGCCAATCAATGGGTTCTGATGCAGGGATATGGTCCTTAATTCGTGGCAGTTCCCAATTTCGGGGGGAAGCGTCAGAAGTTCGCTCTCCGAAATCCACAAAGACTCAAGCCAACGGAGCTGCCCGATGCTCGGCGGTAACATTCTGATTTTTGTTCTATTGAACGACAGTGTCGTCAAGGCCGTCAAACTTCCAAAAGTTGTTGGCAAGGCTACAAACGGATTGTTCGATAGCTGCAAGGAACGCAGGGCCGATAACTTGCCAATGGACTCCGGCAAGTCTGTGAGTTGATTGTTGTTCACCCACAGCGACCGTAACCCCCGGAGATTCCCAATTGTGGGGGGCAATGCGGTGAGTTTATTGTTATCAATCGATAGGTCTTTTAGCGAATCCAACGACCCAATACTGGCGGGCAACGTCCTGAGCGCGTTTTTATTGATACTTAACAGGTTCAGTTTTGACAGGTTGCCAATGGTCGAGGGGAGTTGTTCAAGCTGGTTATTGGCGGCCATCAGCACCTGAAGCCCAGCCAGATTACCGAGTCTTTCTGGCAGGCTTGTCAACTGATTATCAGACACATTCAGCGTTAGGAGTTGATTCAGTTTATCGAGTGTTTCGGGAAGTTGAGTGAGTTTATTGTTGGCGAGATTCAGGTTGGTTAACTGCCTCAGTTGCCCTACCGAAGGCGGTAATACTTCGAGTTGACTGTTACTTACAACAAGTGTTTTAAGCTGGGTCAGTTTACCAAACACGTCGGGCAGTGAGTCGATCCCTTTCCCCGATAAATACAGTGCTGTTAAACTGCTCAGTTCGCCAATACTGGGTGGCACCGTTTGTAAGATGCTGGTTGACATGGACAGCGTCTGAAGATTTTTGAGTTGACCAATACAATCGGGAAATTGCTTTAAATTGGCTTCACCCAACGAAAGCTGAATGAGTTTGGTGGATGCACATAAATCACCAACCAGGGTTACGTTTTGCAGATTGAGTTTTTCGAGCGAAGGCAGTGGCCCCAAATTGAACGAAAGGGCTTCTTTTTCACCGTAGGTAGTCAGTGTAAGATTTTGCAACTGAGTCCAGTCTGGGGCGAAAGCAGCATCCAGCCAGTCAGCAGGCAGTGCCACTTCCCGAAGGTTGGTTAAGGCAAGCAACGCCTTACTAAACGCCTGTTGCTCTGCTTTTACAACCGGCTCATTCCCGCCATATCCATTGATTTGAAGACTCTGTAACCCAGTCAATCGTCCAACAATCGGGGTATTGGCCATCCCCTTTCCCAAGGTGCTTAGTTGGAGTTTGGTTAGCTGAGTGAGTTGGCCCAGCGCATCCGGCACCCGGGCCAGTTGCTTAAAGAGATTTTGCCCACCAACCTGATTCCCCCCGATTGTTAGCTCCAACTGGCGGATCGAACGAATTTCGGCTACGGCTACCAAACTCTTTTCGAGATCGAGACCCACTCCATTTAGAGCCAGTCGAACCAGTTTAGACAGGTTTTTTATACTGCCGGGTATCACCAGTGTCGTCTTGATAGGAGAACCATTGTAGCTGGGCATTACGCTAACATAGCGAACCGGCAAACCCGAAACAGACCGAAACAGGGAGTCCATCGACTCCGTTTTTTCTCCGGTATAGTTGATATACTGCAAATTGGGCAGCTTACTTAAATAGGCCCAACCGCCCCGTGAAGCCACATTGTCGTTGATCTGAATGGCCCTGACGGGGTTGCCCTGCTCCTGCCAACGAGCCAGATCGGCAAAGGTCAGGTAAGTAAATTTAAACGCTTCGTTATCGGCGGGCTTTGCACCGGGCATAAGCTGCTGAGGTCGCCAGACTTCGCGAACCAGTGTGTCTTCGGCAGATGGACTGTAAAACGATTGGGCAGATACAGATTGTAAGGGAGCCAACAGGAAAACTAATCCTATAACCAGCCCTAAAAAACGGAAGCTCATACCTTTTTGTAATTTTGTGGCCGAATATGTCGCTAAATAAATGATTATACAAGATAAAGTACTTCTAACACCTACGTCCACCTCGCCTGCTGCCCAGGGGTTCTCATTTCCGGCGGAATGGCTCCCACACGCAGCTACCTGGCTGAGTTGGCCACACACGGAGGCATCGTGGTCGCGGGAGCGGCAGGAGTTGATGTTTCCGGCCTATATCGAGTTCATCAAAACCATTGCGCAGGGTGAGCAGGTGTGCATCAACGCTCAAAACGAACTGGTGATACAGGCCGCCAAAATGCGCCTGCTGTTGGCCGGGGCCGACATGACCAATATCACCCTCCTATCCCACCCTACCAACGATTCGTGGTGCCGCGACCACGGCCCGGCATTCCTGACTAAGCCCGGCACTCACGAGCGGATGATCGTGAACTGGGGCTATAATGCCTGGGGCAACAAATACCCGCCCTACGACCGCGACGACCTGATTCCGGTTCAGATTGCCCATTACCGCAAACTGCCCTACGTGTCGCCGGGCATCATTATGGAAGGCGGTTCGGTGGAATTCAACGGGGCCAGCACGGTGCTGACGAGCCGGGCGTGTTTGCTCAATAAAAACCGCAATCCGACGTTAAATCAGGGGCAGATCGAGCAGTATTTGTGTGATTATTACGGTGTTCAGCAGGTGTTGTGGGTGGAAGATGGCATTGTGGGTGACGATACCGATGGCCACATCGACGATACGGTTCGGTTTGTGAACGAAGATACCGTGATTGCGGCTATCGAACTCAATAAGAACGATGCAAACTATGCCCCCTTGCAGGAAATTCACCACGAACTCCGGCAAATGCGCCTGCTCAACGGCAAGCAACTGACCATTGTGGAACTGCCCATGCCCGACCCCGTCGAAAGTGATGGTTTGCGGTTGCCCGCTTCCTACGCCAACTTCTATATCGCCAATGCCGCAGTGATTGTCCCCACGTTCCGCTGCGCCAACGACCAACGGGCACTCGACATCATCGGTCAGTGCTTCCCCGACCGTCCCGTTGTTGGCATCGACTCCACCGACATCGTTTGGGGATTAGGAAGTTTTCATTGTTTAAGCCAACAGGAGCCGGTTGGCCAATGAACAGCAAACAACAAGCAGTGAACACGCCAGAAATGCTATTGAACACGCTCCCCCTTGAACTGAAACGCCTGATAGCCAACACAAACTGGCAAGCCGACACGCTGGGCGAGTCGGCAGCGCAAACGTTTCTGGTTCAAGGCAAGGAGGCATTCTATCTAAAAATAAGCGCGATAGAGCCGTGGGGTGGGTTGCAAACCGAGGCTAATGCTTTAGTATGGCTTGGCCAGTATTTACCGGCCCCAGAAGTAATTTATTTCGAGCGAAGCAACGCAACCGACTATTTGCTTATCAGGGCCTTGCCCGGCTTACCTGCCTCTGATGGCTACTGGCGATCAGACCCGAAGCGATTGGCCCACGTGTTGGGCGAAAGTTTGCAGCTCCTACACGCACTCGATCCGCAGACCTGCCCCTTCGATCAACGAACCGATACCAAAATTGAGGAAGTAGCCAATTATGTCCGGCTTGGTTTGATTGATACAGACGATTTTGATGACGAAAACATGGGGCAACATCCCAGTCAGATTCTGGAGCGTCTTATAGCTGAAAAGCCCGTAAATGATGATTGGGTGGTTACGCATGGCGATTTTTGCCTACCCAATATCCTGTTCGACAACTGGAACCTGAGCGGTTTCATCGACCTTGGTACGCTGGGAGTTGGCGACCGATACCAGGATTTAGCCCTCTGCGCCCGTAGCCTTGCCGATAATCTCGGTACAGACCAATATAACACTCACTTTTTCGCCAGTTACGGCCTGAATACGGTTAATGATGAGAAATTACGCTATTTCCGATTACTCGACGAACTCCGGTGAACCATGCCCAATTGGTTAAAACCGCTAACAAACCAATCGGTTATCCCTGAAAAGGCGGTATATTTGTTACTTGATTAGTCATTAATTCTATTAGATGTCTGCTATTACGTCTCGTTATCTCCTTTATTTAGGACTGCTAACCACCGGTTTTTCGGGTTGTAAAACTGCTGCTCCGGTTGCCCAGCAACCGGCCCCGCCCCAACCCGTAATTCTGACCCTCGGCGACCGGGCTTTCTCGACTGATGATTTTTTTCAGTCGTTTACCAAGAACCAGACAAACGGCGATTCAGCGCAACGCACGGATATTAAGGAGTATTTCGACCTCTACACCAACATGAAACTGAAGGTGCTGGCAGCCGAATCCATTGGAAACGACACCACCGAGGGGTTCCGGGAGGAAATGACTACCTACCGGAAGCAACTGGCTCAGAACTACTTAATGGACAAATCGGCTATTGAAATACTGGCTAACGAAGCCCATCAGCGGATGCAGCAGGAGGTCAGCGCGTCGCATATCCTGATTCCCGTTGCCGACGAAGCTCTGCCCGCCGATACCCTGAGAGCTTACGAAGAAGCACTCGCCATTCAAAAGCGGGCGTTGGCTGGTGAAGATTTTGCGGCCTTAGCCAAACAGTTTTCTAAAGATGTCAACAGTACCGCCAAAGGAGGAAATCTAGGTTATTTCACGGCCTTTGCCACGGTCTATCCGGTTGAAACTGCCGCTTACACCACCCCCATCGGCGGCATTTCGGCTCCGATCAGAACCCGCTTTGGCTACCACATTATTAAAGTAAACGACCGTCGACCAAGCCGGGGAAAAGTCCAGGTAGCGCATATTCTGCTGCGCTTGAGTCCATCGGCAGACCCCGCCGGGCAACAGGCCCTGAAAGCCCGCATCGACGCGATTTATGACCGGCTCGAGAAAGGTGAATCCTTCGAAATGTTGGTTCGGGAAACCTCCGACGATGCCACTTCCCGCAACAACGGCGGCATTTTGCCCCTGTTCGAGACGGGCCGCAATGTGCCTGCTTTTGAGGAAGCCGCCTTTGCCCTGACAACACCCGGCAGCTACTCCAAACCGGTTCAGACCAACTATGGCTGGCATATTCTGAAACTGATTGCCCGCAAACCCATTGAATCGTATAATGAACTGGCCCCCGCTCTCCGGCAAAAAGTGGTGACCGACACCCGCGCCGAAACCTTGCGGCAGGCTTCCGACAAGCGGTTGCGCCAGGACTATGCCATCACCGAAAACAAAAACACCCTCGCTGCCGTGCTGGCCAAAGCCGACAGTAACCTGGTGCAGGGAAAGTGGAAAGCCGTTTCGATAAGTGATGCTGACTTACTCAATAAGCCGCTTTTTTCGGCTGGCAACCAGTCATTTACGGTGCAGCAGTTCGTGCAGTATGCCCAGCAGAAACAAACGCCCCGCCAACCCGGAGCCGCGCCCGTGGTGGTGATGCAACGCCTGTATAACCGGTTTGTGGGCGACCAGTTGATGACCATTGAAGAGCAAAACCTCGACCGGAAATCACCGGAGTTTCGGGCGTTGCTGACCGAGATCCGCGATGGCGTATTGCTGTCGGATATGATGGAACAGAACGTGTGGGAACGCTCCATGACCGACTCGACCGGGCAAAAACAACACTATGAAGCCAACAAAGATCGCTACAAACAACCCGAACGCGCCGTGGCCGTAATTGTTGAAGCAGCGAACGAAAACGTGCTGAAACAAGTGAACGAGACCCTCAAAACAAGCCCCTACCAACTCCGCCGGGCGGGGGCAGCCGTCACCTTTGGCCCCAACGAAACGGCTATTCCGACCAGTCAGCGCGACAATATGTACCAATTGTTGGTGACGATGGTCCGCAACCCCGACTATCTGGTGGAAGTGTCGGGTGGTCATGCCGCCGGCGAAGCGGACTCCGTATCGGCAGGGCGCATCCGGTCGGTGGTCAACTCACTCACTCGCAGTGGCATTGCCCTGACCCGAATCATGGAGAAAGACAACAAATCCTTTGGGAATGCAACGAACCCCCAACAGGTGACGTTTCAATTTTTCTCGACCAGTAAACAAGACCTGGCAAAAGCGATCAATGCTACCAAACCCAATTCAGTGACCATCACCGAGGGGATTTTCACCCGTGGCACCAACGCCTATCTGGACGCTTTTCCCTGGAAACCTACTACAACCACCACGCCCGATGGCAACAAGATTGTGCAGATAACGGTGCTTCGCGTTGAGCCGCCCCGCCTGAAAACGTTCAACGAAGCGCGGGGAACGGTCATCAACGAATACCAGGCAATTCTGGAAAAACAGTGGTTAGCGACCCTCCGCCAACGTTACCCCGTGAAGGTAAACGATGCCGAAATGCAGAAGTTGATGAAATAGGGAGTAGTTCTTAACAATATTTAAGCCCCCCCCTACGTCGAAAAACAGGCAGATGGCGTTATTTTTGTAGCAGAGCCAATAAGGACTCTTTTTGATTGCATGAGAAAAACACTGATTCATACTTTTTTTGTGGCTTGTAGCTTGCTGATGTCCGGTATGGCCTTCGGACAGGGACAGGGTATCAGCCTGAACAAAGTCATCGCCAAGATCGACAATTACTACGTGCTTCGGTCCGATCTGGAGGAAACGTTACAATCGTATGTCGGGCAAAACCAGCCTGCACCACCCAAATGCCAGGTATTGGAGAGCCTGGTAATCAATAAGATGATGTTGGCCAAAGCCGAAATCGACTCAGTTGTTGTCGATGATAAATCAGTTGACATCCAGTTGGATAGCCGTATGTCGTATATGGTGCAGCAGTTTGGCTCCGAGAAAAACATTGTGGAAGCCTACGGTAAAAGCCTTGAACTGCTCAAAAGCGAACTGCGCACCCAGGTGAAAGATCAGTTGATTGTGCAGAAAATGCAGGCCAAAATCACCAACGACATTAAGGTGACTCCCCGCGATGTGAAGAAATTCTTCGAAGGTATTCCAAAAGATAGTTTGCCCTACATGCCCGCCGAAGTAGAAATCGGGCAGATTGTCCGGTTTGCCAAGGCCACCAAAGAGCAGAAAGAAGTGCTACGGCAGCGGCTTTTAGACATTAAAAAGCGGGTTGAAGCAGGTGAAGATTTCGCGACCTTGGCTAAAGAATTTTCTGAAGACGTTGGGTCAGGCCAGAATGGGGGCGACCTCGGTTTTGCCAAACGCGGGGCCATGGTAGCTCCGTTTGAAGGCGCGGCCCTGAGACTGAAACCCAACGAAATGTCGGACGTAGTTGAATCGGAATTTGGTTTTCACCTGATCAAAATGATCGAGTCACGCGGGGCCGAATACCACGCCCGGCACATTCTGCTCCGACCCGATTATAACCGACTCGATCTGACTTCACCAACCCGTTTCCTCGACAGTCTGCGCACTCTGATTGTGGCCGACACGCTGAAGTTTGCCAAAGCCGCCAAAGATTTTTCAGAAGATAAGAATTCTGCCGATGCAGGTGGCCTGCTTCGTGATCCTCAGTCGGGTAGCTCGCGCCTAGCGATGGACGGAACCATGGAATATGCCATGTTCTCGATGCTCGACTCCATGAAAGTGGGTAGCATTTCAGCCCCCTTACCTTATCGTACCGAAGACGGTAAAAGTGCGATGCGCCTGTTGTATTTCAAGAGCAAAACACCCGCACATACGGCCAATTACACACTCGACTTCGAGAAATTGCAGAACATTGTCATGGCCAATAAAAAGAATCGTGCCATCGACGACTGGTTCCGTAAATCGGTGAGCGATGTGTTTATCATAGTTGACCCCGAATTTAACGCTTGCCGCGTCTTCGGCTCCTCCCAAACCAGTGCATCCGGCGCGGGAACAGGAAATTAATAATTATTCATTTTCCATTAACTCATGCCTTACACCTCTGATGTCGCGGCTGCCGAAGCCCTCAACGATTCTTACAAAAAGCTTAAAAGTGAAATCTCAAAAGTGGTCATTGGTCAGGAAGATACCGTCCGGCTGCTGTTGACCGCCATATTTTGCCAGGGTCACTGTTTACTTGTGGGTGTGCCGGGCCTGGCTAAAACCTTGCTTATTCAGACCATTGCCAGTGCCCTCGATCTCGACTACAATCGGATTCAGTTCACCCCCGATTTGATGCCTTCCGACATTCTAGGGTCCGAAACGCTGGATCAGGAACGTAACTTCAAGTTCATTAAAGGTCCTGTGTTTGCCAACATCATTCTGGCCGACGAAATTAACCGGACCCCGCCCAAAACCCAGTCGGCCCTGCTCGAAGCCATGCAGGAATATGCCGTGACCATTGCCGGGCAGAAATACAGCCTCGGTCGGCCCTTTTTCGTGTTGGCCACGCAGAACCCAATCGAGCAGGAAGGAACCTACCCCCTCCCCGAAGCCCAGCTCGACCGTTTTATGTTCAATATCTGGCTCGATTACCCCTCCTATCAGTCGGAACTGGACATTGTAAAAAGCACCACGAGTGATCAGCGGCCGGTGGTCAACAAAATCGTTTCAGGCGAGCAAATTATGGAGTTTCAGCACCTTGTGCGCCGGGTGCCGGTGGTCGACAATGTAATTGAGTATGCTGTCAAGCTGGTTCATAAAACCCGCCCCAACACGGAGATGGCCTCGCCCGATGCCAACAATTATTTTGAGTGGGGTGCAGGTCCACGCGCTTCTCAGGCCCTGATTTTGGCCGCCAAATGCAACGCCCTGCTCAACGGCAAATACTCCCCTGATATTGAGGATGTCCGGGCGGTGGCCTTGCCGATTCTGCGTCACCGCGTGGTACGGAACTTCAAAGCCGAAGCGGAGAATATTTCGGTGGAGCAGTTGGTAAAACGGATGCTGTAAGAAATGAAATGTATTAGTACCGCGTTTTTGCTGGTCATTCTGAGCATCGTGTCTGCAATTGCTCAGAAAGGGGGTATTGCCTTTAAAAGCGAACCAATAGAGCAGGTATTCGCCACGGCCCGAAAGGCGGGCAAGCCCGTTTTCGTAGAGATTTACTCGCCTACCTGTCACATCTGCCAGAGTTTTATACCCACTTTGGCTGACAGTCGGGTGGGTAAGTTTTATAACGGGAAGTTCGTCAATACGAAAGTGGATCTGATGAACAAAGCAACCCAGGCATGGCTCACCAAACGCAAGTTATATGTGCCTTCGTTGCCATTGTTTCTGTATTTTGATGCCCAGCAGAACCTCATCCACATGGCCATGAGCAACAACTCGGCTGATGAGGTTATTCGACATGGCACCCAGGCCCTCGACCCTAATGCCCGGAGCCAGAAATTTCGCCAACGGTTTGTCAACGGCGACCGCAACCCTAATTTCCTGATTGATTATGGGATGTTTGCCAAAGTCACCACCGACACCGTGGCCAACATCAAAGCGATGGAAGAATACGCCCGTCTACAACCTGTGAATCAGTTAGCCAGCCAAACAAACTGGTTAGTCCTGCAAAAACTGGTGATGGACATGGACAATCCACTGGCGCAAAACCTGATCAATAATTTAGGGCAGTATAAAGCCTATGGGGCAGATGAAACCCGCAACGTGGCCGAAAACATCCTGATGTCAACGCTTTTCAGTGGACGTGGAGCACAGTTTCCGGCGGCCAAAATCATGCAGGTGCGCAACAGTTTGGTGAAGATTGGCATCGACCCCAAGGTGGCCGCCAACCGAACGCTGCTCCCTGAAGTGAATGCTTATTTCAGAGCAAAACAAACAGCTAAGGCTGTCGCCCGGATGGATGCTCAGGCAACCAGTTTCCCCCTGTCGATACCGGAATACGTATATATTTCGCGGCTGTTCAACAAACAAAGCCCCGATCCGAGCGACGTACCAACGGTGATCAAATGGATCACCAAGGCCTTAGCCACCAACAAGGCAACTCCCCCCGAACAAGCTGATTTGTATTATGAATTAGCCGCGGCCCAACACCGGGCTGGCAAAAACGCCGAGGCTCAAAAAGCAGCCCAGAAAGCACTGGAACTTGCTAAAGCCGCAAAAATCGATACCAAGCGCAACATACAGCAATTGGCAGAAGTGAAGTAGAATGCGTAATGGTGGATGCCTAATGCCGGTCAGCAAATTCATCATTACGCATTATACTTTACTTATTTCTCCAAAAAGCCCTGCCAATCGGCCACCAGTGCCTTTTTCAAGACGCGGGGAAATTTATGCTGACCTCCCAACTTGCCTTTTGACTCCATCCATTTGTAGAATATTTTCGTTGGAACAACGGTCAGTTCCATTTTTTTGAGCGCGTGTTTACGCTCCACCGCATAGTCATCATTCAGCTCGTTGAGTTTTTGGTCGATGCGCAGCCGGAGTATTTCGGCATCAACAGCATCGTCGGTGCCAATGTACCAGTGATGGCCAAATTCCCGGTCGAAGGTGAGACCCGCCACCGTAAACTCTTTAACGGTGATCCCTAACTCGTTGGAAACCAGCTCAACCGCTTTGTTCATATTATCGACAGAGAGGTGTTCACCACACAAGCTCAGGAAGTGTTTGGTGCGGCCGGTTATAATAATTTCGGCCCGCCGTTTACTGGTAAACCGGATGGTGTCGCCAATTAAATACCGCCACGCGCCCGAACAGGTCGAAATAAGCAGGGCGTACTCCTGCCCCTCTTCCACCTCGTCGATCATGAGTGTTTTGGGGTTTGGCGTGAGGTCGCCGTCTGCCGTAAAGTTGCGTTCGTTGAAGGGCACAAACTCAAAAAACAGGCCATTATTCAGCACCAACTGCATTCCTTCCACGTTAGGGTCAGCCTGATAGGCAATGAATCCTTCCGAAGCCAGGTAGGTTTCGAGATAGATCATGGGCTTACCCAACAACTTCTCGAACCCTTTTTTATACGGTTCAAATGATACGCCCCCGTGGCAGAAGACCGCCAGATTAGGCCATATATCGTGGATTGTTTTGACCTTGTAATGAGCTATGATCTTCTCCATCAGCAGTTGCAACCATGCCGGCACCCCCGCAATAAAGCCAATATCCCATTGGGAGGCCTGTTCGGTGATCTCGTCCAATTTCAAGGCCCAATCGCGTTCCTGCGCAATTTCTTTGCCCGGTTTGTAGAACCGCTGAAACCAGAACGGAATCTGACTCGTGGTGATGCCACTCAAATCGCCGACGAGTTGCCCCCCCCGGTTAGCCAGTTTGGTGCTGCCACCCAGCATCAGGCATCCTTTTTCAAAAGTAGCAGCGGGTAATTCGCGGTATTTCGATAGGGTCAGAATTTGCCGTACCCCCGTTTTTTGAATGGCTTTCACCATCGACTTCGTCACGGGAATATATTTGGAGGCTGATTCTGACGTACCCGAACTGAGCGCGAAGTGCTTTACCCGACCGGGCCAAGTCACGTTTTTCTCCCCGTCGAGGGAGCGGTGCCACCACTCATTGTAAATTTTATTGTAGTCGTGAATCGGGACGAGCTTTTTGTATTTCTCGTAGAACTCGCGGTCGTTTCCAAACTCAGCGGAGCGAAGCAGTTCGTCGAATTGATACTGCTCTCCAAAAGCAGTGTAACGTGCTCTACCAATTAGCTTTGTAAAAGTTTGCCGTTGCATTTTCAGCACGTTCATTCGTCGCCGACGTACAATCTGCGTCAACCGAATTCCCCGCTTCAATACATTTCCCAGGATTGTCATAGTGTTGTAGGATTTCGGACTGGGGATTTCGGATTTAGGATTTGTTGCTTGCGCAAGAGTGGGCTAGCGTCAGCAATAAATCCAAAATCCCAAATCCGACATTAAAACCACTCCCGCATTTGTTCGGCGGTTTGGTGGGCAGTCAAGTCATACTGACACGGCACTACCGAAGTAAAATTGTTGGCTACGGCAAATTCATCGGTGTCTTCGGCGTGGGTGTCGAAATTCACAAATTCGCCATTGAGCCAGAAATACCGGCGACCGTGCGGGTCGCGCCGTTCATCGAAACTCTCCTGCCATTTGGCGTTAGCCTGTCGGCAGATGCGAATGCCCTGCAAGGGTTCGGCGGAACGGGGCGGAAAATTCACGTTCAGAGCCACGCCTTTGGTCAGACCCCGTTCCAGCACTTGCTGGGCAATGGTCAACACATGGTTGCGGACGTGCGAAAAGTCGGGTTGGCGACTGAAATCGCCCAATGAGAACCCAATGGCCGGAATCCCCTCAATGGCCGCTTCGATAGCCGCCGACATGGTACCCGAATACAACACACTGATGGAGGTGTTGAACCCGTGGTTGATACCACTCACAACGAGGTCAGGAGCGCGGTCTTTCAGTACGTGGTGTTTGGCCAGTTTCACGCAATCGGCAGGGGTGCCGGAGCATTCGTAGGAAATAACATCCCCGAAAATATCGCTTGGATACAACCGCAGCGGATTTGAAATGGTGATGGCGTGGCCCATTCCTGACTGCGGACTGTTGGGGGCCACCACGATCACCGTGCCGAGTTGTTTCATCACCTCAACGAGCGTTCGGATACCGTGCGCGGTAATTCCATCGTCGTTGGTCACTAAAATCAGAGGCTTATGGTCAGCCATGTGTTTTGTTTATGATTTGAGTACGCTCCCGGCAAAGCTTTTGTAGCCCTGCATGGGCGTGTAGCCTTCGGTTCTTTTGCTGTAATACCCTGTTCCGTCGTAGGCCCGAAGTTGGGGGTCCCTCAAACAGTCATCGGTGCAGGTTCCGTGGTGTTCCCAGCCGCAGGCTTCGCACAGAGCCACATGGTTGTTGCAGGCCGGGCTTGAGCAGTTCACCATGCGATCGGAAGCCGTACCGCAGCGGTGGCAGGTTGACACCACAGTTGGGTTCACCTGATTAACGGAAACAGCCACGCGGTTATCGAACACATAGCACTTACCGTCGAAATCTTCGCCCCCGGTTTCAATACCGTATTTGATGATGCCGCCGTGCAGTTGATACACGTTCTCGAACCCTTGCGACAACAGATACGCGCTGGCTTTTTCGCATTTGATTCCCCCCGTACAATACGTAATGACTTTTTTCTGCTTCAAATGGGCAATTTCATCCATGTGGTCGGGCAGGTCGCGGAGGTTTTCCATGTCGAAGGTGATAGCCCCTTTGAACTTGCCCACCGAATGCTCGTAGTTCGACCGCATATCGACCAAGACCACATCGGGGTCGTTTTTGAGTTGCCGAAACTCGTCGGGTTCGAGGTGAATGCCCGTTTGTTTGAGCGGGTCGACGGGTAAATCAGAGTGGACAATCTCACTTTTAACCCGCACATGCAGTTTCTGAAACGTATGGGCATCCTGCTCCTCCACCTTGAATTCGAGCGAATTGAAACGGGGATCGGCCTTTACAAGGGTCATGTAGGTCTCACAATCGGCGGTCAGGCCCGACACCGTTCCATTGAGACCTTCTGGGGCGACTATGATACGGCCCAACAGATTCAGTTGGAGACAAAGCAGGTGATGTTCCTCCCGAAAGGCTTCCGGGTCGACAATAGTGGTGTAACAATAATAGAGTAAAACGCGGTATGGTTTCATGCGTCTGAACCTGTTTCGAGGATGCAAAGATACGGCTTTCGCGCCAAGTTTCAGGGAGACTCTTCACCCTTTGCTGGGCACCTTTTACTAAATCCGGCCACCAAATACTACCTTTTTATCAACGTGTACGAATAAAATCGACAAATTAAGGGGCTGTTTCCATTTCCCAAAAAACTGCGACTAATTGCCCACAAGCCCCCGACCATGAACGAACTGCCGGTTATACTCTGCTATTTTGCGCAAAGCCAGGACGAAGAACACCTGGCGATGCTCGAACAGGAAGAAAACGCCATTCAGCTTGCGTGGGAGCCGTTGGTGACGGCCAACCGGGTGCAATATGTAGCGCGGGGCAGTGGCCTGTCGACCCCCGAACAGATGGGCCGCGACATCGAGACGTATGGCAATCGGATTGTGCTGTTTCATTTCAGCGGGCACGCGGGGCACGACACGCTGCTGTTGAGTAACGGGGCGGGTGGTCCCGATGGTATTGCCGGACTGCTTCAGGCGTATGCGGTGAATCTGAAGATCGCCGTGCTGAATGGCTGTTCCACACAAACCCAGATCGGCACGTTTTTTGGCCGGGGAATCCCGGTAGTGGTAGCTACAAGTTGCGCCGTGAAAGACAAACACGCGGTGCTTTTTGGCAGCCGACTCCACCAGTCTCTGGCGGGAGGCAAACCCATTCTGACCGCCTATCGCGATGCGGTGCTGGCCGTGAAAAGTGTGCAGGAATTAGGCAAACTTCTGCCGGCAACTGTAGCCGAAACAAGCACCGTATTTCGTGGGGGCAGCTTAGATATTGAGGACTCACTTGCCCCGGTTTGGGGGCTTTTCATCAAAGAAACTGGCAATGGGTCGGTCATTATTGGGGATGTCCGCTGGCTTCCGGCACCAACCGTCGTTGCTAAAAGACCCAAAATCAATCCCGAAAAAGCCTACATTTTTGAACGCGATCAGGCTCCCTATTCTGATACGTTTTATGAGTATTTTTCAGCACTCAGTTTGGAGCGACCCCGAATTCAGCATTATCTGTTGGTGGGCGCACGCCAGGAGTCTCCTAAAGGCTTGATCAGAAAATTTGCTTACGAAAAGATTCTTGAGTTACGCAATAAGGAATCGTACTATTATTCATTTACAGACTTCCCGGCCGGTAAGGAGGTTGTTGAGTTGAGTGCAAGTGATGTTTCAGTCGAGTTGATTCTCCGTAAACTGTTGGTACTGGTTATGAAAGATCCGAGCCAACAGGACAATATACGCACCGCAGAAGCCCTGCGAACCCAGTTTTTCGAGCAACCTTGTTTAGTTGCGCGTGAATACGCACTCATTGCTTTTCGGGGGCCGTCCAAAAACCTTACCGCACCTACAACCCAAGCCATTTTAAACACCATTATGTTTCTCAACGAAACATCTATGCCACTGCCTGGTCGAGTCCGTTATCTGTTTTTCTGGGCTATCGAGCAGGAACGGTCTTTTTGGGATACATTTTCGAGTACCCCACTCAAAAAACTTATTTCCCGTTTTGACCCATTGAGTCAGGGGCCGCTACGTCCACGACTATGGGTGATCAATAAGGATTATAAATTTCTAAAAACGCCTAATAATGACGACATTAAACATTGGATGATCAACCATTATCGAAAGTTTACCACCTATAAACCCACCGACGACCTGATGAAAAGTCTCTATCAACAATCAGACGTTGAAACGCTGGAACTTGATTTGCTCGACCTCATCGAAAAAGCCAACATGCAACCCACCTGACCGCTATGCCACTTTTAGACCATTTCTCGTTTACGGATGCCGACATTCGGCAACCCCGGCTTCAACCCAGCCCAACCGACTATATCATCGAATCGGGATTGGACAATGCGGTGCGGGCGGCCATTTTGCTCAAACTGCCCCTCTTGCTGACGGGCGAACCCGGCACCGGCAAAACCCAATTGGCCTATAAACTGGCGGCAGACCTCGCCCGACAAACCAACGGCGGTTTTCTGGATAAACCGCTTCAGTTTTCGACCAAAACAACGTCTTCGGCCACCGACCTTTTTTATACTTATGATGCGCTTGGCCATTTCCATGCGGCTCACCTGAAAGACCGGCCCGAGCCACCCGATGTGGCCGATTTTATTCAACTCCAGGCAATGGGACAGGCGATTTTGTTAAGCCACGACCCCGTTCCCGACCGCTACCGGCCCTTACCGGGCATTGACCGAAAACTATCAAAAGGCTCGGTGGTGCTGATCGACGAGGTGGACAAAGCCCCCCGCGATTTTGCCAACGATTTGCTCAATGAGCTTGACCGCTACGAGTTTACCGTTCGCGAAGATGAGAGCCGCCCCTTCCGCAAAGGCACGGCCCACCCGATTGTGGTGATCCTGACCAGCAACTCCGAAAAAAACCTGCCCGATGCGTTTCTGCGCCGGTGCGTGTTCTACCATATTGAGTTTCCGGGAGCCGACCAACTCAAACGAATTGTGACGCGGCAGGTGTTTGGCCGCGAAACTCGATATCAGGAAAGCGAATTGCTGCGGCAACAAGTGGATGCGCGTTTAGACGAATATGTGGCCAAGTTTGTGGCCCTGCGGGGTATAAACCTGAAGAAAAAACCAGCCACTGCCGAACTCATTAGCTGGCTGTTTTTGCTGAAAGACGACATCCTGAACGACAGTACGATTCCCAAACTGCCTGCCGACAAACGCGCTTCCAGCCTCAGCATCCTGGCCAAACACCCCGATGATCTGGCCCGTTTGAGGAGTGAATTCTAAAATGACCAACACACTCAACCAATACCTCCCCCTTGGCGAACTGCTCGAACGACTTCGAGTGGAGGGGTTTTCTGTGTCTCCGGCACAGTATGGACGGGTGTTCAGGGTGGCTGAAGCCGTATTTTCCGATGGCCTTTCACCCGAGACTAATGCCGCTGATCTACAAACGCTTAGTGAGTTAATTGGTCCGATTGTGTGTTGCACCGATGCCGAACAGGAGCGTTTTGGGGCCATTTTCAACTCGGTGATGGCAGGGCAGTTGACCCAACCCGAACCACTCGAACCAATTGACCATGAGCCGGTTGACCTTATTTCACCTAAACCAGGCAGGTCATTTGGGTTAATTGAGGCACTCATTATTGGCGTACTGGCTCTTGCTTTGGGTGTCTTAATTTACCGGGAAAGTAAGCCGGTCCCAGTTCCGCCGACCCCACCTGTTTTGCCCTGTTCGTTTGGGGTTGGTGTGAAATCAATTCAGGGCAATACGGTGACGTTTATGAACCGGAATCCATGCCCTGTCCCCCAGACCTATGAATGGGATTTTGGGGATGGAACGCCCCCGCTCTCAACCAGCCTGACCACCGTTCGGCATGAATTTCAGAATGGAACGGGCAAGACCGAACTAGGTCGCGTGACCCTTCGTGGAAACTGTTGTCCCGAAAAATCGAGCACTACACCAACCAGCAGTACGTACAACCCCGCCCCCCTTCCCTTTTTGCGCCTGCCCGAAACCAGCCGTTACACACTGGCTAATTGGGTACCGTTGTTGCTACTGGGCCTCGGGGGGTTGCTGGGAGGGGGATGGTGGTGGCTCCGCCGTCGGCGGCAACGGGCGCAAGCCGCCCAACGACCCTCGGGCGGGCCGTTTTTTCTGAGTTTCCCCCAACAGGACGATTCCATTCAGCCCAGCCCTTCGCTGGTGAGTTGGGCGCATCAACTGCAGCAACGCGAAGAAAGCGAGCGGCATGTACTGGCCATTGGGCCAACCATTCGCCGAACCATTCGGAATGGGGGGATGCCGAGTGTTCAGTTTGAGGCCATCAAACGTCGCCCGCGTTACCTGATCCTGATCGACGACCGTTCGGCCTATGACCAACAGGCTAAACTGTATGCCTATGTAATGGGCGTTCTGATTACCCGGAGCGTGGAGATGGACGTGTTCTTTTTCCACTCCGATCCGCGTTACCTCTGGAACGAAAACTACCCGAAAGGCCTGCCCATCAGCGACTTGTTCCGACTCTACAGTTCGCATTACCTGGTGCTGGTGACCGAAGGAACCCGCCTGCTCGACTACGACACGGGCGAGGTGGCGGGCTGGGCTGCGGAGGCTCTGTCGGGATGGACGAGCCGCGCCTTGCTCACGCCCGTTTATCCCGCCAACTGGCATTATCTGGAAGCCGCTCTGAGCCGGTTTTTCATCCTTCTCCCCGCCACTCCCGATGGGCAATTCCTGCTCCGCGACTACCTCGGCCAACCCGACAACACGCCTTCGTTCGAGGAATTGTTGCGCCAGTTTAAGGTTATGCCCGGAACACCCAATCGCGGAATTTTCAGCCAGAATCCCGCGAAACTAACGATTGATGAGGTTCGTACTTTCCTGAATGGGCAAATTCAGGGGACCGACCAAACCGAATTGGTACGCGAATGGCTGTTTTCCTGGGCCTGTGCCACGGCTGTTTTCCCAACTCCCGACTGGGCCATGACCCTGGCGATTGGGCGTGCGCTGGAAACTCATTTCAAGGTGGAGGGCCTGGTAACCTCAACCAATATTCTGAAACTAACGGCTTTGCCCTGGCTGCGTCAGGACTCGATTCCCGAACCACTCCGGGCCAATTTGCTGGCCGAGTTGTCGCCCGATGTGGAAGCGGTTGCCCGGCAAACTGTAGTGGACATGCTCAACGACCTGCAACTGTCGCCCGGCAGCGTGGCCTACGAGGAGCAGCAACTGAGGTTCTGGGAACAGGAATACCACCTAAACAACAAGAAGCTGGGCGAGTTGTCGACCTATCGACAATACCCCGATCTGGTTAAGGATCAGGGCATTCAACGGCGATTGGCGCGGCAGGACACGATCGAAAACAAGTATCAGCCCGCCGGGTTGCTGGTGTTGTTGTTGCTACCACTATTGTTGTATCTGACACCAGCCCGCACCCAGGTTGCCGGATTTCTGTTGCCCTTTTTCCGACTCGACGCTACAGCCACCGACAGTGCCGCTTTCTACAACAACCGGGCGGTGGCCAGCTTTCAGGAAGCAACCCCAAGCAGTCTGGAACCCTACGGAACAGGAATACTCGATTTGACCCGTTCGGTGGCGTACCGACCGACGTTTGAAGCCGTGCATAACCTGAACACGTCCCGCTATAACCTGGCTGTTTTGGAACGGACGCAACGGCTTGGTAATGGCTATGCTGCCACTGAAGTAGCCAAAACTGTTCAGCAACTTCTCAGCCCTTTTGGCGAGGTTCCTACGCTAATGAAACCTTTCAGTTTGTTCCAGATTGATTGGATACCAGATAGCACCGTTACCCGACAATATCTGCTCCTTCTGGTCAACAAAGCGAACAACGAGACCATCTATCAATTTGTGAATCAGGCCAATGTGACCTCCGTGAACGAAGGAAACAGTAAGGAAGTTGGCGTGAACTACGCTGTCAATCAGGCCCAGTTCAACGCGCTTGTCGATAAAGCTAAAGCCCTTTTTGTTTCGCCGGGAACCCGGGAATTCGAGAAGGATTCACTGCCCGTTGCGAAGGCGGTTCTCAATCGTTCTCTGCTGGCGTTCAAGCCCAGCACCGCCCAGCGCGATTCGCTCATTAGCCTTGAAGCAGCCCGAATTGTGCTGTATTTTGATGGGCCACGCGAATCCAAAACCATTCACGTGGAGGCAATTGAGAAACGGGCCACCTCAACGGCTGTAGAATCAAGTGGAAGAAATACAAAACCGACTCCTCCAACCAGACCCCAACCGATTAGGAAGCAAAAAGTTAAGCCTCGCCCGGTGCCACGGATCAACGTGCCTACTCAGGCAAACACCAATCGTCTGCCCAGTGCATCAAGCCCGGAACAGCCATCAACTGCCAATCAGCCTGTCCCCCAAACCGGCCTGCCCGCAACCGTTGGTACCGACAACAACCCGCCACAACCCGTTCAGCAGCAGCAACAACCCGTTCAACAGCAGCAGCAGCAACAACAACCCGTTCAGCAACAGCCACAACAGTCTTTGCCCAATGAAACCGATTTGCAACAGGTCTATGAGCAAGGCACCAAATGCCCCCCAAATAGTTCATTTTTTGTCGCGCTCCCCAACCGCGACAAACTGCCCATCAGTGCAGGCACTATAACGGCCTTAAGTGACTCGCCGAACCTGTACGAAGTGCTCTTCTACTGTGATTCGTACCCTCAAACGATCTACAGCAAACGCGGATTTTCGCATGTGAAGGTGATGAATGACCCAAAAGGCGGTCTTCGGGTAGTGTTCTATCAAAACCGGCCAAAGGTGTTGAAAAAGTAGGGAGTTGCGAAAGATATCTTTTGGCGAAAGCCCCCCCGCAATCCTCAACTACTCCACCCATTACTCAGGGCTTCGGCCTGTTCCAGCACCAGTTTTACGGCAGCATCGGACTTTTCTGGCGGATACTTATATTTCTGTAAGAGCCGCCGAACCAGAATCCGCAACCGGGCGCGAACACTCTCCCGCACCTGCCAGTCAACGGTGGTTGAAGCCCGCAATTTTTCGGTTAGTTCGCGGGCCAGAGCCTTCAGGGTGTCATCGGTCATCTCGCGCACCGCACTTGCATCATTGGCCAGCGCATCATAAAACGCCACCTCGTCGGGGGTGAGACCAAGGCTTTCTTCCCGCTCAATGGCCGCCTTGAAATCGTTGGCCATTTGAATCAGTTCTTCAATAACCTGCGCCGACTCAATGGCCCGGTTGTTATACCGGCGGAGGGCATCCTGCAAACGGTCGGCGTAGTTACGCTCCTGCACCACATTGTTTCGGGTCTTCGAGCGGATACTGTCGTTCAGTAATTTTTCGAGCAGTTCGATGGCCAGATTGCGGTATGGGGTTTTGCGAACATCGTCCAGAAACTCGTCGGATAGCAAGCCGATGTTGGGTTTCTCAAGCCCTGCCAGCGCGAAAATATCATCGACCCCTTTGGCAACCAGCGCATTGTCAAGAATGAGTTTCAGGGCTGAGTTTTTCTCGGCCTGCGTTCGTTTGCGGTCAACGGTGGTGAATTTGGTGATGGCGGCTTTTACGGCTGAATAAAAAGCCAGTTCGGTGCGGAGTGCTTCGGCTTCGTCGAGCGTGCCGCAAAGCGAAAAGGCTTTGGTGGCCGCCAGCACCGTGTCTAGAAAGCGTTTTTTACCATTGGGCAAGGCCAGAATATGGTTGGCCGCAGGCACCAGCAACCGAAGCGGCTCCGTATCGAAACCCCTGATAGAGAACGGCTTGCCATCGACAGGTGTACCAAACTGCCCCCGAATCACATCCATCCGTTCTTCCAAAACACTAAACGCTTCTTCGGCGCGGTGGGCTGGTTCGCCTTTGCCTTTTGCTTCGGTGTAGAGTTTCAGAGCCTGTTTCAACTCGGTGGCAATGCCAATGTAATCGACTACCAGGCCACCCGGTTTGTTCTTGAAAACCCGGTTCACGCGGGCTATGGCCTGCATCAGGTTATGGCCCTTCATAGGCTTGTCGATGTACATGGTATGGCAGGCGGGTGCGTCGAAACCCGTTAGCCACATGTCGCGGACAATCACTAATTGAAGCGGGTCATTGGGGTCTTTAAAGCGTTTTTCGAGTCGCTTCTTCACCTGCCGGGTATAAATGTGCGGACGCAGCGACTCCTTGTCAGCCGCCGAGCCGGTCATCACAATCTTGATCTGCCCTTTTTCCGGGTCGGTATCGTGCCAGCCGGGGCGCAACGCAATCAGTGCGTCGTAGAGTTGCACGCAAATGTCACGGCTCATGCAAACGATCATGCCTTTGCCATCGAGAACCGAAAGCCGGGCCTCAAAGTGGGTTACCAAATCGTTGGCAACCTCATGCACCCGTGGCCCCGACCCAACCAGTTTTTCTAATTGGCTCCACTCGCTTTTGGTCTTTTCGCGGCTCTCCACGTCTTCTTCGTCTTCCACCACATCGTCCACCCGGTCGCTCAGAGCCTGAATTTCAGCGTGGTTAATGTCAATTTTGGCCAGCCGCGATTCGTAGTAGATAGGCACGGTGGCTCCGTCGTCAACGGCATCCTGAATGTCGTACACCGAAACATAATCACCGAACACGGCGCGGGTATCATGGTCGCCCGACTCAATGGGTGTTCCCGTAAACCCGATGAATGTCGCAGCGGGCAGAGCATCGCGCAGGTGTTTGGCGTAGCCATAGGTGTACTCACCCGTTTTGGTATTCAGTTTGGCCTTAAACCCGTACTGACTCCGGTGAGCCTCGTCTGAAATCACCACTAAATTATGCCGCCGATTCAGCACGGGGTGGCTGGCTTCGCCATCGAGTAGGGCGAATTTTTGCACAGTCGTGAAAATGATGCCGCCCGACTCGCGTTCGGCAAGGAGTTGGCGCAAACTGTCGCGGTCTTCGGCCTGCACTGGCGTTTGTTTCAGCAGTTCGTGGGCGGCACTGAACGTCTGGAACAACTGCCCGTCGAGGTCGTTTCGGTCGGTTACGATCAGCAGGGTCGGGTTTTTCATTTGGGGCTGTTGCAACAGCATCCCGGCGTAGCAACACATACTGATGCTTTTGCCCGATCCCTGCGTATGCCAAACGACACCGGCCTTGCGGCTCCCCGCTTCCACGGTTTGCCCATAGGTAGCCCGGCGTTCCTGCACCCCCGTCAGCGCGGGGGCTTCGGCGGCAACAATGGTAGCCTGCACAGCCTCGCGCACGGCGTGGAACTGATGGTAGCCCGCAATTTTTTTGATCAGTTGTCCGTCGGTGTTCTCAAACAGAATAAAATAACGCAGGTAATCGAGCAGGCGGGCGCGGTCGAAAAAACCGCGTATCATCACCTCCAACTGCCATTCCACGCGGGGTTTGTCGTCTTCGTCGGCCACGGCACGCCAGGGCAAAAACCGCTCCTGATTGGCCGTGAGCGAGCCTACGCGGGCCGTGAACCCATCGCTGATAACCAGGGCTTCGTTGTAGGCAAACAGGTCGGGCAGTTCGGCTTTGTAGGTTTGTAGCTGATTGTAGGCATCCCAAATGTCGGTGTTCTCGTCGGTGGGGTTTTTGAGTTCGATGAGGGCAATGGGCAAGCCATTCAGAAAACAAACGAGATCGGGTCGGCGCACCTGATGCCGCCCCTGAATGGTGAATTGATTCACCACCAAAAAATCGTTACGGTCGGGTTTGCCGAAATCGGCGAGCAGGGCGTGGTCTTGCCGGAGATCGTCGCCAACGCGGTAGTCAACGGGAACACCATCGAGCAGCAGCCGGTGAAAAGCCCGGTTGTTTTGCCGAACATCAAAGCTTTGGGATTTCACCACCACGGCCACCGCCTGTTCAATGGCCGAGGGGGGCAGGTGCGGATTCAGGCGCGTGAGCGCGGTTTGCAACGACCCGCACAACACGACATCAGCATAAGACCCACGCAGCGGAGTCTGACCATCGGGGGCTATGTTGGGGCCATAGGCTACATCCCAGCCGATTTGCCGGAACCAGTCGAGACTGAGTTGTTCGAGTTGATCTTCGTTTATCATGCTTGAAGCCGGGCCCTACCCTTTGTGCAATCTACCAATAAGTTTAAGAGTGCATCTAACTGGCTGTGGTTGCTGTTTTCGCCAACCTCATACCAAATTGGTCGAATTTTGGTATCCAGCAACTGATTTTCTTTAGCCAAATACGCTGAATGGCTACCCGGTTTCGGTAAAATTGCATAGTGATCAGGTATATTAAACTCGTCTTCGTCAACGATAAGTTTAAATAAATTCATCGTTCTATCTTGGGCCAAACTACAGCCTAAGAAAAGTAGTGAGTGACTGATAAAGATTTGGCGTAACGTTTTTGCAAGCGGCTTTGTAAAATCAATTTCGTCCTTCCCATAAGCAGCACTATATTGGTCTTGAGAGAAAATATATGTTGAAGGATCAGTCACATCACCATGAAGTTTTAACAGGCATCGTTCCCCTTGAATAAGATTTGGAACGAACTGGTTCTGAGATTGTATGCCGTGCATATATCCACGGATTGCCTTATTTGCATCTTGAAATACGGTTTCAATGAGACAATCAAAGTTTGTGGTTATAATACAACCATCCGCAATTTCAGGCAGTAATTTGATTGAGCCTACTATTTTAGTGTCAGTTGTTACTTGAAATTTGTTGCGTATGAATGATTCAAGCTGCGTTCTGTCATTTTCATAGATAAGTTGTGCTGCTTCCAAATAACACCATCCACTTAAGTATTCTTCAACTTGGCTCAGATAGGCAAGGGCTGGCTGGCTGGCCCTCGTTTGCGAACGTGACACCCCCTCCAATCTATTGATTAATTGCTGTATTGCTTCTCCCCAAAGTGGAAAGTTAGAAGGCTTGGAGAACCCTGCTCCAACGAAGGGGGCAATTCGTTTCTTTTTCACAGCCTCCACTAAACCTGCAAATACAGATAATTGATCACTGTCTTTCAGATAGTTTATTGTTGCTCTGTGTTGCTCTGTAACCAGTGCACCCTCCCAGCGTTCTAACTCTTCTATGTATGCAATGGAATCATGCCAAAAAAGCAAATCACTTATATCAACAAGATATTCGTTAGGTTCGTCCAAGCCCGCATTCAAGCCGTTGAATCTCAACGTTTCGTCTCCATTTAACGCATCATGAAATGCCGAATAATTTGAGTTAAGCGACTCAATCAGAGCATCTTTGAACCTCGTTACAGTGAATGATAACCCTTTTAGATCTCGACTATCCATATCTTTTCAACGGGTTTGTTAATTATCTGTCAAATTAATCTCCCCCGACAATAATTTGGGCAACAACGTATCGCGCAGGGTTGTGAGTCGATTTCTTTCTTTCACATTCTCAGCAATCATATCATACATTGCTCGTACTTGATGGGTGTACGCTTCGATAATCCCAAGTGAAGGCACAAGTACTTTTATTGGTCGGAAACTGGTTTTACTAATTTCCGCAAACGTACTGCCGCTTGCCCGTTGCTTAATTTCATCCATTACAGACAACGCCCATTGTAGCGCATATTCTGGTGTAAGAACTTTTGTGCATTTCATCGCTATATAACCCTGATTGATAGCCACAGGGATTTTTGCCAAAGCCAGATAACCCACTGGAGCACGAGACGACATTAGCACTGTATTGACTGGCAACAGGCCAGAACTGATTTTTTTTAAGCCAGCCGTTGTGATTTTACTCGCTGTTGAAAGCAGAACTTTGTCAGGAAGACCCGATAAATCTTTTGGTGATGTCCAATAAATTGTTCCCTCCTCCCAAAATTCAGGGTTTGATGTACTTGGCGTTCCACCGCCAACAGCCTCAACTTCACTTCCTATTTCACTCACCTCCCACCCCATCGGCACCAAACCCAATTCCGATTCCTCAAATTCATCCGGGAATAGGCTGGCCGTGGTGTGTAATTGGGCGTATGCATCGGGGTCGGTGGTTTGCCATGTTGTGAATTCCGCGTCGGTTTTACCCGAAATGGCCCGCATAGCCGCACGATTAGGGTCTTCGCCGGTTTCGATGGCGGCTACTTTGGCCCGCACTGGCTCAAAATCGACAAACCAACTCTTGAACAACGCCTGCGCCATTGCTTCCAGCGTCTGGTTTATTTGGCGGTTGAGTTCGATATTGTTGTCAAGCGTACTGAGGATATGGACTACATCTTTTTGAATAGTAAGTGGAGGGCATCTAAAGCGGATTGATTTTAAAGATGCTAATGGTGTGGCAATCCCTGGTGTTCCTACTTGAGATGAATTCTTCAATAATTCGTGCCGACCTTTATCTGACGTAAAAAAATAGAAAAGAAATTTAGGGTCAACTAACTCTTTGTTGACCGATAACTTCATCAAGCTACTTGAAAGCAAGTATCGTGGACGGTCATTAGGCACGATTCCCACACTGCCGATATTTCCACGATGCGGAAAAACCAAATCGTCAGCATAAACAATGCTTGATGTTAATTCATTTGCTTTTGCTTCAGATACAAAAACAAAGTCACCCAAGAATTTGGGGGATTTTGATAAATTGTTCCCGCGTATAATAGCCACACCCTCGGCGGTGTAACTATCACTTTTCAAACGTGAGCCAAATGGGCCGATTGAAATCGCTGATTTTTTTGATGCCTTTACATCATCAATGGATACTTCTTCCCACTCACCATTCATAGCCCAGCCCTTTCAAATTCGTTTTTAGTTGCTCTTCCAACTTGGCACTTTGGCGCAACTGTTCGCCGAGTTTGGCGGTAAGTTCGGTCATTTTAGTAGCAAAAGGAATGCCATCGTCTTCCACATCGGTGGCCCCCACATAGCGGCCCGGTGTCAACACATAGTCGCGCTCTTGAATATCGGTCAGCGTCGCGCTGAAACAAAAACCGGGTTGGTCGGCATAGGCCGTGCCTTTTTGCCAGTTATGGAACGTGTCGGCCACCTGCTTCACATCGGCGGGGGTGAAATCGCGCAACACGCGGTCTTTCATGTAGCCGAGTTTGCGGGCATCCACAAACAGCACCTCGCCCCGGCGGTTGCGTTTGCCGCTGCGTTCGGTCGAGCGCGACTCCGATTTATTTTTGGTCAGCAGCCAGATACAGGCCGGAATCTGGGTATTGGTGAACAACTGTCCCGGCAGGGCCACCATACACTCCACCCGGTCGGCATCAATCAACGCTTTTCTGATGTCGCCCTCGTTGTTGGTGTTGCTGCTCATGGAGCCGTTGGATAGCAACAGGGCCATGCTGCCCGTGGGGGCCAAATGATAGAGCATGTGTTGAATCCAGCCGAAGTTGGCGTTGCCCGCCGGGGGCGTTCCATATTCCCAGCGCGGGTCGTCTTCCAGTTTGGCACTCCACCACTCGCGGATGTTGAAGGGCGGGTTAGCCATCACAAAATCGGCCCGCAAATCGGGGTGCTGATCGTCCAGAAAACTATCGGCATTGCGCTTGCCAAAGTCAAAGTCGATGCCCCGAATGGCCATGTTCATGGCCGCCAGCCGCCAGGTGGTGGGGTTATATTCCTGCCCATACACCGACACATCGTTCACGCGCCCGCCGTGTTCTTCGATAAATTTTTCGCTCTGCACAAAAAAGCCACCCGACCCCATTGCCGGGTCGTAGATGCGGCCCCGGTAGGGTTCGAGCATTTCGACAATGAGCGACACAATGGCTTTGGGCGTGAAATACTGTCCGCCTTTTTTGCCTTCGGCGAGGGCAAACTCACCCAGAAAATACTCATACACGTGTCCCAGCACGTCTTTCGATTTCAGGTTGAGTCGCTCGCCCTTGAACACCGGATTATGAAAACTGGTATCAGAAAACGAGTTAATCAGGCCAATCAGCGTTTCGTTACCCACCTGATAGGCACTAATCCGGTTGAGAACGCCCTTCAGTTTGACGTTATTGACTTCAATACTATCCAGCGCATTGTCGATGAGCCAACTCACCGAGCGCATTTTCTCCGGCTCGCCCGTTGGTTTTTTCCAGGGTAATTCGGCCCCAGCGGGCAGCACGGCCCATTGTTTCAGGTTGTCCCAACGGGCCGACATGGGCACCCAGAACACATTTTTTTCGAGGTAATAATCGCGTTGTTCGAGTTCGTCGCGCAGGCCCTGTTCATAGTCGGCATCGGCATCGAAATCCTCGCGGGGCAGGTAATAATCGTCGGCAGAATCGAGGAAGCGGGCGCGCAGTTCCTGTTGCCGTTCATCGAAGGCATCGGACACGTATTTGAGGAAAATCAGGCCGAGAACAATGTGTTTATAGTTGGCAGCGTCCATCGAAGCCCGCAGGCGGTCGGCTGCATTCCAGAGTTTTTTGTCGAGGTCGTTCAGGAACTGTTGTTCGGTCGTATTCATGGTTACTGGTCAACTAATCAACCTTATTTTCTATAAAGATTCGCCAAATATTTACGCAATATAGGGCAATGAAGCTACTTACGCGCCACTTTTTCGGGGTTCCCTGAGTGCATCTAACGGTAGTGGTTGATAATCAGCCGGGAGATAAAATACCAACCGATTTTTCGGGAGTACCTGACGTTTCCGGTAGCTTTGGCAGTAGGGCAACTACGCAGTTTGGCTTTTACCTGCACAGCCTGTTGCTGCACCCTTTCTGGGTTAAAGGCACGTAAATTCCACCTAATCAACCAACCCTGCATGAGACAGCTTAAAGGCTGGGCCACAATCCGTTATCATTTAGTAGCACTGCTGTTGCTTTCCAATGGTTTGGCCCTTGCCCAGACCAAACCCCAACCAGTTCCCGAATCCATCAGCGCACCGTTTGAACTAAAAAAAGGCGACCGGGTGGTGTTTCTTGGCAATTCACTGTTCGAGAATGACTTTCAATACGGGTATCTGGAATTGGCTTTAACCACCCGTTGGCCCGACCGCGACATTACCTTCCGCAACCTTGGCTGGACCGGCGACAATGTGTTCGGTGTGGCCCGCAGCACCATTACCAACCCGCCCACGGCCTATGAACTGTTGATGGAACACCTCACCAGAGCTAAACCCACCGTTGTTTTTGTGGCCTATGGTGGCATCGAAGCAGAGGACGGCGAGGCTGGCATTCCCACGTTCACCGATGGGCTGAACAAACTGCTCAACAAGATTGATTCGCTTGGGGCCAGAGCGATCCTGCTCTCCCCTATCCCCATCCTGACCGCCGATTCTGCCGCCAACCCGGCCAATCGTAATGCCATGCTCGAACGGTATTCGGCGGTGATGGCAAAAACGGCTTCGGAGCGGGGCAAGCGGTTTGTCGATGTGTTCAGGCCGATTCAGGCGATGGCTAAAACCGTAAAACTCACCGAAAACGGCATTCACCTGACCGAAACCGGGTATTTTTATCTGGCTTCAGCTCTGGAAAAAGTGTTGGGACTATCCCTTCGCAATCCAGCGGTTACGATAACGGCTACCCCAAATACACCCTTCACCATCAACGAACCCTGTTTGCCGATACCACTGCCTGCCGACGGAAACGGCTTGACCGATTGGGGGCAAATTCTCAAAATAACGGGCCTGAAAAAAGGCTTCTACACCCTTACTGCCAATGGGTTGGCCGTGAAAACCGCGTCGGCCAAAGACTGGGAAGCCGGTGTTGCCATGAGGCAGGGGCCTTTGTTTGAGCAGGTTCGTGCGCTTCGGCAACTGATCATCAAAAAGAATGAGTTGTTCTTTTTCCAATACCGCCCGCCAAACACGACCTACATTCTTGGGTTTCGCTCCTATGAGCAGGGTCGACACGTAAAAGGACTTGAAGAGCAAAGCATTCTCATCAAATGGCTCGAAGGGCAAATTTCCCAGCACCGAACGCCAACCCCCATCGTCTATCAACTCAGCCTTTTGAAATAGCCCTGATTGTAATGAAATCTATCTACTCTCTGAAAACTGTCCGGCTTCTCATCGTTTTACCGGTCCTTTTATTATTCACTGCCTCCGTTCGTCAGGACAACCGAAAAGACGACCCAGACCCCGATATAAAAAAAGAACTGGCCTCGTTCAAGGTGGCCGACGGGTTCGAGGTAAGTCTGTTTGCTGCTGAACCGCTGGTGGCCAAACCCATCCAGATGAACTGGGATGCTGATGGGCGGTTGTGGGTGGTGAGCAGCACGGCCTACCCGCACCTGAAAACGGGCGAAGAAGCCAACGACAAGATTTTCGTGCTGGAAGATACAGATGGGGATGGCAAAGCCGATACCTCCACCATTTTTGCCGAAGGCCTGATGACTCCCACCGGGATTCTACCGGGCGATGGGGGCGTTTACGTGGCCAACTCCACCGAGATTTTGCACTTTATGGATACAGATGGCGACGGAAAAGCGGACAAAAAACGGCGGATTCTCCACGGCTTTGGCACCGCCGATACGCACCACCTGATTCACACATTTCGGTGGGGGCCTGAAGGTTTGCTCTATTTCAACCAGTCCATTTACATCTACAGCCACGTTGAAACCCCTTCCGGCATCAAACGGCTCGAAGGCGGTGGAGTCTGGCAGTTGAACCCAAAAACGCTTGACCTAACCGTTTATGCCAAAGGGTTGGTTAACCCCTGGGGGCTGCAATTTGACCGTTGGGGGCAGTCGTTCCTGACGGATGGCGCGGGGGGCGAAGGCATCAACTATGCGTTTCCGGGAGCCACGTTTTTGACCTCGCCCGGTGCCGCCCGGATTCTGAGGGGCCTTAATCCGGGTCAGCCCAAACACAGTGGTCTTGCCATAATTTCAGGGCAACACCTGCCCGAATCATGGCAAGGAAGCCTGATTACCAACGATTTTCGGGCCAACCGAATCAACCGATTCAAACTGGACGAACAGGGCAGCGGGTATGCTTCAAAGCAGGTGGAGGATTTGTTATGGACCGATCATGTCGCGTTTCGGCCCGTCGATATTTCGGTTGGTCCCGATGGAGCCATCTACGTGGCCGACTGGTATAACCCGATTATTCAGCATGGAGAAGTGGATTTTCACGATCCTCGCCGGGACCAGGAACATGGTCGCATCTGGCGAATTGTGGCCAAAAATCGGCCCCTCGTCAAAAACCCCAAACTGACCAAAGCCAGCATTCAGGAGTTACTTGAAGCCCTGAAACTCCCCGAAGACTGGACCCGTTTACAGGCTAAACAAGTCTTGAAAAATCGCGGGGCTAATGCCGTAATTCCGGCCCTCCAGAAATGGGTTCAGGATTTGGATAAAACCAAGCCCGACTACGAACACAACCTGTTGGAAGCATTGTGGGTTTCGCAATCGCTGCAGGTCGTAAACGAGCCATTACTGTTGAGGCTATTGGCAGCCGAGAATCCCAAAGCGCGGGCTGCGGGGGTGCGTGCGCTCGATTTGTGGCATACCAAAATCCCCAGCTTTCCGGCTCTGTTGGCAAAAGCCGTGGCCGACAAACACCCACAGGTGCGCCTGGAAGCCGTTATTGCCCTTCGGAACGTGAAAACGGCGGAGGCCGTCCGCACGGCTTTGTCGGTTCTGGACCAGCCAATGGACGAGTTTCTGGATTATGCCCTCTGGCAAACCGTCCGCGAAGGTGAATCCCTGTGGGCCAGCCGATTAAAGGCGGAACCCAACTTTTTCGGTAACGCAAAAAAAACGGTTTTTGCTCTAAAATCGGTGAGCAGTCCCGAAGCAGTGTCGCAGTTAGCGCGGCTTTATCAGAACGATCAGGTTCCTGACGATTATCGAAACGATGTGCTGGGTTCGCTGGCCAAGTTTGGCACCTCGGCCGATTTGACGGTGCTTTTTAACAAGGCCCTTGCGGCAAATAGTGGTGCGCAAAAACAGGTAGCGGCTCAACTCAACGCACTCGAAGAAGCCGCCCGGCGGAAGGTGAAACCCGACGTGAACCTGAACCGGATTGCCGATTTGATCACAAATAACGACGAAGCCATTGCCACCAACGCGATCCGATTAGCTGGCCTGTGGCAACTCAACGAGCTGACAGACAAGCTGGTTAGTATAGCTCAAAAAGAAGCCACAAACGAGCGTAAAGCAGCCCTCGGTGCCTTGTCAGCCATGAACACCGATCAGGCCCGCAAGTCGCTGGTGGATTTGACCGGCCCCAAAAACCCGGCTCCTTTACGACTCGCGGCAACGGCTCAGTTGGTTCCGATGAATGCTTCCGAAGCCGCCCGCGTCGGTGCCGACCTGCTGCGTACCCTACCCCCTCAAACCGATGTTTCGGAGCTTTTCAGAGCGTTTTTGGCCAACAAAGAGGGAATCCGCACCCTCGCCGACGAACTGACGAACCGGAAAATCCCGGATGAACGGGCCAAAATAGGGCGGCAAATGCTGCAACGGCAGGTGCCTTACAATCGGCGCAACGATGAATCCGTTAAGTTGTTGGCGAAGGCTCTGGAAGCGTCGGGCGGGGTGTTGCCGGTTGAGAAAATGCCGCAGGAGTTGAGCGGTCAGGAGATCAGCAGCCTGGCCAAAACCATAAAAGAAACCGCCGACCCGGTGAAAGGCGAACTGGTTTTTCGCAAAAACTCGGTAGCCTGCATGACCTGCCACGCCATTGGTGGAGCCGGGGGCCGCATCGGGCCGGACCTGAGCAGCCTGGGGACAAGCTCCCCCGCCGAAACCATCATCCGGTCAATCCTTTATCCAAACCAATCCATCAAAGAAGGCTATGAGCTTCAGCGGGTGGCAAAAAAAGACGGTAGCGAACTACTGGGCTATTTAGTCAGCAATGGCACCGCCGATGTGGTGTTGCGCGATGTGGCGGGGCAGGAAATCTCGATTCCTAAAAGCCAGATCAACGTGATCGAAAAAGTGCCTGGCTCGCTGATGCCATCGGGACTGACGGCTAGTTTAGACAGGGAGGAGTTCGCGAATCTGGTTGCATTTCTGTCCAAAATGGGCGAATCGGGCCAGTTTCGCGTACCAACGGCCCGGTTTGTGCGTCGCTGGAGCGCGGTTTCGGCTACCCCGGAATTGATCAAAAAAGTGCGGGCCGAAGGCATTGGCTACGTGGTGAAGGACAATGCCAAAGTTCCCCAGCAACCCATCTACGGCAAAGTGGCTGGCGACCTGCCCCTCGACGAACTGCCGATAATTGACCTAAGCCCCGCCAAAAGGTACAGTTTTGTCCGGTTCGAGATTGAAGTAGTAAGCAAAGGAACGGTGAACCTGACCCTAAGCACAACGAACGGCATAACAGCCTGGGTTGGCACAAAACCCCTCAAACTGACTTCTAATGGCCTTTTTTCCGATCTCCCGCCCGGTATTCACACCATCACACTGGCCCTCGACCGAACGGTACTCAAGGACGGCACCATCCATAGTCAGCTTCAGGACGCAGTCAACTCCTCAGCACAAACAAGGCTGGTGATGGGGCGGTGAAGTTGATAATGTATTTAGACCCATTTAGTAAAATTGGGGGAGAGATGCAGGGACTAATTGGCGAATCTGACAAATCAACCATTCTTTGTACAACACGTAAGTCCAAACACCCCATGAAATTTCCCCCTGCTCTTAGCTTCATTTTCATTTTACTCTGTTCCACAAGTTGCCTGTTTGATATAGAACCAAGTTATGACTATCCACCCAATGACCGATCTGTGTTACAAGGTCCCCGGTTGGGAACTCTGCCCGAACAACTATTTACCCTTCAACAGACAGCGACATTACCCTTTCAAGGGGGTCTGACGCAATTCGGCAACCGCTATTTGCTCGAAGGGTATCAGACCACGCCAGGCATTCCATTTCGCCAGGCGGTGATCGGCCGTGGTCAGGCAACAGAACTGCCCTCTCGCCGGTTCACCAGCACCTTTCTTGACCCGCAGGGAAATGTATGGGGCCTTTCCATCCGGGAAAATGCAATGGATACCCTCTACCAGTTTCGTAATGGCAGTTGGGAGCGGTATTCATTACTAACTTTAGAGAGATATTATGCTTATTTGAGAGACATCCGTAATGAACAATTCGCTTTCGACACGAATGAAGGCGTAGTGCTTTGGAATGTACCTCAAAAAGCGCGAAAAGCCGTTTTGTCCAAACAAAAGGCGCGTTTTTTCACCAACACGTACCAGATTGGCTATGAAGATCGTACCGTTTTAATTCAGAACCGCACTACACAACAGGTATTACACCGACTACCAACAGGGTATGATATGTGGGAGGTTTTTGAAGATACACAACAACGGCTTTGGTTTGTGGTACGCGACAAAAACTGGGATGGTTTACTGTACCAATACGACGGAAAAAGCAGCCGTTTACTGACCACCTTACCAGTCGGCTCTTTCGACTCAGGGCGCAACATTTGGCATTCGTCAGTTGACAAAAACGGAAATTTCTGGATTTCGGTTGATGATTACTATTCCGTTTACATGGCATCAGGGAAGTGGGTAAAGCCCATATTTTCAACCCCTTATGACAAAGTCAGGTTAACTCGCGTATTCATCGATGACCAACAAAAATTGGTCGCTACGGATTCAAAAAGTCTCTTTACAATCACTCCTTAAAAATGCTCATCCGGCAAACCGCTTGCCAAACCCGGCTTCAAACAGCACATTGAGCATGGCTAGGGAAACAACTTACAGCCTCACTTTATCATCCATTAAATACATTATCCATAACATTAGTCACTTCTGAATGGTTGGTTTTTTTAGCGACTGCCGCTTGAAAAATCAACGGTTCAGGCGTTTCAAATCCAACCCTGTTATTTTCCGACGATCTGTATGAAGGACGAAAACGAAACACCTCAACTGACCGAGGACGAAAAGAAACTGTTCGAAGATCTGATGCCGGAAGATCTGGACGAAATTCTTCATACAGGCGTAAACCGACGACATTTTCTGAAGCTGATGACCCTGGCGGGTGGAGGTGCTCTGATGGCTCAGTCGGCTATTGCCGAGCAGGTTCTGACCCGGCCACTCAGCATACCTGAATCAGAATTGGGGTCGGCAACCATTGAAAACGGGGTTACAGTGTCGCTCAAGGTGAACGGTGCGGCCCGAAAACTCACGGTCGATTCGAGGATGACCCTGCTGGACACGCTGCGGGAACGGCTCCAACTGACCGGCTCCAAAAAAGGCTGCGACCACGGGCAATGCGGTGCCTGCACGGTGATTGTTGACGGGCGAAGGGTGCTATCCTGCCTTACGTTGGCGGCAGCCTGCGAGGGGAAAAGCGTGAAAACGATTGAAGGACTTGCGCAGGGAACCGACGGTGCAACCCCCAAACTTCATCCGGTTCAGGCCGCTTTTCTTAAACACGACGGGTTTCAGTGCGGGTTCTGCACACCCGGTCAAATTTGCTCGGCGGTGGCCCTGATGGATGAAGCCAAGAACGGAGAACTAAGCTACGTAACGGAAAATGTCCGGGCCAAACCGGGTCCGGTGCAACTGTCGAACGAAGAGATTCGGGAGCGGATGTCGGGAAACCTGTGTCGCTGCGGTGCCTATCCCAATATTGTTGCCGCCATTCAGGAGGTTCACAGCGGCAAACCCGTGGAGCAAATCTGGCAGTTTACGAGCTAAACCCTCATCATCAGCAACTTATGAGACCTTTTAAATACACCAGGGCAAGCGATCCTTCCTCGGCCATAAAACAACTGACGGGCAACCCGAATGCCAAATTCCTCGCGGGCGGCACCAACTTGCTTGATCTGATGAAGGAGGATGTGGAACGGCCCGACGAGCTGATTGACATTACCCAACTGAGCCTGACCGAGATCAAACCCATAGCCGCAGGCACCAACAAAGGAGGTATGTCGATTGGGGGGTTGGGCAAAAATACCGATGCAGCCAATCATCCGTTGATCCGCCAAAACTACCCGCTGCTGACGCAGGCTATCCTGGCCGGTGCCTCCGGGCAAATTCGGAATATGGCGACCACTGGCGGCAACCTGCTGCAACGGACTCGCTGTCCTTATTTCTATGAAACAGCCATGCCCTGCAACAAACGCGGTCCGTCGCACGGTGGTCCGTCGTCGCAGTCGGGTTGCAGTGCGTTGGAAGGTATCAACCGGATGCACGCAATTTTTGGCTGGACTGAGAAATGCGTGGCTGTATTTCCGTCTGATATGGCCATTGCATTGGCCGCGCTCGATGCCGTTGTGAAAGTCAGGAATGCAAGCGGTCAGGAACGGAGCATCGCCTTTGCCGATTTCCATCGGTTGCCCGGAGACACGCCGGAGAATGATACCAATCTGGCTCATGGCGAACTCATTACGGCCATTGAGTTGCCAACCAACAAGTTTGCCGACAAATCGTATTACCTAAAAGTGCGCGACCGGGCCTCCTATGCCTTTGCGCTGGTGTCGGTGGCAGCTGCCCTCGAAATGGGGGCGGGTAAGATTGTACAGGCCCGAATTGCCATGGGCGGGGTGGCGCACAAACCCTGGCGGGCGTTGAAAGCCGAAAAAATGCTGGTCGGGAAGGAAGCGACCGAAGCGAATTTCAAACTGGCAGCCGAGGCCGAAATGGCCGATGCAAAGCCATTGGAACACAATGCGTTTAAGGTTGAACTTGGAAAAAGAAGCATTGTCAGGGCGTTGCAAATGGCCATGAACGGCGGCAAAGCCTGATTTTATCGACAACACCATGCAGGACAAAAAGAAAGTAACCGGCACACCGGTCACTCGGATCGACGGGATACTGAAGGTGACGGGAAAAGCAGCCTATTCAACCGACTACCCGGTTGACAATCTTGCCTATGCCGTTCTGTTTAAAAGCACTATTGCTTCGGGGAAGATTCTGAACATCGACACCGCCCTTGCCGAAAAAGCCCCTGGCGTTCTGGCTGTTATTACCCATAAAAATGCACCCAAGCTCAATGTCAATGGTGGTATTCGCGGGGGAGCCTTACTGCAAAGCCCTGATATTGAGTTTTTTGGGCAACATATCGGGCTGGTGGTGGCCGAAACCTTTGAGCAGGCCCGACATGCGACACGCTTGATACAGGTGGAATACCAAAAGACGGATGCGAAGGTCGATTTTAAGAAATTGGCTAAAGAGGCCGTTGTGCCTAAAGACAAAGAAAGAGCCGATGCCAAGCGGGGCGATGCGAAAGCAGCTCTCAGCGAGGCTACCTATAAAGTGGAAGAAGTCTATGGAACACCCATTGAACACCACCATCCGCTGGAACCCCACGCCACCATTGCCGAATGGCAGGGAGACAGAGTGACCTTGTATAATAGTTCGCAAATCGTGAACGGCGCACAGGGTGCAGCGGCTGCCACACTGAACATCAAACCGGAACAGGTACGAATTATCACCCCGTATATTGGGGGTGGTTTTGGGTCGAAAGGTGGACAATGGGCCAACCTCGTGCTTACGGCGGTGGCGGCTAAACTGGTGAACCGCCCGGTGAAAATGGCCTTAACCCGGCAGCAAATGGTGAACTCGGTGGGGCTGCGGCAACAGAATCACCAGAAAGTGAGCCTGGCAGCCACCAAAGACGGGAAACTAACGGCTTTGGTGCATGAGATTACCACCCACGGTGCCATAAAAAATGAGTTTATAGAGCCTTGTGGGGACTGCTCGAAAATCATGTACGAAGTACCCAATTCGCTCATCACGTATCGGGTGGTGCCGATGAACGTCATCCTGCCGACCTACACACGCGGCCCCGGAAAATCGACCGGGAGTTTCGCGCTGGAATCGGCGATGGACGAGTTGGCGCACAAACTCAAGATCGACCCCATCGAATTCAGGATCAAGAACGAGCCGGAACGCGATCCCTCCAATGGCAAACCCTGGTCGTCGCGGACAACGGTTCAGTGCCTGCGGGAGGGTGCCAAAGCCTTCGGCTGGGATAAACGCAACGCCCAACCGGGAGTGAATAAGCAAGGTAACTACCTGATTGGGTATGGCGTAGCCTGTGGGACCTACCCGGCTCATCAACGGCCCAGCTCGGCCATTGTGAAGTTGAAACGGGCAGGAAACGATGTCACGGCCATCATCGAGCTGGCGGCTGCCGACCTCGGAACGGGAACCAACACCATTCTGGCTCAAACGGCTGCCGACGCGTTGGACTTGCCGTTAGCCAAAATAACCGTAAAGCTTGGCGATTCAGACTTGCCGCCTGCCGCCGGGGCGGTGGGTTCGGTGGGGGCAGCCAGCTATTCCAATGCCGTGCATGAAGCCTGCCTGAAGATTACGGATGAACTGATCGCCCGATCCGGTAAGCAGTATTTCGCTCCACCAACGGCCTCCCAGTTGATGCTTTCTGAAAAACTGACTGACTTTCAAACCAGGGCCGATGCCAAACCACCCGAAAATGCAGACGAGCATTCGTCGCATAGTTTCAACGCCAATTTTGCGGAGGTAGCGGTGAATATCTCGACCGGGACGGTGCGGGTTTTGCGTTTTCTGGCGGTGACCGGTGCGGGTAAAATTCTGAACCCCAAAACGGCCCGCTCGCAAATCATCGGCGGCAACGTCTGGGGAATTGGCATGGCCCTGACTGAGGAATCGGTGCTTGATCCACGTTTTGGCAACTTTGTCACCCGCTCATTTGGAGATTACCACATCCCGTCGAATCTGGATATTGGCACAATGGAGGCCATTTTTGTTCGGGAAGAAGACACGGTTTCCAATAAGTTGGGCGTGAAAGGCATCGGGGAAGTAGGTATTGTTGGCGTAGCCGCAGCCGTTGCCAATGCCGTGTTCAATGCCACTGGTAAACGTGTTCGGGAGCTACCCATTACGCCTGACAAGCTTTTGTAATTTCAGAGCAATCACTTTAAGATCAACACATTACTCACGGGCCGCTCCACAGTTCGGAGCCAGTTTTTGCCGTCGGAGGGGTAGTTCACTACGCCATTTTCGCCCTGACCGGCCAGCCACATCGTGGTGGAGCCGCCCCCGTCTAAATTGATCGCATCGCGGCAACCAAGCCATTGCATCACCTGCCGCAGTTCGGGAAGGCTCAAGCCGGCAGCATTGGCATGGCGACCGTCGGCGGTGAGCCAGATAACACGCTTGTCGGTGGTGACACAGGCGCAGGTGCGGGGGTGGCGATTGTCGTTGAAGGGGTTTTTGAGCAGCGGGTGCGGCTGTCCATCGAGCAGCAGGAGCGGCCCCGTCACCATCAGGTTGCGGGCGCGGAGTTCCTGATCCCAGCGGGGTGCCGTGCCACCAAACACAATTTTCATGCGGTTTCGGCGAATCACGATACCAGCCTGCCGGTGC
Source organism: Cytophagales bacterium (assembly GCA_031411995.1). Classification (GTDB taxonomy): domain Bacteria; phylum Bacteroidota; class Bacteroidia; order Cytophagales; family Spirosomataceae; genus Rudanella. Next base: position 58,202 of record JANOCD010000114.1, read on the forward strand.
TCGGCGCGGGCGCGACTTTTATCGAGCCGGGTGGTGTCGAGGGTTTTCCCGTCGATGCGAATCAGGTCAACGGAGCCGCCGTTTTTCACGTCGAAAAAAGTGCCGTTGATGGCGGCAACCGCCCCGTGTTGCTGCCCAAACCAGCTCGTTTTTTTCAGGCTATCCCCACCCGAACCAAAGGCCATTCGCAGTCGGCGGGGCTTGTTTCTGAACTCCAGCACATTCAGGTTTTGCCGGGCATTGAACAGGGTATCAATCCGCACTTCGCGCCAGACAAGACCGGGTTTCAATGCAGTTTCTTTCCAGTTTAAATTGGCAAACCGAAGCGAATCAGGTGGTTGCGTGAGGGAGAGGAGGAGGAGGAGGAGCATAAAATTACCGCCCAATGGCGACTTTCCGCAGAATCGAACTGATGATTTGCTGGGTGGTCACACCATCGGCTTCGGCTTCGTAGTTGAGCATGATGCGGTGGTTGAACACGTCCGGGACTACCTCTTTGATGTCTTCGGGCAACACATAATCGCGCCGGTCGAAATAGGCGAGGGCTTTGGCGGCCCGGTTCAGGTTGATGCTCGCCCGTGGCGACACGCCGTACTGAATATACCGGGCTTCGTCGCGGAGGTTGTAATCTAAGGGTCGGCGGGTAGCGAAAACCAGTTCGATGATGTAGCGTTCGAGGGTTTCCGACATGTTCACCGTGTTGATCTCGTTGCGGATGCCCACAATATCGTCGCGATCCAGCACGGGTTGCACCTCGTAGTCGAAACTCATGTCGGCCATCCGGCGCATTACTTCCAGTTCGTCGTCTTTGCTGAGGTAGTCGATAAATACCTTCATCATGAAGCGGTCCACCTGGGCTTCGGGCAGGGGGTAGGTTCCCTCCTGCTCCACCGGGTTTTGGGTGGCCAACACCAGGAACGGCGGGTCGAGCAAAAACGTCTCCTCGCCAATGGTCACTTGCTTCTCCTGCATGGCTTCGAGCAGGGCCGACTGCACTTTGGCAGGCGAGCGGTTTATTTCGTCGGCCAGAATCAGGTTGGCAAAAATGGGTCCCTGTTTCACCTCGAACTCAACCGTTTTCTGGTTAAAGATCATGGTCCCGATCAGGTCGGCAGGCAACAGATCGGGCGTGAACTGAATTCGCTGAAAGTCAAGTTGCAGTGCTTTAGCCAGCGTGTTGATGGTCAGGGTCTTGGCCAGCCCCGGCACACCTTCGAGCAGGATATGCCCCCCGGTAAACAGGCCGATCAGCAGCCGATTCAGCAACCGTTCCTGACCGACCACCACCCGGCCAACCTCTTCACTGACTTGCCGAATCTTGGTATGATATGTGAATTGTGTTGCTTGCATACTTTATAAACTGGCTCTGACGCTCCTGTCTTTGCCGTGTATATCCTTGTAAATCTGCACGTTACTGAACCCGTGTTCAGCAAAAACCTGCCGGGTATCGTCGCCGAAACGTTCGTTGATTTCGACGTAACAGGCACCGCTCGCAGCCAAGTGTTTAGCCGCAAAATTGGCTACTGCTTTATAAAAAATCAGCGGGTCAGCATCCTCCACAAACAGGGCTAAATCGGGTTCGTATTGAATCACGTTGGCATCCATCTGGGCCGCTTCAGAGCGGGTCACGTAAGGGGGATTACTTACAATACAATCGAACGATTGAGTGTATGTATCGGCCACATTCAGAATATCCTGAATCTGAAACGTCACATCGGGGGCCTGCAGGTTGTCGGCATTTCGCCGGGCTGTTTCCAATGCCTGCTCCGACACGTCCCAGCCCGTAACGGAGGATGAGGGCAGAAAGCGGGCCAGCGTTACGGCCAAACAGCCACTTCCCGTGCCAATATCGAGCACTTCAACAGGGCGGCCCGGCTCGTCGAAACGATCAGCAAAGTCGTGCATAATAAGCCGGACGAGGTCTTCGGTTTCGGGTCGGGGAATAAGCACATCGGGCGACACCTCAAATTCGAGACCGCAGAAAATGGTGGTGCCGATCACGTGCTGAATGGGTTCCTGCCGATTCAGGCGTTCCAGAATCCTAAACCAGTCCGGTTCGGTGCGGTTGGGCGGCAGCGGTTTGTCGCCCAGCACATCCGTTTTACGCAGACCGAAATAGTGATCGAGCAGCATAAACGCCATTTCGCGGGCTTCTTCGGGTGGGTAGGCCGTAATGTTACGTGACAGTTGTTGATATAGTGGGCGGGCCGTGGCCATGAAGCGTTTCGTTTTATAGACGTATGATTGGCGAATTCATCTTTCGCAAACTCAGTTTCGCAAACTTAGTTTTGCAAAACTGGCAAAATAAGGCCAGAAAGAGAAGCCGGAATAAATGTGTGGCCGTTGGCTAACATTTTTGTTTGTTACAGACCTGGCATTAGTATCACTATGTAATTTACCAGTTCACTCACTTCCTGCTTTGTTCAGGTTTTACATCTGTTCGTTTATTTGCCTTTATGACAACTTTTTACTCAGCTACTGAAACGCTCCAGAAAATTATGGATAGTGCTCCCGTACTGTTGATGTCTTTTCGGGCTGTTCGGAATGAAATTACTAATGAAATCATTGACTTTGAGTGGCTTACGGCCAATAAAAAGTCCGTTGACGTTATTGGCTATCCGCTTGAGCAACTTATTGGCGGACGCATGTTAACATTAAACCCGCACAACAAAACCCTGGGTTTATTCGATATGTATGTTCAGGTGGTGGAAACGGGTGAAACAAAGCAAATCGAAACACCCTACAATGCCGATGGTGTACAAGGTTGGTACGACATTACGGCCACTAAACTGGGGGATGGATTTAGTTTAACTGTCATTGATATAACCACGCGCAAAAAAGCCGAGCTTGACCTGGCCCAACGCACGGAGCAACTTCAAACGACACTCGATGCCTCACTGAATAGTATTCTGTCGATGAGAGCCATCCGCGACGGACATCCCAACGAAGATTATCCTAAAGGCAAGATTGTGGATTTTTGGATGGATGTCGCCAACGAAGCAGTTATCGGTAGTCTTGGCCATACACCGGCTGAATTAGCTGGCGTTCGCCTGCTCGACATGTTTCCCGGCAACACTGAATCTGGCTTGTTCGATGTGTATGCCCGCGTTACGGAAACTGGCAAACCCGAACGGGCCACTCAGTATTATACCGACGACAAAGGGCTTGATGGCTGGTTTGAGGTGCAGGCCGTGAAACAGGGCGACGATGGTGTGGTGCTTACGTTTATGAATATTACGGATGCCAAACGGCATGAAAAGCAACTCGAGCAATCGAACAACAGCCTGCAGGAATTTGCTTATGTAGCCTCCCACGATTTACAGGAACCCCTTCGTAAAGTGCAGGCATTCAGCGATATGCTGGCCGCCCAATACGCTAAACAACTTGGCGAGTCGGGGCTTGGTTTGCTGGATCGAATGCAGGCCGCCAATGGCCGAATGCAGGCACTGATCCGGGATTTACTCACCTACTCCCGCCTGACAACGCAACCACCAACGCTGCAACCTGTTGATCTGAATGAAGTTGTAAGCGGGGTATTGACTGACCTTGAGTTACTTATCACCACAAAACAGGCTGTTCTCGCGTGTGACCCACTCCCTGTGTTGGTTGGCGATGCACTACAACTCCGGCAGCTTTTTCAGAACCTGCTAACCAATGCCCTGAAATTTGTTGAACCGGGTGTCACCCCTCATATCCAAATCACCCACCACATAGCCGAAGGTCGTCAGTTACCGGTGGGTTTAACAGGCCTTTATCACGCCATCCGTATTGCCGATAATGGCATTGGCTTTGACAAAAAGTATAAGGATAGAATTTTCGAAGCTTTCCAGCGGTTGCAAAATCGCTCGCAATACGAGGGCACGGGAATTGGACTGGCCATTGTCAAGCAAGTTGTTGAAGGGCATCGGGGGCGTATAACTGTGGAAAGTGAACCAGCAAAGGGATCAGCCTTTACCGTGTATTTGCCGGTCTGATTTACTATCTTCGGCCTCATGATCCGTTCGCTACTCATTTCTCTGAGCCTGTTGGCTCTTGCATCAGGCTGCCAAACTTCGGCGGTCCGTCGCACGGCCCCGCGCCAATCGACTACCTCAACAACCACGACCACAAGCCGTGTTACCCAAAGTCAGGGGGTCTACCAGTACCGCGACGAAGACGCTACGGTGAAGCCATTTTTCTCGGATCGGGTGGGTGCCACGGGTCGCAATGGCATGGTAGCCTCGGCGCACCCCGAAGCCTCGCGGGTGGGCCTTGAGATTCTGCGGGCGGGTGGCAATGCCGTCGATGCGGCTGTTGCCGTTCAATTTGCATTAGCGGTGGTGTATCCCGGCGCAGGCAATCTGGGCGGGGGTGGTTTCATGGTGTATCGGGATAAAACCGGCGCAGCCTTCACGCTCGATTTTCGCGAGAAAGCCCCCGGCAAAGCCACCCAGAACATGTATCTCGACTCAGCGGGCAACGTGCGGCCCGGCCTGAGCATTAGCGGTCATCTGGCGAGTGGGGTGCCTGGTTCAGTAGATGGCATGGTGCAGGCCCACGCCCGCTTTGGCAAACTGGCCTGGCAACAGGTGTTGCAACCCGCCATCGACCTGGCCAAACGCGGCTTTCCGCTCACCGAACGCGATGCCCGTGGCCTGAACGGTATCCGCAATGACCTGCTGAAAATCAATCCCGATAAAACCTACTTTCTGAACGGCTCACCAACCGACACAACCCGCTGGGCGAAAGGCCAGACGCTGGTGCAAACCGACCTCAGCCAAACCCTTCGGCGCATTCAGGAGCAGGGTCGAGAGGGGTTTTACGCGGGTGAAACAGCCCGGCTGCTGGCCGCCGAAATGCAGAAAGGCGGAGGCCTGATTACGGAAAAAGACCTGGCCGACTATAAATCGGTTTGGCGTGACCCTATCAAAGCGGCCTACAAAGACATGAACGTGATCACAATGGCCCCTACCTCAAGCGGGGGGGTGGCTCTGGTGCAAATGATGCGGTTTGTGGAACCGTTCCCCCTCCGGCGGTGGGGCTGGAACCGCGACAGCACGGTGCAGGTGATGATCGAAGCCGAACGGCGCGTGTATGCCGACCGGGCCAAATTCCTCGGCGACCCCGATTTTGTGAAAGTCCCCGTGGCCGAACTCACCAGCTATCCCTACCTGAAAACCCGCTGGACCGACTTCAACTGGGCACAGGCTACTGATAGCAAGAATGTTCGGGGCGGGTCTATTCCTGGCTACGAGAGCCTGGAAACGACCCACTATTCGGTTGTGGATCGTGAGGGTAACGCGGTGAGTATCACCACCACCCTCAACGGCGGCTATGGTAGCCGGGTTGTGGTGGGCGGTGCCGGTTTTTTCATGAATAACGAGATGGACGACTTCAGCATCAAACCCGGAACGCCCAACATGTATGGGCTGGTGGGTAACGCTGCCAACGCCATCGCCCCCGGCAAACGGATGCTGTCGAGCATGACCCCCAGCATTATCGAGAAAGGTGGGAAGTTGTATATGGTAGTTGGAACGCCCGGTGGGTCCACCATTATGACCTCAGTTTTTCAGACGGTGCTGAACGTGGTGGAGCATGGCATGACGATGCAACAGGCCGTGAATGCCCTGAAATTTCACCACCAGTGGCTCCCCGACAAAACAATTTTCGAGACTGGAGCCTTCTCCGAAAAAACTCAGCAAGCTCTCCAAAGCCGGGGTTATGTTCTTGAAAAACTGACCAACACCCTGGGCCGCATGGATTGTATCCTGGTTCGGCCCGACGGCAGTTTCGAGGGTGCCTCCGACCCACGGGCCGATAACACGGCAATAGGGTATTAATTCAGCACGTTCCTGATCGACTTGGCCCGGTCGCGCTGCTCCTTGCCTTCTTTTTCGAGCAGGTTGGCGTATTTTCGCACTTCATCGTTGGGGGCATTATCGGCCAAATCATCGGCGAGGTCGGCGGTTTTGTCGTGAACGCTGCCAATTTCTTCAAGGTATTTGAGGTCGAAGGCTGTGCCGGCTTTCTCTTCGCGGAGATCATCTAACCGATTGCGACCTTCTTTGGAAAGTTCGGTTGGGACAACCAATTTGAGATCCTGCGTCATCCGGCGCATCTCCTTTTCGTTTTTCACGTATTTCTCTACCGACTGCCGGGCAAACGTTCTCACTTCGGGATTGGTGGCTTGCTTGGCCGCTAACTGGCTCAACTCGTAGTTTGTCATGCTCATGCTGGCCAATTCAACCATTCCTTCAGCGGTCTTTTTAGCTTCTTTTTTGGCATCGTCACTGATACCGGTGGCCTGTTGGTCAATGCGTTTTTCGTTGGCTGTCTGGGCCTTGTTTTCGCTATCGTTGGTGCCGCAGGAAGCCAGCATCAGGGCCGTTGCGAAAAGATAAATTGGCGTTTTCATCGTTGAGATTGGTTTGGTTGTATAACCCGAAAACGACGTTTTTGTATTTCGTAGAGCCGCAAAATTTTGCGGCTCCTGACTGGATGATTTGGCTGACGCGAGGGACACGCAAAATAGTGCGGCTCTACGGGACAGGATGATACACCCGTTTGGCCTCCTGCAAAACCTGTTTTTTGTCGAGCGTCATTTTTTTGGTTTGCTGATTCACGAACATCCCCATCTGATCGGTGTAGTGTGGACTGTCGGCGTGGTTGGAGGCTCCGTAAGCATTTACAGTCTCGATTTCGGGGAGGGCATCCTTCCGAAAGCGCACCAGTTCGATGTATGATTCGCCTTGATTGGCCCGGAGTTCGCCCGTTTTGGTGGGTTTGGAATCCATTGCCGCCAACACATCGGGAATGCCGGGACAAGGCAGGCTGACCGTGCCGCGTGTGTGCCGTTGTAGCCGACCCAGCGGCAGGTCGGTGGTGCCGAAATGGGTTGTCAAATAGGTTTTGGTGAGTTGAAGCCCCTGCACACACTCAGCCGGTGTCAATGGGCGGTAGGGCGAGCCACCCTCTTTTTGCAGGATGTCTTTGATGTGCATATAGGTAACGGCAAAAACGGCTGCCCCGTGGCTGGTGGTGTCGGCTCGGCGATCCCAGTTGTTGAGTGTTTCGATTAGTGAGGCTACGTCCGGGTAGTCGGCGGGCTTCAGCGCGAACAAGGGATTTATATCGGTGCGATACGTAAGTTTTCCGGGCAATTGCAGGTCATATTTAACCCGTTTGAATTCTTCATAACTCAGCAGTTTGCTCCCGGCCATCATCTCACCCATCCGCACACTCCGATTCAGCTCAAACCGTTCAATACCCATTGTCGGGTCGTAGGCTTCGGGTTTGGGGCTTTCGGCGGGGTCGGTACAGTGGAAGGGCGTATTGTTTGAATTGAATACATACCCACTGTTGGGATTCACGACCTGCGGCATGCCCTCGATGGGGTGAAACTGGGTCCAGCGGGTTTTGCTGGTGTTACCGGGCAATGTCTGTTGCCAATCATAGCCGGGGTCCCGACGGGGAATTTTGCCGTTGGTGAGGTACATGATCGTATCGTTCCGGTCGGCATAAATAATGTTGAACCCCATCGGAATGGCCGTCATTTGCAAAGCTTTGTAGAACTCGGCGTAAGTGCAGGCCTTGTTCATCCGATACCACTGTTCGCCGGTGCGCGTCTCAAACAAACCTGCATAGCGCATGGCAAACGCGCCCTTTTTAGTGACCACGGCTGGCCCATACTCACTCCAATATGCCTTTTTGTTGATGGCTATCGGAATTCCCTTCACCCGGAGCTTCACCGAGCGGGCCTCCAGTGGCACCCATTTCCCATCATACCAATACTCGTTTTTAGTCGCCGGGTTCATCGTCAGTTCATACACGTCCATCTTGTCGTGGTAGTTGACGGTATGCGCCCAGCCAAGATTTTCGTTTACGCCGTGCAGAATGGTGGCTGCTCCTGGAAACAACCCGCCCAGGATATTCCAGCCTTCTTCGCTGCACAAATGAGCTTCATACCAGGCAACAGGCCCTTCGAGCGGCTGGTGCGAGTTGATGGCAAGGTAGGTTTGTCCATCGGCAGTGCGTTTGCTGTTGAGGGCAATGCCGTTGGAGCCACCGGGGGCGAAAGAGTGAAAGAGTGATGACCGGGCTGGCGTTCCAGCAAAAGAGTGAGTTTCTGACTGAGGCTTTTTCGCTTGGGAGACGGCGGTTTTGGGTGCTCTGGGCATGGTGCCGCCGAGGATGCTGGTGAGGGCGCGGTCGATACCTGAAAAGGAAGCATTCGATAGGATGAACCCGACTATCAGGTCAATTTCGGAAACGGGAAACGATCCGCGCACCAGCACTTCGTTGGGGTGAGCAGTGGCATAGGCGTTGATTCCCTGCACATAACCACTCATCACGGCGCGGTAGTCTGCCGAGAATTTGGCGGGATAGTCGCGTTGGGCCTGCTCGCGGGCGCGGATGAGACCAACCACATAATCAACGGCGGCCCCCGATTTACCGAGGTGCTTCCCCAGCATTCCTTTGGCCCCTAACAGTGTTAGCTGGGTAGTTTTAAAATCGTCTTCGGCGTGTGCCCAAGCCAGTCCGTAGGCCACTTCGGCATCGGTTTTGGCGAAAATATGGGGTACGCCCCAACGGTCGCGGGCAATGTCAATGCGGGTCGGATCGACTTGGGCGGGGGCCGTTTGAGCCAGTAAAGCGAGGATGCCAAGCAGCCAACAGGTGTTTCGGTAGGATTTCATGGCGTACAAGGTACGGAATCCGCTGTACATTTGTGGCATGTCTCAATACATCGCACACATGGCCCTCGTGGTGGCCGACTACGACGAAGCCATTGCCTTTTATACCCGGAAACTGGGCTTTACTCTTATTGAAGATACTGCACTTAGCGAAGCAAAACGCTGGGTACTGGTCGAACCCAAAGGAGGCAACTCCTGCCGGTTACTGCTCGCCAAAGCCGTTGGCGATGAGCAGATTAGCCGGGTGGGAAACCAAACTGGCGGACGTGTGTTCCTATTCCTCAACACCGATGACTTCTATCGTGATTATCACCAGATGACGGCCAACGGCGTTCAGTTTGTTCGGGGTCCGGTGGAGGAAGTCTACGGAACAGTGGCCGTTTTTGCTGATCTGTATGGCAACCTTTGGGATCTGATCGAGCCGAAGAATCCCTAATTATTCAGGCGCACAAAACCGCCATCAATCGGGTAGTCGGTGCCGGTAATAAAGGCCGCTTCGTCGGAGCAGAGGTAGAGGGCCAACGCACCAATTTCGCGGGGTTGGGCCATCCGGCCAATGGGTTGACTGGCCGATAGTTTGGCAAACATCTCAGCCTCCTGACCGGGATAGTTTTTGGCCAGAAACCCATCCACAAAGGGTGTATGCACCCGGGCGGGCGAGATGCAGTTGCACCGAATATTCTGTTTAAGATAGTCTTTGGCCACCGACAACGTCATGGTCAGCACGGCTCCTTTGGTCATAGAATAGGCAAATCGGTCGGCAAGGCCCACTGTGGCGGCCACCGAAGCCATATTCAGAATGACCCCTCCCCCATTTGCTTTCAGATAGGGAATAGTAACATTCAGGCAGTTATAGACGCCCTTGATATTCACGTTGTAGAGCCGGTCGAGATCGGTCTCGGTGGTTGTTTCGGCGTTGCCCACGTGTGCAATCCCGGCATTATTCACCAAAATATGAATGGGGCCACCAGCCGCAATTCCGTCGATCACGGCCCGCACCTCGGCCTGTTTCGACACATCGACTGCGTGGGCTTTCACCCGGTAACCGGCCCCAACCAGATCGCCAACCACCTGCTGGGCCTGATCGGCATTGAGTTCCAGAATATGTACCAACGCACCCGCCTGCGCAAATGCCGTTGAAATAGCCAGTCCAATTCCACTGGCCCCGCCCGTCACGATAGCGGTTTTGTTTTGTAAGGAGAACATAGAGCGAAAGAGTGAAAGAGCGAAAGAGTGACGGTCCGACGTTTCGGAGAGCGAAAGAGTGAAACCGGATGGCTATTCACTCTTTCGCTCTTTCACTCTTTCGCCATTAAAGTGAGACCCCCCGCTTCCAGGGGATGAAATCGTCTTGACCTAATTGTTCGGCTTTGGTGGTCGTTTCGCCGGAGGCTAACTGGATTAGCCATTCCAGCAGCAAATCGCCGTTTTGTTCGATGGTTTGCTCCCCGTCGATCACCGGACCGCTGTCGAAGTCGATCACGTCGGGCATTCGACGGAGCAGGGCCGTATTGGTCGAGATTTTCACGACCGGGCAAATCGGGTTGCCGGTGGGGGTACCAAGGCCGGTCGTAAACAAAATCAGGTTGGTGCCGGAACCTGCCATGCCCGTGGTAGCCTCCACGTCGTTGCCGGGTGTGCAGAGCAAACTTAGCCCTGTTGCCACCACGGGTTCTGTATAATCTAACACGTCCATAATGGGGGCATTACCCCCTTTTTTGGCCGCCCCCGCCGATTTGATGGCATCGGTAATCAGTCCGTCTTTGATGTTGCCGGGCGAGGGGTTCATATCGAACCCTGAACCCGCAGCTTCGGCCTGGGCCGAGTAGGTCTCCATCAGGTTCACAAACTTGGCCGCTTTGGCATCGTCGGTGGTGCGGTCGATCATGTCCTGCTCGGCTCCGCACAGTTCGGGGAACTCCGCCAACACTGTTTTGCCGCCCAGCGCACCCAGGACATCCGACAAATGACCAATGGCCGGGTTAGCCGAAATACCCGAAAAACCGTCGGAACCGCCACATTTTAGGCCGACGCACAGTTGGCTGAGTGGAGCCGGTTTACGCTCCTGTTTATTAATGTGCGCCAACCCCAGAAACGTTTCTTTCACCGCCTGCGCCATTAGTGCATACTCTGTGCCATCCTGCTGCTCATACATCAATAACGGCTTGTCGAAATGCGGATTCTGGCGTTTTATTTCTTTACTGAGGGTATCGGTTTGCAGGTGCTGGCAACCCAGACTCAGCACCGTTGCCCCGGCCACATTGGGGTTGTTGATCATGCCAGCCAACAACGCACACAACGCCCCCGAATCCTGCCGGGTGCCCCCACAACCCATTTCGTGAGTCAGAAACTTGATACCGTCAACGTTTTTGAAAGGACGATTAGGTAATTGGTGATTGGGGTAACTGGTGGATTGATCAACAAACGGCTGCATTTTATGGATAATGTCCATATCTCCGTGTTGGTACAAACTCAACAACTCGCGGACCTGATCGCGGTAAATATCGGGTTGAGCATAGCCGAGTTCGCGCTCGAAGGCATCTTTTAAAATCAGGATGTTCCGGTTTTCGCAAAACACCAGCGGCACCACCAGCCAATAGTTGCGCGTTCCCACCCGTCCATCCGACCGGTGATAGCCCATAAACGTCTGGTTTTGCCAGCGCGACACGTCGGGGGCTGTGAATGAATACGGTCGCCGTTTGTCGAGGCCATAACGGTCGGCTTCGTGTTTGAGGTTAAACGTCGTGATGGGTTCGCCCCGGTGGATGGGCTGGGTAGCCCTGCCTACCGTTACACCGTACATGTGAACGTGTTCGCCAGTTTGCAGGTCTTCGGTTACGAACTTATGTTTGGCATCCACCCCAATCGGCAGGATGTAGGATTCCTGATCGAAATCAATGGTGCTTCCGGCGGGCAGATTGCGCAGAGCCACAATCACGTTATCGTCGGGATGAACTTTAAGAACCTGGGCAGGCATAATGGAAAGACGTTGGATTTTGAACGCTGGATACCGGACAGGAACAACTGTCTGTCCTCTCTACAGAAGACCAAAAAAGTCTGCATTTACCCCGATAACCCTATAAAACTTAATTGAGATCCGCATTCCAGCTTTGCACTTTTATGCATAGCGGGTTTGTTTCAAAGGGGCAAGGTGGGCAAACTGAGCGAAACCCGGGTGCCACTACCCGGCATAGTGGTCACCCGCAACTGACCCCGGTGCATATCCACGATCTTTTTAGACAAGGTCAGTCCCAACCCAAAACCTTGTATCGTTCCCACGTTACCGGCCCGCATCATCGGCAGAAAAACGTCTGTCAGTTGCGCGTCGGGAATGCCGATTCCCCGGTCGCAAACGTCAATTTCCATCCACGACGACTGATATTGAACACTTACCGTAACCGGCTTGAAATCAGAATACTTACAGGCGTTGTCGATGATATTGATGAGCGCGGTGCGCAGGAGCGTGGTGTTGCCAACTACCCGAAACGCCGAACTTTGCTCGGTAAATTCGTCGGACAACTGCACATCAATCCGCTGGTCGGGATACTTTTCACTGAAATACATTACCGTGTCCAGAATGGTGTCGACCAGGTTAATGTCTTCCTGTAATTGAGTGGGTTTCAGGTTCTCAACCTCAGCTAACCGGAGCAGGGCATTGGCCAGGTCAATGGCTCCATCGAGCCGGTACAGGGCGCGTTCCATACTGTGCCGAACATCGGGCAACGACTGATCATAGGCGAGGGCCGTTTCGAGCATTCCCTTCACCACCGTGAGGGGTGTGCGGATTTCGTGGGAAGCATAGGCCACAAAATTCTCCTGACTAATGGCGAGGGTTTGCAACTGACTTAGCAGCACATTAAAAGACCCAGCCAGATAGCCTGCTTCATCGGTGGTAGTGGTTGGCTGGAGCCGAAACGAAAAGTCATTCACGGTAGCCGTGTCTAACTGGCCAATAAGAGCATCGAAGGGGCGCATGGCTCGTCGGGCGAATAAAAACCCGACCAGTGCAATCACCATTAACGACAGAATATTGCCCGCAATGAGCATTACCAGCAAATTACGGCTCGTTTGCCGGCCCGCCAGATCGTATGCCGTTGTCACGGCTACATAGATGGCTCCCTCGTGGCGAAACGCCAGCGCAACTCCCTCTTTGGGTTGATCCCACTGTTTGTTTACGTACGTAAAATACCGTTCTTCACGCCGGGCGGTCGTCAGTAAACCAGCCGTAACCTGGTAGTCATCGGGGCCTGATGAGGAATAGATCCGGTGGTTGAGTGAGTCGAAAATGGACTCGTGCTGTTCGGGTAAGGTCAGGTAGCTGGTGCGCTGAAATTCGGAGCGGTTCTGGAAAAATAACTGGGCCGCCAACGCCCGCCGTTGCAGCCGGGTACGCATTTGCGACCGACGATAGGACTCATACGTCTGGAAAATAAACACCGAAAACAGCAGCAGCAGCGTTGCCACCAACAACCCAAACCCGATGGTGATACGCTGCTTAATGCTCATGGCTCGGCCCGCAGCATATAGCCCACTCCAAAAACCGTGTGCAGTAATTTTGGCTCCACGTGGTCGATTTTCCGGCGTAAGTAGTTGATATACACATCGACCACGTTAGTGTTGGTATTGAAATGCACATCCCACACGTTTTCGAGCAAATCAACCCGGCTCACCACCTTACCCTGTTTCACCAGCAGGTATTCGAGCAGGGCATATTCGCGGGCAGTGAGCGTGACCCGCTCCCCCGCCCGCCACACCTGATGCGACTCCGTATCGACTGCCAGATCAAGCAGTTCGAGTCGTTTGGGCAGGGGCGCGCGGGAAGGGTGCCGCCGGGCCAGGGCTTTTAGCCGAAATACCAGTTCTTTGAAAGCAAATGGCTTGGAGAGATAATCATCCGCGCCCGACTCGAAGCCCAGCACTTTGTTGTCTAAACTCCCCAGGGCCGTGAGCATAATGACGGGAATAGCGGGCCAGTTTTGCTTCACAAACCGACACAGGTCATAGCCATTCAGGCCGGGCATGTTCACATCGAGCACCACCACATCAAACTGTCGCTCGTTGATGAGCGACCGGCCAATTATGCCGTCGTAGGCCACCGACACACCGATTCCTTCCGACTGTAAGCCTTTCTGGATGAACTGATTCAGTTCTACATCATCTTCAACTATCAGTACGTTCATACCCTATTGTTGTCAATACTGCCCGAAAGTTCGGCAACAGAAACGCTTGTTTAGTCCCGCCCACTCACTCTAATCAAATTGTAATAACTCTCTCAGAAATCTCTAATGAGGCCCGTGGTTGTTTTGATTGATGATTCAGCCCGCCGGGGCTGACATGGTTTTCTCAACGATTGCAACGGTATGGCTAAAACAGGGCGGCTTCTGACTCAATTAATCATTATTGGCACCCTATTGTTTGGGGTTCTTCACTCCGCCGGGGCACAGGTACTGACCCTGGAAGGTGCCCTGGAGGCTACTTTCTCGCAGTATCCGACGCTGGCGGCTCAACGCTCGGCTCTGGATGCGATTCGTGCCAATCAACGAATCATCCGCGACAATCGCCTTCCGAATGTGCGGCTCCACGATCAGATCGACCTGGGTACGGCCAATGGTATGTCTGGTTCTTATTTCTCGCTGGGCCTGATTGTCCCTACCTCGGGCGGGCGACGGTCCGAAAACCGGATGGACCTGGCATCGGGCAACATTGCCCTGGCTTCGATGGATTGGGAGGTCTATAACTTCGGGCGATTTAGCGCGGAAGACAAACTCGCCCGCGCCGATGTCGCCGTGGGCGAAGCCGCCCTCGACCGAGAGCAATTTGGGTTGCGGCAGGTAGTGATCAACACGTATGTGGAATTGATTCGGCTGCGGCAATCGCTGGCGATCGAACAACGCAATTTGGCCCGCGTCGATACGGTGCGCCGGGTCATTGGCAACCTGGTACGGAACGGGATGAAGCCCGGTTTAGATTCCTCGCTGGCAACCGTCGCCTTGTCTAAAGCCAAACTCGCCTACTGGACCGTGCTGGAAGACTACCGGCGGGCAACCATTCAGTTGGCCACCTTAACGGGCCGACCCATTGCCTCCATGCAGGTCGATACGTCGTTTCGGGTTGCCGCACTCCTGGCACCGTCGGCGGGCGAACAGGCGACTTTATCGCATCCCCTGCTTCGATATCAGGACCGCCTGCTTACCCGACAAACGGCTGAAATAGACCTGATTCGCAAAGCCGCCCTGCCTCGTGTGTCGCTGCTGACGGCGGCCTGGGCGCGGGGATCCAGTCTCACCGTCGAAAACAACTATGGGCCGCTGGGGTCCGGGTTGGCCTACAGCCGGTCTAATTTCCTGCTGGGGGTGGCAGCCACCATCAACCTCACCGACCTGCACCGGGCCAACGCCCGCACGCAACTGCAGCAGTTCAGGGTGCAGGAAGCCACCAACAACCTGGTGGTGGAACGGGTACAACTGCAAAACGCCCTCACCACCGCCGATTCTCTGCTGGCTGTGGTCCGGCTGACACTGAACGAAATGCCCACCGCCCTTCGCTCGGCTAACGATGCCTACAATCAACGCCTGTCGCTTTATAACAACGGGCTGGAGAGCGTTTTGGGGCTTACTGACGCGCTGCAACTGCTTTCATCAGTCGAAAAAGACAATGTGGAAGCCCAGAACAGGGCTGTTCGGCTCCGGCTTCAACGGGCCTATGCCACCAACGATTTCGAACGTTTCTACACCCTGTTCAGGCCATAACCCACTCAACGTTAACCTTTTATTTATGTCGCTGTTATCAACCTCGCTCAAACGCCCCATTTCCGTACTGGTCATCGTGGCCGGTGTGGTGGTGTTTTCAATCCTCTCGGCCACCAAAATCCCGATTGACATTTTCCCGCGCCTGAACTCGCCGGTGATCTACGTGATCGAACCTTACGGCGGTATGTCGCCCGCGCAGATGGAAGGCTTTTTTGCGACCCGGATGCAGGATCAGTTTTTGTATATCGGCGGTATTCGTGAAATTCAGAGCCGAAGTGTGCAGGGGCTAACGGTGGTGAAGCTGGCTTTTTATGAAGGCTCCGACATGGCTCAGGCTGCTGCCGAAGTAGCAATCCAGGTGAACCGGGCTATGAAGTTTTTTCCACCCGGTGCGCTGCCCCCGCAGGTAGTGCGCTACGATGCCTCGTCGGTGCCGATTGGCGATCTGGTCTTTTCGAGTAAAACGCGCTCGCTCAAAGAAATTCACGAACTGGCCGTTACCCGAATCCGGCCCCTGTTCTCGACCGTGCCGGGCCTGACAGCCCCGCCCCCCATTGGCACCAACGCCCGAACGGTGGTCATCAACCTCGATCCGCAAAAGATCAGGAGCATGAACATCTCACCCGATGAAGTGGTCGAAGCCCTTGCGGCCAACAACGCCATGACCCCGTCGGGCAACATCCGGGTCGACAACACCACCTACATGACCACGCTGAACTCGCTGGAAAATCAGGTCGAAGACTTCAAACGGATTCCGGTCATTACCAGCGGTCACCGCACCGTTTTTTTGAGCGACGTGGCCACCGTGCAGGATGGCTCCGACGTAACGGCGGGCTATGCCCTGGTGAACGGCAGTCGCTCCTCCTATATCCCCGTGGTGAAAACTGCCGACGCTTCCACCTGGGATGTGGTGACGCGGCTGAAAGCCAAACTGCCCGAAATGCGCAGCCTGCTACCCGACGATATTGAGGTGAACTATGAATTCGATCAGTCGGTTTTTGTGATCAACGCGGTGGAAAGTCTGCTGTTCGAAGGGGGGTTGGGAGCTATTCTGACGGGCCTGATGGTGTTACTTTTCCTGGGCGACTGGCGGAGTTCGCTCATCGTAATCATCACCATTCCGATCTCGGTTATTGCCGCCGTTATGTGCCTGAGCCTGGCCGGGCAAACCATCAACATCATGACCCTGTCGGGGTTGGCTTTGTCCATCGGAATTTTGGTTGATCAGGCCACGGTAACCATCGAAAACATCCATCAGCATCTCGAGATGGGCAAGCCAAAACGGCAAGCCATTTTCGATGCCTGCCGCGAAGTGGCCCTGCCCCTGTTGCTGATCTTGTTGTGTATCCTGGCCGTGTTCGCGCCGTCGTTCATTATGTCGGGCGTACCCAAAGCCATGTTTTTGCCCCTGTCGCTGTCCATCGGGTTTGCCATGACGGTATCCTATTTCCTGGCGCAAAGCCTGGTGCCGGTATTGAGCAACTGGCTTATGAAAGTCCACGACCATCTGCCCGCCAACACCCATAAAAAACCCGGTTTCTTCGATCGGATCCGGGCGGGGTTTACGCTGCAAACCGGGCGATTATTACAGCGCAACAAACTCATTATCAGTGCTTATTTTATAGTAATCCTGCTATTGGCTGGCATGGGCTACGTGTTCATCGGTAAGGATATGCTACCCCAGATCAACTCGGGGCAAATGGTAATTCGGATGAAAACGCCCGACGGCACCCGGCTCGAACGGACCGAAGAACGCGTGACCGAACTACTGTCGCTGGTGGATGAGGTGACGGATGGCAACCTGGCGGTGTCGTCGGCCTACGTGGGCGTGGTACCCACCAACTACGCAACAACCAACCTGTATGTGAGCACGAGCGGCTCCAACGACGCGGTTATCAAAGTGGCCCTGACCAAAGGTTTCAAAACCAATATGCAGGACTTGAAAGAGACCATCCGTGAAGCCGTTGCCGACCAACTCCCCGACGTAACCCTCTCGTTTGAACCCGCCGACCTGACCGAAAAACTCATGAGCGGAGGAGCCACCACCCCCATTGAGGTGCAGGTGGCCGGGCGCGACATGAAACAGATTGCCGGCTATGCGAACCAGTTGGTCGATAGCCTGTCGAAGGTCTCCTACCTGCGCGATGTTCGGATTATTCAGCCGTTGAAATTCCCCGTTATCAACATCAACCTCGACCGGCAAAAGCTGGCCATGATGGGCCTGAGTCTGCAACAGGCCGCCCGGTCCATTACGGCTTCGACCTCATCGAGCCGTTTTACCGAGAAAAACCAATGGCTCGACCAAAAAGCGGCCTATACGTATCAGGTGCAGGTGCAGATCCCCGAGTTTGCCATGCGCAACCTGTCGCAGTTGCAGGAAATTCCGTTACTGGCCGGGCAATCACGGCCTGTTTTGGGTGATGTAGCCACATTTTCGGTCGACACACTACCCGGCGAATATGCCCGTACTGGCCCCCGCCGATTTGTGACGGTCTCGGCCAATACGCACCATCACGATCTGGGTTCGGCCACGCAGGAAGTCGAAGAAACCATTGCCCGACTGGGCGATACTCCCAAAGGCCTGGTGACACAAGTAAAGGGTATGTCGTCGCTGCTGACCGAAACGCTCGATAGTCTGCAACTGGGATTAGGCATTGCCGTACTGGTTATTTTTCTTTTGCTGGCCGCTAACTATCAGTCGTTTAAACTCTCGTTTGTAGTCTTATCCACCGTTCCCGCCGTGCTGGTGGGAGCCATAGCCCTGCTCCTGCTGACGGGTAGCACCCTCAATCTGCAATCCTACATGGGCATCATCATGTCGGTGGGAATTTCAGTAGCCAACGCTATTCTAATCGTCACCAATGCCGAACGGCTTCGCTGGGAATATCGCGACTTGCGCCGGGCCGCCGTTGACAGCGTCAGTCTTCGTCTTCGCCCCGTGCTGATGACTTCGCTCGCCATGATTGCGGGCATGGTACCCATGGCCCTCGGAACGGGCGAAGCGGGCGAGCAGGTGGCTCCCTTGGGCCGGGCCGTCATTGGCGGACTGATTGCCAGTACCCTGGCCGCGCTCTACATCGTACCCCAGGTCTATTTATGGCTGCAACGAAGTACACCTTTCACCGATCCGTCGCTGCTTCCCATCGACGCACCATCTCCGCTTACGACAACCGAATCAACCAACGGCATCAACCATGCCCATCAACCTTCAGCGTATGAAAACCATTCTGTTTAACGGCCTTTCTCTCTTGCTGCTCACCGGTTTGTTCGGTAGCTGCACCTCGTCAGAATCGGCGGACACCGCCCACAAAAAAACGGGTCGGAAAGATCGGGCCAAACCGTCATATCGAATTGGGGCTGTTTCGCGGCAATCTGTGGGGCAATCCATTCAACTGCCCGCCGAGTTTCGGGCCTACCAGGAAGTCAATATTTATCCCAAAGCCGATGGTTTTGTGGAGCGGGTACTGGTTGACCGGGGGTCGGCGGTGCGCCGGGGGCAGGTGCTGATGGTGCTCGATGCCCCCGAAACCGAGGAGCGACTCGTGGCCGCCCGGTCGAACACACTCAAAGCCGATGCCATGCTGGTGGCCAGTCGCGAGCATTACCGACGGTTACGGGCCAGTGCCAAAGTGGCCGGTTCGGTGTCGGCACTTGATCTCGAAACGGCTTTTGCCCGGCTGCGGGCCGACAGTGCGTCCATGCTGGGCGAGCAGGCCAACTACCGGGCGTTGGCCAAACTTCGCTCCTATCTGACCGTGCGTGCGCCTTTCGACGGCTACATCACCGAGCGCAACGTTCACCCCGGTGCGCTGGTGGGATCGGGAGCCAAAATGGAACGCCCCATGCTGGTGCTGCAACAGCAAAGTCGCCTGCGCCTGGTGGCCGACATTCCCGAAACCTACAGCGCGGGTTTGCCACAGGGCAAGACAATTAGCTTCACGGTGAGTGCCTTGCCGGGCAAAACGTTCCGGGGACGAATCAGCCGACGGTCGGGGAGCATGAACCAGCAGTTTCGGTCCGAGACGGTGGAAATCGACGTGGACAATGCCTCTCGGACCCTCAAACCGGGCATGTTCGCCGAGATTATCCTGTCGGCGGAGGGCACACCCGGCGCATTGGCCGTGCCGAAATCAGCCGTTGTTGCCTCCACCGAGCGACAATACGTCATAAAAGTACAGGGTGGAAAAGCGCAGTATGTAGACGTTCGCCGGGGGCAGGAATCCGGGGATATGCAGGAAGTTTTTGGCGACTTGCGGGCCAACGACCCCATTGTGATCAATGCCCGCGAAGACATTAAAGAAGGGGTAGCCATTCGCTGATCACACCACTCAAAAGCAGGCAATATGTTCGTTCCTAAACTGCTTTTCAGAACCTGTCTGGTGGGTATCGTACTGCTTACGAGCTGCAACCGAACGGCTCTGCAAGTGCTCCGGTCCTCAACCGACTTAACAACCACACCGGATGATACCTGGGTCAAAACCATCCGCGAGAAACCCCGTGCCCGGCAGGTGGTGCTGGTCGATGAACGTGGTCGCCGACGGCACCTGCCCGCCGACTCGGTCTGGGGCTACCGAACCAACCGGGGCGACACGTTCCGGCTTTATGGACATGACACCTATGAACTGGTGCAGCGGGGGCCGTTGCTGATGTATCGAACGGAGGAATGGATTGGCGACTCCCAATGGGAAAACTACTATTTCAGCCTGAATCCTGACAGCGCGATTCACGCCGTGGATAAACGCACTTGTCGGCGGGTGTTTGCCAATGATGGCTGTATGCTTCAGCTAATTAGCCAGATGCGCAACGGGCAGCTCCTGAGCACCGATGCCCACGGCTCCTATGGCCTGGTCAATGCGTACCAATATTGTCATTTCAGCGAGCGTTAAGAAGGGGGAAAACATGGTCTGATTGGCAGAAAATATATCATATATTTGCCCTATTTGCCATCACCCACGACCATCCGGTGACCCCTTCGACCAATTTATGACGCTGACTGCCAACATTCTCGACCTGTTCGACCAACGTATCTATTACGGATCAATCCACATCGAAAATGGGCGCATTGCCCAGATTGAGCGAATGGGTAACGAGCGACCGGGTGCGCCCTATGTGCTGCCCGGCTTTGTGGATGCCCACGTTCACATCGAAAGTTCGCTGCTGACACCCGCCCAGTTTGCCCGTTTGGCCGTGGTGCATGGGACAGTAGCCACCGTGTCGGACCCGCACGAAATTGGCAACGTGCTGGGCGTGTCGGGGGTCGATTATATGATCGACGATGGTAATCGGGTTCCGTTTAAGTTTTGTTTTGGCGCACCTTCCTGCGTGCCGGCTACCCCGTTTGAAACGGCAGGAGCCACCATCAGCGTGCGCGACGTGCGCGATTTGCTCGGTCGGCGCGACATTGGCTATTTGGCCGAGATGATGAATTTTCCGGGCGTGCTGAACGAAGACCCCGACGTGATGGCCAAAATCGCCCTGGCCAAAGCCTACAACAAACCCATTGACGGCCACGCGCCGGGCTTGCGGGGCGATGATGCCCAACGCTACATCGACGCGGGCATGGAAACCGACCACGAATGTTTCACCTATGAAGAAGCCCTCGACAAGGTTCAGCGGGGTATGAGCATCCTGATTCGGGAGGGTAGCGCAGCTCGCAACTTCGAGGCTTTGCACCCCCTGCTGACCTATTATTCGGACCGGGTCATGTTCTGTTCCGACGACAAACACCCGGACACGCTTGCTGAAGGCCACATTGATCAGTTGGTGGTGCGTGCCCTGTACAAAGGCCATAACATCTGGAACGTGTTGCGGGCGGCCTGCCTGAACCCCGTGATGCACTACCGATTGCCCGTTGGCCTGCTTCGCGAGGGCGACTCCGCCGACTTTATTATTATCAACGATCTGGATCGGTTTCGGGTAATGCATACCGTGATCAACGGGCAGGTGGTAGCCGAAAACGGCAAAACCCTAATCCCCGACCTCCGCAGCGACCACCCCAACAATTTTCACTGCTCGCCCAAACAACCGTCCGATTTTGTGGTGCAGGCCGAGCCATGCGACACCATCCGCGTGATTGAAGCCCTCGACGGGCAACTCATCACCAACGAACTCCACCTCGAACCCACCATCCTTGATGGACAGTTTGTGGCCGACCCCACCCGCGATGTGCTCAAGCTCGTGGTCGTAAATCGCTATCAGGATGCCCCCCCGGCTGTGGCGTTCATCAAGAATTTCGGATTGAAACACGGTGCTCTTGCTTCCTCCGTCGGGCACGATTCGCACAACATCACTGCTGTTGGCTGCGACGACGAAAGCATTTGCCGGGCCGTGAACCTGGTAATCGAAGCGAAGGGAGGGCTTTCGGCAGTGAACAGTGAACAGCTACCATCTGTAACTGTTGCGGTTCCCCGCCGGGACTGTTCGCTGCTCACTGCTCACTGTTTGCCCCTCCCCGTGGCAGGCCTGATGACCGACACTGACGGATATGAAGTCGCTAGTAAATATACTCAGATTGACCAGTTCGCTAAAAATGAGCTGGGTAGCGTTTTGGCGGCTCCATTCATGACGCTTTCGTTTATGGCTTTACTGGTGATCCCTACATTAAAATTGAGTGATAAGGGACTATTTGACGGTAAACGGTTCTGTTTTACCAGAATATCTATGGCCTAGCAAGAAATTTTGCAAATTTTTAACTGGTTTCCTTGTATTCTTCAAAACATTATGGTTAAGTTTACACGATTTCCTACAAAGCTCCAACCCCCTATTACTCAAATATGGCTCGCAATCGCAACCAGTCCGGTCAGGACGAAGAGCAGATGTGGAACCAGTTTCGTAGCGGCAACGAAACGGCTTTCGCCCAGTTGTACAAAGACTATGCTCAAGTGCTCTATCATTACTGCACACACTTTGCCCAGGATAGGCCGCTGATTAAGGATTGCATTCACGACTTGTTCGTGGAACTATGGAAACACCGGGCCAACATCGGACCAACAACCTCGGTTCGGTATTACCTGATGGCTTCCATAAAACGGAAGCTGGTACGGCACCTTACCGCCGAACAGAAAATTAGCAGTCAGGAAGATGTTCAAACCGATCTCCTGCCCGGCTGCGACCCCTCCTACGAAGCCACAGTGATTGCTCAGGAAGAAGAAGTCTTCGTGAATGACTGCCTCCACAAAGCCATCGAACGCCTACCCCGCCGTCAGCGCGAGGCCGTTTATCTCCGCTTCTATCAGAACATGAGCAACGAGGAAATCTCGACCATGATGCAGATAAACATCCAGTCTGTTTACAATCTTATTTTTGGTGCCTTAAGTAATTTGAAGAAACATGTTACGCTTGACCGTGTCCGCTTATAACTGATTATCTCCTAAACTCCTGTTAACATTCTGAATACTGAAAAGCCCGGCCAATTGGTCGGGCTTTTTGCTGTATAAGTAAGGTTGATTTGTAATCTGCTGTGGTACGTTTTTTCATAGCAGATTACAAATCAACCAAACAATCTTATTTAAACTGCTGATCCAGAAAGAGATAGCGTTCGCGTTTGCTTTCAGGTTCGGCGCGGGTGTTCACGTCGATGTGCATCACCTGAACCGGAGCGTTGGCCGTTACGATTGGCCAGTTGGGCATGCCGGGGGCGTTAGGATTGCCCGTCTTAATAAAATTGGCGAAGTAACCCTGCATCGTTTCAGATACCCGGTAGTCGTCCTGCACCCAGGCATAGACCCGGTTGGAGGCTAAGTTGCCCATTGCATATTCGATCTCGGCAGAGTGAACCGCTCCTTTTGGGATTGGTGCCTTCGGTGCGTTGCTGTCCCGAATAACACCACCTGCCATTCCTGCCGTAGCATTACCCATTTCGGGGCGCATTGCCGGGCGTGGACGCGAATAATAATACCGATAAACGGGTTGACCTCCCCCAGTTTTCACGTGCATATCCATCCATTTCCAAGTACTGAACCCAATGAACCGATCACCGGCCAAATCGGTGGCTGCCTGCGTGATTTCGGCTTCGGTTTGACCCGCATACAGTTTCATCGCATCCTCGGCGCGGTCGCCGTACATTTTTTTCAACGCTTTAGCGTAATTTTCAGCAGTAGGTGGCTCGGCACCCAGCACAGACCGGCTGTTATTTTCTTCGGAATTCCAGCCTGCCATCAGCGGCACTTTTGCCTGTTCGCCAGCGGCAAACGTGGCCACGGGCGATTTGGTCAGAAAATATCCGTCGATCACGACGCTGAATCGGGGTGTTCCGGGTTTGGCCGTTGCTTCGAGGAGTTTCTCGCCAGACATGGCCCGAAGTTCCGCCAGCGACTTGGCCTCAACCGAAGCAGCAAACGTTTCGCCTGATTTCTCGGCATCGGCCAACGCGGTCGGAGTCAGCGTACCTAACAGCGAACCGCTTTCGCCAATGGCCCGCGCAAACAACCCTTTGGAACCCGGCGATACCATCTGCGCACTCACCGAGGTTGATCCCGCCGATTCGCCGGCAATAGTCACTTTGGCAGGGTCGCCCCCGAAGGCCGCAATGTTTTGTTTCACCCACCGCAAAGCCGCCTGCTGATCCATCAGGCCATAATTACCTGACGCTTTCTGGGGTGATTCCTTCGTCAGTTCGGGGTGGGCCATGAACCCAAACAAGCCCAGCCGGTAGTTGACCGTTATGGCCACAATACCGCGACGGGCCATGCTTTCGCCGTCATAGCGCGGCTCCGACCCGTCGCCAGCCATATAACCGCCCCCATAGAAATAAACCAGAACGGGCAGCTTCTCTTTGGCCGATTTAGCGGGTGTCCAGACGTTCAGATACAAACAATCTTCGCTCACCCCATCCGACCGGAAGTTCATATCCCCGAAAATAGCCCGTTGCATGGCGCGTGGCCCAAATTTGTCGGCTTTGCGAACGCCCGTCCAGTTTTTAGCGGGCTGTGGTTCGCGCCAGCGTAGGTCGCCCACGGGCGGTGCCGCAAAGGGAACACCCTTAAATTCCCGGATGTCGTTTGCATTGGTAATGCCTTCGAGGGTGCCATTAGTCACCTGAGCGCGGGGCTGGGCCGCCGACAAATCCTTTTGGGCAACGCTCCAGTGCGACAGGCTGAGGGCGACACCGATAATCAATAAACTGATTTTCATTGGGTAAGCGATTGGTTACGTGTTAGGTATTGAGAAATTTACGGTAGTGAATATAGGGGCAAAAGCCAAGGTGGGTTTGATCTTACCATACCTTAACGAAAGAGAGCAGTTGTTTTAATGTATTAGGTTTGCAGAATCCCCAATACCCCAATAGGTATAGCCACCACCCTGCCCTTCTTTTAGGTAGCTGACCTACTCCGAACCTGATGCTGGATTCCATCTATAAAATTCTGCCCAAAGAACGTATTAAAGACCGACTGATCGACCGCTATACTTATGCCAGCGATGCCAGTCATTTTTACCTGATTCCACAGGCCATTGTCCAGCCAATTTGTGTGGAAGAAATCCAGCAACTGTTTGCCTTTTCACACGAACACAACATCCATATTACCTTTCGGGCGGGGGGAACAAGCCTATCGGGGCAGGGCGTGACCGATGGGATTCTGGTGGATTTGAGCAACTACTGGCGACGGGTTGTCCCTGAAAATGGGGGCGAAACGGTGCG
This sequence comes from Cytophagales bacterium, assembly GCA_031411995.1. Lineage (GTDB taxonomy): Bacteria > Bacteroidota > Bacteroidia > Cytophagales > Spirosomataceae > Rudanella. The sequence goes on from JANOCD010000114.1 coordinate 83,260, forward strand.
GATTGAACCCGCCGTGATTGGGGCTAACGTCAACACTATACTTAAACGATATGGCCGCAAAATTGGCCCGGACCCGGCTTCGATCAATGCCTGTATGATGGGCGGGATTCTGTCGAATAACTCCAGCGGCATGTGCTGCGGGGTGGTACAAAATGCGTATCACACCCTGAAACACATGACGTTTGTGTTGCCCAACGGCCTTGTTTTCAACACCGAAAAACCCGACGATTACCCCCGTTTTTTGCAAGAAGCCGCCCCTATTGCCGAGGGGCTTGTCCAACTCCGAAACGACGTTCGGAGCAACCCGGCCCTCGTGGAGCGCATCCGAAAAAAATACCGGCAAAAAAATACGGTCGGCTATGGGATGAATGCCTTCGTGGATTTTGAGCACCCGTTGGACATCCTGACGCACCTGATTATCGGTGGCGAAGGCACCCTCGCGTTCATTGCCGAGGCTGTGCTGAACACCGTTCCCGATTTGCCCTGCAAACTCACGGCGATGCTCTATTTCGAGAATCCCGAAGTGGCCTGTAACGCCATTCCGGCCCTGATTTCGACGGGGGCAGCCGCGTTGGAATTCATGGATCGGGCTTCGTTGCGCTCCGTGGAGGAGATGCCGGGGGTTTCGCCAATCCTGAAAACCTTATCCCCCGACGCTGCTGCCATCCTGTGCGAGTTTCAAGAGAACACCGACGCGGGGGTTTTGGGAAAATACGAAAAAGCCAAACCGACTTTTGCCGCCCTGCCCCTGATTGCCGAACCCCTGTTTACCCAAAATGCCGCCGAACAGGCCATGATGTGGAAAATCCGTAAGGGAATGTACCCCTCGGTGGCAGGGATGCGGGCCAAAGGCACCTCGGCCCTGATGGAAGATTTCACGTTTCCTGTTGAGCGGTTGGGCGAAGCGGTGGTGGATGTGCAACGGCTATTCGATAAGTACGAATACGAAAACGGGATCATTTTTGGCCACGCTAAAGACGGCAACCTGCATTTTGTGATCTCGCAATCCTACGCCACTAAAGTCGATATTGACCACTACGAAAAATTCAATGATGAGTTGTTCGATCTGGTGCTGAACAAGTACGACGGTGCCTTGAAAGGCGAACACAGCACGGGCCGGGCGGTGTCGGCCTATGTGGAAGCCGAATGGGGGACGGATGCCTACCAGATTATGAAAAAACTGAAGCAGTTGATCGACCCGACCAACCTGCTCAACCCCGGCATCATCATCACCGAAGACAAGTTCACGCACGTTCACAACCTGAAAGTGATGCCCATTATCGAGGAAGAAGTCGATAAATGCATCGAGTGTGGGTTTTGTGAGCAAAGCTGCCCCAGCCGCGACATAACCATGACCCCCCGCCGACGGATTGGGGTGCGCCGGGCCATTAAACGCCTGCATACTGCCGGGGACATGGCTACCCGTGATGCGTTACTGAAAGACTACACGTTCGATGGGTTGGCCACCTGCGCTACCGATGGGATGTGCGCTACCAACTGCCCCGTTGACATCAATACGGGCGATTTGGTAAAGCGGCTCCGGCGCGAAAACCATTCGCCGTTCCAGAACAAACTGGCTTTGACGGTTTCTAAAAACTTCGCTTCGTTAGAAACAGCTACCCAATTGGTACTGAAAACGGGTTTTGCTCTGAACGGATTGTTGGGCCAAAACTTCATGAAAAACCTGACAACAACGGGCCGAAAAATCGTTCCGGCAATGCCCCTTTGGTCAAATTATATGAGCAAACCGCCCCAGGCCGTTGCCGATAATGGAGCAACAACAGAAACCGCACAGCCGCCAATTGTCTATTTTTCGAGCTGCATTTCGCGAATGATGGGGGGCGATAGTATGGGTCATTTCATGTCGGTTTGCCAAAAAGCGGGAATTCCCGTTATTGTGCCAACGGATAGCAAGGGAACCTGTTGCGGGCAGATTTTTTCGTCGAAAGGGTTCACAGATGCCTACCAGTTTACGGCCAATGAAACCATCGAAAAACTGTTTGTTCAGTCGCAGGAAGGCAAATGGGCGGTGGTGATGGACGTGACAAGCTGTACCCAAACCCTGAAATCGTGCCGCCCGGCTCTCACTGATGCCAACAAAACCCGGTTCGATGCGATGACGTTTTTAGATGCCATCGACTTTGCCGCCGACCGGCTGTTGCCCCTGTTAACGATCTCGAAACCCAAAGAATCCATTGTGTTTCACCCGGTTTGTTCGGCCCACAAAATGGGTCTGTTGCCCAAACTCCAGCGGATCGGCAAAGCCTGCGCCAAACAAGCCAACATCCCCGCGTTTGCGGGTTGTTGCGGCATGGGGGGCGACAAGGGATTTTATTACCCCGAACTGACCAAAGCCGCCACTAAAACCGAAGCCAGCGAGGTGAAACAAACCCAGTACGACGGGTATTACTCAACCTCCAAAACCTGCGAAATGGCCCTTTCCGAAGCCGTGGGTCAGCATTACGAATCAATCCTGAAACTATTAGACGAAGTAAGCGAATGACGTATCCGTTTAACCCACCCACCCGCGTCCTGATGGGGCCGGGGCCATCCGATGCCCACCCCCGCGTGTTGCGGGCCATGTCAAGCCCGTTAATTGGCCACCTCGATCCTGAATTTGTTCGGATGATGGACGAGATAAAAAGCATGGTGCAGCAAACGTTTCTGACCCAAAACGCGCTCACGTTCGTGGTGTCGGCCCCGGCGAGCGCGGGCATGGAAACCTGCCTTGTTAATTTGCTGGAACCCGGCGACGAGTGCATCATTTGCGTGAACGGCGTTTTCGGCGGTCGCATGGTCGATATTGCCCAACGCTGCGGGGCCACCGTTCACCAGATCACCACCGAATGGGGCAAGGTAACGGAGCCGGATCAGGTCAAAAAAGCCCTCGCGGAGCATCCAGGGGCCAAATTGCTCGCCATTGTCCATGCCGAAACCTCCACGGGAGCGTTGCAGCCGCTCGAAGAAATCAGCCGATTGGTGCATGAGGCCGGGGCATTGCTGGTGGTCGATGCCGTGACTTCGTTTTGTGGAATGCCGCTGCGGGTGGACGACTGGAACATTGATGCCCTATATACCGGCACCCAAAAATGCCTGAGTGCTCCCCCCGGCCTGTCGCCGATCAGCTTTTCCGAAGCCGCTGTGAAGGTGCTGGATACCCGGAAAACAAAGGTGCAAAGTTGGTTTTTAGACCTCACAATGGTCAAAAATTATTGGGCGGGAGCCAAACGGGCCTACCACCACACGGCCCCGGTTTCGTCGGTTTTTGCGTTGCACGAAGCCCTCAACGTCGTGTTGGAAGAAGGACTGGAAGCGCGATGGGCCAGGCATCAGGAAGTCCATCAACACCTGCGCACGCAGTTGGAGAAACGGGGGTTCCGCTTTTTAGTGGATGCCGCGCACCGCTTGCCCAACCTGAACGCGGTTTTCCTGCCCGAAGGCGTGGACGAAGCCCCGCTACGCAGTCAATTGTTGGAACAGTTCAATATTGAAGTGGGCGGTGGTTTGGGTGCGTTCGCCGGGAAACTCTGGCGCGTGGGCATCATGGGCGAAAGCGCGACCAAAAATCATGTCAATGTGCTGACGAGCGCGTTGGATGAGTTAATGTAGCCACTTGTTTGCCCGCTTCTGTCCACTTCCTGATGATCTGGCTCAGGGGCCGAAACTCGATCAAAAACCCGTCGTGACCATACAACGAATCAATTTCTTCGTAGGTCGCGTCGGGGATGTGCCGGGCCAGAAACTGCTGCTCGGTGGGCGGAAACAGCACATCGGAGCGAATCCCGACCACCAACGTCCGCGCCCGAATCTGTTCCAAAGCCCGTGGAATGCTGCCCCGGTTACGGCCCACATTGTGCGAATCCATTACTTTGGATAGCGTCCAGTAGGTGAACGCATTAAACCGCGACGCGATTTTATCGCCCTGATACCGTTGATAACCAGACGCTTTGAAATTATCGATCTGCTCGTTATTGTCCAACGCCTGCGTGAAGCCGTACGTGTCGTAGTTGCGGTAGGAGATCAGGGCCACGGCGCGGGCGGCTTTCATACCGGCAACACCCGCGTCGGCCCGGCGTTCGGCCCAGCTCGGGTCGGCTTCGATGGCCATGCGCTGGGCCTCGTTAAAGGCAATTCCCCAGGGCGAATGCACCGCGTTGGTGGCAATCAGCACTAAGTTTTCGATCAGGCCGGGCTGCAAAATACCCCATTCCACGGCCTGTTGCCCCCCCAGCGACCCACCAATACACGTATGAATTCGGTCGATACCCAACTCCTGCCGGAGTAAATCGAGCGCGTTCACCATGTCGCGGATGGTGATGGTTGGAAAATCGTGGTAGAACGGTTCACCCGTTTCGGGGTTGTCGGAGAGTGGCCCGGTGGAGCCGTAACAGGAACCAATCACGTTGGCGCAAACCACAAACCACTGCTTCGGATCGTAGAATTTACCCGGCCCTACCATCCCGTTCCACCAGTCGGTGGGATCGGGATTTCCGGTGAGGGCATGGCACACCCAAATCACGTTGGAACGATCAGGCGAGAGCGTTCCAAACGTTGTATAGCCCAATCGAAAGCCGGGCAAGGTGGCCCCAGCTTCGAGTGGGAACGAGTATTTGTAGTCGAAAAAATGCAAAGACGTATTAGGTTTCAGGTTTCAATGCTTCGCTGTTTCATTGCCTTCGGCGTTTCTATAGTTTCAATGCTTCATGTTTCAATAAAACCACAGAAACGCCGAAAGCAATGAAACGCGAAGCAATGAAACAGCGTAGCGTTGAAACTAGATTTGAGAAAACGCCTGCTCGAAGTCGGCTTTGATGTCGTCGATGAATTCGGTGCCGGCTGAGATGCGCAACAGGCCCGGTTCTACACCGGCGGCTATTTGCTCCTCATCGCTGAGTTGCTGGTGCGTGGTGGAAGCCGGGTGAATAATCAGCGTTTTCGAGTCACCGACGTTAGCTAAGTGGCTCACCATTTTCAGGCTGTTCACAAATTTGTCGGCTGCCTCTTTACCTCCTTTGATTTTCACCATAAACACGCCCCCAAAGCCCCGCTTGAGGTATTTTTTGGCTAATTCGTGGTACGGGCTACTGGCCAAACCGGGGTAATTTACGTGTTCAACCTGCTCATGTTGTTCAAACCATTCGGCCAAAGCCAGCGCGTTTTGTACCGTCCGGTCAACGCGCAACGATAGAGTTTCGACACCCTGCAACAACAAAAACGAGTTGAATGGGCTGATAGCCGGGCCGAAATCGCGGAGACCCTCCACGCGGGCGCGAATGATGAACTGAATGTTGCCAAACGGCCCGCCCACGCCAAACACATCACTGAACACCAGGCCATGATAGCCCGGCGATGGCTGGCTGAACTGTGGGTATTTGCCGTTACCCCAGTTGTAGTTGCCGCTGTCGATAATTACCCCGCCGATGCTTGTTCCGTGTCCGCCAATCCACTTCGTAGCCGACTCCACCACCACAGCCGCGCCGTGTTCGAGGGGCCGGAACAGGTAGCCACCCGCCCCGAACGTGTTATCCACAATGATGGGCAAGTCGTGTTGTTGGGCCATTTTTGCGATGGCATCGAAATCGGGAATGTTGAAACCGGGGTTACCGATGGTTTCCAGGTAGATGGCTTTCGTATTCTCGTCGATCAGGGCGGCCAGGTCTTCGGCTTTGTCGCTTTTGGCGAACCGGGCATCAATACCGAGTCGTTTGAGCGATACTTTGAACTGGTTGTAGGTGCCTCCGTAGAGGAAAGGCGACGACACAAAATTGTCGCCCGCGTTCATGATGTTGGCCAGCGCGATGAACTGAGCCGCCTGCCCCGATGCCACTGCCAACGCTGCCGCACCACCTTCGAGGGCTGCAATGCGCTTCTCGAACACATCGGTGGTGGGGTTCATGATTCGGGTGTAAATGTTCCCGAACGCCTTCAACGCGAACAAATCGGCTCCGTGGGCCGAATCGTTGAACGCATAGGACGTAGTTTGATAGATAGGGACGGCCCGCGAGTTGGTTGTCGGGTCGATCTCCTGCCCTGCATGGAGTTGCAGGGTGTCGAAGTGCAATGGAGTTGCCATTGGTTTTAAAAAAGGTATTAAGGTGAACTAACTGATTAATTTATAGGCCCCATCAGCACCTTGCTGTGGGCAGGAATTAGCACCTTGCCGGTATTGGGTAGGTTGCCAGCGATTCGTAGAGCCTGATCTCTCCTCGCTTCTTTATAAATCAACCGGGCGGGCGAACGGACCCGTTGGTGCCGAAGAAAGTGGCACAGTGGCTGACTTGATGGTGCAAGTATAAGGCCCAAAACGCACGGGCGCAAAAGTTTCCGCGAAAATTTGCGTCATCGGTTCCATCCGTGTGCTATTGTTTTACCTTTGTCAAACGCACTCCTGAATGGCTTGCCACCCTGTTTTATGAATGACGTATATCGCTACAACCGTGACGGTGCCCGCCGGAACCCCGGCACAACTACCGTTAAGGATGCCATCAACCAGCTATTAAAACATTATCAACTTCAATCGCGCTTCAACGAGACGTATTTAGAAGCGTTTTGGGCTAAAATGATGGGCCATACCATTGCCTCGCGCACCCGGCGGCTCTATGTAAAAGATCGGATTCTGTATATCGAAATCGAATCGGCTCCCCTTCGGAATGAGCTGGTGAACGCCAAAAGTAAAATGATTACCCGAATCAACGAAGACATGGGAACCAGCGTGATCGACGATGTGGTTTTCGTTTGATGAAGCACAAAACTACACCCAACAATCAACCCACCGCTCGCCCGCTTCGGCTACGGGGCCGCGACAGTGACCTTGTCGAACAAGAGGAAAAACGGGAAGACCTCGGCTTCGGCACTAAAATCAATGACTCGTATTCCCGTTTGGTCAATAAGGACGGGAGTTTCAACGTTCAACGTCGCCACGAAGGCTTCTGGAATCGGCTGAATATCTATAACAAACTCGTTACGATGGGTTGGTTGCCGTTTCTCGGCTGGGTTTTTCTCTTCTACTTCACCATCAACGTCGTTTTTGCGGGTATCTATCTGATGGCAGGAGCCAGCAATCTGAAAGGCTTGGATGACCTGTCTTTAGGTGGGGCTTTCTGGGGGGCTTTTTTCTTCAGCGCGCAAACCGTTACAACCGTTGGTTACGGCCATATGTCGCCTAACGGATTCCTCACCAGCAGCATTGCGGCCGTCGAATCGTTGTTAGGCTTGCTGTTTTTCGCCATTGCAACGGGTCTTGTCTATAGCCGGTTTTCGCGCCCCGTGGCTCACATCCGGTTCAGCCAAAATGCTATTTTCGCCCCTTACTTAGATGTGAACGGCTGGATGTTCCGCATCATTCATGAGCGAGCCAATCAATTGGTCGATGTGGAAGTTGAAGTGTCCTTGTCGCGCTTAGAGACTAAACACGATGGCACCCGCTACCGTCGTTATTATGGCCTGCCCCTCGAACGAAAAAAGGTGTCATTTTTCCCCAACAACTGGACGCTGGTTCACCCCATTCAACCCGACAGCCCCCTGCACGGATGCACTCCCGAACAGTTGGCTGAGTCGGATGCGGAGTTCCTGATTTTGCTCCGGGCCATCGACGATACATTCTCCCAAATGGTTCATGCCCGTTACTCCTATCGCTACGACGAAATTCTTTGGGGCCGCAAATTCCGCCCCATGTTCAACAGCGATGCCCAGGGCGACGTGCTGGTTGACCTCGACCAATTGGACGAGACTGAGGAAGTATCGTTGAATTAATGCTGTCAAGCCTGGTTGATATATTCCAAAAACTCAATCCGATTGCCGAATGGGTCGCGGATGAAAAACCGCTGTCGTCCGTCGATGTCGGACGAATAGGCAATGTCGATTCCTTTTTGTTCTAATTCCTCCCGGGCTTCGTCCAGGTTGGCAATCTCAAAGGCCGGGTGCCGGAGGGAATAATGACTACCGACTTCTTCGCGAAGATGCAACTCGATATTGGCAATGGTAAACCAGATGGCTCCGCTAGGGTGATTACCGGGGATTTCGGTCAGGCCCATCGTGTCCGTGTAGAAAGCCCTTGCTTCCTCGGTTTTGCCTTCGGGAATGGGCAACAGGATATGGTCTAATCGGTTGAATTGAATCATAGATAACGTAACTCTTTCGCAAGATTGAGGGTTTATAGATACAAAACGCCGATGGTCATGAAACTCCTCTTGCGCACCCTGATTTGTGGACTCATCACCCTGCTGCCCACACTGACCGTCGGTCAAACCACCCCGACTTTTACCCCAAAAGCCCGGTATATGGCTCTTGACGTGCATGGCCTGACGGGTTTCCGTCGCTATCGGTATCTGGAAGGCAGCGAAATTAGTTTCCGCGCTGGTGGCGACCGCTACACCTCACCCCTCGCATCCGTCACCGACAGTTCGTTCAGCATTCTGGTGGAAAACGAAATTATGGATCGGACGGAGACCCAGACCATTTTATTTCGGGATGTTGACCGCATCTACCAACGTAAACGGATTCCGTTTGTGTCGCAGTTGGGGGTGTTGTTGCCCATTGCCGGTGTCACCTATGCCGTTGCCGATTTTGTAAACGCCAGAGGCAACGATGGGCGTTCGGGGCGGTTTCTGTTCGATCCTCAGTCGCTTGTTCCGGCGGGGTCTATGATTGTTGCCGGGGCAATTTTCTACAAACTGAGCCGCCCAACTTATCGGGTCGGAAAACACAATCGGTTGCGGGCGTTTTAGTATCACCGCCTGAAAGGCAGTGCCACATCCAGCCCCACAAAATCCTGAATCACCAAATCCGCCACTTTCTCTAACTCCTCCCGCGTGTGCGTAGTGGCAACGCCTACCACCCGCGCTCCGGCAGTACGAGCCGCCTTAATACCCGTCATGGAGTCTTCAAAAATCACACTGTCGGCGGGGGAAACGCCCAGCATCTGCATGGCTAACTGGTAGATTTCGGGGTCGGGTTTGGGGCGGCTCACGAGTTTTTCATGGAGCAGAACATCGAAATAGTCTCGCAGGCCCAGTTTTTCCATCACAAAATCGAGGTTCTCGACCGGGGCCGAGGTGCCAACCGCCGTTTTGATGCCAGCCGCTTTCAGTGCTTTCAGAAAGTCGGGCAGGCCCGGCACTGGTACGATATGGGGTGCATACATCTCACGAAACAGGGCCTCTTTTTCGTCGCCGATCCGGTACGCTTCTTCATCGGTAAGTTCTTTACCGTCAAACAAATGGCGCGCAATGGCCCGGTTGTGGTTCCCCGAAACGTGGGTCACAAAATCGGCATCGCTCAGGGGCTTACCATTTCGTTCATAATATTCGCGCCAAGCAATGGTGTGGAACGGGTTGGTATCGGCAATCACACCGTCCATGTCGAAAATAGCTGCAAACATAAGCGGGAGGGGTACACTATATTTTCACTACCCTCGACAGACCTGCCGAGAGGAGCATCATGAAACCAACAAAGGCAATGCCAACCGGCAGGCCAAACGCATCGGAGACGAAACCGATGAGGGGCGGTCCCGCCAGAAAACCAATAAAACTGAAGGTGGCAAAGGTGGCCAAACCGGCTGCCGGAGGAATGCCCGGCACCCGCAAAGCAGCCGCATACAAAATGGGTGCCCCCAGCGAACAACCCACCCCCAGCAGGGCAAACCCAATCAAAGCAGCCACGGGTGTTGGCACCAGAACAGCCAGAAACAGGCCCGCTGCGGCAACAACACCCCCTATTTGCAAAAAGCGTTTGGGGCCGAGACGCGGAATGAGCGAATCACCCATGAATCGGCCAACCGTCATGGTGAGCGAAAAAGCCCCAAAACCGAGGGCGGCAATCTGACTGCTGGCTCCGAGGGTCTCGTGCAAATAAACGGCACTCCAGTCGAAAGCCGTTCCCTCACCCATGGCCAGGGCCAGACCAATCAGAATCATGAGCAGCAAATTGAGGTTAGGCATCACAAATGAGGACTGAGCCTCAGTGGTTTGCACCGGAATACGCTCCAGAATGGGTCTCAATCCCAGCGTTAGCAACAAAATCACGGCACCCATCATGGGCAGGTGGATTTCGGGGGTAATGTGCAGCGCGATAACGGCTCCGGCAATGCCGGAACCAACCATGCCGCCCACACTCCACATGCCGTGGCACGACGACATGATCGACAAGCCCGATGATTTCTCCACATCGGTAGCCAGCGTGTTCATGGCCACGTTGATGAGTGCTGCCCCCAACCCAACCACATATAGCCCCAGTACCAAAACCAGTACGTTAGGTGCGTTGACCGGGATGCACATGGCCAACGCCAGCCCGATAGCCGCCCAGAAACAGGCCCGTGCCTGCCCCAGTTTTCCGACGATGTACCCGGTTAGCGGGTTCATGGTGAGCAACCCGGCGGGCATAGCAAACAGAGCTAACCCCAGTTCGCCATCGGTCAGGAGTAGTTTTTGTTTGATATGGGGAATATGAGCCACCCAACTGCCAAAAAGCAAACTGTCGGAGGCAAAAACCAGCCCTACAGCCCGTGCCTGTGCGCTACCAAAATAGGCCAGCAGGTTTCGTAGTAGCGGGCGGTCAGAAGGCCGTAACCCGGACGGGTCGGGGTCGGTTATGGGTGATGAGGATAACGTTGAGGAGGCCATAGCTTCAGAATCTGTTGTATTCGTGTACAAAGCTACGGCCTCAAACCCAAAACCATTACCCCTATTTTACTTTTTCCAGCTATCCTTCAACGTCACCGTCCGGTTGAAAACCAGCAAGTCGTCGGTGGAGTCTGGGTCGACCGAGAAATAACCTTTGCGCATAAATTGCACCCGGTCGCCAATGTGCCGACCCGACAGGCTTGGCTCCACTTTGGCGCGAATGATATGCAGCGAGTTCGGGTTGATGTAGTCCTTAAAGTCTCCTTCTTCAGACGAGGGGTCTTCTACCTGGAACAAACGGTCGTATAAACGAACCTCGGCTTCTTTGGCATGAGCTACTGATACCCAGTGGATTGTTCCCTTTACATTGATGCCCGAGGTGTCGGAACCGCTGCGACTTTCGGGGATGTAGGTGCAGTTGAGTTGAGTAACGGTGCCGTCGGCATCTTTCACCACCTCGTCGCAACGAACAATGTAGGCTCCTTTCAAGCGCACCATCTGACCCGGAGCCAGCCGGAAGTACTTCTTGGATGGCACCTCCATAAAATCGTCGCGCTCCACATACAATTCGCGGCTAAAGGGCACCTCGCGCACTCCCGAGTCAGTATCTTCAGGGTTGTTCTCGATCAGCATCGTTTCGGTTTGGTCAGCGGGGTAATTGCTGATAACCAACCGAATCGGGTTCTCGTCTACCACAGCCATCACCCGGTGGGTTGTCCGGTTCAGCTCTTCGCGGATGCAAAACTCGAGTAGCCCCACGTCGATCAGGTTTTCGCGTTTGGCCACCCCAATGCGGTCGGCAAATTCGCGGATGCTGTCGGGTGTATAGCCACGCCGACGCAGGCCCGAAATGGTTGGCATCCGGGGGTCGTCCCATCCCGAAACATGACCTTCGTTCACCAATTGAAGCAGTTTGCGCTTGCTCATGACCGTGTAGGTCAGGTTCAGGCGGGCCATTTCGTACTGTTTCGAGGGAAAAATGTCGAGTTTTTCGATGAACCAGTCATAGACGGGACGGTGTGGAATGAATTCCAGCGTACAGATTGAATGGGTGATTTGCTCAATGGAATCCGACTGCCCGTGGGCAAAATCATACATCGGGTAAATGCACCATTTGTCGCCCGTGCGGTGGTGATGGGCGTGTTTGATCCGGTAAATGATCGGGTCGCGGAAGTGCATATTGGGCGAAGTCATGTCGATTTTGGCTCGCAACACTTTGGCTCCGTCGCCAAACTCCCCCGCCCGCATCCGCCGAAACAAATCGAGGTTTTCGTCCATCGACCGGCTCCGATAGGGGCTTTCGGTGCCAGGTTCCGAGGGGTTGCCTTTCTGCACGGCAATTTCCTCGGCGGTCGAGTCGTCCACATAAGCCAATCCCTTCTGAATCAGCGTTTCGGCAAATTCATAGAGCGTATCGAAATAGTCGGACGCATAGAGTTCGTTCTCCCAATCGAAGCCCAGCCAACGCACATCGGCCTTGATCGAGTCCACATATTCGGTATCTTCCGTTACGGGGTTCGTATCGTCGAAACGGAGGTTCGTTTGCCCGCCGTATTTGTCGGCCAACCCAAAGTTAAGGCAAATGGATTTAGCGTGACCAATGTGCAGGTAGCCATTGGGTTCGGGCGGAAAGCGTGTGTGAACCCGACCACCATTTTTACCGCTTGCCAGGTCGTCTTCAACGATTTGCTCAATAAAATTCAGGGAACGACCGGGCCGCTCCGGCGTACCGGTTTCGTCCTCATGGTGTTCGGTTATATCAGTGGGTTCGCCCGTCATCTGGTCAGGTTGTACTTGGTAAAGCCCCAAAAATACGGCTAATTTTGCTGCATGACAACTTTCCCAATCGCGGCCCTCTTCGACATGGACGGGGTTTTAGTGGATAATCACCGCTACCACACAGAATCCTGGCAACAATTTGCTACCCGTTATGAGCGCACCATCACGCCTGCGCAATATGCTCAGTTCATCAACGGGCGCGTGGCAGCCGATTCAATGCCCTATGTGATGCAACACGCCCTGACACCCGATGAAGTGAGCACGTTGACCGAAGAAAAGGAAGCCATTTACCGCAATTTATACGCATCAGAACTGGCTCCAACACCCGGCCTAATCGACTTTTTAACGGCCCTGAGAGCACATAATGTCCCGATGGCGGTGGGCACGTCGGCTCCCGTGAGCAACATTGCCTTTACGCTCGACGGCATCGGAATTCGCTCTTATTTTTCGGCTATTGTCGATGCCTCCATGATTCACCGGGGCAAACCCGACCCCGAAATTTACCGGACAGCCGCCAAAAAACTGGGTGTTTTGCCGGAACGTTGTGTGGTGTTCGAGGATGCTCTGTCGGGTATTGAGGCTGGTTTGCGGGCCGGCATGGCCGTTGTTGCCCTCGCGACCACCCACTCCCGCGACGAGTTGACAACTACCAAAGCCCAACTCATCATCGACGATTTCACCCACCTGACCTACGAAAAACTGGTTGAATTGGTGGAGGGTCACTGGCACTGAAAATTAGATCTATAAAACCCTAAGATTTGATAGAATTTTAAGAACATTCGGTAGGTGCGGGGGTTAGATTATTGGAAACAAACAACACTCCGTTATGAAAATTGCCGTAGAAAAAGGCATGGAAAAGTCGCTGTTGGCCAATGGTCGGCAGCAAGTTGAAATTACATCCGTTGACGAAGGAACGAGCGAAAACAAAGGGATTCCGTTCTTCGCCGTTCGGTTCGAAAACGACGAGGGTTACGTCTCACACCGCTTTTATCTGTCGCCCGCCGGAATGCCCAATGTGGTTGCTTTGTTCAAAGAGGCAGGCATTGCCGTGAAGCAGGACGGTGAGTTAGACACGAAGCAACTGATTGGCAAAGAATTGACCATTGAGGTGGGTGAGCGCAGCTACAACGATCCCGAAACCGGCAACGAACGGACGTTGAAACAGGCGATGAACTTTGTGGTGAGTTAATGCAGGGCGGGCTTGAAACCCGCCTTTTTTATAGCCAGACCAACCGCTCTTTCTCAACCACGACCCCAACCTTCTCCCCTACTGAAAACTCCCCTGCTGTGTTCACCAACAGTTTCAAATAACGCGACACCCGCACCTCGATTTCGGAGTAGCCTCCCTTGAAGAACACGGCTTTCACCACGCCTTCCACCCCACCCGACCGGCTCAGTTGACTATGTTCGGGCCGCAGGCAGACATACCCCTCCGATCCGGTGTGGGCGGGCAAATTTAGATCGGGTAAGTATTTGGTATTGATAATGTTAGCAGCTCCGGTCATGCGGGCCACGTAAGCCGTTTTGGGATGAAAATAGAGTTCTTTAGGCGGCCCGAGCTGAATAATCTGACCGTGGTTCATCACCCCCAACGTATCGGCAATCGACAGGGCATCGGTGGCTTCGTGAGTCACGAACAGGCAGGCCGTTTTCTGTTCGGGGTCGTGCCGAACGAGGTCGAGTAACATGGAGCGAACAATGGTTCGGTTGGGCAAATCGAGGTGGGCAAACGGCTCATCGAACAGCAGCACGCGGGGTTTCTCGGCAACGGCGCGGGCAATGGCCACCCGCTGTTTTTCGCCCCCCGAAATCTGTTTTGGCGTTCGATCCTGCACCCCCTCCAACCGGCAAATCCGCAGCAGCTCATTCACGCGAAACTCCCGGTATGCTTTCTCGTAGAACCGAATGGAATACCCAATATTTTCCCGCACCGACACATTGGGCATCAGCTGATATTCCTGATGCACCAACCGAATGGCCGGATGCCCCGCTACCAGTACCTCCGACGGCCCCGGCACGCGCACGCTATCCAGCCGTACTTCGCCCGCATCGGCCTCAGTCAAACCCGCCAACAGGTTCAGCAACGTACTTTTGCCGGAGCCACTCGCCCCCACCAGGCCCATGATCTGACCAGGTTGCACCCGCACCGACACCCGCCGAACCGCCCGGACATCAGTAGCAAACGATTTAGAAACATGAAGGGCTTCGAGCAAGGGGGAAGGGGTTTTTGTTTGGTTGCAAAAGTAGGGAAAGGTAAAGCACATGAGAAATTTTGCACCCAAGCGAATTCCCCTCATCCACCAATGGCTTATTCCCAGGCTGTACGAGTGGGCAACTTGGTGTTTGTTGCCGGGCAGACGGGTATTAACTTTGAGTCCGGATTTATCTCGCCTGACTTTGAAACACAGGCCAGACAGGCTTTTGACAATCTGTCTGCCGTGCTTAAGGCCGCCGATTCGGGCTTAGATAAAGTAGCCAAAACCACTATTTGGTTAGTGGACGCAGCCAATTTCGATTGCCTTAACAAGCTACATGCCGAATACTTCCCCATTAATCCACCAGCTCGTTCAACACCAATTGTGGCTTTACCTAAAAAGGAATTTCAACTATCCATTGAAGTTATCGCCATTGTAGATGCAGCGTAGAGATTAATACATTAGAGACAAAATATGGCATTCGGGTCGGGTTTCACGCAAACCGATCAGCCCGAAATCCCGCTAAATCCATACTCGTTACCCGATCCGTTAACAATTCGGCCACTAATTTCCCGGTTGCCGGACCGAGGCTTACACCCATCATGCCGTGACCTGTTGCCAGCACCACATTTTCGTGGTGGGGTGCCCGGCCAATGTAGGGAAGGCCGTCGGGGGAGCAGGGCCGTAAACCCCGCCAAACGGTTTCAACAGCAGGCATTTCGACGGGAATATCGGGGTAGTAGTTGTTGATGGATTGCACAATTCCCCGCACCCGGTTCATGTTAACGGTCATATCCGTACCCGCCACTTCGAGGGTGCCGGCAAAGCGCAAATCGGGGCCGATGGGCGTGGCCGTGGCACGAGCTTCGAGCATGATGGCCGGAATTCGGGGGGCGGTTGCCGGATTTTTCAACATGAAACTATACCCTTTGCCACCCTGCAACGGCAATTGCAAGCCCAGTTTGGTAGCGATCTCGAGCGACCATGCTCCGCCCGCAACCACCACATAATCAACGGGATACTCATTTTCTTCAACCCGTACCGCCGTAACCCGCTTACCCGTTTTGACCAAATCCGTCACAGGGGCCTTTTCCAGAATCGTTACGCCTTGTTGCTGCAGATAGGCCACCAACGAGCGCACAAACTGTCCGGGGTTTAGGTGGGCATCGCCGGGAAACAGCACCCCGCCCCGCACCGACACCCGCACGTCCGGCTCTAAATCCTGCACCTGTTGCGCGTTCAGAATGGCGGCTTCAACGCCCGCATGGTTGGCAACCTCAGCTTCTTCGGCCATGTCGTGTTCGGCAGCGGGCGTTTTGTAGAGCATGAGCAAACCCCGCTCCTGCCAGCCGAAATCGAGCAACGGCTTCCCAAAATCGTCCTCATCAGCAGCTAATTCCTGATACAGTTTTTTACTGAGCAGGCTCAAATCCCGCAAGAGCGGAATGGAGCGTTCAACGTGTTCGGGTGTGGCGTGTTGGTAGAAAAGCCAGCCCCAGCGCATCAAATCGGCATTCAGGCGGGGTTTCACGTAGAACGGACTGGTCGAACGGAGCATCCAGCGCATGCCTTTGGCAATCATGCCTGGTTGCGCCAGAGGAATAATGTGGCTCGGCACAATCATCCCGGCGTTCCCAAACGAGCAACCATCCACAATCGGGTCTTTATCAAAAACGGTGACTTTGAATCCTGCCTTATGCAGATAGTAGGCGGAACATAATCCTATTACGCCACCCCCAATAATGCCCACGTGTGTCATAATACCTGAAACCCATGCACATACGGGTCGTTTTCGTCTAAAATAATATGGTTGTAGCCGTGAATGATGGCCCAGCCTTCGATGCTGGGGATGATGGCCGGTTTGCCACCCAATTCGGTTTCGGCCTCCACGCGCCCGTTGAAAATGGAACCTATAATGCTCTCATGCACAAAGGTTTCGCCGGGTTTCAGCCGCCCTTGTGCGTGCCATTGCGCCAGTCGCGCCGAGGTGCCGGTGCCGCAGGGCGAGCGGTCGATGGCTTTGTCGCCGTAGAAAACGGCGTTGCGGGCGGTTGATGTTGGGGCTAGGGGCTTTCCTGTCCAGAGAATATGGCTCAGGCCGTTGATTGTCGGGTTTTCGGGGTGAATAAACGTGTAATTTTCGTTGAGTCGTTCGCGCATGACCCGTGCCCAGGCAATGAGTTGTTCGGCTTTGTAGTGTTCAAGACCGGGGAAATTGGGTTGCGGATCGACAATGGCGTAGAAGTTGCCGCCATAGGCCACATCCACAGTCAGTTCGCCGAGGTCGGGGCAGGTAACACTCAGATTTTCAGCGGCTAAATACGATTTTATGTTCGTAATCTTCACCGATTTCACCTTGCGCCCTTCCTGCACATACTCGACCCGGATGAGTCCGGCTGGCACTTCGAGGTTCAAAATACCCGGCGTTTTGGGCATTATCAACCCCTGCTCAATCGCCACCGTCACCGTGCCAATGGTGCCATGCCCACACATGGGCAAACAGCCCGACGTTTCGATGAACAGCACCCCAGCATCGTTGGCCGGGTTACTGGGGGCATATAAAATACTGCCCGACATCATGTCATGGCCACGTGGCTCAAACATCAACGCCCGACGAATCCAGTCGTATTCGGTTAAAAAATGTTGCCGTTTTTCGCTCATGGTGGCCCCCACGAGCTGCGGAATGCTGCCGCCCGTGACCACCCGAACGGGGTTCCCGCAGGTATGGGCATCAATACAGAAAAAATGATAATCAGGCATTGGGTGGGGGTGGTTGATTAAGGGGGCAACTAGTTGCTAAACATCGCTGACGCAAGGGCCTTCGACTCCGCTCAGGCTGACGGGGCATTTGAGCGTTTGTGGTCAGCCTGAGCGGAGTCGAAGGCCCTCGCGTCAGCAATTATGTAGAAATCCCTTCACCTTTTCAGTGCCATTTGCTCTTGAATAATACCCCAGACCTGTTCCCGTTCGGCCCCTTCGAGCATAAGCCGGGGAGCGCGGACATATTCGGAGCCGATACCGGTGGCCGTGGCTGCCAGTTTGATGTATTGCACCAGTTTGGGATGAATATCCAGCTCGAGCAAAGGCATAAACCATTGGTAGAGGGCGCGGGCTTTGTCGAGTCGCCCGGCTTTTACGTCTTCGTAAATGGAAACCGTTTCGGCGGGGAACGCATCTACCAAACCGGCTACCCAGCCGTCGGCACCAAGCACGAGGGCTTCAAAGGCTAGCGTATCGACCCCGCCCAAAATCTTGAATCGGTCGCCGAAAGCATTGCGCATCCGGGTGATGTTGGTGAGGTCACGGGTCGATTCTTTTACGGCCTGAATGTTGGGCAACTCGGCCAGTTCGCGGAACATGGCCACCGTGGTCATGATCTTGTAATCGACGGGGTTGTTATAAATCATGATGGGCAGCGACGTTGCCTCGGCCACCGTTTTAAAGAAAACCACCGTTTCGCGGGGGTCGGCGTAGTAGCGCATCGGGGGGAGGAGCATCAGGCCATCGGCCCCGTTTTCTTCGGCTTCGCGGGCGCAGGCAATGGCCTCGCGGGTGGCCTGCTCTGCAATGTTCATGATCACAGGAACGCGTCCACCACTTGCAGCCAAAGCCGTTTGCAGAAGCGTCAGTTTTTCGGGACGAGTCAGCGTACTGGCCTCGCCGAGGGAGCCGCCAATGATCAGGCCATGAACACCCGCATCGAGCTGTGCCTGAATGTTGGTTTCAAACAGGGGCAGATCGAGTTGATCGTCGGCCGTGAAGGGGGTAAGCAGGGCGGGATAAACGCCCTGCCAGGTTGGAATTTGGGACATAAAAATCAAAGTCAAAAATCAAATTTAATTCCTTGGGCCAGCGGTATACTGGTGCCGTAGTTTATGGTGTTGGTTTGCCGACGCATGTAGGCTTTCCAGGCATCGGAGCCGGATTCGCGGCCTCCGCCGGTTTCTTTTTCGCCCCCAAACGCTCCGCCAATCTCCGCCCCCGACGTGCCGATGTTCACGTTGGCAATACCACAGTCGGAGCCGGTTGCCGACAAAAACTGTTCGGCTTCGCGCATGTTCAGGGTAAAAATAGACGACGACAAGCCCTGTGGCACCCCGTTCTGGAGGGCAATAGCTTCGTCGATGGTGCGGTATTTAAGGAGGTAAAGCACGGGGGCAAAGGTTTCGTGTTGCACAATGGGCCAGTGGTTTTCGGCTTCGGCAATGCAGGGTTGCACATAACAGCCCGACCCGAACTCGTCGCCCGTCAGCACGCCCGGCTCTACCACAAACCGCCCGCCTAACTCCCGAACAGCCTCTACAGCAGCCTGATAGCCGTCAACAGCAGCCTTGTCAATGAGCGGGCCAACATGATTAGTCTCTTCGAGGGGGTTGCCAATACGCAGTTGGCCGTAAGCTTTGGCCAGCCGGTTTTTCACGTCGTTGTAAACTGTTTCGTGAATAATAACCCGGCGAGTGCTGGTGCAACGCTGCCCCGCCGTCCCCACAGCTCCAAACACAATGGCCGGAATCGCGATGTTCAGATCGGCATGTTGCGACACGATAATGGCGTTGTTGCCGCCCAGTTCGAGCAGGCTCCGGCCCATCCGTTCGGCCACAGCCGTACCCACCGCCCGGCCCATCCGGGTGCTGCCCGTTGCCGACACCAACCCCACACGGGGGTCACGAGCCAGCCATTCGCCCACCTCGCGACCGCCCGTCACCAGGCACGACACGCCTTCGGGAACATCGTTATTCCGCAGCACATCCCCAATAATCTGTTGGCAGGCCAAGGCGGTCAGGGGTGTTTTTTCGGAAGGTTTCCAGATGCACACGTCTCCGCAGACCCAGGCGAGCATGGCGTTCCACGACCAAACGGCCACCGGAAAATTGAACGCCGAGATAATACCCACTACCCCAATCGGGTGCCATTGCTCATACATCCGGTGGTTAGGCCGCTCAGAGTGCATCGTCAGGCCATAGAGTTGGCGCGAAAGGCCCACGGCAAAGTCGCAGATGTCGATGATCTCCTGCACTTCACCCAGCCCTTCCTGCAACGATTTACCCATTTCGTAACTAACTAACTTCCCCAAATCGGTTTTGTAGAGCCGGAATTGGTCGCCCATCTGCCGTACAATATCGCCCCGTTTGGGAGCCGGGATTTGCCGCCATTCGGCGAAAGCCTCCCGTGCAGTTTCCACAACCCGGTCATAATCAGCGCGGGTTGAGGTGTAAACGCGGGCAATCAGTTTGCCATCGACGGGCGAGTGTGAATCAATTGTTTTGTCGGATGTGTGCCAGAATTTCTGGCCGGTACTGGTGCCTGGCTTAATGGTTTGGGCGGGAAGTGGAAGGATAGAATCCATACTTACGTTTATGAGTTGTTGATTCAGTTGGGCTTAAAATTAATCAAAAAAAGCCCCGCTACTCACGTAACGGGGCTTTTCAACTATTTTTATCCGATTAAACCTGTTCTTTCTCCGTAGCCTCAACCTGTCGCTCATGGCCGGTTTCAAACTCTGCCGAAGCTCCTTTGGTGGGGCGCATCTTTATGATCCGAAGTTTCTCTAAGCCCCGAATAACCGGGTAGGTAGGGTCCATTTCAAACCATTTAGCCCCAAAATTGGCCGAATTGGGCCGCTTGTGGTGGTTGTTCTGGAACAGTTCGCCCATCATCAGAAAATCGAGCATCAGCGAATTCCGCGATTTGTCGTGGTTATCAAAGTTCTGGTAGCCGTATTTGTGGCCGCTCCAGTTTACAATAGCCCCGTGGATAGGCCCCATCAGGAAGTGAATCGGCAACAGGAAGAAAAATGCCCAGTGCATATCCAAATACAGAAAAGCCAGGATGTAGAACATGGAATAGGCAATGCCCCACCCTAAGCGCGACATCCAGGAATCGCCTATTTTCTCAATAAGGTTCCACTCCGGGTAATTCCGGTCGAACTGACGCTCGACCCGTTGGGTGCGGTGCAACACGGCGTTGTAAAGGTCTTTGGTCTTCCACATCATCGTCAGCAAATTCTTGGTATGGTGTGGCGAGTGCGGGTCGCGGGGGGTGTCGCTGAAAGCGTGGTGCATCCGGTGCAACACCGCATAGGCGCGGGGACTCAGATACGACGACCCTTGCGAGACATACGTCAGGAAATAGAAAAACCGCTCCCAGAATTTGCTCATCGTGAACATTTTATGGGCACCATAACGGTGCAAAAAGAACGTCTGGCAAAACAGGGACAGATACCAGTGTCCCACAAAAGCAATGATAGCAACCACAGTGGCTTTGTTAAAATTGATTAGTTATTGGCACTCCTTTACAAAAATACGATTATTACAGGATTCTACCCGCTTTATAACGCTGTAAGCCCAATTTAATTGGACGTTGTTGCGTATTGAAGCAAATTAGCTCCCATTCTCAGGGCCTGCTGACGGAGGGGTTCGGGGTCGTTGTAGACACTTTGATCCTCCCAGCCATTACCAAGGTCACACTCATAACTATAAAAACAGACTAATCGTCCCTGATAAATTAACCCAAATCCCTGCGGGGCCTTGTTGTCATGCTCATGAACCTTTGGCAAACCGCTGGCAAACTTGAACCGCTGGTTGTAAACGGGGTGATTAAACGGCAGTTCCACAAACGAAAGTTCAGGGAAAACTTTTTTCATTTCGCGCCGGATAAATTTATCCATTCCGTAATTATCATCTAAATGCAAAAAACCGCCCGACATCAAATAGCGACGCAGGTTTTGAGCATCGGCACTGGAAAACAGCACGTTACCGTGGCCCGTGAGGTGAATGAACGGATAACTGAAAATATCGGGGCTGCCCGGCTCCACAATGTCTTCTTCGGGGAAGATATTCATACGGAGGTTTTGATTGGCAAACTTGATCAGGTTGGGCATAGCCGTTTTATTGGCATACCAGTCGCCACCACCGTTATATTTCATCTTGGCGATTTTGTAGGCGGCCTGTCCTTTAGCTTCACCAATAATGAATAATGAATGCAGAATGATGAATAACGAAGCAATCAGGAGTTTTTTCATGCGTTCAGTAGGTTAAGTGTATGACAGGCCGCGAGGGCTGCCGTTTCGGTGCGGAGCCGGTTGGGGCCAAGCGTTACCATCTGGAAACCAGCTTGTTGAATCTGCTCCAGTTCAGTGGGGGCAAAGTCGCCCTCCGGCCCAATTAACACCGCGTACGTACTGTTTATTGTGGCGCGACTAAATAAATGCTCCACTTCGCCCCCCTCCGGTAAATGCGCTACAAACCGTTGTTTCTCTTCGATGGAGGGCAACAATTGGGCCAATGGGACGGCTTCGTCCAGAATCGGGAGCCAGCTTTGCAGGGATTGTTTCATGGCAGCCACGGCGATTTTCTCTAAACGATCCAGTTTCAATATCCGGCGTTCGGAATGTTGACCAATGAAGAAACTGATTCGCTCAATCCCAAGTTCAACGGCTTTCTCAATAAACCACTCAATCCGGTCAATGTTCTTGGTGGGGGCCACGCAGATCCGCACCGAAAACGGGCGGGCGGGAGTCTGCTCCTCCCCTATTACCCGAAACGCACACTGCCGCGCATCAGCTTTGGTAATCCGGCACTCAGCGCGGGTGCCTCGTCCGTCGGTCACGGTAATGGCATCACCCACACCCAACCGGAGCGTTTTGATGGCATGGCGCGAGTCGTCTTCGGAAAGGGAAAGCGTGGAGATATGTAGTTGGTAGAAAAGGTGCATGAGTAATACCGAATCTTTGGAAATAAAAAACCTATATTTGTAACATAAGGGTTGACAATAGAGTTAGTATAGTAGCCGTTTTTCAATGTATTCTTTAAATTATACCTGTAATGATTCGCAAACTCATCAGTGACTTCGCCCGCTTTATCCAGATCGTTAACTGGAGCACTATCAACGAGCGAACGTTTCGCCCGGTCATTACCCAAAACACGCTTGTTCTGCAACCTATTCGGGTTGGTCAATAACAAGGCGCGGTTTCACACATCGAACGTTACTTTCGGATTCTTCAAACTCTTCATGGCCCCAGTAAGGCCATTAAGGGTGAGAGGAAACATCCGATTTCCCGACCATTTTCGAATAATATCCAGGCTTTGGGTGTATTGCCAATAGGCGGACACCATCGGGTTCAGCCAGACAATGTGCGGGTATTGCGCCTTAAATCGCTCTAACCACACCAATCCCGATTCTTCATTGTAATGCTCCACGCTGCCTTTGGGGGTGGTAACCTCGTAGGGCGACATACTGGCATCGCCTACAAAAATAACCTTGTATTCTTTGTTGTATTTGTGCAGCACCTCCCAAGTAGGCATCCGGTCTTTTCGCCTATGGTTGTCTTTCCACAGCGTTTCATAGACGCAGTTATGGAAATACAGAAACTCCAGATGCTTAAACTGATACCGGGCCGCCGAAAACAACTGGTTGCACAACTCAATATGGTCGTCCATTGAGCCGCCCACGTCCATCAGCATCAGCACTTTAACCCGGTTGTGTTTCGACGACTGCATCTGAATATCCAGCATCCCGGCGTTGCGGCTTGTGCGGTCAATGGTTCCGTCGATGTCGAGTTCGTCTTCGGCCCCATCGCGCGTCAGGATTCGCAACCGGCGCAGCGCCATTTTCATGTTGCGGGTGTTCAGTTCAACATCGTCGGCGTAGTTTCTGTAAGCCCGGTTCTCCCAGACCTTGGCCGCTTTTCGCTGCCCCTGACCGGGTTTACCCTGATCGGTCTTGAACCCCTCCGGCGGTCCGTCGCTACGGGCGAACCCACCTACGCCAAACGGCGATGTACCCCCCGTTCCAATCCATTTCTGGCCGCCTTCGTGGCGTTCGTTTTGCTCCTCCATCAGCTTGCGGAACCGATCCCAGAGTTCCTCAAACCCTCCTGCGGCTTCAATAGCGGCCTTTTCGTCGTCGGTCAGGTCGTTGGCAAGCGCGTCTTTCAGCCAATCGGGAGGAATAGTCGGCAGCACATCGGCTGGCACCGACTCGCGCCCGGCCACAAAATCACCAAACACCCGGTCGAACAAATCGAGGTGATGCTCGTGCTTGACGAGGGCCGTTTTGCTCAGGAAATAAAAGTCGTCGATGGTCGGCTCGGCTACATTGCTTCGGAGCGCGTCGAGCAGCGTCAAATACTCCGGCAACGTGACGGGCAAATGATGACGACGGAGGAGGAGGAAAAAGTCTAAAAACATGTCAATACGGACGGCTTCCTTTTCTCCTCAATGCTAGCATCAAATCAGAATCCTGCTCATTTTTGAGGAGTGCACCGAGGTAAGGCGGCAGTTCGTTGAGGGCTTCGAGATCGTTCAGGTCGTCGTGCGAGATACCCGCCACGAGCAGCAGACGTACCCAGTCGATGAGTTCGCTGGTGGACGGTTTTTTCTTAAGTGCTTTTACGTCGCGGATACTGTAGAACACCGAGAGCGCTTTGGTCATCAGTTCCTGCGGCAGATTTGGGTAATGCACATCCACGATCTGCTGCATGGTTTCGCGGTCGGGGAAACGGATATAATGGAAAAAGCACCGGCGTAAAAAAGCGTCGGGTAGTTCTTTTTCGTTGTTCGAGGTGATAATGACGACCGGGCGTTTTTTAGCCTGAATGGTCCGTTGCAGTTCATAGCAGTAGAACTCCATCCGATCCAGTTCCTGCAACAGATCGTTCGGAAACTCAATGTCGGCTTTGTCGATTTCGTCAATCAGCAACACGGCCTGCTCCTCCGAATCGAACGCTTCCCACAACTTGCCTTTTTTGATGTAGTTCGCCAGGTCGTCGATCCGCGCCGACCCCACCCCCCGGTCCGACAGTTGCGAATCGCGCAGGCGCGACACGGCATCATATTCGTAGAGTCCCTGATGGGCGGAGGTTGTCGATTTAACGTGCCAGGTATAAAGTGGTTTCCCTAATGAACGGGCCACTTCAAACGCCAGCAGCGTTTTTCCGGTGCCGGGTTCGCCCTTGATTAACAGGGGTTTCTGCAATTGCACAGCCGCATTTACAGCCGTACTCAGTTCGCGGGTCGCGATGTATGATTCAGTTCCGGTAAATGTCATAGTAGCAGTGGGCAGTAGCTTCGTTGATTCAAGTTTCAAGGCTATCGCCGTTTCATTGGCTTCGCCGTTTCAGATTGCTCCATGACAGATACAACTTGAAACGCGAAGCAATGAAACGGCGAAGCCATTGAAACCAAAACCTTATTCCTCCCCGTCTTCAGAGAACGAATACAGCGTGGTGTCCAGGGAAAGGGTACCGCTGTTGAATTTGGCGATGAAGTCTTCGATTACCTCATCATTGATTTCTTCTACATTCAGGCAAACGTCAAGCGCGATACCATAGTCGGAATCCATGTCGATTTCAACGTGTTCCTGCACCTTAATCGTCTCATTTTCTTCAATTTCCTCGATCAATTCAGTGAGGGCTGTTTCGGCCTCTTCCTCGTCTTCGGGGCTAATTTTGTAAGTAGGCTCGCGCTCTTCGGGCGGAACGTAGGATGGGAACGATTTTTTGATTTGCTCCACGGCCATTTCATACACCATGCTGCTGTGGTGCAGGCGGAGGGTATAAATCAACGCATCGTAGATAACGTCGTCACCATTATGTTTGCCCACAAACTGAATGTGTTCACATTCGCCTGCTTCGAGCATATCAAGGTCTTCATCTTCGACCAGCACAAATGAGTTTCCTTCTTCGCGGCACTCGGCGCGTAACTCTTCGATTTCCTGCGGGTCGAAGCCCGGATTTTGATTCGTTGCCATATACCTACAAAGCTACGGACAATCGGCGGAAAACCATTTCAGCTAAATCAATTGCCGTGTGCATTGGGGTTAAATCAACGAAGTCAGGCGTATCGTCGGGTCGGTGAATCCGGGGCATTTCACCTTTCTCGTCTAAGGCGCAAAGGGCCAGCACCGGAATATTCTGCCGCACAAACCACACACTATCAAAGTCGGCGGTGTGCCACTTCCCTACCTTGACTTTACCGATAAATGATTCGTGCTGAATAAGTTGACAAGCCGTGTCGGTTGCTAAATTTTTATAACGGATAACTTCAACGGTTCCGGTTTGTTCGACAATTGTTAGCTTGCCCGCACCGAGCGTATCGAAGTTGATAGCCGCCGTTCGGCCTTTGGGCCATTCTTTCCGGTGAGCCTCCACGTAATAATACGCCCCGATCATACCCAACTCTTCGGCACTCGTCAGCACCACTTCAAGGTCAACATCGGCAGGTTTATTGCGCCGGAGTCGGTCGGCGGTTTCGAGAGCCGCCACCACGCCCGTGGCGTTGTCGCTGGCCCCGTTGCTGTAGCCATGCAGGTAATAGCCAACCGTTCCGGTGATGGCCTGTACTACAAAATAGGCCATAAATCCATAGCGAGCGTAGCGCAGCCAGTCTCCCTCTCCCACCCCAAATGCTTCCAGCGTGGCCAGAATAGCCGCTAAAAGCATGAGTACGAGTGAAAAAATCAACGACCCACGAAACGTTTTTTGACCTGACCCGTACAATATCGAAATGGGAGCAGTGTCGTAATGGGCCATCAGAATCAGTTTTTTCACCGGCCCATCCGCTGTAGCTGGCCACCGCCCAATCACGTTGTACGACGTATGCAACACCGGAAACTGCACTACCGGCGAATATCGCCAGTTGAAATAGAGCCAGGCCAGCACCACGTACACCCATACCAAACCCGGAGTCCACCACGCGCCAGGCCGAATCAGCAACAGCCCCAACACCAGGCCTCCAATGAGCCAATAGACCACCGTGACGTAGGTTTTGGGCGTTCGGAAGGGTTGCAACCGGACATCAGCCCCCATATCAATGAGGTGTTGGCTGATTAATTCGGCGGCTTCGCGTTCGCAGGGCGTGGCGGTTCCCCGGTGGGGTAAACGGGTTAAATCGTGGAGGATCATTTCACAAACAGCATCTCGCGGTATTTCACCAGCGGCCAGTCTTCGTCATCCACAATTTGTTCGAGTTTGTCAACTTCGTAACGAATCACATCGAAGAAATCTTTCACCTCCGTGGCATACATCCGGGCCATTTCGGCAGAGTCAGTCAGACTATTGGCTTTTTTGCGGGCCTCAATCATGGCCTCCACGTTCTTTTTGATAGTCGTTACGCGCATCGAAATTTCGCGCAGAATATCCTTTATCGGCTGGGCTTCGGCAGCCATGTCCAAATCCATGAGGTGCTTAGCGGTTTCGGCCAGCTTTCCCTGGTATTTGATCGCCGTTGACACCACGTGGTTGATCGCCAAGTCGCCCATCACCCGCGACTCGATCTGCACTTTCTTGATGTATTTCTCCAGCTCGATCTCATAGCGCGATTCTACCTCGGCATGACCCATTACGCCCACCCGCTGGAAAATCTCCATTGAGGCTGGTTTCAGATACACCTGCAATGCTTCGGGGGTCGATTTGATGTTCGACAGACCACGCTTTTCGGCTTCTACAACCCATTCGTCGGAGTAACCATTGCCCTCGAACAAAATCCGCTTGCACGATTTATAGTACTGCTTCAGAATATCGACAATGGCTAATTCTTTCTTCTCGCCGTTGGCCAGACGCACATCCAGATCAGTCTTAAATACCTGTAACTGAGCCGCTACGATGGTATTCAGCACAATCATGGTTGAAGCAGAGTTGGCCCCACCACCCACGGCCCGGAACTCGAATTTGTTGCCTGTGAACGCAAAGGGCGAGGTTCGGTTGCGGTCGGTGTTATCGCGAATGAGCGATGGAATTCGGTTCAGACCCAGCTTGTAATAGACGTTGTCGCCCTTGTTGAGCGCGATTTCGTTTTTGGTTTCAAGGTCTTCGAGGGCCTTCGTAAGCGTTTCGCCGAGGAACACCGACATGATGGCCGGGGGAGCTTCGTTGGCTCCCAGGCGGTGTTCGTTACCCGCCGAGGCAATGCTGGCTCGCAACAAATCGGCATTGTCGTGGAACGCCTTCACCACGTTCACCAAAAACGTGATGAACCGAAGGGTTTCTTTTGGTTTACTACTGGGAGCCAGGAGGTTAACCCCCGTATTGGTGCCTAATGACCAGTTGTTGTGTTTGCCACTTCCATTGATACCTGCAAACGGTTTTTCGTGGAACAACACCTTCAAATCGTGCCGCTCGGCCACTTTCTCCATCAAGTCCATCAACAGCGCGTTGTGGTCGATGGAGAGGTTCACTTCTTCAAAGGTGGGGGCTACCTCGAACTGACCGGGGGCCACTTCGTTGTGGCGGGTGCGAACGGGAATACCGAGTTTCATGGCCTCGAACTCATAATCGACCATGAACGCATTCACCCGTGGGGGAATCGACCCGAAATAGTGATCTTCCAACTGTTGCCCACGAGCAGGCGAATGGCCAAATACCGTCCTGCCTGCCATCACCAGATCGGGCCGGGCATAAAATAGAGCTTTGTCCACCAAAAAGTATTCCTGCTCCGGCCCAAGCGTGGCCGTTACTTTGTCGATGTTGCGGTCGAAATATTGGCAAACGGCGGTGGCAGCCTTGTCTAAAGCAGCCAGAGCTTTCAACAGGGGTGTTTTGTAGTCGAGGGCTTCGCCCGTGTATGAGATAAAGACCGATGGAATGCAGAGCGTTTTCCCGCCCGCGCCGTTGTCCATCAAAAATGCGGGGGATGATGGGTCCCAACCTGTATAGCCACGAGCCTCGAAGGTGTTGCGAAGGCCCCCGCTCGGAAACGACGACGCATCCGGCTCCTGCTGCACCAACGCCCCCCCTTTAAATTTTTCGATGGCTTTTCCGTCCATCGTCAGGTCAAAAAACGAGTCGTGTTTTTCGGCGGTGGAGCCGGTGAGGGGCTGAAACCAGTGCGTGTAGTGGGTGGCTCCGCGCGAAACAGCCCACGATTTCATGGCATTGGCCACCTCATCAGAAATATCGCGGTCAATTTTGCCGTTGGTGTCGATGGCTTCCGTGATACGCAGATACGCTTCGGGCGAGAGCAAGGCCCGCATGGTATCTTTGTTAAAGGTATTGATTCCGTAGAAATCAACAACGCGCTCTGCTGGTGGTGTTACCGGGATGGCGTGCCGATTCTGGGCTATTTCGAGGGCTTTGAAGCGATAGTTTGACATGATGCGCAATTGGGTCTATTCGGTTAAAACACGACCAAAACTACAGATATTCGTCAAAAAACAAACCATCTATACAAACAAAACCCGTTCTGGAGATCAGAACGGGTTTTGAGGCACGCAAACTAATTCTATAGTATCGAAACCTATACCAGTACGTCGGCAGTTTTTACGGTTGTGATGATGCGCGAGGCTACTTTGTATGGATCAGCAGCCGAGTTTGGCCGACGGTCTTCCAACCAGCCTTTCCAGCCGCGTTCTACCGTGGCAATAGGAATACGGATGGACGCACCCCGGTCCGATACGCCATACGAGAATTGGTCTATAGACTGCGTCTCGTGCTTACCCGTCAAACGCATGTGGTTATCAGCACCATACACCGCGATGTGTTCTTTGATAACCGGCGCGAATGCCTGGCAGATCGTATCGTAAACTTCTTTGTTACCCGCTGTACGGAGGGCGTTATTAGAGAAGTTGGCGTGCATGCCTGAGCCATTCCAATCGGTATCGCCGAGGGGCTTGCAGTGCCAGTTGATAGCTACAGCATATTTTTCACCAATGCGCTCCAGCAAATAACGGGCAATCCAGATCTCGTCACCCGCTTGCTTGGCTCCTTTGGCAAAACACTGGAACTCCCACTGACCCGTGGCTACTTCGGCATTGATACCTTCTACATTTAAGCCGGCATCCAAGCAGACATCGAGGTGTTCTTCAACAATATGACGGCCATAGGCGTTCATGGCACCTACTGAGCAGTAATAAGGGCCTTGTGGACGGCTTGGAAAACCTTCTTTGGGAAAACCAAGTGGTTTGTCGATGGCGGTATCCCACAGGAAATACTCCTGCTCGAAACCGAACCAGAAATCATTATCGTCGTCGTCAATCGTGGCGCGACCGTTCGACTCGTGGGGGGTGCCATCGGCGTTCAACACTTCGCACATCACCAGAAAGCCGTTTTTGCGAAGTGGGTCAACACAGGTGTACACTGGCTTCAGCAAACAGTCTGATGAACCGCCGGGAGCCTGCTCGGTTGATGAGCCGTCAAATGACCACATCTCCGCGTCGTCTACGTTGCCGGAGAAGTCGCTCACGATTTTCGTCTTTGAACGAAGGCTTTGAGTGGGCTTGTATCCGTCAAGCCAAATGTACTCGAGTTTGCACTTTGCCATGATATATAAACGGGGTAAATGTTAGGTTTTGTTGTGTTTAAGCGACTAATCGCCAACGATCTATTGGCAAATGTAGTATTGAACAAGATAAAAATGAAGTCAAAATGAAATTCACCATATCAATTTGACCAAATTTAGAGAAAATTCATACTTATCATTTGGATTCTACCATAAACCCCCAAACAATCTTCGGAAGTTGTAGTTTTCCGTCATCAACTTCCTTTTTGATTTCGTCTGTACAAAGTGGGCTTTTAGCTACAAACTAAATTCGTATCTCTCAACATTGAACGGAATACTTGAATTTCAGCTTATTTATCACCTATAGGTTTTGGGCATCAATCGCTAAAGCGCGGGCATCTCATACTGAATTATTGATCGACAAAACCTATATTTGAAGTTACTTCATATATTATTCTTCTCGTAGCAATACTAATGCTCTCCCGCTTATTCTGGTTACTGCTCTACTGGCTCGGCTGGGTTTTCTGGCTCGAACTGAACAGAGGCCTGTTTTTGGTCTACCAATACACCAAAGGAGCCGTAACTGATTTCTCGCTCTGGCCCGACATTCTTTGGTATGGTCTGCGCATGGATTTTTCCGTTGCGGGCTACCTTAGTCTGATACCCGGACTGGTGCTGGCCTTTGTACCATCGCGCTGGTTATTACCCTTCTTTTCGCGCTACACCGCCCTTTTTCTGATTGTGGTTAGTTTTATGACTACCGTCGATATGGAAATTTACCGAACCTGGGGATTCCGGCTCGACAGCACGCCCCTGCGCTACCTGAAAACACCAACCGAAGCGATGGCCTCCATCAGTGCATCGCCATTGGGTTGGTTAACGCTCTCGCTCATTGGCCTGATTGTGGTCGGCATTCTGTTTTTTGGGCGGCTCAACCACCTCGCATCGGTCATTTTACGCCCTTCCCCTCGCTGGACTTTTGTGCCAATGGTGCTGGCTACAGCCCTGCTCATTATTCCCATTCGTGGGGGGCTTCAACTGGCCCCCATGAATGTGAGCGCGGTCTTTTTTTCACCCGTAGCTTTCGCCAACCATGCCGCCATAAACCCCCAATGGAACTTCCTGTTTTCGGTACTCGAAAAGGCAGACGATCGGACCAACCCCTTCACCTACCTGCCCGTATCCATTGCTCAACAGACGGTTCAGTTGTTGTATGATTCGACGGTATCAGGCGGTTCAGTCGTGCCGGTAAATCAAAGGCAACCGAGCCAATTAGTGCGTTCTAAAACCCGG
This sequence comes from Cytophagales bacterium, assembly GCA_031411995.1. GTDB lineage: Bacteria > Bacteroidota > Bacteroidia > Cytophagales > Spirosomataceae > Rudanella. Next base: position 114,358 of record JANOCD010000114.1, read on the forward strand.
CCCAACGTACTGCTTATTGTGTGGGAAAGCCTGACTGCCAAAGTTGTATCGCGCTTAGGCGGTCGCACCGGGATTACACCCAATTTTGAGAAACTTTGCAAAGAGGGGTTGTTATTTACCAACTTCTACGCGAGTGGCGACCGCAGTGAAAAGGGTTTAATCGCGCTCCTGAGTGGGTTCCCGGCCCAACCACAGACCTCTATAATGACGGTTCCCCAAAAGTCGGCCAAATTGCCTACGCTGGCAGGTGTGCTCCGGGAAAAAGGCTACCAAACAGCTTTTTACTATGGGGGAGAAACCGAGTTCGCTAATATTCGTTCGTATCTGTTTCATAGTCAGTATGACCGGATTGTGTCGAAACCCGATTTTCCGCCCGAAACCTGGAACTCCAAATGGGGTGCCCACGATCATGTGGTTTATGGCCGATTATTGCCCGATTTGGGCCGTCAGCGGCAACCTTTTTTCACTACCCTATTCACCCTCAGCAGCCATGAACCGTTCGAGGTGCCCATGCCCACTGCTGTGCCCGGTACCGACGAAGAAAACCTGTTTCTGAACGCCCATTACTACGCCGACAAAAGCCTCGGCGAGTTCATTGCCCAAGCTAAACAACAGCCTTGGTGGGCCAACACGCTGGTGATTATTGTGGCCGATCATGGCCACCGGATGCCGGTAATTGGAGTCAACAAAACGGAAGAATTTCACATTCCAATGCTCTGGTTAGGGGGGGTCATCAAACAGCCCGGCACTGTGGCGCAGGTGGCCTCTCAAACAGATTTACCGGCCACGTTGCTCTATCAATTGGGCTTGTCGGCCAGCCCGTTTCGCTGGAGCCGCAACGCGCTGGATGTTGCCCGGCAACCGTTTGCCTATTTCGCCTTCCAGAACGGATTTGGCTTTGTTCGACCTGGTCGGGCGTTGGTGTTCGACAACGATGCCCGGCAGGTGGTGGAGCGGCATGGGGTGGTTTTGGAAGCCGATATAAAAACGGGCCAAGCCTTCGAGGAAATGAGTTTCGCGGATTACCTGACGAAATGATTTGTATTTTTGCAAGCCAATTGTCCCAGAATTATGAAAAAAGTTGCCTTTTATACACTCGGCTGCAAGTTAAATTTCTCTGAAACCTCCACCATCGGGCGCATGCTCGAAGCGCAGGGTTATGAGCGCGTGGAGTTCAATCAGCAGCCGGACATCTTCATCATCAACACCTGCTCCGTGACCGATAATGCCGACAAGAAATGCCGGAAAATCGTCCGCGAAGCGCAGAAAATAAACCCTGATGGCTACGTGGCTATTCTGGGATGCTACGCTCAACTGAAACCACAGGAAATTGCCACCATTCCGGGCGTGGACGCGGTGTTGGGTGCCGCCGAGAAATTCCGTCTGCACGAACTGATCGACACGTTTGAAAAAGCCCCGACCGGACAGGCACGGGTGTTCAACTCGAATATCGAAGACGTGATCGACTACCATGCTTCCTACTCACTCAACGACCGCACCCGCACGTTTTTGAAGGTGCAGGACGGCTGCGATTACCCCTGCTCCTACTGCACGATTCCGTTGGCGCGGGGCAAAAGTCGCTCCGATAAGGTGGCTAATGTGGTGCGGGCCGCCTATGAAATTGCCGATCGGTCGGTGAAGGAAATTGTCCTCACGGGCGTGAACATTGGCGATTTTGGTTTGGTTAACGGGGCCGGGCTAGCAACCCAGAAAAACGAAACATTTCTGGACTTGATTCGGGCGTTGGATGAGGTGGAAGGCATTGAGCGATTCCGCATTTCGAGCATCGAACCCAACTTGCTTACCAACGAGATTATCGAGTTTGTATCCCAATCGAAGCGGTTTGTTCCGCATTTTCATGTGCCGCTGCAATCGGGTGCGAACCCGGTGTTGGCCCTGATGCGCCGACGCTACAAACGCGAACTCTATGTCGAACGGGTGGCCAAAATAAAGGAACTGATGCCCCATGCCTGCATCGGGGTTGACGTTATTGTGGGGCACCCCGGCGAAACCGATGCCCTGTTCCACGAGACCTACGAATTCCTGAATGAACTGCCTGTTTCATACCTGCACGTCTTCACCTACTCGGAGCGGCCCAACACCCACGCGCTCACCATTCGGCCCGTTGTCTCCGGCCCGGCCCGTGCCGAACGCTCCAAAATGCTGCACATTCTGTCCGACAAAAAACGCCGGGCTTTCTATGAATCGCAGGTTGGCCGCGAGGCCACGGTATTGTTTGAGGAAGATGTCGCGGCCGGGATGATGCAGGGTTTCACCGAAAACTACGTCCGGGTCATTGCCAAATACGACCCGCTGCTCATCAACGAAACTATGCCTGTGTTGCTCACAGGCATCACGGCTGAGGGCTTAATGGAAGTGGACGAAGTGGGTGTTTTGATGGGGCATTGAGGGTTAGCGTGCAATTTTTCGTCCCTCCTACCGTATCTTTGCGGCCTGTTTTTCTGCATACAATCTGATGTCAACAACCCTGCTTCGCGTTGCCCTCCAAAAATCCGGGCGACTGAGTGAAGACTCATACCAACTGTTTAAAGAATGCGGTATCCGTTTCGATTACGGCACCGGCAAACTCAAATCGGTCTCCTCCAATTTCCCCGCTGAGTTCCTGTTTCTGCGCGACGACGATATTCCCGGCTACGTGGAAGATGGCGTGGCCGACCTCGGGATTGTGGGCGAAAACGTGGCCGTTGAAACGGGTCGCCAGGTAGAGACCGTTCATAAACTCGGCTTCTCGAAATGCCGCCTGTCCATTGCCATTCCGCGTGGCGAAGTTTATAACGGACTAAGCGACCTCGAAGGGAAAAACATTGCTACCTCCTATCCCCGGCTGTTGGGCGATTACCTGGCCGGTGAGGGTGTGAAAGCACATATTCACGAAATCAGCGGATCGGTGGAGATTGCCCCCAGCATTGGTCTTGCCGAAGCCGTGTGCGACATTGTCAGTTCGGGGAGTACACTGTTGAGCAATGGGCTTAAGGAAGTGGAGACCATTTTCCGCTCCGAAGCCATCATGATCGCCAATAACAACCTGAGTTCCGACAAGCAGGCGTTGCTGAACAAGTTACTGTTTCGGATCAAGTCGGTGCAGGCAGCCAAGTTCAACAAATACATTGTGCTGAACGCGCCCAACAACTCCCTCAACAAGATCACGGCCCTGTTGCCCGGCATGAAAAGCCCGACGGTTACGCCCCTTGCCACCGAAGGCTGGAGTTCGGTACATTCGGTGCTCAACGAAAACGAGTTCTGGGAGAACATCGAAGCCATCCGTGCCGCCGGTGCCGAAGGTATTCTGGTGATCCCGATTGAAAAAATGATTTACTGATGCAAATCATCCCCTTCCCTACCCGCGCTGAATGGCCTGCTTTGTTGGCGCGTCCTGTGCAGGCCAGTGCCCAAATCGAGGGTATTGTGGCCCCTATTCTCCGGCAGGTTCGGGATCAGGGCGACGCGGCCCTGATTGAGTTGACCCAGCGTTTCGACAAGCTTGATCTGACTGCAACAGGGCTGGCGGTTTCTGCCGATGAAATTGATGCGGCTGAAAATCAACTGACTGACGAACTGAAAGCGGCTATCCGGCAAGCTTATCAGAATATTCGCACCTTTCACGAAGCCCAGAAACAGCCCATTCAGAAGATCGAAACCATGCCCGGCGTGACCTGCTGGCGCAAAAGTGTGGGCATCGACAAAGTGGGTTTGTATATTCCCGGTGGCACGGCCCCGCTGTTTAGCACTGTGCTTATGTTGGGCGTTCCGGCGCAGTTGGCCGGTTGCCGCGAGGTGGTTTTGTGTACACCCGCCACGCACCCTGCCGTGTTTTTTGCCGCCAAATTAGTCGGAATCACAAAAGTGTTTCGGGTGGGGGGAGCGCAGGCGATTGCCGCAATGGCCTACGGAACCAAGACGATTCCGCAAGTATATAAAATCTTTGGCCCAGGTAATCAGTATGTTACGGCGGCCAAGATGCTCGTAGCCAAAGAAGGCATTGCCATTGATATGCCCGCTGGCCCAAGTGAAGTAGCCGTCTATGCCGACGACACAGCCATTCCCGCTTTTGTGGCTGCCGACCTGCTCTCCCAAGCCGAACACGGGGCCGATAGCCAGGTGTTACTCGTTTCGACCAGTAAGAAATTGGTGGCTGCCGTGAACCTGGTTCTTGATACCCAGATGAGCCGACTGCCCCGGCGCGATATGGCCTCGAAAGCCATCCTGAACAGCAAAGCGATCTTGGTGGAAACTCCCGCTGAAGCCATTGATCTGCTCAACGAGTATGCCGCCGAACACCTGATTCTGAGCGTTCGGGATGCCGAAACGGTAGCCGATCAGATCACCAATGCGGGGTCAATTTTCCTCGGCAACTACACCCCCGAATCAGCCGGTGACTATGCCTCCGGCACCAACCACACCCTGCCAACCAACGGCTTTGCCCGGGCTTACAGCGGGGTTTCGCTGGACAGTTTTGTCAAAAAAATAACAATGCAGCACATCACCCCCGACGGGTTGCGGGTGCTTGGCCCCGTGGTGGAGGCAATGGCCGAAGCCGAGTCGCTGGATGCTCACAAACGGGCGGTCAGTATCCGGCTGTCGCAATTGGGAGAGTAGCCCTCCTCCCCATTTCAGTTCATAGTCTAAAAAAGGCGGTTGATGTACCAATAAAAGCAGTTGAGCCAATGTGTTTTGTGGGCTGGCAATAGTCAGCCGTAGGTTTGTATCGGGAATCACAAAAACCCGGAACAAACGGCAAACAACACACAAATACTCATGACTGCTTCATTTACCCCTACCAAATTTTTAGCTATTGCGCTGACCGTTATCGGTACAAACAGCTCTGTTTTAGCGCAACAGGCTCGCCCGGCAACACCTGCCAAACGCACCACGGCAACCGTTGCCACTCAAGCCCCGGCGAAAACCCTGGAAACACCTGCCACGGCCCCCGAAAAACCACGCCCCGGTGTTCAAACAGCCAGCGCACGCACGGCAACGGCTCGTCCAGCCAACACGCAACCCGCTAAATCAATGGGTGTTTCGCGCCAGAAATACCTAAACGCAGGGATTGGTTTGGGGGCTTATTACGGCGGAGGTTTGCCGTTGGGTGTGTCGCTCGAAGTCGATTACAAGAACAACATTTCTGTTGGCGGCTCTATCGACTATTTCCGCTACGGCTATAACTCAGGCGGCTATAAGTGGAACTATACCTTTGTGTATGCCGGTGCGCGGGGTTCCTATCACCTCGGCGAAGTGCTGAACGCCAACAACTCAAAATTCGACCCGTATGTGGGTGCAACACTCGGGTTCCGGTATGCTGGCTACCAGAATAACTACGGCTATGATTATAACAGCCCGTATAACAGCGGTCTTTTCCTAGGCATTCACCTCGGCTCCCGGTATATGTTCAGCCCGAAAGTGGGTGCCTTCGCCGAAGTTGGCTACGGTGTTTCGGCTCTGCGATTGGGTGTAACCGCGAAATTGTAGGGTGAAGGGGGTCTGTACATCTCCAAGATGTCTGACACCCCTCACCCCTCACCATTACCCAAACGCGACGTTTTGTCCCTGCCGCACTTCCTGCCATGTCCAGAGGGCTAATCCAATTTCGATTACGGCGAAGATAATCAGGGGTTTATCGGCCATACCAAGGAGTACAAAAGCCAGCAGACCCGCACAAAAGAGCAACCGACCATAGACTGTTGCCCGCACAACCTGCGGGGTGCCATGATGAATCATGGCATAATAATAGAATCCCAAGGCCAGCACCAGCATACCCAGCACCCGAATCCAGAGTTCGTTGGTGGGGGGCAAGCCAAACAGGGCCAACATAGTGTTAGGAATAAACAGCAGTTGCAAGCCAGATATCAGGACATAAGCCAACTGCCCGTAGAGCGATTTATACGTCTTTTGCATTGGTAGTGAGAGGTTTAGTTACAGACCCGAAAGTTCATCTTGCGGCTGTCCTACTTACCAAAACACCAACGAAATCCTTGCTTAGGCCGACTGACTGATTTGCATAGTCGGCTGCACATTGGTGAAGTTCGGAATGTCTCCCGTCAGTTCGGGGCCGTGGGTAGCCAGCGCACTTTGCAGTTCCTCGATAGTGCCAAAATTCAGGTTACAGATCATAGCATAAGTAGCCGGGCTGTCGGGTGCGCCCCCGGCCAAGCCCGCGCGAAGGTCAACGCTGGTTAGCCCGCCTGAAGTGAGCCGCTCCTTCACGAGTGGCGTATGCGTGTTCAGGTAATAGTCGAGATCGAAGTGGCTATCAGCAGTTTTGGGATACAGAACGGTTAAAGAGATCATGTTTTGGGGGTTTGGGGTGATGAAATTGTGAGGGGGTAAAGGTATTAATTTTATAGTCAGGGAGTACGGGTGAGCACAAGGTTGCCTAACTTCTTTTCCACTCCCTGTTGGGTGCGTTTCCACCACCCGGAGAGACCGGATTGGGTGTGTTTTAACTCACCTATGCCTGAATTTTGGTTCCCCATTTTCCAGGCAAAATACAGGACATCGTTATCAATTTCGCCGTTCGTGATTTGCCACTGTACCGCCGTTGTTGAGTGTCGGGTTGGCTCCGGGTCAGGTATCAATCCAGTTCCTTTAATTTGCCCTTCCCGGCGATAAAGCCTGAGTTGCACAGGCATCCGGTTCAGTTTGTTTTGTTCACTAATCCAATACCCCGAGAAGGAACCCACAAAAGGCTCTTTCGGGCTTACGGCGAGCGTCGATGCTGGTCGGGGGCCGCCAATGTTCAGTTGTTCGAGGGTGCCGGTTTGCCCCATTGCCTGAATAAGTCCCCAAAATTTTCCATTCGCCAGATTATCAGCCATCTGTCGGATTTCATCGGCAGTTGCCTGATAGGATGCCTGAAATCGTTTTGGGTCTGTTTGATTTTGGGCATACCGGGGTGCATACCGGCTTAAATTAGTGGCCACCGCCCGAAGCCGGGAGGCTGTCAGCGGGTGCGTTGCGTTATCCTGAAAGTTTTTGTCATTCTCCACAAAAGAAGTGAAGTGCTGGCTAATCAAGAAAAAGGTGACGATGCCCCCATAGGGTGGGTCGCCGACCCGACGAAGAAGTTCCAGCGCAAAAGCATCCGCCTGCGTCTCGTTTTGGCGGGATTTTGCTTTGTCGGCTATGTCATTACCCGGATGATGATAGAGAATATGACCCAGCTCGTGGTACAGAATAAACCAAAGTGCCGTTGAATACAGTTTGCCAAACAGCGAATCAACGTCTTTATCGCTCAGGGCTTTCGCTCGGTCGATGCCCAGCGCGTCTAAGGGTAGATACCGTTTGCGTTTGATAGCGGGCCACTGATACCGAATAATCGACAGGTATTGGCTAATGATTCCTTCGTTCAGTTTATGCCGGTTCAAATAGGCAAAGGCCAGACAAATATCACTCAGAAACCGCAGGGAGGATTGGGGCAGTATAATCGTTTTTGTCGCGCGGTCTGCATAAAAATTCATCGGGTGCTTACCGTCTTCGCGCGGAAAACAAAGCGTTACCTTCCCTAACTTAGCCTGTTCAGCCGAGGTCAGATAGGTCAACATCAACTGCTTAAAGTCTTTTTCAATCAACGGGCGTGTAACTTTCTCGATGTGATTCAGTTGATTATCAGCATAAAACCCCGACCATACGCCATCCGACGACGGACAGACTTCCTGTTGAGCCACCGCTACATTCAGGCATTGGCCTACCAGCAATATCGTTGACACGCTTTGCCAAACGGAGGTAACTATCTTTTTCATAACCCGGTGAGCTCATACCAGTTGAGGGGTTCCTGAAACGTAGCGGGCATGAGGCCGCGTTCGTTGAGCCAGGCTTTAAACTCGTCGGGATTACCCCATTCTTTCTGCCAAATCAGACAAAGCAACGCGAATTTCCCCGATTCGATGGCGGGCCTCAGACTGACCCGTTCCTGAGCGGTCGTTTTCTGTAGTGTTTGATTGAGCGTCCGAATGGCCCGACGAACTTCGGCTCGCTGGCTCTCCCGGGCTTCTTCGTCAGTCGCTATGCCCGCCCCCGCGCCATTATAGGACGTGTATCGTGTCATCGTTCGCTGTGTACTGTCTCGATTTCGTTTCAGGGAGTCAGCCTTAAACATCGTTTGCACATCCTGACCGGCAGCAACCGTCACCTGATAATGATACGATGCCCAAATAATGCCCGCCCCAAAGCACGCAAAACACACACCCGGCCCAATGCGGGTCAGAATGATTTTTAGGCGGCCCGGAATATCAACTTCTGCCGAGCTTTCCGTTGACTGAGCGACGTTCATAAACAGCCGGTAGCCCAGCACAATGGCTACCCCGCCCAACATAACCGCAATCAGGCGTTCGGTGGCGCGTAATAAAGCCAATTCAAATAGGTGTTGATCCATGATTGTGGTTAGTGATGGTTGCCATTACCGGCAACTTTGGTTTGTATCCAGAAAATAGCGTTGGCCCTCGAGCGACACTTGCTCCCGAGTAAGAGGGGCGATTGTTTTCAGGTAAGAAGCTTTGTTTTGGGGCGAACATTCAAGGTAAGCCACGTTGCCCCGCATCACAACACGCCATGTTCCTTGCTCACTATCATCGAACGACTGCGAAAACTCGCCGGAGAGGTAGTTGGTGAGGTTTCGATAGGCATACTCGCCATTATTGCACAAATCGTAATACCATTTACGGCTCAGTCCGTTAGCTGTGGAAAGGTAAATAAGCCGCCGACCCCGGAACATCTGTTCCCACTGCCCGGCTACGCCCGATGAATGGAGCTGCGTTCGGGCCGGGGTTGTAGTAGGTGAAGTTGCCGTGCTGCGAGCATATTGACCCTGTAAAATAGCCTGCCCCAGTAAACCAATGGCCAACACTAACTGCCCGCCCGTTGTCTGCAACTCAAACGCAAAAGCCACCTCATTAATCATTACTGTACCGGCGGCTGTATTGCCGTTCGCCTGACCGCTCAGTTTATAACTCTCTGATATCCCGTTTTGGGTCATCATCACAGAACCTGCCAGCGTATTACCTGACTGTCGAAGTAATAAGTTGCTGGCAACACTGCCCCCTTCTCCTCGGAGTTGGCCCATCCAGCGGCCTGTCATACTTTGAGCCTGTCCTTCCAGAAAAATAACTGCCAGAATAATTGTCAATGTCGTTTTCATGATGCGTTGTGGTATTGAGTTAGTTAGCCCTTGCTCACTTCGCCACCAACACCGTCACATTCACAATTTTCCACTCGCCGTTCATGCGCTCCAGATAACGCTCCTCCACGCTGTGCCGGGTGGTGCCATCGAGATACTGGTTGTACTGGTCGAACATTGCAAAGGCTGAATTGCCATTTACCCGAATCACCCAATTCTCGCGTGTGGCTTTCTCCTGGCTCGGTTTAAGGTTCTGGGTAGCATATTGCTCCACCTGCTTGCGGAGTTCCTCTCCCGTCATTTTTGTTACCTTACCTTCACGGTCTGTTGATACTCGCGACACATAAGACGCATCAGCCCAGTAGTTTAGGTACGTTTTGAAGTCGCGGGCGTACATGGAAGTGGTCATGCCCTCAATGGTTTTCTTGATGGCGGCTTCATCCGAGGTACGGCTCTCCGACTGCGTATTGGTAGCCGATGTCTGGGCAAAACCTGCCCCGCAACTGAGTAGCAGGGCAAGCAGTAAGAGTTTGGTTTTCATTGGGGTTTGGTAGTAGAAAGGTGAAGTCAAAATCAGTTCGTTCAGGCAGTCACGTTCAAATAAGGCCGCACATCTACGCCCAATTGCGCCATGCCGCCAATCCAGGATTCTTCGTCCAGTCCTGCAGAGGCAATCCAGTCTTCGTCGGAGAGAGAACCCCGCCAGCCCAACAGTGGAGCGGCATCGGGGCCAACCGGATTGCGGAAGGTGGTTTTCTCGCCCGTGGCAATGGCCAGCACCACATCGGCCACCATTGAAGCGGGGGCGTGGTTATCCCGCGATGCCCGCAGATAGGCCGATAGTCGAATCTGATTGGGGTAGTTCGTGTCGGGGGAAGCTTCGTCAAACTTGTCAATGATCGGTGTGTCAATTACGCCCGGCTGAACGAGGGAAACCCGAATACCCAAAGGCCCAACCTCGCCCGCCAAACATTCGCACAGGGCTTCAACGGCGGCTTTTGAGGCACAATACGCCGAATGATACGGACTATAGAGTTTACCCGCTACCGACGAAATCGTAATGATGCATCCCGCGCCCCGTTCGCGCATTCCGGGTAAGGTGGCCCGGATACAGCGCAATACTCCAAAGTAATTGGTCTCCATAATTGCCTGAAAATCAGCAAACGGAGCTTCTTCAATTGGACCCAGCGGCCCGATACCCGCGTTGTTCACCAGCACGTCGATTTGCCCGGCCTGAGCCAGCACCTCAGTGACTGTTGTCTTTACCGATTCATCGGAATCGACATCCAGTGAAAGAATGGTGATGGGAAGGTTATCGCGCCGGGCCAATTGCTCCAGCTCGGGGGCGCGTTGGGGATTCCGCATCGTGGCGTAAACGGTGTGCCCGTTGCGAGCCATCAGTTCGGCGGTTGCAAAACCGAGGCCGGTGCTGCAACCAGTAATTAGAATGACAGACATGAGAGTAAGGGTTTGTTAAATTGATTAAGCCAACACCGCACCGGCCTGAGCCAGTTTGGTCTCGCGGTTGTAGAAGTAAATGAGCCCCAGACCGAGCAGGAGCCGGAACACGGTATCGCCGATGAAGAAGCCGTTCAGGGGTGGGTGTAGCACAAAGACATCGTAGATTCCTTTCAGCACACCACCAAACACAACAATGGCAGTGGCTAACAGGCTATTTCTCAGCGCGATGGAGTTGGGTGCATTGCGATTCAATAAGGCCAGAACCGCAAAACCGATATTGGCTACCCCCAGAAACTGCATGGTAGAGATATGTGACAGGTCATCGGTAGGGGCACCATAGCTTTCCAGGGCCGATTTGGCGAAAAACATCATCGTCAGGCTAAGTAGCGCAGAGTAAATACCACTAATCAGGAGAAATAGAGAACGTGACATAATCAATTGGGTAAAAGGGTTTTGAAACAATAATAACGCATCAAAGGTGGGGCATCAAAGCGGAAATCTTTCTCATGGTAAACCATGATATTGGGTCATGGTTTACCATGATTTTACCCTTCAAAGGTCGGCCCCAATTCGGCTTGCCTGTACCCGCCAGATGTGGTGGTTTCAAATCAATTTACCCGTCGGCGTTCTTCTTCCGAGGCCGTTTGTCGCCGAGACGACGCTTTTACGCCTGTGTTACCAAAACGTCGCGAGTAGGTCAGTCGAACCACGCGGGGTTCAAAAATGCCGCTCCAGCCGCCCACCGTATTTAGGGCTTCTACGCCACTCGTAGTCTGAATCCGGTTAGTCCAGAACACGTCCGAAATTGTTCCTTTCAATGTGCCTTTTTCGCCCTTTAGTTTTTTCTGCAAACCAACGGTCATATACCCCTGCGCTTTCCGGTATTGCAGTCCCAGCAAAAACGGCGATTGATAATTGCCAGTTAGTTCGGCGGTAAACGCACGGGGCAGTTTGACCGTACTACTGACGTTAACGCTGCCATACCATTTCTTCACCCGCATCGCCTTGTTGTCCAACACCGCATCGGCCTGTGCCCGGATACCAATCAGATTGGTCTGTAACTGCCACGAGGGAGTTAGCCGGGTCGGAAACCCGAACGACAGCGAGAGCGTCTGCATCAGCCGGATGTTTTCGGGAACATATACCGACCGGTTTTCCCGCGTGTTGGTTCGGAGCGTGAAGCGGTTGATCGCGTTCCGGTCGCGGCTGTAGTTAAGGGTAAGCAAGTAGCTATCTCTAAACCGATATACTGTTTGTAATGAGCCGATTAGGGTAGGCAACAGTAGCGGGTTGCCGCCCGTAGCCGTGCTGGGGTCGGCAAAGAAAACGAAGGGAGCCAGCAGGTTATATGCGGGCCGTTCGATCCGACGGCTGTAGGATAGCTGCAGACTACTGGTTTTGCTCAGGTCGCGCAACAAAAAGACGCTGGGAAAAAAGTTGCCATAACGCCGATGAACCAGTTCTTCGTCCGAAAGCGACCGGATGTCGGTGGCGGTGTATTCGTAGCGCAGCCCTGCCTGTATTTTTGTTCGGGCCGAGAGTGTGCGGTGCAAAGCCGCGTAGGCCGCGTGAACGTCATCGACAAAGGCAAAGTTTTGGCTCAGGAGCGAGTCGGTTTCCCACCGCCCGGTTTGGTTGCGGGCTACGGCTACGTTGTTTTGAAGCCGGAAAAAGGTGCTTTTGCCGCCAGCCTCCAGTTTTGTCCGGGTGTTTATGGCCCACGTGTAATCAAGTTTGGCAACCCAGGACTGAATAGGTGTTTCTTTACGGACACTCAGGTAATCCAGCGGTGCCCTATCGGCTTCGGGCAAGGGATAACGGTTTACGTAATCATGCGGATTGGTGTTGTAATAGCGGAGGTAATCGAGGTCGATACTGATTTCCTGCCCGGTCGAGAGGGTATGCCGGAGGTTGAGATTCCCCATCAAATGTTGCCATTGGTTAATCTCATTATCAACCACATACACCTGCCGGATGAGCTGACCCGCCCGCGTGGTTCGGGAATCATTGGTAGCCATCACCCGTAATTTATTATCGAAGCCCATCAGAAGTCCGCCTATGGTTGTTTTCGGGCTGGGGGTATAATCAAACCCGGCGCGGGCGTTATGAACGGTGCGTTTCAGAATACGGTCGCTCGTGGTATAAAGCTGAGTCAGTTGGTTTTGCACAGCGGTTTGCCAGTACGTATCGAGTTGCATCCAGCCGTGGTCATATAGTATCGAATAATCCCCGAAGATGTTAACCTGTTTGGTGCGGTGATTCAGGGTTAGCGAGCCGGTTGGTTTTTCGTAGAAACCGTAGCCGAGGGTGATGTCAAAGCTGCCATTAGTACCGAAAGCGTTCGGTCCGTCACCCCGGTTTTTCTTGAGTACAATGTTGATAAAGCCCGCATTGCCTTCGGCATCGAAGCGGGCGGAGGGCGTGGTGATGAGTTCGATTTTTTCGGTGTTACTGGCCCCGATTCCTGCCAACATCTGCAACAGTGCCTCGGCGGGTAATCGGCTGATTTTACCATCAATCAGTACTCGCACACCACTTTTGCCGATTAACGAAAGGGTTCCACCCTGCCGGTCAACGGTTACGCCGGGCGACCGTTCGAGCACATCCAAGACGGTACTGCCCGCCGAGGTAATGCTGCTTTGCACGTTTATTACCAGCCGATCCATCTGTTGCTCAAACAGCGGTTTCTGGGCCGAAACCTGTACTTCGTTCAGCTTTTTGGCATCGGCCACGGCCATCAAAGGAGCTAATTGGTGGGTTCCGTCACTAGCATTTAGCGCAAAAGCTGCCGAATAGATCTTGCGAAAACCCACCGCCGAAGCCGCCACCATGTAACGACCCGGACGGAGGTTTTCCAACAAAAACGCCCCTGTTTCCAACGCCACGGCTCCTTTCACCAACGAGGAGTCTTTGGCGTTCAGCAACAGCACATTAGCAAACGAAAGTGGCTTTCGCTGTTCATCGCCCACCTGCCCGGCAAGCCGATTTTGGGCCTGAGCAGCCACACCCGGCAACAGCAGGGTAACGAATAGAAGAGATGCTTTCATTGGATTTGGTGTGGATATGGGGCATTTCGGGATAGAATTGTGCGTTTTAAGGAGCCGGTGTATTAACCACTCCCACTAACTTCCAGATACCGTTGGCTTTTTCTAAATAACGACCCGCGTAGGTCTGGCTTTTTTTAGTGCCATCCACCGCATCGGTGATGTAGGTGGCCCAGGCCGTTGTGCCAGTGATGTGAATCTGGTAGTCGTGATTTTTGTACGCTTTTTTGTCCACTTCTGGGTATTTGGTCAGTACCTTCTTCATGGCTTTGCTGATGGCTTCGTAGCCCCGGACATAGCCCATTCCCTTTTCGCTATAGGTGTGTGATGCGTAAGGCACGTTCGCCCAATACGACAATGCTCTGTCGGCTTTCCGCTGATGAAAAGCTTCTGATTCCTGTTCAACAACGGTTTTAATGGCTGACTCATCAGCTTTCGATTGGGCAAAACTGCCTGCGCTCATCAGCAGCAGGGCGAGGGTAAAGAGTTTGGTTTTCATGGAGGATTTTGGTTTGGTAAATTGTTGTGTTTCTTAAAGGGCTTATTTGGGTTCGTAAGAACACGTCAAAGGTGGCCGATTGATTTCTGAATGCTTCTCATGGTTTCCCATGATTTTTGGCAATGGTAAACCATGATTTTTGGCCTTATTTGCTGCATCCTCACCGACAATTCTGATACGTGTAGCTCGTTTTCGTCTGGCTGGTGGTGGCCCCGGTTGCGTTTTTGGACAGCAGCGTTATTGAAATCGGAAACCCATTGGCATTATCCTCATACACAAACGTTTCCTCGTTGGTCAGGGCCGGGCCGGTATATCGTTTGGAGTTCGTCCGCAGGGCCGGGCCATAAATAGGAGTTAGTTGAAACGAAGTCGTAGTTAGTTCCGTTACGGCCGGATGGCCTTTGAAGAGCATCGTCGGTGTGGCGGCATTGGGATTTTGCTTTTGCGTATCGTACAGGTGATCGTGGTAGCCCACGCGCCCGCCTGAAGCATCGAAAAACTCCTCCTTTACCAAATTTCCACGTGCGTCATACGTGAATCGGCCCGTATGATTGAGCAGAAAATAAGGAGCCTCGCTCACCAGACCCAGCGCGTTGAATTTGAACGGCTTTGTGCGGACCCCCGTCGAAGACACAAACTCACAATCCGTTTGCTTACCGCCCAGATAGGTTTGAATTGTCTGGGTAGTCCCCACAACCAATACAAACCAGCTCAACGCCCCCTGCACATCATAGTCGTAGGTGCGGGTCTGTGTGGATCGGATGCCGGTAGCCGAAACAGTTTCAAACGCATGACTGGTCAGCCGACCATTCTGGTAGCTGTAGCGGTTCTCGAAAGTCGAATTCGTGACCGTGCCATTGGCGGCAGTGGAGCGCAATTGCCCCGTTCGGGTCGTTAGAAGTCCGCTGGCATCATACTGGTAATTGTTCGTTTGTTCGCTTGAGGTTGTGGTTGTGCCGCTGGTCGACGTCGTCAGAATCACCTGCCGGGTTAACTGGCGGTCGGCATTGAGGGTGTTCTGGGTAGTCGTTCCTGTTTTCGAGGTGTTGGTTTCGGTATTTACGACCTGCGTAAGAACCCGGCACGACGGTTGGAGGGCTGGATTCTGGCCGTGATCCTGGCAATTGCTCATCAATAGGCTGAACATCAGCCAAGCCAATGTCCGCCGAAGCGAAGCGTGTGCTGTGTGTTGCATGGATATAGTCGGTTTTGGTTGGTTAGAATGTGATGGTGCCGGTTTCAGCCCAAGTACCCTGCCCGGTGGCCTGATTAAGCGTACCCGTGTTGGCGTTTTTAGTACCCTTTATTTTGGCAAAGCGGCCCGTGCCACTGGTGAAATTAGTTGCGCCCGTGATTCCCGTCGGGCCGAGTTGCGTGGTTACGTCGGCGTAAATTTTGTCGCCTTTCGCGTCGGTCCAGATCGCTTTATGAATGCCCTTTCCCGTTATGAGGTCGAGTTCAAACTCATCGTTGAGCGTTACCGCCCCGGCAAAGGAGTAAGTCCCGGTGCCGTCGATAACCACTTTCACTTTGGTAGGCTGCCCGTTGGCGGTGGCCAGCACCGTCTGGCTTTTGGTGGCCCAGGTGAAGTTGCCGGTATAGGGCGCGTTTTCCATGACAAACTCGGCTTCGTCTTTTTTGCAGCCGATGGTGGTCAGCGCGAACAGGCCAACCAGAACGAGAATTTTGGATGCGGTTTTCATTGGTTTACACTATTTTAGGGTTTTATTAATTTGAAAAATGGTGTGGATATGATCTCCGGCATCTCCAACCTATTTGGCCGTTTGACTGCATCAAAGTTCCGACGATTTGGGGCAGGCTGTACCCGCCAATTGTGGTGGTATTTTGGGGAGGAAAACAAAAAAGCCACCTCGGTTGGGAGGTGGCTTTGGGGGAAGGGGAGCAACAAAACAGCCGCTTAATAACTGGCTGGCAGATACTTGAGATTCTTCGAATGCCAAACGCCAACAAACAGCAGGATCAGGCCAATCATCTGACTGGCGTTACGAATCAGATAGAGCTTGTAGAAGCCAACCGTATCGGTCTCATACAGTTTCTGAAAAATGAATTCCAAAAAAATCTCTGCTAAGGCAGGAAGGAACAGACCAAGCATAATCCAGAAATAAGGGTTACGCTGTAACGTAATTCGGAGGGAGGTAGTCTGGTAAAACCGGTACAGGAACACACCCGCTGCGCCGATGATAAACACGTTTTTGACCGTTGAGGACAGCGAATCGTAGCCCAGATAACTTTTGAAGACAACCACCTGCACCAGTTCAAAAATAACCAATACCCACAGGGCAATCTGAAACCCCCGTTTCCAGCGTGGCGGAGCCATCAAATCCCGAAACAACAGGCTTAGGAAAATGAATTTGATCAGGTAATTAATCGGCGACATGAAATTCAGATTCTCTATGCCAGACTGTTTCAGGAACGGCAATACAGTTTTGACGAATTCGTATTTACCGCTAACCAAAACGTCTAATAGCACGGCCTCAATAGCCAGATAAATCGAAATTACATAAACGAACCAAAAAAAGTGCCGGAGTTTGGGGAGTAAGTAAGCCCGGTTATTGAAAGCAAACAAAAAGAGCAGCAGTTTATAAATCTCAGCAATGCGCCCGGAGCGTACCAGCACTTTTTCTCCAATATTGACCGCGTCGTTATCAGGAATGACAACCAGAAAAGGCATAATGAGCGAGAGGGCCACCACCACGGCTACTCCCACGCTCATCACCTGCCAATGCATACGTTTAGGTGGCCCGTTCAGCCAGAACATCGGCAAAACCAGGGCCGCAATTGCCAGCAACACATAGCCAGACAGGGCATACCACTGTTCAAACGTTTTGTAGTCCATCGGCTGGATTATTCGGAAGGAATGCGAACGGGATGGTCTGTTTCGTGTATTTTTCCGTGTAAAAATAGTACGTATCTGCCGTCAGGGTATTGCCCAATTCGCACGACCATTTCTGCTGGCTCATAGGCCCGAATGGTTGCTTTATCAAGTACCAGAATTGGCCCCAACTGTTCGTCTTTATCAGGGCGATTCAGGAGGTCAGTGACTGTCTGTGTTGTTATCAACTCTACGCTAATTTGAAAACAGACAATAAATTCCCCATCACCTGAATCTTGTATTTCATTAGCTATATAGAGGCTCATTGGCTTCTTTATACCAACAATAGTAAACGCCCACCCTATTGCATCTTTCTGATCCAAATCGGTAATCCTGGCTTTAAGGTCAGATGTTTTCTCCGATACAACCCCGGGATTGCCCATATAACTTACTTCCAAAAACAAGCTGTTTTTATGGTAGGCATTGACTCCCGCCTTTTTTGCCCGTATACCGTATAGCCCCCATATTAAATCGGTTGGCCTGAAGAAGATATCATCTCCCTTCTCTACTGTTTTGCCCTTTGTAAATAACACTTCCATAGTTCCAAAAAGGTTAAAAATGAAAAAAACTTACACCAACTTCCCTTCAATTGCCTTCGCCACCGCTTCGGGGGCGGAGTTTACGTGGAGCTTCTCGTAGATGTTCTTCACGTGCCAGTGTACCGTGTGGTAACTCAGGCAGCAGGCATCGGCAATCAGCTTGTAACTCATGCCTTTCACCATGCAGGCCAACACCTCGCGTTCGCGCTCGGTCAGGTCAACGTAGGTGAGTTGGGTCTGCACAAACTGGTGCTGAAACATGCCCAATACTTTGGCCGCTATCGTGGGCGACATATGCGCCCCGCCGTTAAACACATCCCGGATGGCCTGTACCATCGTTTCCGGGTCGGGGCTTTTGAGTACGTAGCCCGATGCGCCCCCGCAAATGGCCGTAAACACCCGATGCTCGTCTTCATAGACCGTCTGTATCAGCACCTTGGTGTCGGGCAGGGCGGCTTTGATTTGTTGCAGGGCCTCGATCCCCGAAATGCCCGGCATCTGAATATCCATGAGTACCACGTCGGGCTTGTGCCGCCGGATTTTTGCCAGCGCGTCGTTCGCATCGGGGAAGGCTCCGCAAAAGAAAATATCGTCGGCACTGGCAAGGTACAGGCCGAGACTTTGCCGGAGACTTTTGTTATCTTCAAACAGGACGACGCGAATCATGGGGATTTTGGATTTTAGATTTCGGATTGGGGATTTGAACCAGCCACCAACCGGGACAAAGGTGGGGTCTTTTATAACCCGCCGTACCCGCCAATTCTGGTGGCTGGTTTAAAATCCCCAATCCCTTCACATCTCAGGCACCAGCAACGTCAGTTCTGTGCCCTGCCCCAGTGCGGCCTTTATCGTGAGCGTAATGAAACTTTCGTTGGCGCGGGTGCGGAAGTTTTTCAGACCGTTACCTTCGTAACCCGCTGCCGTATCGAATCCACAACCGTTATCGCTGATGAACAGGGCAATACCTTCGTCGGTGCGGCTTATTTGGAGGCTTGCTTTGGTGGCTCCTGAATGTTTGGCAATGTTGTTTACGGCTTCTTTCACCATCAGGTACACGTTTCGGCGTTGCTCCATGCTCATTTTCAGCTTTTTATCCATCAAAATCTGGTTCTCATAGTGCAGGGCGATGTCCTGGGCCGTGAGCACTTGAAACGCAAACGAACGCATTTTCTCGAACAGCTTCTCCAGCGAATCATTGTCGGGGTTGATGGCCCAAATCGTGTCACGGATTGTGTAAATCGTCTCTTCGGAATCTGTTTTTATGGTGTCTAAGATCGACTGGACATCGGGTCGGGTGTCGCCTACTTTCTTTTGGGCCAGTCTCGTCGAGATAGCAATGCTGCTGAGGGTTGCACCTACTTCGTCGTGCAAATCGGCGGCAATCCGGTAGCGAATGGTCTGAATTTTCAGTTTCTGCCGGAAATTATAGAGCAGAAAAAAGTAGATGGCTGCCCCCAGTAACAACACGATATACCCCACCACCGACGGAATAAACCACCACTCCTCCATCAGTTCTCGCTCCACCGAAACCGGCACAATTGTATCATCTGACCACAGCCCATTGGTCCGGCTCCGAATTTGTAGCTGGTATTCTTTGCCAGTCAGGTTGGTGTAGCGGGCCACTGGGTAGGGAGTGCTCTGCCACTTCGAATCGAACCCCAGGAGTTTGTACTCATACACCACCGAATCGCCCCGGACCGGCCTGAATGCAAAGGTCACATCGTTGTCTAAAGCCTTCAGTTGAATCGGTTTTCCAACCGGACATGGCACCGAATCCCCGTTCGCACTCACGTGCAGAAGGGGACTCTGGGCAAAGCCAAACAGCGGCTGAAGCAGGTAAAGGCAAACCGATAACAGGCGTGTAATCATGTTTTATGGTTGAGTTATCTCACTCAAAGATAGCTTATTAGCCATCATCCCAACAGCGTCTATTTCATTTCCTGAATACCCAGAAACACAATTTTCCAGCCCGACGGCTCGCGCTCCAGCACCCGGATTTCGCGTTGTTTGGCTACTATTACCCCGGCTTTGTCAAGTCTTTCCTGCGTGAAGGTAGCCCAGGCAGTTGCGCCTGAAATATGCACGTCGTAGTCGCTCATGCGGGTAGTTTGGCCCGATGGTTTCAGGGTTTTCATATACGCATCGGCAAACGAAGTGAGTTTGTCGCCTTTCGCGTAGGGCACACCAAGGGCAGCCTGCAAATTGGCATGTTGCCGTTCGGCATAGGGCTTGGTTGACCATTGCGCCCGTAACAAATCACCCTTTGCTTCGTGAAAGGCACTGGTTTCGGTTTCGAGAACTTTCCGCACGGCATCCTCCTCAAACTTGTTCTGGTTATAGTCCCAGAGCGATACTGAATGACCAATTTTCCACTGCCCGTTCTGCTTTTCCATCATCCTGACTTCTTTTGATGGTTTGTCGTACAGGTACTGATCGTAGGTCACGAAAGCCGCGTTGGGGCCGTAGAACTTGAACGTTACGTTTTCAAGCCGGGGATTCACCTCGCGGGGCTTGCTGCCAAACACCGACGTTAGGGTAGCATCAGACCCAAACACCTGGTAGCCGCTGCGGTTGTTACTGGCTCTGAACGCCGTTGCTTTGTCGATCACAACGGCATCGTGTTCTGCCTGACGGAGTGCATATGCTGCTTTGGTTTCCTGCACAACGGCGGTTTTGATTGCGGCTTCATCGGCAGCAGTTTGGGCAAACGAGGCCGCATGAATGAGCAGCAGGGCAAGGGTAATGAGTTTGGTTTTCATTGGGGTTTGATTGGTTTTGAGCTTGTTCAGGATTCCTCGTTTGGCGTTGATTTTTGGCGAAACTGACCGGCGAAAACTTCCAACGGCATTGGCTAATGCTTCGACTGAGTTACCTCATAAGACACCTGTGGACGAACGTGGGCTGTAGTGTAGAGTTTGTAGTACTCAGTAGCTTTGGCCTTGCCGTACATCTTGGTCAGCAGGCTCTCGATGTCGTAGTCACCTCCTTTGATGAGTGGGTCCATCACGAAAAAGTAGGAATAGCTACCATCAGCTTCGGCTTTGGTAGGGTGCAGGATGCGCGTCTGGCGAAATACCCGTTGCTCGGCAGGGCTGAGTTTGGCGGCACCGGGCCAGAAGATTTCGTGCAGGAATCGCTCGTACTGAGCACGTTTGTCTTTTTTGATGGGGTCGAGGCACACCAACACGGTTTCGCCGGAGCGGGCCATCGGGCGGGCAGCAGGTTTAGCTTGACCAAAGGCTTGGGTAGCCAACGCAAGTAGCACCAGCAGGGTAAATGGTTTCATAAACGAAAGGATTTGAGCATGAAATTGATTAGTCTTTTTGCAGTTAGCTAAAGGGGTGGATATAGCCAAAAATCAGTGCCTCATCAGACCCCGGCCTGTGCCAGTTTGGTCTCCTGATTATAGAAATACAGAACACCTAAAGCCAGGGCAAGCCGCAATACCGTATCGCCGATGAAAAAGGCGCTCATAGGTGGGTGCAGCACAAAAATGTCATACAGGCCCTTGACGATTCCAAATAAACCCGTCAAGCCAATCACTAATAACGAATTGCGCAGGCCAACCGAGTTGGGGGCGTTGCGGCTCAAAAAACAAAGCAAAGCCACGGCAGCCGTAGAAGTCCCCAAGTACTGCATAACCGATATGTGGGTGAGATCGACCGTTGGTGCACCATAGTTTTTAAGCGAGGGTTCAGCCATGAAGATCATCGTCACAGCCAGGAGAGTATCATAAATACCCACAATCAGAAGCAATAGAGAACGTGACATAATAAGGTAATTGGGTTTAGTTGTGGTTTATTGGTTTCATTGAATCAAGCCCTGCCGCATGGCCTCTTTCACCAAACCGGCCATACTCCGCACCCCCGCCTTGCGGAACAGGTTGCGCCGGTGCGTCTCGACCGTTGGCACCGACAATCCCAACGCTTCGGCAATCTGAGCGGTGGTTTGTTCGGCAGCAATCAAGTCCAGAATTTGCTGTTGGCGGATGGTCAGGATCATGGCGGTTTACTTAAAATCCGGGTCTTGCAACAGTGCGACTATTGTTACTTTCGACGCATTCGCATACATCATCTTTAGCATCTACTCTCGCCCGGAATCGATTGGCACCCGTCAGGGTCTTGGGTGCAGGACAAGAGTTCGCCGGAAATGTAAAGCTTTGCGTTAAACTGGCTCCTGCAGCCAAACTGGCAATCTCAGCCGTAGATTGACATAGTGGATTCTGTGCTGTGTTCACCGTAGTTTCTGCTTGGGCATATACCAAAAATGCCGTTGCCGTTCGGCCTCCTCTGTTCATGATTCGGACAGTCAGTCTTTTCTGAGCTTCATTCCAGCTAAGTTGGCTCACAATAAGATCAGGCCGTTCGCAGGGTAGTACGGGTGGAGCTTGTTGGGCCATTGAGTTCAGACCAATTCCAACAAAAAACAACGCAATAATTTTAGAATTCATGTTCAGACGTATTTAGTGGTTTATGTATTTTCTCTTCGCAAAGGTTGCCCTTCCCGGCGAATGGGCTTCTCATGGTTTACCATGATATGGTGTCATGGTAAACCATGATTTTTTTAGTCTGAGCAAACTTATTTGTAAGGTTAGGTTCGTATATTTCACCAAACCTAAGCCAAATGATAAACACTCTAAGATGCTTCTGGATAGCGTGTTACCTAAGTATCGGTCTGGCTCAGGCCCAATCGCCCGTGTTGACGCTAACTAAACCCGAAGAGTTGACCGACTTGTGGGGCCGGGCCGAAACCGGGTTTTACGTAGACAACAGCCGCTACCAGTCGCTGAGTCAGGTCAAACAGCAAGTATTCGAGCATACTGCCGGGCATTCGAGCAGTTTTGGGTTTACCAATGCCAGTATTTGGATACGGTTCCGGCTCCGCAACAAAACATCCGTACCCACCGCCCGCATCATCGGCACGGGCTTCAATCTCATCGACACCCTCGATTATTACCTCATCAATGAAGCAACAGGGCAACTGACCCATCAGCAAAACGGGCGGCTCATTCCGCACCACCGCCAGCGAATAGACTCTCATGCGCGGGTGTTTCCGCTCGATATGCTGCCCAACCAGATCTACACCGTTTATTTCCGGGTGGCGGGTCGAAATTCCAAACGAATCGAATTCTCCATAGAAGAAGCTCATCAACACTACGCTGAGTACCAGAAAGCAACCTGGCGTTGGGCGAGTTATGTCGGTTTTTACCTGACCATGATTCTGGTGCAGGTTATTTTTTTTGCCATAACGCGCAACCGTAATTCGCTGTATTATCTGTTGTATTTGTG
Source organism: Cytophagales bacterium (assembly GCA_031411995.1). Taxonomy (GTDB): domain Bacteria; phylum Bacteroidota; class Bacteroidia; order Cytophagales; family Spirosomataceae; genus Rudanella. The sequence goes on from JANOCD010000114.1 coordinate 137,212, forward strand.
CGCGTTTTTGCTGGTCGAAATCAGCCGGGGCAACGGCATGGTGGGCGACCGTTACCTGTGGCCTGATGCCACCTGGTTCAAAAGCAATAGCCTTTTGCTGGGTGTTCCGATTGCCACCGTATTTGGTATGTGGTTCTATGCCAATGGCTTGCGACTGAAACAATATTCTCGCTTACTCTACCGGGTGCTACAGGTTGATGCAGTCATTACCCTCTTGCTGGCAGGTTGGGCAATGATTCGTTCGGCAGACACCAACATAGTGCAACATGTTTTGGTAACGGCTTTGGTCTCCGATTTGCTGGTGCTGATAGCTTGTTTTTATGTATGGCGACGGGGCTACCAACCCGCCCGGTTCTACCTGCTCGGTACACTCTGCTTTTTCGGTGGAATCATAGTCACGCTGGTTTGGAATCTGGGCCTATTGCCTAATCATCTGGCTTTTAATCAGGCACTTAACATTGGCTGTGTACTCGAAATGTTGTTTTTCACCACCGCCTTAGCCGATGAATACCGGCTGACGCAACGCGAGAAACAAAAAGCCCAAAGCGAGTTAATCGACCTGCTGCAAAACCGAAACAACGAACTACAAGCCGCCCACCTTCAAGGACAAACCACTGAACGACAGCGTGTTGCCGCTGACCTTCACGACAACCTCGGCACCACCCTCTCGGCACTGCACTGGAACCTCGAAGCCATGGACAACGCCAAACTCAGCCCCGTTGAACAGGCCGTCTATGCTACAATACGCCAACAGGTGGGGCAGGCTTACACCGACGTGCGGTTGCTCTCACACAACCTGCTTCCCGATGAACTCGCCAAAAAAGGACTAGCTGTCGCCCTCCAGAACCTAGTCCAGAAAATGAACCGCAACACCGCCCTGCGCTTCGATCTGAGCGGGGCCAACGCCCTGCCCCGGCTCGACCAGCAAACCGAGTTTGAGTTGTACAGCATCTGCCTTGAATTGCTCAACAACACCATCAAACACGCCAATGCTACTGAGGGTCATATCGAGTTGACCCTAACCAAAAACACCCTTGTGCTGACCGTAGGCGATAATGGGGCGGGTCTCAACGGACACCAATCCGATGGGCATGGGTTGCAGAATATTGCTGCCCGCGTAGCCTCGTTGGGTGGCACCTGGGCCGTAGAGTCGGAGCCAGGAGGGGGTGTTCTGAACCGGATTCAGGTGCCGGTTAAGACACCAAGCCATGCTTCATAGCATACTTGACCATTCCGACCACGCTTTTCACACCTAATTTCTGCATCAAATGTCGGCGGTGAGTTTCCACGGTGGGAACGCTGATGTAGAGTTTAGTGGCGATCTGATGGGTTAGGTTTTCGTCGGCAATGAGCCGCAGCACATCCACTTCGCGGTCGGTGAGGGCCGAAAATAAATCGCAATCTACCGTTTCCGTTTCCTCTAAACCCGACAATTGTTCCAGCACCGTCGGACAGAAATACCGTTGTCCCGCCATAATCGTGGTTACGGCCCGTTCGAGTTCGTCGCGGCCCGCCCGTTTCAGCGCATAGCCTGATACCCCCGCCCGCACGGCCTCCCGAATAGTAGGGGCATCCTCAGCCATAGTCAACAACAAAATCTTTAGAGTCGGGTGCGACCGCCGGAGTTGCAGCGTCAGGTCGATGCCCGACAAGTGGGGCATGTGCAGATCACAAATCATCACATCGACGGTAGTTTTTGCCAACACATCGGGCACCCGGCGGCTGTCATTCAGTACGCCAACAACCTGAACGCCAGAAATCGATAAAAAAAGGGTTTGCAGACTATCTAAGATCAGTTGGTGATCATCGACAAGTAAGATTCGGACGGGATTCATGGAGCATATGGGATTGGATAAATCGTTTAGAAACAGTGTGACAGGCAATGTACCTAAAAGTCAGCACCCATGAGTCGTAAAATTACTAAGCGTCGCAAACAACTACCGGGTCGGTGCTTTTGCCCACACCTCGCGAAGTTTATCTTCCCAACCCTGTTGTATGTATTGACCGTTCGTTGTTGAGATCCTGAATTTCTCGTTAGTACCCCTCCGCTTGCCATCGGTTTGCCACGACCAGAATTCGTTGGTTTCGGTCAGCGTCTTGCCATCGAACTGATACATGGCCCCGCCCGCTCCGTCGAACTGACGTGTTTTGGGGTTATAGTACGCATAGACAACCATGGGATAACTGAATATTTTGACCACCTGAACGTCTTTGTACTGGCCTTCGCCAAAGCGGCTCGATCCGCCCCAATAGCCTTCCTTCATGAACCAAACTCCCTCTAATCCACTGTTTTTCAGGGGATCAGTAGTCGTAACACGCTCGGCAATCTCGTTGATCGGGTAGTTTTTGTACTTCTCCGAGTTCATCATACCGTACTGTTCATATTGGGTTGAGCTAACTTTGTAGTCGAAGTCAAACACATTGCCGACTGCTGTCGAATCCCACGAGTAGAAGCCAACCGTCTCGACGTATTTGCCGTTTTTGAGTTCATAGGTGCCGCCACAGGCTCCGCTAAATGACTGATGGCCCGGTCGTTTATCATCAAAGGACGCACTGAGCCAGTAGCCATCCCGAAACACTTTGACAACCGTTACGGAATCGCGGGTTTTCCAGTCGGTCATGGTTCCGTATTTGAATTTGGTATGCCGAAAAGAACCGTTAAGCCGACTCACCGGCTCGTCGCTCACAAAAGCGGTAAGACACAGCAAAAGAACCAGAGGGAGTAACCGATACGTGCGCATGGCGTTTGTTGGGTTTAATTTGATTCCACAAACGTAGCGTCCCACCATCGGGCCTGATTGTATAAATGCGACATTCTTCAAGATATAGGATGGCGTACCGAAAAATGAACCGACCCCTACTGTCCCACCAGATAGAACAAGACCAACAAAGCCTATCCTTTGCCGTTAATCAAACCAACAACAAGTCGATAACACAGCACTTATGGCCGTATTCGGTGAACTAATCAGAAAAGCAATTGATGTATATGGCTTCGTTACCTCGGAGCCGGACCCCGCCGAAGCTCAACGGGCGGTATTAAAAACCCTATTGACGAAAGCCCGGCTAACGGCCTTCGGCAAAAAGCACCAGTTCACAGAATTACTGGCGAGTGATGATATCGTTGCCGCGTTTCAGCAGGAAGTGCCCGTGCATGACTACGATAAGATGTACAGCGACTGGTGGCACTATTTGCTGGAAGGCCATCAGAACGTGACCTGGCCCGGTGGTCAGCAGTATTTTGCATTGAGCAGCGGCACCACCAGCAACAGCAAGTCGATTCCGGTGACGGACGACATGCTCGACTCGATCCGTAAGTCGGGCATTCAACAGGTGATGAGCCTCAAAAACTTCGACCTCCCCGCCGACTTTTTCGAGAAACAGATTATGATGCTCGGGAGCAGCGTTAGCCTGATCGAAAAAGATGACCACGAGGAGGGCGAAATCAGCGGCATCAGCGCGGCTAACATACCCACTTGGTTCAGAGGGTATTATAAACCCGGAATCGACATTGCGTCGATCTCGGACTGGGACGAGAAAGTACGGCAGATTGCCCTAGAAGCCCCCAACTGGGACATCGGCAGTCTGAGCGGCATTCCGTCGTGGATCGAGATGATGCTGAAGGAGGTGATTGCCTATAACAAATTGGACACCATCCACGATATCTGGCCCAACCTGCAGGTCTATACTTCGGGCGGGGTGGCGTTTGAACCGTACCGGAAAAGCTTTGAAACCCTGCTGGCCAAACCCCTGACGTATATTGATACCTACCTGACTTCAGAAGGGTATTTGGCCACGCAGAAACGCCCCGATACCTCGTCGATGGCATTAATCGTTGACAATGGCATTTTCTTTGAATTTGTCCCGTTTGGGGATGAAAACATGGACGAGGAAGGCCGGGTGAAACAGGATGCCACCATTTTGTCGTTGGAACAGACCGAAGAAAATGTCGATTATGTGTTGCTGATTTCGACCGTTTCGGGTGCCTGGCGGTATATGATTGGCGACACGGTTATGATTACGGACAAAAGCCGGGCCGAGATCAACATAACGGGCCGCACCAAGCATTTCCTGAACGTTGTGGGCGAACAATTGTCGGTTCACCAAATGAACAAGGCCATGCAAGTCATGCAAGAGCAGTTCGATGTTGAGATCAAAGAATTTGTGGTGGCCGCCGTTCGTAAAGACGGTGAGTACATTAACAAATGGTATATCGGGGCCAACAAAGAGCTGGATGGCGCGGTTATGGCAGCTTCGCTGGATAACGAGTTAAGCAACACGAACAAAAACTACAAAGTGGCCCGCAGCAAATCGCTGAAAGGCGTGGAAGCGGAGGTGATCCCGGTGGCCCATTTTTATCGCTGGAGCGAAGAATTCAAAAAGCTGGGCGGTCAGGCAAAAATCCCCCGAGTGATGAAAGAGGATGATTTTATCGAATTTGAACAGTACGTCAAGGGGCTTTCATAACGCCTTTTTCTGCGCATCCATCCGTTCTTCTTCCAGCTTTTTCACCTGTTCCGTAATCTCCTCCGGCGAGACGTAGAGCCGCGCAATCTTGTCTTTATAAGCTTGCGGGAGTTCGGCATGGTCGAGAATAAACCGTTTTGTATCAACCAGATAACTGCCAAGTCCGTGGCTGACTGCGTGGCTGTCGGCAATACGTTCAACCTTTTTTACATAATCAGCCGAGAAAACATAACCGATGCCAAAACCAACCATGCCGAGGTTGGTTCGGCTTTCGTAGTCCATAATGTGCCCCAATTCGTGGCCAATCCAACCAATCATAATGGCATCGGGCAATTGGTGAATGGGAATGGCCATATGCGTTAGTTTGAACATCGCACTGATGTTGATGCGATAGGCCCTGTTGTTTCGGCTCGACAGTAACGTACTGAACACGGGTTGAGCCTGCATCACGGATGAATCGATGCGTTGTTTGAATACAAACTGGATAGTCGTGCTGGTTAACTCCGGATAAAAGGATAAAGCGGTCAGTACATTTTTTTCAATAACCGCCGGGATTTTTTTGTTAGAGCGGAATACAGCAAGTTCAGGTGTAATTTCATGGCTATTCATACTACTTTTAGATGGTTACACAGACGATAAACGTAACAAAGTAGCTAAATTATAACTAATCATCAGGAAACATTTTTTGCAGCCATATCGTTATGTTGACAAATAGACGCTCTGTTCGTACATTTGTTCCGTCATATCGTATCGACCATCAGCCGATGAGTCGTCAGATTTCAAGCCAACTAATTTCGTCGTGCCTCCAATTGCTCTCACCGGGCAACCTGTTTGTACGAATCAAACCAGTACAGCTCCCGGTGCTTTAGTGGCCCGATGTGTTCTGTTTCAGATGCCCTCATTCTGTTTATTGATTTATTACCAATCGTCTCACTCGAACGCGCGAAACTCCGCAACAGCCGGAACGCCAGACCGGAATCAGCCCGCTCAACCCAAATCACGCTTACTGCAACGCCAGGTTACTGACTAACCTAACTTTTATGTATAATATTGAAGAATTAAATTCAAAACTCCTCTCGGAGTTACGCATCATTGCCGACCAATTCGGTGTCACCGACGGCAATAAACACCCCAAACGCGAACTGATTTATAAGATTTTAGACCAGCAGGCTCGCCAGCCAATGCCCGAAGAAGGCGCGGCCGAGATTGCTATTGCCGAAGCACCACGCCGGGGCCGTCGAACCAAAGCGGAGACTCCCGTTGCCGAACCAACCAGTCCACCGGTAGCTGTCGAAGAACCCGTTGCAATAGCTGTTGAAATCACACCAGTTGCACCAGCCGAGGAAGCACCAGCCCCCGTTCGGGCACGAGGTCGCGTTCGGCGCGATGCCGGTGCGTCGGATACGCCCCCTCCTACGCCAGAAATCGAGCCAATTGCCCGTACTGAAGAAGGTTTGCTAAACCAGCCCTCAACAGAAACGGCTCCGTCGGCAGAAACAACGGCCTCGTCAACGGAAACAACGGCCTCGTCAACAGAAACAACGACTCCACCCGAGTCCGACCAACCCGTTCAGCCAACCGAAACCCGCCGAGAATATCCCCAGCGAAACGAAGGTCAGCAACGCCCGCCCAACCCCCGTTTCGACCGCAATGCCGATTCAAACGCCCGATTCGACCGGAACAACGCCGATTCGCGGAACCCACGCCGGGACGACCGGAACAACATTCCGGGTCAGCGCGAACCACGCGACAACCGGAACGCCGGCGGATCAGAACCCCGTCGGGATGATCGACTGAGCAATCAGGGCGACCGCCCAAACCGCTTTAATCAAACGGGTGGACGCGACACAGAAGGCAGGCCCCGGCCGGATGGCCCTCGTCGTGACGACCCCAGGCTGGATGGCCGCAACGATACAAGCCGCCCCGGTGGGCTGCGCGAACGTCGGCGGCTTGTTGCCGATGAGTCGGCGATGAACATGGGTGCCGAACCCGAAGAAGAATTTGTAACGCCAACGGTGGTCGAAGAAGGGAACACCACCGTGCAGGCTGCCCAAACCGAAGGCGAAAACGAACCGACTGATGAAGCTTCAGCCGAAGGCGAATCGGAGTATAACGAGGAAGATGGTGATGCCGATGGCGAACGCCAGCAGACAACGCAGGTGCCACAACCCTCGCGGGAGTCATTAGAGTATCAGAACCGGATTCGCCGTCAGTATAACCAGCATATTCGCGAGTTCGATGGCATCATCGAAAACGAGGGCGTGCTCGAAATTATGTCCGATGGTGGCTATGGATTCCTGCGCTCGGCTGACTATAATTACTTGGCCAGCCCCGACGATATTTATGTATCTCCTTCCCAAATCAAGTTATTCGGCCTTAAAACCGGCGACACCGTGAAGGGAGCAATTCGTCCACCGAAAGAAGGCGAAAAATATTTTGCTCTGCTCCGTGTAACAACCGTGAACGGCAAAACCACCGAAGAAATTCGCGATCGGATTCCGTTTGAATACCTGACTCCCCTATTCCCCGAAGAGCAACTGAAACTAACCAACCGCCCCGATCAATTTTCGACGCGGGTGTTGGATCTGTTTGCGCCCATCGGTAAAGGACAGCGCGGTATGATTGTGGCCCAGCCTAAAACGGGTAAAACGGTGTTGCTCAAGGAGATCGCCAACGCAATTACCCGCAACCACCCCGAAGTTCACTTGCTGATTCTGCTCATCGACGAGCGGCCTGAAGAAGTGACAGATATGGCCCGGAGCGTGAATGCCGAGGTCATTTCGTCAACGTTTGACGAACAAGCCGACCGGCACGTAAAAGTGGCCAGTATGGTGTTGGAAAAAGCGAAGCGCATGGTCGAGTGCGGCCACGATGTGGTAATTTTACTGGATTCGATCACTCGTTTGGCACGGGCCTATAACACGGTGGTGCCGTCGTCAGGCAAGATTTTGTCAGGTGGTGTAGATGCCAACGCGCTGCACAAACCCAAGCGTTTCTTTGGCGCAGCCCGGAACGTGGAAAACGGCGGTTCACTCACGATCATTGCCACGGCTCTGATTGATACGGGGTCGAAAATGGACGAGGTGATTTTTGAAGAATTCAAAGGCACCGGTAACATGGAACTGCAGTTGGATCGCCGGTTAGCTAACAAGCGGGTGTATCCATCCATTGACGTGATGGCATCAGGCACGCGCCGGGAAGATCTGCTTTTAGACAAAGAAACGCTGCAACGGGTTTGGATTTTACGCAAGCACATGTCCGACATGAACCCGGTAGAAGGCATGGATTTCCTGCTCGACCGGATGCGTGGGACCCGTAACAACGAGGAGTTCCTGATCTCGATGAATCGGTAAGGTTCCGGAGCGGCACCTACTACGCTACAAAAACCGCTGGCTACCAAGTCAGCGGTTTTTTGGTATATATTTTTATTTTTTATTACACTTGCGATTAAATTTCATAGTTATAAGCTCCTAACTTTTAGGTTAATTTCGTGACAATCTTGTATTTATGACTTGTAAACGTATTTTTGAATGACCTTTCCGGTAGTAACTCGTCTGAGATGAGTCTCATTCAGTGATAACAAATTCCCAAACCCCCGTTTATTTATGCTTACGAACAAAACCCCCTGGATTGTCCTGTTGATAGTCTGGATGGCGGGATCTACGTGGTGGCATGTCTGCAAGATCAAGCAGCTTTGCGCCGACGATGTCCCCGAAACAACGCTAACAGCCCCCGCTTCTGGTTTTACGCTGGCCGATGGGTCTCGCTTCAGCGTTGGCTTACCCGGCACATTCAACTTCGCCAAGTCGGGGTCAATACCTAATCTTGCCGGATTCGATGCCTCACTCGATTCTGTAGCTACTTATCTTCAGAATAATCCTGATCGGCAGTTAACACTAACCGGTTATTACACGGCATCAGAAACCAATTCGAGCAATTTTGCCAATCTGGGCATTGCCCGGGCCGAAGCTATTAAAGCCTTGTTAGTGCAGCGGGGGGTTGAGGCAGGGTCCCTGCTGACAACGGGTGTTGAACGCGCCGATCTGGCATTTAATGCGGCCGGCGATTCAGTAAACGCTGGTGTCAATGGGTCGTTTGCGGCCATGATGGCGGCTGTTGCTCCACCCGACTCAGCCGTGTCGGCTTCGTTAACAAGCACGTCGACAACAGCCACTGTGGCGGCTGGAGCCACTGAAGAAACGCTGGCAAAAGCTGAGAAATACGAGTCGGTCTTCAAGCCTATTGACCTTTATTTCAAGAGCGGCTCATCGGATTATATCCGGACCGATGAAACCAAGAAATTCTTTAAAGAGGCCATTCAGTACCTCCGCAAGAACAAAGACAAAGATTTGGTTTTAACGGGCTATACCGACAGTGAAGGTTCGGAAGATGTAAACCTGAACTTGTCGAAAAAGCGGGCTAACTCCGTGAAACAGCGGCTGTTATCGCAGGGTGTTTCGTCGTCGCAAATCGAATCGGGCGGTAAAGGGGAAGCTGATCCAAAAGCCTCCAACGATACCGAAAGCGGGCGGAAAGCCAATCGGCGGGTAACAGTAGTGGTTCAATAATTAACGATAAACGCACAGAGACATGTTTGAATGGAATCCTCTAAATCTGCCTGATGCCGCGTTGCACCATTGGATCATGGCTATTGTAGCCGGTGCACTGGGCTTTATTATCGGCTATATATCGCGCCAGAGCCTGATCGACCAATTAGAAGGCGATTTGGCCAGCACCGACCGCGAACTGGACGATTGTATGCGGGCACCCGTGGTCCCTCTCAGCAGTGGGGCCGACGAATCGGCCGTGCTGAACCGAATTCGGGCGCGGGCCTCCGAAGTGAACTTCGACCGGATTGGGCGAGCCTCCGCTGCCGAAGCCGACGATCTGAAAGACATCGTGGGTGTTGGTCCGTTCCTGGAACGCAAACTACATGCCATTGGCATTTATACGTTTCGACAGGTGGCGAACTTCACAAAGGATGATATTGATAAGGTCAATGACATTATCGAGTTTTTCCCGGGCCGGATCGAGCGCGACAACTGGGTTGGGCAAGCGGCTGATTTAGACAAGCGAAAATAACCTGAAACTAACAAAACCATGTTTGGATTAGATCCCCTTAGTCGTCCGGTTGCTATTATTGAAATGCTGTTGCTGCTCTCACTGGCAGCATTCATTGGCTGGTTCATCGCCCGACTTATTTTGAATGGCCGCCTTAGTGGTCTCCGGGCCGACATTGCCGAGCGCGAACGTGAACTGGCTAATTGCCGCCAGTCAAAAATGTCTGTGGCAATTCCCGCTGCGGCTGCCCACGTCGCTTCAGCCCCGATTACAGCTCCTGTTGCCACCCAAACGGTGGTAGTTTCGGCACCCATTGTGGATGAAATTCCGGTCCAAAATTTTAGTTCTCCCCTACCGGTTGCTCCGTTAGCCATTCCGATCTTCGACGAACGTCCTGCCCCGGTAGTAGCGCAGGGTTCCGAAGCGGCTGTGCTTTCGCGGATTGCCTCAAGAGCCAACGAACTGAACTTTGACCGGATTGGCCGGGCCTCCGCTGCTGATGCCGACGACTTAAAAGACATTGTGGGTGTCGGTCCGTTTCTGGAGCGTAAACTTCACAGCCTCGGCATTTACACATTCCAACAGGTGTCGAACTTTGCCAAAGAGGACATCGACAAAGTCAACGAAATCATCGAGTTCTTCCCCGGTCGGATTGAGCGCGATAATTGGGTTGGCCAGTCGAAAGTGTTTTACGAGAAGAAAAACGGTTCGTAGAGACACAATATTTTGTGTCTCTACGTGCGACAGCAACCGGTTGCGTCCCAGCGTGCGATAGTAATTAAATTACCCAAATAAAAACCATCCGGCCTGTTGAGACGCAAGTATGCGTTACGGACCGGATGGTTTTTTTCGTGGTGTACTACTCACCACCAACGTCCCGCCCGATTGGAAATAGGCGCATTGAGAGGCCAGAACGCATTCATAGCATTTTGGGTTGTACCACGAACAAACCCGTTGGCCATGCCAGTAGAAATGCTTGTGAAAGTTGAACAGCACCAGGGGGTCTTTAGGTAACTCGTCGAGCAGGATTTTGTGTGCTCGTTCGGCACTCACTTTCGGCCCCAACACTCCCACGCGCTGCGTGACCCGGTGAACATGCGTATCGACCGGCAGCACTGGCTTTTTGAAATAGAATAATAACAGCAACGATGCCGTTTTTAGCCCCACCCCCGGTAAGTTCGTGAGCCAAGCCATGGCTTCTTCCGTGGACATTTCGGCCAGAAAGTCGATGTTGGCTTCGCCCCGTTCGGTGATCACGGCGGTGAGTACCTGCTTGATCCACGGAGCTTTTACTTCGGGGTAGTTGGCGGTCTGAATGCAGGTGATCAGCTCCTCCAACGGGGCATCACGCACAGCCTCCCAGGTCGGAAAACGAGTTTGCATAGCCCGAAATGCGGCCACTTCGTTGGCATGGGTGGTCCGGTGCGACAGGATGGTAGCAATCAGTTCGTGCATCGGGTCGGAGCGACCATAAATCTCCTGCATCCCATACAACTCGGTCAGTTGCAGATGCGCCAACCAAAGCGGTTCATTGGTGGTCATAAAAAGTCATTCGTAGTCATTACCAGCTCCTTTTGTAGTGAACAGATACTAACCACGAATGACTAAAATGACTATTTAATGACCTGTTATTTCACAACCGGCAGGTTAGCTTTCTGCCACGCATCCAGGCCACCATCAAGGTGAACAACCCGCTTAATGCCCAAACTGTCTAACTTAGGTATTGTCCGGCTGCTGCGACCACCCACCGCACAATGCACCAGATAGGTTTTCGATTTGTCTAACCGCGCCAGTTTCTGCGCAAAATCGGGACTCCGAAAATCGACATTCAGGGCGTTTGCCAGATGCCCCGACTGGTACTCGCCGGGTGTCCGAACATCTAACACCACCACGCCGGGCTGCGTTTTAAGCAGCGCAGCGGCTTCGGCAGGAACCATGTTGTGCTTCGGAATCTGTTGAGCAAACCCGATACTGGCAATCAGACTGAAAAGGAGGGTTTTTAATAGTTGCATCGGTCAGGAATTTATAAGGACAATAACTGCTCGGCCAATTTGGTCAGCCCCGTAGTAGCAGGTTCAGCAATAAACGTGACGTTGGGTGTTTTCCGCATATCGGGCGTGTTGGGATCAACCACGAAAATAGGAACGCCCGCCGGAACTGCATAGGCTAGTCCGGCCGCCGGATAAACGGCTAATGAAGTACCCACAACAATGAAAATGTCGGCCTCCTGCGTAATATCGAAGGCCACTTCCATCATCGGCACTTCCTCGCCAAACCACACGATGTTAGGCCGCAGTTGGTGGCCTTTTTCGCAGAGTTGCCCCATCTGAATTTCGTCTCCGCCAATGTCATAAACTAGGCTTTCATCACCCGAACTCCGCATCTTGGTGAGTTCGCCGTGCAAGTGAACAACCTTCGACGAACCTGCCTTTTCGTGCAGGTTATCAACGTTCTGCGTAATGATCGTTACGTCGTATTTCTCTTCCAGCGCAACAAGGGCTTTATGCCCCGCATTGGGTTGAGCATCAAGGGCTTGTTTACGCCGTTTGTTATAAAACTCCTGCACCAACGCCGGATTTTTGTGCCACCCGGTGATTGTCGCTACATCCTCAACACTGTAGTTTTCCCACAGTCCATCGGCATCGCGGAAGGTGGCTAAACCGCTTTCGGCACTGATCCCAGCACCGGATAACACCACAATTTTTGGTTTCGATTCCATACTGAAAGATACGAAAAAAATGGCTAAAAAAAGAGATGACATCTTGTTTGGAAAGATGTCATCTCTAATAAAGTTGAGTATTTGAAGAGATGACATCTTGTTTAGAAAGATGTCATCTCTGGCTCTTATTTCTTCTTAACCACCGCCTTTTTTGCCGGGGCTGCTTTCTTGACAGCCGTTGGTTTGGCAGCGGTTTTGGTAGCTGCTTTTTTTGCCGTGACCTTTTTCCCCTCAGCCGGTTCACCTGCCAGTGCCAGGCATTCTTCCAGAGTCAGCGAGGCCGCATCGGTTTCTTTCGGAATTCGAACGTTGCGCTTGCCCACGGCTAAATACGGACCATACATGCCGTTGACCACTTTCACGTTCGGGTTTTCGGGAAACTCTTTGATGAACTTGTTGGCTTCGGCCTGTCGCTTTTGCTCAATCAATTCAATGGCGCGTTCAAGCGTGATGGTGCCCAACTGCTCGCCTTTTGGCAAAGAGATGTACTTATCCTCGTATTTTACATACGGCCCAAAACGTCCTTTGCCCGTGGTCACAAGTTTCCCCTCGAACTCACCGATGGACTCCGTAACGGCTTCGGCGCGTTTCTGCTGAATCAGTTCAATAGTCCGCTCCTCCGAAATGGTGTAGGGATCATCTTCTTTCGAGAGCGACACATATTTGCCATCGTGACGCACGTAGGGACCAAATTTGCCGATGCCAATGGTCATGGGCTGATCCTCAAAGAATCCGACCTCACGCGGCAGTGAGAATAAATCGAGGGCCTCCTGCAAAGTGATGGTCTCAATCAACTGATCGTCGCGGAGGTTAGCGTATTGGGGTTTCTGCTCGTCGGTCGATTCGCCGATTTGCACAAACGCACCGTACCGACCCAAACGCGCCGACATTTTCTTGCCACTTTTTGGGTCGATGCCCAACTCGCGGGCACCCGTTTTAAACGAGACAGCATCAGAACCCTGTACTTCTTCGATATTCTTGTGGAAAGGGTCGTAGAAACCCTCCAGCATTTGTTTCCAGTCGCGACGGCCACTCGCGATTTCGTCAAAATCTTTCTCGACGTTCGCCGTGAACTTGAAATCGACAATATCAGGGAAATATTCGACCAGGAAATCATTGACCACCATGCCCGTGTTTGTTGGGAAGAGTTTGGCTTTTTCGGAGCCGAACATCTCTTTGCCCGTTAGCTCAGACACCCGATTTTTGGCCAGGGTGATTTCGCGAAAAGCCCGCTCCTGCCCACTTCGATCAGCTTTGGTTACATAGCCCCGATTAATAATGGTAGAAATGGTTGGCGCATAGGTTGACGGGCGACCGATACCCATTTCTTCCAGTTTTTTCACCAAACTGGCTTCGGCATAGCGCGGTTGCGGACGCGAGAATTTCTCAGTGGCTTTCATTTGCCCCAGATCCAGCACCTGCCCCACCCGGAGTGGCGGTAACATGCCTTTGCTCTCTTCGTCTTCGTCGTCTTTCGACTCTAAATAGACCCGCAAAAAGCCATCGAACTTGATTACCTCACCCTGCGCAACCAACTCGTTTGGATAAACAGTCGGCGATCCCTTCACGCCTGTTTCAGCAACGGGCATATCGAATGGGCTGTCGTCCACCGAAGTAGCTTGAACAGCAATCGGGGCTGCTCCATTACCAAACTTAATCAGGATGGTTGCTGTAGTTCTTTCTAACTGAGCATCAGCCATTTGTGAGGCAATAGCTCGTTTCCAGATCAGTTCGTACAGGCGTTTTTCGTCTTTATTGGCTCCCGCACCCCGGTCGTTGAAATTGGTTGGCCGGATGGCTTCGTGCGCTTCCTGAGCCGATTCATTCTTCGTTTTGTATTGCCGGGTCTGCACGTAGTTCGGTCCGAACTCGGTTTTAATTTCAGCAATGGCTTTGTCGATAGCTTCCTGCGACAGACTGGTGGAGTCGGTACGCATGTACGAAATCTTACCAGCTTCATAAAGACCCTGCGCCAGTTTCATAGTCCTGTCAACGGCATAGCCCATCTTGCGGGAGGCTTCCTGTTGCAGCGTCGAGGTTGTGAACGGCGGGGCGGGTGATTTTTTGGCGGGCTTGGTTTCGAGGTTCTTAATCGTGAACACACCATCTACACACTGTTGCAGAAAACCACGGGCTTCCTCAACCATCGTGAAGTTTTTCGGCAGTTCAGCGTTCAGAATCTTGCCGCCATCAACCACAAACTGAGCCGTTACTTTAAAACTCGATTTGGATTGGTGTTTTTCGATTTCGCGTTCCCGATCAACCACCAACCGCAACGCCACCGATTGCACCCGACCCGCTGAAAGACCCGTACTACCTCCTTTAATTTTACGCCAAAGAACGGGTGACAGTTCATATCCCACTAAACGGTCGAGCACGCGCCGGGCCTGCTGCGCATTCACCAGGTCAATGTCGATGGCGCGGGGTTGACCGATAGCATTCAGAATTGCTGTTTTGGTAATTTCCCGAAACACAATCCGTTTGGTATTGTCGCGCAGACCGAGGGCTTCTTTGAGATGCCACGAAATAGCTTCTCCTTCGCGGTCGTCGTCAGTGGCGAGCCAGACCTCTTCGGCAGCTTTCGCCATTTTTTTTAACTCACTGACTAACTGGCGTTTATCAGGCGAAACCTCATAAGCTGGTATAAAACCATTGTTCACATCGACGGCTAACCCATCTTTAGGCAAATCGCGAACGTGGCCATAACTCGACCGAACGGTAAAATCTTTTCCTAAGTAGCCTTCAATGGTTTTCGCCTTGGCAGGCGACTCCACTATGACTAAGTTCTTTGACATAATTAGGCTTTCAGGTTGATGCGTACCCCACAATCCTTTGCTGCTTTGCGCCAAAGATAGACGCAAAACAATTCAATGCCGCATATACGATGCCGCACATACGGTTCCTTTAGTATGATCGGGGTTGTAACATACTAACAATTTACAAGCCCAAACCGTTCGGTCCGATGCATGTAAGAACAGGGGAATAAGCCTACTCAAATTGTAGATTTTATACCTCAGTTGTACTCATCTGCGGTGGGTTAACGTACAGATAATCAACGTTGGCACAACAAGGCATACTAATTGAGTAGAGTTGGTGGAGTTCAACAAAACCTTAGACACAACCACTATGGCATCGTTCATGGATCGCGTATCGAATTTCTTTGATGGAAACGACGCAAACACGGGAGAAGGCTTGAAAAGTCTGTTCATCTCAGAATTGAAAGACATTTATTATGCCGAAGGTCAGGCTATCGACGCACTGGGCGATCAGGCTGATGCGGCAACAACCGACGAAGTGCGGGCCGCTTTTCTGCATCATCAGGAAGAATCGCGCAATCAGCGAACCCGGTTAGAGCGCGTTTTCGACAGTTTGGGCATTTCTGCAGACGAAGGCACCTGCAATGCCATTGATGGCCTCACAGATGACGCTCAACGGGTAATATCCAACACCGAATCGGGTTCGTTAACACGGGATGCCGGTTTAATTCTGGCCGCCCAAAAAGTAGAACACCACGAGATTGCGTCGTATGGATCGGTGGTAACGCTGGCCAAAGTGCTTGGTTTCAACGAAGCAGCCCAACTGCTGCACCAAACCCTGGAGGAGGAAAAAAACACCGACGAGAAGCTGACTCAGTTGGCCAAGTCGTTCATTAACAACCGGGCGGCTGACGAACACGACAACGACGAGAATCAGGACCGCTATCGGGATACCGACCGGGTAACGAATAATGCAGCGGCTGGTTCAGGGGTGATGTCAGGCTCTGGCACGATGGGTGCGGATTATTCGGGTGGCGCATTTGGTCGCGGAGCCACGGCTGGTGGTGTTGACTACGACAGCAATTCGCCGTCTGAAGATAATGCACCAACACCACGGTACAGCCCAAGCCGGGATGCCACGCTTGGCGGAACGAGTGGGATTTAAGTGAGTGAGAATTGAGAGTGAGGAGTTGCTGACGCACAACCAACGCAAGCGTCAACAACTCCTATCTCCTATCTCCTTTTTACTGCACTGGCATCCTAAATGATTGCCAGGTGACCATTTGCCATTGCTTGCCTTTTTTTACGTAGGCATCAGTGTAACGAAGTTTCAGGTCGTTGTTTTTTCCATCGACAAGGGGTCTTTTAATATAGCATACACCGTTAACGATGGCGGTGTTTCCGTAGAGCCTGATCTTTTGCTCCTGAACATCAATTGAATTATACGTCGAGTTCCCGTCTTTGATCGACTGTATATACGTCTGTTTGTTGTCCACATTACCGTTGGAGTGAACATATACCATGTCATCAGACAGAAGTTGGTTCAGGACATCCGCATTTTTGGACACCTGCGCATCAAAGCGGGCTTTCTCTGCCGCAGCAACAGCCTTTTCATCAGCCGATTGTGCTTTGGCAACTGTTAGTGAAAGTAGTAAGGCAAGCGTAAGGATGAGTTTCATGTTTTTTCGTTTTTTACACGCGGTTTCAGAATCGCATCGGCCGGTACGCCGGATCGGAACCGACCACGCTACAGATAAGTCATTTCCAGCCGGATTCTAATTGGCGAATCTCGATAGAGCGAAGCGTTTTCCCGAAGAACTCCAGTTGCGGTTTGGTCGAAGCCGGGAAAATCTGGTTAGTCAGCGTGACGGGTTGCTGGCCATCTACAAATACCTCAACCGATGCCCGATCTACAACAAGGTGCAAGGTTAGTTGAGGGCGTGAACCAGCAGAGTTAGCCGAAGCCGAAACAACAAACGGAGCCGTGGTTCGGGCGGCAAACTTGGGGTTGTTTGTCAATTTCCCCGATTTAGTCCGATCCACATAAACCTCCTGCCGGGTCGAATCATACCCAATTACGGTTTCCTCATTTGGGCCGGTTTTCAGCCGCACCCCAAAGTTGCCCACGCTCCCCCGAATCATTAACTCATAGGCATCAGCCTCTTTAACAAACTCATTCGCTTCTTTGGTGTGGTCGATGCCTTTGATCACCGAAATCTGGGTTTCATTCCCCTGAATTGCCTTGATCTCGTCGGCCAAGGTTTGGTGTAACACATAACCAGCGGGCGTTTTAAGAAGAGCCAATTGTCGCGGTAGCGTCATGCTTCCCCGAAAGGGTGATGTTGGTATGTCGTTGGCATACTGCCAGTTATTCATCCAGCCAATGGTAACGGGCCGGTCGAGATTGTTAATCTGAATAGCCGCGTAATAGTCTTTGCCGTAATCCAGAAAGCGGGTTGCAGTGTCCTGCGGCACAAACTGTTTCCCATCGAAATCGCCAACGAAATACTGCATCCCGGAGCCACCCGCCACGGCCCCGTCTCCCACCGACACCAGCATCACCCATTTTTTGGTTTTCCCGGTACTGTCCTCTTCAACCGGCACTTGCATCAGAGCGGGACATTCCCAAATTCCCAACGCCTTGTTTTTCACCGAGAAACCGCCCACTTCGGTCCAGGTTTTCAGGTCAGGCGATTGATAAAACAAAGCTCTTTGTTCGTGCGGTAACATAACCGACATTACCCACCGACCCGTTGGTTCGTGCCAGAACACATTGGGGTCGCGGAAGTCGGGTTGTTGCCGGTCAATAACGGGGTTGCTTGGATACTTGGTCCAAGTACGGCCTTTGTCTAGACTATAGGCCAGAAACTGACTCTGATTACCTTTACGATGGCCCGTATAAACAGCCACCATAGGCACTTTTCCCGCACTGCCAAAGCCGCTCGTATTGCGTTCATCCACCACCACACTCCCCGAAAAAGCCATGACAGTATCTTCAGTGATGGCCGGGGCCAATTCTTTCCAGTGCATCAAATCCGTGCTCACGGCATGGCCCCAGGTCATGTGTCCCCACTGAATTCCAAGGGGATTATACTGAAAAAACAAATGATATTCGCCTTCATGAAACACCAGCCCATTAGGGTCATTGATCCAGTTTTGGCGGGGCGAAAAATGCACCTGATTCCGAAACGGCTGGTTGTAAGCTGAGTCGGTGGACGTTTGAGCGGATGCGAACGAGAGCGCACTGAGAGCGATCAATACTGTTTTCAGGTATAGGTTCATGGGCATGGGGCTTGGGTTAAAACACTTCGCGGGCAATCTTAGCCACATTGTCGGCCTTCCCCATTGTGTAATAATGCAGAACGGGCGCACCAGCGGCCATTAGTTCGCGCGATTGCTGAATGCCCCACTCAATGCCAACCTGCCGGGCCTGTGTGTCGTTTTCGCAGGATTGAATAGCTTTCACGAGGTCGTCGGGCATGTGGAGGTGGAAAATTCGGGGCAGAATTTCCAATTGTCGGCGGGTGCTGAGGGGTTTCAGACCGGGAATAATTGGAATGGTGATGCCGTGTTCGCGGCACCGGGCCACAAAATCGAAGTACCGCGAATTATCGAAAAACATCTGGGTCACGATGTAGTCGGCCCCCTTGTCGATCTTCTTTTTCAGGAAATCGAAATCGGTATCGTGGTCAAGGGCCTCGAAATGTTTTTCGGGATAAGCGGCCACACCAATGCAGAAGTTGCTGGGAGCCAGTGCGGTATCTTCTTCGTGAAGATAAACGCCCCGATTCATGTTCGTGACCTGCTCCACCAGTTCGCTGGCGTAGGAGTAGCCATTGTCCTTAGGTTTAAAGGTATTGAATGGCTTGGCCGGGTCGCCCCGGAGCACCAGCACATTGTCGATGCCAAGGTAGTGCAGGTCGATCAGAAAATCTTCGGTTTCTTCGCGGGTGAAGCCCCCACACAACACGTGCGGCACGGCATCGACCCCAAATCGGTGCATAATGGCCGAACAAATGCCGACTGTGCCAGGGCGTTTGCGGGTCACGATCTTCTGAATAGTGCCATCGGGCAGGGGACGCTCAATATATTCTTCGCGGTGGTAGGTTACGTCGATAAACGGCGGTTTGAACTCCATCAGCGGCTCGATGTTGTCGAGCAGGTTTTTAAGCGTATCGCCTTTAATGGGCGGAATTACTTCAATCGAGAAGATTGTCTTCCCGTTTGCGTTCCGAATATGGTCAGTGATTTTAGTCATGCTATGGCAAAAATAACTCAATTCAGCTTCACCTGCACATAAACTCCGCTGGCAAGTCCGTTGCTCCAGGGCGATGCCTGCCATTGCAACGCTGTTCGTGAGGAAGTAGGTTTGCGCTGATGCAGATACGGCACCAGCCAACCCATAGCCGAGCCAAAAGCCGCCCCAACCAGAATGTCACTCGGAAAATGCTTACCCGCTTCATAGCGCAACACGGCGGTGGTGGTTGCCAACGCTAAGGAACCAGCCCACACCACGGGTTTCAGTTTCGACACCGGGAAATAGTGTCCGAACACCGTGGAGGCAAAAACCGCCGAACCAAACGAAACCGCTGCATGACCCGAAAAAAATGATCGTCGGGCATCCAGCAGTATTTTCTCTGAAAGAGGAGCCACCGGGTTATAAACAAATGGTCGGGTACGAAGCACCGAAACTTTCACAAAATCCTGGAAACCAACTGTGAGTAGCATCGTTTCGGCGTACATGAGCGGCACGGTAAACCATTTTTTCTGACGAAGCGTCGGTAGGGCGGTCAAGCCAACAATGCCAACCGTACTGAGCAGTGTTAGATCGCTGACTCTACCCGCCGAGGGTGACCAGTTTCGGGTGGCACCCCGGTCGAATGCATTGATCGTGTTGAGACTGATTTCATCAACCTGAATGGGTGTAAAGGGAACCACACCTTTTTTAATCAGGTAGGCCGCGCCATTGGCCGCAAGCCCCAACCCCAACAACCCGATTTCGCGACCCGTGCGAAGTTCATAAACTGAATCGCGGGAAACGGTTTGCGCCTGAAGGCCATTACTAAAAAGACAGCACCACCCTAGCCAAATTAATTTTACATGTATTGTTCTTTTTCCTTTCTCCATCCTTCTGTCCTCCTTCGTTAAAAGACCTCCTTTTTCAATCTGTCAATCACAGCCTGTTGAGTTTTCATGAAGTGTGTGCGTTCAACAGGGTCGGCGAGTAGGGTGTTGGGCGGGTAAAAACTGTGTTTGGCGTAACTATCAGCGTATAACTCAAAGCGTTGGCGGGCCAGTAAATTGCCCATGCCGGGGCGTTGCCGGAAAGCCCGGAGCGCGTTCAGGTCGATGTCGGCGTTAGCCACGATGCTCTCGCCATAGCCAGCCTGAGCCAGCACCAAACCGTTGTAATCCACCACTTTTGAACCGCCATCCGACGAGTTGGCGGGAATGGCGATACCACTCAATCCGCCTGAATTTGCCGACACCACGTAACTCATGTTTTCGGTGGCCCGCGCCAGTTTGGCATTATTTTTCTGAGTCAGCATGGGGCTACCGATTTCGGAGGTCGAATGCAGCAACACCTCGGCCCCGCGCATGGCCAAACTGCGGGCTACTTCGGGAAATAAAATATCGTCCGAAGCCATACAGGCCAAATTCCCAATGTTTGTTTTCACCACCGGGAATATTGCATCATACCCATAAGCCTCTAAGTAATAAGCCCATACGTCGTGGGGAGTTGGCCCAAACATAGAGTTGAGCTGCCGGTAACGAAGCAGCACATTCCCATTGGGTCCGATAATGAAACTGGTCTGAAAATAAAGGTCGGGGAAGTGCGGGTCCTGCTCGTAGACATTCCCCGAAAAATAGATCTGGAGCCGTTGTACCATCGCGCTGATCGCTTCATAAATCCGCCCGTCGATTTCCAGCGCGGCTTTGTCGCGCCATTCCACCAAGGTTTCGGACATGGGAAAACCAGACAAAAAATGTTCGGGCACCACCACCATCATCGTGTCGCGACCAACATAATTAATGGAGGCAGTGATCTGACGTTCGATGCGGTCGATGGATTGTAACATAACCACTTCGCTTTCATCGCGTGAGTTACAGGAGTTTACGGTCTGACAGTTAAGTTGTAGGGCAAGGGCTTTATACATGGGTAATTCATGAATGGGTTTACTACGCGCAAAATAACGCACTTTCAACAAAATCCACTGTATAGCGCATTTCCTCTGTCGCAATCGCCTTACCTTCGCCTTATGAAAGTTGATGTTCTCTGCATTGCTGCCCACCCCGACGATACCGAAATGAGCGCGGGCGGCACCATTCTTTCGCTTATTGCGCAGGGTAAAACGGTAGCAGCCGTTGACCTCACGCGGGGCGAACTCGGCACCCGTGGCACCCCCGAAATTCGACTCGCGGAAGCCGACGCAGCCACCAAAATCCTGAGTTTGTCGGCCCGCGAAAACATGGGTTTTCGCGATGGATTTTTCCGCAACGACGAAGCCCACCAACTGGCTTTGATCGAAAAGATCCGGCATTTCCGGCCTGAAATTGTGTTAACCAATACGCCCGACGACCGCCACCCCGACCACGGACGGGCGGCTCAACTGGTGGTTGAAGCCTGTTTTTATTCAGGGCTTCGGATGATCGAATCGGAGCGTGATGGGCAAAAGCAAGCCGCCTGGCGACCCAAATTTGTGTATCACTTCATTCAGGATCGGTGGCTGAAACCATCGTTTGTGGTGGATATTTCGGCCCATTGGGAAGGCAAGTTAGCGTCGATTCAGGCGTACCGGAGCCAATTCTTCGACCCAAACAATACCGAGCCAGCCAGTTATATTTCGGGGCAGGAGTTTATGGATTTTCTGCGGGCGCGAGCCGAAGAATACGGCCACATGATTGGGGTGAAATACGGCGAAGGATTCATTAGCCCGCGTATGTTGGGGGTTCAGGATATTTTCGGATTGGTGTGATTAGTCGTTGGTTTTTTCCGGTGGCAACGGTTGGCGTGATCGTTGCCCCGCTGCTGGGCCACTGGTTCGGCGAATCGTTTTTTCTGTGTGAGTTATTGAGCCATTTTCCGGTGCAATACGCCGGAATAGCAGGCTTGTTGGTGGCGTTCTGGCTCGGCAAAAGTCGACGGGGAATGGCGTTTCTGGCTCTGTTGGGGCTTTTCTTGAACGTTTTTTTGTGCAAAGACCCATTTCTGGCAACTCCCCCCCCACCCTTCAAACGCTCACCCGATTTACGGGTCTTTCAGGCCAACGTCCTCTACACCCGCACCGACTACCGGCCCATTATTGACACTATCCGGCAGCTCAAACCCGATTTTTTTGTGTTGCAGGAAATGACACCCGATGGCTACCGGGCCATGTCTGCCCTCAAAAACGAGTACCCCTATCAGGACAGCATCTGGGCCAAAGGGCCCTGTTTTATTGTGGTAGGCAGCCGAACGCCATTCATCACCGACTCTACTGCCGAACTGTCTCACGAGGTTTTGTTTTTAACCAGCACCGTGCGGGGGCAACCCATGTCGCTGCTGTCGGTGCACACCCGAACGCCCTTGTTGCCCTCGTGGTTTGCCCAGCGCAACCGACAACTGGCGTTCGTGGCTGAAACCCTCTCCCGCATTGAGCGACCTGCCCTATTAATTGGTGATTTTAACACCAGCATTTTCTCCCCCGTCTTCAGGCGCGAATTTCTCGACCGTCGGCATACCGACCTGCCTATTGAAGCCTGCCGCACCAATTTTGGTTGGAAACCGACATGGCCCACTTTTTTGCCTTTGTTCTACATTCCCATCGACCATGCTTTTGTGAATACGGGCTACAAAACGGCCAATTTTCGTACCCTTGCCACCCCCGGCTCCGACCACCGGGCCATTTGCGTCGATTTAGTGTATCGCTAACACGTCCTACTATGCAGCTATTTTTTACAGCATTGATGTTTTACACCCGTTTGCCGGTGCCAAAAGGCATCGACCATTCAGAGGATTTGTTGAATCGCTCCACCATTTTCTTTCCGTTCATTGGCTGGATTGTCGGGGCCATTGGTGTGGGGGTTTATTGGCTGGGTACGTTTCTGTTCCCGCCCGAACTGGCCGTTTTGTTCAGTATGATTGCCACCATCTGGGTCACGGGAGCTTTCCACGAAGACGGGTTCGCCGATGTGTGCGATGGGTTCGGCGGGGGCTGGTCGGCAGAGCAGATTCTGACCATTATGAAAGACAGCCGCTTAGGAACCTACGGAGCTGTGGGGATCGGGCTGCTGCTGACTGTCAAGTTCTTCGCCCTAAAAAACCTGTTTGGCGTAGAGGCTTTTGGCGTGGCTGTGGTGCTCAAATACATATCGGCGCACAGCCTGAGCCGGTTGGTGGCCACGTCGATGATGCGGCAATTGCCCTACGCCCGCTTAGACGAAACCAGCAAAGTGAAACCGGTGGCCAAGGGCATCACCCTGAGTCAGTTCGCTATTGCGGCCGGGTTCGGCTTGTTGCCCCTGATTGCGTTATCGCTCTATACGGGTCTTTGGATTTATTTAACCTTCCTGATTCCATTGTGGTTAGTTCAGTGGCGGCTGGCCGGTTTTTTCCGCAAATGGATTGGCGGCTACACCGGCGATTGCCTCGGTGCCACCCAACAACTCACCGAAGTGATTATTTATCTGTCGTTTGTATCACTGCTTTGGGTTAGTATTTAACATGGACATTTACCTCATTCGTCATACCGAAGTAGCCGTGGGCCGAGCGGTCAGTTACGGTCAATCTGATGTTGAACTGGCTACCAACTATGCCGAACAGCGCGACCGGATTCTGACGCACCTCCCCACCGACCGCCCCGCCTATTTGTTCAGCAGCCCGCTGAACAGGTGCCGGTTACTCGCCAACGATTTGGCGATCTCGGCTGAAATTGACCTGAAATCGGTGCAGTTCGACGAGCGGATTAAGGAACTCAACTTCGGCGATTGGGAGATGACCCCCTGGGCCGATATTCCCCGTTCGACCCTTGACCCCTGGATGAATGATTTTGTGAACGTTGGCCCACCCAACGGCGAAAGCTTTCAGGATTTGTCTGATCGGGTAGAGTCATTTTGGCAGGAAATAATTAGTCCACTGGTCATTCAAAATGCAGGGCCGGTCTATATCATTACGCACGGCGGAGTAATTCGGGCTTTGCTGTGTCTGTTTCTGGATTTATCTTTGCGGAACGCTTACCGTATTCACCTCGACTACGGTTCGCTCACCAAACTAACAACCGACGGGCAACACTACACAATTCAGTATGTAAACCGTTAATCAACTATGAACTCTTTGAGCATCCGCCTGACCACCCTACTGACGATTATTCTGGCAACAGCGCTGTTTCGTTTAGTGCCTCATTGGCCCAATTTCACCCCTGTTGCGGCTTTGGCTCTGTTTGGTGCGGCTACCTTTGAAAAAAAGTGGCTGGGGTTAGTAGCCCCGTTTGCCGCCATGCTTCTGAGCGATGCCATCATTGGCTTTCACGGCAGCATGGGTGCCGTTTATATCAGTTTCGGCCTAACGTGGCTGATTGGTGCCTGGGCCTTACGTCGGCCAACCGTTGCAAACGTTATGGGTGCCTCCGTTGCCTCATCCCTTTTGTTTTTCCTGATTACCAACTTCGCCGTTTGGTTTGGCAGTACCTATTATCCACAAACCGGGGCGGGTTTGATGACCTGCTATGCGGCTGGTTTGGCGTTCTACAACGGTCAGTCGTTTTTCCTGAACGGCCTCATGGGCGACCTGTTCTTTAGTGGTCTGCTTTTCGGTAGTTATTACCTGCTTCAACAGCGTTTTTCTGTTCTCCGGCCTGCTTAAAAATGAAGTCCAAACTGGCCAGCGAGTCCCACACCATCATGACCGAGATGGTGTTACCCAACGACACGAACACGCTTAACAACCTGATGGGGGGCCGCCTACTCCACTTCATGGATATCGCTGCCGCAATAGCAGCCCAAAAACATTCCAATCGCATCGTCGTTACGGCCTCGGTCGATAACGTTTCGTTTTCCGAACCCATCCGGCTGGGTAATATCGTGACCATGAAAGCCCAGGTGACGCGGGCATTCAGTTCGTCGATGGAAGTGTTTATCGAGGTTTGGGCCGAAGATATTCCGGCGGGAATTCGGGTCAGCACCAACAGTGCCTACTACACCTTTGTGGCTGTTGACCAAAGCGGCCGCCCTATCGAAGTGGCCCCCGTGATCGCCGAAACCGATGCCGAAAAAGAACGCTACGACAGTGCCCTCCGTCGGCGGCAACTCCGGCTGGTGCTGGCCGGGCGTATGAAACCACAGGAAGCCACCGAGTTGCGGGCATTGCTGTTGGGCGAAGCGGCATAGAGAATCTAAATAACCTACTTCTTTTATCTTTGCCAGTATTCCTAAACATACAAATGGCAAAGCATACCCCTTCTCAACCACCCAAAAAAGGGACGAAAATGCGGTCTGTGCGGACACTGACCGAGAATATCAATCCTGCACTCCCTTGGTCAGTGTCCGCACAGACTGCTGACAAACCAGCTCCGTTTCTCTTTAGCTTCTTTTTTTCCGCCTTAGCTGCCCTGCTCACTTTTGCGATTTTCGCGCTCAGTTTCGGGCATGAGTTTGTCGATTGGGACGATATGGAGTATGTGGTCAAAAATCCGCTCTTGCTTTACCCCGATGTGTATGGCTACGCCGATTGCTGGAAAACCATCGTAGCCCTGAATTACCATCCTCTTACCATGATGAGTCTGATGGCCAACGCCCGTTGGTTTGGCATGGGGCCGGGATCGTTCATCGTGACCAACGTGCTGATTCACAGCGTGAACACAGCTTTGGTTTATTGGTTTGCGAATCGGCTGAGTGGCCGGAATGCGTGGGTAGCTTTTTTCACGGCCCTGTTATGGGGCATTCATCCGATGCACGTGGAGTCGGTGGTGTGGGTGTCGGAGCGGAAAGATGTCCTTTATACCCTGTTTTTTCTGGCCGCTTGCCTAACCTATTTGCGCTATAAAGATCAAAACCGGGCAAGTTGGCTTTGGGCCACGTTCGGGCTATTTGTGCTGGCGTGTCTGAGCAAAGGCATGGCCGTGGTGTTGCCCGTGGTGCTGTCATTACTCGATTATTGGGTGGACAAGCGCGTTCCCGACCGTCGGGCAGTGTTGCAAAAACTGCCCTTCTTCGGTGTCTCGCTGTTGTTTGGCTGGATCGCCGTGAGCGTGCAGGCCGGTGACACGTTCTACGGAATGCTGACCATTCTGGAACAGAAAGAAGCGATTGGGCAAGACCCGTTTTCGTGGCGGTGGTTTGTCTATGGCAGTTTCGGGTTTCTGATGTACGTGCTGAAGTTGCTGGTTCCCGTTCAAATGGCCGCCTTTTATCCTTACCCTGCCGATGTTACCCAGATTCCGGGCCTCTACTGGCTTGGCCCCGTGGCTCTGCTGGCAACCCTCGGCGTGTTGGTCTGGGCGGTCAAAGCCAACCACCGTCTGCTGGCGTTTGGGCTTGGTTTTTTTCTGGTCACCATTGCACTTGTACTTCAATTTATGACCGTGGGGGCCGCTGTCATGGCCGACCGCTACAGCTATCTGGCCTATTTTGGTTTAATTTTTCTTCTGGTAATGACTGTAAATCAATACCTTCCATCGGTATTGGCGAGCCGGGTGGTGTTGGGCGTGTTCGTAGTCGTCTGCCTGTTTCTCACCGTTCAACAGATCAAAACATGGCAAACCACCGAAACCCTCTGGAACCATGCCCTCCAATATAACCCCGGTAACGACCAGCTTCTGGAAGGTTTAGGCTCGTATTATGGCCAGAAAAACGACCTCGACAAAGCGTTGGTGATGTATGAAGAAGCCATAAAGGGTGGCACAAACCGATTCCAGGTTTATAATGGTCTAGGCAATGTATATGGCCTCAAAGGCGACCCCGAACGAGCCGCGAAAATGTTCGATGAGGCTCTGCGAATCAAGCCCGACCACAGCGACACACATTACAACCGGGGTCTCACGCTGATGCGCACCCGGCCCGCCGAAGCCCTCGCGAGTTTCAATGCGGCACTCAAGTACGCCCCACAAAACGATACGCTGATTGTGCCCAGCCGGGCCTTTGCGGCTCTACAAGCCAAACAGTATCAGGTCGCCATCACCGACTATACCCAAACGATTACCTGGAAACCCACTGATGCCATTGCCTGGCACAACCGGGGCGTGTGCCGGTTCAACCTCGGCGACAAAGCCGGTGCCGTAGCCGATCTCCGCAAGGCCATTGCCTTCCAACCCAACTACCCCGAAGCCATCCAAAATTTGAAAGCGATTGAGGGGAGGTAGGTTTTAACGCTGCGCTTGTTTCATGCTGCGCGTTTCAACGACCACCGCCCCCAATGACACCCCGGCGGCTGTGCCGAGCAGCAATACCCGGCCGCCGGGTTTGAGTCGGCCTGCGTCGATGGCTTCGGAAAGGGACAGGGGCAGGGATGCCGCAATGCAGTTGCCGTAGCGATCAAGGTTGGCCCAGACGGTTTCGGGCGCGAATTCGTAGCTCTTCACGAAGTGGTCCAACCCCACCCGGCTCACTTGATGAGGAATCACCAGGTCGAAATCGGCGGGAGTTAATCGGCTGTTTATCAGGAAGTCGGCAAAGAACTGATCGAAGCGGGGAATGGTGAAACGAAGCAGATCGAAGGCATCCATTTTAAAGCAGTAATCCTCCTCGCAAAAAGGGGGCAGGCGCGGATGCCGAGCGTTACCTCCCCCCTCCACACGCACCATACTGGCCCCGCCCGCATGGGTTTCAAACTTCCGGTGGGTGACAGTGAAGCCGGTTTCTGTGGTGCTTTGTTCCAGAATAATAGCTGCGGCAGCGTCGCCAAAAAGTCCGTATGTTTTGGGGTCTTTGGCGTTAAGTGAGCGCGTCGCGATCTCACTCGTCACAATGGCTACGCGCCGATATCGACCCGCCATCAACAAGCCCGTTACCACATCGAGAGCCACCAAAAAACTCAGGCAGGTAGCGTCGATGTCGAAGCTGGCAATAGGGTATTGATCCCAGCCTAAACGTTGCATGAGCAGGCAGGCATTGTAGGGAATGGGTTGGTCGAATGAGCCGGACGCACACACAATCAGGTCAAGGTCACCGGGTTGAAGACGGGCATTGTCGAGGGCGCGTTGCAGGGCGATGGCTCCAAGATCGGCATTGCTTTGGTTGGGAGCGGCCACATAGCGCGTTTGAACACCCGTGTGTCGCCGTGTCCAGCCCGCAGGCAGGTTCAGTTTTTGGTCTATTTCCTCCGCCGTAACGAGCGTATCGGGCAGGTAGCGACCGTGGCCGAGAATGGTGAAATATGGGTTCATGTTAAACGGTTACGTTGAGTGATGGGTTACGCTTCACCCGGCGCAGCTTGGTTTCGGGTTCCCGTTTATCATACGGCATGAATAAAATAGAAACCCCCGAAATTCCGTGCCGGATTAGCAGCCCGGTCAGGTTCGATTGTATGGTTTGACACAGAGCCGAGTCGGATAACAGGGTTTTGTCTAAATATAGATGGATTACGGCATAATCCAATTGATACACTGCATACGACACAATGGCATCACTGCTGTCGCAAACGGCCCGGCGCACCAAATCGGGAAACACAACCACCAACTTGCCCAACGCATTCGGGAACACCAGCACATCGTCGGCGCGGCCCTCGATTTGGCCAATGTGCGTGAACGGCGAACCACAGGGACAGGGCGCGTCGGGTTCAATCAGAATGTCGTTCAGCTCATAGCGAATCAGGGCTTGCGTTTGGCGGGCCAAATCGGTCAGGATGGGGTGATAACGGTTGGGGCCGAGGTATCGTTTCTCCCAATTCACCACATCTTCGTTTACGTGCAGGTTGCCGAGGGCGCAGGTGTGGGCCAGAAACCCCTCCATGCACTGATAAACCTGGTGAATGGTCGTTCCGAAAACACTTGTCAGATAGGTTTGGTCGCGCTCGGTCAGTACTTCGGCGATAGAAATAACCCGGCCCGGAGCAATGGCTAATTCACCCGTTTTTTTATAATTGGCCAACCGGATCAGGGCCGAGGGTTGCGCCACCAACGTGGTCGGGTTAAACTCGGCAAGATCGTTCAGCACGGCGGGATTATCCAGATCGAGCGGAAAAAACCGCATCGTCACGGCTCCAACATTGGTAGCCTGATAGAGATTGCTGTTCGTTCGGAACACAAACGCAATTCGTTGCCTCCGAAACAGATTCAGGCGCAACACCCGCACAAATACCATCGCCACCCACTGCGCAATCTCCTGATTAGTAACCAGAAACACCCCCCGATTCCCACTCGTCCCGGTCGAAAGGCCCACCGTCAGCCCACGTAATTTTACCCGAAACTGCCCGGTTTGTTCAGCCTTCAGCGCAAAATTATAGGCTTCGTCGCGGGGGATGCCAGCCACATTCAGATCGGCAAAGTTGGCGTTGAACGTG
Organism: Cytophagales bacterium; assembly: GCA_031411995.1. Classification (GTDB taxonomy): domain Bacteria; phylum Bacteroidota; class Bacteroidia; order Cytophagales; family Spirosomataceae; genus Rudanella. The sequence continues at coordinate 166,685 of JANOCD010000114.1, forward strand.
GCTTTACTGATAATGGGGAAAGTCGTTAGCGAACGAGATGACATCTTTTCAGAAGATGTCATCTCTAAACCACGATAAAAAGGAATGTGCTTCACCGCCCACCGGAGCTTTTTACGGAGTTGTTTCTGGTTTGCCCGCAGCAGTTTCTCCCGCGAAGAAGGGATTGCGCGTAACGAGAAAACGAGCCAGTAATAGAGGATTTGAAGAATGAGCATCAATATCAGCTAAACGCTTGATTATCATGACTGGCCAAAATGCGAACGCTCGGTTGCACGGCCCGAAATTGCCTCAACCGCTGCATGGTTTGGCGGTAGTTGTGCCAATTGTCTTTGATGAACCGAACGATTGACGGAGGTTCGGTGGCGGGGCCATCGAGGGCGGCACCCGTCCACAGGGCATCGGCAACCAGAAACGTGGATTCGGCGGGTATATAGGCTCCATACTGAACCCGAGTGTGTCCAGGCAAATTCACCAGAAACACATCGGGAAAAGCTTCTTTTGTCTCGCCAAACAAAGCCAGTTCGGGCCAGTCAACAGTGGGCAAATCCTCGATGGGCAACAGGCGTTGGGCAAAATCGGCAGGCAACAGAGCCGCGTTGAAAGCCGCACTCGACTGCTGAACTGTCGTCATTTTCAGTAGCCGATCATACTCGATCCGCGAAGCCACAAACCGGCAATTCGGAAAATCGAGCAGACCACCCATGTGGTCATTGTGGTAGTGCGACAGAATAACATACTGAATGTCAGACGGTTTTATGTCTTTTTCGCGCAACCAACTCACCACCGTATTATCGGGTGTGGTATCGAAATGAATGAGTTGGTGGGCCATCCACTGCGACCAGTGCGAAATGGTCAGACAGCGCGGGTGCAGCCCTGTATCGAACAAAATTAACCCGGCCGTGGGGTGCTGAATCAGGGCAACGCCTACCGGCACCGTTATGGTGTTGAACGAGGCAGAGCGGTTCATAAACCACCCCAGTGCGCGGCAAGTCCCGGCAGAAAAAAGGTCAAGTGTCATGCTCGTATTGGTTGCAGACTTAGGATAAATTTTAAAGGTTGCTGTCGCACAGGGCTTCGACTCCGCTCAGCCTGACGGGGAAACTCTCAAGTTTGTAGTCAGGCTGAGCGGAGTCGAAGCCCTGTGCGACAGCAATTAAGCCAGGTTTATCAATAAATCGCAAACTCATCCTACACCCTTGTTTGCGGCCATGCGTTCACAAACTCCTCAATCCCTTCGGCCGTTGTTTGCCGGGGCAAGTAGCCAAGCAGGGTTCGGGCACGGGTGATATCGAGGGTCATTGAGTAGGCTAACAGGCTCAGGGTGTACCGGGTTAGGGTTGGTTCTTTACCCAAAAGGGGAGCCACGTTCTCCAGTAGAGTTGCCGCTGCCCGCCCCAGCGCATAAGGCAAACTACGCCGGACAAACGGGCGGCCCAACCGCCCGCACACCTGCTCGATTTGGTCATAAAAACGGACAGGTTCGCCGTTGGTGATGTTGTAGGTTTGGTTCAGGGCCTTTCCGGTGGCAGTCAGGGCCAACGCGATGGCATCGGCCACGTTTCCCACGCAGGTAAGGTCGCAGACGTTTTGCCCGTTACCCACCACAAACAGCCGATTTCGTGCTTGTGCTTCCAGCAGGCGGGGCATAATCACGGTGTCGCCCGCGCCGATCAACGCACGGGGCCGGATGATTATAAAAGGAATGCTATGTTGCGTTAACTGACTGATTACAAGCTGCTCGGCCTCGTGTTTGGTCTGGGCATAGGCGTTGAGAAAACGGCGGGGCAGCGGGTCATCTTCGCGCACGTTCAGACGGTTGGCGAGGGTGGCATAGACGCTGGGACTAGACACATAAACGAACCGTTCTACCCGGTTTTGAATGGCAAGTTTGAGCAGATTTTTGGTAGCTAAAACGTTCTGTTCGTAGAATGTTTGGTAGGCACCCCAGGGGGCCGACAGGGCTGCACAATGCGCTATCGCCGTAATACCAACGCCCAACTGCTCCACAAATGCCGGATCGCGCAGGTCGCCGGGCATGAACCGGGTGCCAAGTTCGCTCAGGTGTTTGCCGCGCTCCGGGTTGCGGCCCGTGGTGATAATCGACCCGGCACCGTTTTGTTGCACCATGGCTTCGGTCAGGCGATTGCCGAGGAAACCGGTGGCTCCGGTAATGAGAATGGTTTGGGGCTTCATAATCCCCAATTATACCATAAATCGCCCGAAAAACAGCAGGGTTTCTTCTATGTGTGTTTCCCAGTATGGCCATTCGTGGCCTCCGGCAAACTCGGCGTATTCGTGGGGGATTCCCACTTTGGTCAGGCCCGTGTGCAGGGCGCGGTTGGCAGTGAGCAAGGCATCTTCGGTGCCACAATCGAAGCGGATTGGCGGCAGTTTATCCCGGTTTCTAAGCATCAGTTCCAGCACCGATTCATCAACGGAGTCAGGTTGGCGATAGTCGGTCAGGGGTTCCTCCACAAAGGCGGCCATCTGGTCCAGATGCGTAATGGACGACAGTCCCGCTATGGCCAGAAACCGTTCCGGGTATTTCGCACCCAGACGCAATGCCCCATAGCCACCCATCGACAGACCCGCTATGAACAGACTCGAAACCGCACCGGGGCAGGCATTCGGCACATCGTCCACAATCCAGTTATCGAAATGATGTCCATAGTGCGGTAAATAGCCGCTGCCATCGCCCCAAAGGCCATCCGACGGCATCGCCAACCGGCAAGGGGGCAGTTGTCCACTGCGAATCAGTCGGTCGGCGGTTCGGTGGGCACCCCCGCGCAGGCTCCACGCCCAATGACTGCCATAGACCCCATGCAACAAAATTACCAGCGGCAGCGGTTCTGCATCGCTCACCCCTTCCGGCGACCAGAACGTTATATCACCCCGGCCCCGCAGGTTGGGCGTTTTCACCGTGACGTAGCGCAGGCCCTCGTGTTCAAAACGGGGGTCGGAGAGTTGAATGGTTCGGAACATAAATTCTCAGCAGTCAGTCGAATGGATAAAGACCACTTTGCCTTTGTTTTGCAAAACCCTAATGCACCCTTCGACTTGAGAGCGGGCGGCCTGTTAGCGAAAACCCAATCCACTCGAAATTTCAGCGCGTTGGCGTAACAATTCCTTTGTCTACTATAGTTAGCTGATCGCCCTGAATTGATAACCCTTTAATTTCCAGCACATGATCTGCTAAAACAAAGGAGTATCCAGATTGAATATTATCTTGACTTATTAGTTTGTTAACGGTCTGTCCGGCTTCTCGTATTTCAACGGTAGCCGCTCCGGTATTGTACGGAAGCCCCGGTACAGTCGTCACAAAAACCTCAACTGTTCTACCCAATACCGATAAGTTAGCTTGCCTATACTCATGGGCTAATAGCGTCAGGTGAAACCTGTTTTCTTCTGGGTTAGGGTATGTCCAGCCCGCGTTATACGGAATCGGTTTAACCGATACAGTCCGCTGTATACTCTGCTGACCATCAAAAGTCTCAACCACTACGGATACCGCAGGCAATGTATCGAAAACGGCATGAATACTATTGTCATAGAATCCTGATCTTGTCTTCTGAATATGGGGCAAGGTCATAGGATATGTAAACACTTGCTCGTCGCCAAAATCACTGTTGTTATTAGTATCCACAATTACCACCCGTTGTCCTGCTGGGTTCGTGCCTACCAGCGTGTTTATCTGATGGCGAAGAGGTTTGGGGCTTAGTTGGAGTGTGTCGCGGCCCAGTGTCCGCTTGGTCTGCTCCCAGGCGGCTCGATCAATCTCACCACGTAGAAAAGACTCATAAGCCACCTGTCCTCTGATGGTGTTGGCTGTGCGCAACACCTTTTCTGACAGATTAGCGGGAACACCTCGAAATTTAGTAAAGTCAGTGGATTGACTGGTTCCAACCTGACTGTAGTGTTTGGGCCGGGCGGTGTTTACCACCTCGAGTGGCAGCGTGATGGTTGTCTGAGCCAAGACGGAACAAGACAGCAGCAGGAGAGCAATTGAAAAGGATTTCATAGTATGAGATTATGTTTACAACCAGATAGTTTAGATTCAAAATGACGCGCTAAACGACGTTGACCGAGCAGCGAATATGACTACTCTGTTGGGGCGTTTGGCCTCTCAGCCGGAACTCGTCACAAAAGCACTTTATGGACCATCACTTAATGACCATGAGTGTTTATGGTGAGCGCACAAAACTGAGTAAACAAACATACCTAATCCTTTACACACTCATTGATTTGGGGTGCCCACCTTCCACCTTCCTACGGGACGTGCTTCCTGTGTGCCAGACAGCCGCCCAGCAGAGCAAACACTAACGATTAGTTTAACGTCAATGAAGCTATCGGGAAAACTTCTTCTTGTAATGTTCCTGATGAATCAAACCATTGACATTTTACCTGTTCTTTGTCCTCTACGTTTGTAGCCAGTATAGACCCAAATTTAAGCTTTGTTCCATATGCCATAACGGTCATTTGAGGACCACCTGACTTAAGTTTAACTACGCTACCAATTGAAAATTGTTCCATTGTGTTGTGTTGTACATTTTTTAATTGAGCGCGAAGCCCCAAACTAACCTGTGGGCGTTTGGGCTGTCGCAAGAAGTCTGGAAGTGTAAGCCCTAAACTGGCCCACTCAGGCGTTAGGCTTGTCAGCCGAGATTCGCCCCGCAAGCCCCGGTCTGCCTGACTTGGACGTTCACTATGTCGCACGGAACCCGACAAACGGATCATTTTTATTGATATCACCCAACGCCCGTGAGGGCTGATGGACAACGAGTTACTTGGCTGAACGCGAGTACTTTCAACCTTTACACCCTCACCTTGATGTACTGTTAAATTGCAACCTTCTGATTATCAGGCATCCTTTAAAAGGCCAATTTAACAGTTTTCGGGGTTCCTTCGCCCGCGAACACAGAAGATGTTGGGCTGAAAACCGCTCTTTGGGACGTGCTTCCCGGCGCCGGAGAGCAACCCACGCGGAGCGGACAACAACGTACGATCCGAATTTTTTACGCCAACGGGCGAAGCGACAACAACGCACATTCAACTTTTCATACCGAGCCTTGTCAAACCGTGACTGTCGGGACGTGCTGCCTGTGTGCGATTCGTTCATCCGAAACCACTTCGGTGGGGGATGGGTGGCAAGGTAAAGAGAAATCTGAACCTTGACAACTTGATAACCGTGAGGGTGAAAGTCCCTCTCCCCGGTGCAGGGGTAACAGCATCACCCCTACAGTAGCGACTGGTCATCAATCTGTAAAGCGGGGTGAAAAGGCGGTAACGGCGAACCTAACGTCCGAACCCCGTCGAGCAAGAGTCTATGGATAGCGAAAGCAAAGATGTGGTTGAACTGTCGTCACACGTAAATAGCCAACGTAGGTTAACAGGCTGTAGTCAAAATGACAAAGGATAAGGGGTTGGCTGCTACAGGACAGACCAACATGCACACCCACTAAACCCGGCAGAGAGCATCATCCTAAGGACTCAATTACAGTTAGCAGGAACGAAGTAACCAACAGTAGTTCTCAATCAGGTTGATTGAGTAGGTGCCAACCGGACGCTGCTGCTTGGAAGGATTGCCTAGGAAGCCAAGGCTCAAGGTAACGCTTGAGATATGCTGACGTAGGCACGGTAGTGTGGAGAGAGTAGGCACAAGTAACGGTGTATATGCCTAAAGCACGTAGGGTTACCTACGATGAAGGGATGGAAAACGTGGAGTTTTCGAGCCGCCAATGATCATACTCAGAACCTCCCTGGTGGTTAGGGGAGGTATGCATGACAAGCACCACATTACTGAGGAGCCGTGTGCCGGGAAACTGGCAAGCACGGTTTTGGAGACCGGCGGGGCTGGGGACGGCCTCGCCGAGTTTAACCGCAAGGACGCTACCCCGCAAACCGTTATCTTAAATTTATATACCTATTCAATCTTATAATTAATATTAAACCTGAAGTTAAACTTAGTAACCATATCAACCAGTCGAAAGTATACCATTTATTGGCCAATTCGTCAATTTCTCCTTGGAATTCTCCATTTGTTAATTGAGTAAACATTGGTCCAGTAATAAAAATTGCACAAAGTCCAGCAATAAAATAAACTGCAAAAGCGAAAAGAATCCAATTTCGGTGTTTATTCTTCCAATTAGATATAGTCGCTATTATGAACAATGTAAAAGTTATATTTGGAAATACATCCCAATACGTTGAACTGTCATAACCGTAAGGTCCTTTAAGCATAGCAAGACTTTCTGGGGGGGCTTTTATTAAGGTTCTAACGATGACAAGTATTGCGAATAGTTGAGCCCCTATTTGAACAAATAGGCCACAGATTAGGGACAGCAATGATAAATTTCCAATTTTATTTATTTGCATAATATTCCCGTTTTATGTGCTACAACTCGCTGATTACCGCACTTTCAATGCAAAATACACACTTTGCATTTTGTATTGCTGTATTTTTTCAAACCTGCTTGTCGGGGCGGTTGGGCTGTCTCAAAGACGCTGGCACACAAACCAAAACCTGAATTTTCGGGGCGTTCGCATTTTCACACGAAACCCGGAAATGAAAGCAAAAACCTAACCTCTGCGGCCTGCAACTTGTCGCCAGGAACCCGCCACGCAAGCACTACTTGGACTCGCACCCAACATATACAAGGGCGCGAATTTGCGAAACTACAAAACACTGAATATCAATCATAAGTAGTTTCTCACGGGTGTTCTTTACAGCTATTTGAGTTGTGATACAGAAATAAATGAATAGCTTATTCATGAAACCACCAAGTTTTTGGGTCAGCATTTTTTGTTCAGCCGATACTACGAAAAAACACTTCGCCATTACCCTCAAAAAACAACCACTCCCTTTGCGTTTCGTCCGGCCAGCATATCATCGAAGGCCGATTGGAGGTCGGTGAGGTCGTAGGTTCGGGTGACGAGATCGTCGAGGATGAGGTCGCCTTTTTCGTAGAGTTTCTGGAGAATGGGGAAGTCAATATCAGGGCGGCATTGGCCGTAGAGAGGGTTGATATAAACTTTGTCCCACTCGAACAGGTTCATATCGATGGAAATGGTTTGCTCGATGCCGCTGACCTGAACGGCCATACCCGCGTTGCGAATCATGGCGAGGGGAGCCGCGCCGAGTTCGGGAATAGCAGTGCATTCAAAGGCATAATCGGCCCCACGGCCATTGGTGAGCACTTTCACCTGTTGCGCGGCCTGGAGCAGACCCACATCGGCGCGGTCGGCTTGCAGGATGTGGGTGGCTCCGTATTTGCGGGCCATGTCGAGCCGGTTGGCATTCACGTCGATGGCGATGATCAGGCCCGCCCCGGCAATTCTGGCTCCCTGAATGACGTTGAGGCCCACGCCCCCTGTTCCCAGCACCACCACCGAGCGACCGGGTTTCACTTTCGCGGCATTCACCACCGAGCCGTAACCCGTCATCACGCCACAACCCACAATAGCCGCCGACGCAAACGGCATGTCCACCGAAATCTTGACAGCGGCAGTCTCCCGCACCACTGTAAACTCCGACAGGGTGCCGAGACTGAACGCCCGCTCAATGGGTTGCCCATCAAGGGTTGTGCGCTCCATCCCGGCATGGCCACCGCTGGCCCGGTTCCCCGACGTAACGGGTGAATTGATTTCGCAAATGTGCTGGTTTCCTTCCTGACATTGGAAACAGTGTCCGCAGGGAATGGCCCAGTTGAGCATCACCGAATCACCGATTTTAAAGCGCGTTACCTGTGGACCAATAGCCCGAATAATGCCCGCGCCCTCGTGCCCCATCACCAGCGGTTTACCCCACGACATAGAATCAAAGTCGGTGTGGCAGATGCCAGCCGCTTTGATTTCGACCAATAATTCGTCGCCCTGTGGCAGGTGAACCTCAATGGTGTCGATGCGAAACTGGCCGGTTCCGGTGGCAATGGCGGCTTTGGCGTGCATGGGGTTGGGTTTACGCAACCTGAACGGATTTCTTTCTCATACTCAGCCAAATAGCCACACCGATGAAAGCCAGCAAAAGCCCGTTGGCAATCAGATCGAGGGTGTCGCCGAGGGCCACGATGGGCGGCTCAAACTTGAACTCGATGGTGTGCTTGCCCGCCGGAACGCGCATGGCCCGTAACACATAGTTGGCCCGCATATGCGGCACTTTTTTGCCATCCACATAGGCGTTCCAGTCGGAGTCGCCCCGGTAATAGACTTCCGAGAAAACGGCCATCTGCTCGGTTGGGGCGTTGCTTTCATAGGTAAGGTGGTCGGGGATATATTTGGTCAGACTGATGGTAGCCCCGGTGGTGTCGAGCGTTGGCAGGCCCGCGAGTTGTTCGCTGAACCGTTTGTCAACCACCATCGAGTCGCGGGGGTTGAGCGTTTGCATGGCTGCGATTTCGGCATCGGCATCGGCCACGGGCAACACCGTTTTCACGAACCATGAATTGCCGAGGGCTTCCGGATTAGCCTGGGCAATGGGGGCAGCAGGTTGCTGTTGTTGGGCATTGGGGTCCTGTTGCGGCTGAATGATGGCGTATTTACCATTCAGCATGTTCAGGATGTTGAGCGTATTTTTTGGAAACGCATACTCGATCAATTCCTGATAACGGCGCAGTTTAGCCGCATGATACCCGCCTATCGACTTGTGAAAGAAAGAGGTACGGTTGTCGTTCATGAAGCTCGCTGTTTGATCCCAAACCCGGTAACTCAATGACTTGTCGGTTAAAATAGACGCATCAGCGGGCGTTTCTTCAAAGGCCGAATTCACCTGCGTTTTCGGAATAAAGTTGCCGTTGTTCAGGAATCGCTTATCCACCATAAATAAGTCAAGCACCATCAGAGCCAGCAAAGCCGGAAAGAAAACGATTGGTTTGATGCGTTTTGTGACGAACAGATAAATCGCTCCTGCCGTGAGCGCGATAAAGATAAACGAGCGGAACCCGTCGGAGCGGGCCATGCTTTGGCGGTCACTGATGAGGGCGCGGAGCATTTCGGTGGCACCCTGTTCGCCAAAATATTGCGCCAGAATCGGTACGTCATTGGCGGTCTGGAAGGTAAAAAATGTACTTCCCAACAGGGCCAAAATCAGGGCCACGCCCCCCGTCAGCCCAAAACTAATGGCTAACGGAAGTTTCACTTTTTCGAACGTGAGATTGCGCGTCGCCAGAGCCTGCACACCCAACACGGCCCCGGCTGCCAGGAACAGTTGGGCAATACCCATGGTCATGGTCACGGCCCGGAACTTGTTGAACAAGGGCAAATAATCGAACAAAGGCCCGTTGATAATCAGCAGGTTTTTGCCCATTGCAATGGCAATCATCAGCAACGCACCCACCAGCAAATACCAGCGAATGCGGTTGGTGGACAAGGTCAGACCCAGCATAAACAGGAACAGCAACACAGCTCCAGCATACGATGGCCCGCCCACCCCCGGCTGATCGCCCCAGTACATTGGCGCACCCAACTCGGCAAATTGCAGGGCCGCAGCCGGGTCAACTCCCTTACTGAGTAAAGCCTTATACATCTCCGAATTCTGATCTAGACCACCCGATCCTCCGCCAAACAGGTTAGGGATCAGCAAGTTCAGAGCCTCGGCTTTACCATAACTCCAGTTAAAGGCGTAGTCTTTATCCAGCCCATCCTGACTAATGGCCGATGGGGCCGTTGCCGCCATTGTTGTGTCTGCCGTGGAGCGGTTGGCAGCCTGCACCGTAGTTTTGGTTGTCAGCTCAGAGCGGCCCCGAATGGTTTCTTTCTGGTATTGGTTCAGCACCAGCAAGCGCTTGCTGAAACTGGCTGCACCAAGGCCACCGGCCACCGCCAGAAACGCCAGGCCCATAACCAGCTGCTTCGCCTTGCCCGCCCGAATGAGAGCGATGCCTTCCATCAGGACGTAAATTCCGATCAGAATAAACAGGTAGTAGGTTACCTGCAAGTGATTGGCATTCAATTCCATACAAGCGAAGAATGCGGTGATGGCGGCCCCCAGCCAGTATCGCCCGCGCAGGGCCAGAATAACGCCCGCCAGCACACCCGGTGCGTAGGCAAAAGCCCACACTTTCGAGACATGTCCGGCCTCAACGGCCAGCAACAGGTAGGTTCCGAAGGCGTAGGCCACAGCCCCCGTGGCCGCCAGCCACCGACGCGACGAGCCGTTGTCCGGTTGCCCGTCGGGGTCATCGGTTTCGGTTTTCCGACCAATCACCAGCAGCAACAAATACATGCTCACCATCGTGATAAACAGCAGGTTGACGGGCCGGGGAATGAGATTCAACACAAAATCGACCGAGCGACCCACAAAGGTGTAGGGATAGTCGAAAGCGATCATATAAGCGGGCATTCCGCTGAAAAGTCCGTTGGTCCAGAGCGGAAACTCGCCGGTTTGTTTCTTGAACTCGCGCAACTCCATGGTCGATGCGTAGCTCTGCCGGATGTCCTGCATGGGCAGTTCTTTACCCTGAAAGGCCGGAATAAAATAGAGACTGGCTAAGAGCAGAAAGCCCAGCACAAAAAGCAGATGCGGCCTTAGCCGCTGCAAAAGGGAGGTTTGGTTCATCGTCAAAATTAGCAACGAGGGCAAAGATAGGGAACAGAACGAATCGCTTCGTCTATGAATTCTCCTCTTTCATCTATATTTAGTAGGCTTTTGGTTCAGAACCAGCCGGTTCCATGCAACATAACCCCGCAATTGCGTTTCTTTTGTATCATGAACTACTATCACTATCTATTCGCTGCCGGGGCACTGTTGCTGGCCCAGGCTGCTTCGGCTCAGGAAGCCATTTCGTCGGGCGAAATTCGGTATGAAGCGACCCGTCGAATTGATATGTCGCAGGTGCGGGTAAATATCAACGGGCAGGATGTTCGGCCCGGCGGGACCTTGCCTAACGGACAAACACTGGATATTCCACAGACGACCACGTTTGGGCAATCGCTGCTGTTTACCAAAGACCTTGCGATGGAAAAACGCGACCAGCCTACCATGATGACGCGCACGTTCAATGGGGGTGGCCCCGGTGGTGGCCGTCCAGATGGAGGAACCCAGGGCGGGAGTGACAGAGGTAATCGCGGAGACCGGGGGGCCGATGGACAACGGACGCGGGGTGGACGGTTTGGCTCTGCCTTTGAGAACATGACGTATATCGACATGACATCGCAAACCCAGATAACCGTTTTGGGAATCAAAAAAGATTCCCTCACCACCGATTATTACCGCAGCGACTCGCCCATTGTCCGCGATTCGACCTGGAAAGAAGATGATAAAACGCGCAAGATTGCGGGCTATAAATGCCAGAAAGCCACGGCGAACCTCAAAAACACGCCCTACACTATTTGGTACACCACCGAACTGCCCTTTACCTACTCGCCCGTGGCTAGCCTAACTCCCGACAAGGGTGTGGTGCTGCAAATCGAGAGCGATCAGGAAGCCTACAAAGCCACAAAAATTGACCCCAAACCCATTGACGAAACCACGCTCCGGCCCAATCCGAAAGCGCAGTTGGTGTCGAAAAAGGCAATGGAAGATATCCGGCGCAAAGCAATGGCCAGTTTCCGGCAACGGATGATGGCCGAGAATCCCGTGCGGAATTAATAGTGCCAACACCTTCCCACTCCTATGCGCCTACTTCTCCGAATCGTCGGACCGCTCTCCTTCTTCTTCCTGCTCCTTTCCCTCGGCGCGTTTGCCCAGCAAAAAGGCATTGGCACCATTCGCGGGTCAGTGATCGACTCCACTACCACGCAGGGTCTGCCCGAAGCCACTATTTCGCTGCTCCGGGGCCGCGATTCGTCGCTGGTAACGTTTCAGATTACGGGGGGCGAAGGCGAATTCCTGTTCCGTAATATAGCCGTAGGGTCTTACCAACTTCTGGTGACCTACGTGGGCTACCAATCGCTCCGGCGTAACCTGACCGTTTCTGCCGAAAAACCCGAACAGGCTCTTGGCTCGTTGCTGATGAAATCAGACGTGAAATCGCTGGCCGAAGTGACGGTGAATGGGGCACCGGTGGTGATCAAAGGCGATACGCTGGAGTTCAACGCGGGTTCGTTTAAAACGCAGCCCAACGCGGTGGTTGAGGATTTGTTGAAGCGGTTGCCGGGCGTTGAAGTAGATCGGGATGGAGCCGTGAAAGCACAGGGGCAAGAAGTGAGACGCATTTTGGTGGATGGAAAACCGTTTTTCGGGAATGACCCAAAAATGGCGACCCGCAACCTGCCCGCCGAAATTATTGATAAAGTACAGCTCTACGACAAGCAATCCGACCAGTCGCAGTTTTCGGGGATCGACGATGGCGACCGCGAGAAAACCATCAACATCACCACCAAACGCGACCGGCGCAAAGGTATTTTCGGCAAAGAATCGCTAGGTTATGGCCTGGAGCCACCCGACGGCCCGAAGCGGTTTCAGGGGCAGGTGGGCATCAATCAGTTTAACAATGGGCAGCAACTGTCAGTGATTGCCTCAGCTAACAACATCAATCAGCAGAACTTTTCGGCAGAAGGGTTGGGCAGTGGCGGTGGATTGGGTGGTTTTAGTGGCGGGGGGAACAACGGTGGTGGCGGGGGTGGAAATCGGGGCGGTGGCGGAGGTGGTGGCAATCAGGGCGGCAACAGTGGTCTGCCAACGGGTCAGCAAACCAATCTCACGCGGGCCATGTCGGCCGGACTGAACTTTTCGGATGGATTGGGTAAAAAGGTCGATTTCAGTGCCAGCTACTTCTACAACAACACCCGCACGATAGCCGAACAAACCTCCCGGCGCGAAAATATCCTGCCCAGTTTCGGGTCAACAGGCACCACCGGAAGCGATTCGAGCAATATTACCAACCGCCGGTCGTCATCCGTCAGCACATTTGGCAACCACCGGGTCAATATGCAGTTGGTGTGGCGCATCGACTCCATGAACACGCTGCGGGTGATTCCGAACCTCACGTTTACCCATAACAACGCCACTAGCCTGAGCGATTCGCGCACGGCCTCGAACCGGGGAACACTCCTGAATACCAGCCTGACAAATTATGACTCCGATGGAAACGGGGTTTCTGGCACAAACACGGTGCTCTGGACACACAAATTTACCCGGCGGGGTCGCACATTCTCGGCTAACCTGAACACCACGCTGAACGCCCAAAATACGGAAGGGTTCAACAAGTCGAAAAACGAGTACTTCCAGTCAGTGGCAACAATCCCCATTGCTGGTTCGCTCACGGGAGGGGGTTCTCAAACGGGCGTTGGTGGGTTGTTCGCGCCAGTCATCAACCAGCAAAATCAACAGCGTACCGATGCCATGACCAACAACCTGACGCTGTCGTACACCGAACCGCTGTCGTTGGCCAAAACCATTGAGTTTCGGTACGCTCTCAACACCAACGACAACACCTCAGATCGACGGGTGTACGATTACAACGAACAATCCAGTCAATACGACTTGACTAACATTCGGTTAACTAACCGATTCGACAATGTTTTCCGCACACAACGGGGGGGAATGTCGCTGCAAACCCGTCGACTGAATTTTAATTATTCACTTGGGTTCGATGTGCAGGATGCCACACTTCGCTCCAATAATCGCACCCAGGAAACTGAACTGAGCCGCCGTTATCTGAACCTGTTGCCCAACGCGCTGTTCAGCTATAACGTGTCGCGCAACCAACGCCTGATGGTCAACTACCGGAGCCGGATCAATCCGCCCTCGGTGAATCAGTTGCAGCCGGTTTTAAATAATACCAACCCGCTCAACATCCAAACTGGCAACCCCGACCTGAAACCGGAGTTCACCAACAGTCTGAATATCAATTACAACAACTTCAATCCAACGAGTTTCAAGAGCCTGTTTGCCACCATCAACGTGAATCAGGTGAACCGCCGGATTGTGAACGAAACGACCTACAACCGTGCGGGGGGGCAAGTGACCAAACCCGTGAATGCCAACGGCTATTATTTCATAAACGGTTCTATGAATGTTGGTCGGTCGCTGACCTGGAGCGGGCAACGGGTAAACCTCAACTGGTCAACCAACGGCAGTTTCACCAACAACATCAGTTTCGTGAATGCCCAATTGAACAAGGGGCGTAACCTGAGCGCGGGTCAGGGCTTGAGTGTCAACACGTTCTGGAAAGAGAAATTAGATATAAACCTCGGCGGCAACGTTACTTATCAGTCGGCCCAGTATTCATTGCAACCCCAGCAAAACAGCAGTTTCCTGTTTTCCTCGATTAATTTCCGGCTGTTCTACCAGCTTCCGGGTCGGTTCACGGCCACCTCCGACCTCAGCTACAACGCCAATTCGGGCCGGGCAGCGGGCTTCAATCAGCGGTTCGCCCTCTGGAATGTGGGGGTAGCCCGGCAGTTATTCAAGCAAAAACAGGGCGAACTCCGGCTATCGGTTTATGACCTGCTGAACCAAAACCGGAGCATCGTTCGGAACGTAACTGATACTTACATTGAAGACGTGCAAAGCATTGTGCTTCGCCGGTATGTGATGCTCACGTTTACCTATAATGTCAGGAAGTTTGGGATGATGTCAGCAGCCAAGCGATGAGAATCAGAAGCTTAGAGATACAACCTACGCCCATAGAGCAGGTTTTCAACGCCGATAATTTCGTCAATTTCGTCCCAAAACACGTTTAGTTCAGTCATTTCAAAAGCCCGGCGTTGCTTAGGACTTGCTGCAGCTAATGGCTTTGACCACTGGAGCGGAATAAGTATGGTACGCCCATCACTTAGTTCAAAACCAACTTGTTCGGCACGAAAAAACACACGCACAAACGTCGGTAAATCACGCATTGGCGGGCGTTTCTTCCTCCTCTTCTTCTTCATCAAAATCATCCCAGCCATCATCCAAATAGGCAAGCGGATCGTCTTCGCGGATATAGGCTACGAACTCGAAACCATTGGCACCAACGGCTTTTTCGAGTTTTTGCCGCACCTCAAAAGACTTGTCATAGGGGCCAGCAATGTAGAATGGGCGACCGTTTTGGCCAAACTCAAGCTCGATCAGATCAACGGCATCGTCGTCGTATTCTAGTACGTATTGCGTTAAGGCCCAGTCCTTTTCGGGCTTAAACCCTAACTCTTCGGCATAGGCAATCCCGCCATAAATGATGTTATGGGCCACAACATAGTCAACGGGAACGCGCTGCTGTGTGGTAAACAGATAATCAATTTTTGAGCGGTATTCTATAGGGGGTTCATTGATGGCAAACATTGTCTGTTTTACCCCCAAACAAAATATATCGACTAAGAATGACGCGAAGGTAAAGCAGCCATTTTTGTGTTGCCGGGCTACCACAATCGTCACAAGGCCCTTTTTCTTCCAGTCTGGGTTAATCCAACACTCGGCAATGGGCAATCGCCGGGCCATGCCAGTGGTCAGGTATTGTTTGTCGGTTTTGGGGGCAACCTGAATCTGATGTTTGGGTTTGTTCTTCGATTTGCTCATTGGATGGAACGGCTTTTGAGCACAAATATATGGCTAACCGTAAAACCGTTGTATAGGATAATGAAAGCAGGTATAGGACAAGTTGTGCAGATTGCTGACGCATGTGCTACACCCATAACAGCATATCCATGAAATGCCTGTAGTCAATAAGCCTTGAGTATAATGGTCTTTTTACCAGCGGTAATAATAAGTTGATCGACTCGTAGCCGTTCAATTTTCCAGGGTTCAGTGGAATAGAAAGGCGAAGGGGCGCAACGCACGTTTGCACATCCCCCCTCAGCCGTTCGCACGCCAAAAATCAACGCAGAATCCTTTTGTATGAACTGACCGTACCGACAACAGCCTCCCTCGTTTTTTTCGGTACCATACAACAGCTTGCCATCGGGCCGAAATTCAACGATTAATTCCTGCGTGTCAAAATAATCGGTATCGGGTATCCCGTCGGTTGTACTGCCTGTCCGTTGCCAGGTTTTATAGAGTGATTCCGGGTCGGTGCCAGAATCCGAACAGCCTGAGAACAGGCTCAGAATCAGCAGAAAAAGGTAGATTTTCATGGTTCGACTTCAAAATTCAATTCGTGACCATCGGTTTTTAGCACCAACTTCCTATTGTCTAATTTATCGATCCGCCATGCCATGCCAGCAGTCAGGTACGTCTGCCGACAACTCACCTGAGCGCAAATACCCGGTAATATTCCCACGGTTGTAAACTGAACCCGATCCGAATTGGCCGTAAAATTGTAGGGGTTGCAACAACCGCCGTCGGTTTTAGCAGTGCCATACAATAGCTTACCCTGCCGCGTAAATTCAATTAAGTCTTTGCTACCCACTCCACCTGCACTGACTGAAATCAGGTTCCAAGTACGATACAGCATTTCTGGGGCTACTTCATGTTCGGCCTGTTGGCAGCTTACTCCCAAAATTAGTAGCCATGCCATTCCTGTTTTCATATCCGGTCGGTTTCTACAAAGACCCCAAACGGGACTCAACCGTTGGAATCGGAACGCATAAAATTTCCAAACCGGAACCCCTACCCCTCCCCTCACCGTTGTATTGAAACAAGCTCCGCCGTACTCAGAATGCCCTTATCTATCGCGTCGTTGAACTCTGGCAGCAATGGAAACTGCTATTATATTGGGAATGAAACCGAAGCCGTTCTGATCGACGCGGGCCTGTCGTGCCGCGAAACCGAAACGCGGATGGCCCGGCTTGGGTTGTCGATGGCCCACGTGAAAGCCATTTTCATTTCGCACGAACACACTGACCATATCAGCGGCCTACCAGTATTGGCCCGGAAGTACCAGTTGCCCGTTTACATTACGCCCGACACCCTCCAGTTTTCGCGCATTCCGAAAGGGGGGTTCCCCGTTCACGACTTACAAGCCTACGAACCCGTTTGCATTGGCGACCTCTGCATTACAGCCTTCCCCAAATGGCACGATGCCGCCGATCCGCACAGTTTTGTGGTGAGTTATGGCAACACCAAAGTCGGCGTGTTCACTGACATTGGTGCCCCCTGCGAACACGTCATCGACCACTTCAGCCAATGTCATGCTGCCTTTCTGGAAGCTAACTACGACGAAGATATGCTGGCAAACGGACGCTACCCGATCTTCCTGAAAAACCGGATTCAGGGGCCGCAGGGACACTTGTCGAACCAGCAGGCCTTAGAGTTGTTCCGCAAACACCGGCCTCCCTTCATGAGTCACTTGCTGATGTCGCACCTCTCCAAAGACAACAACAGCCCCCAACTGATTGAGTATCTGTTTGCGCCCCATATGGCTGACACCCAGTTTATTGTGGCCTCTCGCTACGCCGAAACAAAAGTGTTTGAAGTTGGGGATGGTCGGAAGGCCGCACCCCCAACGCATCGGTGAGGGTTCTCAGTCTTGCAGATAAAGCAGTGGTTCTTCAGTTCTTCTCTTCACATATTCATCATACCCTTCCTGCGTCATCAGGTCCATCTGATACAGGTAGCCCTCCGGCTGGCGAGCATTTTTGTGCACATAGCTCCCCGAAAAGGCTACAATGTCGGCTGCCTTGAGCGACGTATTGGCAAAGTTGCGGGTTCGTTTTTCATTGACCCATATGCCGTATTTTTTCGGGTTTTTCCAGGCTTCAAACTCGGCTTCGGTTGGAGTCTTGCGTGATTCAGGAGCAATGTAAATCACCCGCTTTTTCTCGGGTTCGGTCAAGTCAGAAAACAGCTTGCGGTTTGGTTTATTACTCTTAGGTCTGCCAGGCAAATAAACCTGTTTATCACCAAATCGCCGTTCCATTTCGGCCACATCGAGGGTTGGCATTCGTTGGTTGGCCGGTTTCGCCTGAACCTGAGTTTGTTTTGTTACTGGCGCAACCTGGGCCACGGTTTGGGTGCTCACAGCTACAGAGAGACCCACTAAAAGCAATATTGCACTGGCCGCTACCAACCCCATTTTGGCGCGGGATGTTTGTTTGGTCATCATGGTGAAGCGTTGTTTTGTGGTTTGGAATGTAAGCGTACTGGTCAAAAGAGCGGGCTGAATAGAAGCCATTTTACTGAGCAGAAGATGCTGATAATGAACAATATTACTGGTCTGACTTGTCACGGCCTCGTCGGCCAGAAACTCGTGATTAAGTTTGATAACCCTCTTGACCCAAAGAAGCACCGGGTTGAACCAGAAAAAGCAAGCCAGCCCTTCGATCAACAGAATATCCAGCGAGTGCCGCTGCCGAATGTGGGCCAATTCGTGCGTAAATAGTTCGTCTTCAATCACCCGGTTTTCGTAGGCTGTTCGATTCACAAACAAGTACTGCAAAAAAGTATGGGGCAACGTGTCTTCGGGAAGCAGCACAAGGGTTGCCTCTCTGAATGGCACCGTTTTGTTTCGGGTGATTTTTCGGAGTAACCGACTTAGGTTTACGCCAAAACGGATTAATAATAAGGCTGTAACGAGCCAGTACCCTAACAGCCAGAAATCAGCTCTGATATCATCCAAAGGAGCAACTGTAACCTGACCCACCGCAGTTTCTACCACTTCTTGGACATAGTGAATCGGGACTACAGGACTCCATTCAACCACTTTAGGCTGTATCTCAACTGACACCAACGGAGCTAAAAACGAGAATGCCAGGCTTACGAGCAGATAAAGCCGATTGAAACGGTGCATTTTTTCCGATTCGAGAACGAGTTTATAAAAACCGAGCAGTGCCAACAAGCAAACCCCCGATTCGAGCAGATATAGTATCATGGCTGCTTCTTTTGAATTTGTGCATCGATGATCGCCTTGAGGGCTTCCAATTCAGTAGAAGAGAGGTTTGTCTCGGTGGTAAAGAACGAAGCAAACTGAGCGGCTGAATTATTGAAGAAGTTCTTAATCAGGCCGTTGACGTGTTTGGCAAAGTAATCGTTGCGCGAAATTGTTGGGTAATATTCCCGCGAATTGCCAAATTCCCGGTAACTCACAAACCCCTTGTCGGTCATGCGTTTAAGGAGGGTTGCCACGGTGGTAGCCGCCGGCTTGGGGTCTTCATACGCATCAATCAGGTCTTTCATAAAGGCCCGTTCCTGACTCCACAGGTGCTGCATCAGGGTTTCTTCGGTCGGGGATAGCTTCATATTCTACAGACGTAGTTTTATTTCTACAAATGTAGAAATAAAAATCTAAAGTCAAGCGCCTGACTATTTTTTTTTCAGCAATAAGACGTGTTGTGATTTATAGCCCTTGAATTGGGTCCATTTATTTCCTCATCGTTCCCCGTCCCAGGAAAATCTCATCCCCTTTTAACTGAATTTGGCTGTAAAACTGGTAGCCGTTTTCAGTATACCGGACCAGCACACTGGTCGGTTGGTTGGGTCGGGCATAGGGCATGGTCGCGCTGACCAGAATCTGATCGCCGTTGACAATGGCCCGCACAAAGGGCAGCGAGCGGGTTTTGAGCTGGTTGGCGTTGTATTTAAACCACGTCCGGCCTCCGTCATACGAGCAGTCGGTGTTTTGGTTCATATAGGTTTCGCGGCCATTGAACAGGTCCCCGTGGTGCTTGAATAACCGCCACAAGCCGTGAACATAATGCTCATAACAGGCATAATTACGGTCGTTGCCGAGGCCCTGCAAATTGGGGTCAGCGGGGGAAGGCTGGTCGGGAATGAGCTGGTTATGATCGTCCCAAAATAAAACACCGTAAGCTCCCGTAAACCAGTAAAAAACACCCATTCCCTCGGCAATGGCCGGAGGGGCGGCATTGGATGCTCTCGCGCTGTTCGGAAAATCACCCTGCGTGTTAAAGAGCCATTGCCACGCCACCCGACGCTTGCTGGTGATGGCCATGTTTACCTCCTGCTCGCCCAGCAAGGCTCCCAACCAATGGCGGGCATTGTCGGCGTTGTGCGGAATCGAATAATCGAAATCAGGATAGAAATAATACGTGCCGGGCATGGCAAGGTCTACATAATCGGCGAAGGATTTGCCCACGATGTCATCGGGCATTCCGCGTTGGCGGCTCGTTGACGTGTGTTGAGCAGGTTTGTTCCAGAGCCACTCGGCCCCGGTGGTGTAGTCGGAAGCCCGCGAATAGCCAAAACTGTTGTGCGGCATCGGCGTGATGGACCCTAACTGCGTGTAGGGCATAGCGTTCTCTTTGATGGTTTTGGCCATCATCACATATAAATTGGCGTGTTCCTGCTGATTCCCCGCCGAGGTGCCGTCGTTTTCAAGGTCGAGAAACACAAAACCGTTCGTGTTTTTCATGCCCGTGGGCGGACAATCACCATAGTTCACACACTGACCACACACCTCCATTGACGCATTGAACAGACTTTTCCGCGCCTGTCGGTCGCGGGGAGACCGCCGATACCAGGTCTCGCGGGCCAGTTCGCTATTCCGCGACCAGCCAAGTGCGAACGGCTCGCTGGTGAAATAATTCTGGTACATCGTCAGCGACCTCTGACTGGGTTTCAGCCGACTCGTCCAGCCCCGAGGGGTTGTACCCGGGTCATACAAATACTCCTTACCAGCCACCATCCGGGTTTGGTCGATGGCCGAAAAACCCCGCTGAAACAGCTTGTCCCAGGCATAATCGACGTGCAGGTTGCGGCCCGCTCCCGAAAAAATGAGGGCTTTGGTGGCGGGTAATTGAAAATCACCCACCACGTCGATGTTCCAGAAACCTTTTCGTTTGTCGGGAGTAGGCTTAAAATTGGCTCGGGGTGTAGGCGTTAATGGCGTGAGCGGAGGGAGTTGGTTTTTCATCACCAGCCCAACTGGTTCTGCTGGAGTTTCCGGTCGGTTTACCAGAAAAAAACCGCCCGCCGTGGCGGCTAAGGCGGTGCACAAAAAGGCTATTTTCATCTTGAAAGCTCCCCCTCTCCTTGTGAAGGAGAGGGGGTTGGGGGGTGAGGTTTTACTCATCAATATATCGCTTCGTAATGGGCTGGTAGGAGTCGATACGCCTATCGCGGAAGTAGGGCCATGTGGTTCGGTAACGGTCCGACTGATCGAGATCAATCTCCTGAACATGAACAACTTCCTCTTCGTGTGGGGCCAAATATAACAACGTTCCAAAGGCATTGGTCACGAAAGAGCCGCCCCAAAACTGCTGATCAGCCTCGCGCCCAACCCGGTTCACGGCCACCACCGGCACCCCGTTGGCAATGGCGTGGCTCCGCTGAATGGTTTGCCAGGCACTATATTGTTCGTCGTTGGCTTTGGGGTCGGTTTCGTTGGTGTCCCAGCCAATGGCGGTTGGGTAAACCAAAACCTCTGCCCCCATCAGCGAGGTGATCCGGGCGGCTTCGGGATACCACTGATCCCAGCAAATCAGTACCCCGATTTTGGCGACTTTCGTATCAAAAACCTTGTAGCCGAGGTCGCCCGGCGTAAAGTAAAATTTCTCGTAATAGCCCGGATCGTCGGGGATATGCATTTTGCGGTACTTGCCCAGATAGGCTCCATCGGCATCCAGCACCGCCGTGGTGTTATGGTAAAGTCCCTGCGCCCGCTTCTCAAACAGCGATGCAATCACGACCACGTTGCACTCTTTAGCCACTTCACCGAGCAACTCCGTGGTTGGTCCCGGAATAGCTTCAGCAAGGCTAAAATTATGGTGGTCTTCTACATCACAGAAATACAGTGACCTAAACAATTCCTGCAAACAAACGATCTGCGCCCCGTTGCGGGCGGCCTCCCGAATGCCGGCAATGGCTTTCTGGACATTGGCCTCCACATCGCTGGAGCAAGTCATCTGAACAAGACCAATATTTATTTTTCGAGACATACCTATCAGGCTTTAAAACGGCAATTTTCCCAGATCAACGTTGCCGCCGGTCAGAATGATGCCTACCTTATGACCTGCAAAAAGGTCTTTGTGTTTCAGAACAACAGCAAATGGCACCGCACACGAGGGTTCGATAATGATTTTCATTCGTTCCCAAATCAACCTCATGGCCGCAATAATCTCGGTGTCAGAAACGGTTTTAATGTCGGAAACATGTTGCCTGATAATCGCCAGCGTTCGCTCGCTGAGGTTGGTCATGAGGCCGTCGGCAATGGTGTCGATGTAGGGAGCTTTTTCGACTTTCCCGCTCTGAAATGACAAAACAGCATCAGCCGCACCTTCGGGTTCGCCTGCCATAACGGTTGTGGTGGGTGAAAAATAATGTGCCGAGAGGGCTGTACCGCTCAATAAACCGCCCCCACCCACGGGAGCCAATATCCAGTCGAAGGGCTTATCTTGCCCAGCATCTTCAATCAGTTCTTTGGCGGCTGTGGCTTGTCCGGCAATTACCCGGTCATCGTCAAAAGGGTGAATCATGGCGGCCCCCGTGCGGGCAATCACCTCCTGTACTCCCGTTTCGCGGGCTTCCAGGGTGGGTTCGCACTCGATCACTTCGGCACCATACCCAAGCACGGCCTCTTTTTTGACTTTAGGTGCCGTGCGGGGCATCACAATATAAGCGGGTGCGCCAACCTGCCGGGCGGCATAGGCAATGGCCTGTGCGTGGTTGCCCGACGAGTGCGTGGTGATGCCCGCCCGACGTTCGTCGGGAGTGAGTTGCAACACGGCGTTCAGTCCTCCACGAGCTTTAAAGGCACCAATCTTCTGAAAATTCTCACATTTAAAGTGAATCTCGGCACCCACCAGCAAGTCGATGGTGTGGTTGGTGAGCACGGGTGTTCGGTGAATGTAGGGCCGAATGCGGTCGTGAGCAGCTTGTATGGTCTCTGGTGTCATGCTAAAAATTATAGCGCAGCCCCAGCCCCGACTGGAGGTTCATGAACAACGGAGCGGGAATAACTTCAACGTAAAGACCTGTTTCCAGGAAAACCGAAAACGGTTTGTCGGGTACGAAGTATTCCAGACCCGCCACTGCCGACCCACCCAGTGACGTTTCGGTAACGTATTCTGTTTGCTGACCTTTAAGGTTGTCGGGGTAATAGCGACGGCGGTTCACCTGACCGCCAAAGCCATAATAGGCCCGGAACGTATCTTTTCCCAGAAGCCGCGTATGCCAGAGATAATGACCCTGAAGCGTGATACCAATGCTTCGATAACGACCCTGCCGATACTCACGTGAGTTTCCATACAAGCCCCCGTAGGAGCCAATATTCAGGTCGAACGCATGGGTGTCGCGAAAGTATTTGCGAACGTTAATCCCCGACGGTTCGCCCAGCCGGAACCCCACCGCCCAGTTGTTATATTGGGCAACAGCCCGACTCATGGGTAACAACCCCAGCGTCAGGGCAATACTGGCAATGAGAATTGATTTATACATATGCAATTAGAAGTCAGAAAAAGTTACAGGGTTTTCATAGATCTATCGGCTCGCTAACAGCCCGGCATTTACCGTCCAACGTCCAGAGTCCTGAAACTGTTGCAACCGATTCAATAAGATGCTGTTTTCGGTGGCTATCCCCACTGAAATTCGCAGACATCCGGCGCATAGCTGCACCTTCGACCTGTCTCGCACAATCACTTGCTGTTCAATCAAGTAGTCGAACACTTCCCTCGCATTATCGAAGCGAACCAGCAAGAAATTAGCATCCGACGGATACACCTGCTGCACCATCGGCATGGCCCGGAGTTGCTCGGCCAGAGTGGTTCGTTCGGCCAGAATCTGCTGCACCATTGCGTCTTTTTGGGCCACATGATCGAGAGCTTCCAGGGCCAGTTCCTGCGTTGGAGCCGAAATGTTGTAGGGTGGTTTTATCTTGTTCAAAACCCCAATCAAGGCCTCTGAGGCAAAGCACATACCTAGTCGGAGGGCTGCCAGTCCCCAAGCTTTCGAGAAGGTTTGGAGCACCACCAGGTTCGGATACCGGTCGAGTTGGGCCGTCCACGAGGGGTCACTGGCAAAGTCGATATACGCTTCGTCAACCACCACCAGCGAATGGGTTGCCCCTTCGATCACCAGCCGGATCGCTTCCGAATCGAGCTGATTTCCCGACGGATTATTGGGCGAGCATAGCCAGATAATTTTAGTGGCTGGTTCCACAGCATTGAGTACGGCAGTCGTATCTAACTCAAAATCAGCCGTGAGCGGCACCCGAATCAGGCGCACATCGTTGAGCATCGCCGAAACCTCATACATACCATACGTGGGCGGCACAATCAAAACACTGTCGCTACCCGGTTGGCAGGTGGCCCTGATCAGGAGGTCAATGGGTTCATCGGAGCCGTTACCCAGAAAAATCTGCGTAGGCCGGACCCCTTTGATGGGGGCCAGCTTCTGTTTGATGGCAGCCTGATGCGGGTCGGGATACCGGTTATAGTGTCCGGTGGCCGTGGTCGATCCGAGCGGATTTTCGTTGGCATCTAAAAAAACGCCTTCGCTGCCGGTATATTCGTCACGGGCCGAGGAGTAGGGCGTTAAACTGCGTATGTGGGGCCGAAGCAAATCGGCTAATTGAAACGTTGGCATTCGTCAGTAAGTCGTACATGCAAAGATACCCCGTCTGACTGTACCGACAAATTACTGGTAGGCTCCGCCCCCAATATCGAAGCCAAATTTGATGCCCCAATACGAATTATTACCCTTGATTACCTGCACGGATGTTAACGAAATTTGGGTAGCCGGGATGAAGTTGTATTCTGCCCCAAGCGTAAAATGCCCGGTTTTGAAACCGATGCGGGCCATACCGCCGAATTTTTGCCCGCCTTTTACATTGGCATCGTTCACCTGCGTAGCACCCGTACTGCTGTCGGTTGTCAGACTTCCTCCAACTGTTGTATACAGGCCGGCACCAAGGCCAATAAACGGACGAAAGTTGCTGGTTGTCAGCAGATAGTTACCCGTCAGGATGTAGGAACCGGCCAGGTTGATTTGTGTTTGGGTCGTTTTACCATCATAGGCCAATGCGCGCCCCATAAAGGCTCCTTCAAAACGCATTCCCAAATCCACCTGATCATTAAGACCATATTTAGGCTCCACCGATAACACCACGCCCCCTGCCGATCCAGCACCAGCCGGACGGGCATAGCCTGCGGACAGGTTCACTTTGACCGGTTTGAAATCCTGGGCAGTAGCCCTAAAAGCCATCAGGCTTACTAAGAGGATGAATACATTTTTCATGACGCTTGGATAGGTTTTACTGACCTCGGTTTAGTCTCTCAACCGATTTAGTTCCTGTATATTTGCTAGCCTGACTCCAATAACACCCATGCTCAACCATATCGCCGTTAACGACTTTCTGCCCACGCCAAAGTATTTACAGATCTACAATTCGATTGTAACGGGTATAGAAAATCATGACATTCTGCCCGGTGATAAGTTACCGTCGATTTATGAACTGTGCGCCCATTTCGACGTGGCTAAAGGCACTGTAGAGAAGGCCTATGATTTGTTAAAAGCCAACGAAATAATCCGGGCAGTTCGTGGAAAGGGTTACTATATTAGTCATACCCGGGTGGGCGGAAACCTCAAGATATTGTTGTTATTCAATAAGTTGAGTGCCCACAAGAAACTGATTTATGATGCCTTTGTGGAGCGTGTTGGCACCGAAGCGACCATTGATTTTTATATCTACAACAACGATTTCCGGCTGTTCTCTAACCTGCTCGACCGGCACACCGATGGCTACACCCATTACGTGATCATCCCCCATTTTTTCGATCAAAGCGAGCAGGCTGCCAAACTTATGGACCGGTTACCCAAGCACAAATTAGTCGTTTTAGACCGATTAGTCGAAGGCATCTCGGGCAATTATTCGGCTGTTTATCAGCATTTTGAAAAAGATTTGATGGTTGCCCTGGCCGACGCTTTGCCCCTACTCCAAAAATATAAAACCATCAATATTCTGTTCCCAAATAACACGTATCTGCCCCGAGCCATTCTGAACGGTTTTTATCGTTTTTGTTATGAACACCAGTTCGAAGGTCGGGTGTTGCCCAGTATGGAAAAAGAGGAAATAAAGACCGGAAATGTCTATATCAACCTCATTGAGGAAGATCTCTATGCGGTGGTGAAAAAAGTAAAAGAAACTTCGTTCCGGGTAGGCGAAGAGGTGGGGATTCTGTCCTATAACGAAACCCTGCTAAAAGAACTGCTGCTGGATGGCATCACCGTAATGTCGACCGATTTTGCGGGTATGGGTCGCACGGCTGCCGAACTCATTTTGGGAAATACACCCCGCCACATCGAAAATCCGTTCCGGCTTATTATCAGAAAATCGCTTTAGACAGTGAACAGCGATCAGCCAACAGTTACAAAGACACTACCTGTTGATTGTTGGCTGATCGCTGCTGGCTGTTTACTGCTTTTTGGCCTTCACCGTTTCCACGTTTTTCTTTTTCACATCCATCTCATTGAGCGCGTTGGTTTGGTCCACTTTATTAACTTCTGAGTCTTTGGTGAGTTGCTCCAGTTCTTTGGCGTTTTCGTCTATACTGCGCAGGAGACGCTCTTTTTCGCGCTTGTTTCGCTCAATATCCCGCTGAAGCCGTTCGCCTTTCTGCACCAGTTTCTGGTGGTTTTTCTGCGATTCGCTCAAGCCGGTTTCAGCCCCGCGCACCTCATTATTAAATAAGGCTTTGGCGGCGAAATTCTTCAGCAGGGTTTCAGCCGCGCTATAGCTGGCATCGCCTGCTTTCACAAAATTGCCACTGCCCAAATCGAACGAGGTAAAAATAGTAGTGGTAGTTTTGTTGCCTTTCACCTGACTCACCATGTTGATCGGTTCCGGTGAGATGGCCCTTATATCGGCATTAGTAACCCGATATACCCCCCGCGACTCGCTCGAACGGCCATACGAACGGAGTTCTTGTTGCCACTCCCCATCAGCCGATTTTTCATCAATCGGAACGGTTAAAAACAGGCCGGGCAGCTTCACTTTGTCAATAGTTTGCTCACCGGCATACACGGTTTGCGCCTGTGCGCCAACGCACATCAGAAGAAATAAGCTGATAATCACTACGGTTTTCATTGGTTTGTTAGTGGGTTTGTTTGGGGCAAAGAAAACTATTTCCGCGTTACCAGCAACCGTTTATCGCCGTTTTGAAGGGTGGTTGCGAGCACATAAATAGCACCACCTTCTTTCAAGCCCAGCTTTTTCCGAAGCTCTTCCACTGATTGTGGGAAATTTCGCACGGTCAGGTTGGCTTTCATGTCGGGAATAAGTTTCTGAAGATCAGCCCGGTTCGGTTTGCAGACAGCTTCCAGTTTGAACGTTCGGCCCGGGAAATGGGCCACCTGTTGCTGCGACGTGTACAGATGGCTATGAGCGGCCAGTTTTGACAACCCAAACTGGTGTGCTATCACCCGAAAGGCGCCTGCTTTCATAACAGCCGCATTGGGTTCGTAGATATAGACGAGAGGAGTGTCAAAAAGTACCGGCACAGTTCGTTCGTCACCCCGCCGGTATCCAAACTCAACCTCGCCTGTTGTGGTCAGATCAATCGCCGTGACCTGTACATCGTCGGGATTAATGGGGGTTGGTTGGGCTACAAACAGCACCTCTTTCACCTCGTGCTGCACGGCCACCACATGCACCTCCAACACCCCCGGCAAGGCCCGCAGGGTGGCTTCAATGTCGATCAGGGGTGAGGCTTTCAGGAGCAAAAACCGGGTTTTATCCATCAATACTGGCCACCAGGCCACCACGTTGGGTTCGCAGTCGTCGAGCCGGACAACGCGCCCGCCCTGGTCATTGCGCCGGGCCGGGTCAATATAAATCCAGTCGGCTGGCGTGGTGAGTTCGGCCAGAAGGGCATCACTTTGAGCATTCAGAACCGTTACGTTGGCGGCCCCAAGCCTGGGCAGATTATGAGCAGCCAACTGAGCCAATTCGGGGCTTCGTTCACTATATGTTACCTGCTTTGCGATAGCCGCTAATGCCCAGGTGTCCACGCCCATTCCACCCGTACAGTCAATCAAGTGATTAACATGGGGAGTTCGATTGGCCACAACGCGTGCTTTGTAGCGGGCCGTTTGCTCCGACGATGACTGCTCAACCGGCACTGATGACGGAAATATAACATTGGGATTTTTTACCCAGGTCGGGAGCTTGTCACGCAGTCGTTGCCGGGCCGAAATCTGTACAGCCAATTTTCTGACATCCAGTGATTTGTCATCAGCATACGTTAAAACCAACTGCTGAATATTCTGGTTACTATTACTTATAATAAATTTTTTCTCCTCCTCTGATAGTCCTTTTTGCTCCAAAATTGTGTGATTTTTAAGAAGATTTTGACTTAATCATGCTTTAATTTTGTATTTCACCCAAGGTGAGTCAAGTCCAAGGCCCTTATACATCTGCTTTTCATGAAAACAAGTAATCCGTTTTATTCCCTATCAACCTACTCTCCCAGTCTGCTTCGCAGCGACCTGCCGGCGGGCCTTTCGGTGTTTTTAGTAGCACTCCCGCTCTGTTTAGGCATTGCACTGGCCTCTGGTGCGCCCCTATTTTCAGGTCTGGTGGCCGGGATTATCGGGGGGGTTATTGTTGGTTTTCTGTCTGGCTCCGAAATCAGTGTGAGCGGCCCGGCTGCCGGTTTGGCCGTTATTGTGGCCGATGCCATTACAAAGGTAGGGGCTTATGAGATTTTTCTGGTGGGCGTGGTTCTTGCCGGGGCCATCCAGTTGGGACTTGGTTTGCTTCGGGCTGGTAAGCTCAGTAGTTTCTTTCCCGACAGTGTCATCAAAGGAATGCTGGTAGCCATCGGGATTGTTATTGTCCTCAAACAAATTCCTCACGCCCTTGGCCGCGACAATGATTACGAAGGTGAATTCGAATTCCAGCAATTGGCGGATGGCGAAAACACCATCTCCGAAATCTACCGTGCCCTTGAAACGGCCAGTACGGGGGCCGTAATTATCAGTGTAGTATCGTTGATTATTCTGATTAGTTGGGATAAGCTGGCCAAACGAGGTTTCAAATTCTTTAAAACGCTGCCTGGTGCCCTGATTGTTGTTTTTATAGGGGTAGCTCTAAATGAGCTGTTTCGGGTGTTCATGCCTGCCTGGTATATGGGCGACACGGCCCATCAGCACATGGTTCAGATTCCGACGGTTGCCGCTGGCAAAGCCTGGTGGTCAATTTTTACCTTCCCCGATTTTTCGTCCATTACAAACCCCCAAATCTGGAAACTCGGCGGAACCATTGCCATTGTGGCTAGTCTTGAAACCCTGCTCAACCTCGAAGCCTCCGACCAGTTAGATGAACAACGCCGGGTGTCGTCCACCAATCAGGAGTTGATTGCTCAGGGTGTTGGTAATATGCTGTCGGGTCTGATCGGCGGTTTGCCTGTTACATCGGTGGTGGTCCGAACGTCGGCCAACGTGTTTGGGGGTGCCAAAACGCGGGTTTCGACCATTACACACGGCCTGTTGCTGGCGATTGCCGTGTTTGCTGCCGGGTCGCTGCTCAACTATATTCCGTTGGCATGTCTGGCTGCTATTTTGATTATGGTCGGCTACAAACTGGCTAAACCGAAGATTTTCGTGAGCATCTACAAAGATGGTATTAACCAGTTTATCCCGTTCATTGTCACGGTATTAGGTATCATTTTCACCGACTTATTAGTGGGTATTTCGATTGGGGCGGTCCTCGGTATTTTGTTTATTCTTTATACTAATTCACAATCCACCATCCAGGTTACGCGAAAAGGAAAACACATTGAAATCAAGATGTTAAAAGACCTTCACTTTCTGAGCAAGCCTCAGTTGAAAGAGGTACTTCGGAGTTTGCAACCCGGCGATCAGGTAGTGGTCGACGGCAATGTGGCCGACTTCATTGACCATGACATTTTCAATATGCTGACCGATTTTAAGGACGTTGCGAAAGCTCAAAACATTGGCTACGAGTTGCGGAATGTGAACAAATTCAAGCGGCAACTCCCCAAAGTAGCCCCTATTAAAGAAGTGTTGATTGGGTGAGACGTGAACAGGTTTTGTAAAAGCGTGGAGACATTAGAAAAATCTAATAATTAGGGCCATATTTTGACAATACCCATGTTTTTATCAAATTTTGTCCCTACCTTTGCGCCCGAAAATCCGATCTACTAACAAACGATTTCCACTAAATATATGGTATCCGTAAGACCCGACGAGGTGTCCGCTATCCTTCGCGAGCAACTATCCGGCGCACGCACTGAAGCAGAACTCGAAGAAGTCGGCACGGTACTGCAAATCGGCGACGGCGTAGCACGTATCTACGGCCTCTCGAAAGTGCAGGCTGGTGAATTGCTGAGTTTCGAGAATGGTTTGCAGGCTCTTGCCCTGAACCTCGAAGAAGATAACGTGGGTGCTGTATTGCTCGGTGACTATTCCGAAGTCAAAGAGGGCGATACCGTAAAACGTACAAACCAAATTGCCTACGTTAACGTGGGCGAAGGAATTTTGGGCCGGGTGGTCAACACCCTCGGTCTGCCCATCGACGGTCTTGGCCCCATTCAGGGCGAGACGTTCGAGATGCCCCTGGAGCGCAAAGCTCCCGGTGTAATCTTCCGTCAACCCGTAACGGAGCCACTCCAGACGGGTATCAAATCCATCGATGCCATGATCCCCATTGGACGGGGTCAGCGCGAGTTGATTATCGGCGACCGCCAAACGGGTAAAACCGCCGTGGCCATCGACACGATCATCAACCAAAAAGAATTTTACGATAAAGGCCAGCCTGTTTACTGTATCTACGTTGCCTGTAGCCAGAAAGCCTCGACCGTGAAGCAGGTAGAAGCCACGCTCCGCAAAGCCGGTGCCATGGAATATACCGTGATTGTGGCCGCCAATGCCTCCGATCCGTCGCCGATGCAGTTTTTTGCTCCGTTTACGGGTGCCGCCATTGGCGAGTACTTCCGCGATACGGGTCGCCCGGCACTGGTTGTTTATGACGACTTATCGAAGCAGGCCGTAGCCTACCGCGAGGTTTCGCTGCTGCTGCGTCGTCCACCGGGCCGCGAAGCCTATCCGGGCGACGTGTTTTACCTGCACAGCCGCTTGCTGGAGCGGGCTGCCAAAATCACGGCAAACGACGATATTGCCCAGCAAATGAATGACTTGCCACCGAGCCTGCAAGGCAAAGTGAAAGGTGGTGGTTCGTTAACGGCTCTCCCGATCATCGAAACCCAGGCGGGCGACGTGTCGGCATATATTCCAACCAACGTGATCTCGATCACCGACGGACAGATCTTTTTGGAGTCGAACCTGTTTAACGCCGGTATCCGTCCGGCCATCAACGTTGGTATTTCGGTATCGCGGGTGGGTGGTAACGCGCAGATCAAGTCGATGAAGAAAGTAGCCGGTACGCTGAAACTCGATCAGGCTCAGTTCCGCGAACTCGAAGCCTTCTCAAAGTTCGGTTCTGACCTCGATGCCTCCACCAAACTGACGATTGAGCGCGGTCGCCGGAACCAGGAGATTTTGAAGCAACCTCAGTATTCGCCGGTAGCGGTTGAGCAGCAGGTAGCTATTATCTACGCATCGGTAAACGGTTTGCTCGATAAAGTGCCCGTGAACAAAGTGCGGGAATTTGAGGGCGAGTTTACGCTGATGCTGCAAACGCAACACCAGACCGCCCTCGACGATCTCCGCAAAGGCAACCTGAGCGAAACAGCCACCTCGGCCATCAAAAAAGTAACCGCTGATTTGTCGGCGAAATACGCATAAGACAGTGAGCAGCCAACAGCGATCAGTCCCGGCGGGGAACCGCAACTGTATTACTGGGACTCATCACTGTTGGCTGTTGGCTGATAACTGTTAACTGAAAAATGGCATCATTAAAGGAAGTCCGTAGCCGGATTGGTTCGGTAAGTTCGACGCAGCAGATCACGAAAGCCATGAAAATGGTGGCCGCTGCTAAACTTCGCCGGGCACAGGACAACATCATTCAGATGCGACCCTACGCTCAGAAATTGAGCGAAATGCTGGGTACGGTGTCTGCCGGGGCCGATGTTGCTGCCGAAAGCCCTTACAAAGCAGTTCGTCCGGTTGAGCGGGTGTTGATGATCGTGGTCACCTCGGACCGGGGTTTGTGCGGAGCCTTCAACACTAACGTGGTTAAAGCGGCTCTGGCTCGAATCAGCGAACAGTATTCTGCACAGCAAAGCCTGGGTAATGTGGAGGTCATGGCCATCGGCAAAAAAGGAGCCGAAGCCTTCACCCGCCGTGGTTTCAAAGTGAACCGGGAATTTGTCGATTCATTTGCCAAACTGAGTTTCGCTAATGTCCGCCTTGCTGCCGAATCAGCAATGGCCAGTTTTGTAGCGGGTCAGTACGACGTGGTTGAGGTGGTTTATAACGAGTTCAAAAACGTAGCAACTCAAGTGGTGCGGTCGGTGCAGATGTTGCCCATTGTGTCAACAGCAGTAACGACATCGACAACGGCAACCCCTGTCGCCAATGCCAACTATTCGTTCGAGCCATCGGAGGAAGCGATCATTGCCGAATTGATCCCCAAGTCGCTGAAAATTCAGTTGTACAAAGCTGTTCTGGAATCGAATGCTTCTGAGCATGGTGCCCGGATGACGGCCATGGACAAAGCCACTGAAAACGCGGGGGAACTGCTTAAAGAACTTCGGTTGGTATATAACCGGACTCGTCAGGCAGCCATCACCAAAGAGATTCTCGAAATTGTTGGTGGTGCCGAAGCGTTGGCCAAGTAGCGTGGGGTTCCATCCCGCGTGTTGAAAAAGCATCATAGAAATTTTGATAATGAAACGCCCGATCCTAAAAAGGATCGGGCGTTTTTATTGGCATTTACCTACCCCCACACCAGTGGCAGGAGACTACGGGAGGGTATTTCCATAATACAATGTCAATTTTACGAAACGTGGGCCAATCCCAACGCGATGTTTTTAAACCTGTTTATCTATGAAAAACGCTACTCCTTTAGCCAGGCTGCTCCTGCTTTTCAGCACGTTTCTGATTAGCCTGAGTTCTATGGCCCAAACTCTTTCCGGCGTGGTGACATCCACGGAGAACAACGAACCGCTGCCCGGTGTCAACGTGGTACAGAAGGGAACCCGAAACGGGGCTGTGACCAACGTGAAGGGCGAATTTACGCTCAACATGAACGCAGCGGGCGCAGCAGCTCTCACGTTTTCGTTTATCGGATACGTAGCCGAAGAGGTGGCCGTGAATAACCAGACTACATTCTCAGTTCAACTCAAACCCGGCAATAAAACCCTCAACGAAGTGGTTGTGATTGGCTACGGCACTGCCCGCAAAGGCGATGTGACGGGCGCGGTGGCTTCTTTCGATGCCAAAACCCTCGATCAACGCCCCCTGCTTCGGGTCGATCAGGCATTGGTGGGGCAGTTGGCCGGGGTACAGGTGAAACAAACCAGCGGAGGCCTTGGCAAGGGATTCAGCATTCAGGTGAGGGGCAACGGCTCCATCACGGCGGGCAGCGAACCTCTGTATGTGATCGACGGGTTTCCGCTGGCAACGGCGGCCCCCAACACAGCGGGTGGCTACTCAACGGGCAACCCATTGGACAACATGAACCCCAACGATATTGAGTCGGTGCAGGTGCTGAAAGATGCGGCTTCGGCGGCAATCTACGGCTCGCGGGCGGCCAATGGCGTGGTGCTTATTACCACCAAAAAAGGCAACTCAGGTCGGGCGCGAATCTCAGTCAATACCTATGCCGGGTATCTGGAACGCACCCGCAAATTAGATATGCTCAGTGCCGATGAATGGGTTGATCGCTCCACTGAAATGATTAATGCCCAATGGGTTGCATCGGCGGCAAACCGCACGGCCTCCCAAACCAACGAGCAACGCCGGGTGCTACTGAACCTTCCGGTGGGCCAAGTGAACACGGGTTTTATGACCGACGATCGCTGGGCAATGCCGGGGCATCCGGGCCTTCGCTACATCGACTGGCAGGACGAAGCGTTCCGGCGCGGGATGGTGCAAAACCACCAACTGTCGGCCAGTGGGGGAAACGATTTTGTGCGCTATTACGTGTCAGGAAACTACACCCGGCAGGAGGGCATGGTGATCAATACCGATTACACGGCTTACTCGGCGCGGGCCAACGTGGAAGTGAACGCCAGCAAAAAGCTGAAAATAGGCATGAACCTCGCCCCGACCTTCTCGATCAACAACGACCCCGGCGTGGAGGGCAAAGATAATATTCTGCACCAGTTGGTGAGCTTTACGCCCGTTCAGGAAGATACGATGGGCGTTTATCCGAACGTGGGCAACAACGGGCAGTACCGCTGGAGTGTATCGCCCAACAGCCCCATTGGCAAATTGCAGAGCATTGTTGGCGAGACCAAACGGTTCCGAACAATCGGCTCTCTGTTTGCTGAATACCAGTTGGTTAAGGGCCTTTTCTTTAAAACAACCATTAATCTCGACAACACGGACAACAGTGCTAAAACCTACGTACCCTATTCGGTAGCCTCGTCGCTGGCAGCCCGGCTGGCGCAGCTTACCACGCTCACAGGTGGCTCTTATAACAGCTACCGCAAACGCACGTTCGTAAATGAGAATACCCTGTCGTATGCCAAAACGATTGGCAATCACCATACTGTGAACGTGTTAGGGGGCTATTCCTATAATACCGATAAACTCGAAACAGCCACGCTCAACGCAAATGGCGGGTTCAGCAATAACTCGATCACGACGCTCAACGCGGCCAACGCCGTAACGGGCAACACCACCGAACAACGCAATGTGTTATTGTCGTACTTTGGGCGGGCGCAATACAACTTCCGCGATAAATACCTGCTGTCGGCCAGTATCCGGCGCGACGGAAGCAGCCGGTTTGGAGCCAACACCCGCTGGGGACTGTTCCCCTCGGCCTCGGTTGGCTGGCGAATTTCGCAGGAGGAGTTTATGAAGAAAATTCCGGCCATCAACGACCTGAAAATCAGGGCCAGTTGGGGAACGGCGGGTAACTACAACATCGGTAATTACAGCACCCTCTCGCAGTTGGCAACGGCCAATTATACCTTCAACGGAGTGGCCGGGATTGGGCAGGCTCCCGGCGGGATCAATAACCCTGACCTGACCTGGGAAACCTCCAAAACGTTCGATTTGGGTCTGGATGCCACCATTCTCAATAACCGCGTCAGTATGTCGTTCGATGTTTATAACAAGCTGAACGAAGGTTTGTTGCTCAACGTGTCGATTCCGGCAACAACGGGTTTTGGCACCTACCTGAGCAACGCAGGCAGCGTTCGAAACCAGGGCTGGGAATTAGAATTGAACACGCGCAATACCGTGGGTGCCTTGAAATGGACAACGGCCCTCAACTTCAGCCACAACTCCAACAAGGTGGTGGCCCTGGCGGGTGGACAGTCGCAGGTACTGATTCCGTCGGCGTTCGATATTTCGCACTCGTTGCTGCGGGTGGGAGAGCCGCTCTACAGCATTTATGTGGTACGCCAAACCGGCATTCTGTCGCAGCAGGACATCGACAATAAAGTGGCCAAATATGGTACGCAGGTGGCAGGCGACCCCAAATACCTCGATGCCAACAACGACGGCACCATCGACGCAAACGACCGGGTGATTGTGGGCCACCCCAACCCAAACTACATCTGGGGCATCACCAACTCGGTTCGTTACCGGGGGTTCGACCTCACGGTGCTGGTGCAGGGACAAAACGGCGGGTCCATTTATTCGCTGCTGGGCCGGGCATTGGGTCGCACCGGGCAGGGTTTCACCGACAATGCACTCGGCTTTTTCCGGGATCGCTGGCGGTCGGCCGAGAACCCCGGCGCGGGTGAGGTGGGCAAAGCCTACTCAACTTTTGGCCGCATCAAAAACACCGACTGGCTCTATTCGTCCGACTATGTCCGGGTGCGGAACATCACGCTTGGTTACGATCTGAAAACCCTAGCCAAATTGCCCCAAATTCAAGGAGCAAGGCTCTATGTGACGGCTGAGAATTTCTTTGGCCGCGACAAGTATAAGGGCGGGTTCAACCCCGAAGCCTCCAACACAGATCTCAGCGGTAGCGGGGCCTTCCCCGAACCGGGCGATTATGGCGGTCTACCCCTCTCCCGTTCCCTGATTTTCGGCTTAAACGTTACGTTTTAATATCATGAAAAAACTTCATTTCTTATACCCGGCTCTGGCAGCCCTGCTGCTGACGGCCTGCACCAACGATTTGAATCAGGTGCCTATTTCGGCAGCTACCACGGTCACGTTCTATACGCAGCCCAACGATTTTATCCAGGCAGCCAACGCCGTTTACAGTAGTTTGCGGACTTATCCCGACCGGCAACTGAACCTGTCGGAAACCCGTTCCGATAACCTCTACGCCGTTTCGGATGGGGGGGTGCGCGACTGGGAAGGCATCAACAGTTTTCACAAAACCATTGCCGGCAATCCGTATGTTATAGATGGCTGGAACTTCAACTTCAATGGGATCTACCGGGCCAATGTGCTGCTCGATCAGTTGAAAAACAATGGCAAGATCATCACCGATGTGGCCCTGCGTACCCGGCTCGAAGCCGAAGCTCGCTTTTTACGCGCTTTTTTCTACTTCGATCTGGTTCGATTTTATGGCAAAGTCCCTGTTGTTGATCGCCCCGTAACGGCTATCGAAGCCCTCGACATTCCACGCAGTTCAGTGACCGATGTGTATGATCTGATTCTGTCGGATCTACAATTTGCGGGGCAAAACCTGCCCGATGTCTATGCCGCATCCGACAAAGGCCGAGCCACACGTTGGGCAGCCAAGGCAACGCAGGCCCTCGTGCATATGACCCGCTCCGGCCCTACCTACAACGTTGAAGGGCCTGGTTTAGGCGTTTCGGAGTGGAATCAGGCTCTGACGCTGCTCAACGAGGTTATTGCCAGCAACCGGTTTTCGCTGCTGCCAAGCTATGCCAACATCTTTTCGTTTACCAACGAGAACAATGCCGAAGTCGTTTTCGATATTCAATATGCCAACGGCCTTGTGCCTATTGTTGGTAGCACCTTTGCGTGGCTATTGGTGCCGGACTCCTATTTTCTGGCCAACGGAAAAGCCGTTCAGGGTGGCCTCACCATTCGCCCGGTGGCCACCGACCTGCTGAATGCCTACGATGCCAAAGACACCCGCAAGGCCTTCACGATTCAGGCTGGCTTTACCTACAATGGAGTAGCCGAAACCCGTTCGTTTGTCAAAAAATACGTGGATTTGACCAAAGTGCCAACCAACAACCGGATCGACTGGCCCATCAACTTTATTGTGCATCGCTACACCGACATTTTACTGCTCAAAGCCGAGTGCATCCTGCGCGGAGCAACGGGCGGCACGGCCACGGATGTGGATGCGATTGTAAATCAGGTTCGGACACGGGCGGGGTTGGCGGCTCTCAAAAACGTGACGTTTCCGCAACTGCTCCAGGAACGTCGGCTTGAGTTTGTGGGCGAAGGGTCGCGCTGGCACGACCTCGTGCGGAGTGGCCTGATCGAAACCATCATCCCTGCCTGGATCACCGCCGAAGACGTGCAAAAACAGATGCAGCCGTTCCAGAAAAACTACGTAATCTACCCCATTCCCCAAACCGAATTAGACACCAAACCGGGCTTGTACACGCAGAATGCGGGTTACTAAAGAGTGAAAGAGCGAAAGAGTGGCTGACGCACGACCAGATCATGCGTCAGCCACTCTTTCACTCTTTCACTATACCGATCCCCGCCGAATCATGTAGAAGGGGTTTTTGACTTTGATGCGCTGGTTGTCGAGCAGGAGCGATGCGGCTGTGTAGCCCATTGCTTCAAAATCAGTAGTAACAACGGTGATGTTCAGCAGTTCTTTCAGGGTTGTTTCGTTAAAGGAAATGATACCTACCTCACGCCCAAGCTGATAGCCCGACTGCCACACTTTTTTGACTAATTCGGACAGGTCGGTTTCTTCCACCACCACATAGGCCGTGCCGGGTTGAACGTGTTCGTGGACGGCGTTCTCCTTAATGGCGAATTCCTTGCCGTAGTTTACGCAAAATGACCGAAAGCCCCGCCCGATCTCCACGGGATAGTTGCCATCGCTGGGCAGCACCAACACCATCCGGCTATATTTGGCCAGCAGATCCTGGGCTGTTTCCAGGGCACCGCAAATGTCTTTGTCGAAGTTTTGATGTATACACAGCGGGGCACCCGGCAGTTCGGGCACGTCTTTATCGAGCAAAACCAGTTCGTTGGCCGGAATCTGTTCCAACACCTTCATGTAATCTGCTTTGTCTAAGTCCTGTGTGAAATGGGGCATCACCACATAGTAGTTGTATTTCCCCAAACTCCGCTCGATAATCTGCTGAAACGTAACGACACTGTAATGGTGAATTTGTAGATCGACCGTCGCCCGGTCGCCGAGGGCTTTCAGAAACGAGTAGTAGATAATCTTTTTGTATGAACTCAACTTGTTGAAAATGAGCAGTATTTTGAGTTTTTTAGCCTCACCCGCCTGCACATAATAGCCCTTGCCCTGCACCGATGTCAGGTGGCCCCGTTCGCGGAGTTCGCGATACGCTTTTTCCACGGTGTCTCGCGCCAGGTAATAGTCGATGCTGAGTTCGCTGATGGAGGGCAGTTGATCGCCGTTTCGCAACACGCCCCGCTCGATGTCGGTGATAATCGACTGCACAATCTGCTTGTATTTCGGAATTTTGTCAGCCGGATTGAACTGTAGCTTGTACGGCTGAATCAACGGGTTCAGATATACGTCTGAAAAACCGTAGGTTTGAGATCGGACGCGGGCGGGGGCAGGAAACGAAGTAACCATAGTAATTTGTGGTAACAAACTGACTTCAAGTCAATTATTTCCCCAAATTATATTAATTTATCAACCACTTTAACAAGGCATAGTAACTCTATTTGCGCAAACGATGTCGGGAACGATTGCGTAAATAAAATACATACTCTCGCTTGCCGATCTCTAATCATGTCGCAACGGGCTAGTGGAGGGCATCAAGCCTGCACATCGCCCACCAGCACAGCCGCTTCGTGGAGCAGTTCGGTGGCCACCAACTCGTCGGTAACAGCTTCGATCTGATCGTCGATGGCATCCACGGCTTCGGTGGTCAGCACAGTTGGCGCGGCTGCCATGCCGAGCAGCAGGCGACCCACGTAGAGCAGGTTGAGAGAAAACCGCAGGGGCGGCAAATCGGGGCTGTGGCGGGTCTGCGGTTCGTTTTTCATTGGTAGACTCAAAACATCAGAGCGTGGCGTTGCGTTCGGACACAACCCGCACCGTCACAATCAATTGCCCCAAATGCCGCATGGTATGCTCGGCCGAATGCACCAGCAGGCCCAGCACGGTGGAAGGCAAACCAGCCCGACCCACCCTCCGGAACTCAGTCAGCGTGGTTTCGTCGGTTGCCAAAATCTGGGCTAATGCCTGCTCTAATTGCTCGTTGAAAGCAGCTACTAAGGCCGCCGATGTTAGCCCGTTGACGGATTTTCCTTCCGCCGACAAATAGGCCAACTGGCTGATTGTCAGCGATTCGGCGCGTGCATAGGTAAGCAAGCGATCCAACACCCCGGCGAGGTGTTGCAAATGAAACCCGACCGAAGCCAAGCCCGCCGGGCGATCCCAAAGGCGGCTGTCAGAGAAGTCAATCATCAATTCGTTTATTTCGTCACGTGCCTGCAACAGGGCATGGGCCACAGGTTGCAACAGGGGCGGCACATTAGGCAGCGGGCCACGGAGCCAGGTTTCATGAATCATATCAGGGTAGAAACGTTACTTTTCCAACCCGGCTTCTGGCTTATTGTTTTAGGTTCAGGTTGGGCGGTTGGCTAAGATTGTTTACCCAACATGGCTGTTGGCCGTTATATTTGTCGGTATACTACATTACCCATTCATGAAGAACTATTTGTTCATTTTTTGCTTACTGGCCACGCTGCCAGGATTTGCGCAGAAACCCGTATCGAGCCGGGTTCAAAGCGGGGCTGACTTTGGCTTTGCGTTTAAAAAGGAGAACTACGCTCCTTCTTTAACCTATTTCCAACTCCTTAACCTTGGCAATCAACGACTTATTTCGATTGGCTGGACAGCCCGTTTGGCAAAGTATTTCGGTGATAATCTGAACTTCTATACTGCCCCGGCCCGCCTTACCCGTGGAGCCACTGGTTTTGAAGCCCTCGGCCCTTCCCTGAAATCGGCAAACATCGATACCGTCCGCTTCGACTATGTGACGAATACCTCCCTCAATTTCGGCATTCGTGCCGAAGTTCACCTTGGCCCCGTTGATCTGGGTGGCAGTGCCGACATATTGGGTTTGGCCTTTGGAAAATCGCGCATTGGGAGGGTCATAACCTCGTCGGGGTCTTATATCGTTGCGGGAGCCAAAACAGACTCAACGGTATTCTTTACGGGCGACAACCGATACCAGCGGATGCGGCCTACCGGAGTTAACATTCGGTTGCTGGGCGACAATGACGTTGGCAATCTGGCTACTGAGGTGTATGCCCGCATTCATATTAACCAACGGATAGCCATAAAAGGGGGCTACCAGTGGCAAACCGCCGAGATGTATTTTCGCGACATAAAACCCACTGATGGGAACAAACGATACCGGCACCGCGTCGGAATGCCGTTTGTGGCGGTCACCTTTCCGTTTTTTAACTGAGGGGAGAGAAGCAACACTAACTCCCATGATCAAATATCGTTTCTACCCCACGCTGCTCAACACGTTTTCCTGGTATCTGCGCGGGAGTACCCTGTCGGATCAGGATATGATCGCCGTGATCAACCGGGTGCCAGTGCCCACCACGGCGGCTCAGGAACGAGGCATTTCGTTTGAAGAAGCCGTGGTTAAAGGCACCGACGAAGACCGATTCGACCCCGATATTCTGGCCAAAGTGAGGAAACTGCTGCCCCGGCCCATTGTGGAGGTGCAGGTCTATTGCCAGTGGGAAATCGAAGATGTGTTGTTTTACGGCTATGTGGATCTGATTGGCAAATACAAAGCCGTTGATCTGAAAACGACCAAATCCTACCAGAAGGACCGCTATCTGAACAACCACCAGAACCTATATCTCCACGCCCTCAAACGCAAGGGAATCCGGCTGATGGAATACGTCATTACCGATTTCGAGGATGTGTATGTGGAGAGTTACCCACTTACGCACCCCATCAAGCGGCAGTTAGAAGAAATCCGGCAATTCAAGCGGTTTCTGGATCAACATCGAGAGTTAATCACCGACAAAAAGATATTTGTGGCCGAGTGAAAATCGGGCCGGGTAGTATCGGTTCGGGGTTTTCTTTTCTCCGAAAACCCCTGCCTTACATGTCCGATTCCTATTTACTTGTACTTTTTCTGGTAGCCATTGCGTTGCTGCTTTTTGCCATTATCCGGCTAAAAATCAATCCGTTTCTTGTGTTGCCGGGCGTAGGTCTGCTCACCGGACTGGCATCGGGTCTGCCCCTACTGACCGTTGCCAAACTGCTCGGCGATGGGTTCGGGCAAACACTGGGCAGCATTGGCCTGGTGATTGGCTTAGGCATAATATTAGGGAATATGCTGGCCGATTCCCGCGCAACGGAGCAAATCGCGGGGCTTTTGTTGCGGGCGGTGGGTGCCAAACGCGCTCCCTTAGCCATCGCGATCACGGGTTATATTGTCTGCATTCCGGTATTCCTGAATGCCGCTTTTATCGTGTTCATGCCCCTCCTGCGCGACCTCACTCGCACCACACGAATTCCGTTGGTAACGCTCGTTACGGCCCTCATTTTGGCAGGCATTGGCACGCACTGCATTGTACCGCCCACGCCCGGCCCGTTAGCCGTAATGGGTACGTTGAAACTGGACCCCGGCATTTTTATTGGCTGGGGAATGCTGGTGGCGTTGCCGCCAATGATCATTGGTCTGGTTGCGGCCTTGTATTTTGGCAAACAAACCCATATGCAGATCGTGGACGAAGAACCTATCCTCGAAAAAACGCCCCTCATCGACAATCGTCCCCTACCGTCGGGCGGGCTGTCGATGTTCGTGTTGCTGTTCCCGATCTTGCTGATCCTGGTGGGGAGCCTGACCGCCAATTTTTTGCCGCCAACCAGCGAGATCCGGCCCGTTCTGGCGTTCATTGGCGACAAAAATGTGGCCATGCTCGTTGGGGTGGCCATGGCGGGTGTGTTGTTGAGCAAATATCGTCGGAAATCGTTTGAAGAAATTGTGGCCGATGGCGGAGCCAATGCCGGGTTGCTGATTCTGATTGTGGGGGCCGGTGGTTCGTTTGGGGCCATCATCAATGGGTCGGGCATTGCCGAGTCGCTCGTGAAAACGCTTTCATCCATGAACCTGTCGCTGTTGTGGCTGGGCTTTTTGCTCACGGCTATTTTGCGGGCTGCTCAGGGTTCGGCAACGGTGGCGGCTGTCACCACGGCCTCGCTCATGGCTCCCATGATTGCACCTGCCGGGGCCAATGCCATCCATGTAGGGCTGGCCATTTGTTGCGGCAGTGTGTGTTGCTCATTTCCTAACGATTCAGGCTTTTGGGTAATCTCGCGCTTTTCCGGGATGAATGTATCCCAAATGCTCCGTGCCTGGACCCTCACGAGCACTGTTGCAGGCATTG
Organism: Cytophagales bacterium; assembly: GCA_031411995.1. Taxonomy (GTDB): domain Bacteria; phylum Bacteroidota; class Bacteroidia; order Cytophagales; family Spirosomataceae; genus Rudanella. Next base: position 209,049 of record JANOCD010000114.1, read on the forward strand.
CTTCGTTCGCCCTTTTGCTCCTGATCGACTGGTTGTAGGCGACCGACCCCTTGACTGCCCAAAACCACCAAACTAATTTCCATCAGGTCTGTAATGTTTTCCAGGTTCGGTCGTCTTTGCCTTTGACATGGATTTACAGGCTTTCAAGCAACGGATTCTGCCCGTTCAGAACCGACTTTTCCGGCTGGCTACGATGTTTCTTCGCAACCGCGAAGATGCCGAGGATGCTTTGCAGGATGTGCTGATGCGCCTGTGGTCCAACCGACAACAACTGGATACCTATCAGAGCGTGGAAGCCTTAGCCGTTCAAATGACTAAAAATCTGTGTCTGGATCGTCTGAAGGCTCACTCCCGTCAGCAATCCGTTGATAACGCGGATATGAGTCATGTGGCTGCTGAACAGCTTTCGCCCTACCGGCAAACGGAACTTACGGACAGTTCGGAACAGATTCGGCGACTGATCGGCGAATTGCCCGATGCCCAAAAACTGGTGCTCCATCTGCGCGATGTGGAGGAATATTCCTTCGAGGAAATTGAACAGGTAACTGGCCTCTCGGTCAACACAATCCGCGTAACGCTGTCGAGGGCACGGCAACGACTGCGCGACGGTTACCTAAAACTGAACGACTATGAAGCCAACCATTGATGCGTTGCTCACCCGCTATTTTGCCGGTGAAACAACCCTTGACGAAGAGAAACAACTCCGCGATTTTTTCCGGTATATCCAGCCAATCCCAGCTCATTTACAACAACACGCGGCTCTTTTTCAATACGTTACAGATACTCAGTCGCAACAGCCATCAACTGATTTTGTTAGTCGGCTGGACAAACAGTTTGCCCCGCGCCCAATTCGATCCATTGGGCGGGTTCGTCAACTGACCACCTGGGGAATGCGCCTGGCAGCCGGGCTTACGCTCTTGCTGATTGGCTTTGCGGGTGGCCGTTTCTATTCCCGTTCGCAACCAAACCCATCTGGCTGGGCTTTGCTGTCGGCAAATGATCGTTTGGAGGGGGAGTCAATTAAAAAAATACTGGCCTTTGATGCCGTGACGAAGACTTCGGCAAGCGACCGGATTCAGGCCGTGAATCAGAGTTCGGAACTCGATCAGGCCGACCAGGAAATTACGCAACTCCTCATCAACACGCTCAACTTCGATGCCAATGTAAACGTCAGGGTGGCGGCCTGTCAGGCTCTGAAGCGTTTTGAACGCGAGGCTGGTGTCCGTGAGGCCCTGATTCAGTCGCTCCGTATTCAGAAAGACCCCCACGTACAACTCACGCTGATCGACGCGCTGGTTGCTATCAAGGAAAAACGGGCAGCCGCCGACATGCAATGGATGGCCCGCAATCAGCAGGTGCTGGAGGTGGTTCGGCTCAAAGCTGAAGAAGGAGCCGGTGCATTGGCAAACGACGCTCGTTCCCCCTCGTAAATCAACATAATTAGTCTTCCAATATCATGAAAAAAATGCTGTTACTGGGCATCGGATGCCTTAGTCAATTGACTGTGCTTTATGCTCAGGAATACAAAACGAAACTGGCCAACACGGGCGACCAAAAAGTGACCATCATGCTGAATGGTGCTAACGTGAAAATTGAGGGCTACAGTGGAAACGAGCTACTAATTCAGACTACAGCCAAGCTACCAGTCTTGCCCGAACAGGCGAAAGGTCTTAGACCCTTGTATAACACTGCCGTAGATAACTCGGGAATTGGTTTAGCCGTAACAACAGAAAGTGGGGGAATTCGTATCGAAAGTGCTACGCCCAAAAGTATGCCCTACACGATTCGTATACCGCAGAAAGTTGCTATCCTCTTTCAACAAATTAACTGGAATATGGGTCACGTAACGATTCAGAACACGGATGGCGATCTGGAGCTACGGACGAATAATGGTAGCATTTATTTGACAGACGTGACGGGGCCAATAGTGGCGAATACGACCAACGGCGAAGTTAAAGTGGTGTTTTCGACGCTTAATCAGCTTAAGCCAACGGCTATTACAACCATCAATGGCTCTATCGACATCACGTTACCGGCAACAACGAAGGCCGATTTCAAACTGAGCAATATCAACGGGGGTATTTACACCGATTTTGACATGGGTGTGAACAAAAAAGACGGCATGACGCGCATGGGTGGTGGCTACAACGCCCACGGTACGACCAACGGTGGTGGTGTTGACCTACAACTGAAAACGATCAACAGCGACATCTACATCCGCAAACAGAAATAATCGAGTTTCTATCCAGTTTATCCTTTCCAGCTTTGTCCATGAAAAATATCCTGCTTCTGTTATCTATTTTATTTCTGGTGAATCCCGTTTTCTCGCAGAAAATCATCACCAAAACGTTGCCCCTCTCATCGGGTCAGGCCGTACACCTCAACCTGAAGTTTGGCGATACGATTCAGGTGCGCTACTGGGACAAGTCGGAGGTTTCGGTGCGCATTGCCGCAACGATCAACAACGGAAAACTGAACGATGCCCTTCGGGTCGAATCGGCCTCAACCGCACAGGCTGTTAGCCTCAACACCGATTTCGACCGCGAACTAATTAAACAGGGAAAGGCAGAAGATTGCCCTGGCACTCGCTCTACCTGGCAACAGAATAAAGATGGCGACCACTTTTCTGTTTGCAGTACAATAAACTACGTCATCTACCTGCCTCAGCGGGCCGCCCTGCGGGTGGAAACAATCAATGGCAACATCGACATTGAAGGAGCCATGAATTCTGTTTGGGCCAAGTCGATCAGTGGCTTTGTGGATATGAGCTGGCCGGTTGCCAAAGGAGCTAACGTAGCCATGAAAACCATTACGGGCGAGGTGTATTCCGACCTGACTATCGACTTCAAAAACAAACGCCCGAAAAATCCAATCGTGGGCTATTTGCTGGAAGGTACGTTATTGAGCGGAGGACCGGAACTACGGCTGGAATCGATCAGCAACAACATCTTTCTGCGGAAACAAAAATGAAACCGGGTCATAACCCGGAAGTCTTATCTCGCATCTGTACTACGCCTGTCTACTGCATCATGCCGGTTCAAACCGGCATTTTTCATGTTAGTGGCTACTAGCGTATGTACTAAAAAATATTAATTTCTTTAATATAAGCATATGTATTAATTATACTTCATACATTCGCTCAAAATTAAGTCTAGTAACTCTACTTCTTCTATAAAATCGACCTTTGGGCTGACTTTATAAAGCCGTTTCGCAGGATTAGTATACTCACGTTAATTATATGAAGTTAAACGTCTACGCTATCTTCATTGCTGTATTGTTCCAGTGCTTGATGGGTACAGCTCAGGCGCAAACTCTGCCCTGTAATTACCGAACCCTAACGGTGAACAACTATCCTAATGCCGGGGTCGTTAATGGCCGAACAGGCGGGGTGGGTGGTTTCCTGGGATTCGGGGCGGGCAATGTGGCCAACGCGGCCAACGTAGCCGATGCCACACTAACCAATTCGGCCACCATTAATGCGGCCCTGGGTTCGGGAAGTGGCGGGCAAATTTCGGTCAATGCTAATCAGACCGGGGGAACCACCGTGTTCGGGGCAGGGGCCATTGCGGGTTTCGTGCTGGGCAACAATAGTTCGCTGGGGTCTAACCTGCTGCCCTCAACCACCATCCGCACCTACCTGAACGGCACTCTTCAGGAATCGTCATCGAGTTCTACCTTGATGAATTTGCCACAACTGGCGGGGACGGGGCAGATAGCCGTTGGCTTTATGACCACGAGGAATTTCGATGAAATCCAGATTGTTATTGCCAATGTTGTCAGCGTTGCATCAAGCACCCCCGTGTTTTTTCCGTTTGTGCAATATAGCAACTTGCAGGCATCGGCCACGGTGACCAATAGCAGCAGTGCCAGCTCGGCAGACGGAGGAGTTATGCTGACCGTATCGGGGGGACGCACACCCTATCGGTATGCCTGGAGTACGGGAGCCACTACGCAAAGCCTGACCAACGTAGCTCCAGGCTCATACACGGTTACCGTGACGGATGCTAACACCTGTACGGTCTCGACAACGGCCACAGTGGGGGTTAAAATAGCTCCCTGTCCGGTGCCGGGTCAGAACGGATTTACGGCTTTTTCGTTTCCCACTCCTCCCACGGTCACCGGGCAAGGCGTTGGCCGGCGTGGGCGATATCCGAACGTGGCAAACATAGGGGGTCAGTCGGTCGATATGATTGGGGAGGTAATCACTTATTCGGGGATTGCCGATGCCACCTTCCCTCGATTCGATAATTTCACCAGCGTATCAGGGGCTACATTAGCCCGATATGCCATCTCCGGCCTATCGACTCCCAGTGCATTGACTTCAACAGTTCGCTGGACACTGGTAAGAGCAGGAACCAACACGCCCGTTCCGTTCCAGGGATCGTTTACCGTGGGCGACATTGATAACGACGTAGACAATGGCTCCCTTGAGTCGGTTATCGTCAACAAAAGTGACTTGTTCTCCTACAAACTTAGTAGCCCAACCAACACAACGGTGATTTCCACCTCGGCTTCACCCACAATTCGGTTCCAGGGAACACAAAATCAGCCCGGCACCGACGGAGTCAATCCGGCCTTTACGGTGGGGCTTGCCTACGTAGGCGTATCCTCTTTCGATATTACCTATTCAAAAATTGGAACCAATGCAGGAACTGCCAATTTCCCCTTTGACGGGCAGGGCGGAATTGTGTTTGGGGCGACTACCTGCGTGCCGGTTCTTGATACAGATGGCGATACGATTCCCAATGCCACTGATATTGACGATGATAACGACGGTATCCTTGATGATACGGAAGGGTTGCTGACGGATGCCGATAGCGATGGAATTTCCAATGCCCTCGATCTGGATTCCGACGGGGATGGTATTCCCGATAACATCGAAGCGCAAACAACAAGCGGCTTCATTGCCCCCGGCACCACCGTGACGGCATCGGGCTTACCCACCGCCTATTCAGCAACGGGTGGGTTAACGCCCGTGAACACCGACGGAACCGACACCGCCGATTACATTGACACGGACAGCGATAACGACACAAAATCCGATACCAGCGAAGCCAACCTGACCCTGGCCGGAGTCGATACGGACAAGGATGGTTTGGACAATAACATCGACACCAATGATACCGCCTTTGGCCCCGCCAACGCGGGCATCACCAACCCCCTTTCGACCTATCCATCCAACGGATCGCAGGTGTTCTGGCGAATAAAAGAAGGGGCTTTCATTTATGCCAACTGCGCTAATGCAACCGTTGCCGGCACATTCGTGATCGGGGTTCCCTCAACGGGGGTACTCACCATTCCGATCACGACAGTCCGCGATGGTCAAATTGTGGTGGCCTCGCTAACCGGCCCCGGTTTCACCTCAGTGCCGGCTTCGGTCACCACCTCGCTGGCTTCCAGCCAAACGGCACTGTCTATTCCCATTGCCTACGATGGCTCAGGAGCCGTTGGCACCCGGACACTGTCAGTTAGTTCGGCACAGGCAACAGGTTCGTGTTCGCCAACTGTGGCCGTAATTGGTTTAGCCGATATAACCACGTCGATTGGTTTACCCACTCCTTCACTATTGGTGGGCCAAACCAGCAGTTTACCCATCGCCGTGAGCAACGTTGGTTCGGCCGCGACCACCGGCACCATCACCACAACACTGGTGATTCCCGCCAATGTGACCACGCCCCCTTCGTTCACCAGCAATGGGTTTGCCTGCGCCACCACCGGGTCGAACGTTACCTGTACGTATTCAACAACCATTGCCAGCGGCTCCAGTACGACTTTCGCTGTGCCGATTACGCCGGGAGTTGCCACAGCGGGAACAACCCTGACATTCACCCATTTTGTGTCGATCACCGCCGAAAGCAGCGTGACCAATAACATTGCGACGCTCACGGTGGTGGTTAGTTCAAGTGTGACCGCTAATCCCGATTCAGGAACGGTATCGTCGGGAACGGGCGGGGTGGCGATCGCTAACGTGGTCACAAACGACATTGTCAATACGCAACCGGCTACCCTGGGAGCGGGGGGTAATGCCACCGTTTCACCCATAGGAACGTATCCGGCAGGGATAACATTGAATCCGACAACGGGGTCGGTGAGTGTGGCCGTGGGCACCCGGCAAGGGTCGTACACGATCACCTATCAGCTTTGCGACCGCCTTACGCCCACGACCTGCGCCACCACAACAGCCACGATAACCGTTACCGCGCTGGCACCTATTGTCACGGGCGACATTACGATTACCCGACCCAATACGCCGGTATCGGGCAATGTATTAACCAATGATCGCGATCCGCAGGGGCTTCCGCTCACGGTCACGTTGCTGGGGTTGCCCAGCAGCGGCACAGTAACACTCAACCCCAACGGTAGCTACACCTTTACGCCCCCGGCAAACTTCACGGGAGTAGCCAGTTTCTGTTATAGTGCCAGTAATTCGGCGGGCTTGAGTGCCAGTACCTGCGTGACTATTGATGTAGAACCGGATTCCGATGGGGGAAATAGTCGTCCGGTTGCCACCAATGACAACATTAGGTCATACCAGAACACAGCCGTAACGGTGGCGGTGCTGGCCAACGATACAGACCCGAACGCAGTACCGCCGAACAGTGTAAGCTTACTGGCCGGGCAGTTGGCCAACCCAACACTGGTGAGTCAACCCGCCCAGGGAACGGCAACGGTCAACGGCGATGGCACTATTACTTACACACCTCCAACAAATTACACCGGATCAGCCAGTTTCAATTACCAGGTTTGCGACCGGGCCACACCGGCCCTGTGCGCCACGGCTACGGTGACTATCAACGTATTACCAACTCCTCCGGCTGCCACCACGCTGTCTCCGGTTAGCGTAGATGATCTGTTGCTCACGCAGCTTAACGGGTCGAAAACGGGGTCGGTATCGGCAAACGATTATGACCCGCAGGGGCTGGCCCTATCCTACTCAACCGGCCAACCCGGCAGCGGCACCGTGGTGATGAGTGCCACGGGCAGCTACACCTATACGCCCGCCCCCGGCTTTACGGGGCCAACCAGTTTTACGTATCAGGTGTGCAACACGGCGGGTCGCTGTGATGTGGCCACGGTTTCAGTGCTGGTTCAGCCATTGCCACCCTCAATCCGGTTATTGCCGCAGGTTTATTTACAGGGTGCCCTCTTCGGGGTATCTGGTTCGCTCATGCGCGACGACCTCCGTGCGGCAGGCTATCTCCCCCCCAGCAACCCATATGCCGCCTTCAATCCGCAAACACCGGTGGGCAACATGGCCCCCAGCGTAACAGCCATCACCGGCAACAACGCCATTGTCGATTGGGTGTTTGTGGAACTGCATTCGGCCAGCCTGCCCGCCACGGTTGTCGATAGTCGGGCAGCCCTGCTCCAGCGCGATGGCGACATTGTAGAGGTCGATGGGGTTTCTTCGCTGACTTTTGCCCAGACCTTGGTGGGTAGCTATTATGTGGCTGTTCGGCACCGGAATCACCTGGGGGTCATGAGTCAGTCGGCCCTGCCCCTGTCGACTACGGCCATTACAGTGGATTTCAGAAACCCCAACACGCCGGTCTACACCAATTCGGGGACCACCAGTTATACCCAGATAGCCGCCGATCAGGCGCAGGTGATTGTGCAACAGGGCGTGGCCATGTGGGCGGGTAACTCCCTGAACGACAATGCCCCCAGTGTGCCCCGAAACCTGATCATTTTCCAGGGGTCGAACAACGACGTAAATCAGCTCTATCAGCAGGTGACCACTGCGCCGGGGAATATCCTGACAACGCCGTTCTATAAGTTGCGGGGCTACCAGGTGGGCGATGTGAACCTGGATGGTCAGGTGATTTTCCAGGGAACAGGCAACGATGTAGAGTTCATTTACCAAAACATAGTGAAGAACCATCCGGGCAACAGTCTGCGGGTTCCGTTCTTCATCATCCGCGAGCAAGTACCTTAAAACCAGGCGGTAAGGCACATTTCAGTACTTTCCCTGCCCATAAAAACAGTATCAATCTTTAACGTTATCCATCAATGAAAAAGCTTTTTACCTGCTTGCTCTGGGGTTGTTTCCTGCTTGGAAGCCATCTCGCTTTGGCTCAACCATCGACCAACACGGTCGATTATCAGGTCACCTACAACGTGGCTACCGGACGGTACATTGCCTGGGTGGTGCCCAACTACACCACCCCCAATGCCAACAATACAGGCAATGACGAACTGGGTGGTACGGCGCAGTTTACCATTAAAGTGCCGGCTTCGTTTTCGATTACCAATGTGCAGGATTTAACGGGTAGCTGGGACAAAGCCCCGATTCGGCTGGGGCCGGGCAACCCCAACCAAACCTACACCACCCCGCTTGACCCCGCCTATAATTATTTTGTTGTCGGGAAAGCCCCCAACGAAGTTAATTACGGCAAGTTTACGCCCGGCACGCCAGTGCCCCTGTTCTCGTTTGCGGGCAATGGCTGTTTCGGCGAAATCATTCCTTTGCCGGCAGGTGACCCGTTCATTGCGGCTGCGGATAATGACTTATCCTTCAATGTGGGCAATAGTTTTTACTCCCGTTCGGGGCAACCTGCCGGGGGAAATCAGTCTCCGCTCGAACAGTTTCGGAACATCACCGGACCAGCCGCTCAATGTGCTGTTCTCCAGGCCAACCCCGACAGTCAGACGCTTACGGCGGGCATTCCTCTCAGCATTTCGGTGCTGGGTAACGACACCCTAAACGGGCAACCCGTTGGCAACACCAGTGTGACCGTGACCGTGAGCACCCCGCCAGCACTCGGTACGGCCACGGTGAACGCCAATGGAACCATCAACTATAGCCCACCCGCAGGCTATTCGGGTCCGGCTTCATTCACGTACACGATTTGCGCGCCCAACCAAACAACCATCTGCTCGTCGGCCGCTGTCAGCCTGACAGTTAACGCCGTTATTGTTGCCAACCCCAACCAGGCAACCACCAATGCGGGGGTGCCGGTTAGTGTGTCGGTGTTAGCCAACGATACCCGCAACGGACTACCCGCCAGCACCACCAACGTGACGGTGTTTGTTAGTTCACCCCCGGCCACTGGTACTGCCACGGTAAACGCCAACGGGTCCATCAGTTATACGCCCGCACCGGGTTTCTCTGGTCCGGTTTCGTTCACGTATACCATCTGCGACATTGCCCAGCCCGGCCAGTGTTCGTCGGCCCCGGTCAACATAACAGTCAATACGGTGATCCTGACCAGTCCCGACCAGGTGACAACTGCATCAGGTACGCCGGTCAACATATCGGTGCTGGCCAACGATACCCGCAACGGACTACCCGCCAGCAGTACCAACGTGACCGTTACATTGGCCAGTCAACCGGCCAACGGAACGGTTGTGGTAAACGCGAACGGCACCGTGACCTACACGCCGGCCCCGGCTTTCTTTGGCGTTAATTCATTTAGCTACACCGTTTGCGACATTGCCCAGCCCGCCCAGTGTTCTACCAACTCAGTCACGGTTACGGTGTTGCCCAGTCGGCCACTGCCCCAGAATGATTTCAATCAAACGGTTAGGAACCAGTTCGTGGTCGGGAATGTGCTGACCAATGACCGGGAATCGGCGGGGCTTTCGCTGAGTGTGACTACCACGCCCACAACGGCACCAGCCAATGGCACCGTAACGCTCACAGCGACCGGGAGTTATACGTATACCCCCGCTGCCAATTTCACCGGAACAGACAGTTTTGTGTATCAGGTTTGCAATCCGGGTGCGCAATGCACCACGGCATTGGTAACCATTGAAGTTCGGGCAAATGGCCCCAACAACAACGACAGCCCCATTGCTCAGAACGATGGGGCAGCTACCACGCCCAACACGGCGGTCACGATAGTGGTGAAAGCCAACGACAGCGACCCCGATGGACAACCACTGGGGCAACCGATCCTGGTGACACCACCCGTGAATGGCAACGTGGTGATCAATGCAAATGGCAGCGTAACCTACACGCCGGTGAACAGCTTTACGGGGGTCGATACATTTGTGTACCAGGTATGCGATAACGGCAACCCTGTCCTCTGCGATCAGGCAACAGTAATGGTGTTGGTTCGACCAAATCCGGCCCAGAATCAGACACTGGCCTACGACGATGCCTACAGCACATTCAGCAATACATCGGTTACGGGCAACGTGCTGGTTAACGATCAGGATCTGGAAGGAAACACCCAAACCGTTACGATCACCCCGCTGAGTGGTCCCTCATTTGGGTCGCTGGCACTGAACGCCAATGGCAACTTCACCTACACGCCAGTTGCTGACTTTGTGGGTACAGACTCATTCGTTTACCAGGTTTGCGACAACGGCGTTGGATCGGCCTGTGCCACGGCTACGGCTTACGTGACGGTGTTCCCGCCCAACGGAGCCGTTGACCTGTCCGTTAGCATTGGACAACCCGTGCCCAGCCTGACCGCTACGCTCACAAGCAGTTTGCCCATTTCGGTGAGCAACATCGGAACGGGTAACTTCGCCGGACCAGTTTCCATTACGTTCACGATGCCTGCCAACGTGACAGTGGCCCCCGGCTTTACGTCCTCGAACGGGTTTGGCTGCACGGTGACCGGTCAATTGGTTACCTGTGTTAAATCCGTTTCGCTGGCTACGCTGACCAGTGAAACCCTCACTATTCCGGTTATTGCAGGCTTGCCCACAGTGGGTCAGCCACAGACCTTTACGGTGAACACGACCATACCGGTCGGAGATGGCACACCCGCCAATAATCAGGCAACCATAACCACAGCCCCGGTTATTGCTGCGCCCATTGTCCGGTTGTTGCCACAGGTATATTTGCAGGGTGCCCTGTTTGGCGTTACCGGCCCGCTGATGCGCGACGATCTCCGTGCGGCAGGATACCTGCCCGCCAGCCACCCCTATGCCACTCTCAGTCCTGTTACGCCAGTGGGCACACTGTCGCCGAGTGTAACGGCCATCGCGGGCAACAACGCCATTGTCGATTGGGTGTTTGTGGAACTGCGGTCGGCGGCCAACTCCGCATCCATTGTTGACAGCCGGGCGGCCCTGCTCCAGCGCGATGGCGACATTGTGGAGGTCGATGGAATCTCCTCGCTGACTTTCGCGCAGGCTCTGAGCGGCAGCTACTTTGTGGCTGTGCGGCACCGGAATCACCTCGGCATACTGAGTCAGTCGGCCCTACCCCTCTCGACCACGGCCACCACGGTAGATTTCAGAAATCCCGGCACACCCATTTTCACCTATTCAGGCACCAGCAGCTATACGCAGGTGGCAGTTGATCAGGCTCAGGTGGTGGTGCAGCAGGGTGTGGCCATGTGGGCAGGCAATGCCCTCAACGACAACGCGGCCAATACCCCTCGCAACCTGGTGATCTACCAGGGGTCAAACAACGATGTGAACCAACCCTACCTGCAGGTGACCAACGCGCCGGGTAATGGCCTAAAAACGCCCTTTTACAAGTTACGGGGCTATCAGGTGGGTGACGTAAACCTCGACGGTCAGGTGATTTTTCAGGGTACAGGCAACGATGTGGAGTTCATTTACCTGAATGTGATCAAGAATCATCCGGGCAACAGCTTCAAGTTACCGTTCTTCACCATTCGGGAGCAATTGCCATAAGGAAATGATGAATGGATAATGATGAATAGCATTCATCATTATCCATTCATCATTCACCCAAACCATATACTGTATTATGAGCCGATTTATAAGCATACTGATTTGGAGCTACTTATGCCTCACTATCGGGGCAGGCTACGCCCAGCAGTCTTCTAACGTAGTGGATTTTCAGGTCACCTACGACCTGACTACCAACCGCTATACGGCCTGGGTAGTGCCCCGATATAACATCCCCAACGAAAACAATACCGGAACAACCGAACGCGGGGGAACGGCCCAGTATACCCTTAAAGTCCCGGCTTCTTTTTCAATTGTCGAGATCACAGATGTTCGGGGAACATGGGAGAAAGAACCCCTCCGCCTGGGTCCGGGCAACCCCGGTCAGGACTGGTCGGGGTCGGGACTGGACCCATCGATCAACTATTACGTAATTGGAAAATCGCCCTCTGAAACCAACTACGGATCGTTTGTGAGTGGAACCCCGGTTGCCTTGTTCACCTTTCGGGGAAATGGTTGCTTTGGCCCTGTGAGTCCACTTGAACCCGGAAACGCGTTCATTACCCAGGCCGACCAACGGTTTTCACTCAACGTTGCCAACAGTTTTTATTCGGTTTCGGGACAACGACTGTTAGGTAATCAGAACCCGCTGGAGCAGTATCGAACCATTACCGGACCAGCGGCCCAATGCGAATTACTACAGGCCAACGCCGACCTGTTCCTCACCAAGCAGGTGAGTCAGTCGGTGGCGGCCATTGGCACGAGTGTCAGTTTCACGCTGACTGTGCAGAATCTGGGGCCGGGTGGTGCCGTTGGCGTTAGCGTGGCCGACACGCTCAATGGAGTCACACAGCTACAGGGCACTCCCACCGTATCCAAAGGCAGTTTCAATGCCGCAACGGGGGTCTGGACGGTGGGCGATCTGGCCGCTGGCGAGGTGGCTACCCTGATCCTGACCATGACGGTGCAGCTTGAAGGAGTCCTGACCAACGTGGCCGGTGCAACGGCCACTGGCAGTCTGGACCCCAATCCGGCCAATAACAGAGCCTCGTCGTGTGCCAGTGTGCCGGTACGGCTTTGTGCGGGCGATCAGTTTATTGCCACTGTTCCCAGTAGCTATCAGGACATTCGCTGGTTTCGGGATGGGACTCTGGTGGCAACCGGAAACACCTTTACCATCACGCAGCCAGGCATTTACACCGTCGCATCAAGCACGGGAACCTGCCCGCTGAGCGGTTGTTGCCCAATTATTGTGGAGGCTGGCGACTGTTGCCCGGCTCCCCTGTGCGTTCCCCTCGTCATTCAGAAGACCAAATCACGTTTATAAACCAACGCCATGAAAAATACTGTTTTTATACTACTTCTGTGCTTGGGCGGCTCCCTTGCCTGGGCACAGCACAACGTCATGATCTCGTCGAGCGAAGTTCGGTATATGGTAACGTTTGAACCGACTACTTCGCAGTATACCGCGTGGATTGTGCCCGGTTATAACACCCCGAATGCCAACAACCCGGATTCGGAAGACCGGGGAGCCACCGCGCAATTTTCGCTGAAAGTACCCCTGGATTTCACCTTAACAGAATTACGTGACCTACGCGGTAACTGGGACAAATCGCCCTATAAGCTGATGACTCCCGACGGTTTCACGGCCCCGGCGAGCGAGGCTAAGTCAGCCTATTATGTGATTGGCAAAACCCCGCAGGAAACGATCTATGGCCCTTTTGCCAAAGGAGAGCCAATTGCTTTGTTCACGTTTAAGGGACAGAGCGGCAACCCCAAACAGGTGCAGGCGTTGGCCACCAATGATCCGTTTGTGACGTTTGCCGAGACGAAAATGGCCCTTCATATTCGGAGCAGTTTCTACACTCGCTCCGGCCAGCGGGCAAGCATGACAGCCCACCCGCTGGAGCAAATGAATGGCGTGATTACCCTTGACGAAGTGCTCAAACAGAAGCAGACACAGTTAGGCCTGCAGTCGACCGATCCCAACGAAGACATTGCCACACTTTCGTTACAGGCATACCCCAACCCGGCTACCGATGTGATCGACATCAAGTATTTCAGTGCCACCGATCAGCCAGACATGAAGCTGGACCTAATCGACACCCAAGGGATCGCCAAACAAAGCAATTCGCTGACTGCAAAAGCCGGTTTCAACACCAGCCGTTTTGTGGTTTCGGATTTACCCGCCGGGGTTTATTTTGTTCGGGGGTTGGTGCAGGGGCAGCCAATCACCAAAAAGATCGTGAAGCATTAGTCATGTAGTAGCTGACTGAACGTGCGGTTTCTCAGCAGAACCACACCCAGCCCAACCAACCAGAGCAGCCACAACGAACTACCCACCAGACCGGCCCAGCCAACCACCGGGAATGTCGGGATGACGGTAGCAATCAGTTCGGTTTGGGCCAGCAAATAAAGGGCAGAGGCCAGGTAGCCACCGTAGATCAGCACCCATGGTAACAGACCAAGGCGTTGCAGCGAGCGGGTAAGACTGAGTGTCCAGTAGATGGAAAAAAGCTGGCCCAGATGCTCACCCAGAACGACCCCGCCATACTGATGAATTACCTGAAACAGGGCCGTAGCCGTGGTTCGCATGGAGTCATTGGTGGCACTGCCATACAGATCGGCGAGCACCGGCACCACCAATGGCCACCGCAGCAGGCCCACCACCTGCACAATCCCGCCGATAACTCCAATAACCGTTGCCACCCGAATGGCAGGGTCGTATGGCTCCAGCCGCTGACCAAGCCGAACCATTGCCCCCAGCAAGGGCAGTCCCGACAGGGCAAAAATCCACCAGGCAACAATCAGGCCAACTCCACCGGCCCGAAATCGGGTGAGGACTTCGCCCGGTGAAAGCCGTAGAATATCGGGGTAGTCGAACGTCATGGTCAGAGCCGTGTAGGGAATCATTACCAACACCGCCCCGATAATGAGCAGCCACCCCGCCCGCTGCAACGAAGCAGCCGGGGCGATGGGGTTGACTGATTGAGAAACAGTTATGTCAGGTGCCATGAAAATTAACCAATTGATTGGTAGACTTTTAGTTAGCGAAGCAAAAATGAATAGCTGATGCCCGGTGTTGGGTTCACCTGCCACGACTGACCGGGTGCTTTGAGAGCCGCTACGCCAAGACGCAGGTTTAGCCCCTGCCAAACCATCCAGCGGAAGCCTACTTCGCCCATCATCCCGTTCTTATCGGCGTAGTCGTAGTCGAGGCCCCGCAAATAGGAAGCCGAGACGTAGAACGAAGACGGATTGGCTTTTTGCCCGACGGGCAGAAACCAGTAGGTCAGGCCGGCCCGCACAAATGAGGTCGTGTTATTGTCGGCCCCCTCTTTGGTCATGGCGTTATCCCTCAAAATGGTCGGATAGTAACCGGCATGTACAGACACATGGTGATGGCGATATTCTAACCCGATTGATGGGTTTCGGAAGGCGTTGACGCTGATTTCGCGCGTCGAAAAACGCGATTGCGCCGTTGCAGACAGGGCAAGGCCCGACAGGAGAAATACAAACAGAGACTTTTTCATGTTGATAATCAGTTTACTGTGATTTTTTTTTAAACCGCGGGTGAAAAAACAGGTTGCCCCAGATACTGCCGATACCACTGTACAGTCTCGGCAAGGCCTTCTTCCCAGGGAGTTGGATACGAGCCAAAAGCAGTTTGGTAGTCCTGGTGGCTGACCAGAAATGGTTTCTCGAACTCGTAGATCAACTCGTTCATTTCTCGCACCAGCGGATTAAACCAGCCAACCAGCCGCAACCCAACCCGACCGACCGTTCGCACACTCAGGGGAGGATCAATGAACCGCTCGGTCATGCCCACCAGTTGCCGGAAAGTCACGGGCTCGGCATTGGGAATGTGCCAGGCCCGACCCCAGGAATCGGGCTGATGACTGAGGGTAACCAGGCTGCTGGCCACATCGCGGATGAATGAATAAGTGTGCGGAATGTCTAACCCACCCAATACAGTGGCCGTTTTGCCGGTTAGGGCAGGCGAAAAGAAACCGGACCCCAGGGCCGAATCCTTCACGCGGGGTCCGTAGTAGTCGGAGGCACGGCCAATAACGGCGTTCAGCCGCCCTTGCCGGTGGGCCATCAGCATCCAGTCGGCGAGTTCGGCCCGCAACCGTCCTTTGCGCCCGGTAGCCTGGAGAGGTCTGCTCTCGTGCAGTGGCTCGCCCATGGGGTCGCCATACCCGTAGAGGTTGTCGCCGAACACCAGCACTGCCTGCGACTGAGCTACGCCCTCGATAACACCCCGGACGATGGCAGGAAACTGGCTTACCCATTGGGTGTAAGGGAGACCTACGCACAGGAACACCGCCCGCATGGTGCGGGCCAGTTGACCAATCTGGGTAGCGTTGGCAGCATCGCCCGCAACAAGCTGAACCCCAGCGGGTAATGGTTCGGTGAGGTGGCCACTTCGGTTAACGAGCGTTACCGATTCGCCCCGGGCCACCAGTTCATCCATGACGGCCAGGCCCAGTGGCCCGGTTCCAAGAATCAAGTTGTTCATGATGTTGTCAGTGTTTAGTGAAACAACATCACAAAGGTGGCAGGCCCCGACAGCCTGTGCATTAACAAAAGTTAAGGAATGCGGTCAGGCCCCTGTTTCTAACAAATTCCGGCGGATACGGCTGAGGTGAACGGGGGTAATACCCAGATAAGAAGCGATCATGTGTTGGGGCACCCGCTCCAGTATCCGGGGCTTTTGCCGAACCAACTGCTGGTAGCGTTCCTGGGGGCTGTCGAACACCAGCGCGTTTTTCATTTCCTGCACCACCACCACCTGCCGCTGCATGGTTAGTCGGCCAAAGCGTTCCCAAATAGCCGACTGGGCATAAAGCCGTTCCATATCGGTCTGGGCAATAAGCAGGAGCTGACAATCTTCGAGGGCCTCGAAATAATAGCGGGAGGGTTGGCCGGTCAGCAGGCTGTGAATATCCGTAAACATGGACCCTTCGAGGTAAAAATACACGGAGTGGGCATTCCCATCCTTCAGGTAGTAGTTCCGCACCAGGCCTTTTTCCACGAATGCCACGTGCCGGGCCACTTCACCCGCCTGGAGAAAATGATCTTTCCGGCTTAGGGTTCGCTCGGTCAGCATCTGCTCGAAAAGCTCCCAGTCGGCATCGTTTGGCTGAATAACCTGCTCCACAAAGGAGCGCATAGGGTGTGTGTGGGGTCGTGGATTCATACCGTAAAAGTAAACCCGAAAACAACACATCATCTCACCAGATTTAACGATATTTCGGCTTCACTGCGGTTGGCAGACAAACCGCCTAAACAGTCGTTATGAGATTACTGCTTATCTTTATTCTCCCGGTATGCCTTGCCTTCGCCGGGAACCATTTCACCCAAACCCCTGCCACCAGCCCAAAAGGCTGGCAATACGAAAAGACAGCCGACAAGTCGGGAGCGAGCGTCTACAAGGCCATGTTAGCGTCGGAAAACGCACCGCCGTTTCCTTACCCGTTTGGGGGCGGGTCGGTGGTGACGCTGGCCATCAGAACCCGAAACGGCAACACAAATGCCTATCTGGAAGTAGCGAAGGGGTTGTTTAATCACGGTTTCCAGTCGGGGAAAGCCACCATCCGCTTCGACGCAAAACCGCCCGTCACCTATGCCCTCACGGCGGCCGCCAATGGCCGGGCCAACATTGTTTTTTTCGATGCCGAACAGCGGCTGATCCGGCAAATCAAAGAGTCAAAAACGATGACTGTTCAGGTGGCATTCGCGGGGCAACCCCTGATCGAAGCCCGCTACAAATCGGCGGGTTTGCAATGGAAGCAGTAAGCAGGGTTAATGTCGGTAGCAAATCGCACCAGCCAGGTTGATGGTGAGTAAGTTGAATGAACAAAGAGGTTTGCTCTGTTTCTGCCTCAATTGAGATAGTGAATGTTGGTCATTTCTTCGCTTGACTTCCATAAACGTTCCGCAATTTTTTTGTCCTTGGAATACTCATCAGAATCTACCTTGGTAGGAAAGCCTCTCATTTCCTGAAACCCATCGGGGCCAATAAATTCCCCGCCCTTTATGTCTTTCTCCAAAGCAGCATATAGAATAGGAAGTGCTCCGTTTTTAGCAGATTGCAAAAAGAGACTACCAAGCGGCCTGACAAAAGCAGGGAAATACTGGTCCAGATTAGTTTTGGAAAGCCCCGGATGTGCCGCTACTGAAAGGGTGCTGTAACCGGCAGCGGATAACCTGCGGTGCAATTCATAAGCAAATATCAGGCAGGCCCGTTTACTTTGTCCGTAGGCCTTGCGCCGACTATAGCCTTTTTGGGCATTCAAATCATTAAACTGAATTTCAGCCCATTTATAGGACAAACTGCTTAACGTGACAACTCGGGAACCGGGTGTGCAAGTGAGCAACGGCAGCAATAAGCCGGTAAGGGCAAAATGGCCAAGATAGTTTGTAGCTAACTGATCTTCAAAACCATCTTCAGTAAGTTTATAAGGGGACATCATGATGCCCGCATTGTTGATGAGCAGGTCGAGCCGATCGTACTGTTTTTGAAATTGAGTCGCGAATTCTCTAACTGCACGAAGACTGCTTACATCAACCTTCATGCAGTTGATTTTTGCCTTAGTGTATTCATTTATTATTGTCTGTTTGGCTTCTTCCGCCTTTTTCAAATTTCGGCAAGCCAGAATTACCTCAACGTCCTTCTGGACAAGTGCAAGGGCCGTTTCATAACCTATTCCAATATTTGCCCCAGTAATAATCGCAACTTTTCCATATCGAGATGGCACCTTTTCTGTGCTCCATTTTTTACTCATTGCATTGCCAATTTAAAATGCACTAAACAACTTGATTGTTTCTGGTTTCGATGCGGGTTTATAGTCAATCAATGCAGAATCGAAATTTGGCTTACCAAACGGCCTGTAATTGTTTCCAAATCCTACAGGTTCTTTGGGAATTCCTAAAAAGTTCTGATCTAATTTGCCATTTTCGTTTACATCTTGATATATAGACAATGCATACTTGCCTTGAGGTATATTAAACGAAACCGTTTTAGAACTTTCGTTGCTGGCTAAAGTCACCTTTTGGAACGGACTTTTCAGCCAACTGGCTTTGTCTTTATAAATCTCAACAATAATCTTTCCACTATTCTTCTGAACGTTTACGATGTCGATCTGTAAGGATGACTGCTGATCTGAAGAGTTGAATGCAGCTAGAGTTGTTGCCAGTGCCAGAGTGCTAAGAATAGCGATTAAAGGGGGGTGATTCAGCATTTTTTCTTTTTCCGAGTCTAAATCTGATGGCTTTTATCAAGCAGTACCTACACTACGTAGAGTCTCGCAAAGGTAAAAGCTCGATTGACTTCCCGTTATGAATAATCTTGCAGGTACTCGGACAAACCTTGCACGAAGGAGTTCCGGTATTCTGTAGGCGTTTGCCCGGTTAGCTGCTTAAAGAATCTGCCAAAGTACGATAGATCGGAAAAATTAAGTTCAAATGCGACTTGAGAAATGTCTTTTGAACAATCCTGCAGGAGTAACTTGCTATGAACGATCACCATTTCATTGATATGCTGTTTCGGTGGTTTTCTGGTAGTATACTTCACACATCTATTCAGGTAGTTTTCTGATACAGCCAATGAATCAGCATAAAACCTCACGTCCTTGTTTTTAATGAATTGGTCGTACAGCAACTCTTTAAATAACATGGTAACTTCTGACTGCCGGTCTGGTTTGGAAAGTGTTGTTGCCGATGCCTCCGCCAATTTCAGAATAATAGCTTTCAGTAAAGCCGATTGAGTTTCCTTGAAATACGCATTGTCTGTTAGTTGTGGCAAAACCAATTCGCAGCATTTGCAAAGCCACTCCATTTCGGACGTTGAAACGGAGTGTTTTGGATAAAAAGTGAAACGGTGGAGTAAAGCACTATCAACAAAAATCTGGGGAAGAAGGGTGCTATCTATGTAAATAAAATACCCGTCTGTATCCGATTCGATAGATTTGATTGCATTGAGATGGCCTTCTCGAATAAAGAGAACGTCATTTGGATTTAATTCAAAAATCTCATTATCAATTTGTTGTGCGCCACCGCCACTTGAAAAAAGAAGTAAAAAGTTGTACGTTGCCCTAAAAAGGGGGGTGGGGGGCTTTATGAGTGATGAACCAATAGACAAAGGATAGATCTGTATCCCACTCGCCTGAAAATCAAAAGCTTTGACAGTTGCGTCCATATATTGGACAACAAACTTTTCGAAGTTTACACTGTTGAAATTCTTGTGGCTCATGCCCTTTGGAGTGTATTGGAAAATTGAAACAGACTGGCATTAGTAGCTTTGAGCTACAGCGGGCGTTTGGCTCAACAGCCAGAACAGCCCGATCAGAAAGGTATAGGTTGGCATGGATAGGGACAGGTTGACGATGAATCCTGTCTCAAATTAACAACGGGATTTCTAAACCCCATACAAAGACAGGAAAGTGCAGGTAAGTTAATTCCGGCATACTTCTTTACTTGCGAACTGACTATTCCTAAATTTATGGGTTCTTTATTGGGTATTTTGTTTCACAGTCTGGGCGGTTTCGCGTCCGGCAGTTTTTATCTTCCGTTCAGCCGCGTAAAGGGCTGGGCCTGGGAAAGTTTCTGGATCGTGGGAGGATTGTTCTCCTGGTTCATCGTGCCGCCCATTGCCGCCTACCTGACCATCCCCGATTTTCCAACTATTATTGCCAACGCCGACCCGACCATCAAACTCATCACGTATATGATGGGCCTCATGTGGGGCATCGGCGGACTGACCTACGGCCTTGGTGTTCGGTTCCTGGGTATGTCGCTTGGCAATTCGGTGGTGCTGGGCTTTTGCTCGGCTTTCGGCGCGTTAGTGCCACCCCTTTACTATACAATTAATCCGGTTGCGGGAAAAGCGTCGCTTACCGACATGATGGCATCGAGTGGAGGGCAGTTGGTGCTGTTGGGCGTGCTGGTTTGTTTGATTGGCATTGCCATTTCGGGGAAAGCGGGCATGATGAAAGAAGCCGAACTCACCGAAGCCGAGAAAAAAGCCAGTGTCAAAGAGTTCAGCTTAACCAAGGGTCTCATCATCGCCATTATTTCGGGCATTCTCAGTTCGTTTTTCAACTTCGGAATCGAGGCCGGCAAACCCCTGGCCGACGAGGCCGTGAAACAGGGCGGCAACCCGCTTTTTCAGAATAATGTAACCTACGTGGTATTGCTGTGGGGAGGGCTAACTACCAACTTCCTGTGGTGTATGTACCTCAACGCCAGGAACAAAACCTTTGGCGATTATACCAATCCGAAAACGCCCATTGTTAACAATATCCTGTTTTCGGGTTTGGCCGGTACGATGTGGTTTCTCCAGTTTTTCTTTTACGGCATGGGCGAAAGCAAGCTGGGCAACGGAGCTTCATCCTGGATTCTACACATGGCTACCATCATTCTGACCGCCAATTTTTGGGGCTTATACCTCAAGGAGTGGAAGGGTGTTTCGGCCAGCACGTTTCGCACTTTTGTGGCTGGTATCGTCGTCATTCTGATCTCGATAGTACTGGTCGGCATTGGAAATTCTCTGTAACAGGATACGATAGGAAAGTCTAGCCCCTGTTACTGATTACTTTAGCACCACAAAACCTCCAATACAACAAACCAATGATTTCTGAAACGACCACTCCACCCGCTCCTAGTTTCAAGCACGTTAGCTATCTGTGGGACGACGCAAAGGCCGCTGATTTCGACAAATTGCCGGAGGCAGAGCGCGAAGTGGCTCTGCTTATATATCGCTCTAACCTGCTGGGTGCCGACCTCCGACTCACTAATTATGGCGGGGGTAACACGTCCTGCAAGGCCCTGACCCCCGACCCGCTGACTGGGCAACTCACCAAAGTGATGTGGGTGAAAGGATCCGGGGGCGACATTGGCACGCTGACCAAAAGCGGATTGGCGGCCCTGTATATGGACCGCTTACAGGCCCTTAAAAATGTGTATCGCGGTCCCGAACATGAAGATGAAATGGTGGAACTGTTCAACCACTGCATCTATGATCTGGCTTCCAAAGCCCCCTCCATCGACACAGCTCTGCACGCTTTTCTTCCGTTCGATCACGTTGACCACCTTCACCCCGACGCAGCCATTGCCATTGCAGCAGCCAAAGACGGCAAAAAGATCGTGGAAGACCTCTTCGGAGGAACTCTCGGTTGGGTGGAGTGGCGCAGACCCGGTTTTGAACTCGGCCTTGAACTCCAGCAGTGTTACGAAGCCAACCCCGGTATTCGCGGCATCATGCTGGGGTCGCACGGCCTGTTCACCTGGGGCAATACGGCCTACGAAAGCTATGTGAACACCCTCGAAGTGATCGAAATTTGTGCCACGTATCTGGAGGAGAATTATAAGAAGACCCGACCCATTTTTGGGGGAGCCAATACGGAATCGTTAGCGCCCGACGAACGTAAAAAGCGGGCATCCAAACTGGCCCCTACCCTGCGTGGTTTGTGTTCTAGTGAGCGACATATGGTGGGTCACTTCACTGATGACGAGCGGGTTCTGGAATTCATCAATTCCAACGACCTGCCCCGGCTCGCTCCCATGGGCACCTCTTGCCCCGACCACTTTCTAAGAACCAAAATCAAGCCGCTCGTTCTCGAACATGCCGACCAAACGGCCGGGCGTTCTCCCGAAGATCTGAAAGAATACCTGAATGGTCTTTTTGCGCAATATCGCGCCGATTATACGGAGTATTACGAGTCGTGCAAACACCCCAACAGTCCAGCCATTCGTGATGCAAATCCGGTGGTGATTTTGTGGCCGGGCGTGGGCATGTTCACCTTCTCGAAAGATAAACAAACGGCGCGGGTGGCGGCTGAGTTTTACATCAACGCCATCAACGTAATGAAGGGTGCCGAGGCTATTTCAGAATATACCTCGCTGCCCCGGCAGGAAGCCTTTAATATTGAATACTGGCTGCTCGAAGAAGCAAAACTACAACGGATGCCCAAACCCAAACCGCTGTCGGGTAAAATTGCCCTGATCACGGGTAGCGCGGGCGGCATCGGCAAAGCCATCGCGAAAAAGTTTGCCGAAGAAGGGGCCGTAATCGTCCTCAACGACATCGACGAAGAGCGGCTGGCAGACGCGAAAAGCGAGTTTGTGAACCGGTTTGGCAAAGATACCGTAGCCACCACCCTGCTGAATGTTACCGATGCCAACAGCATTTCGGCGGCATTCGATGCAGCTTGTCTGGCTTTCGGGGGCGTTGATATTGTAGTTAATAATGCGGGCATCAGCATCTCAAAATCCATTGCCGACCATTCGGAATCGGATTGGGATAAGTTGTACGACATCCTGGTGAAAGGTCAGTTTTTTGTTACGCAGGCCGCCGTGGCGGTTATGAAACAGCAGGGATTGGGCGGTGATCTGGTGAACATTGTCAGCAAAAACGCACTGGTTTCCGGTCCCAACAACGCGGGCTACGGCTCGGCCAAAGCAGCCCAACTGCATTTGAGTCGCCTGAACGCTGCCGAACTGGGTGCCGACAAAATTCGGGTCAACGTGGTGAACCCCGATGCCGTTATCGCCGACTCGAACATTTGGGCAGGCGGCTGGGCCGAAGGGCGCGCTAAAGCCTACGGCGTGACGGTTGAAGAACTTCCCGCATACTACGCTAAACGCACCTTATTGAACGAAACGATTCTGCCTCAGGACATTGCCAACGCCTGTTTTGCCTTGACCGGTGGCCTGCTCAACAAGTCGACTGGCAACGTGCTAAACGTGGATGGTGGCGTGGCTATGGCATTTGTACGCTAATTTTATGCTCCTGACACCCGAACATATCGCCGACCATAACGACCAAAATGGTCAGGCGCACCGCCGAAAACTGGCTCCCTGGACTGATGCCCTCGAGCAGGCCGAGCCGATTATTCAGAAATTAATTGAGTTCCAGATTGCTATTCCGTCCTGGGCTTTGGGTACGGGCGGCACCCGTTTCGGGCGGTTCCCCGGTGGGGGCGAACCCCGAAATCTGGAAGAGAAAATTGCTGATGTGGGCCTGCTTCACGCCCTGAACCGGGGCAGCGGGGCGATTTCGCTGCACATTCCGTGGGACATTCCCACCGATGCGGGGGCTATCCGGCAACTCGCGGCTTCCTACGGACTCGCCTTCGATGCGGTCAACTCCAATACATTCCAAGATCAGCCTGAGCAGGAGTTATCCTACAAATTTGGCTCGTTGCAACACGTGGATGCGGGGGTTCGGCAACAGGCCATCGACCACAATATCGAGGTGGTCAGGCATGGAGTCGATCTGGGATCGAAATCCCTTACGGTTTGGCTGTCAGATGGGTCGTGTTTTCCGGGACAGTTGAACTTTAGAAAAGCTTTTGACCGCACACTGGATAGCTTGGGCGAGATCTATTCGGCCCTGCCCGACGACTGGAAAGTGTTCGTGGAATACAAATGTTACGAACCTAATTTCTATTCCATGACGGTGGGTGACTGGGGCAGTAGCCTGTTGTATGCCAATAAGTTAGGCGAGAAAGCTTATACGTTGGTTGACCTTGGCCACCACTTGCCCAACGCCAACATCGAGCAGATTGTGGCCATCCTGCTGAACGAGAAAAAACTCGGCGGGTTCCATTTTAACGATTCCAAATACGGCGACGACGACCTCACGGCGGGAAGCATGAAGCCCTACCAACTGTTCCTGATTTTCAATGAACTGGTGGATGGTATGGACACACGCGGTATGAATCACGCCAGCGATTTGGGCTGGATGATCGACGCAAGCCACAACGTGAAAGACCCGCTCGAAGACCTGCTGCAAAGCGTGGAAGCCATTCAGATTGCCTACGCGCAAGCCCTTTTGGTTGACCGCGTAGCCCTCGAAGAAGCCCGCGAACAGAACGATACGGTGCGCTGTCAGGAGATTTTGCAGGATGCCGCCCGCACCGATGTTCGCCCGTTGGTGGCCGAGGCACGGCTCCGCGCTGGTGCCGCCCTAAACCCCCTCGGCCTGTTCCGCGCCGGCAACATCCGCGAAAAACTAATTCAGGAACGAGGCAGTAAAACCGTTGCCACGGGACTTTAAGTGAAAGAGCAAAAGAGTGAAAGAGCGGATGCCCATTTGGAAACGCTCTTTCACTCTTTTGCTCTTTCACGCTTTCACTCTTTATGAAAAAAGTTATCGCCATATTCGACGTTGGAAAGACGAATAAAAAACGGCTGCTTTTCGATGAGCAGTACCGGGTTGTGGATGAACAAACGGAGACGTTTGCCGAAATCACCGACGAAGATGGTGACTCCTGCGAAGACCTCGCCCGACTGACCCGATGGCTTCATGCCTCGCTCGCCGACGTATTGGCAAACCCCGCTTTCGATGTGCGGGCCGTGAACGTGACCACCTACGGAGCCAGTTTTGTTCACATAACCGAAGATGGTCAGCCTGTCACCCCGCTGTATAATTACCTGAAACCGTTTTCGGAGGCCCTCCACCGTCAATTTTTCGATAGATACGGCGGTGAGGCAGCGGTTTCCCGGCAAACGGCATCCCCTATTTTGGGCAACCTGAACTCTGGTTTACAGATTTACCGGCTTAAATACGAACAGCCGGACAAATATGCTCAGGTTCGCTATTCGCTGCATCTGCCCCAATACATAAGTTTTCTGCTTACCGGGCAACCCCATACCGATATCACCAGCGTGGGGTGTCATACCATGCTTTGGGACTTCGACCGGCAACAATACCATCAGTGGGTAACCCGCGAACGAATCGGCTGGAAACTCCCTCCCCTTTTTGCGGGCGACGATGTGATGAGGATTGCGCTCGACGGCCAGGAAAGACCCGTTGGCGTGGGTCTTCACGACAGTTCGGCAGCCCTGATTCCGTACCTGGCCTCGTTCAACGCTTCGCCGTTTGTGCTACTGTCAACCGGCACCTGGTGCGTGAGCATGAACCCGTTCAACTCGTCGCCCCTCACCGACGAAGAGTTACAATATGATTGCCTGTGTTACCTGACCTATCGGGGCAAACCCGTGAAATCGTCGCGCTTGTTTGCGGGCCACGAACACGAAGGGCAAATTAAACGCCTTGCCGACCACTTCGGGCAGCCACTCGACACCTACAAATCGGTTGCATTTCAGGCCGCGCTCATTCATGAACTTCGCGCCCGCCACACCGTCCCCACTGGTGATTACGAGCCAGAGCAGCTATCGTCCATGAAAGGCTCCCTGTTTGGTGGCCGCGACCTCGACCAATTCGCGACCTACGCCGAGGCCTACCACCAACTCATGCTCGACATTGTGGCCCAGCAACTGCTGTCCACCGAGCTGGTTCTGGCTGGTTCGCCTGTCCACCAACTGTTTGTGGATGGTGGCTTTGGCAAAAACCCCGTGTACATGCACCTGTTGGCCGCTGCCTTCCCCGACATCGAGGTCTATGCGGCTTCCGTAGCTCAAGCTACCGCGTTAGGAGCCGCCCTTGCCATTCACCAGCACTGGAACACCCAACCCCTGCCAGCAGACTTGATCCAGTTGAAGCGGTTTGAGAATGTGTTGTGAGGATTGAGTTACAAGGGAATCTGGCTCAGATTCTGTGTATAGGGTGCCATTTCCTTGCAGATTAGAAGTTCAATATCTAATCTGCAAGACAGATAAGGGCTTGGATGAATTGGAGCAACACTTTTTCTACAAACATAAGGTTCGGCTCGCTGATGCGACTACATGACTATCGCTGGTTCAGATATCGTATGAAGTCGAAATATTTGAGATGAATCATTACATTGCATGATAAACTCATTTACAAGTGGAATACATTTGATGTCATATGGCTAAAAGGAAGTACAGCAACATTCCCCCCTACAACGAATTGATAATTCCGACAATAAGAGCTTTAAAGCAACTTGGTGGTTCAGGGACAATCGAAGAAATCAACGAAACTGTCTATAAGGTAGCCAATTTAGCCGAAGATGCACTGAAAGTTCCGCATAAGGATGAAGGACTCACCACCGAAGTAGATTATCGGTTAGCCTGGTCAAGAACATACCTGAAAAAATACGGATTGATTGAGAATTCTGCACGGGGCGTATGGGCGTTGATTAATGCTGACATCAATTTGGACAAGCTGAATCACGAAGAAATTGTAAAAACCGTTCGCGAGCAAAGCAAAGAAGCTTCAGTCAAAAGCGAGCAGATAGACACAATAAATCGGGAGATAGCGCATCAAATTGAAGAGTCTATCGACTGGAAAGAGGAGTTACTAAACGCGATTTCGCAGATCGCACCTGATGCGTTTGAAAGGCTCACTCAACGGATTTTAAGAGAAAGCGGCTTTGTGCAAGTTGAAGTTACTGGAAAATCGGGTGATGGTGGAATAGATGGGAAAGGCATTGTGAAAATTAATGGCTTTCTGAGTTTCCATGTGATTTTTCAATGCAAACGCTACAAAGGCTCCGTAAGCCCAAGCCAAGTCCGGGATTTCAGAGGAGCCATGCAGGGAAGAGCAGACAAAGGAATTTTGATCACCACCGGAACCTTTACCCGAGACGCAATCAAAGAAGCCACCCGAGACGGAGCACCGCCTATAGACCTAATTGATGGTGAATTGCTCTGCGAAAAGTTGAAGGAATTCAAGCTGGGGGTTTCAACCGAACTTATCGAAAAGGTCTCTGTCAACAAAAGTTGGTACAAGCAACTATAAAGCCTGAGAGCAATTTGACCGCATCTATAAAAAAACACTTTCCATGGCTCATTCTAGCCCTGCCAACGCTAACCCTGCTCCTTTGCTCGAACTGGTTACCTGAGCAGTTGCCCCTTCATGCATCGGGGCAGGGTGTGGACCGATACGGCTCCCGAAGCGAATTTACTGGCCTTGTTATGACAGTGACAGCCGTTTTTGGACTTGTTGGGTACCTTGCCATTCGCGTGATATCGTCTTTCTGTCCTATTAGCCAAACCGAATTGAGCAAGGCGTAGTAGGTGCTGCAGAGTGTGCAGCTTTGGTGGGTTTTGGTTTTGGGGCGATAGGGGTTATATTGATGGAAGCTGTGTAAGAATAGGTAAAAACATGAATAAATTAGGTCAAATCTCACCAGCTAAACCTAAAATTCAGTATTTTTGAATACTTTAACAAGTTATTATACCTGATTGTGTTAAGAGGTATTTCCAGTAGTACAAAAAGCACGATAGTTAAAGCCCAGCAAAATGAGTTAAAATCACAAAATACACGATCAGATTTTGGCATATTCAGACTCTAGATGCGATTAAACAGAAAATTCATGAGAGCACTAGCATTAATTATTGGTAATTCGAAGTACGAGAATGATGAATTATTAACTCCTACGAATGATGCAAATGACGTAGCTGAAAAATTAAAACATTTTGGATTTGTTGTAAAGAAAGATATCAATATAGATTTTGATAAATTCAATTTTTTAGTTGACAATTTTGGTAACGAATTAAATAATTTTGATGTTGGTTTGTTTTACTTTGCTGGACATGGTATGCAAATAGATGGTGATAATTTTCTTACGGTAACAAATACAAATTTTGATAGCGAAGTTTCTGCAAAGTACAGTTCATTTACATTAAATAAAGTTCTAGACTACATGCATAAAGCAAAGAATGAAACGAATATTGTTATTCTTGATGCATGCCGAAACAATCCATTTGAAAAAAGATGGACTAGAAGTGTGACACAAAGTGGTCTGGCCCCCTTCCATGCTCCAAAGGGCACATTTATCGCACTTGCTACCTCCCCAGGCGAAGTTGCTTCCAACGGAATTGGAAGAAATGGACTTTATACTCACTGCCTGTTAAGACATTTAGATGAGCCCAAAGTACAAATAGAAGAACTATTCAAAAGGGTCAGAAATTCCGTATTTACCTTCTCAGGGGGTAAACAAACTACATGGGAACACACATCATTAACTGGCCAGTTTATATTCAACTCTGGCGGCTATATTCAGGCATCAACTACTCAGTATTCTGTTGAAGCGATTGCTGACAAAGCTTACGTTTTAAATGAAAGTGAAGTTGATAATATTATCAAAGATTTAAAATCACATAATTGGTACACTCAAAATCCTGCTATTAAGAAAATACACCAACTTGAACCAGAAAAAATTGAGAAGGATAAGTTATTTATATTAGGTAGAAACATTTTGCAATCTGCACATGGTGCTGAAAAATCTGCAAAAGCATTTTTAGAGAATATAGAGACAAATATTAAAAGATTTAGCTACGAAGGGCAGAATCATCTATTAAATGGAATTCTTTTTGAAATTTATTTTGACGCTGAAGGGCGTTTCCGTGGACAGAACTTAAAGACAGTATTTTTCGATAAAATTATATCACTTTTAAAAAATGAAGAATTCGACTCTTCATTTTTGTTTATTCAAGAGCAACTGCAACCCTTTTCAGATGAATTAGTATTCATACCTTCGTCAAATGTAAATTCCATCAATTTAGATTTAGTCCTTGAAGAAGTAGAAAGTGATGACGTGATTGAATACAAAGTGAAAGAGATAAAGCATGAAGTAAAGGAATTACTCAAACGGGAGGAGGATAGTTGGATTTTCAGAAATGATGGACAGGTTGCATATGAACCTTATACTTTACCTCGTTTGAAAAAGACCATTGCCAAACAACTTGCTATCCCAGAACCGTTTTTAAACTTAAGCACTAACTACACTTTAGATGCTTTTTCTAAAATTTTATACCCATTTGGATACACCCTTGCAAAAAATTAATTATGCTAATTATTCATAAATTCATAATCGGTTAGCCAAGCATGATGGAATTCTATTTCCCAGCCTTAGCAAATATATGATCGTTGCCTATATCAGCAATAAACCTCCAATTTCTTCTAATCCCAAAAACAGGCTAACCCTGTTGACCACTCTCTAAAATTACCCAGATTTTGGCAGTGACCACCCGCCCCGCGACCCCCGCCGACCATGCCCGCCTGTTTGCCCTGCACCGGGCCGTGGCCGAAGACCCCAACGGCATTGCCCGGATGCCCGACGAAATTACGGAGGACTATATCATGTCGTTGCTGACTATTTCACCGCCAAATGGCCTGCAACTGGTGATGGAGAATGAAATGGGCGAGCTATTTGCCGAGATTCACGGGAGTAAATACGGCCTTCGTATTTTTGAGCATATTCTGGGCAATTTGACCATTGTGGTTCACCCGGCGCAACAGGGAAAGGGGGTGGGCAAGGCGTTGTTCACCCGATTTCTGAGCGAGGTGCGGCAGCAATTCCCCGAAATCAGGCGGATTGAACTGGAAGCCCGTGCCACCAACGAAGCCTCGCTGGGACTGTATCGAAGTCTGGGCTTTGTGCAGGAAGGCGTGTATCGCAACAAAACGCGGAATCGGGATGGGAGTTTTGTGGATAGTATTCCAATGGCTTTGACCCTATAGAATCCGGTCGCTGTGTTCGCTGGCGAAGGCACCCCAGCCCCCTTCATTTGTTGTAGTCGTTCAGGTGTCTATAGAATCAGTTTTTCATGAGAGTCGGTTGGCATTTCGCTCATGAAAGTATGATTTTCCTTATCTTGGCCCAAACTTATTTGTTCCATGCTTCATCTTGATCACGTTCATCACATCGCCATTATCTGCACCAACTACGAGGTGTCTAAACAGTTTTATACGGATGTGCTGGGGCTGACAGTCATTCGGGAAGTGTTCCGGGACGAAAGACAATCCTACAAGCTTGATCTGGCTCTCAATGGTCAGTATATCATCGAATTGTTCTCATTTCCCGATCCACCAGCCCGCCCCTCCCGGCCCGAAGCGGCCGGTCTGCGCCATTTGGCTTTCGCCGTGGCCGATCTTCAGGATACCATCCATAATCTCAACAAACACACGATAGAGGCAGAACCCATTCGGGTAGACGCATTAACGGGAAAGCGGTTCACCTTTATTGCCGACCCCGATGGTTTGCCCATCGAGTTCTATGAACAATAGCGCGCACCAGACTTTTCTTTGCCCAACAATACCCAATGAACCACCCATTTGTCCTTCTTCTGTTACTGGCGACTCTCACCGCCCACGCCCAACAAGCTGCCTATCAGGATTTTGAGGTGCAGCAACCCGCCCAACCCAACGGAGGCATTGCCGCCCTCAACCAGTTCATGGCCGTCAACCTGCGCAAGCCCTTCGTGGCCCAGGTGGCCAACCTCAAAGGCCTCGTCATTCTGCGGAGCGTGGTCGAAGCCGACGGACGGATTGCCGAGGTCAGTGTGATGCGGTCGCTGCGGGCCGACTGCGACCGGGAAGCCGTGCGGGCCTTTTCGTTGTTCAATGCCTGGAAACCAGCCCTCAAAGACGGAAAAGCCGTTCGACAGGTGGTGACGTACCCAATAAAGTTTGGACCAAATGAACTGGTTGAGTACAAAAACGGCGTGGCCATCCGGTATTATAACACTGCCTTCCAACTCGTAGCCTCCCCCGATTCAGCCGTGCTTCGTTCCGAAATGCCCGCCGATACGTTGGGACTTCCAACAGGCAATCTCGTTTTTTTCAATCGCAAAGGCGACAAATGGAAAAAAGAGACAGAGATGATCTACGTCCGCAAACCCGCAGCAAGCCAGCAACCAGGCAACCAAGCTCGGTTTACAATAGGCCATTACGACGCCAACGCACGGCCTTTTGGCCAGATTTATACTATTGACAATCAGGCGACTGTTTACAACGAATCGTTTTATGACCTTGACCGAAAACTGGTTTTGTTAGTTTTCAGAAATAACAACCAACTCATAACCCGACGGGATATTCATAATGATAATCAGGTTATCACGACGAGCTGGTATACCAATGGGCAGGTGAAGGTCAAACAAGTCAGAATACAGAATCAGATAGCCAACACGGCCCCAATTCCGCCCCAGATGCTGGCTTATTGGGATAGCACCGGCACCCAGCTTGTGAATGAGGGCAACGGACAATTTCTCACGACAGAACGGGTTCAATCTATGGCCGATACGGGCCGATATACGACCCTGACTGAACAGGGGCTGTATGAAAAAGGCCTGAAGCAAGGCCGCTGGACGGGCAAACACGCCGACGGGTCGTACTGGTATGAAGAGCAGTATGAAAAAGGGGTTCTAAAACTCGGTAAAACCATATATACGGGCCGGACTGACACGCTTGAATACACCGTAGAGGAGCAACAACCCGAGTTTATGGGTGGAATGAACGGATTAGGCCAGTTATTAGCTCAAAATATCCGCTATCCCTCTGAGGCACAAAAATCACGGGTGGAGGGGCGGGTTTTTGTGAGTTTTGTCATCAATACCGACGGGAATGTGAGTGATGTGAATGTACTTAAAGGTATTGGTTTTGGCTGCGATGAAGAAGCCGTGCGGGTCGTAAAGTTGACGAACGGCCGCTGGAAACCGGGTATTCAGCGGGGCCGTCCGGTTCGGGTGAAGTATAATTTACCGATAAATTTTGCCCTACAGTAACCGGCTGCATTCCCCACCCAAATTTCCGTATTTTTGCGGCATTATGACCCTGAAACAAATCCCGCTCCATCACCTTCATCAGCAACTCGGAGCCAAAATCATGCCCTTCGCGGGCTATGAAATGCCCGTTCGCTACTCGTCCGACCTCGACGAACATCATGCTGTGCGCAATGCCGTGGGTATTTTCGATGTCTCGCACATGGGTGAGTTCATTGTGAAAGGACCCGATGCCTGTGCGCTCATCAGCCGAGTTTCGGCCAACGACCCAGCCCTGCTTTTCGATGGCAAGGTGCAGTATAGCTACCTGCCCAACCAAACAGGCGGCATTGTCGATGACTTGCTGGTGTATCAACTCAGCCCCATTGAGTTCATGCTGGTGGTGAATGCGTCGAACATCGACAAAGACTGGGCCTGGATCAATCAGTTTGTGGGCGATCTGGACGTAGAACTGGTGAACGTCTCCGACGACATGTGCCTTTTTGCCGTGCAGGGGCCGTTGGCCGCCAAAGCACTGGAATCACTAACCCCCGCCAAACTGGACTCGATGTCGTATTACACCTTCGAAAAAACCGACTTTGCCGGGCAGGCCAACGCAATTGTGTCGGCAACGGGCTACACGGGTGCGGGTGGTTTCGAGATTTACGTGTCGAATCACCAGGCCGAGATCGTCTGGAATGCCATCATGGAAGCGGGTGCGCCCTACGGCATCAAACCCATTGGCCTCGGTGCCAGAGATACCCTCCGACTCGAAATGGGTTTTTGTCTGTATGGCAACGACATCACCGACACCACCTCCCCCATCGAAGCCGGACTGGGCTGGGTCACCAAATTCACCCACGATTTCACGAATGCGAGCACCTTCAAAGCCCAAAAAGAAGCAGGTGTTCCGCGCAAACTCGTTGCTTTTGAACTCATTGACCGGGGTATTCCCCGTGCTCATTACCCACTCTGCACCGCCGATGGCACTGTTATCGGCGAGGTAACGTCGGGCACGCAATCGCCCACCCTCGGCAAGGGAATCGGTATGGGCTATGTCCCTACTGAACTAGCCAAACCCGGCACCGAACTCTTCGTGCAGGTCCGCGACCGGCTGCTAAAAGCGGTGGTTGTTAAATTACCGTTTGTCAAAAAATGAAAAAAATCGACGTTTGTCTGACCCCCGAATTGCTGCATTTACACACCATCGACAACACCATTGTGGTGGTAGCCGACGTGTTCCGGGCGACTTCCTGCATGGTAACGGCTTTTGCTTATGGAGTCGAAAGTATTATTCCGGTAGCCACTGTTGACGAGTGCCGCGATCTGCAACGACAGGGCTATCTGGCTGCGGCAGAACGCAATGCCCAAAAAATCGACGGTTTCGATCTCGATAATTCACCGTTTAGCTATATGGACGAAGGGTTGCGGGGGGCCTCTGTCGCCATGACTACCACAAACGGCACTCTGGCCATCACCAAATCGCGGTCGGCAGTGAAAGTGCTGGTGGGGTCGTTCCTGAATTTAGATGCAATTGTCAGCTACCTGAAATCGCAGTCGTATGACGTGCTGGTGCTTTGTGCAGGCTGGAAAGGGCGGTTCAACCTCGAAGATACGCTCTTTGCCGGGGCGTTGGTTGAACGACTAAAAGATACTTACATGATGGCCGAAGACAGTGCTATTATGGCGTGGCGCATCTATAGTCAGGGGAAGGATAACCTGATTCAGTACCTGGCTAACTCCTCGCACATCAGAAGATTACAGCGTCTGGGTATCCAGAAAGACATCGCTTACTGCCTGCAACACGATCTTTACGATGTGGTGCCGGTGCTGCGGGGTAACGCGCTGGTCAATATGGCGCGGTAAGGAGGGCGCGAAGGGCTAGTACGTTGGCGTTTACGTCGAAGATGGCCCGAACGGGAATCGTGAAGCCCTTGATGGCATGACTCACTACCGTATCCTTTATACCACTTTTGGTTAATAAAGCGTACTCTTCAGTATCGGCATCAATGCCAAATTGCTCTACTGTTTTGCGTTTGGGGTCGACAATCCAGTATTCGGCGACGTTGTGAGCGGCATAATCGGCAAATTTGATTTCGCGGTCATACTTTTCCGTGCTTTTGGAAAGTACCTCGACCACAAAATCGGGAGCCGGGTAATACAGCAGTTCGTCGTGGATTTGGGCGGCTTTATCGGTTTCCCAGAAACAGATGTCCGGCTCGTAGCTATTGCGAGTCAGTTCAACAAGGGCTTTTTCAGCCCGCACGATGCCCAACTGACGGTCGTCAACATAAATACTAAGTAAGCGTGCCAACAGCAGCATGGCCGAGTTATGACGATCTAAAGCGGGGGAATGCACCACCACTTCGCCGTTGATAAACTCGGCTTTTTTGTCTTCGTCTAACCATTCATAAAATGCCTGCCGTTTCTGATGTTCATTATGCAGAAACGCCTGCGCTTTTTGAATGATAAGCGGGGCCTGGGGAGTATCTAAGAGTTGAAGCAGCAATTCGGACATGGTTGCACAGCGGTTTACCAAAGATACCTATAAAAAGGTTTGAGTGTTTCGGCAAGTCAATAGGTATAACAACAATAAAGCCCGGTTCCATCGCTGAAACCGGGCTTCTGGCTTTCCGAAAATACCCCAGTCAGGCCATCACAGCAACCTGTTGTTCGTTCTCCAGATAATCAACTACGCCACCAAACGTGGTCAATTTCGAGTAATCTTCGTCGGGGATTCGGATGCCGAATTGGTATTCGATTTACACAATAGACTCAATTGTGAATATAAATGCTAAGCGCGGATTGAGTCAAACTAAATCATGGATACCATTTTAGCGATCTGAACTAAGGCTGTTGTATCCCTTACCCCAAGCCGCTCAATCATGTTGCTTCTATGGTTGCTAACGGTATTTGTACTTATTGATAATTGATCGGCGATCTCTTTAGTTGGAATGTCCTGGGCAATCAATAGTAAAATTTCTTTTTCGCGATTTGATAATAAATCTCGTTTTGAGTACTCTTTACTTTCACCGTAAAATGTTCGTACATACTGACTGTTTTCGCCAAAACTCATTCGTATCCAATAGCTATTGAAGTCTTTTTTAATCAAATGAGAAACATTTTGAACATAATTAAATGTATAACTAAAATTCCGTAATGAATCGTATTGAAAAGGGACACCTTGTGAGAATAGGCTGATTTGTTTCTTATTAGGCAACTCATAGCGGATGCCGCAATGATAGAATCTAAAATTGACTCGCTGCGAAAATGGAATTTCATCAAGGACATTGATCTGCCAACGAACGGAATCAATTGGAAAGCTTTGATAACCATCACAAAGAAAACTCAAAATCACTTTAATACGATCTTCCTTCGTACCGGGTAGTGGTCCCCAGAATTCATCGGCACCTAATTCGATTAGTGGCACCCAGGTTCTATGATCAAAAATGCCAATTATAGTATCAGCGCTTCTCCCTACTTCAATAAGGCGTTGGGCTTGTTTAATAAAGTCGGTTGTGTCGTTTAAATTATCTCCTCTAAAATAATGCTCTGAAAGTTTTACGATACGATTGTACAACGCATTTACTCTGCTCAACCGATTTAGTTCTAAAGCTTCATTAAAATTTACCATAAAAGAAAAGTTGAAAAGGGAAAATGATCAGGATTGCTATTGCTTGAGATAAAATTTAGATTAGAAGCCGCGCAAATATAGTGATTTTACCTATTTATAAATGATTGCACAAGCCCGATAATTGCAAATAATAGGCTGTTAATCAGCGCACAAGGGATTAATACAAGAGTATTTCTTGCAAGAAAACATTTAAACAAATAGCGTATGAAACTCTTGCCGTTAAGTTACACTGAGGAACGATTAGTTACGGAGCTTAAACAGGGAAGTGCAAAAGCATACTCCTTGCTTTATGATCAATATGCCCCTACTTTATTCGGCATAATCAGCAGAATCGTGTGCGATAAAGAAGTAGCTCAAGATGTTTTGCAAGACGTGTTTATTAAAATACATCAAAAGATAAACTACTACGATAATACGAAAGGGAGATTATTTACATGGCTACTTACTATTGCCCGTAATACGGCTTTCGACGAAGCACGCCCGAAACAACTGCATTTATCTATTAGTGCAGTTGACATTGACTCGTTGAATGGTCAGTACCATATTACATATAATAGCATAGATGGGATTGGCCTAAGTGAATTAATTCACACATTGCCCGGCCAGATGGAAAAGATTTTCGAGTTGATTTACTTTGAAGGTCATACCCAAATTGAAGTAGCAACAATGATGGATATTCCTTTGGGTACGGTTAAAACTAAAATTCGGACAGGATTACAAAAGCTGAGAATGAATGCCTAATAGTGGGCGTTAGCAGTTCGGATGCTACTTCTTGAAGTCAATCAAGTTAGCCGGAAATTTAAATCACTTAACAACAATAAAGCCCGGTTCCATCGCTGAAACCGGGCTTCTGGCTTTCCGAAAATACCCCAGTCAGGCCATCACAGCAACCTGTTGTTCGTTCTCCAGATAATCAACTACGCCACCAAACGTGGTCAGTTTTGCGTAGTCTTCGTCGGGGATTCGGATGCCGAATTCCTGCTCCAATTGCATAATGAGGTCAACCGTATCTAAGCTGTCGAGGCCCAGATCGCGGGTGAAGTGAACGGTATCGGTGATGGCGGTACGCTGAATGCCGAAAGTACCCAGTATTTCGATAATCTTTTCTTTCATGGCTAAAATCAGGCTATTGTAATTTGTTGAGGAGCTACTTTCCTAAGTAACTGCCTGACAAGTCACTTTGTTGTTTCAAATTATGAATTTTTAGGAATTGGATCGTGATAATTTGACGATTGGTTTATACCGACTGATGGGTGGTTAATACACGCCAAAACCATCTCGCAAAACCGGCAACCAACCCCAACTTTCACAATGTCTCTCCCGCCAGTCGTTTCAATTCTAACTGATTCAACAACAATTGATATTGAAACGCTAACTGAGCCAGGCGAGCTTCCTCAACCCCCGTCTCTGCCGACTGTAGCTCAACCGGAGTAATAACCCCATTCCGGAGCCGGGTTCGGGCAATGGCCAGGGCTTTGTCGGCCTGCAACACCGAAACGTTCAGGTTCTGCAACCGCGACTGATTGGCCCGGATGTCGGCCATTGTTGATTCAATGCTCTGCCGTAGCTGCGCGTTGGCATTATCCACCGCATACCGACTGGCGTTCAGATTTACCAGTGCCGCCTGATTTTGCAATAGATACCGCTTGCCGGCATAAATCGGCACCGTTAGCGACACCCCGGCCGCCTGATTGAAAAGGGGCTTGTTAATGTCGGGCAAATACCCGTTCCGAAAACCCGCCGAGCCCGAAAAAGCCAGGTTTGGCTTCCCCGTTAACTGGGTTACCCGAATATCCGTCTGCGCCTGTCGCACCCGATCCTGAGCCAGCACCAGATCCCGGTTTCCTGTTAAGGCCGCCTGATTCAGGGCATCAGCCTGATCGGTAACAGGCACCGCCACCGCCCCGAAGCCATCGAACCGAAGAGCACCCTCGCCAATAGCCTGATTGACAACAGGCAAACCCGTCAGATAGGTGAGCAGCGACCGCTGACGATCCAGTTGATTCTGAATATCGATCTTCCGGTTTTTGGCCGTTTCGAATCGGACGCGCTGAGAAAGCACATCAAATTCGAGCGCGTCGCCGTTGCGCAGTCGGTTTGCAATTACCTGGATATTTTCGCCCGCCGTTTTTATGACGGAATCCTGCACGGTTAGGCTCCGTTGTAAAAATCCAACTCCATAATAAGCAGCCGCTACCTGGTAGGCCAGGTTGAAACGGGTTAGCTCGAGGTTGTCTTTGGTGGTTTGCAGATCGCCGTTGGCCCGGTCGACACTTGCTTTAGTACGACCCCAGTCATAGATAGGAGCCACCACGTTCAGGCTGGCATTCACGTTGTGGTTTGGCTGGAACTGCACCGACACATCACGACCATTTACCGGAATCGTAGTTTTAGCCACGGGGTTCAGATATTGGTAAGAGGCTCCACCCGTCACCACGGGCATCAAACCCGTCCGGGCAATATCGGTGCGGATTTCGCTCGCCTGTACCAATGCCTGTTGCTCTTTCAAACGCGGAAAATTGGTGTTGCCCTGTTGAATCAACGCTCGCAAATCGTCGGGAATGGGTTGCTGCGCCAGCGTCGGCAACGCAATCAATAAGAGAATAATTAAATTGGTTAGTTTCATAGGTCAGTGAGCGGCATCCGCGACAGCTTTGGCCGTGGCAGCGTCCATTTTTTTTCGTTTCAGTAAGAACAATAGAGGGAACGACAACACAAAGAACAGGCCCGCCAGTCGGAACGTATCCAGATAGGCAATCATCAGCGATTGCTTCTGAATAATGAGGTCCATATTGCGCACAGCCGCCGTTCCCGCGTCGAACGCATTCACCCCTTTGGCAATCAATGCCTGCGTCATTAGATTGAGTCGTTCGGTCCACAGGGGATTGTCGGGTGAGATATTCGTGATCAGATCGCCCCGGTGAACGGCTGTTCGCTGGGTTACGTAGGTATTCGTAACGGCCACGCCGAAGGCTCCGCCCAGTTGTCGCATCATGTTTACAATGGCAATCCCCGTGGGCAATTGGCGCGGTTCCAGCGTCGACACCGACTGATTGATCAGCGGCACGTTCACTAACGCCAGCCCAATACCCCGAATCAGGAGCGCGAAAATGAAATCGCCGTTGGAGGCCTCCGCGTTGAGCGTGGACATCATGAAGCAAAACGTGGCGAAGGCGATGTAGCCTACAATCGCAATAGTGCGGGGCGAGACTCCCTTTGCCAGCAGCCGCCCCGAAACGGCAAACATGGGCAGGGTCATTAACCCACCGGGAATCAGCAAAAGGCCCGTTTGGGTGGCTGTCATCCCCACAATTCGCTGGGCAAACAGCGGAAAAAGCAATACCGAAGTGAACAAGCCATAGCCCACTATCACCACCAGCAATGATCCGATGGTGAGGTTTCTGTTCTTGAGTGCCCGCAGATCCACCACTGGTTCCTGGGTGCCGCGCAACTCCCACCACACAAACAGCGGTATGGAAATGACAGCGGCAATGGTTAGGTACAGGATCGCCGAACTATCGAACCAATCGTCGGACTCGCCCCGTTCCAGCACATATTGAAGCGCACCCACACCCACCGCCAACAACAAAATCCCCAGCGTATCGATGCTTATTTTGCTCCGGTCAATGTTCAGTTCCTCGGCCTTTTTGTCGATAAAGGTCCAGCTCAGCACCACCGCCAGAATCCCAATGGGCACGTTGATGTAGAACATCCAGCTCCAGTGATAATTGTCGATAATGTAGCCACCCAAGGTTGGGCCAAGGGTTGGGCCAAGCACAATACCCATGCCAAACAGGGCTGAGGCCGTTGCCCGCTTCGAAGGCGGAAACGCATCGTACATCAACCCCTGCGAGGTCGACAGCAGGGCACCACCGCCCACACCCTGCAGGAAACGGAAGGCCACCAACACCCAGAGATTATCGGCAAAACCGCACCCCCAGGAGGCAACGGTAAACAGGATAATGGACCCTATGTAATAGTTTTTACGGCCAAAATACCGTTGAAAAAAACTCGTCATCGGAATCACAATCACGTTGGCAATG
This sequence comes from Cytophagales bacterium, assembly GCA_031411995.1. Lineage (GTDB taxonomy): Bacteria > Bacteroidota > Bacteroidia > Cytophagales > Spirosomataceae > Rudanella. The sequence goes on from JANOCD010000114.1 coordinate 248,736, forward strand.
GCGTAGGCCGTCACCACCCACGACACATCCTCGATGGTAACGCCGAGATTACCCGCAATGTCCGTTAGCCCGACGTTGACAATAGAAATATCAATCAATTCGATGATAGCCGCCGTGATGGCCGTGATCACCACGATCCATTGGCGAAAGCCGGTTTTTTGTTCCATGATTCTCACTCCTATTTTTCTACCCGTACAGCTACATCCGTACTCAAACCGGCCCGGAGTTGATCACGGTATTGGCCAGGGTTCAGAATTTCGATTTTCACGGGCACCCGTTGGGTGATTTTCACGAAGTTGCCGGAGGCATTATCGGCTGGGAGCAGGGCAAAACGGGCACCCGTGGCTTCAGAAAGCGACGATATACGGCCTTTGACATCCAGCTTTGGATAGGCATCCAGTTTAATGTCGACCTCCTGCCCTACTTTCATTTTTTCCAGTTGCGTTTCTTTGAAATTGGCTACCACCCAGAATGTAGAGTCGGCCACAATGGTCATCAGGTTCTGGCCCGGTTGCACATACTGACCCACCACCACACTTTTCCGGCCAATTTTACCCGTGATCGGAGCCGTCAACCGGGCGTAGCCAAGCCGCAGTTTGGCATTATCAATGGCGGTTTGTTTCACTTTAATAACAGCCTCCACTTTCTGGATGTTGGCCTGAGCGCGGGCAATGGCCGCTTGGGCAACTCCCTGTCCGGTACGGGCTAAACCCACCTGTTCTTCGCTGGCCTCGTATTGGCTGGTCTGCACATCGGCCGTGTTGCGCGTATCCTCCAACTGCTTGCGAGTCAGCGACTGATCGTTGTATAGGTTCTGATCGCGTTGGAGGTCCTGTTTGGCTTTGTCGCGCCGGAGAGCCTGCACACTGGCGTTCGATTGGGCCACTTTCAGGTTCTGGGCCACATTGCGGACAGTAGCCTGGGCGTTTTGCAAATCGGCACGGGCTGTTTGGAGGTCGGCCAGGGTTTGCTGATAATCGGCCTCGGCTTGTTTCAGGGCCAGGTCATATTCTTGTGGGTCGATGGTCAGCATGGGTTGCCCCCGCTTCACATCGGTATAGTCGCTTACGTCTACCGACTGAACATAGCCTGCCACCCGCGCCAGCACCGGGGCGGAGTTGGTTTCGATCTGGGCATTGTCAGTCGTTTCATAGTGTTGATTGTAGCGGTAGGCATTAAAGCCATAGAACCCAGCCGTTGCCAGCACAATCAGGCCAACTACTGGAGCAATAAATTTTCGGGGGGAGTTTGTCGATTCAGTTGCCATGGTTAATTCTCTCTTTCCGTGTGTTCACTAAAGTGAACCGCAGAGTAGTCAATGTGGTTTACTATGCAGCAAAGGTAAACCGGGTTGACTATTAAAGTCAAATAAGTTGACTATATTTGCGTAGAAAATTTACGCAATCGTCCAAAAACGATTATCTTTAACTCATGACCCCGGAAACAGACAAGTTAATCTTTGATTTCGACCATTTTGACGAGATCAGGCGACGGTCGTTGGGCCGTTTATCGTGGCGGCTGAAGCGGTATATTGAAAGCTTTCTGGAACCCCGTTTGCAGGAGCGGGGCTTTGCTGATTTCAAACTGAGTTATCTCGCTGTGTTAGCCAACGTGGAGGAGCGGGGCATAACCAATAACGAATTGGCCCGGCGTGCGTGTGTAACCAAGCAGATGATGAGCAAAACGGTCAGTTTGCTCGAACAGCAGGGGTATATTTATACGAAGAAGCATGAAAGTGATTCGCGGTCGAGTGTGATTTTCCTGAACGAACGCGGCAAAGTTCTGTTCATAAACCTGCACGAATGCATTTCGGACATGCACGATAAATTCAGTACGATCCTGGGCCAAAACCGATTTGAGCAAATGATCGATTCGTGGGTGGTTCTGATGGACGGATTAGACGACGATGCAGCGCAATCCTAAAGAGTAATAAGGCCCAGTCGAAGGGCTTCCATCACCATGCCCACCCGACTTTTAACGTGTAGTTTCTGGAATATGGCTTCCCGGTAGCCATCTACCGTCCGAACGCCAACGCACATTTTATCCGCAATTTGGGCGTATGTCAGGTCAGTACAAGCCCATTTAAGAAACTCTAGTTCGCGTTCGTTAAACTGAACAGAGGGCGTAGTGACGGCATTGACCGTTACTTTGGCCACCTGTATCGACTTGAGCAGATGATGCGTCAGGAACTCCGAATAATAAAAACCTTTGGTCCGAATGTCGTCTAAAGCCTCCCGAAGCTCCGAGGGGCGACATCCTTTGAGCAAGTAGCCCCGCACCCCCAACCGAATCATCTGGGCAACCTGCTCCTCGCGGTCCATCATCGACAAAACCAGGATTTTAAGATCGGGGTGGTGTTGCTGGAGATAGGTCGCCGTTTCAAAACCGTCCATTTCGGGCATGTTCACGTCGAGCAATAGGATCTCCGGAATACCCTGTTTGGGAAACCGTTCGATGAGGTCACGGCCATTTTCGGCCACATACAAAACATCGTATCCCTCAAATTTCTGAACCAGTTCTGACAGCGCTTGCGCCAGTAGCTGGTGATCATCGGCAATGGCAATCGTTGTGGTGGACATAGTAAGGTGTAGAGGATGGTTAATTGGCTGTAAGGTAGTCTATTACCTGTGCCAAGTCAATAGGTCTACTAAACTTACCGGATTAAATTAAACAGCCGGTAACGTAATCGTGATTATGCACCCTTCACCGGGTTGGCTCATGATGGTGCAACTGCCGCCCAGCAGCGTGGCCCGGCGTTGCAGATTCCCCAAACCCTGCCCGGTGGCTGCGGGTTTTGTATCAGGTTGAGGATTCATGGGGAAGCCACGTCCGTCGTCGGCAATGCAGAGCGCGAAGCGGTCGGGCTGATAATCGGTGCTGACCAGGATGGTTTTGGCACGGGCGTGTTTCAGCGTATTGCTGATGGCCTCCTGCACCATGCGAAACAACACAATTTCGACTTGCGGATTGAGCCGGCGGGGTTCGCCGGTGATGGTTAGCTGGGTCTCGTATCGGCCCGTCCGGCAAATACGGTCGAGTTCGAGCCGGATGCTGTCGTGAAGGCCAATTTGGGTAACGGCATCGGTATTGAGTGTTTTGGAGAGGGTGCGCAAATCGTTGATCACCTGTTGCACAAGCGATCCCGTTTGTTGCACGGCGGGGTGATGGGGCGTTTCCACCAGGTCTTCATCGAGCACATTTAACTGGAGCCGAACCACCGCCAGCAACTGCCCGATATGATCGTGCAGCTCCCCCGAAATATGCTGCAATGTCTGGTTCTGGGTCTCGACCTGAGCAGTCAGAATTTCGCGCTGATATGTTTCGTGAACACGAATCATTTCCTGTTGGTGTTCATTACGTTTTCGCTGATAGATCAGAAAAAAAGAAGCCACAAATGTGGCTAAGAGTAGCATCAGAAAAGTTCCTGCAATCAGGACAACGACGATTTCATTAGTTGCGCTTTCCATACAAGACCAGTCGTGTATAGCCCATAAAAAATGATATTCAATACGTGATTGATCGTGTATAACTGGATGGCCAACAGCGAATTTTGCTGAATAAAATAATTAATAAGCCCAACCACAAAAAATGAACCCGTGAAAAAGAAAAGGACACCCGTTACAACCCAAAACTCGGGAATACGTCTCATGCTGCTCAATACCGGCTCACGCAATAATTGTTGAAAATAGAGTGCGGATAAAACAACAAGCAGGATAGCTTCGATCATAAAACTGTATGAGTTGGGAGCTCGCCATGTCTGAATAAAAAAAGCATTTATCAAGCAAAATAGGCTGAAGGCTATAATTGAAAAATTTATAAATCGCCGGTATAATGTGTTATGCAGTGTATCCCGGAAAAAAAGCGCGAACAAGCCATACTCAATTGGTTGGTAAGCGTGAAAAAGGGGAAATGATGTGATGCGTTTCAACATCAATACTAACCCCACTGCTTCGACAATGGTGGTGATCACAACCAACACACTGAGCCAGCGGAAATTCCCAACAAGGTATTTCCACTGGCTGATTGCTAGTAAGCAACAAAGCAGTAAGCAGGTTAAGTATGCATAAAGCATAATTTATTCCTCTGGAATTGGACAGCACATGGTTCCGTTGTCGACGACTGAATCGTCATCCTCTACTTTGACAAAAGGAACATAATCTTTATCCGCTCCAACCATCATGACTGTCAAACGGTTATAGGGATTAACACCAAAATAAACGACCACGAAAGTTGCTCCTTTATCTAGGATTTCAGTTTTGATCAAACCAGTTCGTTCATGTGCATACCCCTTAAATTCATTCAGCGGATTGAAGTAGCGTATAGGCACATAATTACTCACTGCCTCGCAACGTTTGATATAATTCCCAATACAGAGTAGTGGGTGGGCTACTTCCGCATCATTCTCCCCTTTTTCGATATGGGCCTGATAAAACGGCGTTTTAGGCGTGGCCGGGCTATCAAAACCAGCGACCATAACTGATAAATTATGGAATTTACTGGCCATTCCGTCACAGATCATGAAGAAGACAAAGTATTCAAAATCAGCGGATAAAAGTACCCTGAGTGTATCAGCCTGGAAATAAACAACATAAGGATCTCGACTGGTATCAACACCCTTACTCGGGTCATTATGACCCTCCTTACGGCTTACGTGACCTTGTTTGTAATTTCTGAACTCTTCAGGTTTCAATATCACTTCGTTCTTTTTCAAAAGAAGTCCTTCTCCCAATGGTTTGGATCTGAGAATTGGCATAGTGTGTTTGGTTTAGTGTTTGACGGTATTATCAATTCAAACATACGTTAGCTGAATAGCCAAAGTCAATATAAAAACCCCATTACCGGAAATCTCCCGCTCAAAAAGGGTATATTTCCCGTGTCCGTTTTCATCCGTTTAGTATCGGTATTTGCACCCGATGCACCATGCCCCGTTCAGGCCGGGGCAATACCTCAAAATGCCCGTCAAGATCCATCACCGTGGTCTGAATATTTTGCAGGCCAATTCCTGCCGTGTCGGGCAGTTGGGCGGGATCATAGCCGCGCCCATTGTCGGCAACGGTCAGGGTGAGGGTGCCGTTTTGCCGTTCCAGTTCCACGTCAACGAGCGAGGCTCCAGCGTGGCGAATGGTGTTGTTGAGGAGTTCTTTGGCCACCTGTAGCACCGGCTGCTCAATAGAGGCAGGCACTATCCCTACCTTGGCGTGGGTGAAGTTGATTTCGAGGGTGGGCTGGGCAGCCTGCACCTGCTCCACCAGCAGTTCCAGCGACATCACCAGGCCCTGTTCCTGCACCTGCCCCGGCACCAACGCGTGCGAGATGGCCCGAACATCGGCGCACAGCCTGCTCAACTGCGCCGAATAGTCCTGCAATCGGTTTATCTCGTCAGTAGATAAGCCCTGTCGGTTAATCAGCACGGTATCAATGCGCATTTTGAGCAGCACCAGATCCATACCGATATTATCGTGGAGGTCGCGGGAGAGCCGCTTGCGTTCGGTGTGCTGGGCATCGAGCGAGAGTTGGTAGCGTTGACGCTGCTTGTGAAGCCGGTTTTTGAGGTACAGCCGAACGCTCCCGTAGCCTAAACTGGCCAGCAAGAGAGTCATTAGCAACACAAACCAGGTGGTTTGCCAGAACGCCGGGCGAATCAAAATGGTAAGGATCTGGGGCGTAGGAGTCCAGCGGCCTTCGTTGTCGGCCGCTACCACCTCAAAACGATACGAGCCGGGTGACAAATTTGTGTAGCGGGCTGAGTTGATGGACCCACTCTCGACCCAATCGCGGTCAACACCCACGAGCCGGTAGCGGTATTGATTATTCCCCAGCGACTGGTAGTCGATGGCGGCAAACTGAATCTGAATCGTGTTGTCGGTTCGGGAGAGAACCACCGTGTCGGCCTCGCCAATGTAGGTGGGAAACTGTGCCAGTTTACCATTGATTCTCAGGCTGGTAACCGCCACTGACAAGGGATGCGCATGGGCATAAAGCCGGTCAGGGCGGAGCCGGACCACGCCCATAACGCCCCCCAGATACAGGTCGCCGGAGCGGGTTTTGAGAGCCGCCAGCGAATTGTATTCCTGGGGCCGCACCTGTCGCACCACGACCATTTTCTGCGTGGCCAGGTCGAATCGGTACAGTTCGTTATTGGTACTAAGCCACAACTGCCCCGATTCGTCGGGTAACAAACTGTAGATAGGCTGCACACCGGGGCCGGGCGTAAACCGCTGCTCGACGCGCCGGGTTTTCGTGTTGAAACTGACCAGATCGACGTTGCCCACCCACAGGCGGTCGGCGCGAGTATCCTGATAAAAACAGAGCGCGTTTCGCCCGCCCAGGGGTTCATTATAGAGCCATTGTAGTTGGCCGTTTTCGTAGGTATAACAATCGAAACCCCGTAGCCATCGGCCCACATAAAGCCGTTTTTTTGGGGCATCATACCAGAAACTACCCATAAGCCGCTCATTGGGGAAGTTCAGGGCTTCGAACCGGTGGGTGTCGGGCCAAAACCGGAACAACCCGCCCGTGGTTGCCAGTAACAGCGACTTGCCGCCGGGTTCTTCCCACATGCCCCGTGCATACTGCGCCGGGGGGGTGGAATTGGCGGTGTTCGGGATGGTTTCAAATCGGTCGCGGGTGGGGTCATACAGGCATAACCCCTGCCGGGTGCCAATCCAGACGCGCCCCTGCGAGTCGCAAAAAACCGCCCCCGTGCCGCCCGTTGGCAGCGATCCCGGATCATTGCCGGGCGTATAGGTTTTGATTTGGCCCGTTTTCGGGTCGAGCCGACTTAGCCCGGAGTCGATGCTGCCAATCCAGATGAGGCCGTTGGGTGTTTCGGCAAAACCCCGCGTGGCATTGGCTACCAGTTCATTACCGGCACCCGATTCAGCCGTGTAATAGTGAACAGCTCCCCGGTCGGGCGTGATGCGGTCGAGACCGGCGGGATCGGTGTTGGCCCACACAATACCTTCATCGTCAATGTAGAGGGCATCGACCTGGTTCATGGCTAAACTTTGCCGGGTCGCCGGTTGGTGGGTGAGGTGGTGGTTAAACCGGTTCGTGAGCTTGTCGAACACCAGCAAGCCTCCCCCATCGGTGGCCAGCCAAAGCCGGTTGAGGGCATCCTGTTCAATATCGACCACCACATTCACGCTGAAATCGACCTGCGGAGTCGTAAAGCGATTCACCGTCATGGGGTCGGGTTGAAACCGGATCAGTGACGTGCTTCCACCGAGCCAGCAGGTGCCCGTTTCGTCGATGAACATGGACCGGAAACTATCTTTACCTTCCGGCCCACCTACGAAGTAAGTACGTTGCTGTTTGGTGCGGAGGTTATACCGCAACAATCCCGTGGGCAACAGCATCCAGAGTTCCTGCTGCCGGGGCCGCAATACCACATAATTGTTTTCGAGGGTCATGTTGGGCCGTACATTGGCCAGCATAACAGTCTGTTTGTTCTCGCGGTAATCGAACTGAACCACGCCCCGGCTGTCGTCTACGAACCAGACACTTTGGTTATCAGCATAAAAAACGTGGGTGTGGCTCACCTGTTCCCGGCGGTTCAGCCGGGGAATAAACGCTGTGAAATCGTCGGCTTTTCGGTTATACCGGTTCAGGCCTTCTTCGGTGCCGAGCCACAAATCGCCGTTGGGATCTTCGACAATGCCGCTCACAAACGCTCCCCGCAGACCCCGCTGACCGTTTCGGTAGAACACAAATCGGGTGCCATCGAACCGATTAAGGCCACCCTGCACCGACATCCACAAAAACCGGCGTGAGTCTTTGAGCATGTAATCGACCGACCCCTGCGTCAGACCAGCCTCATTTCCGTAATGATGGATAGTAAACTGCGCGACCGAATCGCCGGTGATTGCAATTAGCAAACCGCTTAGGATGAAGCAAATCCACGACCAAAAACACCTTGCTGACTTCATTGTAAGCAATTTGGTAAATTTTGGTCAAAGTTCGATGCACAATAAAAATCAGGCAAGGGGGAAATCACCCTATTGTACCGGGAAATTACCCGTTTTCTCCCCTTAAAGGTGTAGAGCCTAAAATACTGTTTTGGGGGGATGTATGGCCCGGAACCATCCCCGACCTTTGATGCACCCAAATGGCAGGGCTTTCCGACTATATCCACCCGTTTTTTTTCACTCTCTCCAGCAGTTTATGGTACTGGTGGTGAACTATGCTATCTTCGTTCACGCCAGTGCCCATAAACTCCGTATGCCATGCCCTATTCGCTGCTTCTAGCCGACGATCATCAACTGTTTTTAGACGGCCTGAAAGTGCTGCTCGAACGGGCCACCAACTGGTCGGTGGCAGGCGAAGCGCACAATGGACTGGAAGTGATCGAGTTTTTGCAACAGAAAACCGTTGATGTGGTGCTGATGGACATTGAGATGCCCAATCTGAACGGTATCGAGGCTACGCGCCGGGTAAAAAAGCTGTTCCCCGAGGTGCGTGTACTTGCCCTGAGTATGATGGGTGATTATCTGACAGTCCGGCAAATGCTGCGGGCCGGTGCCGATGGATACCTGGTTAAAAGCGTGGGTATGAGCGAGTTGTTAAAAGCGCTCGACACCGTGGCCGGGGGGGATTTATACATCAGTCCGCAACTGATGCCCGCCCTGATTGGCGGCATTACTGACCGAAAACCATTGGGAGAGATCAATTATGTGGAACCCCTCACGCAACGCGAACGCGAGATTGTAGCCCTGATTGTGGATGGCCTGACCAACGAAGAGATGGCTACTCAACTCTGCCTCTCTAAATCGACCATCGACACGCACCGCAAAAATGTGCTGAACAAGCTACAGATGAAAAACACAGCCGCGCTCGTGCGGTATGTGATGGAAAAGAAGCTGCTGGACTGAATCAATCCACCGTTACCACCTGACCCGTATTGATCAGATTCGTTTGGGGCGGTTTCATGTCAACGTACCCGATCGTATACTGACCGGGTGGCAACAGGGCTTTAGGCATAGAAGCCGTCCAGCCGTTGGGCCGCGAAAACGGACTCAGTCCGGTTGGTTTGTGTGGTTCCGCAAACAACACATAGCCCGCCCTGTCCGAATCGTTTGCCCAAAAGACCAGATACGTTCCGTATTCTTTACTTACCTGATAGTCAGCCTGATCGCTTTCGACCGTGATATAATCGGTCTGGTTGATAATGCGAAGTGGTCTACTTTTAACGGCAGCAGGCATAGGGCCAAGCAGTTGTTTTTCGTCGGGGCCAATGGCCGGGTTTGGCAATGTGTGCCAGCCCCGAACGCGCATGGTGCTGTCGAGTTCGACAATCCAGCGGGCCAGTGCCGAGTTGCGGGTTCCGCCCAGGCCAATCTGGTTGTGCTGCTGATTAAAGGTTAAGCCCTGCATGTGTTTCCGGCGTTGAATAGCTTCCGGCACATACGTAAAATAAGTCAGCCCATTAATGGCCAAAAACAGCACCCACAACCCCAGCACCCACCGGGGTCGGCGGTCTACGGTGCCCGTTGGCGTATCGGTTTGGGGTTTCAGTAAACTTAGAAATGCGAGGTAGCCTACCGCCCAAAGTACCAGCGCGTAGGTTCGGTAGGAACTGTGTAGCACCATACCGAAATAGAACCGGATGCGGAACACGGCAATCAGAGCCATATTAGCTAGCAGAAACAGGGCTACTCCCGTTAGGAATGTCTCGAAGTGCGACCGGCCGGCGACCCGCTGAAACACCACCTTCACCAGCCACCAGGCCAGCACGCCCACCACCACCACACCGGCCAGCAGCGGCAACACAGCCCGCTTTTCAACCGTCCAGGTGGGGAAAAAATCGAACAGACTACCGGCAAAAATAAAGAAGCCTGCCAGCGTTTGTAGGGGGTGTTGAATCACATAGGCAAACCCCTCGGAGTTGCCCTGTTGCACGGGATAATTTCTAAAATAAAGCCCCACACAAACCGCCCCGAACACCACCCAGATACCCAGCCAGAGCCACCGTCGACGCATAACCAGCATAACCGCCCCGGCAGGCCACAACAAAATACCGTTTCCCATGCTGAACGTGGCCAGGGCACCCAGCCCCAAAGCCCCCACAAATGCCCCCGGCCGGTCGAGGGCCAGCACGAAAAAAGTGACCATCACCAGCATGATAATCGCCAGATACTGAAGGGTATAAATGGCCGTGAAGGTAAGCAGGTAATTTTGAGCGTTAAAAAGAATGAGGGGAACGGGGAGGAAGAGAAACAGGGAGGAAGGGTCCGCCGTTGCGGGAGAAAAGAGGGAGGAACGGGAAGAGGAGAATGCGGATTGGGTGCTTTTATAGAGGAGCCAGAAAATGACTACCAGACCCAGGTTGCCCCAGAGCATGAGGCCCTGAAACGAAATGCCCCCCGTGAGCAGGTATTGCCCATAAACCACCAGCCGGGCATAGAGAACCCGGTGTTCGTTATTGGGTTTTAACAGGGCATCGAGCCCTTCGCTGAATGAATTGGCATCCAGAAACCGCTGCAAAAAATAGGGAATGTTCTCATATTCGTCGAACCACGGAATATCGTATCGAAGCCAGAAGAAATAAACAAAAAAAACGGCTATCGGGGCAATCAGCAGGGTAAGCAGGACAGCCGGACTGTTCAGTAGTTTGGTCATGACACTTATTTATACGCCCGGCTAATTCGGTACAGTTCGTACCACAGTTTGAAATAATACGATAACTGGATACGGGAATCGTCCATTTCGATCCATTGCCGGAGGGGCATTTCGGCAACATGGGATTGAAAATCTGCCCGCCCATACTGACGAATGAGCCGGGCCAGCACCTCCACATCAAACAGCCACGGACTCAGAAACGGGTCGGCAAAAAGGCTGGCAACCACCCCGCGCCGGAACAGCTTGGCTCCGCATTGGGTGTCATAAACGCCAAGTTTCAGGATGTTGCTGATGAGGGTGGCAATCACCCGACCCGCATAGTGCCGAAAGGGGTTCCGTTGAATGTTGGTGCCTAAAAACTTGATGCGTGACCCCATCACCAAATCCAGCGAGGGTTGCGCCGAAAGCCGCACTTCCAAATCCTGAATGGCCGACAACGGTGTGGCCAGATCCGCATCCAGAAACCCTATAAAATCGGCCTGAGCGGTTTGGGCAACGTGCAACATCCCCGCCCGAACGGCTCCTGCCTTTCCCCCATTTTTAGGCAGAATCAGGGCCTCAACCTGTTTAGGATAAGTGGCTTGCAACCGTTCCAGCAACCCACGGCTTTGGTCGGTGCTGCCATCATCCACAAAGCAAAACCGCACGTCAGGATGCTGTTGCCAATAGGCTTCAAAGGCCGCAACGGGCAAACGGTTGGCTTCGTTATAACAGGGAATGATGATGCAGGTCATTGTGAGGAGTGAGTAGTGAGGAGTTGCTCCTCACTACTATCTACTTTATAAGTTTAATGGTTGTATGCTTATAATAGCCCGCCTGACAGCGGTTCCAGAGGTGTTCGGGGTTGGCGTTGAGGTCTTCCACAAATAAACTGGGCGGATACACGCTGATCGGCGCAACCTGAACAACCTCGCCAGTTTGCTTAAGTTGATCGCGCCGGGCGTTCATCTCGCGGTTATAAGTTGACGCATGACCCCGCCATAAGTCATTATAAACCAATCGAATGGGTCGGCTTAAGAACAAACTCGCCACCATCCAGATACCTGCCAGGACGGGTGCCCAAACGGGTAGAGCAAATAAGTCGGACTGGAGTTTTCCGGCTCGTACGAGGGCATTGATCGTTACGGTCAGGGTGTAGAACCAACCCAGAATGGCGAAGTCGAAGAATATGTTCATGGTCCGAAATGCGGGCGGTAATCCAATCCCATAATAAGACGGGAAAATCATGGCCGCCAATAAGCCAACATACCCCAGCAACACCACCCAGACCGGCACCTGAAACAGATGGCGGACGGGGCTACCCACTCGAACCAGCCGCAGGGCCAACCCCACAAACAGCAACGACAGGAGCAGAATGGGGGTCTTCAAAAACAGGGTCACCAGTGATTTCACGAGCCACAGAACCGACCCGGTGAACGAGGCTACCACATCGCCACTGTGCGGGTTTCCACCCATGCGAATGGCGTTGCCCGGTGCCCGAAACAACAGCCAGCTCGACACCAGCGACACCAGCACCAACCCTACCAGAAAAGGATCGAAAACCCGTTGAAACAGCAGTCGATAACCCGCTAGTATCAACAACAATAGCACCAGTAAAATCAGGTTGGTTTCGCCGGAGCCAACGCTGGCAAACACCAGGAACGAAGCCCAAACCGCCGTGAGCGGGCGCAGCAGCCCCCCCGATGGCAAGCGATACCAGCGAATCATGATGGCCAGCAAATAAAGCGTGAAGACCGTTGGAACGGTGTAGGAAGCCACGGCGGCTGTCCAGAAAAACGCTTCGACGGTGCTTTGCTGGGCCACCATCATCGTGAAAAACAGGAGAGCCGTTACCAGCAACACCGTAACGGTTTTTTGTCCGCGCAAGAGTTCGCTGATCAGGGAATAAATGGATGCCAGCAAGCCAGTTAGGGCGAGGGCCGGAATCAGCCGAAAACCATCGTACCAACCCCACACAAGGGGATTGCCATGCACCAGGAAATTAGAAAAATAGCGACCTGTCCAGTAATCGTAGTAAAGTTTTTGGGCCTGCCAAAATCCCTCGCGCACGGCGGTGTCGGCAAAACAATAGTCATCAGCCGCTGAAGGATGATTAAAAAAAGACAACACGAACAAGGGTATGAAAACGGCCAGAAAAAAGCCAAATCCTACAAGTTGCGAGGCTGTTTGAATAAGGGGTGGTTTCATATTATGAATGATGAATCGGTCTGCGTCGGTGAACTGATTCATCATTTATCAGTACTATCAAAAAATGGAAACCCGATCACGGCGATCAGAATAACCAGTGTGCCAAAGTAAAATCCGGTAGTCATGCGTTCGGTGTCTCCAAAAAAAAGAACAGCCAGAATGATGCCATAGACTGGCTCCAAATTTACGGTTAATATGGCCAGATACGCCGAAAACTTACGCAACAGCCGAACTCCTGCCGTGTAGGCATAGACTGTGCAGACCCAGGCCAACACCAGAAGCCAGCCCCATTGTCCCATCGAAACAGGCCAGAAAACGTCGTCGGGCCAGGCAAAAAAGGCCATATACAGGCCGACAAGGGGGATTGACGTTAGAAAAGCACCCGCCATTTCGTGGGTCGAAATCACCAGTGCTTCATAACGGTGCGTAAACTGACTGTTGATAATGGTGAACAGGGCCGATAGCATGGCCGAAAACACGGCCACCAGCAAGCCCACAAACTTATCGAACTCGAACCGGAAAATCAGGTATAATCCTGCCATTACTACCACGCCCAGAACAACCTCGATCGGGCGCACCCGCCGACGCAGAATCAGCGGTTCCAACACACTCGCCCACAGTGAACTGGTAGCCATACCCGCCAAACAAACCGACACATTGGCTAGGCGGGCAGCCGCAAAAAAGGCCATCCAATGCACGGCAATAAGGGCACCAACACCCAACAGCCGCCAGCGATCCCGCGTTGACACCGGGGCAACCGGCTCGCCGTTTCGGTGTTGATACCAAAGCACAGCCCCCATGCCAATGACAGCCAGAAAGGTGCGGAATAACACCACTGACAAGGGTGACAGCGGTTCGAGCAACTTACCCAAAATGGCCGTGAAGCCCCAGATCAGGACAATAAAGTGAAGGTGGAGGTAGTCGCGGGTCATCGCGGAATAGTGTGATACAACAACACGCCGATTCCGGCGAAAAGAATATTAGGCATCCAGACGGCTAATAGCGGATTCAGGTTGCCCGACTCGGCAATGCCCTTGCCCAGCATAAAGAAAAGGAGGTAGGCAAAGGCCAGAAAAAAGCCGAGTGCCACTTGCCACCCTACCCCTCGCCTACTCTTGCGGGCCGACACGATCACCCCAATCACGGTGAGAATCACGATGGCAAATGGCCGGGTATCACGCGAATATTTTTCCAGCAGATATACCTCTACCCCATCGGCTCCCCGGCTTTGGAGCAGACTAATGTAGCTGTTCAGTTCAGGCAGGGTAAACGTCTCGAACAAGTTGAAATCACTCTCAAAATCAGAGGGTTTCATGTTCAGCGTGGTATCAGCGCGGGTGCCGGGCACGAGTGTTTCATTTTGGCCGTTGATGGTCCGAATCTTGAAGTCATGAATAGCCCATTTGCGCCGGGTACTGTCCCACTCGATGCGGTCAGCAGAGAGTTTTTGCTGGAGCTCGTTGCCTTTCATGCGCTCCAGAGTGAACTTATACCCAATCCGGGTCAGGTTATTATAGCTTTCCAGATAGGCATACACGTCGGGCGCAATCTTCAAATGTACATTGCGACCATTATACGTGTAAGCTTCTTTGGTATATTTCAGCTCGAAGGCAATGCGCGTTTTATTGGCCCTGGGAATAATGAAGTTCACCATAAAATAGGTGAATGCAGCCAGAATCAGCGCACCCACGCCATAGGGCACAAGAAACCGCATAAAACTAACTCCACTGCTCAGAATGGCAATAATTTCGGTGCGGGCTGCCAGCCGCGAAGTCAGAAATACGGTGGCAATGAACACCATCAGCGGGCTGATGTAGTTGGCCCAGTAGGGGATAAAATTGAGGTAATACTCAAACAGAATCGCGTTGGTGGGGGCGTTGTGCTTTCTAAAATCCTCAATTTTTTCGGTGTAGTCGATCATAACCACCACCAACACGATCACGGCCACCACGAATACGTAGGTTTGCAGGAATCGCTTTAAAATATACCAGTCTAATAGTTTCATGAAGTTTTTTACGCCACTAACAAATTCTTTGCGACATCGTGGCTTACAAACAACGCGCTTTCGGGTTGAATCTGCACCAACAATGACTTGTCGAAGGCGTTAATTTCTCTTAAGGTAAGCGAACACCCCAGCGTTAGGCCAATGCGGGCGAGGTGTTGCAGGAATTCGGGTGAGTGTTCCATCACTCCCATAATACAAACCTCCTTCCCGGCCGCTACTTCCGACAATTTCTGGTAGCCCGTGGAGGGCATGGTGCCGGTGGGCGTGGGAATGGGGTCGCCGTGCGGGTCGAATTGGGGGTGGCCCAAATACTGATCCAGGCGTTCCACGAGTTCGTCGGAGCGGATGTGTTCCAGTTCTTCGGCTATATCGTGGACTTCATCCCAGCCAAAACCCAGTTTTTTGACCAAAAAAACTTCCCAAAGCCGGTGCCTCCGAATAATTTTCAGGGCCAATCGCTCCCCCTCTTCGGTCAGCCGAACACCCTGGTACTTGCGGTAATGAATTAATTGCTTGTCGGCGAGCTTACGCAGCATGTCTGTTACCGACGCTGCTTTTGTAGCCGTCATTTCAGCTAACGCATTGGTCGTCACCTCGCCTTCCTGCCGGATAGCAAGGGCATAAATCGTCTTGAGGTAATTTTCTTCGGTGAATGAATGCATAAGCAAAGCTAGAAATTCAGCGTATGGAGCTAAACATTCTGCCCGCAAAAGTAGTTTTTAATTATAATGAACAAAAAATTTAGGCAAGTCTAAATTTTATTTCTATACTTGCCATAAAATTTACAAAAGCACCGAATGAAAGCCTGGCGACAACCAAACACTACCAATTCCCTGCCAGAGTCGCACAGCACCATACGCATTCCCCACAATGGTGGGTTCTGGCGAACGCTTGCGGCCTACGCCGGACCAGGACTACTTGTGGCCGTGGGCTATATGGACCCTGGTAACTGGGCCACCGACATTGCGGGTGGTTCTCAATTTGGCTACAAACTGCTGTCGGTGATCCTGATCTCCAATCTGTTTGCTATACTCCTGCAACACCTCTCACTGAAGCTGGGTATTGCCACCGGCCGCGATCTGGCTCAAGCCTGCCGCGACAGCTATTCCCGCCCTGTTTCGCTGCTGCTCTGGGCTTTGGCCGAAATTGCCATTGCCGCCACCGACCTGGCCGAAGTGATCGGCTCGGCCATTGCGCTCAACCTGCTTTTTGGCCTGCCCCTGCCCGTTGGCGTAGCGTTTACGGTGCTGGATGTTTTTCTGCTGTTGTTTCTGCAACAAAAAGGGTTTCGGGTGATCGAGAGCATTGTTGGCGCACTGATCCTGATTATTCTGCTTTGTTTTGGCTACGAAATGCTGCTGGCCCAACCCGATATTCGTGCCTTGATGGGTGGATTGGTGCCACGCACTGAGGTGATCACCACGCCGGGAATGCTCTACGTGGCCATCGGTATTCTGGGAGCCACCGTGATGCCGCACAACCTCTACCTGCACTCCAGCATTGTGCAAACCCGCAACTTTGCCCGCAACGATGCCGGTCGCACACAAGCCATCCGGTTTGCCACTATTGACTCCACGGCCTCGCTCATGCTGGCATTTTTCATTAACGCGGCTATCCTGATTCTGGCTGCGTCCACCTTTCACTTTTCAGGCAATCAACAGGTGGCCGACATTAATGATGCCTATAAACTGCTCGATCCCCTGCTTGGGGCCACGGCGGCCAGTATCGTGTTTGGCATAGCCCTATTGGCTTCCGGCCAAAACTCGACGCTCACAGGCACCATTGCCGGGCAAATTGTGATGGAAGGGTTTTTGAACCTGAGACTAAAGCCCTGGGTCCGGCGGGTGGTGACGCGCCTGGTGGCCATTGTACCCGCCATGATTGTGGCGATTCTGTATGGGGAGCGCGGCACCGCCGAGTTGCTCGTTTTGAGCCAGGTGATTTTGTCGCTGCAACTGAGCTTTGCGGTGGTGCCTCTGGTGCGGTTCACGAGCGACCGGCTCAAGATGGGTCAATTTGTGAATCCCCGCTGGGTTACCGTAACGGCCTGGCTGGTAGCAGCTATTATTATCGCCTTGAATGGCTATTTACTATGGAGCACGATGAAGTGGATCGTGTAAATGCTAACTTGCCATCGTTCACCCTACAATGAGTGTACGTCTCCATTCCTAAACGCCAAAACCGAAACCATGAACCTGATTGCTCAAATTCTGGTCGGGCTTGTTGCCCTTGAACACCTGTATATTCTGTGGATTGAAATGTTTGCCTGGGAAACCAAAGGCAAAGCTGTGTTCAAAGGTGCCCTTTCCCCCGACATGTTTACGCCAACCAAAGTGATGGCGGCCAATCAGGGGCTTTACAACGGATTTCTGGCCGCTGGCCTGATTTGGTCGTTCTTCATCACCGATAGTCATTGGCAAATCAACATTGCTACCTTTTTTCTGGCCTGTGTGATCGTAGCGGGCATTTACGGAGCCATGACCGCCAGCCGGAAAATCTTCATGGTACAGGCCTTACCCGCCATCATTGCGCTGATTGCCGTGTGGTTATAGCTAAATCCCCCGTTTCATGGCTTTATACATCGCTTCCATGACGTTGGTGCGGATGTTCAGGTCACTGATTTTGTTGTTGTTGCGGGTTGGATAAACGCGGTTCGAGAGGAACACATAGCTGAGGTTATAGACCGGGTCAACCCAGGTGAAGGTGCCCGTGAAACCCGAATGCCCAAAACTCGACGGGCTGGCCGAACGGGGGGCGTTGCCGTTGTATTTGTAGGCCGGTTTCTCGAAACCAAGTCCGCGCCGGTTGCCGAGTTCCGGAAACTGGTAGCGCGTGAACTCCGTTAGCACCGCCGGACTCAGGTATTGTTTGCCACCGTAGCTGCCCCGTTGCCGGTACATTTCCATGAGTTTCATCAGGTCGTTGGCCGAACCAAACAAACCCGCGTGACCCGACAAGCCGTCGAGCATGGCTCCGCCTTCGTCGTGAACCCGACCCCAAATGAGTGTTTTTCGGAATAGCGAATCGTATTCGGTCGGGACAATCCGGCTTAGGGGATAGGTGTTTCGGGGCCGGTAGCCGAGCGAGGTAGCTCCCAGAGGACGGTAGAACGTCTTTTTCAGGAATTCTTCGAACTCCTCCCCCGTCAGTTGCTTCACAATTTGGGGGTATAGATAAAACGACAGGTCGCTATAGATGTACTCCTTTTTGTCGTTCAGGGGTGAGTCTTTAATTTCCTCAAAAATCTTGTCAGGATAATTACGGTTCAGAAACAGGTTATCCGTCACCTCAATTGAATACCGTTTTGAGCGAGTCGTGCTGAAGGTTTTGGACTTGAAGGGGGCCGCTGGATTGTTGGAGTCGCCCTCTTTTGTTTCGCGCCAGAACGGAATCCAGGCTTTCAGGCGGGCCTGATGCGTCAGTACGTCGCGCCAAACGATGTTGGCTTTGTTAGAACGTTTGTAATGGGGCAAATACGCACTCATGGTGGCATCTACATTGAACTTGCCGAGATCAACCAATCGCATCAGGGCGGGTGTCGAGGTGCTTATCTTGGTGACGGAGGCCATGTCATACAGGTCGTTCAACTGTACGGGTCGGGGGGCAACGCCGAACGTACCATCAAACGTGATGGTGCCGTATGCCTTGCGGAAAATCACCTTGCCATCCTTCGCCAATTGTATTACACAACCCGGAAACGCCTTGGCTCGCAAACCCGCGTTCACCACCGAATCGACCTGTTGGGTCAGATATGCCGACGACAAACCCACCTCTTCAGGAATTGTGTATTTCAGGCGACCCAGCGAAGGCGTATTTACACCCGTTCCGTAGGCAAATAATTTGTTTACCGTTACCGGAAGCTTTCCGGTGGCTCCAATAGCCCCAAAAATCAGTTGGGCCGAGAGTTCTTCGGTCAGATTGGTCCATTGATAAGGCATCACAATGGCACGGGCTTTCTCGATACCGGGCAGTTTGTCCAGTACATAGGCATTGCCAAACACCGAGATCACTGCCTTATTGGTGGCCGCTAACTCATTCACCAACGCGGCCGTTTTTGCCTGCATTCCGTAGCGAACACCGGGCCGGATATTGTTCAGGTGAACGCCCACCAGGATGAGGTTGTAGTTTTTCAACGCTTCCCGAACCCGGGCAATGGTCGAGTCGGGCGAGGTTGAGGTGAGGTTGAAATGATCGACCTGGGTATAGTTACCCAGCATTTGCTGGAAAGGCGTAATAGCCTGTGATTCAAGCGATACTGACGCAATTCGCAACGAATCCAGTGCCCGCAATGGCAACAGGTTGGCATCGTTTTTCACCACCGTGATCGAGCCTTCATACAGCTTCCGGTTGAGCAATTCGGACTGGGGCTGGTTGAGATCGTTCACTAAATTATCCAGCACAATGGGCTTATACTGGTTCAGCCCAACCCACGCTTTGGCCCGCAAAACCTTCATGCAACGGTTGTTGATGCTGGCCTGCGTGATGCGTCCGTCGGCAACGGCCTGCCTGATTTCGGCAATAGCGCGGGGCACATCTTCCGTAAATTCCAGCACATCCATACCCGCTTCCACCGCCATCCGGTCCGACACGCCCGATGGGTAAAACTTGGTCAGCCCCTTCATGTTCATGGCATCTGAAAAAGTGAGGCCCTGAAAATGAAGTTCGTCACGTAGCACACCCGTCAGGATTTTGGCCGAGAGGGTTGCCGGGTAATTTTTAGCCGAATCGAGAGCTGGAATGCTCAGGTGCGATACCATCACCCCGGCTGCCCCGGCTTGAATCAGTTTTACGAACGGGTACAATTCCAGGCTGTCTAACTGCTGCCGGGTTTTGGCAATAACAGGCAAATCATAATGCGAATCAACGCCCGTATCGCCGTGACCGGGAAAGTGTTTAATGCTGGTAATCAACTTATTATCCTGCATACCTCGCATATAGGCCAGCCCTTTTCGGGTCACAGCATATTTGTCTTCGCCAAACGACCGGAAGTTAATGACCGGGTTGTTGGGGTTGTTGTTCACATCGACAACCGGCGCGAAATTGACGTGAATACCAATCCGTTTGCACTGCCGGGCCATGTCGGCTCCCATCTGGTAGATCAGGTCGTCTTGCCCCATCATGCCGCCAAGAGTCATCTGGTAGGGAAACCGGACAGTACTATCCAATCGCATTCCAAGACCCCATTCGCCGTCGATGGCCATCAGCAGCGGCACCGCTGAAAGTGCTTGTAGCCGATTGGTCAGTTTGGCGTGGCGCATGGGGCCACCCTGAAACATCACGACCCCGCCAAGCCGATACGTTCTGACCAGATTGCAGAGCGAATCTTCGTAGGCCCGATTTCGGTTCGAGTACCCCGCCACCATGATGAGCTGGGCAATGCGCTCGTCGGGCGTGAGTGAAGTGAACACAGAATCAGCCCACTGACTGGCGCGGGGTGTTGGTGCCAAAAACGAGGGCGGCTGTGCGGGAGCCTGCGCCTGGCTAAAAAACGAAAGAAAGGTGAGGACAACAGCCAAAACTGTTGACCGGAAAGAAGCGAATAAAGATGGGATTGCCATAGATTCGCAAAAGTACGGAAAGGTGCATCAAAACACCACAGTCCTTTCGTGGGCATATACCACAGGAGCGCGGGTTTCGATAACAAACGGATGACTTACCGTCTTTTTACCCGCCTGAATGTCAAGCACATAATTACCATCTGGCAACTCAGACAGGTTGAGCCGCCACCGGCCCCACGTTTGTCGGCCAGGGCGATTATCTTCGTATAAGGTTTCGCCTTTTTTGTTACTGATAGTCAGAACAAGCAGATGCCTGGTCTGATTCTCCATCAACAGCGTGATCAAAGCCGGTTCAGGTGTCGGGAATAACCGAATGCTCAGTCCATCTTCATTAGCCAGGTATTTCCAGGTCGTTAGAAGCGTCACGTCTGAGGAAGACCGGTGCGTTTCATCGGTGTAATACTCGACTGAAGAAGCTGGTTTCTGATTCAGTTGGGCCAGTACGAGAGACTGTCCCCCAAACAAGATACTGATAAGCAAGGGGGCGATTACGCGGGCAGAAGTAAATAACAGTGTCATGGAGCAGAAGTTTATACCACAAAATTGCTCGTTTGACTAATGCGGAAAAATGCTATTTTTGGCATTATTAATGCGAAAATCGAATTGATAACAGCCCTATGAACCTCGACCATATACGCTACTTTTTGGGATTAGCCGACGACCTGCACTTCTGGAATGCGTCGGAGAAAATGAACATCACCCAATCGGCTCTGAGTCGGCACATCAAGGCCCTCGAAGATGAATTGGGGGTTGTGCTGTTCGACCGAACCAAGCGCAAAGTGTCGCTCACGGCGGCTGGCACATTTCTGCAAACCGAATGGCAACGGCTCCTGGCCGAAATGGACAATGTGCAACGGCAGGCCCGTTTGCTCGATTCGGGCATGGCAGGCGTTCTCCGCATTGGGCACCCCTCCTCAATCCGGTTCTCGATTATGCCCGATTTGGTGGTTGCCTTTTCAAGGGCTTATCCCGATGTTAAACTGGAGTTGGTGGATATTGACGACACGAATATTGAAGACGTTGTGCTGAATTACCAGATCGACATTGGCTTTGAACGCGGCCATCCGGTGCATGATTCACTGGCTTCCCGGCTGTTGCTGGTAGAACCAATTGCACTCGTAGTGAACGACAAGCACCCGATTCAACCCGGTTCGTTTACGGATCTGGGCCAGTTTCGTGATGAACCGTTCATGCTGCCTGCCCATTGTCATTCAGAACTGTATCTCAACACCTTATACCAGATTTTTCCGCAATACGGGTTCACTCCGAGGGTGGTTTTCGAGTCGGACCACGGCACAACATTGCTTAGTTTAGTGGCCCGTGGCATGGGGGTCACGGTCTTGCCGATGTCCTACGAAAAAGGCGCACCCGCCGGGGTTCAGTTCATGGCCCTGCCCCACGAAACGAGTCTGCACATGATCTGGCGGCAGAATAACACCTGTTCGATCATTAAAAATGCCATACAGGTAGCCACCAAGGTACTGGTGGTCGGTTCGGAAGGCTGAGTACCTTTTTGTATGTTTACGGTATTGCCTACCTTTTCGTCATGATCAACCTACCCCGTTCTTCCCCCAAATTGCCCCCAAAATCGTCCCCACCACAGCGACTTCGGCGGGTGGTTTACCGTATTATGGAAACCTCGGCGGGGAAACGCCGGGGGGCAAGTCTGGTGTTCAATGCGGTATTGATCACGATCATTACGCTCAACGCCGTAGCCATTATTCTGCATACCGTAGAATCGTATAATCAGCGTTATGAGCGTCTGTTTGTGGATTTTGAAGTATTTTCGGTCGTGTTTTTCACCGTCGAATATATCCTTCGGGTGTGGGCCGTGGTCGAAAACGACAAATATCGACACCCGGTTTGGGGGCGGCTCCGGTATATGCTTTCGACATCGGCCATCATTGACCTGCTGGCTATTTTCCCGTTCTATTTCACCCTTTTTGCAACCGACCTCGCCATCGTTCGCATCCTGCGGCTGTTCCGCATTTTCCGGCTGTTCCGTATTAGCCGGTATTCTCATGCCGTGCGGCTTATTCAACATGTGGTGGCCGACCGCAAAGAGGAAATTGTGTTGAGCGTAGTTTTCATTTTGTTTATGCTGATCATCGTGTCGAGCGTTATGTTTTACGTGGAGCATCCGGTGCAACCCAAAACCTTTTCGAGCATTCCGGCCACGATGTGGTGGGGAGTCAACGCCATGGCGACGGTTGGCTACGGGGACATTCACCCGATTACGCCCTTCGGCAAGTTGCTAGGCGGCATGACAGCCATGATGGGAATTATGGCGTTTGCCTTGCCCACGGGTATTCTGACATCGGGTTTTTTGGAGCATCTCCGCAACCAGAAAGCCCCCACCCGCCACCGATGCCCGCATTGCGGAAAAGACTTTTAATAAACCCCCGAATAAATCCGGGGGACGACCCATAACGTTTTTACAACCACTCGCCCAAATGAAAAAAATCGTCTCTATCCTCGCTCTCGTTGCTTCCTTATTGGCTTGTGGCGGCTCCGAAAAAAGTGAGAAAAACACAGCCGCCACCCAATCAACAACCGCAGCGGCATCCGACTCAGTAGCCACAGATGCCAAACCACAGAATTGTAAGTCGGTGGTGGACAGTGGCAAACTGGGCAAGGCGGATGTGTATCAGGAATCAGCCAAAAACATCAAGGTTTCGCTGACACTGGCGCAGGATGCCAGCACCATGCCAACTTCGGATGGGTGCTTTTTCAATAACTCGGTGGAGGTTCTGGCCACTAAGAAGTCTGGCAGTCAGTTATTTAAGCATACCCTAATGAAAGACGACCTAACGATGTTCACCAAGAACGACGAAGCCATTCAGCAGTCGATTCTTCAGCGGGCCACCTACAAACCAACATTCAACGGCCAAAAATACATTACACTGACCCTGAATCTGATGGACCCAACCACCAAAAAATCCACCGACTATACCGTCTACATGAATTATCACGGAGAGATTGTGAAAGTGAAATAGATTCACAGGGTCAAAAAATCGTTGTGCAGAGCCAGGATTTGTGGTAGCAGCAGGGTAGCCTCGTCGTTAATCAACACATAATCAGCGATTTTATCGCGCTCGGCATCGCTCATCTGATTGGCAATGATGGCCTGAATCTCGGCATCGGAACGGTGCGGATCGCGTTGACGAATCCGGTCAATCCGCAGTTGCGTGGGGGCCTGCACCACCACCACTTTGTCGAGGGTGTTGTGGTCCCCGGCGGCTCTCATCAGGGCAGCCTCCTTAATGACGTAGGGAAAGGAACGGTGTTGGTCGACCCAGCTTTGGGTCTCGGCCATCACGCGGGGATGCACCAGGTGATTGAGTTGCTGCAACAAATCGGGGTCTTGAAACACCTGACTCGCCACCCAGGGGCGGTTATATTTCCCATGTATGGTATAAGCATCCGGCCCAAGTAACCGGACAATATCAGCTTTCAGAATGGGGTCATGATCGGTTAGCCATTTGGCCCGGTCGTCGGCCACATAAATAGGTATGCCAAGCGTTTGAAACACCTGGCATACGATGCTCTTGCCGGAGCCAATGCCGCCTGTTATGCCAATTTGTTTCATAGGACAGTGAGTAAGTGGTAAAGTTAAAAAAGCCGAAACGGGGCCAACTATGCGGTCTGCCCTGTTTCGACTTTTTCAACTTTCGGCACTCCTTTTACTTCTTCGGCTTTTTAAAGACCGTTTCGTCAACCGGGCCGTTGATTGTGATTTTGTTGGTCGTGAAGGTCAGTGTACCGGCCTGTGGGCTTTCCATCTCCATCGTGTTGGCGAACTTGATACCTTCCGTTTCTTTGTAATCAGAGAAAGCAATTTCACCTGGCTGACCATTGGTTGTTGCTTTCACTTTGCTTACGAGGTAGGTGTTGGCATCGAGATATTCATCAATAACCTGTCCATCCTTGGTGGTCACTTTCAGGTGATAGGCATCATCCTTACCTACTTTTTCTTTGCCCACCAGTTCAACCTTGTTTCCTTTGTCTTTGTAGTTGACCAGAGCACCAAATGGGTCGAGTTGGCTCATCGACTGCTTCAATTCGTCGGAAGTCATGTCTTCGGGTTCGCCCGTGCCCTGCATCATCGTCGGCATCACCTTCCAGCCCGTTGTTCCATCAACCACCTGAATCATGGCATTACCCATAATCGTCGATTCGGACCGCATTGATTTTCCAACCACTACGATTGATTTAGTGGGGATTTCCATGCCCTGCACCGAAATTGACTGCTCACGGGCCAGCGTTTTCACGGCACTCAGTTTGTCCATGCCACCCATGGCGGCAACGTGTTTGTCAACGATTTCGTCAACTGTCTGGGCAAAAGCACCTACTGAGAGAAAAAGGGCCAGGGTTGTGGCTACTAGTTTGTTGGTTTTCATTGTGTTAGTTGGTATTGTTTTATTGTTCACTATTGCCGGCGCTGACCTCCGGCGGGCGCACCGCCACCCTGCTGTTGCTCACCGCCTTCACTTTTCACGTCGTCATTGTTCACTCCTTTTGCTTTCTTGCGGGGCGCGTCCATCGTCATTTTACCAATTTTATACGTAAACGTTGCCCGGACTCCCCGATTGTAAAGATACACATCGTTCACCTGATCAAATTGCGGAGATGTTAATTCTGTGTGAATATTGAAGCGTTTTGCCAGAAAATTTTCGGCAGCAAGGCCCACACTTCCTTTTTTGTTTTTGAAATCTTTCTTCACACCCACGGTGTAGAAGCCAAAACCACCCTGCAAGCCCTGTAGTTGCACCTGTTGCCCCTGCAGGAATCCGAACAACTGGGCACCCCAACCGTTTTTGAACGTAGCCTGGGCAAACGACCCTCCGCTGATATTAAATCCGTCGTTGGTATACGTCGTCGATTGACCGTTGGCTCCCGGAACCAGCCCGGTGAGGGTGGTATAGAAAGAGTTTGAGAAGATACCCACGTTGATTTTTGAGGTAACCGCGATGTTCATAAACAGGTTGACTCCATAAGCGTGTTGCTTTCCAATGTTCTCATACGAGGTAATAATAGCGCCCGGAATCGTGTCCGACGGAGTCCGAACCTGACTGATGGCGTTGTTGGTTACGCGCCCAAAAAAGGTGGCGTTCACAAACGTTTTCTTGATGGTCCGGCTCAGGCCCAACTCAAAGTTGGTGGTTAGTTCGGGGCGGAGTGTGGGGTTGCCAATCGTAATATTCTGGGGGTTTGCCTGGTTGAAGTTTGGGTTCAACTGTTGCAAACCGGGCCGTTGAATCCGGCGGTTGTAGCCCAGTTTCACGGTTGTTCCTTTAAACGTTTTAGAGGCATTCACGCTCGGCACCAACACCGGGTAATTGGCGATTCCTAACTTGCCACCCTCCGCCGTACTGGCATCAATAAACGTGTGTTCGTAGCGTAAACCGCCCTTCAGGGTGTAGCGTTTTTTGGTCGTGTAGGTGTAGGCCGTGTAAGCCGCTGCAATATTCTGATGGTAGGTCAGAGACCCCGGCGTGTTGTTTCGCTCGGTGTTGAAACCGCCGGTTGGTCCGGCAAACAAATAGCTATAATCACTCTTCACTTCCCGCAAGATGCCCTTTCCGCCAAACTCAAGGAGTTGGTTTTTCTTAATAGGAGTCTGATAATCAGTCTGTACCGTAAATTCCTGGTTTACGTTTTTGTTCAGGTTCCGCTGACGACCCGTCAGTTCGCTGGAGCCATTGAGCAGGTCGGCATCGAAGTTATTAGTCAGGTCGTTGCGGCTGTAGAGCGTCGAGATGCTCCACTCCTGCTGGGGTTTGAACGTGTGCAGATAATCGACGTTGGCATCGACCGTTCCCGACAGGTTTTTGGCCAGCACATTGCGGTACGAAGTCGAGTTGAGCGAGCCATTGGTGAACAGCTTCGTAATTAGATCCTGCTGACTCGTAAAGTTCCGAACCCCGTAGCGAACACCCGCCGTAATGCTCTGGTTCTTGGCCAGATCGTAATCGAAACCCAGGTTATACTGCCCAAACAAACCCTGGCTGCTGCCGTCGCCCGTTTGATTGGTGAGCGTCGAAACACCATTGACCCGGCTGGTTTGATCCAGATTCGTTTTGGTAATGGTGTTATAAATACCCCGTCCGAAACCGCCAATCGTAAATCCGGCTTTGCCCTTGCGGTAACCACCATTCAGTGAGAGCATTGACCCCCGGTTGCCCACACCCGAATCCACGTTGAGGTTCAGGCCCTGCAAACTGTTCTTTTTGGTGATAATGTTGATAATACCACCCGATCCCTCAGCATCGTATTTGGCCGACGGGCTGGTGATAACTTCCACCGTTTTGATCTGGTCGGCGGGAATCTGCTTCAATGCATCGGCCACGCTGCTGGCAATGATCGTGCTGGGTTTATTGTTGATCAATACCCGCACATTCTGGCTGCCCCGGAGCGAAACGTTTCCGTCGAGGTCGACTGTCAGCAGCGGCACTTTGCGCAGAATATCCGTAGCATCGCCCCCTTTGGCGGCAATGTCTTTGTCGGCATTATAGACCAGCCGGTCTACCTTTTCTTCGATGATGGCCCCCTGCCCGACAACGGTCACTTCGGCAAGGGTTTTAGTATTGGCAGGGAGCTTGAGTACGCCTAAATCAAGCGTTTGACCATTGGTCAGCGTGATGTTTTCGATGGTTTGGTTGCGATAACCCACAAACGACACCAGCACCCGATAGTCTCCCGCTACTAATTTAGCCAGGGTGAACTTTCCTTTATCGTCGGCCACGGTACCATCCACGGCTTTGTTGGTGGCCTTGTTGTAGAGGGCGATACTGGCAAATTCGACGGCTTTGGTCAGGGCAGAATCCACCACGTAGCCCGTGATTTTAGCGGTTCCTTTTGGACTGTTATCACCGGCCGTACCCGGCAATGCGGTTGGTTTGGCAGCACCACCCATACCCGGAAACTGGGCCTGAGCAGGTGTTAAAGCAGTTGTAATGACTAACCCGAGGGCAACAAGTAGACTGTTCGTTTTCATAATTGTGTGATTGAACACGACAAAGGTGCAACAGTCCTGAAATCGCTGAAACGGAAAATAGACCAACCCCCCAATCGGGGGGATGGACATAGATTTATAGGCGACGAACGGTTTTATGCAAACTCCTAAATCCCGAGAAACCGCAGCATTTGCGCCGTAAACCACGTCAATAAAAACGTTGTTAAAATACGCGGCTCTTGTCCCATCATTCAGAAGTTGTTTGAGTCTGCGTGATGGCGAGTTACAAAGGGCGAATCTATGAATTCAAAATGATTGTCAGTCAATTACTGTAGAATACCTATTCAATTATCTTTGCCAATAACAGTAATTCCAACAAAAAATACTACCCCAAAAAAACCACCTCCAAGATATACTTTATGCAACGCCCTTCTGCACTCTTACTGGTTGCGCTATTCTACTTCACCAGTAACAGAGCGTCAGTCGCTCAGCATCAGTCGATTTTACCACGCATCTCTCCGGTAATCTTACAAGCAGATGCACTAGAGCGAGAGGGCCAGCCAATTAGCGAACAAACTCAGTTTTATTATGACACCCCCGGGCGATTAACGGTCGAGCAGGTTCAAAACCGCCCATTCAGACCACTTTCATCGGGGCTTCCCGCCAACATAAAAGCCCTGTCGAGTACTCTTTGGTTTCGATTTTCTGTATCCAATCCATCCTCTGATTCGGTGAAGACCGTATTGACGATGGGCCGGTTGGCGTTCATTACTCTATATCTTTTAGATGAACAGGGTCGCGTAGTTCATACTCAAAAAGCCGGAACTTTTGCACCATGGCCACCACGCAGGTTGGCCGCAGACGGATATGGACTTAATTTTTCTCTACCACCGATGCGTACACAAACCGTATGGGTAGCTATACGTTCCAGTGGTTTCTTTAAGTCAGGGCTTTTGCCACCTCAGCTCTATTCACCTTCTGCGTACCGGAAACTGAAAGAAGAACGTTTCTTAGCCCAGTGGCACTTATTGGGTTTTTATGGCATCACCATCGGGTTTTTGCTTTTCGGAGCTATTTTCACCCTATTCCAATATGTTATCAGGCGCAATACCTTCCTGCTGGCTTATACGGGTGTTGCATTTCTATCGACATTAATGGTGGTTCGTTTGGCCGACTATAACCTCGAAATTAGAACTTTATCAGCTATTATTCCGCTCCTATTCACTTATTTGACAACGTTCAATTTTGGTTTAGGCGCATGTTACTTAATTTTTATAAGGCTGCTTCTGCGATTTAATGACACTCACCCCGGCTTGCATACATGGACACAGTATGTAGCTCTATTTTTCGGTTGCTTGAGTATTTTGTTTGCCCTAATAGCTCCTTGCATGACCCAGAGTGTTTCTGGGTTTCCTCTCGATTTAATTACGCTGTCGGTACTAAGTAGTGTTTTGGTATTGTGTATCATGCTCGCAACCGTCTTGTACTTATTCGTCAGGCAAGTTCCGTTGAGCGGATATTTACTGGCTGGATGGGGGTGCATCGCTCTGGGCACAGTGGGTATGGTCATACTGAACCAGTTCCCCACAGTACACACTAATCAAGAGACATTCTGGCAGGTTCCATCCGTTTATATGTCTTTAGGGATGATTGGCGAAATGCTTTGCTTCTCACTCGCATTGGGCGAACGTGCCCGTTGTGACGAAAGCGAACGACTTACCTTAATTCATCGAAAACAAGTACTCGAAAGCGAAGCCGCCCAACTGATGCTGGACCTGCAACAAGCGGTTCGCGAGGCCGAGGGAGCCTTGTTACGGGGGCAGAGCGAAGAACGCCGAAGGGTGGCTGGTGAGCTTCACGACCTGCTGGGTGGTACATTGACCGCGATCCGGTTCCGTGTTCTTGCCCTGAATTCAATGAAGCTATTGCTGGAGCAATCGGCAGAGTATAGCCGGATTTTGGCTATGCTCGACGAAGCCAGTCAGCAACTGCGGCAACTCTCGCATAACCTCCTGCCCGACGGTCTCCATCAGCGTGGTCTGTTGCCTACGCTGCAAAATCTGCTCGGCCAGCTCACCCAACTTAGCCCGGTTTGCTTCGAGTTTCTGGCCAACGCTGATGAGTTGCCTCTGCTCGACAAAAAAACTCAGTTTACGCTCTATGCTATTTGCCTGGAGTTGTGTCAGAACACCCTTAAACACGCCCAGGCAACCCAGGCCAGTCTTGAGTTATTCAGAAGCGAGCAAAACCTGGAGCTAATCATGAGCGATAATGGGCGTGGCTTTTCGCCCAATTCAGTAACGAAGGGCATGGGTTTATCGAATTTACACGAACGGGCTGGTAGTATCGGGGCCACAATCCGAATGCTTAGTCCTGACGAAGGTGGTACGCTCGTGCATTTAAGGATGCCCATTTCTCCAATAAGCTTACCAGCACCGCGTACTTAATAGGCTTTGCCTCTAGTTAACGGAATAGGCTGGATCGGCCTAAAATTAACCAGCTTGGTTTTTAAACACGGGAAAAATACTCACTTAAAACAGGGTATTTTTTCCATTACTTTTTTGTAATCCTTACTCCAATTTTGTGCTGTTCCGTTTGTCAGGCGCGGCAAGCCCGAAAAATACTCCCAAAGGAGTAGGACAAAAGCCAAAAAATACGGCTTTGGCAGGATTTCCAGAGGGCTTGCTATCCCAGACATTTGTCATCACCAAAGGCCAAACGGCAGATGTTCCGGTCAAGGACATAACAGTGCAGCTTTCCGACCCTATCCATGACATTGATGAACGAAACAACCGGTGGACTAACCCGAAAAAGCACCGAAACACTAAGAGTAGGGGCAACCTTTAACCAGTTATAACAATGGCAGATCTATCCAGTGCATTACAGGCAAACGGTTATGACTTTATTGATGGTCTTACCCGAAATCACAAAGTGTTACAAATATGGCGTAAACGCGCTTTCAACTCCTCTGAAATGGCCTATGAGACCCTTTCTCATGCTATCCAGAGTCCTGTAGCGTTGACAATAATCAGCGACCCCGCTATGTCGGTAGTGTCCAACTCTTCCAAAAATTTCAAACTCAATATAGGACTCACGTTCTTGAAAGGCGTTTTGGAAAAAATAGGAGCAGGTAAGGCGGGGCTTGATGCTAAAATCACTTCGGCCAAGAACATCAATGTGGCTTACGAAGACTCCTATAGCGAGACCGTAGCCATCGGCGAATTGATGAGTTATTTTCAAAACGGCGACTTTGTGCATCTCAACGAGACGATGTTCAAAGACCTGAAGCGCGACAATCTTTTTGTAATCTCAGGCGTGATTTATGCCAAAAATCTCAAAGCAAAAATCGAATCGGAGGTAGAAATTACGACCGATCTCCAGGCCGAGATTTTGGAGGTAACGGACGGGAAGGTAGCTATTCAGAATAGCCAATCGGGTGTGATTCAACTCACTGCCGACTTGGGAAAAAACTACCCCATAGCCGTCAAATACAATCGGATCAAATACAATCACGGTAGCTTCAAAGATTTACCGTTGCTCTCCGACACCAAAGAACGATTCTAACCGCCCCAAACCATGAAGGCTACATTTACAGTGCTCATCGTGATAATGAGCGTGGGTGAGCTGTGTGCTCACCCACTCGAAAAAGTGGATTCTGTTCTGGTGCTGAAGTCCCAAAAGAGGCTTCTACTCTATCAAAGCGGGCAGGTGCTGAGAAAATTCAAGGTATCGATTGGGACAAATCCGAAAGGCCCAAAAGAGAAAAAAGACGATGGCAAAACACCCGAAGGCACTTATCGCATAGACAGCAAAGCACCCCCTCTCGATACTGAATACCACAGAAATTTAGGTATCAACTACCCCAATGCTTCTGACAAAGCTAAGGGCCGCACGGGTGGTGACATCAAAATTCACGGACTTGGCCCTAAATACGGCAAATGGGGCAAACTACATCGCCTAAAGAACTGGACCGACGGCTGCATTGCCGTTACCAACAAAGAAGTGGAAGAAATCTACAACTTAGTACCCATCAACACCCCCATTTTCATTTACCCTTAACCTAAACTGGATTATGAAAAAGACACTATTAATTCTAATTCTCGTTCAATGCCTTAGCCAAGTAAAAGTCTTGGCACAAGCAAGGTGGAAATCTGTCGGAAGGCACCCATGCTACAAAGGAGTAGAGGTGAGTCTTGTTAACCACGGCCAAAATGAAGGAGTCTATTTGTGGGGTGTAAAACTCCAAAACAACTACTCCCGGCCTGTCCAGCTTAAATACCGTCTAATAGTGGGTGGAGAACAATACGCCAAGGGTTATTGGCAAGTAACAAGATGGTTGAACCCGGGCGAGGAATGGGAAGAGGGCGGGGGTAAAGTTACCGCTCTTTTGTTTAAGAATAACAGTATAAATACTACTGTCCAGATTCAGGAGGTCTGTTTCAACAAAGATAAGGGCTGTTTCAATAACTGCTATGCCCAATGTGATAATGGCTCGCCCAACCAACCAGACTGTGGCAAGAGTACCCAGACCAATACGCAAGCCAATAATGGTAGCTCCCAAAACTCGTCGTCTGGCGGTGCTGGTGCGGCCAACGTGCAGGCCAAGATTGATGCCATTCAGGTACATTTAGACAAAATTCCAGGGAGTGATTCTGAATCGCAGGCTATTATTCGCGATGCCACCCGTATTACAAAAAGTGGTGCGTCTGAACAATCTATAATCAATCAGTTAGACCCGCTTCTTACCCGCGCCAGAAACCGGGCTAACGCACTGGCAACTACCAAAAAAGAAGAAGATACGGCCAAAGAAGCCGAAGACAAAGCCGCAACGGAAAGAAACAACAGCTTTAAAGGCTATTACGATAAAGGTATGGCCGATTATAGCTCAAAAAACTACGATGGAGCCATCAATAACCTCCAAACCTCACTCAACTACGCTGTAAACGACCAGCAACGAACCCAAGTAAACGACTGGATAGGCAAAATTAGAGAAGAGAAACGCATAGAAGCCGAAGCAGCAGCCCGCAAAGTGCGCGTAGATGACAAGCTAATACAAGAGCAACAGGTAAATAATGAGGCCGCTGTTGCTACTGCCGGTGCTATTGCCCTGCTTTCGCTATTGAGAGACCGCTATAACGACAAACCCGTCAATATACGATTGCAGGCCGGTTTGGGTTTAGAAAGTATTCCGATCATCCTCAACGACAATTTCAATAAAAAATCAAGCATCGAAACCACCTTTCATTACTCCATCATGTTGGGTTTCAAACTCGGCATACTCAACCAAAAGGGCGTTAGCTTTCATCTCAATCCTGTTTATTATGCAGGGTTCAATGCCGGTACGCAGGGAACAGACGGCAGGCACGGTACTTATGGAGGCTTTGCAACGCTCCAAATGGGCTTGAAAGCCGAGTCAGTATTTAAACTATACGGTGAAGGCGGTTGGCTCAAAAGGTCGGGCAACTATAATTACGACCAGGATGCGGCCAACGGAGGTAACACAGCCAGCGACTTAGTACAAACAGGCACTTACGATTATAGCCTTTTACGATTTGGGGGCGGCATAATGCTCCATTTTGTAAATGCTCCCAGAGAAACCTACGTCAAGGGAGGCATTTATTTTGAAAAGCTCTCGTTTGCGCCCCAAAAACCCCAGATGGTGGGGAGTTTGCAAGTCAATATCAGCAGTCAGATAATCCTGGATTTCCTGTATAGTAAGAACTACGCCATTGCGGGTAGTGCCGATTATCCAGGCAGTTTGGCCACTCTAAGCAGCCTAAGTGCATTTTTCCCCGAAAACAACCGAAGCTACTTTTCGGTGCGATTCATTCGGCAGGGCATTTTTTAATCAAAACTGATCCCCTTCAAACCCTTCAAAAATGAAAAACATCCGCTCGCTGTTGCTGTTGTCATTGTTCGTGATTTCATGCAACGAACGTTCTATCATAGAAGGCATAGATACCGAAAACAATTCAGTTTCGAGTCTCTCGGCAGGCACTTTCATTGCTCCGCCGACTGACTATGCCTATTCAGTACAATTTACCCTGTTTGTAAAAAGCGACCTCAATGTCGGTCCGATTGAGGTTACTTACACGTTAGAGAACGTTGGAATAAGCAAAAGTGCTACCATCGCAAAATACTACCCAACAGCCCCTCAACCCTGCAAACAGGCCACTGAGTCAACGGTCATTTTAGATTTGCGATCCCTTGTTAGTTCAAACCCCAACATTGTGAACTCAACCCTTTACTTAATCGTATCGGCAAAAGCTGCCAATGGCAAGACGTTTAGCAAGAGAGAACCCGTCAAAGTTAATTATTGCTACTTGTATCCCCTCAGTGCTTTTGAGTTACAATAGTTTTGTTGAAACTGTTCATGGGTGTTGAGTAATCTAAACTGTAGATTTCAGACCTTTACCCGAACACCCAACCACATGGCCACTCCAATCCGTATTCTCATCGCCGACGACCACGCCATTGTGGCCGACAGCCTAAGTATGCTCCTCGATACGGTGGAAGGTTTTGACGTAATAGGCATCGTGACCAACGGATGGCAGGTGTTGCAGCGGCTCGAAAATGAGTCGGTGGACATAGTTCTTACCGACCTGCATATGCCAGTGCTCAACGGCATCGACCTCTGCATGAAGCTCTGTGAGCAGCACCCCAAGGTTCGGGTAATCATACTGACCATGAGCGAAGAGGCCCAATCCATCCGCGAAGCCCTGCAAGCGGGCGTGTATGGCTATGTGATGAAAAGTGCCGAACGCCCCGAACTCATACAAGCCATACGGACGGTAGCCAAAGGCGAGCGGTATTTTAGCAATAAGATCGTGATGATTTTGGCCCAATTGCCAAACGCCGAGAACCACACCGGCAAAGCTGAAGTGAGTGATAACACCTCGCTCACCAAGCGCGAGATTGAGATTATCCGGCTCATTGCCCAGGGCATGGGCAACGCCGATATTGCCGAAACGCTCAATATTTCTGCTATGACGGTGAAGACCCATCGGCAAAACCTCCTGAAAAAAGTAGGCACTGGCACAGCCATTGGCCTCATGCGTTGGGCCTTGAAACACAAGCTCTTAGAGGACGAATTTTGAGGTATTACAGAACTGACTGAGTACCAGTGGGCCATAATATTGCCCTTTCTACCCTATGCGCGCCAAAGTTTTCGGCGGCAAAAGCCATAATCGCTTGCCCGATATTGGCATTAGCTATATCGAGGGTTGCCTGCGAGGCCCTCAGCAAATCGACAATCTGACGAAACGTGGTGGATTCATCCCGGCCAGCTTCGATGGCCCGGTAGATTTCTTCGAGTGGCAAGGCATTTATAACAAGTTGTTTGATTTCACGAAGGGTTCCATAAATCTCCATGAAATACTCAACACCCCGGCTTGCCCCACCTACAACGGGCCAGTCTTTGACGTTAAAAAACAGGAAATCCGGCCCTTGCGAACCAAAATTCAGGAAAGCCGAGTGATCGTAGAGAACATACGAAGGAACGCTCCCCTACTTCTGAGCGATTGGGCCACTGAGTTGGCCGTGAAGTGATGGGCAACGGGTCCGGGCATGATTATGTGTTTAGAGATTGATTATCAATCAAATGACTCCTTTATGCATAGCGTCTCCAAATTTTTATCATTTGATTGAGTTAATGGTCGATAAACACAACCAAACCTTCCTTTTCCGTATTTTTGGGTTTGCTTCATCCCCAATCTTTATGCAAACGCGCTTTTTACTACTCCTTTTTACGGTACTCATCAGTCAACGGGCAATTGGTCAGGCCGTTACAACTATTCCTGCATTCCCCACTGCTGATGCCGAAGTAACCCTGATCTTCGACGTGACCCAAATGAAAGACGGGCGGGCAGCCGGGTTGCTCGGAAAAACAAACGACGTATACTTATGGTCGGGGGCCGGTTCGACTGATGCGGGCGATGCCTTTCAGTATCAACCCGCCGGACAAACCAACTTCAGTGCCCCCTTCACGCCGGGCACTATGACTTCGCTTGGCAACAACAAATGGCAGATTAAACTTATGCCCCGCACCTTTTTTGGTGTACCTACCGGGCAACCCATCAAGCGATTGGGCGTGCTGCTCAAAAGTGGCAACGGGGCGGCTCAAACCGAGGATTTATTTGTTAAAATTTACGACAACAAACTCAGCTTAACCCGCATAGAACCAACGGCTAAAAACTTTTTTGTGGCCGCAAACTCGTCTATTCTGTTCCGGGGAAGAGCGTCGCAACGAGCCACCCTTTCGCTCACCGTCGATGGTCAGCCAATGACCCAGCCAATTGTGGCCGACTCGCTTCGGGCTACTATCAGTGCGGGGAGTACCACGGGGGTTCAACGGAGGGCTATTTTTCGGGCACAAACCGCCACCGAGGTTGCTGCCGACACGTTTTTCTTCGCCGTTCGTCCTGAACCAACCGTTGCGGTTCTGCCCGTTGGCCTGAAGGATGGTGTTAATTATACCAGCCCCACTACCGCTGTTCTGGTGTTGTTTGCGCCCAAAAAGAACTTTGTTTACGCCATTGGCGAGTTCAACAACTGGCAGTCGTCGCCCGCGTATTTGATGAACCGAACGCCCGATGGCAACCGCTATTGGATTGATATCAAAAATCTTACGCCGGGGGCCGAGGTAGCCTACCAATACCTGGTGGATGGCACCCTCGCCGTGGCTGACCCCTACGCCGAAAAAATACTCGACCCCAACAACGACAAGTTCATTCCGGCCACCAACTACCCCGCCCTGAAACCGTATCCTACCGGGGCCACGGGCATCGTGTCGGTGCTGCAACCCGGCCAAACGCCCTACACCTGGAAAACCACGGCATTCACACGCCCCGACCCCACCAATTTGGTTGTGTATGAATTGCTGGTGCGCGATTTCTCAACCAACCGGAACTACAAAACCGTGGTCGACAGCCTGCCTTACCTGAAACGGCTGGGTATCAACTGCATCGAAATCATGCCGATTATGGAGTTTTCGGGCAACGATTCGTGGGGCTACAATCCTATTTTTTACTTCGCACCCGACAAAGCTTACGGCACCAAAGACGACCTGAAACGCCTGATCGACGCGGCCCACCTGAACGGTATTGCCGTGGTGTTGGACATGGTGCTGAATCAGGCTGACTATGAATATCCATATGTGAAAATGTACTGGGATGGGTCGCAGCCAAGTACCGACAGCCCGTTTTTTAACCCGCAAGCCACGCACCCGTTCAGCGTCTTTTTCGATTTCAACCACGAAAGTCCGGCCACCCAGACGCTTGTAGAACGGGTGAACCGCTACTGGTTGCAGGAATTTCGCTTCGACGGGTTCCGGTTTGACCTCTCGAAGGGCTTCACCCAGAAAAATTCGGGCGGTAATGTGTCGGCCTGGGGAGCTATCGATGCAAGCCGAATTGCTATCTGGAAACGCATTTACGATCAGATTCGGAGCTACGACAAAACGGCCTACGTAATCCTGGAACACTTTGCCGATACCAACGAAGAGATCGAACTCTCAAACTACGGTATGTTGCTCTGGGGCAACCACAACGGCGATTTCAGGAATGCTGCCAAAGGGCTGACAGCCAACATCAACGGCCTTTCCTACAAGGACCGGGGCTGGGCAAAGCCCTACCTGATTGGCTACGCTGAAAGCCACGATGAGGAGCGAATTGTTTTCGACGTGACCAAAAATGGCCGCACCGAAAGCACCTACAACACCAAAGACCTGAACACCGCTCTCGACCGGGCCAAACTGGCGGCTGCGTTCCTGATGGCCACACCCGGCCCCAAACTGGTCTGGCAATTTGGCGAGTTGGGCTACGACATCCCCATCGACCAAAATGGCCGCACGGGAGCCAAACCCGTGAAGTGGGAGTATTATCAGGATGCCAACCGCCGGAAACTGTTTGGGGTTTATCGCGAGATGATCAAGCTGAAACAAACGATTGCGGCTTTCAAAACCACCGATTTCACCATGGACACCAGCCCCATTGTGAAGCGAATTACCCTCCGCGACCCGTCGAACACGATCTTCCTGATTGGTAATACCGATGCCGAAATGCGGTCAGTAGCAGCCGGTTTCCCGACGGCGGGTCGCTGGATTGATTTCTTCACCGGCGAGTCCATCAACATCACTGATCCCAACGCATCGGTGTCTCTGGCTCCGGGCGAGTTTCACCTCTATTCAACACAGCCGCTGCCCAAACCCGAAGCCGGTTTGGTTCCGTTCGGGGCCGCTCTCTCCACTGTTTTGGCGGTCGAAGACCCAGCTTCCGAAGGCCTGACGATCTCGCCTAACCCCACCACCGACGAGGCCGTTCTGGAACTCAGCAACACCTACCGGGGCATCGTGAATCTGCGCCTGACAGACGCTACAGGCCGCGAAATCCGCACGATGCGCCCCACCAAAACCACCGAAACATTCCGACAATCCATTGATTTAAAGCCGCTTGCCCCAGGCCTGTATTTCATCCGGGTGCAACAGGGAGAACGGTCGATGGTTAGGAAAGTGGTGAAGTTGTAATTGATGCTTCCGATAAACGAATTGTACAATGGATCAATCGCTGACTAAATACCAGGAAATCATTGTCGAGTTGCTCACTTATTATGCGAATGCACCAGCCATTGTGATTGGGGGTGAACAGACCGAGGAGCAACTCATTTTAGATACGCAACGCAATCATTATCAGACTCTTACCATTGGCTGGGAGAATGGAAAACGGGTGTATTATCCCGTTTTCCATCTCGACATTAAAGACGGTAAAATCTGGGTACAGGAAGACGCTACCGACTTTGACCTCGTGGGCGAATTAGAACGACGGGGCGTTGCCCGCCAGGATATTGTGCTGGGATTCCAGCCGCCCTACAAACGGGCATTGAGTGGCTATGCAATGGCCTGATTTTCAAATTGCCGACAGGAACCTATTTCTTTCCGTGCTTACGGAAAGCGGCAATGAACTGAAAAATGCCGTAACCCACGAAAATACGACCCACAAAATCAGCCGCGTACGCCCAGAAACCCAAATCACCTTTCTCGCCAAAATTAGGTTTGTGGGTAGGGTCTAAAAACAGAAAATACTGCCCGGCCAATGACCAGTCAATGGCCGTAGGTTGAAACAATTTGCCTATAAACCAAAGGAACAACAGGTAAAAAAAACCACCTGCTCCCAGCGTAAATACCAACGCCCGGCCCCAACTTTCACCGTGTAGGTTAGACCAGCGGTTGAGTTGGAAAGTTTTTAAATCCCAGAAGGTTGTACTGAACCAAGCCGTTTCGTCTTGCCGACGCAACTGCAACAATTTCTCCTGATGTTCGGCTGTTTTGGCCTGAAAGGTGGTCGCCCAATACACATCTCCCTGCCCGTCGAATATCTTTTTGAGTTGGTTATATACCGACACCTTCTGCTCCTCCCAAGCCAAGGTATCAGGTTCCTCGCCATGAATTACAATGTTGCTTTGCGGCACAGTTCCGCCTGACATAAAAACCTCCGTAATTTTGGAATTGCTGAACTCGAACTGAAAACCGCCCAGGTCACAATTCGTGAACTCTGTTTTACCCAGTGAGGATTGGGCAATGCGGAAGGTAGGTTGAAGAATAGTATGCTGCTGATTTTCAGTACCCTTTAGCTCAACAAGATGCTTATTGATATAGTTTGTCTGGTACTCTTGTAGCTGAGTCAACATTGCTTTACTGGAGTTTTCACCAACCCGAAGGGCAGGATCATACCAGGTAAAGGGTTGAGCCAGTGGCTTTAGCTGGCGCATGTATAGTTGCCCTAGCATCGCAAATTCTTCCATCAGGCACGCATAAACCCCGCAATCGAAGAATGATACGGCCGAGTCTTTACTGAGCGTCAAATGCCTAAAGTCAATCAGATTGATTTTTGATTCAGTAATATACACCTCCAGCTTGCATCCCGACAGAATTTCCAGTTTCGGGATATGGCAGTTAGTTAACCTACATTGGGGAATAGTAGCTGATAGTAAGAAAAAGCTGGCGTATAGGTCATTTGCTTCGAAGCCGCTGCATTGGCTGTCAATAATCCTAAAATCCCCTATTGTGCTAACTTCACTGATCCAGAAATACCCTGTCGTGCTTTTCCCATCTATCCTAAAATCGCCCGTTGTACTAGCCCCATCAATCCTGAAATCGCCCGTCGTACTCTTATTCTCAATTAAGAATTCACCAGTTGTACTACTATGCATAATCCAGAAATCACCCGTCAAGCTCTTGTTTTTAATCCAGAAACTGCCCGTCACACTCGTTTTTGAAATTCTAAACTCACCTGTCGTACTAGCTCCTGAAATTCTGAACTCTCCCATCGTACTAGACTCTGTAATCACGAAACTCCCAGCAACACTCTCTTTGTAAAAAAAAAGGCTTCCCGTAGTACTTGTCCCCGAAAGCATGAAATTGCCCATTCCACTCCTCTCTGAAAAATTAAAGTCACCTGTTGTGCTATTTTCGTTAATGTACAAATTACCAAGTATGCTATTTTCGTTGAAATAAAAATTGCCCATCATACTATCCTCATGAATCCACAAATTACCTATCGTACTATCGACTACGTGAATGTCTATACCGGCATGATTATAGGACTCACAGTCAATTAATGTACACTTTTCAATGGTGAGCGAGGGTAATTTGCATCGCAACAGAAATAAATGAGGCACGCTTCGGTTTATATTGGCTATGTGGACATGCATCTCATTCTCATACCCTTGAATCTCAACATCTGTCAAATACGTAAAACGGCTTATTCCATAGTACAATAGGCTTTCGATCTGTTCCACAACAAGGTGTTCATGCGCCTGATCACCAGTCAACCGCTCCACCCCTTTATTACGCAGTTCGTCGGCACGGGTGGCAAACTCCGCTTCGGTGGCGGTGAAGGCAAAAATGAAATCGTCGGCACTAATTTGGTGCTTGTAGGTGCGGGGCGTGTCAGTAGTCATAGAGGGAAAACGCGGATCATGCGAAAGATACCAAAATTGTGCGTAGCCGAGTGGTTGTGCGTAAATTTGGGCACGGTTTTCCGTGGTTTATACCCCTCCGGTTACTAATTACCCCAATTACCCATTTACCCAATTACCCAGTCACTTCTTTTGGAACCAATTACCCCACTCGGCCATACCGGTGTTCATTACGAACTCTTTGTGCGGGCCTTTTGCGATACCAACCACGACGGCCTCGGCGACCTTAACGGCGTGACAGCCAAGCTGGATTATTTACAGGAGTTAGGCATCACGGCCATCTGGCTCATGCCCATTAATCCGTCGCCGTCATACCACAAATACGACGTAACAGACTACTACAGCATTGACCGCGACTACGGCACGCTGGACGATTTCAGGCGGTTGATTACCGAAGCCCACCAACGCGGCATCCGGGTGATTATGGACTTCGTGATTAACCACACGAGCAGTCAGCACCCCTGGTTTCGGGAAGCCATCAAAGGGCCGGACAACCCTTTTTGGGACTGGTATGTCTGGATGAAACCCGCTGAAATCAAGGCCCTTCACCTCGAAACCCGCGCCATCACCGCCGATTCGCAGGAGCGCAATCCCTGGCATTCGGTGCCGGGTGCGGCTTACGAAGACAAGTATTACGCACTGTTCTGGGAAGGGATGCCTGACCTCAATTTCGACTACCCGCCCGTGCGCGAAGCCATTTACGCAGCCGGTCGGTTCTGGCTCGAAGACGTGGGCGTGGATGGGTTCCGGCTCGATGCCGCCCGGCACATTTACCCCGAATGGGAAGAACTCAAAAACCATGTATTCTGGCAGGAGTTTCGGGAGAAAATGGAGACTATAATGTCTAACGTCTATCTCGTTGGTGAAGTCTGGACGCGCCCCCACCGCATTGCGCCTTACTTCCGGGGTCTGAAAGCCAATTTTAATTTTGACCTTCGCCTGAGCATTGAGACCATTGTTCGGAATGAAGATGATACCGAAAACATGATCGCGTTTCTGGCCGATGCTCAGGCGGCTTTCGAACAGGTGAACCCACACTTTATCGACGCGCTGATTCTGTCGAACCACGACCAGAACCGCATCGGGAGCCTGCTCAATGGTGACGAAAACTGGCTGAAAGTGGCGGCTAACCTGCTGCTGACCCTGCCCGGAAATCCGTATTTGTATTATGGCGAAGAGATTGGGATGCTGGGCCTTAAACCCGACGAAAACATCCGCGAGCCGTTTCTCTGGAACATCGGCAAATCGGAACGCCGAATCGGTGACCCAGACCGCGCCCGCTGGCGCAAAGCACGGTACTCCACCAGCCGCACCGTCCGGCCGTTGGCCCAGCAAAAAACCGACCCCGATTCGTTGTTCTCGCACTACAAACGTCTGATTCATTACCGCAACGGGCACCCCGTTCTGAACGACAACCTAAGCCGACTGGAGCAAAGCAACATTCGGCAACCGGGCATTGTGGCCTTCATCCGTCGGGGCACCAACGGGCAGCGGGTGTTGGTGGTACATAACCTGAGCCGCAACCCAATCACCGTTGATCTTCCCCCTGACGAGCAAACCCGCTTTAAACAGCTTGTTTATCAGAGCGTTGCGGCATCATCTTTGTCACCGGAGGGCCTTTCGTTGGTACCATACAGTGTAGCGGTGCTGGAGGCCTAAGCTTGGTGACTTATTTTATCCCCGCAATTACATAGCGGAGCGAGAAACCGCTGCCGAGTTGGGCCGAGAGATTAGCCGAATGAAGCTGACTATCGGTATTGAATCGGAGGAGTTGATAGGAGATATTACCGAGGGAGGTCTCCACAAGGAATCGGTTGTTGATGCGATAGGCTAAACCAGCTCCTAAAACTCCCTGTATTGAGTTGATTCGGTCGTCGGAGGCTGATGGGCCACTGTTTGAGTAAAGGATGGTCGCCCGCAGAAAGGGGGTTAACCGGCGGTTATTAAGGTAACGTTGCACAAATGGGCTGATAGAATACGTTTGGTTAGGCCCGAAAATAGGCGTGGCTTCTGTTTTCTCCGATGAGAAACCCAACCCAACGCCCAATAGGGTGTTTTCTGCAATGAACCGACCAATAGACGCATTCAGAGCCAAACTGTTGGTGGTAGTTTCTTTGTTCTGAGTGGGAACAATGGTCTGCTGGTAAGCAGTACGACCAGTAAAACCGCCTTCGACAACCCAATTACCGGCTTGCGTGGTGGTTAAGGTGGTTTCGGGGTTTTCTTTACCGGTGCCGTTTGGCCCCATCCAATAAACCAGCCCCAACCCAATGCCACTGGCCGGAATTGGCAAACCTACCCCGTTGATGGTTCCCTGCAACGCCAGCCGCTTACTCAGAAAGTAGGTGGCACCCGCTTCAACTGTCGGATTAATCGAAAATGTTTTATACCGACTTGAACTGATAAAGCCATTGCTGTTAGGTGTCGTCAACGACGAGTTGTTAAACGAAGCCTCAATACCAGCCCCGGCAAACAGTAACATTGGCCCAACCGACCAATACCGACGGAAAAATGGATTGATCTCTGGAGAGGTTTCGCTAAGGCGGCTTGTATTGGCATCGTTCGGAATGAAGAGACTTTTACTATATCGCCCTGAATAGGCCAGATTAACACCCAGCATCCAGTTATTAGCAATGAAATGCCCTATTTGAAGGTTTACCCGTGGCGTGATGGTTGGACTTCGAAAAAATTCGCTTTTCTGTATCATGTAATTTGCGCTCACCCCTCCCCCCAGAATTCCGTTTCCTTTTTGTGTTTGCGCCTGTGTTTGGAGCAACACGGCGCACAGCAATACTGCCAGTAGAAAAAATCTCATTTTCATGGATAGTTTGTCTGAAATGTACTGACAAGTAACAGGCAGGCAACAACAAATCCTATTATTGATTCTTAATTTTCCTTAAACTGTCTACTTACTTATTTTCCATCGCAACGATCCGGCATTCCCAATATTGCCCGCTACAGTTTCCTCTATAAACTCTATATGCCAGTATTAAAATTACCTGAATAAGGCAACATGATCTAGTTGACCTATTTTACTTAAAGCCAGTACCTTACATTCTAGCCTGCCCAAATATTATATTAAAATTGGGAAAATTATGCCTC
Source organism: Cytophagales bacterium (assembly GCA_031411995.1). GTDB lineage: Bacteria > Bacteroidota > Bacteroidia > Cytophagales > Spirosomataceae > Rudanella. The sequence continues at coordinate 292,132 of JANOCD010000114.1, forward strand.
AAAAGTTTGGCATTTTTTCCCCAGGCCTGTAGTTTCGTGAACGATACTTGAACTTAACCTATGACACATGATTAAGAAAACGCTTCTGACGGTGTTTTGCGCTGCCTCGTTTAGCTCCCTTCAAGCTCAGTCTATTCCTACTGAAATACCCGCTGCCGAAACCGCTTTCTACGAACAAATTCCCGTTGTCAGTAACGTTATCAACTACGCCAAAAAGCACCTCCACATTCGCTACCGCTCTGGTGGCACCAACCCAAAAGGGTTCGATTGTTCGGGATTCACCCGCTTCTGTTTCAGCCACTTCGGTATCAATCTCCCTCATTCCAGTGCCGCTCAGGGCAACGTGGGCAACTCCATCGACAAAGCCGAAGCCCAACCCGGCGACCTCATTTTTTTCAAAGGACACAGCGCAGGCGGAAGCCGCATTGGTCACGTTGGCATGATCACGGAAGTGGTTGGGAATAAGATCAAATTCATTCACTCGGCCTGGAACGGCGGCATCCGCTACGATTATCTCCACGCCGATTATTATCAAAACCGGTTCATGGGGGTTCGGCGGGTGGTTTCGCTGCTGGCCGAGAAGGAAAACTCTTAACAATGCCGTCATATTGGTAGCTCGAAAAAAGGGTATCTTGCTGGTGAATCCAGAAGCCCCACTTTTTGAGCAAGTCCATTTATGAAGCGCATTGTTGAAAACAAACACCTGCTTGCAATTCGGTGGTTTCACTGGATCAACTTTCCCGTGCTTGCCCTGATGATCTGGAGCGGCCTGCTCATCTATTGGGCCTGGCACCCCTATAAAATTCAGATTGGCTCGGTGGTGCTGATCGAATTCTTTCCCAAATGGTTTTTTGCGGCTTTTAAACTCCCTCGTCGGCTGGCCGAAGGCATGGCCTGGCACTTTGTGTTCCAGTGGGTGTTCATCATCAATGGCATGCTCTACGTGGCCTACACCGCCTTTTCGGGTGAGTGGCGGTATCTTTTGCCCAAACGCTCATCATTTCGGGAAGCCTGGCAGGTGGTGTTGCACGACCTCGGCATTCGTAAAACGCCCCTGCCCGTCGAGAAATACAACGCAGCCCAGCGCATAGCCTATTCCGCAACGGTGCTGATGGGTTTCGGTTCGTTGCTAACGGGTTTGGCGATCTATAAACCCACGCAGGTTTGGTGGCTCACGGGTCTGTTTGGTGGCTACGAGATGGCCCGGCTCATTCACTTTGCTCTCACCATTGGCTACGTCCTGTTCTTTGTGGTTCATATTGCCCAAGTAATCCGGGCGGGCTGGAACAATTTCCGAAGTATGGTCGCTGGGTTCGATGTTGTCGATAACTCACCCGTTCAACCCAAACCAGTTGCCCCACCCCTCACCGACTGACCGCATGGAAACCACCGATCAAAATCCCGACTCCAACGAGCAAATTCCCCACATGCCCGAACGGGAAGAGCTGACAACGGAACAACAGATTCGCAGGAGGACCATCAAAGCGTTTGCCTTGTTCGGGTTGGCAAGTTTGGTGCCTGTGGGCATCTGGAAATATATCAACGGTCAGCCCCGCGTGGCAGGAATCCCCAGCCCGTTGCGGTCAGTACTAAATGCCAACGAGCAAATAGCCAATACATACTTTAGCAATCAGCACCTCGCCCCCACGTTTCCACTTGACCAAGCCGCCAAACAGCCCCGCGTGAATGGCCGAGACGGTTTGAAAGGTAATTTCGATCCGGCCACCTGGCAACTGAATGTGCAACAAGCGGGTCGCGCGAACATGACACTCAGCCTTGACGACATCAAAGCCTTACCCAAACACGAGCTGGTTTTTGATTTCAAATGCGTGGAAGGCTGGAGTCAGATTCAGCATTGGGGGGGAGCGCGATTTTCGGACTTTGTAGCCAAATACGGCCTTGGCACCCGCTCCGGGCAACCAGTCACCAGCGAGGAAGACTTTTTCAAACACGTAGGCATGATGACTCCCGACGGCGGCTACTACGTGAGCCTCGACATGGCAAGTGCGATGCACCCCCAAACACTGCTGGCTTACGAAATGAACGGCTTACCCCTCACAGCTCCGCACGGTGCCCCCCTTCGGCTCATTATCCCGGTGAAATATGGCGTGAAAAATCTCAAACGCATCGGCACCATCGCCTTCTCCGACGACCGCCCCCGCGACTTTTGGGGCGAACGTGGCTATGATTATCATTTGGGTTTGTGAAGATATTCACGAAACGGCGAACTCCGTAAACTGCCGGACAAAGGGCGAGCGATACGCCAGAACAATGTGTTCTTTGGGAACGCCAGCTTCGAGCAGATCGTCAACTATTCCGTCTTCGGTGCCGTCGCGTTGAATCCAGATTTTCCCGTCGATGACTTCGAGATGAAGCTGGATGCCGTATGAACGATCTTCGCCCTGCCAGCTATTTATCAGAAGCAGATAACGATCTGATGCTGTATCTGCTATAAGTTCTAAATTACGTATGCCTGCTTTTTCAGCAAATGCTTTATGTTCGGTCAATATTTGCCGACTGATCTCTGAGTAATTTATTTGGGTAACCATGACTCAATCAATTGATTTATTGGGTTATAGACCAATAGTTTTATTCCTAAATTATTCTGAATCACTGGAATTATCCTGTCAACAGATAACTCCTGAAAAGCATCTTTAGGGATAGCCAAATAGAGTTGCCGACTCGGTTGTTGGATTTCAAGAGATTGGCGATAGAGGGTATACTGCACTATCGGTTTTCAAGTTCCGACATAATCGACTTGCCAACAAAGCTCTTCACCTCAACAGCAATCAACCGGCCTTGTTTGTCGGCAGTCAGTAATTTTTCAGCTCCAATATCAACATACAATTTACGCTCCCCAAGCGACAGTGACAAAGGTTCGTCCGTAATCGTCCAGCCATCGTTTATCAGTGCGTTCCTGACAATATCGTGAAAAACATCTTTTGCTGCCATCCTGCAAGTTACATATTCCGGCGATATTGCCCACCAACGGCGTAGAGGGCGTTGCTGAGTTGCCCCAAGGAGCAAACTTTGGCTGCTTCCATCAAGCTCTCGAAGACGTTACCGCCCGACAAGGCCGCTTGCTGCAACTGCACGAGGGCAAGTTCGGCAGCGTCTTTGTTGCGCTCCTGAAACGCCCGGCACGACTCGACCTGATACCGCCTTTCTCCTTCCGTAGAACGAATTACCTCGCCGGGGGTAATGGTTGGCGAGCCATTCGGGTCAAGGAACGTGTTGACCCCGATAATGGGCAACTCGCCGTTGTGTTTCAGGGTTTCGTAATACATCGACTCTTCCTGAATCTTGCTCCGCTGATACATCCGCTCCATCGCGCCCAGCACTCCACCCCGTTCATTAATGGCCAGAAACTCCTGATAAACAGCCTCTTCCACCAATTCGGTCAGTTCGTCAACCACAAACGAGCCTTGCAGGGGATTCTCATTCTTGGTCAGGCCAAACTCGCGGTTGATGATGAGCTGAATGGCCATTGCCCGGCGCACCGACTCCTCAGTTGGGGTCGTAATGGCCTCGTCATAAGCGTTGGTATGCAGCGAATTGGTGTTGTCGTAAACGGCCAAGAGGGCTTGTAGCGTGGTTCGGATGTCGTTGAAACCGATCTCCTGCGCGTGCAAACTCCGCCCCGATGTTTGGATATGATACTTCAGTTTCTGGCTCCGGTCGTTGGCTTTGTATTTGAATTTCATGGCCTTCGCCCAAATCCGACGCGCCACCTTGCCCATAACCGTATATTCGGGGTCCATGCCGTTGGAGAAAAAGAACGACAGATTCGGGGCAAAATCGTCGATGCGGAGACCCCGGCTGAGGTAATACTCCACAAACGTGAAGCCGTTAGACAGGGTAAATGCCAGTTGCGAAATCGGATTGGCCCCGGCCTCGGCAATGTGGTAGCCCGAAATCGACACTGAATAGAAATTCTGTACCCGGTTCTCCGTGAAATACTCCTGAATATCGCCCATCATCCGAAGGGCAAACTCGGTGGAGAAAATGCAGGTGTTCTGGGCTTGATCTTCCTTCAGAATATCGGCCTGAACCGTTCCCCGCACCTTGCGCAGCGTGTCGGCTTTGATCTGCTCATAAACCTCCCGTGGCAACACCTTATCGCCCGTTGTCCCCAACAGTTGAAGGCCCAAACCGTTGTTACCGTCAGGGAGCGGGCCTTGGTAAGAAGCGAGGGGTGAGCGGTCTTTGCTGCCATTGTTAGACAACCACTTCTCACACTGCTGATCAATGGCTGCGTTCAGAAAAAAGGCCAGCAGCATGGGTGCTGGACCGTTTATGGTCATGGACACCGAGGTGCTGGGGTCGCAGAGGTCGAAGCCGGAGTAGAGTTTTTTGGCATCGTCTAACGAGCAGATGCTTACGCCGGAGTTACCCACTTTTCCAAAAATATCAGGCCGAATGGCCGGGTCTTCGCCGTAGAGTGTGACCGAGTCGAAGGCTGTGGAAAGCCGTTTGGCGGGCATGTTCTTCGACACATAATGGAACCGTCGATTGGTGCGTTCGGGGCCGCCCTCGCCTGCAAACATTCGGGTTGGGTCTTCGCCCTCGCGTTTGAGCGGGAATACACCAGCCGCATACGGAAACTCACCCGGCACGTTTTCGGTCAGAAGCCAGCGCAACACATCGCCCCAGTCGCTGTAGCGGGGCAGGGCTACTTTCGGGATTTTCAGGTGTGACAGCGTCTCCACATACAGCGGTTGCCGGATGGTTTTGTCGCGCACTTTATACTCGTAAAACTCTGCCGTATAGCGTTGCTGCATGGGGGGCCACCCCTGCAACAGGGCACGGCAATCGGGGTGCAGCCGGGCTTCGAGGGTAGTGTAGAGACTTTGCAGTTCGACCTTTAACGGACTGTCTTCCAGTTGGTTTAGCGTCCCATCAATCTGGTACAACTGTCGGGCGAGAGCGGTTTGTTCCTGCACAAATTGGTCGTATCGGCGGCTTTCTTCCACAATCTCAGCCAGATAGCGTACCCGGTCACTTGGGATAATTTGGGCGGTCCTGCGATCCGGTTTTGGATTTGGGCGGTCCGGCGATCCGGTTTCGGATTTCGGATTTATGGCGAAAGCAAATCCCAATTCTCTCATTACCCGCTCAAACAACTCATTCATCCCGGCATCGTTGAATTGGGCAGCAATGGTGCCGACAATGGGCAATTGCTCGTCGGAGGTTTCCCAGTTGTTATGGTTTCGCCGGTATTGCTTGCGAACGTCGCGGAGGGCATCTAAAGAACCCCGTTTATCGAATTTGTTGATGGCGATCAGATCGGCAAAATCGAGCATGTCGATTTTTTCGAGTTGGGTGGCCGCGCCATACTCCGCCGTCATCACATATAAGGTCTTATCGGCATGGTCGGTGATTTCGGTGTCGGACTGCCCAATGCCAGATGTCTCCACGATAATCAGGTCGAACTGAGCCGCTTTGCATACGTCGATGGCATCCTGCACATGGCGGCTCAGAGCCAGATTAGACTGGCGCGTGGCCAGCGACCGCATATACACGCGCGGGTTATGGATGGCATTCATCCGGATTCGGTCGCCGAGCAGGGCACCCCCCGTTTTGCGTTTCGAGGGATCTACCGAAATGATAGCCAGCGTTTTATCAGGAAACGTCCGCAAATACCGTAACACCAATTCATCGACCAACGACGATTTCCCGGCCCCGCCGGTTCCGGTAATGCCGAGGACGGGCGATGGCTGTAGGGACCGCACCGGCGGACCGGCAATATTTTGCGGCTCACTCGCGTCAGCAACAGAGATTGAATTTTGCTGACGCATAGGAGCCGCAATATTTTGCGGCTCTACGACAATCCCCATCTCTGCCATTGTAATTAGGCGGGGGATGTCTTCGACTGTAATTTGGGTGACGCGGTCGAGGGGAGGCAATTCAAAATCGCATTGGCGAAGGAGATCGTCGATCATGCCTTGCAAACCCATCGAACGACCATCGTCGGGGCTATAGATGCGGGCAATACCATACTGGTGGAGTTCTTCGATTTCGGTGGGTAGAATGGTGCCTCCTCCCCCACCGAAGATTTTGATATGGCCCGCACCCCGTTCCCCGAGCAGGTCATACATATACTTGAAAAACTCAACATGTCCGCCCTGATAACTGGTGATGGCAATGCCCTGCACGTCTTCCTGAATGGCGCAATCAACAATTTCGGCTACGGAACGGTTGTGGCCAAGGTGAATAACTTCGGCTCCTGTAGATTGCATAAGCCTGCGCATCAGGTTGATAGCCGCATCATGCCCATCGAAAAGAGAGGCTGCCGTAACGATGCGTACTTTATGTTGAAGGCCCTTTTGTTGGGGCTTTTGGGGCTGAACGTCAATTGTGATCATGGTTGGGCCGGGATAATTTATGGCTGATGAAGTTTATGGTACAAAAATACGGAGATTATGGATAATCAGTGGATAGTAGCGTTTACACTTATTACCTTTATAGGGTAACGAACACCCACTGAACTTATGAACCATTTTCTATCTATTTCTCTCTTTATGCTCTGCCCATTGGCAGTTCTCGCCCAACCTGCATTCGTCCCTAACTACGAGGAACAGCAAGTGGGTTTTTATTCGCTCCCTGACCCATTACAATCACCAAAAGGCAAGCGCATTACGACAACCCAACAGTGGGAAACGCAACGCGCTCACTGGCTCGATCAGTTTGCCGAACACGTTTATGGCCGAACGCCCGCGCAACCGGTGACGCTTCGTTTTGAAACCTGTAACGAGGTCCAAAATGCGCTGGGTGGCAAAGCTATTCGGAAGCAGATTGCCATCCATTTTGTCGAATACCCCCAAATACCGCCCATCGAATTACTGCTCTATATTCCTAAAAAATCGACTGAGTCGACTCCTCACAAACCGATACCTGTTTTTCTGGGCCTGAATTTCTGTGGTAATCACTGCGTCAGCACCGAAACCGACTTGCCCCTCTCCAACCGCTGGGTTGATAACACCATTGGCGATGTGTCAGAACGCAACAAAGCCACCCAAAAAAGCCGTGGAATGCAGGCCCGCCGGTGGCCCATCGACACAATTCTGGCTCGTGGCTACGCCCTGGCAACGGCCTATTACGGCGATATTGAACCCGATCACGTGGATGGTTGGAAAACAGGTATCCGTTCTGTACTGGGCGACTCCACGCTAGGGTCTACTGCCAAAGCCGATAGTTGGGGGGCCATTGGTGCCTGGGCCTGGGGTATGAGCCGGATGCTCGATTACCTGGAAACCGATTCGCTGGTGGATGCCAAAAAAGTCATAGTCATGGGTCACTCCCGAATTGGGAAGGCAGCACTGTGGGCAGCGGCTCAGGATCAACGGTTTGCGGGCATCATTGCCAACGAAGCAGGCGAAGGCGGAACGGCTATCTCCCGGCGAAACTTCGGCGAAACCATCGGGCGAATCAACACCGCTTTTCCGCACTGGTTTGCCCCGCGCTACAAAGCGTATAATGACGATGTACAGGCACTCCCCGTCGATCAGCACATTTTATTGAGTCTGCTGGCCCCCCGCCCGCTCTATGTGGCAAGTGCCGAAGAAGACCGCTGGTCGGATCCAAACGGTGAATTTCTGGGAGCCAAAGAAGCCGAACCTGTCTACGCGCTCTACGGGAAACAGGGACTGGGAGCAACCACTCTACCCTCCGTGAACACGCCCATCGGACTCACTATTTCCTACCACATCCGCACGGGCGTTCACGACGTTACCAACTTCGACTGGTGGCAGTTTCTACAGTTCGCCGATGATTATTTGAAATAGGCAGAATCCATCAATCTTCCATTTATAAAATTAATTTTTAACAATCTGTTGTAAATATACAACAGATTGTTTTATTTTTGCCCCATCAATAACTACCAATGAAAGGCGAAAAGATTTATAACCGCATTGCTGTTTTACGGGAAGAACGGGGACTATCGCGCAAAGATCTCGCCGATAAGGTAGGCGTTAACTTTCAGACTATCGGCTATTTGGAGCGGGGAGAGTATAACCCCAGTCTCGATTTAGCCATGGATTTGAGTGATATATTCGGCTTATCCATCGACATGGTTTTTTCGCGCCAGCCCATGCGCCCCCTCAGTGAAGAATTAGCAAATCTTAAAAACAAACCATCATGACCAGATCAATTCCGCTTGCCCAACGCCGGATCGGTGTTGTGATTCAATTACTCAGTTACCCTCTCGTCTATTTTCTGGCCGTTCTGGCAGGTCTTTGGCCCAGCATTGCCGGCCTATTGGGCCTTGCGGCACTGGCAGGTTCATCGGTTTACCTGTATAAAGGAACGGGCCTATGGCAATTTGGCAATGCTCCCGACGATCAACTCGATGAACGGCAAATGCAGATTCGCAATCAGGCCTATCGCTATGCCTACATGGGTGTAAGTGCGTTGATCGTTGTCAGCATGCTTTTTTTACTTGTGTCAGAAGAATTAAAGTGGCGGATTACCATTGGCTACGATCAAATCAATCTTTTATTCTGGACTGTATGGACCATTGTGATGACACTGCCATCCTCTATCCTGGCCTGGACCGAACCTGAAGTTTAATTCATCCCTGCATCAACAGTAAACACAATACAAACGAACCATGAAAAAACACCTGCTTTCCCTGCTCACTGCCGGCCTGTTGGCCACCACTGCCACTGCTCAGGACAACTCACTATTGTATGAGGTGACGGGCAATGGCCTTGCCCAGCCGTCGTATCTCTACGGCACGTTTCACCTCGTTTGCCCCAATGATCTGATTCTCAGCGATGCGCTAAAAAAGGCTACAGCCGATGCCCAACAGCTGTATCTGGAAATCGACATGGACGAGCCAAGCCTGCAAAGTTCGATGATGCAGGGCATGATGCTTACGGGCGGCAAAACCATGAAAGACCTCATGTCGGCAGACGACTATGCATTGGTGGACAGCTATTTACAAAAGAAGTCGGGCATGGGGCTGGCGCAGATCGGTGGTCTGAAACCCATTGCGCTCTATTCGTTTATGATGATGGGTGCGCTCGGTTGCCAGCCCGCTTCCTACGACTTGACGCTGATGCAGATGGCAACCAAAGACAAAAAAGAGATTCTGGGTCTCGAAAAACTGGAAGACCAAATGGCCCTGTTCGACAAGGTTCCGATGGAGAAGCAAACGGCTATGCTGGCCGAAATGGCGCGTAAGCCAGACGAACTCCAGAAAGAATTTGCCAACATGCTGATTGCCTACAAAGCGCAGGATTTGACCAGCATGATGAAGCAAATGAAAGAAAGCAAGTACGACGGTGGCCTGGAAGACTTTGAAACCGATCTGCTCGACAAACGAAACCAGAACTGGATTCCGGTCATTGAAAAAGCTGCCAAAGACAAACCAACGCTGTTTGCCTTCGGGGCCGGTCACCTCGGTGGCGACAAAGGTGTGATTCAGTTGCTGAGGGCGAAAGGATACACAGTGAAGGGAGTGAAATGACTACTTCTTAAACACCATCGCCTTCACGGGGTCCACCCTGTTAATGACCAATGTGGGGAGCCACAACACAGCCGCAATGATGCCCACGGTGGCGAGGTTTAGCAGGAAAATAACGGGCCAATCCCACTGGATTGGAACAAAGCTCATGAAGTAGTTTTTGGGGTTGAGCGGAATGAGCCGGAAGCGATCCTGCACGAAACAGAAGCCTAATCCTACCGCGTTGCCGATCAGCAAACCCCACACTACCATGTTCAGACCAACGTAGAAAAACATCCGCCGGAGCATTGCGTTAGGACTGCCGAGGGCTTTCAACAGGCCAATCATGGGCGTGCGCTCCATCATCAAAACCAGCAAGACCGACACCATGTTGAAGCTGGCTACAAACAGAATCAAGACAAGAAAAACAAGGGTGTTGCGGTCTAAAAGTACCATCCAGTCGAACAGGGGGCCATATTGATCGGTGACGCGGGTGAGCCGGAAGTCGGGCGGAATTTGGTCGAACACACTCTGGTAGGCCACATCGAGTTGGGTAAAGTCTTTCACGAAAATCTCGAAACTCCCCACCCGGTCGGATGTCCAGTTGTTGAGTCGCTGAATCAGGCGGAGGTCGCCCAGCACAATCTGCTTATCGAATTCTTCGAGACCCGTCATGTAAATGCCTACCACCGTCAGTTTGCGCGGACGCGGTTGGTTGCCTCCCAAAAAATAGGTAACCACCGATTGCCCAACCTTGATATTGAGTTGATCGGCCAGAAACTGACTCACCAAAATCTCAGTCGAATAGGCGGGGCCGTCACTTGATTTTGTGGCTGTATCGGCCTGGGAAGTGGGCACTCGACCGGCCACCAGAGACTGCTGGATCAATTGCCAGTTGTAGTCGGCACCCACGCCTTTCATCACCACCCCGGCCAGTTCATCGGGGGTTTTCATGATGCCTGCTTTCAGGGCAACCGCCTGTACATGAGCAATATCGGGATTGGTTTGAACGGCTTTAAAAAACGGCGTATTGGTTGAAATGGGAGCTTCTTCGTAGGACATATTGGCAGTGAACTTACTCACCTGCAAATGCGCTCCGAATAAAAAAATCTTCTCCGCAATGGTGCGCTTGAAGCCAAACAAAACGGCAAATGCCACAATCATCACGGCCAACCCAACGGCAATGCTGGAAATACCCACCTTCGTAACGGTGGCCGAAAAACTCTCGATGGGTGCCCGCCGAACGCGGCTGGCCAGAAAAAACGGGACGTTCAAGGGAGTGGTAACAGGGTAATGAGGTAAATTGGCAACTAGTGAATATCCTGTAAAAGTAACAGTTTTAGGGGCGGGCTTATAGTGGGCGCGCAGGGAATTTTAGCCTTCACCTACTCAATCTAACTTGTTAGTCAATGACAACCGGTATTATCTTACAGAATCACTTTAATGTACCCTAGAATTAAATCATGTAGTACACCATCATGGTAAAGAAGTACCATGGCACAGGCCTACTACTTCACACGGTCGGCTTCGAAAGGTCAAAACAACGGTCGCTGCGACCGGCACCCGTAGCTACAGTTCTTTGCGCTTGCGGAGGTAAACATAGAACAGGATCAGAAAAACGGCTCCGCCTACCAGCTTCAGAATTTCGACCTCCGCTGGTGTACGGGATAAACTCCAATTGCCGGTTGCGTACGCAAAAATCACGTAGCCAACCAGAAGGCTGATCAGACTGAGTCCAAGAATTCGCATGGGCCAAATGTACCGCATGGCGGCTACTAACACTGGTTATCTTAGCGTATGAACGAAGCGGTAGTGGATTAATTACCTGGGCAGCACAACACGTCAGTCAATGTGGTCAGTTCTCAAACAACTTTTTCAGCCCATTCAGGTGGGCTGCTTTTTAACCTTACGATGTGTGAGGTACATTGCTGCCTGCCGCCAGAAGTCGATTGCGGCTTGGGCAGTAAGCAAGGGCGGTGTTTTCTCTTTTCAGAGTATGACACGCAACCTCCTGATTTTTGCCCTGTTCTCACTGGCCAACTGCCGCCAACCCATTGCCCAGCCAACTCAGCCTACCGCTCCCGAAGTCACACTTCGCGGGGCGGCTTCGTTTCCGGTAGGGGCTGCTATCAGCCCCAGTTTGCTCACGGGCAAGCCCGTCTATCGGCAAACGCTCGAACGCGAGTTTAGCAGCATTACCACGGAGAATCACCTGAAAATGGCCCAGGTTCACCCCGAAAAAGATCGGTACGACTGGACAGGGGGAAATACCATTGTGGATTTTGCCAACCAGACCAACAAGCGGATGCACGGCCACGCGCTGGTCTGGCATCAGTCAGTACCCGGTTGGGTAACTCAATTTAAGGGCGATTCGCTGGCCTGGGAAACGCTCGTTCGCGATCATATCCAGACGGTTGTCAAGCAATACAAGGGCAAAATTGCGGCCTGGGATGTGGTCAACGAAGCCTTTCTGGACGATGGCACCCTCCGGCCCGGTATCTGGCTCGAACACCTCGGCCCTGACTATGTGGCCCGCTGTTTCCAATATGCCCGGCAAGCCGACCCCACCGTAAAGTTGTTCTACAATGAGTATGGGCAGGAATACAGTGCCAAAAAATTAGCCGCCATGCTGGCCATGGTTGCCGACTTTAAAAAGCGGGGCATACCCATCGACGGAATCGGTCTGCAACTGCACACCCACATCGACCACCCTGATGCCCAGATCGAAAACGCCATTCGGCAGTCGGCGGCAACGGGTTTGCTGGTGCATATTTCAGAGTTGGATGTGCGCATCAATCAGGCAAAAGCGGCCAACTTTGTGCCCACCGATGCGCTTTGGCAACGACAGAAAGCTAAATTTGCAGCTATTGCCACTGCCTACCGAACGCTGGTGCCAGCCGCCCAGCAACATGGTATCACGACCTGGAATGTGAGCGATGCTGATAGCTGGATTCCCAATTTCTGCCAATGCGCCGACTTCCCGTTGCCCTTTGACAAAGATTTCAAGAAGAAACCGGCGTATGAGGGGTTTTTGAGTGGCTTGAAATAATACGTATCGCAAAGCCCCTAAATCCCCATTCCCTACATGAAAACGCTCATCCTGCTCCTGCTATCATTATCCACTGCACATTATTCACTGGCCCAGCTCCAAACCGGAGCCGACCAAACCAACCTCTACGTTCAGACGCTTAAGGGCAAGCGGGTGGGTATGGTTGTGAACCATACCTCGGTAATTAGGCGGGCGGGGGGCTACACGCATCTGGTGGATAGCCTGAAATCGTTGGGTATTACGATGAAAACCATTTTCGCTCCCGAACACGGTTTCCGGGGGCAGGCCAGCGCGGGCGAGAAAGTCAACAACGGCATCGACGTTAAAACCGGCATCGCCATTGTATCGCTCTACGGGGCCAATTATAAACCAACCCCCGCCCAACTCGACTCACTCGATGTGATTGTGTTTGATATTCAGGATGTTGGCGTTCGTTTTTATACCTACATCAGCACCATGCACTATGTCATGGAAGCCTGTGCCGAAAGCAATAAACCCCGGGGTGGACTCCCCCTTGTGATCCTGGATCGACCCAACCCCAACGGGCATTTGGTGGATGGCCCCGTGCTTGATCCAGCTTTTAAGTCGTTCGTGGGAATGCACCCGATTCCGGTGGCCCATGGCCTGACGGTGGGCGAATTGGCCGGGATGATTAACGGAGAGAAATGGCTCCCCGGTGGGCGGCAATGCTCCCTCACCGTGATTCTAGTCAAAAACTACACCCACGCCATGCCTTATGATCTGCCTTTTGCGCCCTCGCCAAACCTCCCCAACCGGCAGGCCATTTTACTGTATCCATCGATCTGTTTTTTTGAAGGAACCGTGGTCAGCGTGGGGCGCGGCACCGACAAACAATTCCAGGTGGTTGGATCCCCGAACCCCAAAAACGGCCCGTATCAATTTACCCCCGTCGATAAGCCCGGCGCGGTGAACCCACCCCAGAAAAACCAACTCTGCTATGGCCTGGACCTCAGCAAAATTGATGCCCGCAAACAGGGATTCACCCTCAAATACCTGATTGGTTTCTACGAACGCAGTTCCGAAAAAGACAAGTTCTTTCTCAAAGGAAACTTCATCGACAAGCTCTACGGCTCCGATCAAATCCGCAAGCAACTCATTGCAGGCGTATCCGAAAAAGCCATTCGCAAAAGCTGGGAACCCGCTCTTGGGCAGTATAAGGCGAAACGGAAGGGGTATCTTCTTTATAAGTGAAAGAGCGAAAGACGCACGTTTTGGTCATGCGTCTTTCACTCTTTCGCTCTTTCACTCTTTAAACTCCCCAAGCCCCAACACCTCACTGGTATGCTCCCTCAATTCCTTTGTCAAATCCGGGTCTTTGGCCAGTAAGCGGCCATAGCTGGGGATCATTTCACGGAGTTTGGCCTGGTTTTCTTCTGACTTGATTTTGTCGGGGAAGCAGCGTTCCAGCAGGGTGAGCATGATCGAGACTGCCGTGGATGCTCCCGGTGAAGCCCCCAACAAAGCTGCAATGCTCCCGTCGGCCGCACTCACAATTTCCGTCCCGAATTCCAGAATCCCCCCTTCTTCTTCATCTTTCTTGATAACCTGCACCCGCTGCCCAGCCACCTCCAATTCCCAATCCTGCATCTGCGCATTCGGAAAATATTCGCGAAGGGCAAACAGCCGGTCTTCGGGCGATTGCATCACCTGTTGAATCAGGTATTTGGTCAGAGGGATATTGTGCAAGCCCACCATCAGCATGGGGGCCAAGTTACTCAACTGCAACGACTTGGGCAGATCGAGATAGGAGCCGTTTTTCAAAAACTTAGTCGAGAAACCGGCGTAGGGTCCAAACAACAATTCCCGCTTTCCGTCGATCATGCGGGTGTCCAAATGCGGCACCGACATAGGGGGCGCACCCACCGAGGCTTTGCCATACACTTTGGCTTCGTGTCGTTCGATAATGTCGCGGTTGAGGCATTTGAGCCACTGTCCGCCCACCGGGAAACCACCGTAGCCCCGGCTTTCGGGAATGTCCGATTTTTCGAGGAGCCGGAGCGAACCGCCACCCGCCCCGATAAACACGAACCGGGCCTGAATGTCGCGCTCGCGGCCATTACTCAGGTCTTCTACCCGCACTTTCCAGCCGCCTAAGGTCTTCGACCGCCAGAGTTCGCGCACGTCGTGGTGAAAATGAATAGTTACGCCTTCCTGCTCCACTAATCGGGTGAACATGGCACGGGTTAAGGCACCAAAGTTTACGTCGGTGCCGATGTCCATTCGGGTCGCGGCTACGGGTTCGGCGGGGTCGCGGCCTTCCATCACCAGCGGAATCCAGTCGGCAATGCGTTTGGCATCGTCGGTGAACTGCATACCCTGAAACAGGTGCGATTGCTGGAGGGCTTCGTAGCGTTTGCGGAGGTAATTCACGTTCTCATCGCCCCACACAAAACTCATGTGCGGAATACTGCGGATGAAGTCGGGGGCATCTTGCAAGAATCCCTGCTCCAACAAATACGACCAAAACTGTTTCGACTGCTCGAACGACTCGGCAATTTTCACAGCCTTGCTCGTGTCGATGGAGCCATCTGGATTTTCGGGCGTATAGTTCAGTTCGCAGAAGGCCGAGTGACCCGTGCCGGCGTTGTTCCAGGCATCGGAACTTTCGGCTGCGGCACTGTCAAGGCGTTCGTATATTTCGATAGTAATGCCGGGTTGCAACTCCTTGAGCAACACCCCGAGGGTTGCACTCATAATGCCCGCACCAATCAAAACGACATCGGGACGGGAAGCAGGTTGTTTATTGGAAGCCATTCGTTAAGCGTTTTTCTGAATCTATACCCTGAACGGGTGTCTTACTCGTAACCTGAGCAACTCCTTTTTGGTTGTGGATTACCCCATGTTTTCGACTTTGGACGAAACCGAACGACTATTAGTTTTCGAGTCCATTGACCATGCTTACTCACCAATTCCGACGCTTCGCTCAATAATCACTGCCTTTCACTCAATTTGTTTGTCTGAATTGATTCCTTTCCGGCAGGTTTGTGCGACTAATCAGGTAATTATTCAATTCAGAATAACGTGCCGCAGCTAATAAGCCCTGATAGATTATAGAGCCGCTAAACGGCTTCTAAACCTCAATAACCAAAATAACGCTTAAAATCATGTCTGAAATCTCAAAGAAAAGGCAATTGCTGTTCGAGAATGGTATTGACCTCGGCAGCCCCTTGGGTAATGAAAAGAACCTACCTCCCGCTGGAAAAATCCAAGAGTTTCAGCACGGAATTCTTATTTATCATCCCACTTACGGATGCTGCTACCTCACCCAGCGTGTAGCCGGAAAATGGAAAACCCTGGCCGCAATAAATTTGGGTTATCCTATTGCCGACACGGGGAAAACACGGCAAAACGACGAATTATGTCTGTTTGAGAATGGCCTGATAGTAGGCCGTCTCAATGGGGGAGATTTTGTCGTTTTCGACAATGTGTACAGAGCCTACCTGACGAGCATGGGTTCGGGGGTAGCTAATTTTCCGGGTTGGATGGGCTATCCGGTTAATGATACACGACGTTTAGTATCGAACGGCCTGCTGGGGACGTTTGAGCAAGCCGACATTTACCAACGAAACCAACTGTCGGCCAACAGCATTCAGGGGGGCATCCGAAGCCGTTATAACCAGTTAGGAGCCGAAAATTCGAGTTTAGGTCTGCCCATTTCCAATGAATATGATTTGTTCAAAGACAAGCAGGTTATTGGCCGGGCGAGCGATTTTGAACGAGGCACCATTTTTTGGAGTGCCGTTGGGGGAGCACACGCCTTGCAGAGCGATTTTCTGAGTGCCTACCTGATCCAGTTTCAGGGAATGGCCGGCACGTTGGGCGTACCAATGTCTGAGGAACGACGCTCGCCGGGAGGTCGTCGTTTCGTTAATTTTGAACACGGGGTTTTGGTTGAGACGAGTAGTGGCACGTTTATCAAAGTGGATCAGCTAACCATAACACTCACCAAATTACAGACCGACGAAGACGACGATGATCTGTTGGTGAAGACCGAAGTTCTTGTGCACCAAAACGGAACCGTACAAAAACGGGAAAAACAGTACGGAGAATATTCTGATCAGGGGACTAAGGATGACTTTTCGCCTGAAGAGGCTGCGATGGGGCAGTTCCCGATCAATAACGGGGCGGCCATACTGGAAGTCAACATGGAAGCCTGGGACGTGGATGGATTCCTCAATTTTGGAGATGACTCCATTGCCCGTTTTTCCAAACGGTTTTCGATTGACACCCTCTGGGACCCTGCTTTGCCCGATTTGGCTGGTAAACGGCTCGACGACTGGTACGAAACCGGCGAAGGTAAATTCAGGGCTTCTTTCCGAGTAGACATAGACCGATTCACCATCAATCCGTTCGATACCGCCCGTTTTGTCGGCGATCTATGGTGGAACGTTGATAACTACGGGGTGGCCGAGTTAAGCAAAAAAATGTATGCGGATACGTTTGCAGATGTCGATGAGAACGATTCCGCTTTCTGGCATCAGTTGCTGGCCGGTTTTTATGAAGACCGCTACAAAAAATGCGCGGCTAATGGCATTTGTTTCGGCATTTGTCTCGAAGCAATCTACGCACTCAAAGGCCGCTCGATTTTCCGCCAGCCCATTCAGCGGATCATGACTACCGATCCGGCTAACCCCGCGCTACCAGACCCGGCTCGTAATCAGGCATTTCAGTTGCGTCATGGTTACCAAACAAGCGAAGCTTCTGCCGACCTGCTCTCCGATTTAGACGATAACCGCTGGAATCCGGTGGCTACGTTTAACCAATCGCGTGATTTATTTTTTGCCAGAGATTACCCCACATTATCGATCAGGGACGGGAATGGGGCCGGACACGCGCTGGTGCCTTATGAATGGATTGAAAACGGTAACACCCTGACGATACGGGCCGTTGATCCGAATAGAGCTTCCAATCCTACCACCATTACGATTGATCGGAGAATGAACACATTTACCTATCCGTTTAGCGCACCACCTGCCGCTCCCTGGCAAGGCGGTGCGGGCAAAAACAACGGGGGAGCATTTTTTGCACGTCCTTATCACATCCTTGCGAATGTACCCGTTACAAACACGGCAGCCATCGGCCTTGACCTGACCGTACTGGATACAGCGCAGGCATCCAAACCCCAACGCACGTTTGCTCCATTGGGCATCACAGCATCGGGCAAACGTGCGCTGTTTCAGGTTGGCGGGCAGGCCGAAGTAAGTCAGATTCGAGATGGCATGGAAGGCCATTTTTTCCGCAATCCCAACATGGTTTCAGGATTTCCGGCTATCCAGAACCTCATTGCCTTAGACAATTTAGACGGGCTTGGCATCCCGGCCCGGCCCGATAGTTTCGTGCTGACCACAAGTGCCGAACGGCCTGCGTTTTTCCTTGACGATTTACCCGATGCCCCGCCCAGTTCTGACAAATGGAGCAATGGCCACCTGGCAGCCTTGATTCGCTCGGATATAACAATGCCCAATCTCAGTACCGATGCGCTGGAACCGTTGTATCCTGCCGACCAAATCCAGATGCTGCGCCAGGAGATGGAGGTGGCCGTAGACAGAGCTGGCCGTGAAAAGCTTCACTTTCTTCTGCGGAATACCAACTCCCAGGGAAAATACCATTGGTATATGGCTTCGCAGCACGTGCAGATACGCTTAGAAACCAATGCCATAGCAGATACCGAGGATCTTGTTACAGCCGAACAAATCGGCAGCACCGGGCAAATTGCCACGTTTCAGGCAGGCGGTACACTGGCGAACCCTGCCGTATTTTCCCCCATTCGTCCATCAACGGAAAGACTGCTCAAGGCATCTTTACTCAATGCAGCCAGTAACCGGATGTGGGTGTTGGACCTGATGAAGGCTACCGCCAACGAACCACTTTCATTTCAATTGAACAATGGAGGTCGGCAGTTGTGGGTCTATAATACCAACAACGTCACGGATGTGACTGTGCAGTTTTGGCAAAATGACTTAACCAGCCCCGACATCACGTTGCCGGGTGTTGTACTACCAACCAATAAGATTACGGGTTTTGAGTTGGTAGCACCTAATAGTATCCAAACACAGGTTTACGACTTGCCCGGTGGTGTGCCGGTGAGTAGCGCAACCTATTCCAGCCTGCACCTCGATTGCCGCAACCTACTCCATGAATGGCTGGTTATGACCAATTCGATTTCCGGGGCTGCTGTGGTTTCGCTCAATCCAACTGCCGAACGGCCTGACAGTGGGGGTTGGTTTTTTTGCCACGAGCGCGTCGTAGATTTTTGTATCGAAGATGGCGACTATGGTATTACTGTCCAGTCAGGGACTTTATCATTAGTCCAGTTTACCATTCGCGAGGGGCTCATTTCGTATGCGGCTGATCTGGAAGGCGTAGTACAGGGAGCGGGTACGAATACATTGATTTTGAATGGTTTGCCACTCACCATTGATGCACAGGCAGTCAGAGATAAACTCATTATTCTACCCGGCGTTTATGGTCTCAGCCCCGATCCAATCGAACACTTGTCGAGGCCATTGGCAACGGGCCGTTTTCTGCCCACCAGCCATGATGGTACGGATGGTTGGTTTTATGCGTTTAGCATTGGTTCGGGGGAAACGTCAACATTTCAGTTCCAGCTTTGTTTGGACGGAACCGTACACTATAACCCTGTTTTTGAGGGAGAAGTGCAAGGGGAAGGCACTAACACGTTGACCATTCACGAGTTAATACCCCGGTAAGCAAACGTTATAAACGAAGCAGGAATACGTGGTCCCCTATTTCTTCAATGGGCAGTATCTGATTGGCGCACTGAGTTGAGAAAGCAACAACGGGAAGATGTCATTAGAGGAATATGGGAGTAAGGAATCAGGTAGGGTATTTAGGCTGTTTTGGATAAAGTTTCCAAAAAAAGCCAAAATACCCTACTTTTGTGCCTTAGAAACCGACGCATGGCCACCGAGCAAATTCTGATTCTGGATTTCGGTTCGCAATATACCCAACTCATCGCCCGCCGGGTCCGCGAACTGAACGTTTACTGCGAAATCCATCCCTACAATAAAATCCCCGAAATCACGCCTGCCACAAAGGGTATCATTCTCTCCGGCAGCCCCTGTTCCGTTCGCGATGCCGATTCGCCGAAGGTGGATTTGAGCCACCTCCGCCAGCAACTGCCCGTTTTGGGCGTGTGCTACGGGGCGCAACTGCTGGCTCAAACCGGCGGGGGCGAGGTGCAGGCATCGAGCATACGGGAGTATGGCCGGGCCAAACTCGGCACCGTTAACGCCGACAATCGCCTGCTCAAAGGGCTTGATCAACACTCGCAGGTCTGGATGTCGCACGCCGACACCATCACCCAGGTTCCCAACTCGTTTCAGATCATTGCCTCCACCGAAACCGTTCGGGTAGCCGCTTTCCAGATCGAAGGCGAAGAAACCTACGGCATCCAGTTTCACCCCGAAGTGACACACTCACTCCAGGGTAAACAACTGCTACACAACTTTGTAGTCGATATTTGCGGGTGCCACCAGGACTGGACCGCCGACTCGTTTGTGGACGCTACCGTGGCCGACCTCAAAGCCAAACTCGGCAATGACAAGGTCGTGATGGCGCTGTCTGGCGGTGTTGATTCATCGGTGGCGGCCACGCTGGTTCACCGGGCCATTGGCCAGAATCTGTACTGCATTTTCGTGGATAACGGTCTGCTCCGTAAAGGCGAGTTCGAGCAGGTGCTGGAAGGCTACCATTCACTCGGCCTGAACATCAAGGGCGTTAATGCCAAAGACCAATTCTACGCATCACTCGCTGGCCTCACCGATCCCGAAGCCAAGCGCAAAGCCATTGGCAAATCCTTCATCGACGTGTTCGACCACGAAGCACACTTGCTGGAAGATGTTTCCTGGCTGGGTCAGGGTACGATTTATCCCGATGTGATCGAGTCGGTGTCGGTGAAAGGGCCATCAGCTACCATCAAGTCGCACCACAACGTGGGGGGCCTGCCCGATTTCATGAAACTAAAAGTGGTGGAGCCGCTCAATACGCTCTTCAAAGACGAGGTCCGGGCCGTTGGCCGGACGCTAGGATTACCCCAGTCACTGTTGGGTCGTCACCCATTCCCCGGCCCCGGTTTGGGCATTCGTATTTTGGGTGATGTGACTGCCGAAAAGGTCGCCATTTTGCAGGAAGTGGACTTTTTATTCATCGACGGTCTCCGTCGCTACGGCCTTTACGATCAGGTTTGGCAAGCCGGAGCCATGCTCTTACCCGTTCAATCGGTGGGCGTGATGGGCGACGAACGCACCTACGAGCGCGTGGTGGCCCTCCGTGCCGTGACCAGCGTGGACGGTATGACCGCAGACTGGGCACATCTGCCTTACGAGTTTTTGGCCGACATTTCTAACGAGATCATCAACCGCGTGAAAGGCGTGAACCGGGTGGTGTATGACATCTCAAGCAAACCCCCGGCTACGATTGAATGGGAATGATTTTTGGTTTCAAGTTTCATTGGCTTCGCCGTTTTTCTAGCTACGCTGTTTCATTAGCTTCGCCGTTTCTGGCTATTCCGTTTCTGTAGTTTCTTGCTACTGTATGTGAAACCATAGAAACGGCGAAGCCAATGAAACCTGAAACTATAGCAACACCAAAGGCTATTCCCCCCCAACCACCTCAAACCCCTCACCTATTTTAAACTCTGTTTGCTCGGCGGGGAGTTGGAGGAAAGCATCGGCAGCGGTCAGGTTGGTAAAGTCGCCGGAGCCGGAGCCGGGGAGTGGGTGCGCTAACCGCAAACCGTCGGGGGTGTATGTAAAGTGGACGGGCAGAAAATACGTCAGGGCGGGTTGAAATTTGACCGGTTCGGCCAGTTGCGCGTAGGTTGTGGGCGGTTCGGGTTGACCCATCGAAGCCCGCAAGTGCGGCAACACATACTTAACCGTACACATCGTGGTCGAAACGGGGTTGCCGGGCAGGGCAAACACCACCTGTTTGTCGCCCTCGGTGGTGCCGAACCAAAGGGGTTTGCCGGGCCGCTGCTCGATCTTGTGAAAATGCCGGTTCACCCCCAGAGAGGTCAACGTATCGGGAACGAAATCGGCTTTACCCGCCGAAACACCCCCGCTGACAATCAGCATATCGTTGGTTTTAAGCAAGTTATCAATTCCAACTCGCAGTAAATCTTTATCGTCGGGCAGGTGATTGAGTGTGGCTCGAATCCCCATTGACCGCAAAATTGCCTGGATAACATAGGTGTTGGAATGGCGAATCTGGTGGGGTGAAGGCGTTTCGTCCACGTTTACCAGTTCGTCGCCCGTGGCAATGATGGCCACGCGGGGCAGGGTGGCCACGGTCAACGTTGAAGCCCCCACGGAAGCCGCCACGGCCACATCGACCGCCCGAAGCCGGGTGCCAAAAGCTAGCAACTCATCGCCTTGTGGTCGGTCGGTGCCTTGCCGATGGACATTTTGCCCGGCCTGAATCTCCTCAATCTGCACGGTTGCCGTTCCATTTTCGATCAACACATCTTCGTAGCGCACCACCGTATCGGTGCCGCCGGGCAGCACCGCCCCGGTCATTACTTCCATGCACGTTGAGGCATCAGCCAAATTGCCAGCCGCCTGACCCGCCACCTGCATACCGACCACCGAAAACTGCCTTTGTCCACCCGCAAAGGCTTCATATTGAAAGGCAATGCCATCCATCGTGACCCGGTCGAAAGGTGGCACATCGCGGTCGGCGGTGAGTGATTGGCGGAGCACGCGCCCAACGGCTTCTTCTACAGAAACAGTTTCGTCGGGCAGGGTCAGCAAGTGCTGTTGGATGATTCGGGAAGCGTCGAGAACAGAAAGCATAATTTTGACGGAGAAAGGGGGCAAGTTAGCTATTTTTACCCCATGAAAGATTTCTCACACCTAGATGCCCAGGGAAACCCCGCGATGGTCGATGTGGGCCAAAAGGCAGTTACGCGCCGGACAGCCCATGCCCAAAGCATTGTCCGCTTGCCCGATTCGGTGGTGGCCCAGTTTCAGCACGAGGACATTCAAACCAAGAAAGGCCCTGTGTTTCAGACCGCTATCATTGCCGGGACAATGGCGACCAAACGCACCGATGAGCTGATTCCGCTTTGCCATTCACTTGGTCTCGACAGTTGCCGCCTTACCATTCAACTCATCGGCCACGACGCAGTTATTGACTGCACAGTGGCTACCGAAGGCAAAACGGGTGTCGAAATGGAAGCGTTAGTAGGGGCCTCGGTGGCCGCGCTGACTATTTACGATATGTGCAAAGCTCTCTCCCACGACATTGTCATCACCGAAACCAAATTAATGGCTAAGGCAGGCGGCAAACGCGATTTTCAGCGTAGTTGAGAATTCTTCGACAAAAACATCCGCGTATCGTTTGAGTTAATAAAACCATGAACGGACTCAAACGAATGGCTTTTCTGGCCGGTACGCTACTGGCAGGCAACAGTGCAGCAGCGCAACAATCCACCCAGACCGACAACCCAACCCTGCGGGAGTTCAGTCGCCAACGTGTTCAGCATCAGCGCACACTGGGCCTCTCGCTGGGGTCGTATGCGCTGGCCAACATTGCCGTGGGGGCATTGGCAGCCGGTCGAGAACGCACCGAAACGCATTATTTTCACCGCATGAATGTGTATTGGAACGTGGTCAATCTGGCCATTGCCGGAGCCGGGTTGATTGGGTCACGTAAGGCCAATCCCGACACCGAAACGCTGAGTCAGGCTGTTGAAAGGCACGAGGGTATGAAGCGAATTTTGCTGTTCAATACGGGTCTCGATGTCGCCTATGTAGCCGGGGGAGCTTACCTGATCGAGCGGGGCCGCAACCGCCCCGACGACCGCAACAGACTAACAGGCTTTGGCAAGTCGATTATAGTCCAGGGCGGTTTTTTATTTGTTTTTGATTTGGTCAACTACGCCCTTTTCAAACGCCGGGGCGACAACCAACAGGCCCTTTTGCTGGGCCGCACAAGCGAGGGAGTTGGACTGGTGATGCCATTGAAATAACGATTTATCAGTCATGAACGACGATGATTTTCTGCGCGAGGCCATCCGGTTGGCTCGCGAGGGTATGAACACCGGAAAAGGTGGCCCGTTTGGAGCCGTGATTGTTAAAGACGGGCAGATTGTGGGCCGGGGCAGCAACATGGTCACCTCTACCAACGACCCCACCGCCCATGCTGAAGTGGTGGCCATTCGCGATGCCTGCAAAACCCTGAACACGTTTCAACTGGACGGCTGCACACTCTATGCCTCCTGCGAACCCTGCCCCATGTGTCTCGGGGCCATTTATTGGGCGCGACCGGCCCGAATTGTCTATGGGGCGTTCCATTCCGATGCCGCCGATGCGGGCTTTGACGATCAATTTATCTACGAAGAAATCGACAAGCCCCGCGAGCAACGCAGCATTCCCATGACCCAAGCCCTCCGCACCGAAGCCAACGCGGTTTTCGCCGAATGGAAAGCCAAACACGACAAAACGCACTATTAATCAATGTCTTCCCATCACATTGTCCGCGACGAACAGGAACCCGCTCTGTTGATTGCCAACGGCGAACATTGCTCCGACGAACTGTTGGGGCAACTGCTGGAGTGGTCGCCGGTGGTGGTAGTGCTCGACCGGGCCATCTGGCGAGTGCTCGATCTGGGCATTAAAGTCGATGTTTTGCTTGGCGATTTTGATGTTCGGGCCGATGGGTCTGGTTTGGACCTCGACTTGATCCGTCAGCAACAATACCCCCTGACGGTTGTTCATGCACCCGATCAGGACAAAACCGACCTCGAAAAAGGCATCGAGTACCTGATCGAGCGGGGTCATTCAGCGGTCAACATCGTGTGGGCCACCGGTCGCCGGGCCGATCATAGCCTGACCAACATGACCAATATTGTTCGGTATAAAAACCAGATCAAGGTGGTCATACTGGATGATCATTCGCGAATCTTCCCCTTGGTTGGCACCTACGAGAAATGGTATGAAGCCGGTACTCCGCTGTCGCTTGTGCCGGTGGGAACGGTGGAAGGCATTGTAACAGAGGGACTTAAATATAATCTCCACGATGAAAGCCTGATGCTCGGCTACCGTTCCGGCAACAGCAACGAAGCGTCTCAGGACGGGTTTGTCAAGGTCTCGGCCCGCGTCGGCGATCTGCTGATTATGGAGTGCTGGGACTGAATCGACAGTATGAACGCCACCAACCAGCACACGCTGCCCGGTGCCATCAGTCGCTCGTTCAGCGGGTCGAACGGGCTGAAGATTCTTAACAGGAACAAAGTCAGAAAATAGGCCAACCCAACGCCAACTAACTGGCGGGCAAGCGGTGTTAGGTTAAATTCCATCTGTTGCCAGATAGCTTTTCGCCGAAGCCACCAGAGGGCCGTGATAAGTCCAAAAATCTGCGCCAGAGCCATAGACCCAACGAATTCGGCTTGCCGATCCGGTCGATATTCATACAATAAAACCTCGTTTAGTGCAGCCACGCTCATCATGTTGAACAGTTCTGGCCAGGATTCGGTGGGCAACAGGCGCGGCCCGCCAAACAGATGGCCGGTGAGGTAAAAATTGAGGATAATGAGGGGGGCGATTCCGAGGATAATGTACAGTGGCCATGCGCCTTTTGGCCTTACAGCCCAGCGGAGCATCGCCGTGCGACGGACCGCTCCACTGTACAAAAACAACCCCACATACCGCACCCAAACCAGGGCCACCAGTAAACCCACCAACCGACGCGCGTTGTTGCGGGTTGGCTCAACTTGCAAGCGATTCAGCCCCCAAACGGCTTCGAGCAACACCACGATGAACACCGTTTCCGACCAGGTGTAGGCGGCAAGGCGTAGGTTGCCGGGTAACAACCAGATACATAACAGACAAACCGCCCGCTTCGCCCCTACCCGACCGGCCCACGCCCAACCAAAGTAGCCTAATGCCAGCCAGTTGACGAGTTTGGAAGCCCACAAAACGGGCAAGCTTGTGATTCCTGAAACAAGCCAGATCAGCCCGGAATAAGCGGGTGGAAAAATGCCGGAATAGGTGCGCCAGTCGGTGGCCAGCCGGAGATAATGGGCCGAATCGGGGGAGGTGGCCTGGGTGGGGTGCCAAACCGAAATACCGGCAATGAGTATCCCCAAAAGGCCCCAAATGGCAACTAACAATTGACGGTCGCGTTTCATCGAATCAACAGGACTCGTCCGGTTAAAGGGGCCGCAGAACGATGCATAAACTCAGACGAATTAGACCCAATCAACTGAAAATGGTACAGATACAAACCAGCAGGCAGTGCATTTCCGCCGTCGTCGGTGCCGTTCCAAATCCATTCGTGGGTGCCGATTCTGCCCGGAAGCTGCATCGTTCGTATTGTTTGGCCGCTGAGGTTGGCGATGGTCAGTTGGATAGCGTCGGGTGGCGTGGTACCGGTAAGCGTGCAAAGAAATCGGGTTATGATGTTTGGAGCCGTACCGCCGAACGGATTTGGTCCCACACCCGCTGACAAAATCCCCGGTTCGCGGGCAATCTGAAACCCAATTCGGTAGGGAGCCGCCCGGTTGCCACTCAGGTCACTGGCATAGGTTTCGAGTTGGTAGCGACCATCGGGCCAGGGTTCAGCCGGGCGAAAATCCACCCGAAACGCCCGGCCACCTTCTTCGCTCAAGGTGATGGCCTGTTTCCACGAAAGCCGCTCAAACGCTCCTGTTTTTCGCTGATCGGGTCGTTGCAGATACAGCAGTAAGCCGGTGGTATCGCGCCGAAACAGCCGGGGATTCTCGTCGCGAATGCGAAGGCTGATTACAGGACTTGGTGCTACAAAGCCATCGTTTTCAATCAGTTGACCATCAAATGCTACTTCCAACGTGGGTGGCACATGGTCGAGGGGGAAGGGCAATTCGGTGGAGCTATTGCCGCCTAAAACAAGTGTATTGTTGTCGTAATCATATTCCCGCAAACTATTGTCGGGGTTCAGCCGGAGTTCCAGTACCGTTGCGTTTACCGCTTTGTTTAAAACAGGAAAACGAAGGGTCAATGTATCGGCAAACAAAGGAGTTGGCACGTTAATGACCTGTTCTCCACACAATTGACCCTCAACTGAATAGTGCCTGACCCGAACGGACATCGGCCCCGGTTCGGCTCGTCCGGCATTGGTCAGCACCACGCGGGCCAGCAGCGAATCGGGTTGAGTTGATGCTTGTTTCGGAACCGCGGATAATTGGTTTTGGTCGCCAAACGCATAGTCGGGTTTGTCGAACGGGAAGAGCCGGATAGCGGGGTCGCCCTGAAGCAAAAACTGTTGGGCATTGGCAATGTCGGTGGGGGTTTGGTTTTGTTGAATATCCCGCCGAATGGTTTCCTGATGTACCCGGCCAATCGGTTCGGTTTGCCAGCGCAGGTCGGTCAGGGTGGCATAGAAAGCATCCGAAAACGCCTTCATTTCGCGGGGAAAACCGTTGTAGGTATGCGCCAAAAACCCGATGGCACCGCGATCCGGTGCCGTTACCCAATCAGTGCCAAACGTGGGGCGACCAAAAAAAACGTTGCCCGCAGCACAACCGTTCACCAGCAAAAACGGATAGCGGCCCCGGTTGCGATAGTCGCGCCGGTCGTCGGTGGCAAACCCAATGTCCACATCGGTCACGTCGAGGCCCGAATGCCCAAACACCGTAATCAGGCCGAGGCCGCGATTAACCAGATCGGCAATGGGGATGGTCTCAACGGGTTCGTCGGTTTGTTTGGAGCGAGTTTGTACGAGTGCGCCGAGAGGATCGCGTTGGGCCACTTCCGAAAAATCGTCCACGAATCCCCGGAAACGGCTCAATTCGTCGGCAGAGCGGCCCCCGCTGAGATGAAGCACCTTTTTGCGCCAGAGTTGAGGCCGCGCAATCGCTTCATAGTCCCGCACTTTGACCAGATAATCAAGCACGGTTTGGGGATTGTTGGTGTTGAGCCGACCAACGGCGAGGGTCGGTACGTCGCGGGTTTCGCCGTTGAGTCCTTCCACCAGCAGCGCATCGGAACCGGGCCAACCGCCATTTGGCACTAGATCGAGCAAAGCTGCGTTGGGGTTTTTCCGAACGCCCTGCGGGTCGCGGGATTGGCCAATCAGAAACAAGATCGGCGGTTGCAAACCCGACTGCCGACCATTCCGGTGCATGAACTCCGCAAACCGCCGAATAGCCAGCGGGCTTCGTTCGCCGTAGGTAAACAGGTCGAACAACTCGCCCACATTTACGGTGAGGGTGTCGTAACTTCCACCCGCCAACGAAGCCCGATACGCAGCATAGGCCCGCACCGGATCAACCACATTGCCAACAGGCTTTCTTAAAACGGGATGACTCACAATCAGATAATTAACTCGTTTTGAATCGAATACCCGAAAGCGAACCGGAACCAGTTCAGGGGCCGTAACAGCGGGAAGCAAGGCCCCGGCGCGTTGAGAATACAGCACCCGCACTACCGACAAAGAAACCTGTTCGCCTTCGTTCAAAGGTTCCAGCACAACCGTCAGCGCGTCGGGTTTGCCAAGGTCAGCCGTTTGCAATACCACCTCGAAACGACCCATTTCATAATTCTCGAAACTGCTCTCGCCCACCCGCCTGCCGTTGACCAACCACCCCACCCGATGCGACCGCGCATTGCGCCCCACCACCCACGCCTGTACCCGAACCGGCAGACTATCAGCCCAAACCGCACCAGTTAGCGGCAACACCACCGAAAACGATTTTCCGATTGCAATACTTGGCCCCGTCCATCCTTCCCCGGCATCGTAATGGCTCAAAATCGACCCCGTGTTGGCACTGGCTCCCAGTGGATAAATGGTTCCTGCCGGGTAATCGCTGGTCAGCACCACGCGAGTTTCGGCGGGGAGCGAAGGGGTTGGGGCTGAAAGAATCTCAGGTTGACGCAGGCCCCGAACGCCGGTGCGCCAGGTCAGAAAATAATAGGTTGTGTCGGAGAAGAGGCTATAAAATGGATGCGGTTGGGCCGAGGCCGGGCGGTAGAGCGCGGAGTCGGGAACCCCATCGTTGCCCTGCCCCGAAAACGTGAGGCCATCACCCGCATCGAACCGTCCGTCGGTCTCGCCCAACACGGTGATGGCCTGCTCGCGGCCCCGGTGAAATAATCGGAGAGTTTGCGGGTCGAGGGTTTCGGGATTTAGGCCAACGCGCCTAAAATGGTCGGGCGTAATTTGATAGATACCGGCTTTTGCAATCGGAATTTTGTAGTATGGCTGTCCAGCCACAATCCAGTCCGGTTCGCCGTCGCGATTACCAACCGCTTGAGCGAGAGCAGGGTTTACTAAAAATAGAAATTGCAGCCAGACAAAGAGGCAACGCATAGACGGTGGGGTTTGGGAAGTGAAAAGTACGGAAATTTTGAATGTGGACATGGCGGTAGGTCCCGACCTGCCGCCACTCAACCCTTTATTTCACCATTCATCACTCACCAATCATCTTTCACTATAAAGTACCTTGCATTGCAAAGTACCTTATACTACCTTTGAACTATCAAAACAACAACAACCAGGCCACCTGAACACCGAAACGTCGGCCTTATACTAATGAACACGATCATTCACGTAAACCCTGTACACTCATGAACATTGAGAACGCCCAGGTGCAGATGCGCAAGGGGATTCTGGAATTCTGCATCCTGCACATCATTTCAAGAGGAGAGGTGTATGCTTCCGATATGCTTGAGGAGCTGACATCAGCCCGCATCATGGTGGTGGAAGGCACCCTCTACCCCCTCCTGACTCGCCTGAAGAACGCCGGTCTGCTCGATTACAAATGGGTAGAATCTACGTCGGGACCACCCCGAAAGTACTACCTGCTGACGGAACTGGGTCGCACTTCGCTAACGTCCCTCAACGAAACCTGGGTGGAACTGTCGGACTCGGTACACTCTATTGTGGCTAAGACAGAGCAGGGAGGCAAACCACAAAATGGCCCGGCTATCGTTATTCCTGTCGTGCCGATTGAGCCGGAACCTATCCCCAAATCACCCGCCAACCCTACTTCTTAACCTGACATCTCTGCCTGAAACATCGGCCATTAAGCCATGAAAAAGACAATAAGCATTAATATTAGTGGCGTTATTTTTCACATTGAAGAAGACGGCTACGACAAACTCAGAAGTTACCTGACATCGGTTCAGCAATATTTCTCGACCTACGAAGACAGTCAGGAGATTGTAACGGACATTGAAAACCGCATTGCCGAAAAGCTGTTTGCCAAACTCAAAGCCAGCGAAAAACAGGTCGGCGGCCCACGTCAGGCCGTTACGCTCGAAGATGTGAACGAACTGGTGGCTGCCATGGGCACCGTGGCCGACTTTGAAGCCGTGCAGGACGAAGAACTGTTTACGACTTCAGCCAAAACCGGACAGGCAACAACGGGTGGGCGACCAACCGAAGGACCGTCTTTTGGGTCTGCTAAAAGTGAGTCGGCCTACGAATCGGCAACGGGCCAAAGCCGGACAAGCCGCACACACGGCCCCCGCAAACTGGTTCGTGATCTGCACCGCAAAACCATTGGTGGGGTGGCTTCGGGTTTGGCCAATTATTTTAACGTTGACCCCGTTTGGGTGCGGTTGCTCTTTGTTCTGCTGGTGATTGGGTTTCCCGCTCTGGGTGGGGCCAGTAACAATGGAAGCGAAGATTTCTTTGGTGGACTCGCCGGTTTCACCGTGCTGGCCTACATCGCCATGTGGATTGCCTTTCCGGGATCGACGACGCTTGAAGAAGACAAAACGATCAAGAAATTTTACCGCGACCCCGACGAAAAAGTGGTGGGTGGCGTAGCTGGTGGTTTGAGTGCCTATTTCGGCATTGATCGGGGTTTGATTCGGTTGCTCTTTGTGGTGGGCATTGCCCTGTTTGGCGTGGGCTTGATTTCGTACATTGTGCTGTGGGCCATTTCGCCCACAGCCGATACGGTGACGGAGAAAATGGAGATGCAGGGGCAACCCATCACGCTGGCCAACATTGAGCAAACCATTAAGCAAAACCTGAATGTGCCGGAAAACGGTCCCGAATCGGGGCTAACCAAAGTATTGCTCTTTCCGTTTCGGGCCGTGTCGGTTGTGTTGGCGGGTTTGGGCAGGGCGTTAGGGCCTTTCCTGAACGGCATTGTGAGTGTGATCCGGGTGTTTGCGGGTATCCTGATGCTGATTGCGGCCTTTAGTGGCACCATTGCCTGTGTGAGCATCGCCGGCGCTGCTTTTGGCATTGTGTCGGGAGTTTATCCTGATGGCAGCGGTCCCTTTCCGTTCGATTGGGTTCGGGCCGACCTCGATGCGCCAATGATTGTGGCGGGTTTTGCTGCCGGGGTGTTACCCTGCATTGGTCTGGGCATTTTGGGACTGATGCTCATTACCCGGAAATCGCTGCTGAATGGTCGCACGGCCCTCACCCTGCTCGGCATCTGGATTTTGAGTCTGGTGATTGCCACGGCTACCATCACACCTCTGGTAAGTGGATTCAGCCGCAGCGAAACCGTCGAAGAAACTAAAACGCTGCCCATTGCTGCTATTCCGACGCCCACTTTCGATATGAGCGACACCGACACGGAGTTCGATTATCGGCCCAGTCTGGAACTCCGGGGGTATGCCGGCACTGAAGTTCAGTTGCTCCAACGCCTGAAAGCACGTGGCCGTAGCCGGCGGGATGCCGAGGCAAATGCCCGTACCATTCAGTATAATTACAGCATAAAAGACTCATTAATACGGTTCAATAATGAGTTGGAATTGGCTCCCAAAGCTCGGTTCCGCGCTCAGGAGCTGGAAATGGACTTGTTGATTCCGTTCGAGAAACCATTCCGCATGACCCGCGACTTTGCTTACTTTATCCGCAATAAGTTCAGCGATAAAGAGTTGGAGCGCATGGATCGTACTATCTGGAAACTGACCGCCAACGATGGTCTCGTGGGAATTAATATACCCCGTGATTATCAAGACGAATCGAACGAGCGTGATGATAGCAACAACAACACGAGCAGCAGCGATAATAACGATGATTCCGACGACGATTTCAACGTTGATTTTGGCTCTGCCGGACCATCAACCCGCACGTTCACGGTTGATTCGTTCGATGAGGTAGACGTTACGGGTGCCATGATTGTTCGGATTGAGCCGGGTGATGTGTTCCGGGTGGTGGCCGATGGTAACCAAAAAGATCTTGATCAGCTAAGAGTCGATGTGGATGGGCGAACGCTGAAAGTATCGCCAAACAGTAAAGGGCTATTTAATTTTAACAGTGGCAGTAACGTTCGGGTGACGATTACCATGCCAAAAATAGAGGGGTTGAACCTGACCGGAGCCAGTCGTGCCCAGGTGAGTGGTTTCAGCCCGTTCAATAAACTCGAAGTTGACCTGACCGGAGCCAGCACGGCCCTGATCGACGTGAATGTGGAGCGGTTGGACGTTGACTTGACGGGTGCTTCAAAAGTTCGCCTGCAGGGCAAAACCGACGAGTTGAAAGGCTCGATGACGGGTGCCTCGCTGATCAACGCCAAAGGTATGACTATCAATAAGGCTGATGTGCGAGCCTCCGGTGCCAGCCGTGGTATTCTTGGTCAGGTGAATGAACTGGAAGAAAACACGTCGGGAGCCAGCAGCATTACCCGCGAGAATAATTGAGCCACTATGCAACAATTACACTCCGTTAAGCATCATTCAGTTAATCAACCAATCACCAATGAAAACCAACCTAATTTCACTCTTCTTTCTGGCCGTTGTAGCCAGCCTTTCGTTCGCCTTTATCCGCCCAACGGAAGAAGTAAAAACGTTTAACGTCAGCAATTTCGACAAAGTCGATATGGGCAGTGCGTTCACTATCAATGTATTGCAGGGAAGCCAGTTCAGCGTGAAGGCTTCGGGGCGTAATGAAGACCTCGACGATCTGGAAGCAACCGTAACGGGCAGTACCCTCAAAGTGCGCTATAAAAACACCAAATGGGGCTGGAACAACAACCGCAAACAGGTGCGTATTGATGTGGTGATGCCACAACTTCGGGGTATGGATTTTTCGGGAGCCTGCACCGTCAACGTACGCGGATTTCGCGATCAGGGCAATGTAAATCTGGAGATTTCGGGGGCATCGACGGCTACTATCGACATTGATGCCGACCAATTGGCCGTTGATTTTTCTGGTGCATCGACCATCAATCTGAATGGAAAAGCCACCCGCATGGAGGGCGAAGTGTCAGGAGCCACAACCCTGAAAGCCTATAATCTGCAAACAAAGCAGGTTTCATTAGACGTTTCGGGAGCCAGCGGAGCCAGTGTTTCGGCCACCGAGAAAGTGAATGTTCAGGCCAGCGGAGCCAGCAGCGTTCGTTACCGGGGCGGGGCTTCGGTCAGCAGCAACACATCCGGTGCCAGCAGCGTCCGGCGAGATAGCTAATTCATAAAGCAGTGTAGAATACAGAACCCCTCGCTGGTCAATTGACTGGCGAGGGGTTCTTTTTTAGAACTGGTTATACCTGATTTACTTTGCCTTTAGCATCAACGCGCTGTCGTTGATCTCGAAAGGCTTTTTTTTGAGCAGGTTAAGTACTTCGGCACCGGCCAGCAACACGGGGCCATAGCCGTGGGCGGCAAAAACATTGATGGGTCGATGGTAATAAAACGCCGGGTCGAAAGCCATGCCTGTTCCCACGCAGGTTCCCTCCACCTGCCCGCCTGCATTCACTTTGGTGGCCACGGCATTCCAGGCCAGCAGGGTCATAGGCGCGTAGGCCTGCGCGTCGATCCAGCCCCGGTTTATGGCCCGCGCCAGGCAATACGCATAGATGGCCGTGGCCGACGTTTCCAGGTACGAATCGGGTCGGTCGATCAACTGATGCCAGAAACCCGTTCCCGACTGGTGCATGGCCAGCCCCCGCACATGGGCCTGCAACAACGCCAGCACTGCCGCCCGACCCGGATGATTTTCGGGCAACACATCGAGCAGCTCTACCTTTGTCATGATGGCCCAGCCGTTGGCCCGCGCCCAGTGAAATTCGGGGTGAACCGCCATACCCTCCACCCAGCCGTGCATATAGAGTCCCTCCTGCGGGTTGAACATGCGTTTGGAGAACAGCGTCACTTGTTTCACCGCTTCATCATAATATTTTGCCTCGCCGGTGAGTTTGCCCATTTGCGCAATCGCCGGGACACCCATAAACAGATCGTCGAGCCAGAGGGTGCGGGGCAATGGACGGTTGCGGGCCAGGGTCCCGTCGGTCAGGCGAAACTCCTTGTTCATGATATAGTCGATGTAGGAGTCGATTTGGGGGCGAAAATTGGTGGCGGTTCCATCAGCATTTTTTGCCAGGCCCTGCCGGGTCGTTTTGATCATAGCCGCACACATAGCCCCGGCATCATCGAGCGCGTGGGGAGCCAGCATCTGCCGGAGGGGCCGCTCCGGCGCTCCGGGATTGGCCGTTGGGTTGGCCTTCACCTGAGCGGCAAAATACGGGCGCAGGCTGTTCAAAAACTGAAGTCGGTCGCGGGTGTAGGTAGCGTAGCGCGGGTCGCCGGTGGCTTCGGAAGCCAGTAACATCCCGGCATAGGTAACGCCCCATTCATAGCTGGTCAATCGAAAATCACCGGGTTTCACGATGGCGTTTTCGTTGAATTTGCTGAGGTCAGTTATAGGCTGTTGTGTCTGTTTATCAATTAGTTGGGTGGGTGTTACGGCATTCAGATAGGTATAAACCCTGTTCAACACTGCTGTTACGTCGGCAGGTTTGGGAGCACCGTAGGGAGTTGGGTAATCGGGTTGCAGCGCGTGCAGGGGCGTGGTGGTGTCGTTGGCTTTGGGCGTTGGCGTTTGTGCAAACAGCGTTGCGGGCAGCCACAGGAACAGGAAGAGTCTGGAAAGCATGTTGGTTCAGGTTCAGTGCGTTATCAGGTCGTATTTTTGGGCTAATTTGCGGAAAAATCATCACTATTTCGCCCCAATGAGCCTATTTCCTGTCTGGTTCTCGTCGTTGGTGCTGGCGGTATTTCCGGTCTTTCGTTATCTTTGAAAAAAACTCGCCCGCTTCGGCGGCCTAACGATTATGGAAGCAGTCATCGAATCAGTCATTGATCTATCAGCCTACGAACTCGAACGAGGAAAACCTATGCCTAATCTTATCCACGGTATCATTCAGGGCAACATTGTTTTTGAGCTGAAAATGCGATACCGCACTGACTACCACATAGCCAGTGAAGTCTCGCTGTCTACCAAACCAGACGGTACAACGCCTGATGTGGTCGTCTATCCTCATTTCCGGTTGGACTACAACAACGAACCGGCCAAACGAACCGATCCACCGCTTACCTGCATTGAGATTCAGTCGCCTTCGCAAAGTAATGAGGAGATGGTCGCCAAAACCCGTATTTACTTCGAGTTTGGCGTAAAATCCTGCTGGGTAGTATTGCCCAGTCTGCGGGCAGTGATGGTGTTTGACCGTCCCGACCATTACGTTTTTTTCTACGAGGACTCTACCCTGCACGACGCTCAAACCGGATTCGAGCTTCCACTGGCCGCTATTTTTGCCTGATTCACTCGGCCCGCAACGATTGTACCGGATTCACCAGGGCGGCTTTGATGACCTGAACACTGACGACTAAACTCGTGAGCAGGGCCAGGCCAATACCCACAAAAACAAAAGGTTGCCAGCTTATGGTGGTGTGGTAAGCATAGTCGGAAAGCCAGCCAGAAACGAGCCAATAGGCTAAAGGCCAAGCCAGTAGGTTAGCCAGCACCATTACCCAGGCGTATTCCTGCAAAAACAATCCCACCACATTCGGCACCGACGCACCCAGCACTTTGCGGATGCCGACCTCTTTGGTTCGCCGGGCCACGCTCAACGATACAAGGCCAATTACTCCCAGCAACACAATCAGCAGAGCCAAAGCTGTGGCCACATAAGCGGCTTTCTCCAACTGCAATTCGGTCTGGTATAACTTCTGAAGTGTCTCATCCATGAAGGCATAATCGAAGGGAGCGTCGGGGAAAAGTTCGCGCCATTTTCGCTCGATAGTCGCAATGGTTGAGCGGGTGTTTCCCGGAGCCAGCCGAAACGAGAAAAACCGATAGATGGGCAACGCCTGAACCTGCCCAATAACCAGCGGACTGATGGCTTCGCGCATAGTGCCGATGTGGAAATTTCGGGTAACAGCCTGAATGGTGAACGGGCGCGTACCTCCCTGAAAACGAACCACTTGCCCTAATGCAGCTTCAGGCGATTTGAACCCCAGTGCTTTGGTGGCGGCTTCATTCACAACCATGCTGGTGGAATCGTAACTGCCCTGTCCAAAATGAAAATATCGCCCTGCCCGCAGTCCAATCTGGTAGGTTTGGGCATAGTTTTCGTCGGTGGTCATGATCTTCACGCTCACGGCCTGCGTCGAGTCGCGGCCCTGCGTATAGAGGTTGCCGCTGTTGCCCACGTTGCCATTCGGAATCTCGAACGACAAACTCGCCGACTGAATACCGGGCAAACGGGCAAACTGATCGCGGGCAGCCTCCATGCGGGTTACGCCCTCGCGTGTCCAGTTGCGGGGCAGCGACGAAACAGTCAGTACAGCCTCTTTTTTGAAACCCAGATCGGTGTTGAAAAACCAGGCGATTTGCCGGGACACAATCACCGCCCCCACAAACACGAAAATGGCAATGGTGAACTGAACCGTGACCAACCCCCGCCGAAACCACTGCCCCTCCCCCGCCGAACGGCCCTTGCCCTTGAGCGAATCAACCGCTGAATAGGCCGACAAATGCAGAGCCGGATAGCCCCCGGCCAGCCCGCCAACTACCCCCATCAGCACCAGCAACAACCAGCCATACCGCCACGGCAAGGCCAGCAACGACGGTATTTCTTTGCCAACTACCTCGCCAAACAGCGACCGAAAAAGGACGTATAAACCCACCGAAAGCACCGTTGCCACCACTGTTAGCGCAAGGGCTTCGGTCAGAAACTGAATCGTCAGTTGCGACCGAAGGCCGCCCAATGCTTTCCGAACACCAATTTCGCGCAGCCGCGACGACGAACTGCCCATCGACAGGTTCACGAAATTGACCACCGCCATCAGCAAAATGAACAGGGCCACGGCGGTGAGCGTCCCGATCATTTTCTGGATCAGCCCGTTGTTGCTTTGGCGGTAATAATCGGTTAGCGGGCTAACATAAGCGGTCAGGTTTTTCTGAATTTCGGTTGGAGTGTTGGTCGCAATCAACTGAGCCAAAGGCTTTTCCAGATCGTGAGGGGTAATGCCCGGCTGCAACTCCACATAGTTGACAATGTAGGGGTTCTGCCAGTTGGTCATGTCGGCCCCGAACGCGGGCAAGGCTCCCACCGACATAAACACCTCGTTGGCCTCCGTCAATAGGTTCGATACGGAGTTGCGCGGCAGCGGTTTCAGCACCCCCGTCACCAGGAACTCCTGCTTGCCTTGCTGAGGTGTTTCCACCGTCAGCGACTGGTTCAGCACGTCGGCGGTGCCAAAGAGTTTCTCGGCTTTTGCGGCTGTGATCACAATAGCTTTTGGCCCGGTTAAGGCGGTGCGCGGGTTGCCGTGCAACAATTCAAACCCATACATGGTCAACATAGTAGAATCGCCAATCTGGATAGACTCCCGGAAGTGATTGGCTCCTTTCGAGATCGTCGCGCTGACTCCGTGGAACCGGTAAAAATTGGCCACCAGCGTTGGGTACTGCCTGCGCAGAGCCGGACCCATCGGGGCCAGCGTCGTGATGGGCATTCCCTGATTCCCTTCCTTCCAGCGGCTTTGCACGAGGCACTGTTGCGGGGCATTTCGGAGGGTTTGGTTCACCTGAAATTCGCCCCAGACGTAAGCACCAATCAGCAAGGCGAAGGTGATGCCAACGGCCAGCCCGACGATGTTCAGGACCGAATAGAACCGGCGACGAAGCAGGTTACGAACAGCAATCTTGAGGTAGTTGCGAAACATGATCAGTCCATTTTAAGTGATTTGACCGGGTTCATCAGGGCGGCTTTCACGCTTTGGAAACTGACCGTCAGGAGGGCAATGCCGATGGCCAAAAATCCCGCGAGGGCAAATACCCACCAGGCAATGTCGATTTTGTAGGCGAAGTCCTGCAACCAGCGGTTCATGGCATACCAGGCAAGGGGTGAAGCAATCACGATGGCCACCAATACCAGTTTCAGAAAGTCTTTGGAAAGCAGGGCGACGATGCTGGAAATACTGGCTCCCAGCACTTTACGAATACCGATCTCTTTGGTTCGTTGCCCCACGGCGTGCAAAACCAGTCCGTATAACCCCAAACAACAAATCAGGATGGCAAGGGCCGTGAACACGTTGATAAGCCGGGCCGTGAGGGTTTCGGTCTCGTAGAACCGGGCCACCTGATCGTTCAGAAACTCGTGTTCAAACACCTCGTTGGGGTACAACGCCTGCCACGTTTGCCGAATTTCCTGTAGAGTTTTCGCCGGATTTAAGCCCGCTATTCGGATACCCGCCTGCCCGTATCGCTGGGCATAGCTGGCAATGAAACAGGGGGCAATGGTTTCGCGAAGTGATTTCTGGTGGAAGTCGCGAACGACCCCGACAATGGGCAACGGAACCGACGACAGGTGGTACTGCATGGTTTTGCCCAACACCTGTTTCGGGTTCTGAAAACCGAGTTGATGGAGGAGCGTTTCGTTGATGAGGTATTCGCGGATGGTGTCGCTCGGCATGATATTTCGCCCCGCCACCAGCGTCAAGCCGTAGGTTTTCAGGTAATTGGCATCACCCAGCCGGTCTCGAACCGGGTAGCGTTCCCAGTCGGGTTTACCGTTGAATTTGAACGACCCGCCAAACTGCAATTCGCTGGCGGGTGGCCGGTGACTAAAGCTAACCGACTGAATTTCGGGGTATTGCGCGAGTTGCTGCCGAAAGACTTCCTGGGTAGAGAGTTTCTGATCGGGCAGGTTCACCACCACCACATTATCTTTCCGAAACCCCAAATCGGCCCGCTGCATGTAGCGAATCTGGTTGGCCACCACCAACGCGCCAATGATCAGAGCCTGACAAACCACAAACTGCGTCACCACCAGCACCCGCCTGATGGCGAACCCCGACCCCGACAGAGCCATTGGTTTGCCCTGCAACGCCATCCGGGGCGAAAACCCCGACAAGACCAGGGCCGGATACCCACCCGCCAACAGCACCACACTCGCCAGCAACAGCCCCACAAACCCGATGGTTGCCCAATCGAAACGGAGCCACAACGGCACCTGCACCCAATTGGTGAAGAGCGGGAGTGCGACCACAACCAACAGCAGAGCCAGCCCCGTGGACCCCAAAATAATGAGCGACGTTTCCAGAAAAAACTGACCCACCAACTGTCCCCGCGAACTGCCCAGCGTTTTGCGGATGCCTACTTCCTTGCTGCGCCGGAGGGCCTGCGCTGTGGCCAGATTAATGAAATTGATGCAGGCCGCCAGAATCAGCAACACCCCAATGCCCCCCAACGACCACAGCAACGAAGCCCGGACGGCTCCCCCACCCCGCGCTACATCGAAGTGAAACTCGCGCATCGGCTGTGCGTGGAACTGGAAAATGTGCGCCATTTCAGCCCCATACTGTTTTTTGGCCAAAGCCGGGAATGTCTTCTCAAGACTGGCAACGGCGGCAGGGTCGCGCAGGGTGAAATAAAGTCGGTTGGTGCTGTTGAGTTGATACCAGCTTGTTTGATCCAGTTCCGGGTCGTGCTGTTTCAGGGTTGCCATCGACACAAACAGCCGGATGTCGGTGTCGGAAGTGGCGGGTGGGTCGGCGAGCACGCCCGTGATGGTGGCATTGGTTTTGTTGTCGAGGGTGATGGTTTGACCCATCGGGTTGGCCTCACCGAAATATTTCCTGGCCCACGATTCGGTCAGAACCACACTATTGGGCTGGCTGAGAGCCGTTTTCGGGCTTCCCTGCAACCACAAATACGTCATTACTCCGAACCATTCCGGCTCCACAAAACCCATTCCTTCATGCTCACGAAACCGAATTGGGTCGGCCCTATTAGCCCGCTTCACGCCCACAGTCATCTCGCGAATCATCATCAAAAACCCGGCCTGTTCCACCTGTGGATACTGAGTCCGCAAGACCTGAGCCATAGGCAGTGGGGCTTCGGGATTCAGCTCGATCGAGCCGTCTTCAAGATGCAGGTCCGTGTCGATTCGGAAAATTCGGTCGTAGTTGGCGTGGTGCCGGTCGGTGCTGAGGTGGTGATGCAGAAACAGGAAAATCAGCAGGCCACCCGCCATGCCTACCGATAAACCGCCTACGTTCAGCAGGGTATAAGTTCGGTGTGTCCGCAGGTTGCGGAGGGCTATTTTGAGGTAATTTCGGAGCATAATCAACACGTACCTTATTTGGCTAACAAGGTACGTATTGATCTATCAAACAGGCTGTTAATAATTGTTAAGGGTCTTGTGCGGGGCAAACACAATAGAATTACCGAGTCGGGTAGAGCAGTTTAGCCGCCCGAAAAGGTCCATCGGCAGCTTGCAACAATTTGGCTTTCAGGCGAGGGTTATAGGCCGGGCGTTCGGCCAGGAAATTCCGAACCACGCTCACGGCTTCGGGTGTCTGGTAGTTGCTTAGCGTTGACCGGAGCCACGATTCAGGGAAGAAAATATCTCCCGTTCGCTGAATAGTCTCGAGCAAATCAAGGCTTGGTTTGAGGTATTTAGCCGACGTACTGGCCCGCAACGGGTGATGCAGATACCCCAGCGCGGCCGTCACATAGGCTTCGCGTTCGCGGTTGGCCACATCGTTGAGCGAGGCAAAAAATGCATCACGCACACCAACATCAGTTGATAAAGCAGGCATCATAAATTGAAGACGCTTTTTCCGATCGGGGTTTTTGATTCGATTCAGTTGTTGCGCCAACAGCCCGTTGGCCGGATAATCCCGCACGGCTAAGGCCAGGGCCAAACTGGTATAATCGTCTTCGGTGAGCGTGACACCAGTGGGTGCCCGTTGGTCTTTCCAGATCGTATAAAGCCGTTCGCGGGCCTCAGCACTCGAGGCAATGCTTTGGTAACACCGAAACAGCAGCTTCTTTTTACCAGGATGGGTCTCCTGTTGCAGGGCCTGCCAAACCACGTTCTCCACCGATGTGGCCAGCGCGATGCGGTTTTCGGGATGGGTGAAGCGCCAGACGATCTCGGATAACTGGTTGGTTAGTAGCCGTACATTCAGTTCTTCGGGTTCGCGGGCAAGTTGCTGTTGGTAGAGTGTTGTCAGTTGAGCGGGCGTAACGGCGTTCCCACTCAGCATGTTTTCGTACAAACTGATGTACGCCGATGCCCGCATCACCGGGTTTTTCAGCAAACCCAGTCCCGTCAGCATCCGCTCGTCCACCGGAAACTGCCCGTAACCCTGCCCCGACGAATTAAACACAACAAACAACGGTTCATCTTTACCAATAGCCTGATTCAGAGCAACCTGCGGTTGATTCATGTTCACGGTCAATTCATCAATCCGGTCGGCATAGACCAAGGCTACCTCAAAAAACTGGGGCCATTGCCGGTTCGACCCATCTTCGCCCTGTTGCGAAATCACAAACTGGGAAATCTTGTTCTGAGCGGTTTTGAGCTGGTACGAAAATCGGGGTCGGCCAGTCTCATTCACCCAAACCCGGTTCCAACGCTGAAGGTCGGCGGGGGTATAGGCATCCAGAATCGCGATCAGGTCGGGCCACGAAGCATTGCCGTAGGCGTATTTTTTGAGGTAGTCGCGCAGGCCATTGCGGAGGGCCTCTTTCCCCATCAGCCGCTCCAACTGCCGCATCATAATGGGTGCTTTGTGGTAAATAATGCCGCCGTACAATGTTCCGGCTTCCTGCAAATTTGCCAGTGATTGACCAATGGGATTCGCTCCTTCGGTCCGGTCAACATCATAAGCTGCCGGGAAGTGGGCAATCAGAAACTCCAGATCGTAGTTGCCGTCGGGCATGCTCACCTCCGTTATTTTGTCGGCTATAAAGTTGGCGAACACCTCTTTCATCCAGACATCATCGAACCAGCGCATGGTTACCAAATCGCCAAACCACATGTGCGCCGTTTCGTGGGCAATCAGGGTGGCCCGGCTTAGTTTCTGGTCGCGGGTGGCCCCATTGTCCAAAAACAGGCTGGATGCCCGGTACTGAATCGCTCCAACGTGTTCCATTCCCCCATACTGAAAATCGGGAATGGCCACAAAATCAAACTTTTTGAACGGGTATGGAATCTGGGTGTAGTCCTCCAGAAACGTCAGCGCATCGGCATGGGTAGCAAAAATGGGTTCCAGGCTCAACCGGATCTTTGTTGTATCGGTCTCACGGTGAAAAAAATGCATGGTCCGGCCCTGTCGTTGCTGGGTTAACGACTCAAAGCGTCCGGCTGCAAACGAGAACAAGTAGGTAGGAATCAACTCGGTGGCCCCAAACCGGAGGGTGTTCCGGTCGCCCGATATGCTCGAGTCCGTTAATGGGGCATTTGTCACGGCTTTCCAGGCGGCCGGAACGGTCAGCGTCAGTTGAAACGAGGCTTTCAGGTCGGGCTGATCGAAGCAGGGAAAAACGGTTCGGGCGCGGTCGGGCACGAGCAGAGTATAGAGAAAATCGTCGTTGCGGTTCAGGGAAAGGTTACCCGCCGTAAACCGAATCGACACTTGATTTGGTCCCGGTTTCAGATACCCCGGAGCAATGAGCACATGTTCTTTTTCGAAGACAATCGGAATCTCTTTCTGGTTGACAGTAACCTGCAGCAAGTGATCACGTTGCTCTTTAAAATCGAGTTGAACCGGATGGCTATCCGGTTTCCAATCGAACGAAATGGTTTCTGAAGCGGCAATCGACTCCTGTTTCCGGGCCGGTATTTCGAACGTCAACGCATAACGGAGTTGGCTTATCGTTGCTTTTCGGTGCAAAGCCAATGTTTTAGAAATACCTGACTCAACCGGCGGATTGGGCCGGGGGGTCGATCTGTTTTGTCCGAAGGTGGTCATCGCCAACAGCAACAGGGGAAAATAGCCGGTACAGAACCACAGGCCACGACAATAGTCTACGTTCAAAAGCATACAAACTGGTTTTAATACAAATTTGCATCTTTATTCGGAACGCAACGACTTCACCGGGTTCATCAGGGCCGTCG
Organism: Cytophagales bacterium; assembly: GCA_031411995.1. Classification (GTDB taxonomy): domain Bacteria; phylum Bacteroidota; class Bacteroidia; order Cytophagales; family Spirosomataceae; genus Rudanella. Next base: position 334,747 of record JANOCD010000114.1, read on the forward strand.
CAATTGTTTTACTGCCAATGGACACTAATACCAACAACATAACTACCAGGGCGGGTGCCGCGAAAAGCCACCAGCTTAATTCGATGCGGGCTGCGTAATTGGCCAGCCAGTTTTTGACAATGAAGTAGGTAATCGGAATGCCGATCAGGATGGATACCAGAACGGTTCGGATAAAATCTTTGGAGAGCAAAATCAGCAGGTTGGTCGTGCTGGCCCCAATCACTTTGCGAATACCAATCTCCTTCGTGCGCTTTGAAACGGTAAACGTAGCCAGACCAAACAGACCAAGGCAGGAGATCAAAATGGCGAAGCCCGTTAAGGCACCAAACACCTGCTGAAAGCGGTCGTCGGCTTTATATTGTTTGTCATACTCACTGTCCATGAAGAAATAGCTAAACGGCGAATGGGGGAAATTAGCTTCGTATACCTTCTTCAGCGTTGCCAGTTGTTCCCCGGCATCCCCCCCCGCAAACTTCACGCTGGCAAATGAATCGAACGTGGGCGAGTACACGTGTATGATCGGAATATGAGCTGCCTTGGGCGATTCGTAGTAGTAATTTTTAACAACGCCCCGAATTGTCGCTTTATGCCCCCAGAGGTCTACCCGCTTGCCGATAGCCGCTGCGGGCGTGGGAATTTCCCAAAGCCGAATGGTCTCCTCATTGACAATAAGTTGCCGATTTGTGGTATCCTGAAAGCCCGGCCGGGTGGTGGCATTGAAGTTTTTCCCCGCCAGTAACTTTATGCCCATCAGGTCGAAGAACGACGTGTCTATTTCCGTCAGGTAATAATTGAAATAGGTTTTCTTGACGGCCTCCGATAGATTGATACCCGTTGTTGTGCCCATCTGCACCGATCCCAGACCAGGTACGGTGCCGGAAACGGATACCGATTTTACCTGTGACTGATCGAGTAACATCTGCCGAAACGCACCATAGTCCTGTTGGGCATTGTTTCCCACCGGAGCTTTTACGACCAGGGTATGATCAATAGCTAGACCTAAGTTTTGCTCCCGCAAAAAGTTAACCTGCTGGTAAACGGCGAACGTTTGCACCAGCAGAATGATGGTAATCGTAAACTGAAAAACCACCAGCGACTTCCGTAGCAGAGTACCTTTGACCGAGCGCGAAAAATTACCTTTAAGCACCACCACCGGATCGAAGGACGACAGGACGAAGGCTGGATAAAAGCCCGACAGGCAAATACTCAGTACCAAAAACGCCCCCAGGCTTTCCCAGAAAAAGGCATCCTGGAACACAGTAAAACCTTCTGGCAGGCCCGCTACCTCCACAAACACCGACCGAAGGGCGGCCACCAGGCCCATCGCCAGCGTTCCGGCAATGATATTGACCAGGATGGTTTCGATGAAAATCTGGGTTCTGATTTGGTTCTGGGTTGAGCCAACTACTTTACGCATGCCAATTTCCCGCGCCCGGTCGAGGGCTTTGGACGTGGTCAGATTCACGTAGTTGACAAAGGCACTCAGGAGCACCAAAAACGCGACGCCCAGCAGAAAATACACCGACCGCGCTTCTCCGTTTGGTTCGGTTTCAAAAGTCTTGTGTGAATACAGGTGGATGTCACTGATCTTCTGACCAATTACCTGCTCGTTGGTTATCTTCTTATCCCTGACCAATCGATTGCTGAAGGCCGCCAGTGATTTGGTAAACCTTTCATACGTGGTATTTTTGGCTAATTGCACATACGTGTACGTATTGTTGTTGTTCCAATTGTCTTCCCGTTCCCCAAAGTCCGACAACATCGTTGGGTACGAGATGAGCATGTTGAATTTCAGATGCGTATTGGCCGGGTTGTTTGGTACTACGCCTACTATTTCCAACAGCACACTGCCTTTCCTCTTTGACATTTTCAGGGTTTTGCCCAACACATCCAGCGTCTTGAAGTAAGTCAACGCCATCTTTTCCGTCAGAACAACCTGATACGGTTTGGTAAAGAGGTCTTTCCGACTTCCCCGGAGTAAGGGGTAATTAAACATCGAGAAAAAGGAGGAGTCGACTGAATAGACGTTATCTACAAGGTAATAGATATCGCTAATCTGAATCGTCGCACTGCGGTTATTTACGGGATAAGCGCGGGTAAAGTTGACAACCTCATTCATTTCCCGTTTCGCTTTGGCCCCAACCGGAGGATACATTTCGGCATCCTGCGCGTCCACGGCACCGCCGTTCAAATAATCCATACTGAGCCGTACAATTCGGTCAGCCAGTGGGTTGGTGCTCTCGTAACTTAACTCAAACCGTACATACTGGATAATAAGCAGCGCCACAGCCAAACCAGTGGCCAACCCTACTACGTTGATCAGCGTGAAGGTGGTATCTTTCCGGAAGGTCCGAAGGGCAATTTTTATGTAGTTTCGAAGCATTTGTTCTGGGGTTTATTCACTCCTCAATGATTTGACCGGATTCATCAGGGCCGCTTTCACGCTTTGGAAACTCACTGTCAGGAGCGCGACACCGAGTACCAGCAGACCAACCAACACAAATAGCCAGCCGCTCAGGTCCATTCGATACACAAACGTGTCGAGCCACCGGCGGGCCATATACCAACTGATGGGGGCAGCAATCCCGAACGCAATGAGTACTAATTTCAGATAATTGCCCGTCAATAGGCTAACGACGGCGAGTGCATTGGCTCCCAGCACTTTCCGAATGCCAATTTCCTTTACCCGCTGCTGAATCGTCAGCGACACCAGCCCAAACAGGCCAAGCCCCGCGATCAGAATAGCCAGTAGGGCCGCATACGTGATAAGCTGTTTCCAGCGGGCATCATCGGCGTAACTTTCCAGTCGATCATCTTCCATGAAATGATACGAAAACGGCTGGTAGGGAATCAGTTTTCGGAACGTCTGCTCAACGGTTTGAAGCGCGGCAACCGATTGGCGGGGGTCAACCCTGACGTAGAGCTGATTCATTTGTTCCGGTTTGCCAAACTGTAGCAAAACGGGTTCGGGGCGGTCGCGGAGGGAGCGGAACTCATAATCGCGCACCACGCCTACCACTGTCAAATCATGCCGAACATGCTTGTCGTCTTCCTGTTGCACAAGCTGTCCAACAGCGGGCGCAGCCGCCGACAAAAACTGCTTCACGAAGGTTTCATTGACCAGAATATTAGCTGTACTATCGGCGGTATTCGCTTGACGAAGACCTCGTCCGGCCAGAATTGGCACATTCACGAAGTTCAGGTAGTTCTCGTCGATGCGCTCGTAAGCAGATTTAACGGGTTTATTACGGATAAAAAATGTGCCGGACCGGTGACCGCCCGATTTCCGGGCCACCGCTTCGATGCCGGGTTTGTGCTGTAGTTCCTGCTTCACAATTTCGCCCTGTTGTTCGCGGCCCCAGGGAATATAAACCCGAACCCGGTTGGCCCGTTCATAGCCCACGTCAGCAGTTTGAATATATCGGAACTGCCCGTGTATTACGGCAGTGCCGATCAGTAACCCAATCGCAATCACGAATTGTAAAACGGTCAGCGATTTCCCCAACCGGTTACGCCCCACCAACCGCACCCGCCCATAGAGCACCTGCGCCGGATTGAAGCCCGATAGCACCAGGGCCGGATAGAACCCGGCAAGCAACGTGACCAAAACCACCAGACCCGCAAACAGGCCAAGTGTTTGCGGATTGAGCAGAAAACTAAGTTGCAGGGCTTTGTTGGCAACAGTCGAAAATTGGGGAAGCAGGAAATAAAGCAGCAGTATAGCCGGTATAAATGCCAGCATGGTGAGCAAAAACGTTTCGCCCACAAACTGCCCGATAAGCTGTCTGCGAGTGCTACCCGTCACTTTACGAACGCCAATTTCCTTGGTTCGGCGCAGCGACCGGGCCAGTGTCAGGTTCACAAAATTGATGCCCGCCAGCAGCAGAATCAGTCCCGCAATGGCACTCAGAATATACGAGTAAACCGATGAAGATCCCCGCATCAGGCCGTTGCTCAACTCATAACGGTCGTCGAGGTGCATCGCCATAAACGGTTGCAGGTGATAGGTCAGGCTAAATTTGCCATATTCCTTACGGAGTTGAGCGAGTTCCTGACGGGCATAGTTAGCAAAAACCGTCGCCATTTTACGCTCCACGACCTGCGGATTAGCCGCTTCCCTGTTCCGGTCGGTGTGCAACAGCAGAAAAGTGTTTAGAAACCCGTCGGACCAGTCGTTCTCATTCCAATCGCTGCGGTTGGGTGGCAGCGATGCCACGAAGGGGCGCAGCACATCGAAGCGAATGCTCGAATTCATGGGGGGCGTTTTCACAACTCCCGTAATGCGGTAGTTCTCGAACTTACCGCCTGCGTCAATCGGCAGGAGTCGGTTCAACACATCGGTGGAGCCGAAGTATTTCCGGGCAATCTCGTCCGTGACGACCACATTGCCCGGCTCGTTCAGCAATGTTCGGGCATCACCCGCCAGCAACGCGAAGCTAAACAACCGGAGAAAAGACGTATCCACGTACATAACCTGTTGATAGATACCCTCGTTTTGGTGGCGTACCAGCATTTCGTAGCCTTGCACCCGGCAGAAAGCCGCTACCTCCGGCAATTCGGCAGCAAAAGCAGGGCCTTGTGGCAGACCCGTGGCTCCGGTCACCATTTCGTTGCCCTCCGGGTTGGTGGTATTCATCACAACCCGGTACAACTGCTTGCCCTGAGTATGAAAGCGGTCATACGAAATTTCGTCCTGCACAAACAACCCGATAAACATAACGGCAACCAGCCCGGCAATTAGCCCGACAATGTTGATGGAGCTGAGAACCTGATTACGAATCAGATTCCGCCAGGCTATTTTGAGGTAGTTTCGGAGCATGATAGTAGCTGTTTATTCGCTTCTCAATGATTTAATGGGGTTACTACTGGCGGCTTTCAGGGTCTGAGAGCCAATCATAATCAGTGCGATCAGCAGTACCGCCAGCAGTCCGACCAACAACTCGGCTACCTGCACAGGTGTGTGATACGGAAACCTGATGAGCACGATATTTTCGAAGAAAAGGTAAGTTACGGGCAGAGCGATGAGTGCCGATAGTGACAGCAGTACGAGAAAACCACGGCTTAATAAGTAGATGAGGTTACCGGTGGTGGCCCCCATCACTTTGCGGATGCCGATTTCCTTCAGCCTGGTTTCGGTTGTGAATACAACCATACCGAACAAGCCCATCGATGCAATCGAAATGGCGAGGAATGAAAGAAAGCCAATGATCTTGATCATGACCGAAAACTCGCTATAGGCCTCTTCTATGGCTTCGTCAAAGAATTCAGCCTGAAATGGATGAACCCGATCAATCTTTTTCCAGGCGGATTCGATTTTGGCTCTGGTCGCCGGCATGTCAGTGCTTTGTATTTTTGCATTGATGACTGCCCTGTCTTCGGGTGTCCAGAACATGAAGGCTGTTGGCTCAATGAGGTTATCGACCTTACCATAGTGAAAGTCTTTCATTACGCCAACAATGGTCATCCTGCGTCCATGTATCTTGACATTACTGAATGTGATCTCCTTCCCGATTGCTTTCTGAGGGTCGTTATGACTGATGTTAAATCGTTTTAAAAACTGCTCGTTAACGATCACTTCTCTGGCGGCTTCGGCTGTGACAGGTCGTGCCCTGAAATTCCCTCCGGCAACCAGCTTGTGTTCATGTAACCGCAAGTAGTTTTCGTCCACGTGGTTAGTCATAACCAGCGTAGAGTCGCGCGAATCGCTGTATTTCATGTAGCCACCCCAGGCATTCCCAACGCTGGTGATTATTAACGACCGTGATAGTGCCGTTACTTCGGGCATCTCGCTCAGTTCTTTCAGAAGCACATCGGGTTTATTACCCTGCATATTGATGTTCAGGATGTTTTCTGTGTTGAATCCCAGATCGAAAGCAAGTATGTTTTTATACTGCACATAGCCGATGGCGGTTGTTGTTATAAAGATCAGGGTGAGCGTGTACTGAATAACCACCAGGGCGCGTCGGAGGCTTACATGCTTGATTACTTTCACTGACCGGTACACCGAAGTGGCCCCATTCCTGAGCGCATTAATCGCGCTGACTTTTGAAAAGAATAGGGCAGGCATCAGGCCGGCAAGCACACCAACAGTAACCGAAAAGACGATGAAGGCAATAACTGTAGATGGAGTAAGGTCAAGTTTCACCGTGCGTTGCATTTCCGGAGCCAGGTTTATCAACTGCGGCCGCAATATGAGAAAGAGAAAGTAGGAAAGCACAAGAGCCGCCAGAGAGACCATGATGGCCTCCGCCAGGAACTGCTGCCATATCTGGCTCTTTCCGGCACCGATCGCTTTGCGAAGACCTACTTCCTTAAAACGACGCATGGCTCGTGCCATCGACAGATTGGTATAGTTGAAACACGCCGACAAGAGCACAACGAGTGCCAGCCCGCCGAGTATCCAAAGTACAACCGGAGGCATGTGAGGACCTACAGAGCCGCTCATGGAGCCGGAACGCAGATTTTCTCCGACCACGATCTTATGCAAAGGCAGCAGTTCGAGTTGGATCTTCGTGTTTTCTTCGGCGCGATTTTCCTCGGTTGCTAGGGCATCAAGCTGCGACTGGATTGACTTTATGTCGGCGTTTTCTGAAAGCAGCAAGTACACGGAGTTTGAAAACATGTTTGTCCATGCATCGAAATTCTTGTCGTTCCTATTGAGTTGCCCGGCCGTCGATAGCGATACCAACGCTTCAAAGTTGAGGTGCGAAAAGAAGGGAACGTCGTTCATGACACCGGTCACCTGGTAATCGACTGCATCGAATTGGATCGCCTTACCAAGCGCAGATTGGTTGCCGAATAGCTTTTTCGCTGCCGTCTCCGTAAGAACAATAGAGTAAGGATCTTTCAGTGCCGTGTCGGGGTTGCCTTCCAGCATCGGAAATGTAAAGATCCTGAATAGTGATGGATCCGCCCAGAAGCCCTTGATAGGGAGAATTTTGTCGCCAACGGTCGCGTCCTGCGAAAAGTCGTTGCGCATAATAGCCACTTCGGCAACGCCGGTCACTTTCTGCCGGATCAGCTTTCCGGTCTTTATTGATGTCGATGAAAACTTGTCTTCTGGCCGCGCCAGGCTGCCTTGTTCACCCTTAAAAGTCGCTACGTTGGTGATGCGATAAATCCGCTCCCCATTCTTGTGGAACTTGTCGTATGAACGCAGGTCGAGCACGAACGCGATCAGCAGCAACCCGACGGACATACTAACGGCCAAACCGATGATGTTGATTAGCGAAAACAACTTGTTGCGAGTCACGTTCCGCCAGGCGATTTTGACGTAGTTTCGGAGCATGGAAGTAGAAGGGTTCACTGTCGTTCAACCATCAAGCCCAAACACCGTACCAGAAAGACAACCTTCTTTTAATCAGCAGATTAAAAGAATCATTAGCAAAAAAAATGTCCGCAAACGGACGGGTTGGGTTCGTTTGCGGACATTACGTTGGGAAGCCTCGCTCCTGGTCCTCTGACTGTCCTGTTTATGATTGGCGTTGACCGTAGCAATAGCAGAGTCCGTCGGGAGCTATGACAAAAAAGACCTTCCAGTCAACATCGCCTTGTTTTTGGTAGGAGAAGTTGGGCTGTTCGTTGGCCAGGCCATTCGCTTTCAATTCAGCAAAAGCCGTCGTCACATCATCGACCTCAAAGAAACAACCGTTCTGGGTGGGGTCACCGCCATTTTCGACCAAACCCAGTTGAATATCATCTCTGGCGATTGTAGCCGATTTATAAGGTACATCGGTTTGAGCTATGCGTTGAAAACCCAGTACTGTTTCGTAAAAAGGCAGGGCTGTATCGAGGTTTTCAACCGGTAAACTCATCTTATCCTGTTGATAGGGCCATGCTTGTTTGAGCGTTGCTTTCATCGGTCTTGTCAACTTTTTGTTTGGTAAACTCTTTGCCAGTCGCAATACTAAGCCCCCAACAACGTAATCTTTGTACGTTGTTGGGGGCTTAGTATTGCTTCATGAATTACTCGCTTCGCAAACTGGTCACCGGGTTCATCAAAGCCGCTTTCACACTCTGGAAACTCACGGTGAGCAGCGCAATGCCCACAGCCAGCAGGCCCGCCAACGCGAAGACCCACCATTCGATATCGATTTTGTAGGCGAAGTCCTGTAACCAGCGATGCATGGCGTACCACGCAATCGGGGACGCAACGACAATGGCAATGACCACCAGTCTCAGAAAATCTTTACTGAGCAAAGCCACAATGCTACTAACGCTGGCGCCCAGCACTTTACGAACGCCAATCTCTTTGGTACGCTGCTCGGCAGTGAAGGTGGCGAGGCCAAACAGACCCAGACACGAAATCAGGATTGTCAGGATGGAGAAATACAGAATAATTTGACCGGTGCGTTGCTCGGCCCGGTATTGAGCATCTAAATCCTGATCGACAAAACCATAGGTCAATGGATTGGCGGGATCGGCTTTTTTGTAGGCGTTGGCAATGCCAGCCAGCGTTGCGGGTACGGTGCCAGGTTTTAGCTTAACCAGCAACGTGAAATAGGGAGTCAGCGGTTGATAACGGAAAATGAACGGTTCGATAGCCATTCGCAGGGGCCGAAAATGAAAGTCTTTCAACACGCCAATCACCGTGCCATCGGTTCCCCAGAACTTCACTCGTTTGCCAAGGGCCGATGTGGGTGTCCAGCCCATGCGTTTGGCCGCCGTTTCGTTGATCAGATATGTTCCGAGTTGGCGGGCAGTATCGGATGGGATCTGAGCCGAAAACATCCGGCCAGCCACCAGTTTCATGCCCGTTGTGGGTAGAAAGTCAGGGTCAACGTTCATCTGCGTAATCAGAAACTCGTCGTTAGGAGTTTGGCCCTCCCACTCGATCTCCGTCTGATTGCTCATATCAACCAGATTGCCGGTAGTGACCGAGGCCTGCACCACACCGGGCAACTGGGCTACTTCATTTTTAAAGGGCAACGCCCGCCCCCGCAAATCACCCTTGAGCCGAACATGTACCAATTGCGATTTATCGAACCCCAGCCGGATATTTTGCATGAAAGATAACTGCCTATAAATGACCACTGTACCTATAATCATCGCAATGGAGAGCACAAACTGACCCACCACCAGCGATTGCCGGAACCCCCTCCCCGACTGCCTGTTGAATGTACCCTTGAGGACGGTTGCCGGCCGGAATGACGACAGAAAAAATGCCGGATATAAGCCCGTCAACAAACTAACAAATGCTGTCAAAGCCACCAGAACGAGCCAGAACGCAGCTTGTTGATAGGGTAGTTGCAAGGCCTTATCCGTCAGATTATTAAAGAGCGGCAGTAGGCCCTCGGCCAGTATCAGCCCAACCCCCACGGCCAGAAACGTCATCAGCAGGGCTTCGCCCAGAAACTGCGCGATTAAACTGCTGCGATGCGCCCCCACCGTTTTGCGAACGCCCACTTCTTTGGCTCGTTTCGCGGCCCGCGCCGTGGCGAGATTCATGAAATTGATAACTGCAATGAGCAGCACAATCAAGCCAACAACTACAAAAATGCGCACGTAAGCAATGTCGCTCCGTTTGCCGTGGTCGGTTTCAAACGCAAATTTTGAGTACAGGTAAATGTCGGACAGGGGTTGCAGCAGCAGTTTGGTCTCGTTGCCGTTGGCGTAGTGTTTCAGTTGCTCAAAAATTTTCGCACCGAAGGCCGTGGCCACGCCTGCCTCCGACCCATCTCGTAGTTGAACGTAGGTATGGTAGCTGTTGCTGTTCCACTTCATGCTCCACTCATCGTTTTTTTCGAGCCACTTGAAGGGCATCAACACCTCGAACTGAATGTGGGAGTTGGTGGGCGGATTTTGGGCAATGCCAACCAGCGTGAGGGTCTGCTGGTTATTGAGTTTGATGGCTTGCCCCAACACGCTTTTCTGCCGCCAGTTGGCCCCGAAAAAACGCTCGGCCATTGCCTGGGTGAAAACAACCTCGTCGGGGCTGCGAAATAGGGTGGCCCGGTTGCCGGATATCAGCGGAAAATTGAAAAGGCTGAAAAAGCTGGGATCAACTACCAGCATCTGGTTCGACTCTGCCGACTGCCGACCCTGTGTCAGCAAGCCCAGCCAGCGACCAACACGGGTTGCGTTGATCACTTCGGGAAAATCTTTCTCCAATGCGGGGCCAAGCGGGCCGGGCGTTGCCGCCACATCGAAAATACCCTCGGGCTGTTTCTGTTTTTCGGTGATGCGGTAAATCTGGTCAAAGTTGGCGTTGAAGCGGTCGTAGCTCCATTCGTCATACACGTAGAGGGCAATGAGCAGGCAACACCCCATTCCCAGGGCCAATCCGCCAATGTTCAGCAGGCTATACAGGCGGTTGCGCCAGAGGTTACGCAGGGCAATTTTGATGTATGATCGTAGCATAGGTCTGAACCAGGATTCCCGGGATTAAAAATGATGTACAGAGTTATTCACTTCTCAATGACTTCACCGGATTCATCAGGGCGGCTTTCACGCTCTGGAAACTCACTGTTAGCAGCGCGATGCCCACCGCCAGCAAACCCGCCCCCGCAAATACCCACCATTCCATGTCGATTTTGTAGGCAAAGTCCTGTAGCCACCGATTCATGGCGTACCAGGCAATGGGTGAAGCAATGACGATGGCGATTAGCACCAGTTTTAGAAAGTCTTTACTCAGCAGCGTAATGATGCTACCGACGCTGGCACCCAGCACTTTGCGAACACCGATCTCTTTGGTGCGTTGTTGAGCGGTGAACGTGGCCAGGCCAAATAAGCCCAGGCAGGCCACAAAAATTGTGAGCATGGCGAAGAGGCCCAGAATTTGCCCCGTTTTTTGTTCGGCTTCGTAGGAGGCCTGGTAACTCTGGTCAAGGAAGGAGTACCGGAAAGGCTCTTCGGTTTTAAATGAGGCCCATTGGTTTTTCACGGAAGCCAGCAAACCCGCCATGTCGCTTGTTTTGGCTTTCACGATCACCGACCCGGCGTTGTAGCGCAGCATCATGGCCAGAGGAGCAATGCGTTCGTGCAGCGACCGAAAATGAAAATCCTGCACCACCCCGATCACCCGAAACGTTGTTAATTCACCCTGGGAATTAGGGCTGCTTATGGTGTGGCCCACTGCGTTTTTACCCCACCCGTAGGTTTGGGCGGCTGTTTCGTTGATGAGTACGGCTGTTGAATCGGTGCCGAACGCAGGCGAAAAATTACGACCAGCCACGATTTCCATGCCCATTGTTGGCAGATAATCGTAATCGACTCCGTAGAGCACAAACCGACCTAACCGATCATTGCGCCCGTCCGGGAAAACCGAAAACAGGCCGTTATTGGTTGGGCCGGTGGGCAAATGGCCCGACACGCTCGCGTTGGCTACCCGGCTGTCCTGAAGCAGTTGCCGACGAAACACGTCTTCATTTTTACCAAGCACACCCGTCCCCTGAACCACCAGCACCTGCTCTTTATCGTAGCCAAGGCGGGCCTGTTGAATGTATTGTAGTTGCCGATAGACCACCGTTGTCCCCACCAGCAACAGGAACGAGATAAAGAACTGAAAAACCACTAAACTGCTTCTCAGGCCAATACCACCTCGTCCCGACCTTGTTGTTATAGCACCCTTCAGCACGCTGATTGGTTTGAACGACGACAGGAAGAAAGCCGGGTAACTGCCTGCCAACAGGCCCACCAGCAAACCAAATCCCAACAAACCCGGCAGCAGCCAGAGCGTTTGTCCAAAATTCAGGGTCAATCTTTTACCACTTAACTCGTTCAAAAAAGGCAGTGTCAGCCAAACCAACCCAATCGACAGCACCAACGACACGGCGGTGAGCAGAATGGACTCGGTCAGAAACTGGCTCACCAACGCCCCTTTCTCTGATCCCATCACCTTTCTGATACCCACTTCTTTGGCGCGTTTAGTAGCACTGGCGGTGCTGAGGTTCATGAAGTTAATGCAGGCTAAGAGCAACATAAACAGGGCAATAGCCCCGAAAATATAGACATACCGAATATCGCCACCCGGTTCCAGTTCCGATTCGGGTTTCAGGTCGGAGTGGAGGTGAATGCTGGTGAGCGGTTGCAGAAACAAACCAATATTGTTGCCTTTTTTACGAAACTCGGCCATGCTAACGCCCGACATTTTCTCCAACTGAGGAGCCATGTATTTATCGGCAACCTGTGGCAGTTTAGCCTCCAGTCGTTTGTAATCATAGCCATCGGGTAGCACCAGATAGGTGAAGAAATTCGACTGCAGCCACGAGGTTTCCTTCGCTTCGGGCAACGAGGCCATCGACGCAAACAGATCGAAATGGAAGTGTGCGTTGGCCGGAATCGGGTCGATTACGCCCGTAACAGTATAGGGAGTCGGCACGTCTTTAATCGTCAGCAACTTCCCGATTGGGTTTTCGTCCCCGAAATAGTTGTGGGCAACCGTTGACGTGATGACAACCGTATTAGGCTTAATCAGAACCGTTTTTGCGTTTTCGCCCTGACGCAACGGTAGCGTAAACACCTGAAAAAAGTTGGAGTCCACAAACGCCAGTCTCTCTTCCTGAAAGGTGTTGTCCTGATACGTCACCCGGACTGTTCCGCGTCTCCGCAGACGGGTGGCTTCGAGCACTTCGGGGTAGTCGGTGCGGAGGGTTTGGGCAACGGGAGGCATCACCGTTGCTTCGCGCATTTTCTCGCCGTTCATAGTCCCCTTGAACACCACCCGCACCATGCGGTCGGCCTTTTTGTTGAAGCGGTCGTAGCTCAGTTCGTCGAGGACAAACAGGCTGATAAGCAGACAGGTAGCCATGCCAATAGCCAACCCGGTGATATTGATGGCCGTGAACGCCCGATTTCGGAGCAGATTCCGCCAGGCGATTTTGAGGTAGTTGGTTAGCATTGTCTGAACCAGGATTCCCAGGATTTTAACTGATTAATCAGGATTATTCACTCCGTAAACTCTTGACCGGATTCATTAAAGCGGCTTTCACGCTCTGGAAACTCACCGTCAGCAGGGCGATGCCCACCGCCAGCAGGCCCGCCCCTGCGAACACCCACCACTCCATATTGATTTTGTAGGCGAAGTCCTGTAGCCAGCGGTTCATGGCATACCAGGCAAGGGGCGTGGCAATGACAATGGCGATTAGCACCAGTTTCATAAAATCTTTCGAGAGTAGGGCCACGATGCTGGCGACACTGGCTCCCAGCACTTTACGCACCCCAATTTCTTTGGTCCGTTGCTCGGCAGTGAAGGTGGCCAGGCCAAACAAACCGAGGCAGGCAATGAAAATGGCGAGGGCCGTGAAAATGAGCAGGAGCTGACTTTGCTTTTGTTCGGCGGCATATTGCCGGGCAAAATTCTGATCCAGAAACTGATACCCAAACACCCCGTTTGGCTCGAATTGCCGGTAGGTCTTTTCGATAAGGGCCAGTGCCTCCGTTGCCTTGCCTGCCCGAATGCGCACATACAAATTGTCTTCTTCCCCGGCATCAGGGGGCATTTGCAGGGCCAGCGGCTCAATTTTGTGTTGCAGCGAGTGCGTGTGAAAGTCTTTTATGACCCCCACCACACGGCGTTCGGCCAGCGTACCCTTGTTGTCGATGTGGAATTTTACGCGCTTGCCAATTGGGTCTTTCCAGCCCAATTCCTTCACCAGCGTTTCGTTCACCAGGATGGCATTGAAGCGGTCGGCGGGGATGGTTTCCGAAAAACTACGCCCCTGCACCAGGCCAATTTGCATCGTTTTCAGGAAATCGCCATCGACCATGAAATTCTGGGTAATCCGCGACGACTCCGTCATTTTCCCGTCGATCTCGAAATAATACCCACCTCCACCGAGGCTGTTGGTTCCGATGGGGTTACTGGCGGCTGCCACCCCTTCGATGAGCGAGTTTGCCAGCAACTGCGCTTTGATGGCTGGAATTTTGGTGCGCGTTTCATCTTCGTTCAGGTGAAACGTTAGCACTTGATCTTTGTTGAAACCGAGGTCTTTGGTGAGGGCAAATCGAAGTTGCTGATAGATGACTCCCGACGCGGCCATGAGGGCAATGGTAACGACAAACTGAAACGTAACCAGCGTTTTTCGGAAGGCAACCGTGGCCGCCTGATTCCCCATCTGCCCCCGCAAAGCCGCCACCGTCCGCGACCCCGACAAAAACAGGGCCGGGTAAATGCCGCTCAACAGACCCGTCAACACCGCAAAACCCGTTACGGCCAGCAGGCTGTAGCCAATACCAAACCGCCAGATAGACAGTAGTTTACCCGTAAGTTCATTGAAAAACGGCAACGCACCCTGGGCGATAAAAACCCCCAGTATGGTCGCCAGCACCGTTAGCAGCAGCGTCTCAGTCAGAAACAGGCCCGCTAATTGCCCACGCCCTGACCCAACCGCTTTCCGAACGCCCACCTCCCGAATCCTGATGGACGACCGGGCCGTGGACAGGTTCATGTAATTGATACCTGCCAGCAACAAAATCAGCCCGCCGATAAAAGCAAACACCGACACCGTTCGGCTACTGCCATTTGGCCCAATTTCATAGTCCAGATTAGAGTGCAGGTGAATGGACGCAATCGGTTGCAACTCCATTTTGTAGGTCACGTTACCCATTTCAGGCTTGATGTACCGCTCGAAGAACGCCGGGAATTTGGCTTCTACTTTCACGGGGTCGGCCCCTTCTTTCAGTAACAGATAGGTATATAGGCTGAACGCCTGCCAGCCATCCGAAAAACCAGTTGGCAGGGAGCGCAATCCACTAAAAGTCAGGTGCGAGTTGGCGGGCACATTGTCGATGACACCCGTAACGACATTACCAAAATTATTCTCGAACAAGACTGTTTTGCCCAACGCTTTGGCCGGATCACCAAACAAACGAATAGCCAGGTCTTTGGTCAGCACAATGGATTCGGGTTTGCTGAGGGCCGTGTTGGGGTCGCCATACAGAAACGGGTACGTAAACACCTGGAACATACCCTGATCGGCAAACATGATATCGTCCACCTCGATTTTAGTGTTGCCGTAGTGCATGGGACCACCCCCTTCGGGGACAACCCTGACCGCCTGTTCTACTTCTGGATAATCTTTTTTGAGGGCCGGGGCAAACGGTGCCGAGGTGGGCGCGAGGTTCAGGTTGCCTTTGTCCCACTGTGCATGATGCACCACCCGATAGATCCGGTCGGCGTATTTGTGATGCCTGTCGTAGCTCAGTTCGTAGGCCACGTAGAGCGTGATCAGCAGGCAGGTTGCCAGTCCTACGGCCAGCCCAAACAGGTTGATACCACTATAAACCCGGTTTTTCCACAGACTGCGGGTGGCGATTTTGAGGTAGTTGCGAAGCATAGGGATTGGGGTATTTTTTGTAGAGCCGCAAAATTTTGCCGGTCCGCCGGTGCGGGCTCCTGTGCGCCAGCAGGGAATATCTAACACTGAATCGTCTGGCAAAAGCTATACCAGACGATTTTCTTACCTGACTATCAATCAGTTAATCAGCCATCAGCCCATTAACTTGTCCGCTAACGGACGCTTTTCGTTCATTTGCGGACAGACCCTGTATAGTAAATCAGCACTCGGCACGTTCTTTGTGATACGTGTTCAGACGTTTATTTTTCAACGTTCCAAGCCTCATGTATACCCGTTTACTACCTTACGTATCTTGTCTGTCAATTATTATTTTATTTTTTACTGGCCAAAAGGCCGTTGCACAGGGTGTTACTATCAAACGGTTCAATGTGGCTCAGGTGCCAACTGCAGGCAGTACGGTGGCTCCCGCAACGGTTGCCCGACCCGACCAACCCGTTGATTTCAGCGTGCGGGCTGTCGACGAAAAGACCAAGGCCGACATCCCGGCGCAGTACGAAATTCAGGCCGTACTGGCCAAAAAATCGTTCAAAGGCAGCAGCAAACCGGGTCAGCCGTTCAATTTTGTGCTAACCCGCACCGATACGCTCGTGGTGAAGACCGATGCCAAAGGGTATTACAAAACTGAGGAAGTTCTCCTGGTATCGTGCGATACGTGTGGCTCCTACGAGCATCTCGCCGTAATGGAACGCGCTGACAGTGTGTTCACTAACCTCAAAGTGAACCAGGCCATCCGGCTCGACAATGTCTATTTCGACCAAAGCAGCTACGTACTTCGCCCTGAATCGAACGAACAATTAGACAAACTGCTCAAGACCCTCACAGGCAATCCGGGCCTCCAGATTGAGATTGCAGGCCACACCGACAATGTGGGTGATCGGCGGCTCAATCAGTCGTTGTCGGAGAACCGGGCGAGAGTCATTACCAATTATTTGGCCAACCGGGGCATTGCCACCACCCGCCTGCAACCCCGTGGCTACGGCCACACGAAACCGTCGGCTCCCAACGATTCGGAAAACAACAAAAAGAAGAACCGGCGCGTTGAGTTTGTTGTACTCAAGTTATAGTTTTCAACTAATTATCAATGCCCGAAGCCCGAAGCCCCACCTCCATTGTTCGGCAAATTTGGGGCGATGCCGACGTAATTCTACTGGTTTTTGCGGGTTCGGCGGCTGAGTTCGCCCTTAATAAAGCCGTCGATTGGTTGTTTTTCACGGGCAAGCTCCCCGCCGACCCTATTGCCCGGCTTTTCTCGACGGTGCGCTACGCCCAGGATATTGTCTTTGCGCCCGAAGAGCAGGCCCGGCAGGCCGTGGGCCGCATGGCCTCCATTCATGGTGGAGTGGAACGCAAGCGCGGTTATGCCATTCCCGACTGGGCTTATCGCGATGTGCTCTACATGCTCATCGACTATTCGGAACGGGCCTATACCCTACTCCACCGCCCTCTTTTGCCCAGCGAACAATCCGAACTGTTTGATGTATTCAGTGCCGTGGGTGTGGGCATGGGCGTTCCCGACTTACCAGCCACCTATGACGACTGGAAAACCGACCGGCAAACCCACCTTGACCGCGACCTGGAACGAAGCCAATTCACCGACCGGCTCTTTCAACGCTATCGAGAACAGTTGGGCGGTTGGCGATATAACCTGCTGCGTCAGGCAATGGCCGTGCTGGTTCCCAGCGTAGTCAGCGACCACCTCGCGCTACCTAAAAACCCCTTACTGGCCCATTCCATTGGTCTTTACCGACTGCTTAATGGTCTTGGCCTGCGTTCGGTGGTGCAGCGGGTGTTGTTGCCAACCGAGTATCTGGGGCAGATTCAGGCGTTAGACAAACGGTAGGGCAATAGACTGGCATAGCAAAACTATAATCGGATTTATCCGTATCTTGCTTACTTTGATTCTGCTCGTCTTTTTATTATGCAAAAGATTCTACTCTTGTTACTCTCGGCTGCGGTCATTAGTCCATCGCTGGCTCAGAAGCCCAAATCAGCTAAAGCCGTATCCGCTTCGGTAACGTCGTCTGATACTGCCGTCAGCACTGATGTCTACTTCAAACCTGTTAAATGGCGCAACATTGGGCCTTACCGAGGTGGCCGGGCTGTGGCCGGGTCGGGTGTAGTAGGCGATCCACAACTGTATTACATGGGAACCGTGGGCGGGGGCATCTGGAAAACTGACGATGCCGGCATGACCTGGAAAAATATCTCTGACAGGCAGTTGAAAACGGCTTCGGTGGGGGCGATCGGCATTTGCGACTCTGACCCGGCGGTAATCTATGCGGGCATGGGCGAACACGCCCCTCGTGGCGTAATGACATCCTACGGCGATGGAGTTTATAAATCGACTGATGCCGGCAAAACCTGGCAGCACCTCGGCCTCGACCTTACCCGCCACATTGCCGCCGTTCGGGTGCATCCACAAAATCCTGATGTAGTGTTTATTGCTGCCCAGGGTGCGTTGCACGGCCCATCGGTAGAGCGGGGCGTTTACAAAACCACAGACGGTGGCAAGTCGTGGAAGAAGGTCCTTTACGTGGATGAAAACACGGGGTGCAGCGACCTGAGCATGGATATGACTAATCCGCGAATCCTTTATGCATCAATGTGGGAACACCGCCGACTGCCCTGGCAGGTGCAAAGTGGGGGCAAAAGCAGCGGCCTCTATAAATCGACTGACGCAGGTGAAACATGGACCAAACTGGACAAAGGGCTGCCAACCGAATTGGGTAAGATGGGTATTTCAGTGTCCCGGGCGAATCCAAACCGGATTTACGCAGTGATCGAGTCTGATTCGAAGGCCGACAAGGGCGGAGTGTTCCTGTCCGAAGATGCCGGTAAAAGCTGGACTCGGGTCAGTAAAGACCACCGCACCATACAGCGGGCCTGGTATTACATCGAAATCTTCGCCGACCCGGTAGATGAGAATACCGTTTATGTACTCAATACATCAGTGCTGAAATCCATCGATGGCGGTAAAACCTTTAGCCCCGTTCCAGGCTCACACGGGGATCACCACAACCTGTGGATCAATCCGAAGAATAACAAAAACCTGTTCCTCAACAATGACGGGGGCGGTGCCATTTCCTTCAACGGGGGTAAATCGTGGTCGTCGGAAAATAATCAGCCTACGGCACAGTTTTACCGCGTTAATGCCGATAACCGCTTTCCGTATACTATCTATGGGGGCCAGCAGGACAATACTTCGGTGATGATTGCCAGCCGGACAACGCAGGGCAGCGGTATCACAGATAAGGACTGGACAGCCTCAGCGGGGGGCGAAAGCGCGTTTCTGGCCTTCAACCCAGACGACCCTCGCTACGTGATGGGAGGCAGTTATCAGGGCACTATCGAAGTGCTCGACCAGCAAACGCACGAGAGAAAGGCCATCATGGTATCGCCGATTCAGTACCAGGCACTACAGGCCAAAACCATGAAGTACCGCTTCAACTGGAATGCGCCCATTATCTGGTCAAAACATGAACCCAATGCGTTTTACCACGCAGGCAACCGGCTCTTTAAAACGACCGATATGGGCAAAAACTGGTCGATCGTTTCGCCCGACCTTACCCGCCACGACTCTACTAAATTGGGATGGGGCGGGGCACCTTATACTAATGAAGGAGCCGGGGGCGAGAACTACGGCACCATCGCCTATGTGCTCGAGTCACCCGCTGAAAAAGGAGTTATCTGGACGGGCAGCGATGACGGACTGGTGTACCTCACCCGCGACGGTGGCACATCGTGGACCAATGTTACCCCAACGGGTTTGAGTGAAACCCTTATCAACTGCATAGAGGTGTCTCCTCACAATAAAGCCACGGCCTATATCGCCACTACCCGCTACAAGTTCAATGATTTTGCACCAGCCATTTATAAGACAACCGACTATGGTAAAACCTGGACCAAGATAGTAACGGGTATTCCGTATGGTGCGTTTAGCCGCGTTGTGCGCGAGGACCCAGAACGCAAAGATCTGCTTTATGCTGGTACAGAAACCGGATTGTACATTTCCTACAACGGTGGAGCCAACTGGCGTGCGGGGCAGCTCAACCTGCCCGTTAGCCCGGTTACCGATCTAAAAGTGCATCAGGGTGATCTGATTGCAGCTACTGCCGGGCGGTCGTTTTGGATTCTGGATGACCTTGGTCCCATTCGTCAGTACAATGAGAAAGCGGGCAACGATAGCCTGCTGGTCTACAAACCCGAAGATGCCTACCGTGTATCGGGTGGCAGTGCGCTTGATAAAGTGAGTACTGACGATGATGACGAAGACGCAGGCAGTAGCCCTGGACGCAATGGGTTTGCGGGTGTAAATCCCGCAACCGGCGTTGTACTATATTACCAGTTACCGGCTAAAGTCGACACGAGTGCAACGCTGACAATAGAAATCCAGTCGGCGCAGGGGGCCGTAATTCGCACGTTCAGTAATAAGAAAGACAAAAAATTTGTCCAGTTTCCGGGTGGCCCCTCACCCGAACCGACCCTACTCATGAAGCCCGGCCTGAACCGGTTTGTCTGGGATATGCGAACGGAAACGTTGCCGGCTATCGAGAAGGTTTTTATCGAGGGGAATTACAGCGGTCGTAAAGTGTCGCCGGGCGCGTATGGGGCCATCGTGAAACTGGGTAAACAGACCAAATCGGTTTTATTCAATATCCTACCTGATCCCCGTATCAACGCAACTGCGGCCGACTATGAGCAGCAGCAAAAAACGCTGCTGGGCATTGAGCAGGGCGTGAAAGAGATTCATCAGGGGGTGAACCGGATGCGAAAAGCCCAGAAGCAAATCAACGATCTGGTTGACCTCATCGACGATAAGCCTAATTTGAAAGCAGTGGCCGACTCGGGCCGGGCCGTAGCGAAACGAATAAAGCTGTGGGAAGAAAAAGTGATACAGCCCCGATCGCAGTCCAACGACGACGTAATTAATTTCGAAAACAAACTCAGTGCCGACTACATCTTCCTCAAAGGAGAAACGGATACCAACATTCCATACGTGACTGCTGGCCAGAAAGAGCGACTCTCTGAGTTAAACGCGATCTGGCAACCGCTTAAGACCGACATGAATGCCCTTATTCAGAACGACATTAGCCGCTTTAATGCGCAATGCCGTCAGTTGCAACTGGAGAAGATTACGGTACTCGATGTAGCTGTTTCTCCCCCGAAGCCCTAGTTTTAACGTGAAGTGATCTATCGTCAGCGCAGATCGCTTCGCTTGTTAAGTAGGTATTGGATTGGTCAATGCACTGTTCCGACAAGGGATGATAAAACAGCTATTTGGGTCTTAACAAAAAAGGCGAACTACCCAGGGTAGTTCGCCTTTTTTACGGAATCCTTATTTTTTAGTAGCCAGGATTCTGCACTAACTTTTTGTTTGTGTCGATCTCGCGTTGCGGAATCGGCAAAACGAGGTTATTGGCGCTGTAGGCCGTAGTACCAACAACCCCGGCTGTGCGCTTGATGTCGGCTATTTGCTGGCCTTCAAACGCCAGTTCCAGTCGCCGTTCGAGCAGAATGTCAGCTAGGGTAACCGCCGTAAGCGGTGTTGCTCCGGCACGGGTACGGATAGCATTAACATCGGCCAGGGGAGTAGCTCCGGTAGTGCTATTCAGGCGTTGATTGGCTTCGGCCCTAACCAGGTACATTTCGGCCAACCGTATCACAGGCACATCGCCAAAGCGGTCGTTGTACTTACTGGTGAACACGTTGTTGCCGACCGTGGTGAAAAACTGCCCGCGCCCATCGGTGGCCCCATATAACTGCCGAAATTTGATTTGTACCCGAATATCACCCCGGCCCGAGTTGCGTGTCGAACCGTAGTAGGTGTTCAACCCGTTGGCCCCGTCCTGATCGGTTACGACGATCTTAAAGATCGATTCAGCGGAGGCATCGGTGAATGCCCCGGCAAAGGTACTTGCCAAAGAGAATGTGTTGGATGTAATAACGCGGTTTGCGGCATCGCGGGCGGCCGCAAAATTCTGCTGCTGCAGATATACCCGGGCCAGCATGGCCTGGGCTGCGCCTTTGGTTGCAAAACCAGTACCTGCCGACTGTGTAGCCGGCAACAGGGCTTCGGCTTTCGTCAGATCGTCGAGTACCTGAGCGTACACCTCAGCAACCGTATTCCGGGCGCGGCTATCGGCCTCGCCGACGGTACCCGTTGGCGTTAGTACGATTGGAACACCCAGATTACTGGCGGGAGCACCATCGTTGAAACTCTTGGCATACAACTTCACCAGCTCGAAGTACAATGAACCCCTGATAAAACGGGCCTGTCCTTCAAACCGATTCCGGTTGGCAGTACTAACCTTTTCGATATTGGCCAGCACATTGTTGGTACGGTTGATCGTGTTGTAGCTATCCAACCACGTATCCCGAACGTCTACATTGCTGGTGGTAATGGTTTTCCGCCAAAGCTCATCCAGTGTTGTGAACGTACCACCAAATACAACATCCCGATTATCGCCCAACAGTTCGCCAGTGTATTGGATACCACCTCCATATAGATTCCCATCGCTGATACCATCGTAGGCACCCGTCAGCGTAATATTAACGTCCTGCTCAGTCATTAACGCCTGGCTGGCATCTATACTCTGCGTCGGCTGAACAGTCAGGCGGTCGTCGCAGGCGGTTAGCAGCAATGCGCCAAGGCCAACCAGTAGTCCGGTTTTAATGTATGTATTCATAGTTTGAAAATGCTTTTGTCAATTACTTAAAAACCGATGTTGATACCTCCTGTAATGGTGCGCGCCTGCGGAGCCGTGTAGAAATCGTAGCCCTGTGCAATATTGGTCACGATATCATCGGCGTTCACTTCAGGGTCCCAGCCAGCATAGTTGGTGAAGGTCAGCAAATTCAGCCCCGTTACGTATACCCGAACATTGTTGAGTTTAACCCGGCTCACAAGTGCTTTGGGCAGATTATAAGCCAGTGTAGCATTTCGCAAACGAACGAATGAACCGTCCAGAATAAACCGGCTTGATGGCTGTGCGCCATTGTTGAAAAACAGACGGGCTTCGGGTATGTTCGTATTCGTGTTCTGCGGAGTCCAGGAAGCCAATTGGTCAACCGTCTGGTTGTCTTCAAAACGCCCATTGGCCGACGAGAAGCGGCCCACACCATAGAAGTTGATATCGTTTCCGATAACCGCATTGAAGAAAATACTCAGACTAAACCCTTTATAGCTAAGTGTATTCGTAACTCCGCCTGTGAACTTGGGAAGAGGGTTACCCACCACCACGCGCTGTGCCTGGTTGTAAACATTAGTAGTGGTCCGGTCGATGCTGGTGACGGTACCGTTTGCATCTTTAACCTGCGTGTTTTTGTACCAGATCGCATCTCCATTGGCCGGATCGACCCCGGCGTACTCGGCGGTGAAATAAACACCCAGTGGCTGGCCTTCAACGGCACGGCTCATCGAGTTTAACCCGCCTTCGATAATCTGGCTCTGCAAATTGGTGATCTTGTTGCGGTTGATGGCCCCGTTAAGGCTGGTTGTCCAACGGAAGGCACCTACTGTGTTCTGGGTGTTCAAAACCAGTTCAAACCCTTTGTTCTCCAAGGCACCCACATTACGGAATTGGGTTGCAAAACCAGTTGTGCCGGGTACGTTTACGTTCAATAATAACCCGGTCGTTTGTTTATTATAGTAATCGATTTCGCCGGTAATCCGGTTATTTAAAAAACCAAAGTCAAGACCAATATCGGTCTGGTCGGTTGTTTCCCACTTCAGATCGGGATTAGCTAACTGGGTTGGGCGTTGACCCGGTAAGCCTGCGTAACCGGCATCACCAGTGAACAACCCTAATTGGGGGAAATTCTGAATTTCGGCATTACCCGTCCGTCCGTAGCTGGCCCGCAGCTTTAGGAAGCTGATACGACTTGAATTTTTCAGGAAATTCTCTTCCGTTAAGACCCACCCTGCCGACACCGCCGGGAAGAAACCATACCGGCTGTCGAGACCAAAGCGCGATGATCCGTCAATACGAGCACTTACACCCAACAGGTAACGGTCGGCAAATTTGTAATTAGCCCGCATGAAGTAAGACAGGAACCGGTAATTCGTCTCACTTGAGCTGGCGTTGGTTTTGCGGGCTGCACTGGCGATTTGCTTGTATGCATCCGACGGAAAATCCTGCCCCTCTGCGAGGTTCGCCTTTTGTTGGGATTGCTGATACGACATACCCAATACTCCGTCGATGCCGTGACGGCCCAGTGTCGTATTGTAATTAAAGAAATTGTTGGTCGTGTAGTTTTCCACCCGAACATACCGATTGGAGGCTTCACCAAGCGGAGAACCGCTGTTGCGCTGGGTTTTGCTGCTGTAGTATAATTCTTCCTGTTGGTTTAGCACGTCTAAACCGAACTCGGTACGAAATGTCAATCCCTTTACAATACCGAGCTGACCGTACACATTGCTGATGTTTCGATAAACAGTCGTATTGAAATTGGAATTGCCCAAATTGACAATCGGGTTGTAATAATAGGGAACCGTGATATCACCTGGGGGCGTTCCAACGGGAAGCCCAGTGCCAGGATCAATGGAGGGCGTCATAGGTGGTAGTGCCACCATCTGCACGGGGTTATCAAACTGGCGGTCGCCAGACAACCGCTGGTTGAAGGTACGGGTAAGACCCGTGTTGAAGCCTACCCGGAATCGGTCAGATAGTTTATGGTCAAGGTTGATCCGGCCCGAATACCGCTTCAGAGCATTCCCGATCAGGATGCCCGTTTGATCCAGAATCTGCCCGGACAGGTAGAACGTCGTTTTGTCATTTCCTCCGTTGATTGTCATATCATACTGCTGAAACGGTGCATCCTGATACGCCAGATCACCCCAATTGGTGCTCACCTGATTGGGAGTACCAAACGTACCGAGTCCCTGAGTCTGGAAGAAATCCTCCATATAGGCTGTAGCTGAACTGGGGTCGTTAGCCGCAAGTCCATCAATACGATCGGCGTTGGCAGCCGCCTTACGGTAATAGTCTACATACTGCTCCGTATTCAGGAACTGAACCTTACGGGTAGGCTCACTCGATCCTGCCTGTACACCGAATGTCACATTGGTACGGCCGGAGCGGCCTTTCTTAGTGGTAATAAGCACTACACCATTAGCAGCCCTCGATCCATAAATGGCACCAGCCGAAGCATCCTTTAATATCTCGATACTCTCAATATCCTGTGGATTGATGTCAGACAAGGGGTTTGTTGCAGCTGCATTAAACGACAAATTGTCAGTTGTTACGGGGGTTCCGTCGATAACGTACAGGGGTTGGTTCGAAGCTGATACCGAAGACTGACCCCGAATATTTACCTGAATACCCTGGCCCAATTTACCATTACCTCCATTGACCTGTACACCAGCCGCTTTGCCCTGAATAGCCTGATCGAACGTTGTAACAGGCTGATCCT
Source organism: Cytophagales bacterium (assembly GCA_031411995.1). Lineage (GTDB taxonomy): Bacteria > Bacteroidota > Bacteroidia > Cytophagales > Spirosomataceae > Rudanella. The sequence goes on from JANOCD010000114.1 coordinate 359,454, forward strand.
GAATATCAGACGGGCGGATTTTAGCGATATTGCCCGTCAAATCCCGTTTGATCTGCTGGCCATAGCCAGTTACAACGACTTCGTCGAGGCTACGCACATCGGCCCGGAGTTTCACATCAATGGTTGAGCGGCTACCCACCTTCTCTTCTGTACTCGAATAGCCAATGAAACTGAAAACCAGAATTGCATCGTCACCGATATTCAGACTGTAGTTTCCATTGGCATCGGTCAACGTACCAATCGTTCTTCCTTTCACGCTAACCGACACACCCGGCAGCGGGGTATTATCGTCTGACGACGTAATGCGGCCCGAGACTGGCCGGGTTTGTGCGTAGCTTACCTGCACTAGCAGGAAAAGTAACGGCAAGACAATTCGTAGTAGTTTACTCATTGTGTAAAGTGTAATTGTGAAAAATAATAACAAAAGTAACAGTTGTCAGGCTATTAAAAAAAACAAGACTCTACAGTGATTGACACATAAACCAAAATTATCATCGGCAAATAGTCTTATTTGCAGAATAATAATAACAAAATTAGTAGTACAAACAATAGATTATATAAAGGGGTACGCACCAACCCCTTCCCCCTTTTTTAAATCACCGTCCCCCCATCGGCATAAAACAGGCTTCCGGTGGTGTACGATGAGGCCGACGAAGCAAGGAACAGGGCCATTGGGCTAATTTCGTCGGTGGTGCCCATGCGGGCAATGGGAATGTTTTTGGTGAAGTGGTTCAGAATTTTTTCGTCCTGCCAAAGGGCCTGGCTGAACTTGGTTTTGATCAGGCCAGGGCAAATGGCGTTCACCCGGATACCGTCGGTGCCCCACTCTTTGGCCAGCACTTTGGTGAGCATGTTCAGGCTGGCTTTACTCACACTGTAGAGACCCAAACCGGGGTCGGGGGTGTGGCCCGCAATGCTGCTGATCATGATGATGCTGCCGCCCCCGCGTGCTTTCATGCTGGGGTAACACAGCTTGCTCAACTCGAAGGGAGCTTTCACGTTGGCCAGCATGATCTTGTCGAAAGCCACGCCATCGGCTTCGAGCGAGGGGCCAAAGACCGGGTTTGTGGCTGCGTTGTTCACCAGGATGTCGATGCCGCCGTAGATATCGATGGTACGCTCCACGAGGGTTTTGAGTTGATCCATGTCGCCAACGTGGGCGGCAATGCCGGTGGCCTCGCCCCCCTCGGCTTTAATGTCGTTGGCAAGGGCATCGCAGGCATCCTGTTTGCGGCTGCTCACGATTACTTTGGCTCCGAAGCGGGCAAACACGCGAGCCATATCTTCGCCAATACCTTTGCTGGCTCCGGTAATAATGGCAACTTTTCCGGTAAGGTCAAAAAGGCTTTGTTCAGCCGTTTTTGTGGGTTCTGTGGTCATGGTTTCAGTTTTGATGGCGAAGGTAAGGAAAAGGGTAGTTCTCCGTTTCTCCCTTTTCCCTTTTGTCCCGTCTTGGTTTTGCCTAATTTCGCGTTAAACTATTCCTATACGTTCCACCGTATGACAAATAATCCCCGCGAGTTTCCCCCATTTGTGAAGACCTGGCAGCAATTGTACGGGGTCGTGATGGGTGCGCTGGTTGTTGAAATCATCCTGTTCTACGCCCTAATGCGCTGGTTTTCATGAGTATTTTAGACTGGAGCGTGTTGGGCCTGACGCTGGCCATCATTATTGTATACGGTATTTATCGGAGTCGCGGGAGCAACAGCATGGACGATTACCTGCTGGCCGGAAACTCCTTACCGTGGTATCACGTCTGTTTGTCGGTGATGGCCACGCAGGCCAGTGCGGTCACATTTTTGTCGGCACCGGGGCAGGGTTTTTCCGATGGAATGCGGTTTGTGCAGTTCTATTTTGGCCTGCCCCTGGCGATGGTTGTGCTGTCGATCACGTTTGTTCCCATCTTTCACCGGCTTAAAGTGTACACGGCCTACGAATTTTTAGAGGGCCGTTTCGATAACCGGGTCAGGAGCCTGACGGCTATTCTGTTCCTGATTTCGCGAGGCTTGTCAACGGGCATTTCCATCTATGCCCCGGCCATTATTCTGTCCACTATTCTGGGTTGGAATATCTACTGGACAAACCTCCTGATGGGGGGTATCGTGCTGATTTACACCGTGTCGGGCGGCACCAAAGCCATTTCGCACACGCACCTCCAGCAAATGATGATTGTAACCGGGGCAATGGCCGTGGCGGGTTATATGACGGTTCACATGATGCCCGAAGGCGTTGGTTTTGGCGATGCCCTTCAAGTGGCGGGTAAAGCTGGGCGCATGAACCTGATCGATCTGAAGTTTGACCCCAACAGCCGGTATAATCTGTGGTCGGGTCTGATTGGCGGGTTCTTTCTGCAACTGTCCTATTTTGGCACCGATCAGTCGCAGGTGGGGCGTTACCTCACGGGGCAATCGGTGGGGCAAAGTCGGTTGGGGTTGTTGATGAACGGAATGCTCAAAGTGCCCATGCAGTTCCTGATTTTGCTGGTAGGGGTTCTGGTTTTCGTGTTTTACCAGTTCCGCGAGTCACCGGTTTTTTTTAACACCATCGAGACTGAAAAACTTAAGCAGAGTGCGTATGCCCCGGCTTATACTCAACTCGAAAGCAAGCACCAACTGCTCACAACCGAACGCAGGAAACAGGTAATGAATCTCCAGTCGGCTCTCAAATCCGACAATGATCCGGGCGTGGAAGCGGCCCGCACGCAGCTTTTAGAAGCCGATGCAGCCATCAAAACCAATCAGGGTGAGGTGGTCAAACTCATCAAAAAAAACAACCCCGCTGCCGACACCAACGACACCAATTACGTGTTTCTCCGGTTCGTGCTCGACTACCTGCCCCACGGCCTGATCGGGTTGCTGATTGCGGTCATTTTCAGTGCGTCGATGGGGTCTATTGCGGCTGCTTATAACTCACTGGCTTCCACCACGATAGTCGATATTTACAAGCGGAGTTTTGTTCCGGGTGCCACCGACGGGCATTATGTGGCGGCCTCGCGCTGGGCCACGGCGGGTTGGGGCGTTTTCTGCATTATTGTGGCGCAGTTTGCCAACCGAATGGGTAACATGATCGAGGCTGTCAACATCCTCGGGTCGCTATTTTACGGAGTCATTCTGGGCATTTTCGTAGTGGCTTTTTACTTCAAAAGCATCGGTGGCCGGGCCACGTTCATTGCCGCCCTCATTGGCGAAGTTCTGGTGGTGGTGTCGTGGCAACTGGAACTCACCGCTTTTTTGTGGCTTAACGTAATCGGCTGCGTACTGGTGGTTGGGTTGGCTTGGGGGATTGAAAAAATGTGGGGAGGAAAGAGAAAAGGGATTGCTGACGCATGATTAGTTGAGCGTCAACAGTCCCTTTCCACCTTTCTCCTTCAAAAAAATTAGCTCTTCTTCTTCTTACCCGGCATAGCGGGCATTGCTACGGGCATTTTGGCCGTGTAGTCGGTTACGCCTTTGGCAATAGCATCTTTGAAGAACGGGAACGACGCATCGTTCGATGTTTCGCCAATGCTCATGGCTTTTTTGGCAAGAGGAACGGCTTCGGCAAACTTGCCCATTTTAGCCAGAATCTGGGCCTTCACCCACACGTTACGGAACGTCTCTTTCATGCCGATTGACTTATCGGTCCATGACAAAGCCTGATCCAAATTGCGGCCTTTCGAGAGGTTATAAGCAGCAGCAGCCTGCAAAACAGCCGGATCTTCGGGCTTCTCGGCTACGGCTTTATCCACGTTGGCGGCTGCATTGGCGTTCACATCCACACCCAACTTAGCCGTTGCTTTAGCCATACCCCACAGGATATTCATGTTAGCCGTACTGTCGGTTACGTCGCTGAAATTGATCGTGAACGTTTCCACTTTTTCGCCCGATGTAGCCGGAGTCACCATCACGCGCAAAGCGTCTTCTTCCTGCTTGTAGTTGGCTTCCGTTACAGTCTGATTCTTGCTGAAAATCACTGTCCACTGGCTCTGATCGGGAATCGACAGCAGGGAATAAGAACCAGCCGCCAGTTTCTGACCATTCACCATCATATCGGTTGTTGTGGTAACATTAGTGGCTCCGTTAGCCCCTGTGCGCCAGATTTTTCCGTAAGGAACAAGCGCGCTGGTGAAGGCTTCGCGGCCTCTCAGGCTGGGGCGAGAGTATTTCACAGTAACATCAGTAGTGCCAATCGTTTGCATAACCGAAGCAGCAGGGCTTGGCGATGGCAGGCGAATCTGGGCAGTAGCCAATTGGGCAACTAAGCACAGGGCGGCTGTTGAGAGCAGCAGTTTACGCATGGTTTTTTTTGTTTTGGTATAAGTCAATTAGAGCGCGAAATTGCGTTTTTTTTCTGACAACTCCCGACAATGCACCGAGAACCCTTGCTTTCATTACTGCACCAGTACAATCCCATCGACTCCAATGAGCGGGCCATGTGGCTCGACACCATTGCCTTTGTCGACCAACAACCCGATTGCTTCGAGCGGTCGCTGACAATGGGTCACATAACGGGTTCGGCCTGGATTGTTTCGTCGGATCGACAACAAACTGTCCTGATTCACCACCGCAAACTCGACCGCTGGTTTCAGCCCGGCGGTCATGCCGATGGTAACCCCGATGTGGCGGCTGTGGCCATGCAGGAAGCCCGCGAAGAAACCGGCCTGACTCAACTCCGTTTCGCGGGCGATCCCAACGAACCCCCTGCCCTATTTGATGTTGATGTACATCTGATTCCGGCCCGGCCTAACGAACCGGCGCATTTTCACTACGATATTCGGTTTTTAATCGAGGCTGACCCCGCCGAGCACTTCGTGGAATCGGGCGAAACAAAGGCAATTCAATGGGTGCCCTTAGTTGACATTGCCCGGTTTACTCAGGAAGAATCTATACGGAGAATGAGTGGGAAGATGTAGTCAAGTACCAGAATTTATCAGTTATGTCTTAAAGGCTGGTAGGTTGGATTGGTAATTCAGAGGAAAGATATAAGTTGCTACTACTAATAATTGACCACTATGACAGTCAGAATCAAGAAAAACGCATCGAAAGCAGAAGTTGCCACCCAGTTAGAGAAAATAAAACCCTCAAAGGTGAAAGGCTTCAATGCAAGTAAGCACTTCGGTATGGTAAAGTGGGAACAAGACCCTCTTGAGTTTCAACGAGAAATTCGGGGAGACTAATGGAGCAGGTTTTAGCCTATACAAATGCATTAGGAAATCTGCAGAATGGCTACGAAGTGGTTCGGCAAATTTTAGAGGGCAAGCGAGTCTTTATTTCGGAGTTAACGGAGATGGAGAAGCTTTGCAACCCCAAAAAGAGTCGGGAGGATCGCGCAAAAACGCAATCCCTTCTTGATGATTGCGAAATCTTATACTTTAACGCACGAGTCAAGCAGATGGCAATTAGGGTCCGCCTGGCAACTGGGATGAAATTGGTCGATTCCATTATTGCGGCTACAGCTATATTGGCAGGAATACCAATCGTTACCAGTGATGAGGGGTTTTTAAGACTGGGAAAGCTGGGTACGGTTATTTATTATGAAAGTCCTGCGAAACTATAAAAATATTGAAAAAAACATCATTTTCAGCCAATTTACATTAAATTTCATAATTATACCCATTAACGAAAAAAATAGTTGTCCATAATTTGGGTTATTGTGGTAGAATGCTCTTTTTTGCACTCTTACAACAAAACCACAAGGACATGACTATTCAACCGAAAAAGACAAGGCGCTGGCTGTTTACAGGGCTATTGATGGGCGCGTTTTTTTTAGCGACTGCCTTACCGCTGAAATCAATCGCCCAGTCGGAAAACCGGCACCGAAACGACCCGACCTATTCGATTCATAATTATAAACACCCCAATAAAGCCACTGCGGCCCGTGCCTGGCAATCAGAAATTGTGCTTGGTCGGCAGGAACGCGATCAGCGACGAGTGTACATTGGCGACTACAAGCACATTGCCAATCGGGAACCGGGCAGACCAATGCTGGTGATTAAACCGCGCCGGAACCGCCACACAAACCCGGAACTATTGTCGGGCCATAACTACAAGAATCCGCGCCCATTGCGGACTGTAGCGAATCGCAATTCGCGCAAACCTGTCAAACCGATTGTGATTGAAACCGCCGAAGAAACACCGACGGGGAACGACTAGACAGCTAGCTATTCGTTTCCCAAAATACGTTTGTATATCCCTTCACTTTCAGTGTCAAAACAAACGAAAATCACGGCCTCCACAGAGGTAGCTTGCTCAGCAAAGCCGCTCACGGTGTCTACGGCAACTTGGGCGGCTTTGTCTTTCGGGTAGCCGTAAATCCCCGTGCTAATCCCCGGAAAGGCCACCGATTTCAGCCCATGTTCAGCAGCAATCTCTAATGACCGGCGGTAACAGCTTGCCAGCAAATCAGGCTCGCCGTGAGTGCCTCCGCGCCAGACCGGGCCAACCGTATGGATAATGTGTTTGGCAGGCAGTCGATAGCCTTTCGTGAGTTTGGCATCGCCCGTTTTGCAGCCGTACAACAGGCGACATTCGTGTAGCAAATCGGGGCCTGCTGCCCGGTGAATGGCCCCATCGACACCACCCCCGCCCAACAAACTGCTATTGGCGGCATTCACAATGGCATCCACAGCGAGCTTTGTAATATCGCCTAATTGAACGTGTAAAATCATGAGTTTCTTTTGTTTCAAAGGCTTCGCTGTTTCAATGCTGCGCGTTTCTATGGTTTCATGGCTGCGCTATTAAACTACAGAAACGCGCAGCATTGAAACAGCGAAGCATGAAACAGTTCGGCTGTTGAAACATTTTTAACGTTTCAACAGCCGAACTGTTTTGCGTTTGCCGTCGCCCGTCAGGCTCAGGAAATAGATGCCGATGGGCAGACTCAGTTGCCGGAACGAGAGCGACACCGCCCGTTCGGAAGGGAGGGTTTGCTGCCACACCACGCGACCAGATACGTCGGTGAGTTGCGCATCGAGGGTGGCTGTACCGGGAATTTCGCCCCAGGGAACGGTCACAAAGTCATTGTCGGTGAAGGGGTTGGGCGAAGCCGTTGTGTAAGACAATACCTCGGCCAAAGCAGCTGCCCGCTCAAACGTCGGAATGCCATAGCCCAGCTTGTCGTCGGGGTTTTGGGCCTGATTACCCGCCCGGCGAACCACGCCCACAAGCTCGCGGGCGGTAAGGTGGGGGTAGGCCTGCCAGAGCGTCGTGACGAAACTGGCCATGAGCGGGCTGGCAAACGACGTACCATTACCACTGCCAATGGCCCCGTTGGGATTACCCAGAATATCACCCTGCCCCTGGGCAGCCACATCCGGTTTGATGCGCCCGTCGGGGGCGGGGCCAAAACTGCTGAAGGATGCCTTGATGCCCGATGAGTTGGTGGCGGCCACAGCCAAAACATCCACCGCATCCGACGGAGCCGAAAGATAACGCCAGGGGTCGGTGCCTTCGTTGCCAGCCGCCACCACCACCACCATGCCCGTTTCGGCTGCCCACTGTGCTGCCCGACTCACCAGCGTAGTGCGGCCATTCAAGTCGGTGTATTTGTGATCTAAAGCCGCAAACTCCGGGTCGAACTGGGTGTAGCCCAGCGACGAGTTGATCACGTCGGCCCCGGTACTGTCGGCAAACTCGGCCCCGAGGAGCCAGTAAGCCTCTTCGATGGGCGATTCGGTTGGGGCATCTTCGGTGCGGATCAGGGCATAACTCGCTTTGTAGGCTCCCCCATACAGCCGGTTATCGGCAGTAGCCGCCATAATCGACAGCACGTTCAGGCCGTGGCTATCATCGTCATAAACCAGTTTATTATTAGTAACAAAATCGAAGGTCGTCACAATGCGGTTTTCGCTGACGAGGGTTTGCAGAAACGGCACCGTGTTGGCGTTCGGGAACCCCGCATCCAGAATAGCCACCAGTTTACCTTCGCCCCGAAAACCCCGTTCGTGCAGTTTGTCGAGACCCAACTGGCTCAGTTGGGTCAGCGAGGGGCCATAGGGCAAGGCAGTGGCCTGAGTTTCGCCATATTTGCTGGCAGCTTTAGTTGGTTCGGCGGGTGTGGCAAGTCGGGCATTACCAATGGTTTGGCCATATTCCAACCCCTTCACGAAGGGCAACGTCAGCACCTTCTGGAGATTGGCGGTGGTGGTGCGAATCAGCACGGCGTTGAGCCAGCGGGACGTGTTCAGTACCTCGGCACCCGTTGTTTTGAGCTGACTAACGTAGGCAGGGTTTACGGGCAGGTCGCGCTCGGTGAGGGCAATGTTTTGTTTGGCCCGCCGACTGATTGCCCGCGCCGATAAAAACTGCTCCGGGCGGCTCGTGCTAAAGGGCGAAGCGGTTTTGTCGCGCAGCACCACCAAATAGCGTTGGGCCGTTTGAGCGGTTGCCATTGAAGCCGTCAGCAGGCAGAAAAAGCCAATAAAAACCGGTAGTTGTTTAGTCTTTCCCATAGTCTGTCAAACGAACGAACTGCCTGATTCCGTACAGGATATCGGCGGGTTGGGTGCAGCCGGGGTTGGTGGCGCAAAAGCGAAGTTGTTGCCGTTCGGCGTACACCAGCCCGATCTGATACCCATAGACTTCTACCCGTTTGTCCTGTGATACCAAAGTAGAGTCGTTTTGTTGGATAACCGTTAGGCTGCGGTCAATTGTTTTGTTATCTGTACGGAAGGTTTGGTGGCAGCGTTGCAGACGAAACTCGTCGGGGCCAAGGGCATTGAAGCGATTGCCGTTCCAGCGTTGATCGTCGTAGGCCGGAAATGCCAGCTTCACCACTGTTTGCCCGCCCACCGTTACGCGTGCATCGGACCCGGTCCGTTGGGCCATTCCCAGCGAGTCGATTTGCCAGTTGCCATTCTCAGTTTTGTGGGCGTAGGTGAAGGCATAGGCCGTGTCGCCTGCCAGCGTGCGAAAAGCCGCGCCGGTGGTTTCGCGCCACGCATACTGCCGGGTAGTTGGGGATTGTCCAGCGGTGTACCGTTGCTCTGTTACTTCATAGACCCGGTATTGCCCCGGTTGCAGGGGAAAATAATCGGCATCGGGCAATGTGGCCGGGAGCGGAGGAGCCTGGCAGGAAACGCCGAGCAACAAAAAAAGGTAAAGCGGGCGCATGATTCGCAAACTTGACAGGAAGCTACTGAACCACCCGCTTGTATTTCTCTACGATAACCCGATCAATACCAAGTTTCTCCAGTTTTTCAACCCCTTTTTGGATCAGCGTATCGCCCGTAATTTTGACTGTGAACGGAAATTTGTTGTTCTCCCAAACCCGGTCAATATAATAATCGAGGTGTTCGGTGTAGACACTGTCGGCCAGCGTGTAGGTGCCTCCCCCTGCCGTAAATGCCGCCGAAGCGGTATCTTTTCCTCCACCCAGATCATGATTCAGGAATGCGAAATGCGTGGCATTGATGATCTTGATCATCTTGTTCTTCGGATCAAACGTCGAGTAGGTGGAGTCTTTTTCTGTGGCTGTTGCCGAGATCAACTCCCAGGTTCCCACAAGCGGGACGGCTGTTTGTTTGGTAGCACATCCGCAGAGGGCAGAAATCAATGCGATCAGGATAAAGGCGTGTTTTACGGTCATCGGTTTGATTGGTTCAGAGGACATAAATAAAAGCGGTGCCCGCACTAAATGCTACTCCATTCCCGGATTGCGCAGGGTCGGCAACTTACGGAGGTCGGCTGTTTTGAGCTGGTTGATATGTCCGCTCAACAGCTTTTTCAGTTCCTCGTCGGGGCAATAGGTCCGGGCCAGTTCAAACGCATGGACAGCCTGCTGCCGGGCACCCCGCCGGGCGTAGAGATTTCCTAATTCCCAGTCCACAAAAAACACTTTCGGGTACAGGGCAACAGCCTGAGCCATGAAGCGAATCGCTTTGGTCGTATCGGGTTTTGGGTCAACATAGATAGCTTTAAACCCCTGACTGGCCAGCCAGTCGGCACGCAGGGTTGGCTGGCGAAATGTCCCCCGATACACCAACAGATTCCCCATCCGGGCAATCGGTTTGGCTTTTCTGAAAACCTCCTTTTCGGCTTCATCACCATATAAACTGGGAGACAACGCCATTGAAGATAGGAAGAACGTTCCCGAAACATCCGCCAATTGATACCGGATGCTGTCCCGAATTGGGTCTTCGCCCACCCAATGAATGCCATACCGTTTCTTTTCGGCCCGGGCTACCTGATACCAGATAAAAGGTATTTCGCCGGTTGGTTCAAGGTGTTTTTTGTAGTACCGAATTAACTCTCCCGACCGCTGGAACAAATCGACTCCTTCATCATTGAAGTATTGATAACTGTTGGCCGAGCCGCCCGCCAATCCATTGAAATACTCCCAGGGCCGCACAACCGGCCCTGCCTCCACGAGCGCGACCAAACCAGCTACCCCGACCAAACCGCGAACCCACCTGCTCTGCAACCAGCCCGACCCATTTCTGAACGCGGTTGCCACGGCCAGCGCACCCAACACAGCCAGCAACGGCAGAATCGCCAGGGCGTGCCGAACTCCGCCGTAGGTGGACCCGGTAGCCAAAGCCAGCCAGACCAGACCTGTCAGCACCGCCAGACCTGCCAGCGAAGGCAGCGACGAGCGGAGCAACTGCCTGAACACCAATAGGAATAGTCCAAACAGCGTAAGCAACAGCAAACCGATGGGTAATTTAGCGGCCCAGATACCGGGTGCGTAATAGAATGGTGCCCGATTGAAATACAACTGACCAAACGCATAAATAGACGAAGCGCGGCCCTCGATGCCCGCCCGGATGGTATCGGCTAACCCCCAGAGATAAGACGCGGGCAGCAAATGCGCATCAGCCATCTCGTGCAACAGGGTTTTGTACAAGGGCGACCGGATATCGTCGATCTTGGCAGTCAGCGGTCGGTTGAAAAACTCCCCGACTTCCGGGCTGTCCCGGTATCGAAATCCATAGAAACCCCACAACACAACCACCGCCCCCATCAGCACCACCGCTACCAGCCCCAGTCGCTGAATACGACTAAACGTGGCTCGACTCGTTGAATCATCCTTTCCAACAAGGGCCATCGTCACACCCAACAGGCCAACGGCTACGCCCGTAATGGTGGCAGAATGCTTGGCCGCCAACGCCAGGCCAAGGCAAGCAACCGCCAGCAACAGGTCGGCCGGTCGCCACGACCGGAAGGCGATCACGGCCGCCAACATTGCTGACCCCGATGCCAGCGCAACGGGTAAGTCGGTCATTACAACGGGCAAATGAGCTGCTACTGTGGGGTCAATGAGCAGGTACGCCAGGGTGATCAGGGCAACAATCGGTCCCAGCGTTCGGCGGAGCAGGACGGTAAACAAGATCAGGAGCAGCCCATTGAGCGCGAACATGGCCATACGCGCCTGTTGCTGAACAACTTCCGGGTTATTGTTCTGATAGACATCCTTTTCAGCGAAGTTTCGCTCGTCGTTTTTGTCGCTCAGGGGCTTAAACGGGGCCAGTTTATAGCCATTGAACAGGACCACTGCCCCTACCCACAGTTTGGTTAAGGGCGGATGTTCGGGGTTGATGCGAAAGGAGCCGGTTTTGGCGTAGGAAGCTCCGGCCATAATGTGATACGCTTCATCGAGGGTGTAACTATCGAGCCGGGTGGCCCAGTTTGAGCGAATAATGCCCCCCGTCAGCAGTAACAGCACAAGTAGCCAGAAAATGGCTGGTTTCATGTGGTGCCCGGTGGGGGAGGTTGCGGCCTGGGTGGCGTTGTCGGTTTCAATGGAGCGTATCATGGTGGAAAGAGGGATTAGAAATAAAGGTAGCTTACTGACTAACAACCTATCGTAGTCGAGCCAGTTGCATATCTACTGTATCGCCCCACCAAACACCCCGAAGCCGCATGGCTTTCGTACTTCGTTGACTGAACACTGCCCGAACGGTGTCGGGGGTCTTCGATTTGTCTGACCGATAGACCAACATTTGAAGGGTATTTTTGAGGCTATCAAATTCATAACTACCCCGCAGGCTTTCGGCGGGTTTGTAGCGGTAGGGATTTGGACTAAACGCCACGCCCTGCCAGCCTGCGAAATAAACCCGGTTCCAGGCAGTCGTATCGGTTAGCCAGGCCGTAGTGGGCACCACCTGCCCATTGCGCGTAAACCGTTCCACTTTCCAGGTACCAAGCAGCACGTTGTCGCTTTTGTTAGTCTGCACAAAATAGAAAATGATGCTGAAGGCAACCGCAATGGGCAACAGCCGCAACCCATGTTTCACCCAGTTGTGGCCCAGTGTAATGGGCGGTAAACGCTCAACCAAATCCCAGAATGTCCGCTTCAGTTTATCGACATCCAGCAGCATCAAAAATACCAAGCCCAGCGTGAACACAACCGAATTGAAAAACGCCCCGGTGCTGATGTCGTAGAACAGGTTAATCAGCACGATGTTGGTTAGCACGGGTAGCAGAATCATGGTTCCCAACAGCGTTGTCCGGCGGTAGAGCAACAGAATTGACCCGCCAATCTGGAATAGGGCAATGATCACAGCGAGGGTGTAGGAGTAGCCGAAATAATACCAGGTCAGGCCGAAGCCAGTCAACTCCCCAACGGGCATATCTAAGCGATAACTGGGTGTTTCAAACTGGGTTCGCAGAATTTTGGCAAAGCCATAGGTCGAGATTTCCAACGCCAGCCAATAGCGAATTATTCCCTGAAGCCAGGCATGGCGCAGGCCACTATCGACGGTTCCGGTTTGTTCGCGCCGGTGCCAAACCCACACATAGGCGATGCTTGCCAACACGGCCACAACCACAACTGCTATCAAGCTGTATTCATATAATTGCTCATGCGTGTTCCAGAAGGAACGGGGTACCAATTCGGCGGCCATCATCAGCACACTGAGTACCGCAATGGCGGTTAATACACTGGCACATAATTTAAAGAACCAGGTTGTACGGGAAAAAGTAGCATGTTGTTCCATGTCAGAAAGTTTGGGGATTTAGGAAACGGGCGGTCTTTGGTTAGTGCTTATTTTTTACTCGTTATGGCTTCTTCCGCCATCGCAAGTTTAACAACTTCATAGAGGTTTGCAATACCACCTGTTTTGGACAGTGTTGCAAAATCAACTTTTTGCTTCGTGCCGGGCTTCACGACAAGCGTATGATACACCACCGCCGATTGCAGAATGATTCGTTTCATGTCGGCAGGGCTAAGATTGGGGAAGTACGTTTTCAGCACAGCGGCAATACCCGCTACCACAGGCGTGGCCATGCTTGTCCCCTGCGATGGCCGGTATTTATTGCCCGCATCGCAGGACCAGATGGCTACCCCCGGCGCGAAAACATCGACTGACTGTTGACCGTAGTTCGAGAACGTAGCTGCCAATGTGCTGTCGTTATTGCGGTTGCTGGCCCCAACCGTAATCATGTTCGGAATGGTTTGCCCGTTCAGATACGTCGGCGACGGATATTGCCGGGCAGAGTCGAGGTCGAGGTGGTCGTTACCGGCCGCGTGAACGATTAGCACCCCCTTCCGGTCGGCGTAGCGGATGGCTTCATCGACGATTGCCTTTTCGGGCGAGAAATATTTGCCAAAGCTCATGTTGATGATTTTGGCTCCATTGTCCACAGAGTAGCGGATGGCGTTGGCGACGTCTTTGTCGCGCTCATCGCCATCGGGAATACACCGTACCGACAGAATCTGAACTCGGTCGGCCACACCCTTTACCCCAAGGGCGTTGGTTCGGTCAGCGGCAATAATCCCCGATACATGCGTACCATGAAACGTACCCCGGCCATTGAGTGGCGTGATTAGATTGGCGTTCCCATAATACCGCTCGGTTAGGTCAGCCAGATTATCGCCGACGATGACCCGCTCGTTGGCCTGCGGATTGTAGGCGTAATCGAGCCGGGCTTTAATTTGGGTGTTAAACGTCTCGAAATACCGCAGCAGACTATCGGCATCGTTTTCGTGGCGCATGGCCATCGGACGGTAATACTGCCGGGCGAGTTTGAGCAAGGTAGTGTCGGTGGTGGGCGGGCGATGCAACAGGGCCGAATCCAAACGGCTCACGCCGAACGCTTTTTTGAGCGTTTGCAGATTGTCTCTGTCTTCGGCCAGATAGGTGCTGTCTTCCTGATAGTCTTTCTCAGCTTTAGCTCGTTTCTGCTCAAAATACGGCTTCACAACCGTCCATAGGTCGTATTCCTGTTGTTGAGCGGGTGTCAGCGAGGCTCTGGACTTGCCCTCGTACAGTGGTTTTAACCGGGCGTAGAGCCGGGTTTCTTCCTTCTGCTCACGTTCCATGTTCCGCCCATCTCTGCCGCCATGAAAATTCCAGCCGTGCACATCGTCTGCATATCCGTTCCGGTCGTCGTCTTTTCCGTTCCCGGCTATTTCGTTCGGGTTCGTCCACAGCACCGACTTCAGGTCTTCGTGGTTCTGGTCAATACCCCCGTCAATCACGGCCACGATAACGGGTTTACGCGGCTGGGTCGGCAAGCGGGATGCCGGGGCAGTTTTCAGCAGTTCATAAGCCCGTTCGGTACTGATGCCGATGGCTTTATCGGTGGCGGGGTCGAGGTGATGCCACTGGGGCGGAGGTGTGGGTTGGGCATAAACCGTTACTGTTAAAAACGATAATAGAGAGAGCTGAAGCTGGGTCTTCATGGGAGGTTTGATTATGGTGAACTGTATAAACGTGTGTCAGCGTAAGCGGGCCAGTTGCATATCCAGCGTATCACCTCGCCACATACCCCGCAGCCGCATGGTTTTCGCAGTTTGGTTACTGAGGGTGGCCCGGATCGTATCCGACCGATTGGTTTTAGCGGCTGGGCCGACCACGAATTGCAGGGTATGCTTCGTACTGTCGAAATCGTAGTGGCCCCGCAGGCCTTCGGTAGGGTCGTAGCGGTAGGGATTGGCACTCAGGGCGCAGCCCTGCCAACCGGAGAAGTACACCCGATTCCAGGCGGTCGTATCCGTCAGCCAGGCGTTGGCGGGCAGCACCTGACCATTCCGGGCAAACCGTTCCACTTTCCAGATGCCCCGCAACACGGTGTCGTTCGGGTGTTCGGTTTTGAACGACTGTATGACGCTGAACGCTGCCACAAACGGGAGCAGCCGCACCCCATGCTTCACCCAGTCGTGACCAAGCCGGATGTTGGGCAACCGATCGACCACCTCCCAGAAAGCCGCTTTCAGCCGGGTGATGTCTACCCATGCCAGAAAAAGCAACCCCACCAAAATAAACACCGACGCACCCAGCGCACCGGGATCAATGTCGTAGAACAGGTTGATAAACAGAATATTGGTCATCACCGGCAGCAGGATCATGACACCCAGCAGCCGGGTACGTCGGTACAGCAAGAGCAGACAGCCACCCAACTGGATCACGCCAATGATAAGGATGAGCGGGTAAGAAAAGCCATAATAAAACCAGGTCAGCCGGTAGCCGGTCAGCTCGCCAATGGGCCGGTCAAAATCATCCATGGAGGGCTGGAGCTGCGTCTTCATGATTTTTCCGAAGGCGTAGAGCGAGATCGTAAACGCCAGGCCATAACGGATCAGACCCTGCAACCAGGCATGAATCCGGCCACTTTGCCCCCGCCCCGCCCGTTCGCGCCGATGCCAGCGCCAGGTGAAAAACAGGCTGCCAAGCAAAAACAGGGCCAGAATAGCCAAAATGACATATTCCTCTATCGCGTCTTTGATGGGCTGCGGCAGGGTGTCAAAGGCGAAAATCACCAGTGTGGCCGCGTATATCCCCGCCAGCAAGCATTCAATACCCTTAAAAAACAGACTGGTTTGGGGATAGGGTGTGGATGGGAGCATATGGGTGTTATCGATTGTATCCATGATAATTTTTAATAATGTTGATTGTCTAGGCAAGGAATTATACTGAAGAAATAGGTGATGATGGGGTTCGGCGACACCACCGGGCGCATTCCTGTCAACGTGGCAAGCATCGTAGAGAGCAAAAGTCAGCATTTCATGCTTAACCTAAAATTGCTTTAGCCTGAGAATAAACCTGTCAGGGGCGTTCCTGCTTTCGGCGCAATCTACTACTCGTGCGGGGCGCAGATCGGAGGAACACCGCCCGTTCAAGAGCTTCCAGCCGAGATTCAGCCTGAGCCAGTTTGGCTTTCAACTGCTCATTTTCGAGTGCCAGGGCCTGCACGCCACTCAGGGTTACGGCGGTGAAATCGTGACTGTTGAGCAAGGTGTCACAGCCAATCACACCCAGCGCATCGTGGCCGAAACGGGCAAAGAAATCCTGGGCCATCGGGCCGTAGTGCCGCTCGGTGCGTTGGCCTTTGTAATTCCAGGTGCCGAGCCGGAGCGTGCGAAGTTTGGCCAGCAGATCGGTGTGGTTCAGGGGCAGGAACCGCTCTTTTTTACTGGAATCGGAGATGGCTGACCAGGCGTTGCCCCCAGCTGCCAACTGGACTCCAATGGTGCTGGCGGAGTTGGTAAAAAGTCGGTAACCACCGGCAAAGCGAGCTGAGAACTGATTGGCGACAGTAGCGGAGGTCGAGGTGAACGTGCTGGCATCACCGATGACAAAGGCTCCGGCATACCCATTGGTAGAAGCCTCTGATCCTAAAGCTGTTGAGTAATTCCCACTGGCGATGTTGTCATAGCCCATCGCCAGGCTGTAAAATCCTGCTGACACATTACTCCCCCCCATTGCCACAGCCCCGAACTTGCTGGCACTATTATAAGCACCCATAGTTACGGTATTATCTTCACGGGCTGTGTTGTTAAACCCCATACTTACCGCGTAGTCGCCGGTGGCCGAATTGCTTTTCCCCAAAACAACGGCCCCAATACCTGCCTGCGTAGCGGTTCCAACGCCATGTAATCCAGCCACTAAAGACCCTTTGGCAGCATCAAACCGAAGTAGATTGCCAAATACAGCGTTTGCCATTAGTGGCGGTTCTGTATCTAAAAATAGTCTACGCCAGCGTACTTGAAAACCAAGAACCGGAATAGGATGTGAAACTGTCTTAACCGTTATTTTAATTCGATAGCCCGGAATTATCAAGGTAGAAGGAGTTCCGGTGAAATTCATTCGTCCGCCATTTTCATCCTCTATGATGACGGAGTCGCCGGGAAATACACTAAAATAGTCGACTGATAATTCGTAGCCAATTGTTGATGAGAAAGTTGCGGACCCAATTGTTTGAGTACAGTTTATGTTAGAAGGTAAGTTGCCAGGCCCGCCGGGGCTGATTAATATACCTGCTGTGGCCGTTACTGTTGTAGGCGAACAATTCATAATGAGGGCAGTGGAAATGGCATCCGTCGTGACGCGGTACTTTTGCTGCCACAAAAAATTGTTGCGGCTGTACATCTCTACATCCTGTTTGGGGGTGATACCCGCTGGGGAATTAAAACCCATCTGGGCCTGAACAAACAGGGGCAGGGCCAGAAATAGCCCAATAATCAGGAATCGTAGTTGTTGTGTTTTCATCCTTAAAAGGAGTTAAAATCGGTTTAAACCAGTAGCAATCGGGTTTATTTTGACGGCTCTCCCGTGATTTGGGGGTTAATCACAAGCCAGGCTTCCGACTTGTCGCGCATCGTATTTTGCGCCGAGAATGCAAACTTGGTCGTTGTCACGTCGTTCTCGATATAGAGTTCGTGCGGGCCAATCATCACCCCGTCTTTTTTGCCGTAAACCCACGACAGGTCAAAAGTTACAATGGCCTTGTCGCCCAGTCCGGCGGGCATCGTCTGACCCGCTAAGGCAGTCGAAATCTGGTCGGATTGCAGACAGGCGGTTACGTTGCACGAACGAATCTGGTAGCCTTTGCTCACGGGAAACGCCGGTTTGTTCCGGCGCGTGAAATACGCTTTGACCGTGTAGGTAATAAGGCCCGTTTGACCCGCCGGAGCCGATTTTTTGGCTTTGTTGAACGGTATCGGTGTAAAGGGGGCCTGCCCTTTGGCGGGTTTCGCCGTAGCCAACAGTGAGCCATCGTTGCCGTAATACTCCAGTTTATCGAACGAAAACTCACAAGGAAACGGGCGGTCTTTGCCGTTGGTCAGCTTGCAGGGCAAATTGAGGGTGGGGATTTTCTGATTGGGATTGAACTTGATCGTTTGGCTGCCCGGCTTCGTCAGCGTGGCCGACAGCGGGGGCTTCTGGGCCAGAAGCGTAAATGGCATGAGGACCAGGGCAATCAGCAGCAGTAAATAGCTATTTTTCATGGGGTTGCGAGGTTATTTGTTTAAATTCATAGAAACAGGCAGGATGCGCCAGGCTTCGGCCCGGTCGCGGAAGTGGGGTATGGATTTGGCCGTCTGGATAACGGTTGTGGGGTTTTGGAGCAGAAACAGGCGCGTGAGATCAACGAGGATTGGTTTTAGCATTGTTAAGCCGATTGCCGAACCTGTTGCCGAACCTCTGCCAACCGTCGGCGGGCAATGGGCAGAACCTCCCCGTTACTCAGCAGGAGTTTCAGTTGGTCGGGGCGGGTCTCGTCGCGGAACACCGCCCGAATGTGCGCCGGGTTGACCATCGCATCGCGCCGAACCCGGATAAACTGAGTCAGGCGCGATTCGTACCATTTGAGTGTTCGGGCCGAAACTTTTGTTGGTTTGCTCAACTGATGGATGTAGGTATAATTATAATCGCCTTCGAGCCAGATAATGGAGTCACAGCCGATTCGTTGGTTGTCGCAACGGATAAATGCGGCAGATGGGGTGTTGGAGTGGAGGTTCATGTTGTTTTGATTTTGAGGATACAGCAGTCAAACAACTTAGCCGATTGAACGAGCCTGTTTCATTGCCGGGATTGCGCTAATAGGTTAGTTTTTAACTTGTTAGCCGTGATGAATGGGGTTCGTACCCGCGCCCGAACCTGACTGTTCTGCATCAGAATGTCTTTACGCCGGAGCCACCGTTTCTGGATGAAGTCTTTATTGACGGTTGGGTTGGTTGCCAGCAGGTTCGGCGGTGTTTTCGCGAAAATCAACACATCATAAACGAATTTTCTGAGGTAGTTGAATCCCATGTACCAATAGCCTTTGTCGCCCACATTGGGACCGCCCGAATCGCGGATGATAACATAGCCTCCGCCTGGCACCTTAGCATCCAGTACGTAGCCTACCAGCGGGACCGTATGACCGTATTGCGCTTCACCGAACCCATCGACGATGACCGAAACGGGTGTCCCCACCTGCACAAACGTCATACTGCTGACCCCGGCATAGCCCACCGCCACGGGGTTTTGCTTGTCCAGTTGCGTCAGAATGCGTTTGAACTGCTCGTCGGACAAGCCGGGCTTACCCTGCGCATTGTTAGGCCCCAGCAGCACTTCTGACTCCAGCATTCGGTTTTTTTTACCCTTTTCGAGCAGGGCCAGCGTAGTAGGGCTGTCGTCTTGCAGGTAACTGGCGTTGATGGGGTTTACTTTCTGGTAAGGCACGTCTTTCTCCTCAACAATGCCATATTCTTCGTAGCCTGCAGCCGCTTCGCTAAAAAAATAGTTGTCGCTCTTATCGATGGATGCCCGACGGGCAGCAGCAGCCAGGTATTCCTCCGAGAAATCGACGTTTTTCAGGCTCTTGTCGCGGCCTGTCCAGTACTCAATCAGGAAGGTAGTGGCAAAGAGCGTACAGGTGCCTCGTGGGGCCTGGTCACGAACGGCCATGCCCATCTGATTGATTTGAGGCCGCAAATCGACCGACTTGTTTTTGAGGTAACTGAAATCATCAGGGGGTATTGTGGCGGACAACAGGGCAAGGGCAGCCGGCAAGGCCAGCAAGGCTCGGTTTAAACCATTCGTTTTCATGCGTTTCTGTCGGATTTAGTGTTTGATTGTTGATTGCTCCAGGTGCAGGAAACAAAAGAGACACAGTTGGATAAGAGTATGAGGCCAAGAGGGCGGTTAGAGTTTGGTGATGGTGAATTGAGCGCCATAAACACGGCATTGGGACAAATCCCCCCCTGCAGTTCCAAAAGCGGGTCCTTGACTATTACCTTTTAACTTAAACACAACTATATCGCCAACGTTACACTTAATAACTGAGTTAAGAATAGCTGGAAGGTCGTTATCGATACCAGAGCTGGATGAATAAACAAATTTTCCTTTAAGACTTTCGGCTTTGACTATAGCATTTACAGTTACCTGAACAGTATAGAAAAAAGTGTAAACTTGATTAGGAACATCATTCAAAGGTAATTGAGCGGATAACGAGCCATTAAGTTGATAATAGCCAGCTTGCCCTACTGTGTAACTAAGGTTTGTGTATCGACTATCGTCATCCATCGTAGCCGTCAAGGTTAATGAAGCCGGTGCGGAACGGATATCATAATCACCAACACCATAATCAATAGCAACCAACTGATTATAGGGGCTATAAAGTACAACAGCCCCATACCCCGACTTCTGCCAACTGGCATCGCCATCGGCATCGGAGGTCAGCACTTTCCCTTCGCCCTGATTGCCAGTTGCCAGCCGCACACTGCCCGCCACGTGTAAGCTGGCCTGGGGATTTGTCGTGCCAACGCCCACGTTGCCATTCGCCAGAATCGCTAGCCGGTCGGAGGCAGTTATCGGTGCGTTTGCAGCAGTGGCCGAACTCAGTGAGGTGTAGAGCGAGAGCGTTCCAGTGGTTGGGTTGAACCCCATGCCGCCCACAAACCCGGGGGCAATCGCTTTACGCCCGCTGTTCCAGTAGCCGTTCAGACTTACACCCGGAAAATTGCTTTCGATGGCTACCCCCGTTGTATTGGAGCCAAAGATGGCGTTGGTCGCGCCCACTTTTTTGTCCACCACCAGTCCCGCCACCGATGGGCCGGTTCCGGTGCCAATGCCCACAATACCGCCCGTTGTCATCACCATCTGCGGGCTGCTGCCGTTGTTAGTACTGAACAGCAGCGGATGGTTGCTGATGGTTTGCAACACCCCGCCCAGCGAGGTAGCCCCCACGCCAATCCGCACGCCAAACTCCGCGCTGGTCTGCTCAATCCCCACCCCCGACGTTCGCACCGTGAGCATACTACCCGGCGTATCCGTCCCGATACCCACCTTGCCATCACCCGTAAAGCGCACGTTCTCCGTAAAATTGGCCGAACTGCCAATGCCAAACACAATATTGTCGCTGGCGGCAGGGGCGAAAAGTTGGAATCGGGCACCCTGAACCCCCAGCCCGTAGTGCGGAGCGTTGGGCGTAGCCGGGTTGGTGTTCCAGAGCGAAATTTTGTCACCCACCACGTTGGGAAACGAGAGCGGGTAGCGCGGATACACCCCGGAGGCATTCGTAAAACCTACCCCAACGCGCACATTGGCACCGCCGAGGTTCATATAGTCGGTGGCAGGAGCCGATTGACCGAAGGCCGCGAGCTTGCTCAACAGCAAGATTGTCAGGATTTTGTACGTGTGGTTCATGTTTTTCAGTAATTGACTGGCATTTGTAGTAATTTATTTTTAGCGGAAATCACCGGGTCTGTTTAAGTCGCGTGATTGCTGTTGCGCGGGGCGCAGGCCGGATAAACACTCGCCGTTCGAGAGCCTCAAAGCGAGCATCAGACCGCATACGCTCCTGTTCTAACTGAGCAATGCGGGCTTTCAACTGCTCGTTTTCCAGGGCAAGAGCCTGCACCCCGCTCAGGGTGACAGCGGTGAAATCGTGGCTGTTGAGTAGCGTATCACAGCCAATTACGCCCAGTGCATCATGACCAAAACGGGCAAAGAAATCCTGGGCCATCGGGCCGTAATGCCGCTCGGTGCGTTGCCCTTTGTAGTTCCAGGTGCCCAGCCGGAGCGTGCGGAGTTTGGTGAGCAAATCGGTATGGTTCAGGGGCAGGAACCGCTCTTTTTTGGTCGAGTCCGAAATGGCCGACCAGGCATTGCCGCCAGCGGGCAACTGCACGCCAATGTTGCTGGCGGAGTTGGAAAAGAGCCGGTAACCCCCGGCGAAGCGGGTCGTGAATTGGTTGGCGGCTGTGCTGAGGGTTTTGGCGGCTGTGCTATAGTCGCCAATGGAAAAGGCACCCTGGAAACCGTTGTTTGACATGGAGCCACCAATGGCAAACGAGTGATTCCCGTTGGCAACGTTTCTGTCGCCAATCGCTACCGCCCCTGGCCCGTTCGCCGTGTTGGATTGCCCTATCGTTATGCCTTCAGCTCCACTCGACAAATTCTCACTGCCTATAGCCACGCTCCCGTAACCACTGGCCGTATTGCTCTCTCCAATGGCAACATCATTTCGATTCACGGCATTATTACCATATCCTAACGTGGTGGAAAAGCGACCACGGGCAGAATTTCCTGCCCCCATTGCTATAGCAACATAGCCGGGAGCCTCATTTTCGATACCCGTGATAGTGGCCCCTACTCCCGCCCTCTGAACCACCCCAACACCATGCAGTCCACTTACGAGTGAAGATTTTGTGAGATCATAATGCAGGGTTCCTCCAAATGACCCAAAATCGAAATATACCTTGCGCCAGCGAAGCCGGAAACCAGTTCCAACCGTGCCATCGTTATCTGATTTGAACCGTATGGTCATCGCATAACCCGGCACCAGCAAAACTGGCGGCAACACCGTACCCGAAAACGCAATCCGGCCGCCGTATAAGTCCTCGATAATCACGGAGTCGCCGTTTGCTTCCGTATTCAGCGTCTCAAAGGTGATTTCATACCCTATACCAAACGATTCAGTGTCATCATAAAAAGACTGGGCGCAGGTTGAGTTGGGAGCATAATTTCCACTGCCACCGGGGTCAAGCAAGACTCCCGCTGTTTCCGTCAGCGATGAGGAGCCACCAGGGCAACTCGTGGTATAGGTACCGGAGATAGGGTCGGTAGTTATACGATATTTTTGTTGGACCAGGAAATTATTGCGGCTGTACATCTCCACGTCCTGTTTGGGTGAGACACCTGTTGGCGTGTTAAAGCCCATTTGAGCACGAACAAAAAGGGGGGGAATCAGTAGCAGGCTGGTAATAAGCAAGTTTAAATGGTTCTTAGTCATATAGTTGAGATGTTGGTCAATTAGTTAAAACCCGGAGTTGTTTCCGCACCTCGGCCAGCCGACAGCGGGCCACCTCGAGTGCTTCGCCGTTGCTCAGAAGCAGTTTTATCCGATCGGGGCGGTCTTCCTGGCGACTAATGGCCCGGATGTGGACGGGGTTCACTGTTGGGTCGCCCCGAATATTGCTGAAAGAAGGTCATCTGTCAGAAACCGTAGTCAGGAAACAAGTCGCTTTCCTGACCCGGCCAGGGGTTCGGCAACTTATCGAGCGCATTGCTTACTGCTGCATCAACTGCCCAGATTGCTTCGTTTTGTTCGGGAATGAGCGCGACAACGGCATCGGTTTTTTTGCCTTCTTCTGTCTCGAAAACCCGCGCCGAATCGCCATTGATCGCCCAGCAGTAGGTTAGTCCATCGGTTCGTCGTCGGAGGTAGGCACAGGTCGAGCCGGGCAGATAGCCGTTGTGATTCAGGGCAAACGCGGAACCAACGCCCCGGTTTACACTAAAGGCCAGCCCACGAAAGGCTGCACCAGCGGAGGCCGTAGCCCCGTTGGCAATCAGTTCAAAATGCGCTTGATTGAGTACGCGCATCCCCTGCCGCGAGCCATCGACGGAGACCATCAGGCGCACCAGATCAATGGGTGAAGCGGCCCACACCGAGGCCCCCTGCCGTTCGGGGGGGCTTTGGATCCAGGTGGCCACATCGCCCGCAAACTGTCGCTCATCAGGTTTTGCCCAGTTCTGAATTCGGTTAAACGACCCCATCTGACTGTAATAGTTGGCTTCGGTCAGGTTTTGTGCATTGGGGAGCGAACCACTCATACCCATCCGTTTGATACCCAGCGGATCGAGCAATTTCTGACGAACATACGATTCATAGGGCAAGCCCGACAGGAGCTTAACAATTAGATAGACAAGGTGATAGTGGCCGTTTTTGTAGGCATCCACCGTACCGGGCGTGCTAACCACCGGCGTGGCGTGGTCAAGGGCGTGTTTCGGGCTGGTTAGCCAGGCTAAATCGTTGTGAAATCCCGTCCGATGTTCCAGCAGATGCCGAAGGGTAATGGCGTTCAGTTTTTTCTGGTCGTCCGTACCCGTCGATGCAGCAAACAGTTGCCCGAAAATCTTTGTATCTAAGCTTAAGGTCGTTTTGTTGTCGGGGAGCTTGGTTCCATCCTGAATGAGTCGCAGCACGGCCAGGGCCGAAATGCCTTTTGATATACTGGCCAGACGGAACACCGTGTCGGGCGTTGCCGGTTTTCCCGCACCAAAATTGGCGTTACCATATCCTTTTGCATGGATCAGTTTCCCATTTGCGGCAATAGCCAGCACGGCCCCCGGAATGCCATAGGTTTTCAGCGTTTGCATAACAGCCTGATCCATAGGATCATAAGCAGCCGATGTGCTTTTTCCCTGGATACTTAAGGGGCCGTTATCAATCAGGCAGGTGGTGTAGCGGCCCGTATCCGCGTTCTGCACGAGGTATATAGGACGGGCCTGCAAGCGTCGGGTGGCATGGCCAATATGATCAGGGTCATCTACCTGCGAAAACGTCAGGCTATCTAAAAACCAGTTATTCTGGTCAGCTGGCCGGGTTTCGAGAACGTAGTCGAAAACCTCTTTTTTGATAGACGCAGTAACTGGCACAAGTGCCACCAGCCGGACGGGTTGCTTTTCCTGTAGGTTCTTCCTGGTAATCAGAATGCTCAAATCCGTCAGGTTGCTACGGCCAACCCATTGGGTAACGATTTCGCCGGGAGCATTTTTGGTAATTACCGCCGAGTAGGTGGTCAGGTGCAGATTAACGGGCAGGGGCTTCTGTTGGTTGGTCGAAGTAACAGCCGTTGCCACATCCACAATCCGCCCGCCGAACGCCTGCGCTTCGGTGAGCAGGTCGGCCAGTTTTTTCTGGCCTGTAAGGACTTTATACTCCCAATGTTGAGCGAGTTGATTACCGACAAAAACTATACCATAACGAACCGAGGTATTCCCCGTTACAACCGGGCAAATGCTGATAATGCGACGTTTCGGATTGTTGACCCGCTCCTGCACCTCTGCTTCGGTCAGGCCGAGTTCCCAACCGGCACCAGTTCGTTCGTAAGATCCCTGATTTCGTACAAACAGGGCTGAAAAGAGACCGGGCTGACGAGGATTCGCTTTCAACTGAAAGAGTCGATATCCTAGCGCAATGCGGGCGTTAATACCGGCTTCGGTGGCTTCGTGCATCCACCAGTGGTCGGCAGGGGTCACGCGGTCCAGCTCAGGATGAGCCTGTAGGTTTACCAGAACCGGCTTATTGGGTATTTTGAAATCAATGGGATTTGCGGGCTGCGTTTTGGGATTTGGGGAAGGAAACATAAACCAACTGTTTAGAGGTAGAGAAGAGTTTTAAAACGTGATAACAGGCGACCCGCTTTTTCGCTGGGTAAAAAAAGAACGAAAAGTAAGTGCTTAATCATGGTTGTCCTGTTTGCTTTTACTTGTTGTGAAAAATCAAAATCGGGCCAGTTTGCCGCCCGGTCGGCAAGCCTTTAGTCGGGCTAAGGTAGGGCCTCGGTAACAGCCTATCAATCGGATAAATGTATGATATAGGTGTAAATGGTGAAGGGCGACTCTCCAAAAGTCGCCCTTCACCATTTACACCCTTTACCCCGCGCCCTTTACTTAAAGAGTCCCGTTTTCAACGCTTTCGACACGGCCTCCGATTTGGAGTTGACATGGAGTTTTTCGTAGATATTGACGATGTGGGTACGGACTGTCCCCATCGAGATGGCGCAGTGGTGAGCAATCAGTTTGTAGCTGTCGCCCTCCACCAGTCGGTGCAACACCTCATGTTCTTTGGTGGTGAGGGCAAAGGAATCCGGGCGGGGGGAGTTATTTTGTTGACGGAAGGCTTGTAGCACATTCAGGGCAATGGATGGGGTCATGGCGGCCCCGCCCGAAGCCACCTCCCGAATGGCCTCCATAATGCGGTCGGCGGGGGTTTTCTTGAGCAAATAGCCTACTGCCCCAGCCTGAATTGCCGAAAATATGCGCTCGGTATCCTCAAACACCGTCAGCATCAGAATCTTCGGGAACACACCTGCGACAACTTCCTGCTGGTGAATAAGTTGCACGGCTTCGATCCCCGTCCGACCAGGCATGTCGATGTCCATCAAAACCACATCGGGCTGGTCGTGCCGGATGGCTTCCACCACGGTCAGGGCGTTAGGATAGTGCCCCATCACGATCAGGTCGTCGGTGGCATCGAAAACAAGGGCGAGGGTTTCGCGCAGGGAATCATTATCGTCGAAAATACAGATGCGGATCATGGCATAAAAGTAGGGTTACGGACAATGCTGCACCATCGGATAATCATCCGATAGACCCCGACAGCAGCAGTTCGAGCCGGGTGCCTTCACCCGGTGCCGACTGCACCGACAGGGTGCCGCCCACTGCTTCGGCCCGTTGTTGCATATTCTGTTGCCCGTTGCGGCTGGATTCCGAATCCGACGTGAAACCCTGTCCGTTGTCGGCAATCACTACCCGAAGCTGTCGGTGCTGCCGCTCAAACCGCAACGTAGCTTCGGTTGCCTGCGCGTACTTGACAAGGTTATTAATGGCTTCTTTGCCAATGAGATAGACATTCCGTCGGGTCTCCATCGACACCGGGAACCCATCGAGCGAGGGGTCAATATGAAATCGAAACCGGATGTCTTTGGATTCCATCAGGGGTTGGGCATATTCCTGTAGCCGCAGGGCGATGCGTTGGAGCGAGTCGTTGCCGGGGTTGATCGTCCAGATGATCTCGTCGATGTTTTCAAGAATCTGACGGGCATCGGTATAAATTTTCTGCACCAACCGTTGAGTCGTTTCGGACGTATCCCCGCCGGACGTATCCCCGCCGGACGTATCCACGCCGGACCGTTTTTCGGCAATTAGTTTATTCGCATGCCCGCTCAGGAGGGAGATGCTGCTGAGGGTGCTGCCCACCTCGTCGTGCAAATCCTGTGCAATGCGTTTTCGGAGTGCCTGAGCCTCTTCGAGTCGCCTGAGTTTGGCCCGGTTGAGCAGCCACGCCCCCACCGCCCCCACCAGCAACAGCCCCATCAGCCCACCCACCAACAGCGCATTGTTGAGCAACCGAATCCGGGCGGCTTCTTTCTCGCGCACCAAAGCCTCTTGCTGAAGGAGTTTGATCTGGGTCTCTTTTTTCTCGGTTTTATACCGAACCAGTAACCGTTGCACTTCCGTGTTGGTGTTGGCCGTGAGGGCCGAGTCAATGAGTCGGTTTTTCTGGCTTTGAAACTGAAATGCTAATTTATACTCTTGCTGCCCGGCATAGATGTCGGCCAGGGCCTGACTGTATTTACGGGCATCTTCTTTATTATTTTCTTTCTCCGCCAGGGTGAGTGCCTGTTTGAGGTATGTTTCGGCCTGTTTGTCGTCTTTTTGTGTTTTGTATAACAAACCCAATGTTCCCAATGCCGTGGCGCGGCCCAGGGCGTTCTGCTGTTTGTCGGCAATAGCCAGAGCGCGTCGGGCCAGCGCAAACCCCTCAGCCGGGCGGTTCAACGCACGGTTGGCGTTGGCCAACCCATTGAGCGCGTCGAATTGAAGCAGTTCAAATTTTATGTCCTGCCCGATTTTCAGTGACTCCCGATAATGAGACAGTGCCTGTTTGGGTTGTTTCAGGTTTAGGTAAAAGTCACCCAACTGATACTCGAAAATGCCAATGCCCCTGGGGTCGCCGTTTTCGCGGAAAATCTCCCCTGCTTTCTGGTAATAGGAAATAGCTTCGGTTGCCCGGTTCAGTTTCACGAGGGCACTGCCAATGAGCCGGTGCGGAATAGCCTGCCGGGGTCGCACGTCATACTGTTCCTGGTATCGAATGGCC
Source organism: Cytophagales bacterium (assembly GCA_031411995.1). Taxonomy (GTDB): domain Bacteria; phylum Bacteroidota; class Bacteroidia; order Cytophagales; family Spirosomataceae; genus Rudanella. The sequence continues at coordinate 387,251 of JANOCD010000114.1, forward strand.
CGGAGCGCGGCCTGAATCACTTGCTCATTCTGCCCCAGTTTGTCGTAACCCGTCACCACATTGCCCATGGCTCCGTAGATCACCTTGCGGGGCAGGTTGCGTGCTTCGGCCACCGACAGGGCTTTCTGAAATAGTGGGAGTGCTGCGGCATAGTCGGCCTTGAAAAGTGATACGGAAGCCCGATTCCGATAGGCTTCGTATAAACCACTGGCGTTGTTGAGTTTTTGGGCCAAAAACTCCTGTTGCCGGGCCACCGAGTCAGCGCGGTAATAATCTGCCGTTCGGTACGTAAGCTGGATGGTTGCATCGTTCTGCGCCCGCAAATAGAGCGAATCGCGTGGGGCAGTTTGCAGGAAGCGGAGCAACGAATCAAGCGAACGGGGAGCTTGCCCCGATGCCTGACCAACCACAGTGATCATCAGTATAAACCAGCCAAAATGGAGTAGAAGGAGTCGTATTGTCATAGGGTGTATGTACTTAGAAAGATCGGACGCGCTTCCGTTGAGTTATCACACTTGTGCGGGGAACGGGCCGAACCAACACCGCCCGCTCAAGGGCTTCCAGCCGGGCGGTTGTTTGGGTGCGCTCGCGTTCGGCCACCTGCGCCTGTTGTTCCAGATAGGCAATTCGGGTTTTTAGTTGCTCGTTTTCGATAGCCAGGGCCTGCACCCCGCTCAGGGTTACGGCGGTGAAATCGTGGCTATTGAGCAAGGTGTCACAGCCAATTACGCCCAAGGCATCATGGCCGAAGCGGGCAAAAAAGTCCTGGGCCATCGGGCCATAGTGCCGCTGATCTCGTTGGCCTTTGTAGTTCCAGGTGCCCAGCCGCAGGGTGCGGAGTTTGGCTAGCAAATCGGCATGGTTCAGGGATAGAAACCGCTCTTTTTTAGTGGAATCGGAGATAGCCGACCAGGCATTGCCACCAGCTGTTACCTGAACCCCAATGGTGGTGTTGGCATTGGTAAATAAGCGGTAGCCATTGGCGAAACGGGCCGTAAACTGATTGATCGCTGTGGCGGAGGTAGAAGCCACCGGGCTGTTATCCCCAATGATAAAGGCCCCTGATTGGGTATTCGTCGAAACGAGATTTCCTAATGCGGTCGAATTAGCACCACTAGCAACGTTCCTGAAGCCGAGGGCTGTTGCACTCTGCCCGCTCACCGTGTTTCGGAATCCTAATGCAATGGCGTACCGTCCGGGTACTATATTGTAGTATCCCAGTGCCGACGAGTAATCGCCATCGACCTGATTTCCTGAGCCAACAGCGGCCGTTTCCACACCCCAAGCGTTGTTTTGTCTACCCAATGCGATGGCATCGAAACTGCTGGCCGAGTTATCATACCCGATTGCCGTAGCGTTCTCATACGAAGCCACATTACTGCGACCAATGGCAGTGGCATAGTCTCCGATAGCCGAATTACGGTGTCCTAAAATAGTAGCTCCTTTGCCAGCCTGAAGTAACGTAGCGGCCCCATGTAACCCACCCACCAAAGCGAATTTATTGATATCGAACTGCAAGGAACTACCAAACAGAGTGATGCCTCCATCGCCAATCAACTTCCGCCAGCGCAGTTGAAAGCCGGTTCCGGTAATGGCATCGTTGTCAGACTTGAAGGTAACCCGAAAAATGTAACTTGGTAGCAGCAGCGTTGGTGGTAGCGTGCTGCCCGAAAAGGCAATTCGTCCACCATATGCATCCTCAATGATTAAGGAATCACCGTTGGCCTCCGTGCCAAATGAGTCGAATGTCAGTTCATAACCAACACTGCCCGAGGTGGTCACATCCTGAATAAGCTGTGTACACGTCAGGCTCGCCGGGTAGTTACTGCTGCCACCGGGGTCGAGCAAAATACCGGTCGGTGTCGTTAGCGATGGTGCGCTAACGGCGCAATTGATAACGCTGGTGGGATACGCCGTATCAGTGGTCGGGCTGTATTTGGAGTGAACCAGAAATCGGTTTCGGCTATACATTTCTACATCCTGTTTGGGTGTAACTCCAGTACCGGAGTTAAATCCGATTTGAGCATGAACCAACAGGGGAAGGGCCAACAATAGCCCGGCAATTAGCAAGCGAAGTAGATGTGTTGTCATGGCTTTGCTATTTTTTAACAATCTCTTTTCTTGACCTCGCCATAGCGCACGGCCAACATTTTGTCATATCTCTTACTTCAGGGCTTTTCATGTCTTCGAGCCATCGGTAACTATCCACCACTTTCTTTCCGAAATGCGTATCGGTCATGGTGCGTTTGGGAGTGGCGGGAGCAATGGTGTTCATGAGTTTGAAGGGAAATATATGTTCGTTGCACCACCGGATAATCGCTACTCCATTCGCGTCAAGGTGCGGTTATGAGTCGCGATTGGGGTGTTGAAAATTGCAAACGCCCGCCCGGGTCGAACTGCAACTTGTGGGCGTTGCCGGTATAATTAGCTTGCATTTGAACAGCGTGCCGGATCACCACGGTTCGTTCGGGTAGTGGCACACAACCACAATTCCAGATCGAGCTATTACTCCAGTTACCAGCCGTTATCGAGTACACTTTCGTGGCGGTGTATTCTGTTTCAACAGCCCCGAGGTCGATCTGACCACCCTGCACCCGTGGGAAACCATCTATATCGGTAGGGCCTACGCTAAAAACTCCGGGCATACTTCCGGGCAATGCCGTGCTGGTCGATGGGGTTCCAATGTTCAATACATAGCTGTCGGCTGAGGGTGTCAGGTTATCGGGCTCCAGCAACGGGTCAATGTCGATGTTGCGGGGTATGCTGCTACACCAGCTTTGGCTGGCACAACCCTGGATGATAGCATAATTGGTTTGAGGTTCATAAAGCCCATAAAAGGCAATGCCCGGCAAATTGGCCGTTGCCGTATTGCCCCAGAGAATGGTGTTAACAATGTATAGCGTGGCATTATAAATCTCTCCGCCGGTGGTTGTATTGTTGCTGTGATAAATTGCCCCACCCACCCGGGCACTATTCCCCGTTATCGTACACTGGTAAAACCAGCTTCCTACATTGCTGGACGTGGAGGTTGTATTCGTGAAAACGGCCCCGCCCTGATCGGCCCGATTATTATAAAACCAGCAATTGGACGACTCAACCCTCAGCATACCCCCCGATGCCCGGTTATTAATGGCACCTCCCCGGCCACTACCCTCAACGCTCGACACGTTGCCGATAAATTTGCATCGGCTCAGTATGGGTTCCATCCTCATTCGTTGCGAGCTAAGGTGTTCAATAGCCCCACCACTGACCGTAGCCGAGTTGTTTTCAAAAACACAGCCCGTCAGCGTGGCGCTCATGGTGAGGGTTAGTCCGCTGAAGTTTTCATGACTAATACCGCCCCCGCTCTTCACGGCCGTATTTTGTCGGAATACACAGTTTGTCAGTTGGGGAGATGCATTACCCGTATTGTAGAAAGCCCCGCCGTTCCGCGTGGCCCGGTTGTTCTCAAACAAACAGCTTTGAAGCCGTGGATTGCTGACCCGAACGAGCGTGTTGCCATCCAGTGTTCCACCGAAGTTGGCTAATCCCGCCCCATTCGTACCCTGATTATTGACCACAAAAACCTGGAACAGCAAGGGCGTAACGAGGTCCTGAGCCAGGTTAAGCAGCAGAATACCGCCCCCATACAGGTCGCGGGTTCCGTAGCCCGACACGACTGTGTTGGCGTTGCCACCCGTCACCACCACGCCATCCAAGATGGTTGAGAAGGCATTGGGCATCGTCACCACGTGGTAACAATTGTCAGCCGTGTTGCCCGCTACACCAATATCACCGGAAAGCGTCGTGCTCGACGGAGCCGTTTGGCGTTGGTTTGGATTGGTGCCGGTGCCGGCATAGCCCCCCCGCAGCCGAATACCCCCCGGAATGGTAAACGTCCGTCGGCGAGGGTTACCGTTGTTTACGTTGCCATCCTGATCGAGCGTGGGATAGTAAAGGCCCTGCGCCATCCGAACTTCATCATTGAGAACGGAGCTGTTGAGCATCAACTGTACATTGCCCGACGCATTGCCCCACGACGAGCCGTCGCCCGTGCCGGAGGCTGTCGGTTTAACATAACGGATGGCCTGAGCAAACGTGTTGAGCGTGGATAAAGCGAGTAATACGATAAGAAGCGTAGGGACGTAAATACGTTGCATAGGTGCTTGGTTTACTGGTTGATAATCATTGGGGGTGAGGTAGCCGGAAAGCAGTCAGACTTTAGTCGGAATTTTGCACTCAATAGCATCAAAATTTTTGCAACCTATGTGAATTTTAGGGTATTACGGCTTAGGTTCTGAGCAAACGGTAATTGAACTATGTTTTTTAAAAGTGTAGCAGTATATCTTACCAAAAAGACAGTTCTGGATAGTTATAGTAAATTCCTTTACCTCTATAACGGATATAGAACGAAACGCTCGCTCAGGGGCAAACCCTAACGTTCGTTTTTGGACCCAACCGGATAGGGTGCATTGCCCCGCGCCCAAAACCACAGGATCCGGTTGGTCAGGGCATCTTCGCCCGTGTCGATGCCCTCTTCGGCCTGCTCTTCCGAATCGCGGGCATACTGCAACGCCCGGCCCCGCAGCGACGAGAGTGGTTTGTTCATTTCGTCAAGCCGAATCTGATTGGGCAGGGCAGTGAAAGGCGTATTGTCGGGTTTGTCGGTGAAACAATCGAACATAGGCAGGGCCGTTGCGTCAATCACGTTCATGGGTGGCAAACCCAGAATCTGCTCAATGGTGCGCACCATCGAGGTCTGGTTGTAGTTGGTTGTCACCGTGCGCCGGAGCCGCGAATAGGGGCTGATCACAAAACCCGTTGTGCGATAGGCTGACACATGGTCCCAGCCCGCCTGCGAGTCATCTTCCGTAATAAAAATCACGGTGCTGTCGGCAAAGCGGCTTTTCTGAATGGCCTCCACCATGCGCCCCACAGCCAGATCGTTGTCGGCCACCATAGCGCGGGGCGTGGGAAATTTCGGACTCATGCCCGCCGTATGGTCGTTGGGCAGCGACATCACCAGCAGGTTAGGCCATTCGTCGCCGGGTTTGGCTGCCGTTTCGTTCAATTCCTGAATAAACGCATCGGCCCGCATTTGGTCGCTGATGGTTTCATCGTCGCAGCCGGGGAAGTTCATGGCCAGAATGGGCCGCACCCGCGAAATGGTGGTCGTGTTGGTATAGGAAAACGGTTGCCCCGTTTGCGGAATGCCGCCCTGCCGCATCTGATAGAGTTTCTGCCAGTCATACTGCTTCTTGTCATACTCGCAAGTGCAGGCTTCGCCGTAGATACGAACCGTTTTGCCGTGGTCGAGGGCGTTGTTCCAGATCAAGCCGTTTTTGTTGTACACCAGCGCGTCGTAGAGTACGTGCGGATAGGACCGGAACCACGCCCGAACGCTCTTTTCGGTATAGTCGGTCACCATGGCGGCATCGGCCCAATGGTGCCCCTCTGCCGACGATTTGCCCGATACGTAATAATTATCGAGCAACAGAAACTCCCGCGCCAGCCGGTGCTGATTGGGCGTGACGCTATCCCCGAAAATGCAGAGCGAGGCCCTCCCCCGCCCTTCGGGCATATCGCCCAAAACCTGATCGTAGGTGCGGTTTTCTTTGATAATATACACGACGTGTTTAAACACCGAGGGTTCGCCGATGCGCTCCGGCACGGGCCGGGGGCGGGCCTTCGGGCGGGGCAGTTGTTCGGCCAGGGCCAGCCGAAATTGCAGGCTCAGTTTCCGAACCCGTTCGGTGTAGGCGGTCAGTTCAGATGGGGTCGGTACGGGAATGATGGACACGGAAGCCCGTTGCCGGTGCGCGTTATAGGCATCCTGATCAATAGCCGGTTTGCGTTGACTTCCCCGGTCCACCGGGTTCAGGGCGCGGGCACCCGTCGATTCCAGATTCGTGACGAACAACTCATTTCCCAACCGCACCAGTCCGCCCGGATAGGCCTGCGTGGGAATATAACCGCGCACGACCCCAGCCCGTACCTCACTGCCAGTTCCGGCGGGCTGGGTGTTTAAATCAATCACAGCCAGGGCGTTGTCCAGACCATTGGCTACATAGAGCGTAGTGCCTGCCGAGTCGAGGGCGAGGGCATTGGGCGTACTGCCAACATAGCGGTTGTTGGTTCCAAACAAGCCAACCGCTATGGAATCCGTCACCTGCCGGGTTTGCGCGTCGATCACCGATACATAGTCGCTGTTGCCATTCGCCACATATACCGTTTTTCCATCGGGACTGCCCAAAATAGCGTTGGGATGCAGTCCGACGGGTATTTCGGCCTCAACCCGACCCTGTTCCTGCTCGATCACCGACACTGTTCCCCGCGCCATGGCACCCGTTTTTGGGTCAATGTAGGCTTGTCCCCAGGGTACGCCAGCCGTTTCGAGTTTAGTGGTCGAATCGGACGAATCCACGCGGGGAACGGGACCAGCCCAGTTGGTGACGAATGCCCGCCCCTGCGACAGGGCCACGCCATAGGGAGCCACGCCGGTGGGGGCTGTCCAGACGATACTCCGATCAGACAGACGCACTTTGGCGAGTTGGTTGTTGCCGTTCAGGGCCACATACAGAAAACATTCGTCGCCCACCTGTTGCACGGCCACATCGTTGGGTATCGACAGGGGCGACGGAGCCACAGCCGCAAACGTGATCAACTCCACCGACCCAATTTTCCCGTTCGCCCAGGTGGCCATCACCACGCCCGATTTGCCCCGTTCCCGCTCCGATGCCCCCCAAACGAGGTAAGTTTGCCCCCGAAACACTACGGCTTCGATGCCCGAAAAGGTACTCATCATGCCCTTCGTGGTCGGGTTGTCGCTCAGGCTCCATCGGTATGCAACCGTCCGGCTGACCCGGTCAATCACGGCGATTCCATAGCGATCTTCAACCACAAGCTGGGTTCCGCCCGGCAGGGGCGTTACGTCGAGGGCGTGGTTTTCGAGTTTCGGGTCGCCAAAGGTCAGAGCCGTACCAGCCGCGTCGATGAGCCGGTTGTAGGGCATAGCGAGTGGGACACCGGGCCGCGCCGAATCGGCCAGCATTCGTTTATCGGAGGAGTGGCGGTGCGCTTTTTTCTGGGCCGATGCAGACAGGACCACTAACAGGCAGAAGGAGAGCAGGATAGATCGCATTAGGGACGAAGCAAAGGGTTTGGACGGAGGTAACTCTCGTTGACAAACCGGATGATGTATGACGAAGCAAAGAACTCACTTTTGGCGTAATAATCGGTCGTAATTATCTGCGCACCCGATTTTTGGGCGGCTTCAAAACTGCGGTAGTCGTTGGCGCGGGCCTCTTTAGTATCCGAATCGGCGCGGGTGCGAACGAGGTAGCCTTTTTGAACGTAGTCCCGGATTTTCGCGCTATCGGCTCTCGGGTTATTCAGGATCACGAAAGCCGCATCGGGATTTCCCGGCTCGGTATTGGTGAACAAAACCCGGCCCTCCAGAGCCGGATGCCCCATCCGGTAGAGGTCGCGCTTGCGGCCCGTTTCGTCGAGTACAAACAGAAATTTTCCCCGTGCCGCTTTCATCGTTGGCCAGTTGCCGGCCAGCACGGCCGCTTCGAGTGTCGCCTTCGTACCCCGCACATCGTCGGGAATGAGCAGGTGCGGGCGACCCAACGTGGCCAGCAAAACACTGTCTAACTGATTCAGTACCGGGACCGTAAATGGTTCCGGCACCGTGAAACCCGGTCGGCGAATGGTGTCATCTTTGGCGTTCATCGTCACGAACACCGGGTAATGGTTCGGGTGGGCTTCAGACCAGCGTTTGAGTTCTTCCAGGCATTGCCGAAATGTGAGGCAGTTGCTCCGAAAATCAATATCCTGAATATGCAGCACCTTAAAACCGGGGGCCTTCATCACCCCCGCCGAATCGTAGGGACGTTGGCCTTTGGCCAGGCTCAGGCCCAGTGGACGGGCGTACTTCCCCCCTTTCGTATCGGCATAAATATCGATTTCGAGGTTTTGTAAACCCAGATTCAACTGCTCGGTCAGGCTCTGGTGGGCGTATTGGATGGCCTTGAACCGAACAGAATCCGTCCGGTTCAACAGCGCGAACAGAGCCGGATCAATAGCCTGTTTATAGCTGTTATGAGAACCAATACACTGAATCTGATTGAGTTTCAGCGTGTCGATAGTAGGATCAACGAACCCAACAAACGCAAAAAGAACTAAAACCGGTAGTACGAATTTCATAGGACGAAAGGTTATAAAAAGTGCGTAGTCGGGGTAGGATTTTATGGCCCCACTCCGACTACGCACCCGCACAATCAGATCAATAGCCTGGATTCTGAGTCAGGTAGCCCGGCAGGTTCGACGCTCCGTCGATGGCGGTTTGCGGAATCGGAAAAATCCGTTTTTGTTTGTCGGCGTTCGTTTTCTCGGTCCATTTGCCTTCGTATTTGCCAAACCGAACCATGTCGGTACGGCGGTGCATCTCCCAGTAAAACTCAAATCCGCGTTCGCGGAACAACAGGTCGAGGGTCATGCTGCTGAGGGCGGGCGGGGGCGTGGTGGCGGTGCGCGAGGCCCGCACGGTGTTCACGTCGGCCAAAGCACTCGCGGCATCGTTACTCTTGCGCAATTTAGCCTCAGCCCGCATCAGATACACATCGGCCAGGCGAACAATCACCAGGTCGGCATCGCCCAGATTCCGGCCACTCACCGATTTCTTGCTGAACTCATACTTCAAAACCCGATAACCAGTGCTGTAATCGCTGCCCGCCACAGTATAATCAATTTTCTCCGTGAAGTTAACAGGCAGCGTTGGTTTGTTTCGGGTAGCATTAAAGAGCCGACCAACGCGATAGTTCGTGCCACACCGGACAAAAGCACCATTCACCCGGAGCAGGCCGTATTGCTGACCGCGCAAAATGCCCCGGTTGTAATTAAAATTAGCCTCAGCAACGCACGAATCGGCAGGAATGAGCAGGTTTTGTTTGAAAAATCGGGGATCAACCGAAGGGTCACCAGGTGCGTAGGCCGTGGCCCAGGTCTGGTAATAATCCGGGGTAATGCCCGGTCCATCGGTGCCGTTGGCTCCCGTGAAGGCAGGTAGCGGAAACTGATCGCCCGAGAGCGAGAAGTAGGCCAGACGGTTGTGGCCGTTGAGTTCGGCGCGCTGGTCAACGGCAAAAATCAACTCTTTGTTGGTGTTGTTATCGGAATTAAACAGAGAGAAATAGTCCCGCGAAAGCTGGTATTGACCACCGTTGATGATCTTATCGCAATACTCCACCACCTTATCCATGTCTTCCGGCTTCACCGTGAACGTATCGGCGTAGCGGTCGCGATAAACAGCGGCATTGAGGTGTAACCGGGCCAACAGACCATATACAGCTCCTTTTGTCAGGCGACCGGGGCCAACCGTGGTCAGCAAATCGGGTTCAACGGCCAGCAATTCGCTTTTAAGATACTCCACAGCCGGCTCGCCCCGCAACACAACGGAGGTGGCCTGCGGATCATCTTTCACAAAGACCAGCCCAAACAGATCCAGCATCACCATCGAGTAATAGGCTCGCATTCCCCGTGCTTCGGCAAGGTAGACCTTCGTTACCGGGTCGTTGAGGGTGGGTAGGGTGTTGATGGCCGTGATGGACCGCGAAATGCCCTGCAACAGCAACAGCCACGTATTGCGAATGTTGGGGTCGGTGCTGGTGTGGGTATGTTGGTGAAGGGCGAGATAAATGCCATTGTCGCCCCAGTCGGTGCCGCCCCGGTAGGGCAAAATAGCCTCATCGGTCGAGATTTCCTGGAGAGCAAAATAGGTCGTGTGGGTAAATAAATCCGGCAGACGGGCATACACGGGAGCCAGGTTCCCGTCGGCAGCCTGCTTGTCGGAAAGACCAGTTGCCGAGGCTTCGTCGAGCACGTTTTCGGTCAGGTCGGTACAACTATTGAGAAGCAGCAGACTGAACAAAGTCAGCGTGCTGAAAAGTATCTTTTTCATGGTTTGATGGGTAGTTAGAACGTGAGGTTGAGACCAAAAACGAATGAGCGGGCTTTCGGATAACTCAGGTAATCAATGCCATACGACGAAATCCCGTTGATGGTCCGGTCCGTGTTTACCTCCGGGTCATAGCCATCGTATTTGGTGATCACGAACAGGTTTTGTCCCGTTGCCGACAGCCGGATGCCGGTTATCCAGCGGTTCAACCCAATACGCTTCGGGTCGAGGTTGTAGCCCAGTGCCAGGTTGTTCAGCCGGAAAAAAGCCCCGTCTTTCAGGTAGCGACTGGAAACCGGAGCCGAGTTGTTGATCGACTCATTGGCCGACTGTGTTGCTTCGGTGGTGGTGTTCAGGCCCTTCGACAGCCGGAGTTTGTAGAAATTGGCGTTGGCCGTGTTGTCGTACAGTTTGTTTCCTGACACCCCGTTAAAATTCACCGCCAGGTCGAACCCTTTCCAGGCCGCATTGGCGTTGATATTAAACTGCTTCGTAGGCAGGGCACTCCCCGCCGAAATCCGGTCTTTGTCCGACACCACGCCATCACCATCCACATCGCGGAAGGTGCTGATGCCTTTTTCATCGAAACCCGTAAATTCTTTCAGAAAGAACGTGCCAATCGGTTGGTCGTTCACGTAGCCGTTGATTGTTGCCGTACTCAAGCCGGACCCCGTTGCCGACCCCGATGTGATCACCGAGTACGGCGAATTACGAACGATGTTGTCGATGAACGTGATGTTACCGCCAATGTCGAACCGGAAGCCGCGCGGTGCCACGTATCGGTAGTTCAAATCCAGCTCGACACCCTGATTAGTAATGCTCATGTTGGGCACGTTGGTCCAGTAGGTGGCAGCGGGTTGAACGGGATCGGCTGGAATTACTTCGAGCAGGATTTTGTTGGATACCTTCCTGAAATAATCGACCGTGCCCGACAATGCTCCGTTGAACAGGCCGAAATCGAGACCCAAATCAGTTTGCGACGATACCTCCCACTGAATGTCGGGGTTGGCCAGGCGGGTGTAGGATGTGCCGGCTGGATACGCCGTTGAATTATCGAGCGGGTAGCTTGTGGTGGCTCCGACCTGTGACGTAAACAAGGCCTGCGTGATTTTGGACGGGATTTCCTGATTACCCGTTTGGCCCCAGCCTGCCCGGATTTTCAGGTCCGAAAACGGCCCCGATTTCAGAAAGGCTTCTTCCGACAATCGCCAGCCTGCCGAAAACGACGGAAACACCCCATATTTGTTATTGGCCCCGAACTTGCTCGACCCGTCGGCCCGCACAGTGGCCGTTAGCAGATACTTGTCGTTGAATTGGTAGTTGACCCGCGAGAAAAACGATTGCAACTCATTTTCCAGGGCAAAGCCACCCGGCTTGTTCGTGGCCAGTGCCAGTTCCTGTCCCAGGCCGGGGTTATAAATCGGCTCTATGGGTGTGATCGGGAATTTATTGATGCTCCAGTTGCGACCCTGGATAAAGAATTTTTGGTAGGAATGGCCCAGCAAAGCCGTTAACGTATGATTATTCCGGGCCAGCGAGTAGGTAAAGTAGTTCTCGATCAGTGTATTCCGGTTGGTGCCGTAGATGCTTTCGAGCCGCCCGTTTTGCTGGGGAACGGCGTTAGCCAACGATTGCAGGTCGCGCACGGAACTGGCATTGTCAACCCCCAGGTTGAGTTTATAGACCAGGTCTTTGGTGATTTTGAAGGAAGGAGAAATGTTGGCTACCACCCGGTTGATGGTCGTTACATCTTTCTCCAGATCCAGCGTAATGAGCGGGTTTGTGCCGTTAGGATATTGGGTTGGTTTACCCTGAGCATCGTAGGCCGGGTAGGTTGGGTTGGCCGAGATGGCCCCGCCAAGCAGGCTACCGATGGGTGGGCGTTCGTTGAGCGTTTGCGAAGCCGTCAGGTTCACATCGAGCGTGAGCCGGTCTTCGAGCAACTTCTGCGACACATTGATGCGGCCTGTGTAGCGGTCGAGTTTGCTATTTTTAAGAATTCCTTCCTGCGTTTGTACGCCAAACGAACCGTAGTAGGTGAGTTTGTTGACTCCGCCACTGAACGACAGATTGTGATTTTGCGTGATGGCCTTTTGGCTGATTTCCTTCTGCCAGTCGGTTGAGGCTCCTTTGTCCTCGAGCACACCCCCAACGGCAACCACCTGCTTCCGGTATTCGTCGGCAGAAAACACGGGAACTGCTCGTGCCAGCGTCGATAGGCCCACACTGGAGGACAACGTAAAATTAGACGTTCCCGCTTTGCCTTTTCGGGTGGTAATGAGCACGACTCCGTTGGCACCCCTCGCCCCATAGATAGCCGTAGCCGAGGCATCTTTCAGCACGTCGATAGCTTCGATATCCTGCGGATTCAGAAAGTTTAGCGGGTTGGTGGCTCCGCCCGTGCTGGAATTATCGAGCGGAATGCCGTCGAGCACAAACAGGGGTGTACTGCCCGTGCGAACGCCCCCCGGTCCCCGAATGGTAATGCTTTGCGAACTGCCGGGTTCTCCACTCGCCGAAGTCACATTGACACCGGCAATTTTCCCCTGCAACAGTTGCTCCGGCGAGTTAATGATCCCCCGGTTGAACTCGTTGCTTTTCAAGGATTTCACCGCCCCGGTCGCATCCTTTTTAGTGGTGGTTCCGTAGCCAATTACCACCACCTGAGCCAGTTCGGAGGCCGAAGGAGTGAGGGCAATATTGATGATGGTTCTCTTACCCACCTGTTCCTCTTTCGACACGAAACCGATGAATCCGATCACCAGCGTTGCCTCGCCGGTGCCGGGCACCACAATCCGGTAATCGCCGTTGGCATCGGTGGTAGTACCTTTCTGGGTGCCTTTCAGCAGCACCGTGCAACCCGCCAGAGCCTCGTTGGTGGAGGCATCGGTTACGCGCCCGCTCACCGTAATGTCGGCGGTCCGGTTGCCGGCGTGCGCAAACGAGGACCAGGCAATGGCCAGTATGAAACCGAGCAACAAGCCCCGTTTTGAGTTAAAAAGCGTTGATAAGTTAATTTGATAGAAGCTAGGCATAACAAGTCCTTTTGGTTGGTGCCGCAAAGGTGAGGTTATGTCCGCTTGCAAAAACGCTATGAAGTAAATTTAAAGAAATGATAACGGGGTGGATATATTGAGGCCTCAGACTTCATCATAATTTCACATACCCCCGACTTTGTGTAAGCTGTATTAACGAGGCAACCCATTTTCTTCGGCTACCATGAACTCCAGAAAACGGGCGCGTAACTCGGTATAGTACCTTAGATACCGGACACCTTCGTCCGTGACAACAGCTCCACCCCCACGTTCGCCACCTGTTTGGGTAATCACCAGGGGCTTTTCCGTTAACCGGTTCAGTGAGCTAACTAACTCCCAGGCCCGCTTGTAGGACATTTTCATGGCTTTAGCCGCCTGATTAATTGAGCCTGTTTCCTGGATAAGGGTAAGCAGCTCCAGCCTGCCATTACCCATAAACCGTTCGCCATCAGACGTTTCCAGCCAAATACGTCCCTTAATGCGTAAATCAGTCATGGTATTGGCAGGTTTATTGACCTGCCAAAAATAAGGAGGATTACTGCGTTATCCTCGCCACGCTTCGGATTGCATTCGCCCTGGAATGATACATTCTGTTCAGGGAGCAGTTCGTATGTCAATCGTTTTGACCTCCCGAATCCAGCGGGTTGGTAGCTTTCACAACAACGCGTTTTGTCTCCTATCGAACGCCAATAGAAAAAAGCCGATAAAGTCAGTTCTGTTTTCAAGCACAAAGGGCGGCCAGATAGTCGCCCTTTGTGCTGGGTAGTCGTTGGTCAGTATCCCGTATTCTGATACATTTTTTCCGGGTTCAACTTCACCTCGTCGAACGGAACCGGGTAGTAATAATCTTTCGGGCCAACGTTGGAGACTTTAGCCGCGCCGAAATCGGCCTGGGGTTTTGCCTGGAAATACCCGATCAGTTCGGTTGGGGTAAACGTCCGCAAGAGGTCGAACCAACGGTGGTTTTCAAAGGCCAGTTCTACCCGGCGTTCGTGCAAAATGGCCAGTTTGAGCGACGGGTATTTCGCGCTGTAGGTCGGGTCGGCTTTGGCGGTGTTGTAGAGCGGCAATTTGGCTCGTTCGCGCACCTGATCGAGCAAGCCAATGGCCGTTGCCTCGTCACCCAGATACAGGTTCACCTCGGCCAGCATCAGCATTACATCGGCATACCGAATCAGAATCCAGTCATTACCGCCCCAGCCGGTGGTGCCAGCAGCCGCACTTGCATCGCGGTATTTCGTAATAAAGTAATCTTTTACGTTGGTGGCGTTGGCAAACTTGATCGAGAAATCCTTGCGTATGTCGCCCGTTTCGTAATCCTTTACGAGGTCGGGAGTAACATTCCCCCCCGCCCCGGTGTTGGGCCGGAGCGAGTTGATGGTTTCGCCCTGCGCCTGGTTACTGGCCGCAATTCCCGACGAATAATTCACGTCGCCCTGCCGATATACGACCTGGAAAATAACCTCCGGGTTCGTCGATTTTTTAGCCACGTCGAACACGTCGGCATACGGAATCTCTTTCAGGGTGCCGAACGTCCGTTTGCTGTAGGCATAGGTCAGAAACGTTTTGGCCTGATTCAGGTTGGCTGTCCGGTTGGCCTGATCGAGTGTGGTAGCCATCGTCAGATATACCTGCCCCAGCAGCGCGTTCCCGGCTACTTTCGACACCCGGCCTTTTTGGGCCGCCGGCTGCACATCGGGCAGCGAGCTGTTGGCTACTTCGGTGAGGTCGGCCACGATTTGCGCGTAGACCGTCTCTTTTTTCTCCCGAAACGTATTCTCCCGAACGGCTTCAACGGTGTTCAGGGGTTTGGTCACGAGTGGCACATCGCCCCACTTCCGCACGAGGTGGAAATAGGCCAAGGCACGGATGAATTTAGCCTCAGCCTGATATTGGGCTTTTTTCTGTGGATCAGCAAACGTCACCGTCTCCATACCGGCTAACACCTGATTAGCGCGGGTAACAATCTGATACAGAGCCAGCCAGTGACTTTTCAGGTAGGTATTACTCGATAGCAACGAAAAATCGTTGAATTGAAACGGCTCGCCCGCGTTCGACTGGTTGTCGTTGCGGCCCGTGTTATCGGAGCGTTCTTCTGAGAAAAGAGCACTGCCTTCGGCCAGACCGTTGTTGTTGCGCAGAGCTTGGTAGGCCCCGTTCAAACCCAGCAGTACGTCGTTTTCGGTCTGGTAAAAATCGGCAGCCGCAATGGCGTTCGGGTCCGTTTTAACCAGGAACTGATCGTTACAGGCGGTCAGCGAAAGGGTAGCCGCCAAAAACAGAATTCGGGTGTATGTTGCTTTCATGGATAGCTGCTTAAAAAGTAATTCGGGCACCAACGTTATAGCCACGCGCCAGGGGGTAAAGACCATAATCGACACCCGGAGTCAGATTCAGGCCCGCGTTATAGTCCACTTCAGGGTTGTAGCCTTTGTATTTGGTGATCGTAAACGCATTGTTCACGTTGGCATAAATCCGCAGGCCACCCACCTTCACCTTACTCAAAAGCGTGGCAGGCAGGTTATAGCCCAGGGTAAGGTTCGTGCAGCGGAAATACGATGCGTTTTGTAGATAAAAAGTCGACAGGCGGGTGCTGTTGCTCTGCGTTCCACCCCGTGCCGCCCGATAAACTACCCCGTTGCCTGGTTGCGCTTCCGAACGGTAGCGGTCATTTACCACCGAATATTGATTACCCGACGCTTCCATGTTGAACACGTAATAATCCTGACCATCAAGCACCTGATTCCCCTGCGAACCATTGAACGAGGCATTAAAATCGAGGTTTTTATAGCTGGCTGAGGCCGAGAATCCATACGTGAATTTTGGGTAGGGCGTACCAATCACGCGCTTGTCGGCATCGTTCACCACACCATTGCCATCAACGTCTTCAAACAGCAGGTCGCCGGGGCGCAGGGGGTTGCTCGAAGCCGTGGAGCGGGCCGGGCCTTTGGGTACGTAACCCGCTTTGAAGCTCTGCGTGGCCGAGTTGTAGTTGGCGTTATCTTCGGCAAGGGCGGCCATATCGCTTTCGCGCACCATGCCAATCACGTTGAAACCAAAAAACGACCCAACCGGATAGCCCTCCTGCGTGGTGTGGGTGATATACTGACGCTCGGCCCCTACCGAATAAATGGCATTGGAGCCACCCAGATCCAGCACCCGATTCTGGTTAAAGGAAATATTGCCACTCAGATTCACTTTCACATCCTGAGTCGACACCACCCGCCCGTCAATCTGGAATTCGATGCCCCGGTTGCGGATGCGCGAGTCGCGGAGATTGGTTAGAATAGACGAAGCCCCCGAAACCGCCGAGATGGGTTGATTAAACAACAAGTCGGAGGAGTTGCTGACATAGCCATTCACCAAAAACAACAAGCGGTTGTTGAGCAAACCAACATCCAGACCAGCGTTGAACTGCGAGGTGGTTTCCCAACCCAAGGCCTGATCTTTAACCGCCCCGGCAGCCACGGCTGTCTGAATCGTGCCCGGACCAATAACGACCCCGCCGGGGTTAACGATGGTTTGAAGGAAACCATAGTTCGGGATGTTGTAGTTACCCGTTTGCCCCCAGCTTGCCCGCAGTTTCAGCGTCGAGCCGGCACCAAGCCAATCGCCATAAAATGGTTCGTTGGAGATGGTCCAGCCCGCCGACACCGAGGGGAAATTCCCCCAGCGATTGAGCGGCCCAAACCGCGACGAACCATCGGTGCGGAAAGCCGCCGTCAGGAAATACCGCTCATCGTAGCTGTATGTAGCCCGCGCCAGGTACGACAGCAGCGTTTCTTCGTATTTGCCGGTGTTATTGTTTAAAAAAAAGTTGGTTGGGTCGGCACCACGGCCCGTTATTTCAGGAATTCGGTCGTTCTGGAAGCCCTGCGCTGACACGCTGATCTGGTCGCTCGTGATGCGTTGGGCGGTGTAACCCGCCAGTAGATTCAGGCCGTGCCGCCCCATTTGCCGGTTGTAGGTAGCGGTGAATTCGCCCAGCACATTTTGGAGGGCCGTAGTTTGGGCCGTGGCGCGGGCAGCCGCAATCGATTGGGGTGAACCCGGTGGATTGTTGCCGTTGCTCAGGCTCGTTGGCAGGTAATATTCGTATTTCTCGTTGTAGGTCTGCAAGCCCAAATTGGCTTTGACCACCAGATCAGGAATCAGTTCGTAGGCCAGCGTTCCGTTGTAGGTGCCACGCAGCCCTTTGCGGGTGATGTTGGTTTCGCGAGCCAGGGCCACCGGGTTTTCAATGGTCTGATACCCAAACGTGGGCTGTTGGGCAGCGGCTTCGTTTTTAATCAGCTTACCATTGTCGTCGTAGGCCCGGAAAATGGGCGGAAAAATCAACGCTCCCAGAATTGGTCCCTGGTTAAATCGCCCCTCCTGCACCTCGCGGTTGTTGGTTGAGGTAACAAAGAAACTGGCCCCGGCTTTCAGTTTTGGGCTAATGTCGGCATCAATGTTGGCCCGCAGGTTGATGCGATCCTGTTTGGTGGCCTCAATAATACCCTGCTGACCCTGATAGCCCGCACTGAGCAGATACCGGGTGTTCACGGTTCCTCCCGAAAACTGGATGTTGTGGCGGTTGAGCGGAGTATTGCGGTAGAGTTCGTCCTGCCAATCGGTGTTATATTTAGGGGCAATGGCCCGCTGATTGGCAAAATCATAAAACTCGCTTGGAATGCTCACCGACCCGGCATTGCCCACGTTGGCGATGCGGGTGGCGTTGGGGTCCGAGAAATTGGCGTTTGTAAACGGTCTCCCGGCGTTTTGCATCAGGTCGCGGTAGGTGCTGTTACGGGCATCAATCAGCAGATCCACAAACTGATCGGAGTTAAGCAGCTTCACTTTTTTGGCCAACTGATTGATCCCGTACTGGTATTCGTATTCCAGTTTGCCCTTGCCGTCTTTACCGCGTTTGGTGGTGATGAGCACGACCCCACCCGAAGCCCGCGAGCCGTAGATTGCCGCCGAAGCCGCATCTTTCAGGATGTCGATGCTCTCGATGTCATTGGGATTGATAAACACATCGTTACCCGCCGGAAACCCGTCGATCACATACAACGGGTCCGAACTGGCGTTGATGGAGCCAATGCCGCGTACCCGAATTTTGGTGCCCACATAGGGAGCTCCACTCACCTGCGCTACCTGTACCCCGGCCAGTTTACCCACCAGTGCCTGCCCAAGCGTGGGAGCTGCCAGGTTCAGTTCGCGGGCTTTCACGTTGGCAATGGCTCCGGTCACGTCGCTCTTGCGGAGAGTCTGATACCCCACGGCCACCACCTCGGCCAACTGGTTCACGTCTTCTTTCAAACGGATTGTGAGGTTAGTTTGGCTGCCCACCACCACCTCCTGAGCCGCAAAACCCACAAACGAAAAGACGAGCGTGGCCCCCGGCTGCACCTCCAGCGAAAACGCGCCGTTGGCATCCGTCACGGTGCCTTTCTGGGTTTGTTTTTCCACGATGCTCACCCCCGGCAAGGGGTCATTCGTCTCGTCGGTAACGGTGCCGGTTACCCGAACCAAGCGGGCAGAATTCAGGGACTGCGGAGCCTCAGCCAAGCCCGTAAGCGGGGGCAAACTCACTGCCAGCAAAGTGAAAATCATCAGGCATCGGTACAGACCGAGCCTGGAAAAGCGAGAAATATACATAGGGATAGATTGGGAGGTGAAAACTACCAGTTCAACTTGGTGAAATGCACATTATTGGCGCGTGACGAGGTGACGGCAATACCCCGACTGAGGTCGCCCGTGAGTGCGAACCCTTCGAGCTCGTCAGGTTTGTCGGTGTCGATAACGTTGATAACCTGCTCATTGCCAGATTCAATAGATTTTGCTAAATCCAGAAACGTGAACCGCCACCGACGGCCTTCAATCTGGTTCTGAATCAAAACCAGCCTGTTTTTTTGCGGAATCCAGTGCAGGTTCTGCACCCAGGGCGAGCAACTAAACCGATGCACGACAACACCCGGTTCGCTCGTTTTTTTGGCCGTTCGAAGCTTTTCGGGATCATAGAGCCGGATCTGATTGGTTTTGTTGCCATAATCGGCAGTGGCCACAAACCATTTGCCCCGGTATTGTACATATTCGGGGCGAGTGCCCTGAATGCAGGCATCATCTTCAATGGTGTTGAGCAGGTTACCATCGAGCGTTTTGGTACGGAGCAGGCCCGCCCAGTCAATGGCGTAGATCACGGCCTGCCAGGAAGTGCCTTCCTGATTCAAACGAATGCTGTTCCCGATAAACGTCGGGCCAGTTCCGTTATGGGCAATGCCGGTAGGGTGATTGATTATGTCCTGCCCGTTTTGAATAAGCCTGATTTCCAGGCCAGTATACCGTAAGGAGGTATCCTGAAGTGTGTATTGGCGAATCATGCCCACTTCACGGTCGCCGTAGAGATAGGCTTTCCCATTCAGTACACTAACTCCCTGACAAGCACCCAGCGAGTCGAGGGTAACCGAACGGGTCAACGCTATGGATACCGGAGCGATTTGCCCGAAATACAAACTCATCCCCAACAGGGCTACTGTAAAGGCTATTTTCATACGTTGAGCGGGTGAATGAATATTTAACCTTCGTGATTTTATTACGAGAAGGTAGCCATCAAATCCACCGCAAAACAAGCCTTTTTCTATTACCTGAATGTGACGTAAGTATCGTCAAATTGTTATCTTGATCGGCACGCGCTTTGCAATCTGTTCACATGCAAGAGTTAGGTTGATCAGTGTAATTCATGGATGAATGGATTGTGTAACTCGATGCAGCAAACCCCGTGAGTGGGGATTTGGGGTAGGTATTGTATATTTACGCGGGATAATTATTGGGTCTTACCTTGAATATAGAGCAAGTCAAACTAAAGAATTACAAGTCGATTCGTGAATTGAAATTGACTTTTGGGCCAATCAATATCATGATTGGTGGTAATGGCGTTGGCAAAACCAACCTCATTTCTTATTTCAAATTCCTGAACAGGCTGATTAACAAAAACCTCACAAATCACGTTTCCCGGAGTGGTTTCGCCGACACATTTCTGTATTTCGGTCGTAAGCAATCCACTTTTTTATCCTCTGTAATCATTTTCAGTAATGGCAGCAGCAAAAATGGGTATTCATTTTCATTGGAGCCGACGACAAAAGACACTTTTTATTTTACTGAGGAAGGAATTGCGTTTAAAGGCACTGGTAACTGGATTCAATATCCATTAGGCGAGGGGCATACCGAAACGCAACTATATGCTTACAATGAGTTAGATCGTGGCATTTCTGGCCCAAGAGGGGTATCTCATTATGTGATTGATGCCTTCAAAGGGCTGCGGCTGTACCACTTTCACGACACCAGCGATACAGCAAAAGTGAAACTACCCGGCGACATAAACGATAATCGGGAATTGCGGGAAGATGCCTCGAATTTGGCTGCATTCCTGTATAAACTGAAAGAAATTTACCCGGCAACCTATGGGCAAATTGAAAGCACCATCCAGCGTATTGCTCCTTTTTTTCAAGAGTTTAATCTAAAACCAAACGAGTTGTCGCCAGACAAAATCCAGTTGGAATGGTTCGAGAAAGGCTCTGATGCCTACTTCAATGCCAGCAGTCTGTCCGATGGTACGCTACGCATGATGTGTTTGGTCACGTTGTTACTGCAACCAAAACCGCCAGCCACCATCATCATCGACGAACCGGAGCTGGGCCTGCATCCCACGGCTATCCATCTGTTGGCATCTATTATCAAATCGGTTGCTACCCGCGTTCAAATCATTGTTTCGACCCAATCCGTGACGCTTATTAATCAGTTCACCCCCGATGATTTGATCGTGGTGGAACGTGCCGATGGTCAGTCTATTTTCCGGCGGCTCGATGGGGACGAATTAGATAACTGGCTGGAAGACTATGCGTTGGGAGAACTGTGGGAGAAAAACGTAATTGGCGGGCGACCATGAAACAAATTCTGATTCTGGTTGAAGGCCAAACGGAAGAAGCATTCGTTAAAGAAGTGCTCAACCCTTATCTTAATCAACACGGCAGGCATCTCACGCCAATCATTATCAACACCAAGATTGTTAAAGGTGGCATGAATTATAAAGGAGGAATCGACAATTACGGTCAGGTAAAACGAGATTTGGCTCGTCTTGTCCGGCAAAATTCGTTAACCGTAACTACTTTCTTCGACTATTACGGACTCCCCAATGATTTCCCCGGTGTTGCAGCTAAAGAAACGTTGGGTACTGTGGAGCAACGGGTTACGCAAATTGAAAAGGCTTTGTTCGATGATATTGGCCAGCGCAACCTGATACCATACATTCAGCTTCACGAATTTGAAACGCTCCTGTTTACCTCTATCGAAGGCTTCCGCTATTGTTATAATGATGAGGTGAAAATTAAGGCCTTCCAGCGAATTATAGATCAATTCCCGAATCCTGAAGATATCAACGACAATCCGCTTACGGCTCCGTCCAAACGCATTTTAGCCATTCTTCCAGACTATAACAAGCCGTTTCAAGGCAGCATGATCGCCCTCGAAAACCGGATCGAAAACGCACTTGACTGCTGTCCCCGTTTTGCGAACTGGGTTCAAAAGTTGCTTTCATAACTCAATCCACCACCGTGGCAATCACCCGTTGATAGCGGGTCAGGCTCGGTGTGCCTTTATCGGCTACCTCCAGAATCAGGTGAATGGTTTGTCGGGCAAGGGCATCGGTCGGAACTTTAACTGTTGCTCTGGCTTGTTCTGGTTTCGTAATGGTTACCTTACCCGGATAGCTATCTACCTCGGCGTATTGCCACCACCGATAGCTGAGGGCATTTCCGTCGGGTGCGGCTTCAGCTTATTGAGCAGGTAATGTGGGACGTCTAATCCGCATCAGACACTGTCGGAACGAATCCGCTCTTTCAATTCCTTTAAGCGGGTTCGCTGCATGACAAATTCCGTTTTGCCATCGGTTAGGCGGACAATATATTTGTCGTTTTCCCAGAACGAATAGTTTTTCAAAAAAGCCAGATTCAACAGTACCGATCGGTTTATCCGGTAAAACTGGCGTGGATTTAATTCGGCTTCGAGTTCGCTCAGGGTTTTTCGAAGCTGGTAGGTGCGACCCGCCGTGTAAGCCATGTAGTTTTTGTTCTCTACTTCAATATACCAGATGCTGGCTACCGGCACCAGGGTTTCGCCCTCAGCATCAGTGGCTTCAACGTGCGTTGGATAGTACGTGGCGGGTTGTGCATTCGGAGAAAAGTGCTGGTCAACCTCAGTATTGTCGCTGGAAATGGCCGACTGACGCAGCGCATCGAGCTGGCTTTTCTGGTAGTCATTATAGTCCAGAAACAGGTTTATGTTGATGAACCCGTACCCCACAATCAGAAAGGGAAGCAGGTAGTTGGCAAACATACTCCCCGTAAAAAAGTACTCCGGAAAATACACACTCCATTGATAATTGGGATAAAAAATCACCAGATACCGGAGCGTGTTGGTAATGGGGCCGAAGACGAAAATACTCCCCATGAATACGGGCAAAAAAAAGAGTTCGTACCGTAATACCGCCCCCAGCCGGGGCTGGAGCGTGCGAATTTTAAATACCCGGACGATCCAGAGCGTGAGCTGTACAAAAATCAGTACCGACACCAGCTCGAACAGGTAATAATAGCCAAACAGCATTTTGAGGTAATGCCCCACATCGCCCCGGCGCAACGGTTCGAAATCGCTCCCTTCGCTACGCTGCAAGGTCATGAGCTGATACAGCAAAATTCCAACCAGCGTCAGAACCAGAAAAGGCTTCCACTGGCGACGGGTTCGGAAGGTAAGCAGAATAGGTAGCGTGTCAGCCATTCGGTAATCGTCGGGTGTCATTGCCTAAAGGTATATCGGGATCGTATTTCGGGCAAGTTTGGCGGCATTTCGCGCATTGGTTAACATCAAAAAGACCCGTTTCAGCCCGTAAAGTCCGTATTTGGCTCCCTGCCTCTTGCACCACCAAAGTCGCTCGGCGTAGGTTTGCATCGTCGGAAACACACAGGCCGACGCAAAAACCAACAACGCCATGAGCCTTTTAAAACTAATTTTTCTGGTTCTTACTGCCTACAGCCTGACCATTTTTTTAGCCATCGCCCAGACCGCTCCCGCAACTAATGCGGTGCAGTTGTCCGGGCGTGTTCAAACCACCAACGGTCACCCACTCGCTTATGTAAGCGTAGGCATTCCCGGTACGCCTGTGGGTACGGTATCTAACGAAGCGGGTAATTTCGCGCTGGTGCTAAAACCCGGCACCGCCCCCACCGACTCAGTCCGGTTCAGTATGCTGGGGTATAAAACGGTTGCCCTGACGGTAGCCGCCCTACGCCAGCAGTTGACAAATGGGGATGCGTTGACCCTCACTGAAACGATACAACAATTGGCCGAGGTTCGCATAGTGCCAACCAAAACCCGGGCCATCGGGTCGCGCCGGATCGATGCCGGTATGAAAACAAACATGCTCCTGAGTGGTCAGCCAAGCCAGAACCTGGGATCAGAAGTGGGTCGGCGATTCAATTTGCCCAACAAAAACCACCTGCTGACCGAATACCGCGTGTATGTGCAAAGCAATTTTACCTCAACTACACTGCGGGTGAATATCTACGAAGCTAGCACCATGCGTCCGCTGCTGACTCGCAACGTCTACGTGACCCTGACGGGTAAGCACAACGACTGGATAACGGTTGATTTAAGTCCCTACAACATCGTGACGAAGGGCGACGTGGTGGCCAGTCTGCAATGGGTTGGCAGCGAGGGGAAAGGAACCTACCTGGCTTTACCCATCCAGATGCCCGCTTTTGCCACCCATTTCTACAAATACGGTAGTCAGAACAACTGGAAAACGTTCCGGGGTATGAGTACCGCTATGACACTCGGTTTTAGCCCCACTGATACCGAAACGGAAGCTAATCCTCAACCAGAATCACTCACTGCAACCCGGTAAGTATCTATTCTTTCATAACCACTCCCAGGCACTTTGGTATGCATTCAGACTTTCGGCGTAGGCGATGAAATCCGAATAGAACGGCAAACTCGATAAGGTGGCACTGTCGCCAACGATAACCAGTTTTTTACGGGCGCGGGTCATGGCCACGTTCATCCGGCGAATATCCGACAAAAACCCAATGGTCCCCTTGTCGTTACTGCGGGTCATGGAGATGTACACAATGTCGCGCTCCTGCCCCTGAAAGCTGTCGATGGTGTTCACGGCAATAGCCGACCGGTATGGCTGTAAGGCAGCGGTGTGGAGCAGTTGCTCGTTCAGCAGGGCAAGTTGCTGTTTGTAGGGCGAAATAAGGGCAATTTGCGGAAACTCGTCCGGCGTATAGATCGTGCTCAAATCGGTTACTAACTGCGTCAGGTGTTTCACGAGCAACGCAGCTTCTTCGGGATTAGTCGAGCTGGTACCGTCCAGTTTTTCGTCAAAGCCGCACCCCGCCGTGTCGATAAAAAGCAGGGCGCTGTCGCCAGGAAACAGCGCATGAGTCGCCACGGACGGGTGGGCCTGCAGGCTATTTTCATAAAACACCCGCGAGGAGTAACCCATAATCTGTTCGTGCATCCGATACTGCTCATTCAGCAGTGTTACGGCTTCGGGATGGTGAGCAATCGCCTTTTCGAGCAGGGTAACGTTTAAACCATTGCGGGCAGCCTCACCCGATTTAATGGTTGGTGGCAACTGGCAGTGATCACCAGCCAAAACCAGCTTTTTTGCTTTTAAAATCGGAATCCAGCAGGCGGGCTCGAGGGCCTGCCCTGCTTCGTCGATCACTACGGTATGAAACGTGAGGTTACGCACCAGATACTGGTTGGAGCCAACGAGCGTAGCCGTAATCACCTGGGCTTTGGACACCAAATCATCAATAATATACTGCTCCGTGTTGGCAACCTCTTTCATGATCCGGTGCGCTTCATCGAATAGCGCCTTCCGTTGGTCGCGCTCCATCTTACCAAAGCTACGCTTGTAGGTATGCGCCATTTTTTTGAACTCGTTCGCCTGTTTCTTGAGCTTTTTAGCTTCTTTCATCAGGTTGTGCGCACTCATTTTGTGGTCTAGCGTTAGGGCCATTAGCCGCTCGGAAACGCGGCTTGGATTACCCACTCGTAATACGTTTAGCTCTTCTTCGTGCAGTTTTTCGCTGAGCAGATCAACGGCCGTGTTGCTGGGGGCTACCACCAGAACCTGTTTTTGATGATCCTGCCGGATCAGGGCCTTAATAATCTGTACCAGCGTAGTGGTTTTTCCGGTTCCTGGCGGGCCATGCACAACAGCCAGTTCATTAGCAGCCAAACTAAGGCCAACTGCCCGTTGCTGACTGGCGTTTAAGCGGGGAGCAAAAACCGGAAAACTGTCTGGCCGGAACGTAGGCGACGCCTGACCCGTCAGTATATTAATCAGGCGGTTGGTGCCGGTTTCGGCGAGTCCGCGAGCCAGTTTGAGAGCCTCCTCCATTGCGTCGTAACTGGTATCGTCGAAGAGCATTTCGATGCCCAGCTTCCCATCGCGCGACCAGTCAGGTAATTCATCGGTAAGCAACGTAATTTTGAGTCGATTGCCACTTTGGAAAGCGATGGTCCCTTCAACCCGGTCGATTTTGGGGTCGTGATTACTGAACAGAATGGCGGGCACACCCGAGCGAAGCTGGTGCGACAGGTCCTGGTGTGTGGTCCGTTCAACCTCAACGGTCAGGTAATCGCCCCGACCCATTTCAGAACCTCGAATCGCGATGGGATACCAGGTTAAGCCGCTGGCCCGACGGTCGGCAATTGTAGTCGCCTGGGTGAGGAGCTGGTATTGAACCCGGTCTTCGTCCCGCTCCATTTTCAGTAATGCAAGCAACTGCTTAAAGTAATCCATGCACAAAGGTAGTGCATAAATCAGGGCGTATTTTGTGGGTGCGCGCCTAGGCTTCAGGTAGCCTGAGTCAGTTAACGACCGTGGCAATCACCCGTTGATAGCGGGTCAGGATCGGTGTGCCTTTATCGGCAACCTCCAGAATCAGGTGAATGGTCTGGCCAGCCGTGGCATCGTCCGGTACTTTAACTGATGCCTTGGCTTGTTCTTGTTTCGTAATGGTTACCTTACCCGGATAGCTATCTACCTCTTCATATTGCCACCATCGGTAGCTGACAGCATCCCCGTCGGGGTCGGTGGCCGAGCCGTTGAGGGTGATAGTTTGCCCCGGTTTCACACGAAGATTGCGGGCCTGATTTAGTGTGACTACGGGCGGATGGTTGGCCTCTTTGTAAGGTTTGACACACCAGTCGGCGCGGGCGGCAAAGTCGTTTTGCAGGGCCGGAATCCAGCGCGTTTGTGGGTAGGCCGCATCGGCTTTTTGGGTGAACGGGTTGTAGTCGGTCACGGTTTTGCCATCTTCCCAGCGGTTCGGGTTCATCGGCGATTTCACCATACGTCCGCCCCAACCGCCATACGAAATGTCTTCGTTACTCCGAAGCCCTACGTCGATCAGGTAGAAAAACGCGGGCGAATCCCCCTCCGAAATAAACGAATAGGGCGACAATCCATATTTGTTGGCTTCGGCCATGTCGCCGTGGTTGTGTTCGGGGTCGCCCGCAATTTGGCGACCATCACCCCACAAATAGTAGGCTTCGAGCAGCGGCCCGTGGTCGAACCGGATGTTTTTGGCAAACCAGTTTCCGTCTAAATACGTTTGCAACTCCTTCGGAACAACCTTCGGCCAGAGGTAGGCGAAACTCCAGAACTGATCTGAATTATAGAGTACTTTGATAGTTGGCCAGTTGGGGGCAATGTAGTTCTGGTACGTAGCGTCCTGATCGAGAACGGCATAGAAGATGGCTTTGTCGGCCACTTTTTTGGCAATTGTGGCCCAGTTGGGCGTATTCTTATACTGGTCTTCAATAGATTTCAGAGCGCGGGCTACCGTGTTGGTACCACCCCAGATTTGCAGATAAACAGGGCTTGGGTTGTTGTCGAGCAGAATCTGTTTGATAAAATCCGATCCCTCAGTGTCGCGGCTCATGTCGCCTTCAAAGTCGATGTTGCCCACCCGCACCAGGCTCTTCAGGCGGGCGGGAGTGGGGTATGCTTTGGCGTGTTTCGTGAGGTTGGGATACACTTTCGCATATTTGTCGATATATTCTTCCATCCAGGTCGTGCCGGGCCAGCGCAAGTCCGTCCGTTCGCCGTAGCGTTGGGCCGTGTTGTCCATCTGCGAGGTAAATTTGGTGCCTTTTCCATCGCCCTTATAGTGCCACTGTGAGCTGCTATAGACTAAGCCAACTACTTCATATTCATTACTATACAGCAGCATCCGCACAAACGTATCCACATCGTCCACCTCGCCATCGGTGGTGATAATGGTGCGGGGTTTATTGGTGGTTGTCTGAGCTATAGCCGGTAAAAAAGATGGCAGGCTAAGGCATAAAAGCAGAAAGAAACAATGTCTGTGCATGGTTCAAAATGGTAAAAAATGGGTTGGGTTTCAGCTTAGGGGAAAACCGTCAAAATCACTCGCTGATACCGGGTTAGGGCGGGAATGCCTTTGTCTCTTACGGCCAAAACAACGTGGAGCGTTTCGGGTTTGGCCACTTTTGGGGCCACCATTGAGGCAATTTTCTGGTTGCTGTTCAGGAGTTTCGGAACACCGCCACCTTCATACGTCCCCACTTCGCGGTAGTAAATCCACTCGTAGGTCAGTTCGTTGCCATCGGGGTCGGTGGTGCCTTCGCCACTCAGCGTGACGGTTTCGCCACCCTTCGCCCGCAGTTCGTTGGGGTGGTTCAGTTTGACCACGGGCGGGTGATTTGCTTCGGCAAAGGGCTTGGTTGTCCAGTCGATGCGGGCCGCAAAATCGTGTTGGTAAGCCTGTCGCCACCGCCAGATGGTAGCCTTGTTACTGTTGTGCCACGCCTTGTCAAAGCCCTGCACCTCGTCTTCGGTATCCGTCCAGATCGGGCGGGTTTCGGGTTCCAGAAACCACTTTCGGGTGCGGGGCGTGTAGTATTCATAGCGGCCACCCCAACTGCCATAGTCCGGGTGTTCGGGACTGCCTAACCCATTAACCATCAGGTATAAAATCGTGGGAGAGTCGCCCTCCATGATGTATTCAGTATGGGGGTGTTCGGCCCCCAGCGGCCCGTGGTTTTTGCGGATATGGGTATCTAACCACGCATTGGTAACGATGCTGGAATCGGCTCCGTCGAAGCCCCGCGTAAACCCATCGCCACTGATGCCCCGCCATGTTGAATAATGATACCCACCCAACGAATGAAAACCGGGACTGACAATATAAAACAGGTTCGGAAACGTTTTGCGGAGCCACGGCCCGGTATCGTCCTGATCGGAGATCGTATAGACCCGAAGTTTGGCTACAAACCGCTCCAACTCCTCCGGCGAGCGGGTTTGCCGCACTTTCCAAAGGGCTTGCGCCAAACAGTTGGCCCCGCCCCAAACCGGAATCCAGACGGGTCGGCTATCCGTGCGATCTACCACCGCGATAATATGCTCCGATCCCTCTGAATCGTTACCCGGCCCCACGGCATCCATCCCATATTTCGGAATGCCGGGCTTAATGATACTGAGCAGATACGCCGTTTCAGGATAGCCCTTTTCGTGCAGCAACAGGTTGTTTCGCACCTTGCCATAGGCTTCCACAATCCGCCGAATCCGCTCAGGAGCCACTCGTTTCTGCTGATGCACCGAGGTCGTTGCCACCAGCCCCTCTACATCCCATTGGTTGGTATAGGTCATAAATCGCACCATCGACTGGGCATCGTCCGGCTCGTTTTCAATGTCGGTCAACACCAGCACCCGCAGTTTTTGGGGTGTTTGTTGCGCCAAACAAAGGCCGGGAAGCAGGAAGAGGAGAAGGAGTAGGGGTTTCATTGGGGTAAAAAGTGAAAGAGGGGGAAAATAGCTTGACTTATTGGAAATACGCCTTTTTTAGCCTCTTGAGGTAGATTATCCCGTAATTCCAGGCCAGAATAGCCCCGTAGCGATTTCCCAGCCAGAACCCCAAATGGCGGTATTTGATCCGATTTGACTCCCAAAGCGACCGCACTAACCCCGCACTAATGCCCTGTGCATCATATAGAGCCATGTCCAAGTCAATAACGCGCACGTTTTTTTTGTGCAGATATAACAGCAGGTTCAGTTCATAATCCGACATGGCCTTCATGCTGGTGTCGTACTGAAACGTGTCGAAAAGCCGCCGGTTGTAGAAAGCCGCCTGGTGGTGAATCAGGTTGCTCACCAGCATGGCCTCCGAGAAAGTGCCGGTGAACCATCCTCCGCCCGCCATCTGAACGTGACCCGCCAACAGGTCAAGATCGGGGGTGAGCATGGGGGTAACCTTAGCCAGAACGCCGGGCAGCAGTTCATCGCCCGCACACAGCACATAAATCCAGTCGCCCTTCGCCGACTCTATCCCCCGGTTCATGGCCTCGTAAATCCCTCCATCGGGTTCACTAATCCAGTTAAGGTGCGGAAAATTTTCGTGTCGTAGCCATGCCGCAGTGCCGTCGGAACTGTTGCCATCAATAATAATCTGCTCAAACGAGGCCCCCGTTTGCCCCTGAACACTGGCGATGGTTTGAGCCAGATCCGCGCGCGCATTGAGCGTAACGGTGATAACAGAAATAAGCGGAGCAGCCATTTAAACTTTATAAAAACCCTTTTTATTAAGCAACGTTGGCCAGAAAAAACGGAGAAACACCCCCACTTGCCGGGCAAATTTCTGCTGATTATCCAATTGAAAACCAGGCGATTTTCCCTGTCGGAGGTTCACAAACACCTTCCAGCCAAAGATAACAGGAACCAGCGTCAGGTAATGCGCCATCACGAAAAGATAGGCACCCACGCCGTACTGTTTCCGATACCAGAGCAAGTTCGAGACGTGCATCTGGGTGCGGAACCGGTTGATGTGCGAGAGGTCGGGTTGGCGGTAATCGGCCTGACTGCCATATTCCAGATGGACAATAAACGCATCGCGGAGCATCAGCAGCCGACCCACTTTGCCGAGTCGGTAACTCCACTCGTTATCTTCGCCATACATAAAAAAACGCTCGTCTAATGGGCCAACTTCAGCAATCACCGAAGGGCGGGTCATCAGGCAAGCCCCCGACAGCCATTCCACTTGTTCGGGTTCATCGTAAACGGGTTCGGGAATGAGCCGATGCACGAGTTTGAGCAGGAAGGGCGTGTGCGGAAAAATAAAAAAATGCCGTCGCAGGTGCGCAAACGACGTAAAAATGGCGTGATGCACCTTGCCCTCGCGGTTAATCTGCATGGGACATAAACCCGCCACCTCCGGCCGGGCATCCATCACGGCTACCAATTGGGTCAGCACATCGTTGATCAGCAGAGTATCGGCATTGAGCAAAAACACATAGCGACCACGGGCGTTTTCGATACCACGGTTACTAGCCCGGCTGAACCCCGAATTATAGCCCATCTGAAACCACCGCACTTCCGGAAAAGCCGCCCGAATTTGGGTCTCGCTATCGTCGCCCGACTCATTGTCGATCACCAGCACCTCA
Organism: Cytophagales bacterium; assembly: GCA_031411995.1. Classification (GTDB taxonomy): domain Bacteria; phylum Bacteroidota; class Bacteroidia; order Cytophagales; family Spirosomataceae; genus Rudanella. The sequence goes on from JANOCD010000114.1 coordinate 417,737, forward strand.
ACCGTTACAGCCTTCGTGTGGTCATAAAGGGTGCCCAAACAATCGAGCAATAAGCCCGGCGTTTTGTAGTTAACCAGTATAACGGATACGTCGATCAAAATGCCTATGCTTGGTTTCCCGACAAAGGTAAATTGTTCAGTCGTGCCGAAAAACGAGCATCACCGTTAAACTATTGGTTTCTTTTTAACTCCAACTACCAGTTACCCCCAACATTGGATAACCAACAACAACACCTATGAAAACGAAATTGCTGATTGCCGCCCTGTTCCTGTCGTTTGGAGCTTTTGCCCAAAACCCCGCTACGCCGGCCACACCCGCAAGTCCCGCGATGAAGCCCGAAATGCACCGGAATCACAAGGCGAGGACTGCCCAGGAACGCGCTGAATTAAAAGCTGAACGCGAAGCGAAAATGGCGGCCATGACTCCTGCCGAACGGGAAGCGGTCAAAGCAAATCATCAGGGCAAGGGACAAAAAGCCATGGCAAACATGACTCCCGAACAACACGAGAAAATGAAAGCCGAGCATAAAGCGAAAATGGCCAACATGACCCCTGCCGAGCGCAAAGCCTACCGGACCGATATGAAACAAAAACAAGAAGCTCGGTTAGCCAACATGACTCCCGAACAACGCGAGAAATTTGAAGCCCGCAAAAATAAGCGGAAAGACAAGTCTAAATAGACGAGTTCTGACACGAAATTGAGCCTGAAAGCGTTTGATAAGCAGACCGTTTATCAACCGTTTTTCAGGCTTTTTTTATGACGCATCGTGTACAGACCAAGTAGGTTTTTCAGTACCATAACTCGCCTGTATTCATGCACCGATTTTCGTCAGCCTCGTTCCTGAACGCGGCCATTCTCCTGTTGAGTCTTGCCGCCTGCCAGTCTGACCAGGATGCTGATGTTGGCCCTTCCGCCGACTGTTTAGTTCGCGCTTCGGCCCTGAATGGGCAACTCATCGAGGGGAGCTACATTGTCACCTACCAGCCTACTGCCAATTCTCCCCTACTCAATGCGCCCAATGCCCGTGTGGCTTCCGTGGATGAGGGAACGGCAACGGTTGCCACCCAACAACTTCTCCGCAAGAATCGCATTGATAGTCAGCAGTTAACGGTGCTGGGGACAGGTTCTGAAACTACGTTTGTGGCCGACCTCTCCCCTACCGATCTTACGCGCTTGCAGCAAGACCCGTCGGTGATGTCGGTAGAGCAGGATCGGGTGATGTCGATCTGTAGCTGTGTCGATGTGGCGACCCCCTCCACCCTGTCGTGGAATATCGGGCAAACAGGTTTTGGCCGGGGCGACCGCCAAACGGGTAAAACGGTGTGGGTAATCGACACCGGCATCGACCTCGACCACCCCGACCTCAACGTTGATCGCGACCGTTCGGTGTCGTTTTTGGTGGGCAAAACTGCCGACGACGAAAGTGGTCACGGCACCCACGTAGCCGGAATTATCGGTGCCTTGAACAATGGCATCGGTGTTACAGGCGTAGCTTCGGGGGCCACACTGGTCTCGTTACGGGTGCTGAATCAGGAGGGCGATGGCAAAGTCTCGACCATTTTGCAGGCTATCAACCACGTCTTTAAAAACGGAAAAGCGGGCGATGTAATAAACCTGAGTTTGGGGGGTGAGGGCATTTCGAGTGCGCTCGAGAAAGCCATCCGGCAAACAGCAGACCGGGGCATTCTGTTTGCGATTGCGGCTGGTAATGAGAAAGTTCTGGTATCGACCACCAGCCCCGCCCGCGTCGAACACGCCAATGTATTCACCGTGTCAGCAATGGACCGCAATGAGCAGTTTGCCTCATTCTCAAACTACGGCCCCGAAGTCGATTTCTGCGCGTTTGGAGTCCGAATTACGTCAACTTACAAGGATGGCCGGTATGCCACGCTGTCGGGAACCTCGATGGCGGCACCGCACGTAGCTGGCCTGTTACTGATCCGAGGCAGTAACCTGCCCACACGCGGCTACGTGAAAAGCGACCCCGACGGAAAGGCCGACCCCATTGCGGGGCTTGAATGATTCGCTTATCTTCGCGGAAAACCCTGCGACCATGCTGCCTGATCTCACATCCCTCGTCATCGAAACGGACCGGCTGGTTCTCAAACCCATCTCGCCCGATTACATCGACTCGATTTATAACGAGTTTACGGCAGATATTGCCACTTACATGTATCCGCGCCCGGCTGAGAAACGCATGGAGACCGAGGCTTTCGTGGGGGCAGCTCACGAAGAAAATGAGGACGGCACCAGCCTGACAATGGTCATTACCGAACAGGAAACGGGGGATTTTCTGGGGTGTGTTGGTCTCCATAAACTAACCACCTCCCGCCCGGAATTCGGAATCTGGGTGAAGCAATCCGCGCACGCACACGGCTACGGTCGTGAAGCCGTGCGCGCACTAAAACACTGGGCCGACCGCCATATCGACTACGAATACCTGATCTATCCCGTTGACTCGCGTAACATTTCCAGCCGCAAAATTCCTGAATCCCTGGGGGCCTGCATCATCAGCCAATATGACGACCGGGGCGGCATGGGTCAGAATTTAACGCTCATAAAGTATCGTATAGAACGATAGTTAACTGTTTCGCCCTTTCATGAAATCGCCTGCGGCTGATTTAAGCAACCCGGCGAAGGAGTTGAGGCAGAATAACACGCCCCGGTCGATGAGTGTTTTGGCCTGATCGCCACTGGCAGCCGTGGTGCCTACGATCAGCCCGGCAGCTTTTATTTTTTCGACCACCGCTCCAATCGCCTTCTTGACTTCATCGTGGCCAGGGCCATCGTAATAACCCATGCTCATGGCCAAATCGCGGGGGCTGATCACAAACCCGTCGACCCCGTCGATTTTGAGCATATCGTCCAGATTATCAATAGCCTCCTTGTTCTCAATCATAGGCATCACCAACGTTTGCTCGTTGGCAAAGGCCACATAATCGCCCTGACTCCTGTTGCCCAGCAAATAGTCGGCGGAGCGGACGGGGCCAAGGCCGCGCTCACCCATCGGCGGGTATTTCACCGCGCTCACACAGGCTTCCACATCGGCGGCTGTTTTGATATCGGGCATCATAATGCCCATCACTCCCGCGTCTAAAAACTGGAGAATCAGCTTGGGATCGTTTGCCCGAACACGGGCGAGGGGCGTGATGCCACTCACCTCACAGGCTCGCACAATGTCCTGCACCTGCGACGTTGTAACGGGGCTATGTTCCCCGTCGATCATGTAGAAATCCAGACCCGAAAAGCCGCAGAGTTCGGCAACGGTAGGGTCGATGCTGTTAGAAATGATGCCCAAAACGGGCTGGCTGTTCTTCAGCCGGGTTTTAACGGTGTTTTCTTGCATTTAGAGTAAAGAGCGAACGAGGGGTCAATATCGGATTCTTTACTCACTTTTGAAAATAGATTTCAGTTCATGTGTTTGGTAGTGTAGCTACTTGAGAATGACACCCTTCGCAGGGGCATATATATGACAAATAGAAGAAAAAATTGTTTATTAAACTTAGAAAAAATCATGTCGTTCGGCAGCGGCCTGCCAATCAGCATCCATTTCGGCGAACCGCCGGGCAACCTGCTCTAAAAAAGGTTGATCGACCAAATTTGGCAATTCAGCAGGGTCGAGAACATCGGTTTCGCTAATTTTGTAGGTCTGTTCGAGCAGACCCGCTTCAATTTTCAGAATGTATTTATTGTTCCAGGCATATAAACCGATGCGGAAAGCTGGGTGCGGAATATCGTTGAGGTAGCGCATAAACTAAAGAATAATGATTAATGACCAATGGATAATGAGTGTACGAAGCCTAAGTATGGTAACAAAGGTAGGCCAACTTGTGTGCAGACTGATAATCGGTTTGCATAACCTAAAACCGCTACCACATTTTCTCTATTATCCACCATTTATCCTGCTTTATTCATTAGCTGGCTGCTCCAACGACAAAACCGACGAAGCCGCCCAGTTTTTTTTGCGGGGAAACGTGCAACTCCAAAAGCGTGAGTATAAGGAAGCCATTCGCTATTATACGGAAGCAATCAAGAAAAAAGACGATTTCGCCGATGCCTACAGCAATCGGGGATTGGCCCAGTTTCGCAACGGCAACCGCGAAGCAGCCTTGGCCGATTATACCAAAGCCATTGAAACCGACCCCGATTTTGACCCCCCCTACTTCAACCGCGCCGAAGCCCGGCTCGAAACCGGCGACCCCAACGGCGGTTTAGCCGACTTGCAACGCATCGAAAAAACCTACCGCGATTCCACGTTTTATCAAACTCGTTTGGGCGATGCCTATGTGCGGCTGAACAACCCGTCGATGGCGCAGGTTGCCTACGACAAGGCCATTCAGCTAAATCCAAAAAACACCGAAGCCCTGACCAACCGGGGTGCCCTGTTTTTTAATCAGAAACAATACGAATCGGCCAACGCCGACATCAGCGCGGCCCTCGCCCTCGACCCGAACCTGGCCGAAGCCCTGAACAACAAAAGCCTTATTCTGGCGCGCGAGGGGCGTTTTCGGGAGGCTTTGCCGGTTATTGAACGGGCCTTATCGGCGCAGGTTGGTCAACCCTATTACCTCAACAACAAAGCCTATCTGTTGCTCATGCTCAACCGCCCCGATGAAGCTCTGCCCCTGCTCCGCGAGTCGCTCCGGCGCGACGATACCAATGCCTGGGCGCACCGCAATCTGGGAATCTATTTTCTAAACAAAAGCAAGCCCACCGAGGCTTTGCCCGAATTTCAGCAAGCCGAAAAACTCGATGCCTCCGTCGATCAACTCTATTATTATGTCGGTCAGGCGTATTTTGCCACCGGAAACCGCGCCAAAGCCTGCGAAGCCTGGGGCCGGGGTAGCACAGCGGGGGATGAGTTGGCTACAAAAGCACGGGCAACGAACTGTCTGTAACAACCACTGAAAACAATGATATTATTTAACCGCCTGATCACCGCTGTTTGTTTGCTGATGCTCACGAATCCCGTTTTTGCCCAATCCCCCAAAAAGCCACTCACTGCCCTGTTGGGTGCCTTCGGAGCCGAAGTTGCCTTGGTGAAGCAAACCCTCTCCAATCCAAAATCAATGAGCTTGAACGGTATTGAGTTCACGACGGGACAGATTGGGAATCAGGATATTGTGGTGGCCGAGACGGGCATTGGAAAGGTGAATGCGGCCATGACAACGGCTCTGTTACTGAATCATTTTCAACCGCAGCGGGTCATTTTCACGGGTATCGCGGGCGGCACTAACCCCGACCTCCAACCGGGCGATATTGTGATTGCGGGACAGATTGCCCACCACGATTTCAACTCCCTGAGCATGATGGCCGAACCCACCACGCGCACCCTGAACCCCCTCACGAAAACCCTGAACCCCTTGTATTTTCGGGCTGATTCGCTCCTGCTGAACCGGGCTACGCAAGTAATTAACGGGGTGCCGTTTGAGGGAATTCCGCTGGCCAACGGCCAACTCTCAACCCGGCCCGTGCGGGTGATGGTTGGCACCATCGTCACGGGTGATCAGTTCATCTCGTCGGCCAGCAAAGTGGCCCAACTGCGGGCCGATTTCAAGGCCGATGCCACCGAAATGGAGGGGGCCGCCGTAGCCCAGGTATGCTACCAGCTCAAAACACCCCTGCTCGTGATCCGTTCCCTCAGCGACCGCGCCGATGCCGAAGCCGCCGTAGCCATCCGCGCCTTCTACCCCACAGCCGCCCGCAACTCCGCCAAATTGGTGCTAGCACTGGTGCGGGGCTTGTAGCGTGGCTACAAGCCATCCCGTATCTTCACCAGAAACGTTTTTAGCTTTTCTAATTTCTCAATGGATTGCCGGATCGTATCGTTGCGTCCGCCCTTGTTTTGGAGGTAGTCGCGGGCAGCGGGCAGTTTAAGCCCTTTGGTTTCGACGAGGTCAAAGATTTCGCGGATATGGTCGATATCGGCCTGGGTATAGATACGGTCGCCGGCATTGTTTTTCTTCGGTTTCAGGCTCGGAAACTGCTCCTCATAAAATCGAAGTTTCGAGGCATTGACCTCGAATTGCGCGGCCACCTCCTTAATCGTGAAATATAGTTTACCACTGTTTTGCATAGGACTGAGATGTCATCTTGTTTGGAAAGATGCCATCTCTCAGGCATTTTCCCGTAAATTTGCGGAATTCAACTCATTGCACAGCATGACATCCCGTGAGATTCGCCAGCAGTTTTTAGATTTTTTCCAGAGCAAAGGCCACCTGATTGTTTCCTCAGCCCCCCTCGTCGCCAAAAACGACCCGACGCTGATGTTCAACAATTCGGGGATGGCCCAGTTCAAAGATTTTTTCCTCGGTAATGGTACGCCACCCGCCAAGCGCGTGGCCGATACCCAAAAGTGCCTCCGCGTGTCGGGAAAGCACAACGACCTCGAAGATGTGGGTTTCGATACCTACCACCACACCATGTTCGAGATGCTGGGGAACTGGTCGTTTGGCGATTATTTCAAGAAAGACGCACTCGAATGGTCATGGGAATTGCTGACGGAGGTGTTCAAACTGCCCAAAGATCGCATTTACGTCTCGGTGTTTCAGGGCGACGAAAAAGACGGCGTTCCCTTCGATCAGGAGTCGTGGGACATTTGGAAAGGCATAGTAGGGGATGAGAGCCGGATTATTCTCGGCAACAAAAAAGACAATTTCTGGGAAATGGGCGATACCGGCCCTTGTGGTCCCTGCTCCGAAATCCACATCGACCTCCGATCCCCCGACGAGGTAGCCCAAACATCGGGTCGCGACCTTGTGAACGCCGATCACCCGCAGGTTGTCGAAATCTGGAACAACGTTTTCATGCAGTTCGAACGTGTTTGGAAGCCGGAGAAAGGGGGAGCGCTGGAGCTTGCTTTATGGACGAAAGAATACAAGGGCGATAATTTCAAAGAAGATAGAGCTAGAAAGCATCATGAGCTTACAACGCTTATTGAACTTCCCGCTCGTCACGTAGATACGGGCATGGGCTTTGAGCGCCTATGTATGGCCATTCAGGGTAAGCAATCGAACTACGACACTGACGTTTTCTCAGGCACTATTGCTGTTATCGAGAAACTATCGGGTAAGGTGTATACCGGCAAGATGGAGAAATCGGATGTGGCCATGCGAGTCATTGCCGACCACATCCGGGCAGTATCGTTTGCCATTGCCGACGGGCTAGTTCCTAGCAATGCCAAAGCGGGTTACGTAATTCGGCGGATTTTACGTCGAGCTATCCGTTATGGATATTCATACCTCGGCTTTACAGAGCCTTTTATGAACAAACTCGTGCCCATACTGGCCGATCAGTTCGATGGGGTATTCACTGAGCTGAAAGTCCAGCAAGATTTTGTGGCCACAGTGATTCGGGAAGAAGAAAGTGCTTTCCTACGGACTTTATCGGATGGGATTGAAGAACTTATGAAATATCTGACAGATAGAGACTATCGGCGTTGGTATGTTTTTGAAGTTGCAAAAATGGTTATGAGTTCTGATCCACAAGGCCTATTTGATGCCTTTGAAAATGAAAGAATGGTCTACGGTGGGGTGGCTTTCAAAATGAATGATACATATGGTTTCCCTCTTGACCTTACAGAACTTATTGCCAAAGAAAACGGATGGAGTGTCGACACATATTGGTATGACTGGTTTTTAGAGCAACAAAAAGTACGCTCACGGAAAGACTCGGTTTCGTCGGCTGGAGACTGGATCAATGTGGATTTAAATCATGTTTTATTTATTGACAAAATTGATTTTGTAGGGTACGACCAAACCGAAGTGTCATCGCAGATTGTGAAGTACCGGAAGGTGCAAAACAAGCAGGGAACGCAGTTTCAGATCGTGATTGATCCTACTCCTTTCTACGCTGAATCGGGTGGACAGATTGGCGATACAGGTAAGCTGGAATTAACCGTAGGCGATTCACAAAAAATAATCACAGTTGTCGATACGAAGAAAGAAAACGACCTGTCGATTCTGATTTCGAATGATAAAGACATTGATAGCTTACTGGAAACGGCTACGGCTGTCACAGCCAAAGTTGATGCCAGCCGCCGGACGCTAACGAGCAGTAATCACTCCGCCACGCACTTGCTTCATGCCGCCCTGCGCGATGTGCTCGGAACGCACGTGGCCCAAAAAGGCTCCTATGTTGGCCCCGATGCCCTCCGCTTCGACTTTTCGCATTTCTCGAAAATGACAGATGCCGAAGTTCAGCAGGTAGAAACCGCTGTAAACCAGAAAATCCGCGAGAACATTGCCCTTGACGAAAAGCGTAATGTGCCCATCAATGAGGCTAAAGGCCTCGGTGCTACCGCTCTTTTCGGCGAGAAATACGGTGATTTTGTGCGGGTTATCACCTTCGATCCTGCCTACTCGGTGGAGCTTTGCGGGGGAACACACGTACCGGCCACCGGGCAAATTGGCCTGTTCAAACTTACCTCCGAAGGCTCCGTTTCCACGGGTATCCGTCGGATCGAAGCCAAAACTTCCGAAGGGGCATTGGCCCTACTCAACGAACAGGGAGCCATTCTGGAGCAATTGCGCGACCTCGTGAAAGCCCCCTCTGCCGCTGCGGTTGTTAAGGCGGTTCAGGCGTTGCAGGACGAACGCAACGCCCTGCAAAAGAAAATCGAGAGCTTAGAAAACGAGAAAGTACAACAGGTTAAAGAGCAGTTGCTGACCAAAGTGCAGGCCGTAAACGGCCACTACACGTTGGTCGAGCAGGTTTCTGTTCCCTCTGCCGATGCCCTCAAACAACTCGCCTACGATCTGAAAGCCAAAGTCGATAACCTCGCCCTTGTGCTGGGTGCCGACATCAACGGCAAGCCCCAATTGGCCGTGATGCTGCCCGACAGTCTGATCACAGGCAAAGGCATGAACGCCGGGCAGGTGGTGAAAGATCTGGCCAAAAACATCAAAGGCGGGGGTGGTGGTCAGCCATTCTTCGCCACGGCGGGAGGCTCCGATGTCAGCGGTTTAGCAGCCGCCCTGGAACAGGGACGAGCGTTGTTGGGGTGATCTCTCACTTCCCTACCATCTTCTTCGCCTGGGCCTCCTGAATGAGTTGACCGTTAGCGTTTTGGGTCGTTACGTGCAGGAACGACCCTTTACCTAACTGGCTCAGTTTTTTTAGGTTTTGACCCGTCAGGGGGTTGCGACCAAATGTGAACACGCTCAGGAAAATGTCCTGACTGGCTCGCTCGCCAATGAGGTCAAACACTTCGTCGCTCACGGGAAACTCACCGTCCGTGGCCAGGATAATCCGGTTGTTGCCCGCCCGGATGTAGTTTTTATTAGCCACTTTGTAGGCCAATTTCAGCCCCCCGTTGCCATCCGTGTCGCCCCCCGGCTCCAGGTTGTCGATGATCCGGGCAATATCGTTGATGTCGGCCCCCGATGTTGGTTTCAGTGCCACCCGCGCCCGGCCCGAATAGACCACCACCGAAATCTGGTCTTCGGGGCGAAGCAGTTTCAGAAGTGATTTGACCGACCGTTTCAGCAACGGCAATTTCACCGATGACTCCATTGACGAGGATACGTCGAGCAGCAGAACCATGTTGTTGGGCGCAAACCCGGCCAACGAAGTCGGCACATCCCGCGAACCCGTGCGATCCACAAAAACCGTATCGACTTTAGTGCGCTCCACATAGACCGTGTCGTGTTGCGCCCTTGGCTTTTCAGGCTTGGTTGCCAGTTTATCGGGAATTTTTTCAAAGGCTGGTGAAGTCGTATTCACCTGATTGACGACCGGTTGAGTGCGTCTCGTAGTATTGGGCGGCATACCGGAAACAGACGACCGCTGAAACGCAAACAGGTCGGGTTGATTGATGGCCAACAAGAGGTTTTCTTTCGATAGTTCGGCGAATTTGTTGTAGGGATAGACGAGTTCGTTGTTGAATAAGTAGTAAAACGACTCGTAGGGATGCCGGGTTGTGTTGGGTAAAACGGGCTTGACTTTTTGGGTCATTGCAGCAAACCTCAGCGAGTTTTCGGCCAGATCTTCGTAGGGCGAATACGGACACAGCCCGTTGCTGCGGCCCAGTCGTTGTAGCCCTTTCAGGTTCTGGTACTCGTCGCGAATGAGCGTTCGGGCATCGGTTTCGAGCATCGTAGTCGGAGGAACTTGGGCCGTTTCCAGCTTAAAATAGGCCTTCACGCCAAACAGAATGTCGGTGTTGTCGTCCAGCGTTTTCTGCATTGCTTTGCCGGCCATGTTCCAGGCCGAAGCGGGGTTGGCGGTTGGGTAACTTTGGTAAATCCGTCGCACATCCCGATAAAGCTGCTCCTTTTTCTGGTCGAACGTGTCGAACAACAAGGCGTAGCGATCCAGAATGGCATCGGCCCGCTGAAACTGATCGTCGGCGAACCGCTTGTCATTCGTGTAGGCAATCAGGTCGATGCTAAGTCCATCCATCTCTTTCAGTATGTTGAGCAGCACCTCGGCCTGCGTGTTGATGGCCTTTCGGTAGGGTTGCGGGATGGCCTGACTGCTATTCAGCAACAGTTGATAGTCGGCGGTGGGCAGCTTGAAATCAGCGTGCGAATAACTCAGATTTGCCCGATCCAAGCCCCTCCCCGACCGCCGAAACGACTCCACCGACGACTGGTAGTTACGCAACAGAAGTTGCAACAGGTGCATCTGCCGCAACGATTCGTTGATGAAACTGACATGGCCGTTCAGAGCCAGAAACGTGGCCCGGCTGGCGGGTGCAGTAGCCGGTTTGGTCGTGAATGCAACAAGAGGCAAATCAGAAAATGGAGCCGTTTGGGTAATAGACTGGTTGGCCGGAGTGGGGGCCTGCAACACAAAAACCGGGCTAAATTTGGGGTAATGAAGCAGTTGTTTGGCCGACCGGCTGTAATCGACAAACGATTGATGACTGGCCAGCAAGCCCTGATTATAGTGCTTCATCAGATCAAGATAGACACTGTTCCCATGCTCCGATGACTGCCGGGCTGCAAAGGTGTAGTCGTTGATGGCCCGGCTTTTCACGCCCTGAATCGTTTGTAGAGCGGCCCGAAACATGCCCACCATATCAGCAGCCGGGTAGCCAATGCTGGCCTGTCCCTTTCCAAAACTCGCCAGCATTTTTTCGTCGGCCAACAAGTGCTGCTGCACCCGCTCGACAGGCCAACTGACGGGGCCGGTTTCGCGTAGGGAATACGTCAGCGAGTCGAGCAGTTGCGATTGGCTGATCAGCACCTGCTCCATTTCTTTTTCGGCAACGAGATACGGGTTGTTGACCAGATAGGGCTGATACCGGCGATAAACACCCTGAATTTGTTTGAAAAACGCGCCCCGCTCCCGGCTAAACTGCGTAAAAAGAGTTTGCATTTTCCCCATCAGCGCATCCGATTGGCTCAGGTTATCTCGCTGGTAGTCATTCAAACGAACGTAGGTTTCGAGGGCTTTTCCAGTTTCATCAATCGTATTGAGCAGTTGCCAAAGTGACTGGGTGCTGGCTGCCAGGCGTTTCGTCTCTGCCGGAGTTAACCCATCAACGGCCAGTGCCTTTTTGTAGTAAAATTCTTCCAATGGCCCCGACGAGGGCAACCTCAGCCCGGAATCAGGCCGTTTCCGATACTGCGCCACCTCATTCTGATAAGTTTGCAAGCCCTGAAACCGGCTCAACAGCGCATCCACCGACCCATTCAGAAAGGCCACATACTGATTGAGCGATTGTTGGGGCGTTTCGGGCTGGGCCTGAGCCGCCACAATCGCCGACGCGAAAAAGAACAGGCAACAAAGGGATAGCTGCATAAGGCAGGAGCGGTTTAGGACAACACAAAGCTAAAGTACCACAAAAAAAAAGTGGCTGACACATGTTTTTATCATGCGTCAGCCACCCTTCTGCTTCACTCCTTTTATTTTCCTTATTTCGTCGCTACCATTTTCATCTCGATGGTAAAATCGTCGTAGATGGCTTTGTCGCCGATGTTCTCGAAGAATGATTTCGAGCCGTATTTAATATCATATTTCGTGCGATCCAGAACAGCTTTTCCATTGGCCGTAACAGTGTTTCCCGACATAGTTACCGTGGCGGGGAAGGTCACGGCGTTCGAGATGCCTTTGATCGTCATGTTACCTGTAATGTCGAAGTTGGTGCCACCTTTTGGAGTCACTTTCGTAATCACGAATTTCGAGGTAGGGTATTTCGTGGTATTGAAGAAATCTTCTGATTTCATGTGGCCAATAAACTTGGCGTTGTAGCCCGCATCGGTCAGGTCGAGACTGGTGATGCTGTTCATATCGAACTCGAACGTGCCACCCGTCAGTTTGTTACCGTCCACGGTGAGTGTGCCATCAGTGAATTTCACATTGCCATTGTGCTGGCCCGTTACTTTTTTGCCTTCCCAGTTCAGAATGCTTTTCTGAGCGTCAACTTTGTAGGTTGTTGCTTTTGCTTTTTTAACGGGTCCAACCGGACTTGTGAACGCTGAGGTTCCTGCCATAACGGCTACTGCCACCATGCTGGCCAGAAATTGACGTGTTTTCATTGTGTTACTTGTTTGTTTGGTTTAATTGGAAATTACTCATTGTGTTCTATCGACATTATTCCCTCATCGACCAGGGTACTGCAAGGACTATATCAGTTCAGAGAAGCTGCTTGCTGATCAACAGGCTGACTCCACTTCAGTTTGAACCAGTTCCAGTTCAGTCGGAGTCAGTACTGAACCCCGAAGCTGATCGAGCAAGTGGCTCAGGGTGTCGGCTTCGTCGGTTGTCAGTCGCTGCTCCATGATCCCTTCAAACTGAAGCTGGGCCGCGTCGATCTTCGTTAACAGGTCAAGGCCTTTTTTGGTGATGATCACATTCACGGCCCGACGGTCGCTGGGGCATTCGGTGCGCTCCACCAGTTTTTTCAACAATAGCTTGTCAACCAGGCGAGACGCATTCGACATTTTATCCAGCATTCGTTCCGTAATCTCATTCACTTTGACTGGGTCCGGGAAACGGCCCCGCAAAATTCGGAGAACATTAAACTGCTGCAAGGTGATGCCAAAGGGCTTCAAAAGCTGCATTTGCGAATTGCCAAGCCAGTTGCTACTGTACAAAATGTTTACCAACAGCCGGTGATAAGAAGAGCTAAAGGCAGTTTGTCGGATGTCTGATTCAATAGACATAAAAGAGGAGGATTGGTTTAATGAATCTGACGTTGCAAGCTTTGGGGGCAAACCTTCGTTGCAAATATAATGTATTTACATTTAATGTATCAACATCAAACTCAAATTTTTTAGTTCCGTGTCAGTCAAAAATCATTAAGTCTTCTCCAGGCAATTCCGTTTTTGCTACGCTTCATAGCTCAAAACGGCAAAAAAAACGGCCATTACCACACAAATGACCACACTCATCACGGGCCAAAACGGAGCCATTACAACAGCTGCCCCATAAAATAAAGGCCCCACTAAATAGCCCCGCCGAATGCCCATGAAATTGACTTGCCGATGCGTGTCGGCGTGCAAAATTCTCCGGCGTTGTGCCACATACCACAGCAAATTAAACGCCAAAGCCAGCAACAAATAAGTAAATGCAAAAACGAAGGCACCCGTTCCGGCTGCGGGAGTCAATATGTAGGCTGACAAAAGCGAGGTTGGAAATGGTATAAACGTGACAATCAGTAACAGAAACCCATTAGCAAACATAAACGGGCGGTCAATCCGGGTAATGTATTTGAGCAAATAATGGTGGTTAAGCCAGATGATCAGGATCGTTAGAAAACTGCTCAAAAACCCGGCATAGGCGGGCCATTGCTGCCAGAGAGCAGCCCGTAAACTGGCTTCGGTGGGGTTGGGTAGTTCAGGAACTTTCAGGTTAAACACCAGCAGCGTGATGGCAATGGCGAAAACGCCGTCGCTGAAAGCTTCCAGGCGGGCGGTGTTGGAATGGACGGTGGTCATGGAAAAATGTATCTTTGCGGGATGGAAATTTTGAAGAGCCAGCGACTCAATAATTTACGCTACGACATACGGGGACCAGTTTACGAGAAATCATTGGAACTGGAAAGCCAGGGATATAAAATTATTAACCTGAATATTGGCAATCCCGCGCCCTTCGGGTTCGACGCACCCGACGAAATTGTCCACGACATCATTCTGAATATCCGTAATGCACAGGGCTACGCTGATTCGCGGGGCTTGTTTGCGGCCCGCAAAGCCGTGATGCACTACACCCAAACGCTGGGTTTGCCCGGCATCACGATCAACGATATTTTTATTGGCAATGGCGTAAGCGAGTTGATCCTGCTCTCGATGCAGGCCCTTATCAACGAGGGCGACGAAGTGCTGGTGCCCGCCCCTGATTATCCCCTTTGGACTACGTCGGTGGCGTTGTGCGGTGGTAAACCCGTGCATTATGTGTGCGACGAAGCCGCCGACTGGAACCCCGATCTCGCCGACATTGAAAGTAAGATCACTGCCCGGACGCGAGCCATTGTCGTGATTAACCCCAACAACCCAACGGGTGCCGTTTACGATAAATCAGTGATCGAGGGCATTGCCCGCCTGGCCGAACGACGCGGCCTGATTGTGTTTTCCGATGAGATCTACGACAAGATTCTGTATGACGGAGCCGAACACCACCCGATGGCACGGTTCGTTCACGACACGCTCTGCATTTCGATGGGGGGCCTGTCGAAAAACTACCGGGCCGCTGGTTTCCGGGGGGGCTGGTTAGTGATGAGTGGAGCGCGGGCCAAAGCCAAGTCCTACATCGAAGGGCTGACCCTGATGGCTTCGCTGCGGATCAGTGCCAACGTACCCACTCAGTACGCCATACAAACGGCTCTCGGCGGCTATCAGAGTATCAACGACTTAGTGATGCCTACGGGTCGGTTATACAAACAGATCATGCTGGCTCATCAACGGCTCACAGCCATTCCAGGCATCTCCTGCACCCTGCCAAAGGGAGCCTTATATGTGTTCCCCAAAATTGACCTGGAGCAATTCGATTTCAACGACGACAACGATTTTGTGTATGACTTGCTCTCCGAACAAAAAGTCCTCGTGGTGGCCGGGCAGGGTTTCAATCTTCCTCAACCCGACCATTTCCGCGTCGTTTGCCTGCCCACTGTCGATGAACTCAACGTGGCAATGGACCGCATCGAAGCGTTTTTAGAAAGCAGACGGAAGTGAATAGTTTTGATGCCTACGCTGTTTCTATAGTTTCAATGGCTGCGCCGTTTCTGGTTTCATTACCTTCGGCCGGATCGCCGGTGCGGTTTCATAGAACATTGAAAACAACATGTGATTGAAACTGTAGAAACAGCGTAGCGTTGAAACCATAATAAACCCCTAAGCCAATGACTCCTTCCCGCTCCTACCTCGGCCCGCTGCTGATTATCGGTGCCTTGTTTTTCGTATTTGGCTTCGTCACCTGGGTCAACAGTGTGCTGATTGCCTTCTTCAAGCAGGCATTCAACCTGAGCACCGTTGGGTCTAACCTCGTTGCCTTTGCGTTCTTTATTTCGTACACGGTGATGGCGATTCCGTCGTCGGCGGTGCTGAAACGGACGGGGTTCAAAAACGGGATGTCGCTGGGATTGGGCATCATGGCCATTGGGACGCTGGTGTTTGTGCCAGCCGCAAAAGCCTTATCGTATCCGCTGTTTTTGGCGGGTCTGTTCCTGATTGGTATTGGCCTGACGGTGTTGCAAACGGCTTCTAACCCCTACGTCACCATTCTTGGGCCCCGTGAGTCTGCCGCCCAGCGGATTAGTTTTATGGGTGTGGCCAACAAGCTGGCGGGCATCGCGAGTCAGTTTATTTTTGGGGGCTTGCTGCTCACCGGAGCCAATGCCGCTGCCGGGTCAGCCAGCCTCGATAAAGTAGTAACACCCTACCTGATTATGACGGGGGTGCTGGTGCTGCTGGCTATTCTCGTCCGTTTCTCCACCCTCCCCGAGGTTTCCGAAGAACAGGATGACGCGAATGATGCGGGCTTGGCCGATACCCACAACCACACCAGCATTGCCCAGTTTCCGAGCCTTGTGTTGGGTGTTATTGCGCTGTTCTGTTACGTGGGAGCTGAGGTGATTGCAGGCGACACAATCATCAACTACGGAAAAACTATGGGCTTCTCCAACGACGAGGCCAACGATTTTACCACTTACACGCTTGCCGGTTTATTAGCGGGGTATCTGCTTGGTATTCTGTGTATTCCGCGCTACATCTCCCAGCAAAAAGCACTGCTCTATGGGGCTTCGCTGGCCATTTTGTTCACCATGGGTGCCCTGCTCACCGACGGCTATGCGTCTATTTTGTTCGTCTCTCTGCTGGGATTTGCCATTGCTCCAGTTTGGCCCGCCGTATGGCCCCTGGCACTAAACAACCTGGGTCGCTTCACCAAATTAGGCTCGGCTCTGCTGATTATGGCCATCGCGGGCGGTGCGGTGTTGCCACTTTTGCACGGCTACCTGACTGACACTGTCAGCCCAAAAATGGCCTACGCGCTGTTATTACCCCTTTTTGGATTTATTCTCTACTATGCCATAGCCGGTCACAAGAAGACAAAGTGGTAAGCAGCACTCACTTGTTATTAAAAAATGGGTCTCTCAGGCACTCATGAGATTTATTGCCTTTTTTATTCCGACAAAACCGGCCATTTTTGTCATTAAAACAAATTTAATTTTTCATCAATCTCTTCTACCTATGACGTTTTTTCTACGAAAACTCCTGATGATGCTGGTAGTGCTTGGCGCATTTGCTTTTGGGGCAAAGGCACAAGTCGAGCGCGACCCCGGTGGCTTCATTACAGGCAAGGTGACCTCAGCCGAGGATGGCACCCCCATTCCGGGAGCCAGCATCGTTGTAAAAGGCACCTCACGCGGCACCAACTCCGATGCCAGCGGAAACTTTCGCATCCAGGCTAACGCAGGCCAGCAACTGCGGGTTAGTTTTATTGGCACTAAAACCATTGAAGTATCGGTGGGAAACACCGCTGTTCTCAACGTGCAGCTAACCTCCGAAGCAGGTACGCTGAATGAGGTCGTAGTAACAGCACTCGGCATTAAGCAGGAGAAACGTGCGCTTGGTTATGCCATTCAGGAAGTGAAAGGTAACGACCTTGCCGACACCCAACGCGACAATTTCCTGAATGCCCTGAACGGTCGGATTGCCGGTGCGTCGATTACGCCTTCCAGCGGTAGCCCCGGTGCCTCTACATCCATTATGTTGCGGGGCATTAGCTCCATTGGTGGCAACAATCAGCCTTTGTTCGTGGTCGATGGATTGCCCATTGACAACCGGACGTTTGGGCAGGGTGCGCTTGTTTCGGATTCGCCCAATCGCAACAATGATTACCAGAACCGGGGAGCCGACCTCAACCCCAACGATATCGAGTCGGTTTCGATTTTGAAAGGCCCCGAAGCGTCGGCGTTATATGGTATTGACGCGGCATCAGGAGCCATTGTCATTACCACCAAAAAAGGAGCAGCAGGCCGGGGTAAAATAACTTACGATAATGCCTTCCGGTACGATAAGCTCTACCGTTTTCCCGCTTATCAGAAAACCTTTGGCCCCGGTGATAATGGTTCGTTTACTACACCCACCCGCTTGTATTTTGGGCCTCGTTATGCACCTGATGTTGAACTATTCGACAACGTCCAGAATTTTTTCCAGACAGGCTTTACCCAACGCCACAACCTCGGCATCGAAGGCGGCAGCGACCGCACCACCTACCGCCTGAGCGTGGGTTACACCAATCAGGGTGGCGTGGTGCCGACCACCAAATACGAACGTTTGTCGGTTCGTTTGGGCGGGACAACCAAAATTTCAAACAAATTTGAAGCGACATCCAGCTTCAACTTTATCAGCACCAACAACGTAAAAACTAGCCGTGGCAACAGCAGTACGCTGCTCTCGCTGATTTACTGGCCACAGTTCGTTGATGCCCGTAACTACCTTAACAATGACGGAACTCGCCGACGACTAAACCCGAACAGCGATGCTCAGGACATAGACAATCCGTTTTTCGATGTTTACAAAAACAAGAACAGCGACAAAAACAACCGGATTATCGGCAATGTGGCCTTGTCTTATGACCCGGCCACCTGGATTAATGTGAAGGGGCAGGTTGGTGCCGACGTTTACTCAACCAACGGCAACTTGCTGTTTCACCCTCAATCGAACCGGGCCATTTCAACACGAGGCAGCATCGAAAACTTTACGGATATTAGTCAGTTGCTCAATGGCCAGTTTTTGGTGAATACCCGCAAGAAAACCGATAAGTTCAGTGTGGGCCTCCTGCTCGGAACCTCGTTTGATGACCGGCGGTATAATGTTGATGCCATTAGGGGAGAGCAGTTTTATGAAGTGGACTACAACGGCATCAACAACACGCCACCAACCACCCAACGAGCCAAAAACACGTTGAATCTGATTCGTCGACAGGCTGTTTTTGGCCAGTTTACGGCCAGCTACAACGATATGTTTTACCTAACGGCAACGGGCCGCAATGACTGGTCATCGACGATGCCCATCGAAAGTCGTTCGTTCTTTTACCCGTCGGTGAGCGGCAGCTTTGTATTGACCGAAATTCCGGGCTTGCAAACCAACAAAATTCTGTCGTTTGCCAAACTTCGGGCTTCTTATGCTGAAGTTGGTAAAGATGCACCCTCACCTTATATTACCCAATCGAACTTAGCCCCACAGGTAACAACGGGGGGCGGTTTGGCCTATGGTGTATTTGGGGGAAACGGCATTTTGGTGCCTGAACGGACTCAATCGTATGAAGTTGGATTAGATGCCCGCTTGTTCAACGGGCGGTTAACACTCGATGCTGCTTATTTCAACCGCACGGCCAATAATCAGATTACAGCTCCCCGTCTGAGCTACGGCACGGGTTTTGTTCTTCAGTACATCAACAGCGGGGCCATCGAAAGCCGGGGTTTCGAATTGTTGGTAACGGCGAACCCCGTTCGTCGGGCCGACTTCAATTGGGACATTACGACCAACTTCACCAGCAATAACAGCACTGTGAAGAGCCTGCCTGCCGATCAGCCGGAGTTCTATTTGTCAGACACGTGGTTGTATCAGAACGTGCGGAACAGTTTGTTTGTGGGTAGCCCTGCCACTACCATTGGCGGCTATGATTACCTACGCAACACCCGTGGCGATATTCTGATTAACCCAACAACGGGATACCCTGTCAAAAATCTCGTCTTCACGAACATCGGTAACCGGAACCCACTTTTCACGGTTGGTTTGACCAACTCGTTCCGCTACAAAAATTGGAACCTATCGGCCTTGCTCGACTTTCGGCGTGGGGGCGACGTGTTCAACGGCAATGAGTTGTTCTTCTATGTGAACGGTCTTAGCACCCGTACTCTCGACCGAGAAACGCCCCGCGTTGTGACAGGCGTGTTGCGCGATGGTTTGGAGAATTCGGCCACGCCAACGGTTAATACGATCCAGGTAACACCCATCACGCGCAACGATTTCTATAATTCTGCCTTTGTAGAAGCCGATTTTATTGAAAAGAACATCAACTGGATGCGTCTGCGGGATGTGACCCTTCGTTATACACTGCCTGCAAGTTTGCTGGGAGCTAAAAAATTTGTTCGGGGGGCCAGTGTCTTTTTCACCGGAACAGACCTCTTTCTGCTAACCAATTACACCGGAGCCGACCCATCGATCAATGGCCTGAACTCGTCGGTGGGTGGTAGTGGCGCACAGGGTTTCGATTTTGGTGCCTTATCGATTCCACGCGGATACACCTTCGGCCTTCAGGTTCAGTTTTAATCCATGAGATTCATAGCAATGAAAAAATACAGCATACTAAGCGTCTTTGCGCTCGTTGGCCTGATGGGTTGCAGCGACTATCTAGACGTAAATAAAAACCCCAGCACCCCCCAAATTGCGGCTTCGCAAACGATTTTGCCGCCTATGATTGCGCAAATGGCACGGGGGGAGCAGTTTGACAGCCGATATGCAGGTGCGTTTATTCAGAACTGGGCTTTTAATACCTCGGCCAATGTCTGGGACCGACACGGCTACGCGACCAGTTCTGATGCGGGTGCCGAAAAATGGCGGTCGCACTATTTTGGAAATGGGGCCAATTTGTTCCTGATGATGGACGACGCTACCGCTACTAACCGCCCTTCGTATGGCGGCATTGCCAAAGCAATCTGGGCCTGGAGTTTGCAATCGACCACCGATTGGCACGGCGACATGATTGTGAAGCAAGTGTTTGAGTTTGGGCGGTATGCGTTCGACTTCGATACGCAGGACGTGGCCTATGCCGAGGCCGTAAAGTGGGCGAACGAAGCCATTACTGATTTGGCCAAAAAAGATTCAATCTCGACAGGAACCATTACCCGCGCCGACCTTGTGTATGGGGGCGACCGGGCCAAATGGACGCGATTTGCCTATGGCGTTTTAGCCCGCAACGCTAACCACATCAGCAACAAAGCGGCTTACAGTCCCGATAAAGTGATTGAGTTTGTGGACAAAGCTCTGGCCAGCAATGCCGATAATTTCCTGGCTCCACATACGGGTAGCAACAGCGACGATGCCAACTTTTTTGGGCCACTGCGAAATAACCTTGGTTCATACCGTCCAACGGTATTCTCAATGAGCTTGGTAAGCGGGGCCACAATGGGTACACCCGACCCGCGCCAGAGTTTGCTATTCAACCCATCAGTTGATGGGCAGTTTCGGGGAATTGTAGCTGCAGCAGGCGACCCCAACACATCTGCGGCTACGATTATCCCCACGTTTTGGGGTGGGAACACGGTGGCTCTGTCGGGTACGGGTCGGGGCATGTTCCGCGACAATGCGCCCTACCCGATTATGACTTACGGCGAGATGCAGTTTATCAAAGCCGAAGCCGCTTTCCGCAAGGGCGACCTGGCCACGGCCTTCACTGCTTATCGTAATGGCATCAACGCCAGTTTTGATCTGCTCAATAGTCTCGAACTCGATGCATCGAAGCGCGTTACGGCAGCCCAACGCACCACCTATCTGGCCAGCAAAGCCGTTGCCCAAACAGCCGCCGACCTGACCCTAAGTAACATTATGTTGCAGAAATACATTGCGATGTATGGTCACGGAATGCTCGAGACCTGGGTCGATATGCGTCGGTTCCAATATAGCCCCGACATTTATACGGGCTTCACGCTTCCAGCCAGTTTGTTCCCCGATAACAGTGGCAAAACGGTTCAGCGCGTGCGGCCCCGTTTCAACTCAGAGTATATGTGGAACTCGACTTCACTGGCCCGAATTGGTGCCGATAAACCCGATTATCACACGATGCCCATGTGGTTTTCTCAAAAATAATCTCACTATGCTTTTCAAAAAATCAATCATACAAGTGCTCGGCTCACTGGCACTCCTGGCAGGTGTAGCAGCCTGTGGTGATGAAAATAATATCCTGCGGAATCAGGTAACTGCGAGCGGTGCCCGCGTCAAGTTTATTCATGCCGTAGTGGATGGCCCGGCTGTGGATATTTTTGCCAACGATGCCAAAATCACCGGGGCGTCTCTTACGTACGGTAGCCCGTTCCCAACCGAATATTCGGTGATTGCCCCCGGAACCGTTAATATCAAAGTTGCTACGCCGGTTTCGGGGACATTGGCATCCGCAACGGTTTTAACAGTGCCGGTTCCACTCGAAAATGACAAATATTACACGATAGCCGCAACTGGTTCAACCACGGCCCCAGCGGGTGTGCTGATTGTCGATGACCTGAGCGTACCCGATGCCACCAAAAACTATATCCGGGTGCTGAACCTGCTAACTACTGGACAGACTGTCGATGTGAATGTTGGCACAGCCGCACCAAACATTATTCGTGTCGCTCCGCGCACTGCGTCTCCTTATATTGCGGTGGCACCAAATGCATCAACGGCTCCCTATGCAATACAGGCATTCGCAACAGGCACAACCACTCCTCAGTTGGGAACAACGCTTAATTTCAGTACGCTGAATCTGGGGCGTAAGTACACGATTGTGATTCGGGGTGCCGTTGGACGGACAGGAGCAGCCGCTCCAACGCTTTCTCAGGTGACTAATAAGTAAGCCGCATTTGATTGAGTACAAATCGGCCTGAGCATTCACTCAGGCCGATTTTTTGTAATCTCCGCCCCGGCAACTCACCTTTCCAAACTAAACACCCCCCAAAACCGTATGTTTATGTATCTATTCACTTTTCCTGCATGACAACACGCTTATTGATCGTATTTTTGGTGATGGGATCGATCACGCACGTCAACGGTGACGTTGCTCCAGACACTACCTTAACCACCCCCAAACCATTCTCCCTGTTCCCCTTACCTCTGATCTATTATACTCCCGAGACCCGGTTTGCGTTTGGGGTGGCAGCAGCGGTCACGTTCCGGTTTCGGCGCGACACAGCCCGTACTGTCCGGCCCTCGCAGGTGACAGTTGGCGGGGCTTACACCCAGAATAAACAACTGCTGTTCTACGTGCCATTTCAGATTTTTTATAACCAGAACCGCTACTTTGCCATTGGCGAAGTTGGCTATTACAATTACAATTATTTCTTTTTCGGACTGCGTGACCGCGAAACGCCCATAGAAAACTACGGGGTCAATTTCCCGCGTATTCGTCTTGGCTTATACCGCCGAATAACAGGCAATACCAGCGGACAGGGACTCTATGCGGGACTGCGCTATCAGTTTGAAAATTACGACATTACAAGTGTGCAGCCCGAAGGCTTGCTGGCAACCGGCACTGTACCGGGAGGACTCGGCAATCGAATTTCGGGCGTTGGACCGGGCCTGCTTTTTGATACCCGCGATAATGTCCTTTTCCCATCGCGTGGGGTGCTGGCCGACCTGAGTTATAAAGCCCATACACGCGGCATTGGCAGCACCAGCAATTTTGGGCGGTATGTGGCCGACGTGGCAACCTATCATCCGCTCACCAACCGCACAACCCTGGCCCTAAACTACGTGGTGAGCCTGACAACCGGCACCGCTCCCTTCAGTGCATTGTCGTTTATGGGAGGGAATAAACGCGGGCGGGGCTTTTACGAAGGCCGCTACCGCGACGATAACCTGGCCTTAGTTCAGGCCGAAATCCGGCAACACGTGTGGTGGCGGTTGGGCGTAGTAGCGTTTGGTTCGGTGGGGGTGCTGGGAACAAGTATCAAAGGAACATCCATTCCGGGCACTGCTTACCAAAAAGAGTTCCTGCGGTTTAACCAGCCCAAAGGAGCTTATGGAGCCGGGTTGCGTCTCCGAATCAACAATGACAAACTCAACATCCGGGCCGACTATGGCCGGGGCTTGCCCCAAACCGGCACCGGCTCCAGCGGATTTTACCTAACTATTGGCGAAGCGTTTTGACCATCTCCGTTATCATACCGACCCGAAACGAAGCCCCGACTATTGGCCGGTTGGTGGCTGATTTACTGCGTCATGGCCACGGGCGCGTTGGTGAAGTGATCGTGGTGGATGGCGGCAGCACCGATGCCACCGTCGACGAGGCCCAATGGGCAGGGGCACGAGTGGTGCAGGCTCCCCAACCAGGCCGGGCGGCACAAATGAACCATGCGGCCCGGCTGGCCAAAGGTGATGTACTCTATTTCGTTCATGCCGACGTGACCATCAACCTCGACTATGTCAGTGATATTGCCTGGGCCATCCGCGATGGTTATGAGTCGGGCTGTTATCGGTTCCGGTTCGATTCAGATAATTTACTGCTCCGCTTTAATAGCTACGGCACCCGGTTCGAGGGTTTGTATTCACGGGGGGGTGACCAAACGCTGTTCATTACCCGCTCACTTTTTGATCAGATTGGCGGATTTAGTGAACACTATGTCATTATGGAAGATTTCGACATCATCCGGCGCATCCACAAAGTGGCTAAGTTCCTGGTTATCCCCAAAGACGTGGTGGTATCCGCCCGGAAATACAAAACCAACTCATGGTTGCGAGTACAGATGGCGAACCTGACAGCAGTATTGCTATTCCGTTGCAACGTGGCACCTGAACGTATTGCCCGGACCTATAAGTTGATGTTGAATTAACAATGACTGTTTTATTAACGGGTGCGAACGGCTTTTTAGGGAGCCATATTGCCCGACAATTACTCGATCAGGGCTATTCCGTTCGGGCCTTTGTCAGAGCGGACAGCACGACCTCCACGCTCGAAAACTTACCATTAGAACGTGTATATGGTGATTTACGGGATCGCCCGGCGGTGGTGCGGGCCGCAGAAGGTTGTCAGTATATTATTCATGCAGCCGCCTTGGCTTCGGTGAATCCGGCACGCAACAGAGAAATTTGGGATGTAAATCTCAACGGCACCGAAAACGTTCTGAGGGCCGCCCGCCTGACTGATGTGGAGCGATTGGTTTATGTAGGTACGGCCAACGTGTTTGGTTTTGGGTCAGTACAACAGCCGGGCGACGAAACCAGCGACTATGTGGGCAGTCGCTATGGGCTGGATTACATGGACAGTAAACAAGCCGCTACCCAGCGGGTTCGGCAATCGGGAGTACCGTCGGTGATGGTGCATCCAACGTTCATGCTGGGGCCAATGGACCACAAACCAACGTCGGGCGCGTTGTTGCTTGGGGTATATAAAAGGCAGATAGTGGGCATTCCGGCAGGTGGTAAAAACTATGTTCACGTGGTCGATGTGGCCACCGCAACGGTCAATGCCCTGACAAGGGGTCGGGTGGGCGAACACTATATTCTGGGCCATGAGAACCTGAGTTACGCAGCCGCTTTTGCCCTGATGGCCGAAGTAATGGAGTGCCACCCGCCAACGCTCTCAATACCCAAAGGGTTGGCCTGGATGATCGGGCAGTTGGGCGATGCGCAATACCGACTGACAGGCAAACCCGCCCGATTGAATCCGGCAATGGTCGCAGTGGCCAACGACGGGCATTATTTTAACCCACAAAAAGCCATTGATGACTTACAACTTCCCCAAACCCCCATCCGAAACGCCATCCAGCATGCCTTCGACTGGTTTCGGTCCAACGGCTATTGCTGAACCGGCTCCGGCCCCGTGGCCTGTAGTGACCCAGGCCACGGGAACAGACACCATCACTCCTCTCCCTAAAACCCCGTTCACGGGCAAAGTTGCTATTGTAACCGGCTCAGAGTCAGGCATTGGCCGCGAAACAGCCCGCGAGTTAGCCCGACAGGGAGCCAGCGTCATGCTCAACGGCCTCGACTCCGACCGGCTTGCCGACACGCTCGAGACGTTTCATCGGGAAGGCTTATGTGCCAGCGCCTGGATGGCCGATGTGACGGATTATGAAGCATGTGAAGAATTAATTGAACAAACCATTCGGGCTTTTGGGCAACTGGATATACTCATTACGAACGCCAGCATTTCGATGCGGGCTTACTTCGTCGATACCACCGTGGATACCTTCAAACGGGTATTAGACAGCAATGTCTATGGATCGGTATATCCCCTTAAAGCCGCCCTCCCCCACTTGACCCGAAGCCGGGGAAGTGTCACGTTTATTTCGAGTATTTCGGCCCTTAACGGAATGCCCAGCGGTTCGGCCTATTGTGCGGGCAAAGCCGCAATGGTCAATTTGGCCCACACGCTGCGGCTCGAATTGGGACATACGGGGGTGCATTTTGGGGTGGTACACCTCGGTTTTACGCGCAACGATCCAGATAAAAAAATGCTCAACGGAAAAGGCGAACCCGAACCGCTTGCCCCCCGCCCCGAACGCTTCAAATTAACTCAAACCGAGGTGGCTATGGGCATTCTCAGGCACATCAGAAACAGACGGCAAACCAGCGTTTTATCGGGCTTTGGAAAGTTCATGTGGTTCATGACCAAGTACTTACCCAACCTCTCCGATAGTATCATCCGTTGGACAATGCGCCGGTTTCGGCACATGTACCATTAGTTGATAAAGACGGGTATATTTGTCCAGACGAAACCACCAGCTGTGATTGTATGCGTAAACTGGCCCTCGACGAACTGAACAGGCTCTCGGTCGAAGATTTTAAAACTGCTGACAAATTCCCCTATTGCCTGATTTTAGACAATATAAGGAGTCTTAACAATGTTGGATCGGTCTTTCGGACTGCCGATGCCTTTCGGGCCGAATCCATTTATCTTTGCGGCATTACCGGCCAGCCACCCCACCGCGACATTACCAAAACAGCCATCGGAGCCACCGAATCCGTTACCTGGTTATACGCCCCCGATGTGCTTGTCCTGACCCAACGCCTGCAAGCCGAAGGCTGGGTGATGGTGGCCATCGAACAGGCAGAGGGAAGCACTTCTCTAACTGATTTCCGACCCGATCCAAACAAACGCTATGCCTTTGTGTTTGGTAATGAGGTAACAGGCGTTACTGATGCCGTTGTCCAAGCGGCTGACCTGGTAGTCGAAGTGCCCCAGTTTGGAACAAAACACTCACTTAATATTGCAGTGACCACCGGCATCGTCTGTTGGGATTTTTTACAAAAGATAACAAAAACATAACATAAGATTTTTGTTTTTTATCTTTTATGCCTTTCTATTTGTGGCTTTTTTATGAAGCCTGTCACTAAAATTAAAGTTACGTATCATGAAAGCAGAGAAAAAGTCGTTGGCAAACGATATTGTCAGTGCCATTGAAGCAAAAATCGGCGAAGCAGGTGAGCAAACTAAAAAGGCAAAAAAAGCCATTGAAAAAACAGCGGCTAAACTAGCTAAGAAGCTGGATAAATTGATTCACAAGTCTGCTAAAAAAGACGAAAAGAAGTCGGACAAAGTGGCCAGGAAAGCTGAGGATAAGGCCAAGAAAGATGCCAAAAAGAAGGCAAAAAACGAAGCTAAGTCGTCTAAGAATGCTAAACGGACAGAGAACAAAAAAGCCAAGGCCAAAACAACAACACCCAACCCTGTAGCATTGCCAAAAGCTGATCCGGCCGCCCCTAAAACGGCAACACCCAAAGCAGCCCCAGCGTCGGCAAAGCCAGTGTCTAAACCCACGCCAGCGGCTGCACCTGCTGCCCGGAAGGCCCCGGCCTCAAAACCAGCTCCCCAACCTTCTGCTACTACTGAGCCAGCTACGGCCAGTGCCGAATAAGTAAACCGATCTTTTTAATGTAAAAACCCGCTTGATAATCAGGCGGGTTTTGCTTTATTGCAACACTTTGTCCTATCTATTAGTCATTAGAGTTCTCTTTTCGCCGATACTTGTCCATAAAACGTACCTATTTGACTATGAACCACCCATTATGAATGCACTCACTACGCAAACGCTTCATACCCTGGTGCATGAATTCCAGACACCCATTGCCGCTATCCGAATGGCGGCCGATGTGCTGGATTCCCCTATTACGCATAATAATCCGCAGCGCACTAGTAAGTATGTTCAGATCATTCGGGAGGAAACAGACCGGCTCCAGCAACAGGTTGAAGTGATGTTGAGCCTGGCCCGCGCCGACCGACACGCGCTTTATGTATGTGTTGAACCCCTTTGCATTCACGAACTGACGCGCTCGGTTGCCCAGCGACACGGCAATTACCTGACCCTAAATCTGCTGGCAACCAACTCGACTCTCCTTGCCGACCGACTTCATTTAACCAATGTTCTTTATAATCTGATTGACAATGCGGTTAAATACAGTCAGCATTGTCTGGATATTCAGATCACAACCACATCCAGCGAACATGGCCTGAACATAACTGTATCTGATCGGGGGGTGGGCATCCCCATCGACTTACAGGAACAAATTTTCGAGCCTTTCTATCGTGTCAACGCCAAAGATTCGCCCAGTGTAAAAGGGTTTGGCTTAGGACTGTGCTATGTCAAGAAAATCATGGAAGCCCACCAATGGCAAATTTCCGTTCATAGCGAGGTCGGCTGCGGCAGCGAATTCAGCATCCTCATTCCTACTTCACCACCTTCATCACCCCATTCATAATCCGCCAGTGGCCGGGGAACGTACAGATGTACGGATAATCGCCGGGTGTACTGGGAGCCGTGAACCGGAGCCGGTACGTTTGGTCGGGGTTAATCAGGGGCGTGGCCGCCAGAATTTGCGGCATCACCGGCACATAGTTCTTTTCGGCACCGTCTTTCGCCGTAATCATTTTGTCGGCGGCTTTGCCGATAAGTTCCATTGATTTTGGGGCACCAATGACGAGGTTATGCTGCATGGCATCGGGGTTTTCGATCACCAGCTCGACCGTTTTTCCGGCAGTAACGGTGAACTCCTTCTTGTCAAAACGCATTTCTTCGCGCACCGTTCTCATCCGGATCACCTCCACATTCGGGTCAGCAGCTTCGGCACTGACGAGGCCCCACGCTTCGTATAGACGAGTAAGCCGGGTTTTGTTATCAGGCGTTACCGAACTGCTCAAGGTGGCCAAAAATGCTTTGTCGCCCTCACGAACGGTCGCTTTGTTTTTCAGATTCCACCCCTCCGATACGCCTTTCACAACAGCGGCATTCCGAACGGCATCCAGCGTTTGGGCCTGCCGCAAAAACGCCACCACCGAATCCACCGGGGCCGCCGACGCATACGACCGGCTCGACCGCTCCAGCACATAAGCACTCAGGCTTTGCGGGGCGCGGTAGGTGAGGGTGTGCGTGAAGGTGTTATTCTTTTTATCGGCTTCGGCAATGGTATTGGCCGCGTCGAGCACGACACTAATTCGGTAGTTACCTGCCTGCTCGAACGCTACGCCCATATCACCCGTCCAGGGACCATTATTGGAACGGCTAATCGTGACGGTTTCGCCAGACTTAATACCCGTTTTGTGCGTGTAGCTTACCAGATCGATTTTTTGACCATTTCCCTCAATGCGCACCGTAAACGGAATCGGTGTTCCCTCCGGTACAGCAACTCCGCCCTTGTTCATCACACTCACCGAAAGTCGACTATATTGCCGAACTTCAGGCGAGGCCGGGTCGGCATTCACCGCCGACACCACCAGATCGGGTTGTGTTGACGATACCACCGCCATTGTCACCACGGGGGCAGTTGGAGCCGATGGCCCTCCTGCACCTGTTTTTGCTTCGGGGTTGGCGGCTTTATGTTGCTGGTGCATGTCGTGGTTCATTGGCGCGGCTGGTTGCGACTGAGCCGGACTGTTCATAGAAACCTTTTTGAGGTACGTTTTCATCAACTGCCCCCCGTTTGCGTTCATCGCCACGGCGAAGGCTTCGGGCATCCAGCGGTCGTTGATTTCGTCGGTGCCGGTTGCCTTTTCCATACGGGCCAGAATGGCCTGTTGCACAGCGGGTGTGGATGGCACTTCCGACAATACCAGCAGTGTGTTCAGAGCCACCAATGGATCTTTGTCGTCCAGCATATTCATTTGCAAAAGCGTAGTGGCAGTTTCGGCGTTGGTTGGCATCACCTGCACCGCTGTTTTCCGAACGCTTGCCACAGGATGTTTTAGGGCAGTAGTAGTGGTTACGTTGTCAATGCCCCCCAACCCATGCAATGTCCACAAAGCGTGAATCGCCCCCGGATTGAGGCCGATTTCGTCCACCGATTGATCCTTTACTAACGCCATCAGTTGCGGTAACACGTCTTTGTTATTTCGCTCAATCAATAAGCGTTGAGCCGTTGTCCGCCAGAACATATTGTTGTTTTTCAGAGCCGCTACCAGTTCGGCAGGGCGGTCTTTGCTTAGGGTCATGGGCGTGTAGGCAGGTGCATTTTTGTAGCCCACGCGGTAAATTCGACCATGCGTAAAATCGCGGAGATCGGTGTCATAAGCGTTACCTGATCCATTTTTGAAACCCTGCGGCACGGGGTTGTGCTGAATAATGTAGCTGTACCAGTCGGCCACCCAAACGGCCCCGTCCGGCCCCACCTCGGCAAACACGGGCGAGAACCACTCGTCAGCCCCGGCAATCAGGTTAAAGCCCACTCCGTCGCCCTCTTTGTCCGAAAAGTCGGTGCCTTTGGGGGCCATCACGTTCTGGTGCAAAATGTGGCCCGTTGGTTCAGCCACAAACGCCACCCGGTTCCAGTAGGCTTTGGGAAAAGCGCGGGCTGTATAGAAATTGTGGCCCGCTGCCGCCGTGAACCCACCAAACACATCGACTTGCCGTACTTTTTCGGTGATGGGTTTCATGTCTTTGTGGGTATCGGTGCTGCGACTGCCGTTCTCACGGATGTGCGCCCCACCTTGATAATAGTGCTTCGGAATGGCCATATACCAGCCGTGCGAATTATTGGCTGTGGAGCCAAAAACGTTGCCCGTTTCATCGAAGGCCATACCCCAGGTGTTATTGGATGTGCTTGTCATGTATTCCAACTTCGACCCGTCGGGCTTGAACCGGAAGAAACCCTGCCCAAACTGAAGTGAGTCTTTGCTACTGCCGACCAGTCCCTTGAAGCCCGAATAACCGATGCTACCCCAAATCCAGTTGTCGAACCCGTAGTGCAGGTTGCTTGGTCCGGCGTGCGTATCAAACGTGCCGAAACCCGTAAACAACACCTTCTTCACGTCGGCTTTGTCGTCGCCGTTGGTGTCCTTCAAAAACAGCATGTGTGGGGCCTGCGACACAAACAACCCGCCATTCCCAAAAGCCATTCCCGTTGGTATGCTCATACCCTCGGCAAAGTTTGTGAACTTGTCGGCCTTGCCATCTTTGTCGGTATCCTCGCAAATAACAATATAATCAGAACCACCCTCGGGCTTGCGCTCGTTCGGGTAGTCTTTGGTAATCAGCACATAAAGCCGACCACGCTCGTCCCAGGCCATGGCAATGGGGTGCATCACGTTGGGTTCCTGCGCAAACAGATTCAGCGTAAAATCGGTTGGCACCTGCAAATGCTTCATCGACTCTTCGGGCGACAATGCCTGCTGCCGAAGTTGGGGGCCGGGGCGTTTTTCGTAGTTGGGAAGTTTAGCCTCATCATACGCAAACGCCTGTGGTTTCAGGTCGTCGCGGAGTTTTGAGACCCGCTCCCCCACCGACCACATAATGCCCCGCTCCAGCAATTGCTGAAAACCGGCCTGACTCCAGGTGCGCTCATCGTGACCATAGGCCGTGTAGAACACCCGCCCTTTTCCATACGTCCGTGTCCAGGTATAAGGCTCCTCTTTGGCATCGGGCCGCTTGGCATCGGCTAAGTCTTTGAGTTGATCAGCCTTCACCTCGCGCACCGCCAACACATTGTTGTCAGGTTGCAAATGGCTGTGCAAATAGGTTTCGTCGTAGGCTTTGAACGAGGGTAATCCCATCGTCAGGGCATCGTTCGGCTTCGTAAAGCGCGTTTGAATGGTATCCATGCGGTGCCGCCAAAACTGCCCGCCCACCACTTTATCGACATACTCCGTCGAGTTGCGGAAGCAATACGAGGCACAATGCACCGGAATTAGCCCCTTCCCCGACTGCACATAGGCGAGTAATGCCTGCTCCTGCAGCTTCGGAATGCTGTCCCAATTGGCAAAAATCAGCAAGCCGTCGTACTTAGCCAGGTTGTCAGGGTTAATGTCCGCCAGTTTGTCGGTGTAGGTAATGTTGATGCCCTTGTTACCGAGGGCAGCCATCAGTTGCGGCACCCGTTCGGCCGGTTTGTGATGGCCGTTATCGCCCAGAAACAGAATCTCCGTCCGGCGCGGTTTTGTATCGGCTAGTGAAACGGTTTGCGCCTTGTCCCCAATATTCCGCATAGTGGCAGATGGGGTACGGGTGCAGTGGGTGAAGAGCAGGGTTAGCGCAAGGGCGTAACCGGCTCGGTTCAGTTGGAAAGCCATTTGTTATAAATGCTTTGGATGGATTCAACTATAAATATTGAATAGTGTATTGATTGCCCCTCAAAACTCCGGTAACCGAATCAACTCACCGCCCCGCATGGCCGAGTCGTGGGCCAGAATTCCCACACTTGTCCAGTTGGCCGATTGGGCCGCGTTCGGGAACGGATCGCGATCCTCGGCGAGGGCCGTCAAAAACTCGTGTACCATGTGCGGGTGTGACCCACCATGCCCGCCCCCCTGCGTAAACGACAGGTGTTGGGTTTCGTCGGCATCATAAACACCTTTGGTCGTGAACCGTTGAATCTCGGTGGGCAACAAATGAGCATAGTCGGGGACGGTGACTTTTTCGGGGATTTCGGGTTCGGGCTTTTTGGCTGTGTGAATCACCGGCTGCTCATCGTCAATCAGTTGCCACTCAAACGATTTCTTGTCGCCATACACCTCGAAACTTTCCCGGTATTGCCGGGCCACGTCGAACAGCGACCGATAGACATAAGCCGCTAAATCGCTGTTCCTGAACTTAATATGAGCCGATTCCACCGCAAATGGAGAGTTGTGAATCTTGGCCAACTCCTCCCGAATGGTGCCGGAGCCAAAGCACGACACATATTCGGCTTCTAGTTTAAGCAAACCCGCCACCGGTCCTACGCAGTGGGTGGCGTAGTGCATGGGTGGCAAACCGGGCCAATAGTCGGGCCAGCCGTCCATGTCCTGCTGGTGCGAGGCTTTCAGAAACTGCACCTTACCGAGTTCACCCTTTTCGTATAACTCCTTCACAAACAGAAACTCGCGGGCATAGACCACGGTCTCCATCATCATGTATTTTTTGCCCGTTTCGCGGGTCACACGCACAATTTCGGCGCATTCCTCAACAGTGGTGGCCATGGGAACCGTGCAGGCCACGTGCTTGCCCGCCCGCAGGGCTTTCAGGCTCTGTTCGGCGTGGTTCGGGATGGGCGAGTTGATATGAACCGCATCCACGTTGGGGTCGGCCAGCAGTTCGTCGTAGTCGGTGTAGCGTTTTTCGATACCATACGCATCACCAATCTTGTTCAGACTTTCGGCGCTGCGCTGGCAGATCGCATACATATTGGCCAGCGGGTGCCGCTGGTAGATCGGGATAAATTCAGCCCCAAATCCGAGGCCGACAATGGCGATGTTAGTCATATTGTTTTAGATAATTAAACCCATCCACTGCCAGTTGCTCCGGCGAGGTGAACATGGGTCGGAAAATATGCGTGGCAGCGGCCAGTTCGGGTGGGTTCGGGCCGAAGGCTTCAATGGCAATGGGGCCGGTGTAGCCAATCTCGTTGAGTGTGTCGAACACCTGCTTGAAATTAATTTGACCCTGTCCGGGAGTGGAGCGGTCATTTTCAGACATCTGTACATGAACCAGATAGGGGGCCAGTCTTCGCAGGGCATCCGGCACGTTTTTTTCTTCCATATTGGCATGAAAGGTATCGAACGCGGCCCTGCAATTGGGGTGATCCACGGCCTTAATATAACGTACCACGTCGTCGGCGCAGGTGAGCAGGTAAATCTCGAATCGGTTGAGGGATTCAATGGCTAGCGTAACCCCTTTGGTCTGGGCGTGTTGCGCTACCTCGCGCATGGCCTCCACCGACCAGTTCCATTCCTCTTCAGTGGCAGGTTTGCCCGTAAACGTCTTGAAACCAGCATAGAGTGGCCCCATCAGAATAGTGGACCCGGCAGCCGCCGAGCAGTCGACAACGTGTTTTAAATAGTCGACACCCGCTTGCCGGACGGACGGGTCAGCATCAATCAAACTGAGTTCGGGGGACAGTATCGAACAGGTTTGAACGCCCAACCCCAATTGGCTTGCCTGTTGGCCCAATTGTTGCCATTTCAGTAAGTCAGCCGGGCGATTATTAGTCCCCCCAACGGGC
The DNA here is from genome assembly GCA_031411995.1 of Cytophagales bacterium. Lineage (GTDB taxonomy): Bacteria > Bacteroidota > Bacteroidia > Cytophagales > Spirosomataceae > Rudanella. The sequence goes on from JANOCD010000114.1 coordinate 451,288, forward strand.
ATTTCAACAAAATCGAAACCTGTTTTTTGTAAGAACGTAAGTGTTTCGCTCATGTCCTCATCCATGCCCATTGTCCAGACGAACATATTCATCCCCAGTTTATTCATATCCAATCGTTGTATGTTACCACAAATCTACGTAGTAAAAAAATGAACTGCACTGCTTTTATTGGCAAGTATCGACTGTATATTACCACTTTTTCACCCACAGTCGGAAAATTCCAGCTAATACGCTGGAACTTCACATGAAACAGGCCCTTCGCAAAGACCTCGAACCCTTAACAAATTCCTTTGCGGTTCGCGAACTAACCGAACCGTTCTTCGACCCCAATTGGCACTTCCATCCCCACTATCAACTGTTCCTGGTTGAAGAGGGGACCGGCACACGTTTCATCGGCGATTCAATCCGGCCATTTGTCGGGGGCGATCTGGTGATGCTTGGCCCCAACCTGCCCCACTTGTGGCGTAGCGATAAGGTGTATTTTGAATCGCAATCAACCCTCCGAACGCGGGGTATTGTCGTTTATTTTTCAGAAAATTTTCTGGGCGACACCTTTTTTCACCACCAGGAAATGGGTTTACTTCGCCAGTTACTCCAAAACGCCCGGCGCGGTCTCGAATGGGTTGGCGATGCTCAGGAACAGGCCATTCGGTCGTTACGGCAAATTCTCAAAACACCCGATGGCTTCGGTCGCGTGCTCGCATTTTTATCGTTGCTTCATGACCTTTCGCTGGCTGGCAATCACCAATTTATCACCAGTATTGGGTATACAAATACGGCAAAACCATCAGAAACCGACCGAATTCAGCTAGTCCACGATTATGTACTGGGGCATTTTCACGATCATATCAACCTCGAAACGGTGGCCGATCTGGCGGGTATGACCCCCTCAGCTTTTTGCCGCTATTTTAAAATGCGGGCTAACAAAACCTTCTCCGATTTTGTGTCTGAAGTTCGGGTTGGTCATGCCTGCAAACTGCTGATCGACGGATCGTTGAGCGTCACCCAGGTTAGTTACGAAAGCGGCTATCGAACCCTGTCCAACTTCAACCGGCAGTTTAAAGAGGTCACTGGTCAAACACCGTCCAGTTATGTACGGACTTATCGAACGGTGTGAGCCACCGGTAATTTTGCTGATGTCGAAACCAGGTTAGCTGCCGTTTGGCATAACGCCGGGAGTTGCGTTTTAATAGGGCAACCAGTTCGTAGTAGGTATACAGCCCGTCGAAATAGCCAAAAACCTCCTGATACCCAACCGTTTTCAGAGCCAGATGGTCACGAAAAGGCAAAAGTGTGCGGGCTTCGTCGATCAGGCCAGCCGCCAGCATTGTATCCATTCGTGAGTCGATTCGGGCATAAAGCTCATCACGAGGCCGGTCGAGGGCAAAGAGCTTTATGGCAAAGGGACGTTGGGCAGGTTGTTGCCGACGAAACGACGAATAGGCCTGCCCTGTGCCAATACACACCTCCAAAGCCCGTACTACTCGCTGCGTATTTTGCAGGTCCGCTTCAACCGCATACACAGGGTCTCGCTCGCGAAGTTCGGCTTGTAGCGGCCCCAACCCTTCTGTGGTTACCCGTGCCATCAGCCCGTCGCGAATGGTCGGGTCGACCGCCGGAATATCATCGAGACCGAAGCAAACGGCATCAATATATAAGCCTGTTCCGCCAGTCAATATCACCTCATCTTTTTCCTTGAATAAATCGTTGAGCAAAGCCAGACACTCGCGCTCATAGCGGCCGGCACTAACCACCTCCTGGATAGAGTGAGAATTAATGAAATGGTGTCGAACTCCATCCATTTCGTCAACAGTTGGCTTGGCCGTACCGATGCTTAATTCTTTGTAAAGCTGCCTTGAATCAGCCGAAACCACATCTATTTGACGTTTTTTAGCCAACTCAACGCAAAATCGTGTTTTTCCAACAGCGGTTGGCCCGGCTATTACGAGCAATGTTTTCGGTGGTTTCACAGGAGTAATAATCAAGTAGCTGCAAAAATAACCTCTGTCTTCTTATTGACCACGATTGAGGCAATTCGTCCTGTTCACCGGCATGAGTGAAGAGGTTAACGAGGATTATAAATATACATTAAATTTTACTTAATATACGAACTGATTAATATACTTTTCTTGTATATTAATCGTTATGAAATTCAGCATGACCAAAGTACTTCTCAACAATGTATGAAAATTCTCATTTTCACCCTGTTAGCAACTACGTTAGCTGCCTGTTCAGCCAACACGAAACAGGAAAGTACCAGTGGACAAAACTCATCGACTCCCGTCGAAAAGGATTATGGCGATTCTGCCCGTAAACCCATTTTGACAGATTCAGTAGCCACCGACATACGGCAGTAATCCCTCAGCCGTCAACCATCATTTCACTCCCAAAACCCCTGGTTACGTATAGTTTTTCGGGAACTGACATTCCTGAATGCTTACATACCTGGGTAAAGTCTGAGCAGATATACTAACATGCGTTATAAAAGTTATAACCCTGTCTATATCTTTGTCCAGCTTAAACAAGTGCTTACTAATCAGTAACTTACAAACAAAAAAGTTAGTATCGAACACCTTTTTCTATGAAGGACAGTAATCGTGACGTACATGGGGTAAACCGAGACCAACAGGTTTTGAGAAAAAGCCTCGATATTATTTGCGGGAAATGGCGACTTTTCATTTTGCTCAATCTTGGTGAGCACACTCGACGGTATGGTGAACTCAGGCGTATGATGCCTGATGTCAGTGAAAAAGTATTAATTCAGGAATTGAAGACGCTGATTTCGCTGGGTGTCCTCGAAAAAGAATCCTTTAATGAAGTACCACCAAGGGTTGAGTACAAATTAACGCCAAGAGGAATAAAAATACTTCCTCTCCTGCATGGCCTTAAACACATTGGTGAACCATTTATGGAGGTGTAAGCCTGTTATTCTAGGATAGATACTGAATGCTTTGAGCCTACGGTGTTGTTTTTATCCCACGAATGCTGTTCTTTGCCCCGCTAAACTTTTGTTTTACAATAATTCAAACAGCAAAATGGGTTTACTGAATTTTTTTAAAGGTGTCGGGGAGAAAATCTTTGGCAAGGAGCACGAGGTTCCGGCTGCCGAACCAGCCAAACAGGCCGAAGTGGAGCCACTAAAGGCGCAGGCACTTCTCAACCATGTGAAACAGTTGGGTCTGGCTTACAACAAGCTGACGGTGAAGACCAAAGGTGACACGGTGATTTTAGAAGGCGAAGTAAACACGCAGGAAGATGCCGAGAAAATTGCGCTTGCAGTTGGCAATGTAGAAGGTGTGATGGTGGTTGACAACAACCTTGTTGTGGCCGACCCAACCCCTGAAGCGCAATACTACACAGTGAAAGAAGGCGATTCGCTGTCGAAAATCGCCAAAGAAGTATATGGTGACCCCATGAAGTATGGCGTTATTTTTGAGGCTAACAAGCCGATGCTGAAAGATCCTGACCTGATTTACCCAAATCAGACGCTGCGTATTCCGCAACTGTAAAGTAGCATAGGGCTTGGGGTGAAGGGCATAGGGTTTGCTTACACGCATTACCCCAAGCTCTTTGCCCCAAGCCTTTTTCAATTCACGCTACCGTCCACCCGACGTTCCAGCTCCTGCTGCAAATCCTGGGGAAGATTCGACAGAAAATCGTAACCTGTTCGGCGTTCGAGATCGTCGACGCTCAGGATATAGTAGTTCCAGGGTTTATCGGCGGCTGTTTGCCGGTTTGGAATATTCACTGCTATTACTCGCGTATTGGTGTTGATCCGTTGCAGATCATTGGAGCCAACCGGCAACACTACAATCACTTTCCAGAGCGAAGCCGGCACAGTTATTTTGCCATTCGGCAGCTTGCTTACTTCTCCATTGGCACCTGTACCTCCCGCTCCAAGGGTGCCAGCCACAATGTAGAGTTCATTATTACCAGCCATTAGTTTCCGGCAGTACTCCTCCAGTTCTTTCCATACTTCGCGGTTATGGCGTGGTGCTTCTGGCACGATATTAGTCAGCAGAAAGGTAGCACTGTTATCCGCTGGTGAACCATCGCGATCATCAGACGGACACAAATGCCCCCGATCGAAGCCCGAATCCGTATAATCGCTTGTTTTGGCGGCAAACCAATCCGTAGGCAGGTCGGGGTCGGGCCGAAAGTCGTTATTGCGGGTGGCTGTTCCTTTCCAGGCCGCACTCAGGTGCCAGCTCACCCAGTTGGCAATGTTTCTTCTGCGGCTGAACGAAAGTGTATATGCAGACTTCATTATCAGGTAGTTACTGTCGTCACCTACCGATGCACCGCTGGGATTTCCGAGGGAAAGATTATCGTCGCGAGTGGGTTGGGTATTGTTTATGGTTCCCCCTCCCGGTTGGGGTAAGGCCATGCGACAACCTTCGCTACATACCAGGAATAACAGCGAAAAGGCAGTAATCCGAAAATGAGTTGAGTAACAAATTGTTTTTTTTAGCATCCTTTTTGAAATTTACAGTGGAATACTGAACCTACTACTAAAACGATACCAGCGACTGGTTCTGTTCAGTTCGCAAGATTAGCGTAAAACATCGTACTTTTATTTACCGTCATGTCTAAAAAAAAGCAGCCCTCTTCGCCAAGACCTGCCCCTGCCTCACCGTCAACTGGCCGTGTAGTTCCGCCAACCCCAACCCGGTCGGGGGGGCCAACCGCAACGGCACCCCGCCCGCAATCGGCATTTGTCAGGCCAACACCGGCCAAAGCAGCCGCTCCTGCTGAACCCTCGGTTCAGTTGCCCATTCCCACCCGGCACATTGCCTGGTGGCCTCCACTGGTGCTGGGCTTGGTTGGCTTCCTGCTCTATTTAAACACATTTAACCACGGTTACGCCCTCGACGATATTGCAGCTATCAGCCAAAATTTATTCGTAAAAGCGGGCCTAAAAGGGATTCCTGACTTGCTGCGTACTGAGTTCTGGCACTTCAGCAACATCTCACTGGGCTATTATCGTCCGTTGTCGCTCATTACGTTTGCCGTTGAACATGAATTTGCGGGCGACAAACCGGGTCTCAATCACCAGATCAACACCGTGCTCTATGCCCTGATGGGTCTGGTGCTGGGTATATTGCTGCAAAAGTGGTTTATCGCCCCCGCCAAACAAACGGCAGACGGAGGATTGGCCCTATCGAACAATTCATCGAACCGGACGGTGCAAATTGTCATGGCCCTGCTGGTTGGTCTTATTTTTATTACGCACCCCGTTCACACCGAGATTGTGGCTAACATCAAAGGTCGCGACGAGGTATTGAGTTTTCTGTTCATTGTGCTGATGTTGTTGTTTCACTGGCGGTATCTGGAAACCAATCAGTGGGGGTGGCTCAAACCTGATGCCCGCCTACTAGCCGGTGTCATTATCTGTATGTTAGGTGGCTTGCTGGGTGGCTCGTTGGTGTGGGGTATTGTTGGAAAGGAAGGCGTTAGCTTACCCAACCAGATTCTGGCGGGCGTGAGCCTGCTTGAGATTTTCAGAATTGCAGCCGCTGGTGTCGCAGCCAGTTTACTCGTTACGGCAGCGATGTCGGTGCGGCAGTCGAAGCTGGCGGGCAAAGCGCAACTCTGGTGGGACACCACCGACCTTAACACAAAACTGACGGGCGTGGCCCTCACCACAGTGGCGGCCGTGATTGGGGCCGTGGTTATGGCCAGCACCCGGAATATTCCTGAAATTACAACTGGCAAGGCTATCTGGATCGGTTTGGGAGCGGCCACGGGAAGTTTACTGATGACAAGCTGGCTCGGTTTAGCCTGCGCTTCGCTCTATTTTGCGTTTCTTTCTAAAGAATCGTCTATTGTGAGTTTGGCTTTTATTCCGGCTGCTCAGTACTATTTCGCCCGGCGTAACATCTGGCAATCCATGATTTCGTTATGGCCATTCCTGATTGTGGCAGCCCTGTTTTTTTACCAGAAGTTCCAGATGATTGGCACTCTGAGCGGTAAACCACCCGTCGATTGGGCCAACTACCCCTATGCCATTGAGGGCACCCAGATTCGAAGCACATTCAAATTCTTTGCCTATTACCTGAAACTCCTGTTCCTGCCCCATCCGCTGGTCTACGATTATTCGTATAACGTGATCCCGTCATCGAAAGGCACACAAACAGCCCTCGTGGGGCTTGGCTTACTGTCGATGCTTGGCCTGATCTATCTGACTATCAAGGGCTTCTTCAAACGGACGCTCTGGGGTTTTGGCTTGTTCTGGTTTTTCATTGCCATGGTCCCGGGTTTAGGATTTATCTGGATGCGGGGTGGTATTCTGGCCGAACGTTTTCTGTTTGCGGCCGTGCTGGGCTTTGCCATTATCGCGGTATGGGGTCTACAACAACTACTAAGTCGGATTCCAGGTTTTGGAGAAACCAGTTCGTCGGGCAGTGCCGGGATGGTGGCCAACGGCCTCGTAGAATCTCGTTCGGGTTTAAAGCGAATTGCGCCACTAATGGGCATTCTGGCGGTGGTTATTGGCCTGTATTCATTTAAGACTGTAACCCGCAATGAAGACTGGAAAAACAACTATGTATTGTTTAAATCAGCCCTCCCCTACTCGCCGAGCAGTTGCCAGGTGCAACGACACGTGGCCAACGAAGAAATCGAAAAAGGGCTTAAATACCGTGCCAAGGGCGATTCTATTGCCAATGCAGTGAACACCGCCAAAGTGAAGCCAAACGCCGAACAGTTCAAGAAATACCAGTCCCTGGTGGATACCAACATTGCCGGAGCCACCAAACACGGACGGTCGGCTCTGGAACACCTTAAAGAAGCCACCCAGATTTACCCCGGTTTTGGGGAAGCCTATTTCTCGATGGCCTACGTGTTCCAGAAAATCATCCCGAACCGCGATTCGGCTGTTTATTATTACAAGCAGACGATCCGGGCGGCCAATGCCTATGCACCTGCCTACAACAATTTGGGCGTGATTTATCAGAATGAGGGAAATCAGGATCCGAAAAAGTTTGAACTGGCTTCCTATTATTACAACAAGTCGATTGAAGTGAATCCTGCTTATATCGACGGACGTAATAACCATGCAGCCCTCAAGAAAGCCACCGGCATTGATGTGCGAATGCTCCCTCAAACAGTGCTTGATACCTATTGATCTGATTAGTGCAGCGGTTTAGGACCATAAACAGTTTTTTCAATAAGTTAATGCGCAATGAGTAAACAACAAGAAAGGCCGCTTTCAATCGAAAGCGGCCTTTTTAGCATCTGAACATTTGGGTTTATAGACGTATTTTTACACTTTCCAGCAACCAGTTAATGTCAAGCCAACCAATCAACCCGGCTGTTTCTGTTCTAATCAAGCAGTCCAGCAACACTCCCGGTGATCCTGACCAATCTATCCGTGAGAAATTACTGCTCCGGGAAGCCCAGTTGAGCCAGGCACAACGAATGGCAGGCATGGCCAGTTGGGAATGGTATTTTGGGGATACACAAGTACGATGGAGCCCTGAAATGTATTTATTCTGGGGTTATGAACCTGACGAAATCACGGTTGATTTAGACAGCGTCGCTCAGTCCACTCACCTCGACGATCTCCCCATTTTACAGGGAGCCATCGGGAGGGCTTTGCAGGGAGAAGATCTGGAAGTGGAGTATCGTCGGTATGATAAAGCAGGTCATGAGATTTTCATTCACACCATTGGACGCATTATTCGCAACGAAAAAGGCGATTCTATCGGGGTTTTTGGAATCGATCTGAACATCACCAAGCGGAAACACCAGGAAAACGAACTGCGCCGGTTGAATGAAATGCTGGAACTGAGAAACCTTGAACTGGAGCAACGCAACGCTGAGCTAAGTTCCTTCTCTTACGTAGCCAGCCACGATTTGCAGGAACCTCTGCGCAAGATTCAGAGCTTTAATAGCCTGATTCTGGAACAGGAAAATCACTGCCTGACCGATTCAGCAAAACATTATTTTAACCGTTCGATGGCGGCAGCCGAACGAATGCAGGAACTGATCAGAGATTTGATCGATTATTCACGCACCAATGCTGCCAACGGTGAATTTGAATCCGTCGATTTAAACGACTTGCTTAGCGAAGTGAAAGAGGATCTTTCCGAACTGTTTTTGAAAAAAGGGGCTGTCATCATCGCATCTCCCCTACCAACCGTATTGGTTATTAAGTTTATGTTTCGACAGCTATTCCAGAATTTGATTAATAATTCATTGAAGTATCAGCAGCCCAATCTTTTACCGGTTATCCAGGTTAGTTATCAGCGTGTCGAACCCGATTTTACCTCCTCAAAAGCAAGTGACGAAATGCACCAACTGAGTTTTTCTGACAACGGAATTGGGTTTGACCAAAGCTACAGCAAGCGAATTTTTCAGTTGTTCCAGCGGTTGCACGGACGTTCTGAATACAGTGGTACGGGGATTGGTCTGGCTATCTGCCACCGCATAATGCAGAATCATAACGGCACTATATCAGCAGAAGGGTCACTAAATAAAGGGGCTACTTTTACCATGAAGTGGCCCATCACCTAGGGTTATTCACTCAATTGACAATTTTTTTCGCCCCTTTAAATGATGTTTTCAGGCATCCATTAACTAGTACTATCTACCACAAACAGATACAAGCAATATTCACTAAACACTAGTGAGTTATAGGCCAGTAATAAATAGCTATGAAAATAAAGACACAGCATTTTTTAGTAACATTATTGTAACTTAATATAAACAAAATCAATACAAGACAAGTGCAACAATGCCTCGTCTTCACCCGTTGAAGAGACAGTATACACGGAAGCCGGTCTAGCCTGTGCTACGTGTGATACAATTTTAGTTCACATAAAACTCAACGTATGACAACTCAAACTGTAAGCAAAAACCTGCGACAGGTTTTTGCAACCCTCCTGGTTTGTTCGGCCCCATTTTTTATTGGCTGTAACACGGAGGTAGTCGACCCAACGCCCGCACCCGGCACGGGCACTACTGGCCCCGGCACAGGAACCGCCACAACGCCCGGTACAGGTACAACCACAACGCCCGGCACTGGCACGACTACAACACCCGGCACTGGCACGACCACAACGCCTGGCACAGTTACCGGAGGTACAGGAACAGTGTTAGCCACAGCTGCTTTTGTGGCGGCACAGGATAATCTAAACTTTTTGGAAGCAGCCATCGCACGGGCCGGTCTTACTGAAGAAGTGAATAAAGGAGGATTGACGTTATTTGCGCCAACAGACGATGCTTTCCGGGCCGCTGGGTTTGCCAGCGCGGCTGCCGTAAGTGCTGCTCCGGCGGCTGATCTGCAGCGAATTCTTCGGTATCACCTGGTGGGATCAGTCATCGATCTGTCGGCATTCCCAACGACGGTGAATACCTCATACCAGACGAACCTGGCAAATGGTCGGATTACGGTTTTCAAAACGAGTGATGCCGATATAAGTGTCAATACGGCCAAGATTTCAAAGGGTAACAACCCGACAACGGGCAGTGTTGTTCACATTGTGAACCAGGTTCTGGCTGCACCTTCAGTAACAGCTAACGATCAGGCTAAATCGAACGCCGACTTGTCGTTCCTGTTGGTAGCTGCGGAGCGGGCTGGTACAACGGTACAGGATTTGTTGACAAAGTCATCTACAAACGGCGTTACCATTTTCGCGCCTACCAATGCAGCCTTTAAAGCAGCCGGTTATGCTGACGAAGCCGCCATTCGGGCCGCTGACCCAAAGAAGCTGGCTGATATTCTGGCTTACCACGTGTTACCTTATCAGGCCTTTTCGCAGACATTCCAGAACGGCTCCGACATTGTAACGGCGCAGGGGAACAGTGTACGCTTCACGGTTAGCGGAGGAAAAGTGACGGTGACCGGCAAAGGCAACGGAAGCAATGCAGCCAATATTACTTCGGCAGACGTTGTTACCTCCAACGGGGTAATCCACGTAATTGACCGGGTATTGTTGCCAGCCGCTCAATAAGAAGGGGCTTCAACGCAAGTTCAAATTCAATTAGGTAATAGTTTGAAAGGCCCCTGTTTTGTTAACAGGGGCTTTTTTTGGGTCTGTCTTTCATCGCTGCCGCATTAAGGTCAATTCGATATTTCTTGCTTTGAATTGCGGAATAGGAACATCATTGGGTGCCGGAGTCGAAATAGTTGTGGAATCCTCCTGCAAAATCCCACTGAATACAACAGGGAAGCCGGAAGCCATTTTACCCTGATTCCTTATGTAGTATTCATAGGCTGCCTGCTGCACCGTTTTATCCAGGTTAACAGGGAATATAGGTTTATTAATGGTTGTTGTGCTCAGCACGTACTGATAACACCCCCGACTACAGACTACAATACCCAATGTGCCCTCTGTGTTAGTCAACACAGTGTCGGCTTCAATCAAACTCCGGCAGTTTACCAGGAAGAGTGCGAAAATAAGGCCTACGATTAATTTCATAATTTTCTGTTTACCCAAAGACCCAATTTTGCCCCTAAACGTTGGAATGGTTGCATAAAAAAAGCCCCCCGAACTGTTCGGGGGGCTTTGACTTTGGTAATCAAGTGCTAACGTACTACCGACGGCGACGGGCGGGTGCTGGTGCTGGCGGTGCAATCAGTTTCTGATACTGGGCTTCGTCGAGTGGCTTCAGTTCTGTGATCGAGTACGTGTTATCGCTGATGATCACGTTGAAGCTACCCACTGGACGCTGTGGCTGTGTGCCGCATGGCAGTTGTTCAGCCGAGAACACAGCACGGAAGTACTGTACTTGTGGGCGAACACGACGGCCTTTGTAGCGGATGGCCTGACCAGCTTCGATCTTGGCTTTCTCTTCCTGCAATTGTTTGGCAAGGTTGCCTGGCAGTTGTGAGAAGTTCAGCACCAGAGCTGTTGAGTCGAATGTGTATGGCTCGATAGCCAGACGACGGTTCAGACCACGGAATCGGAGACGAGATGTTTTCTCTCCAACCGAGATAACCTGACCATTACAGTAACAAACACTGGCGATTTCGCGCGTGTATGGGTTACGATAGAACACTTCCAGACGCTCCAGTTTATGACGGAACTCACAAATTTGTGCTGGTGGGTTCATTGGCTTCAACAAGGCAAAGCTCGTTGTAGCCACTTCGCTCATACACGTACCACACTTAGCCGTTTGACGGTTGTGAACCGTTACGTAATAGAAACCACGTTGCGCACGACCCAGTGAATCAACATAAGCAGCCGGGAAAGCCAGTGTTGTGTCGGTTGTGTTAACCAGTTCAGCAATTACCTTATCCGTTGCACCAGCCGCTACAGAGTCAGGGCGATAGTACAAACGAGCCGTGAACGTCTCGTTCTTCGGATTTGGTGTGCGGCTTCTCCAGCTAATAGCAGGCAGCGTGTTGGCAGCAGTGCTGTCAGCAAAGAACGACAGACCACCCAGCGGGTTCTTATTGGCAAACCGAACAGTCAGCACAGGAATCGAATCGCAGGTTGGGCATGATACCGGAGCTTTCGGAATCAGCTTCTTCTGTGTAAATCCTTTCCGAACGGCTACACCTGCGTTGAAACCACCATGCTTGCGCTGATACGACAACAACTGGTCGGCAACACCGTCAACAATAAAGTAATTCAGTTTAGTGTAGAATCCCTGAGCCTGCACGCCTACGTGCCAGGTGTTGCGAAGCGGGAAGAACACACCCAGAGACAGGTTACCGCCCAAGTGATTAAGCTGATTGCTTGGCGACACCATTCGCACCAACCGATTATTCAGACTTGGCACTGATGCAGCAATCAGGGCTGCCTCGGTCCGGTAGATACCAACTTTTGGCGACAGCTCCAGGAACGAAATACAAGAGGGGTTCCGCCGGCTCCGGGCGAACGTCCATTGTAGAACAGGTCCTACAGTAAAGAAAAAATCTTCTGACGAACGCTGACGGATTTGTACTTCGGCGGTGGCGGGAATGCCTAACTGAGAGGCCCGTGTCCGCAGGAAGTCAATATAGTCTTTACGGGTTTTGTAATTTTGGTAACCAAATGCGGCACCAACACCAAAACGCAACCGACGTTCGGGCTTGCTCAGAAAATAGTCGGTGTTCAGCGTAATGTTGAAACCGGTGCCATTATAGAGAGTGTTGTCGCGTCTGTTGGAGCCAAAGGTGGCATCCCATGTACCGCAATAGGCAAAGTTGGGACCTACATAGGCACCAATCCGCCACGGAGATGGTCGACGTACCAGCACAAACGTCTGGAGGGTCGTGTCACAGTCGTCCAGTTCCGTTACATCGCTGGCTCTGGCTCGAAACTCTGATCGGCGGAGCGTGTCGGTGTAGACACCTTTGCCCAGCCGATAAATGTTTTCTTTAGGTGTACACTTGTCACCTTGCTCATTACGACGGAGCGTATCGGCGGACTGTTGTGCGCTGGCCACCGTCGGACTGAATAGCAGCCCTGCCGACAACGCACTTCCAATGGCACAAGATAACATCGCTCGACGCTTAACGCGGGTATTAAGCGCGGGGGGGATAAATTTGATCATGGTAATCCGATTTTGTCATTCTCAGACGAAACTTACAACTATACGTCACTAATCCAAAAACTTTAGCCAGCGGCCAACATTTTTTTATTTTATCAACCCTTCCAGGATGGCAAATAAGCCAGGTAGAGGGACAGAAACATGCTCATACAAACTGGTCTAACTCCTTGTTAATGAACAGATTAACTCAAAAACTAGACCAAACCGAACCGTAAACTCATTTTGTCTGATTCGGACCGTTAAAATTGCGGGGTCACTCGCCGTGGCTATCTGTTCCGAAATTTCCCAACCCTTGCCTATTCTGCATTCAATTTGGGCCAAATCTAAGGCAGAACCGTATAAATTACGCCATATGCCTGCAATATTTTCCTAGCTCTTTATGGAATCAGATGGCCTCTTAGGTACTATACAGATCCTATCTGATTGAATATAAGCCACCCAAATGTAATCAGTCAGCCGGTGGAAGTTGGTTTGGCAAAAACATTTATTGATTTAACGGGTATCATACGTCTCAAAAATCTACAGTTAAATTGTTCAAGTCAAGTTTTACCGGGTTTATTTAGACCTTTTTTTAGGGGTAAAAGGTCTATGCCAAGGTGTTCAATTGCCGTTCCTTAATAAATACTGGACAACAAATCGGTCGTTTAACAAAAATCCAGTCGATAGTAGCTGACCCCTCATTGCGTGATACTGACCCATTCACATGATTCCCTAAAGAACTTAAAGTACTACCCCATTGTCATATCGGCACGATCACCGCCTGTTTGACTATGACGTTTGAGGAGGCCACCAGCCTGATGAATCACTATGGCACCCAACGCCAGCTATTCCTGTTTATCCTGGATTTTGACGGACAAAAACCTCTCGTGCTACGCCCCGATGAATGGGCCATCCACGACGTTGCTTTTGATTTTTCGGGAATACCAGCCCCGGCCAGCAACGAGCCGTTTTGGTTTCACAAACACCCCATGCCGTTTGAACAGTACCGGATTGGGTTCGATTATGTGGTGGAGCAAATTCGGTTTGGCAACTCGTTTTTGGTGAACTTGTCGGGCCAAACCCCCATCGAAACAAACCTTCCGTTAGCAGCCATTTATAACCGAACAACGGCCCGCTACAAACTCCGACTGGCAAATCAGTTCGTGTGTTTCTCGCCCGAATCGTTCGTGCAGATCCGGGGCAACAGACTGGCAAGTTTTCCGATGAAAGGCACTATTTCGGCCACCCTGCCCAACGCAGCAGCGACTCTTTTATCCGATCCCAAAGAAGCCGCCGAACACGCCACCATTGTCGATCTGATTCGGAACGACCTGAGTCAGATTGCCGAAAAAGTATGGGTAGAACGGTATCGCTATATCGACCGGATCGAAACAAGCAATGGTGGCCTGTTGCAGGTGAGTTCGGAGATAGCCGCTCTGCTCCCCGACACCTGGCGCGACCAAATCGGCACGCTCATTGCCAGCCTGTTACCAGCCGGGTCGATTAGCGGGGCACCCAAACCCAAAACGATCGAGATTATCCGCACCGCCGAGGGCTACGACCGGGGTTATTATACCGGAATTTGTGGTTATTTTGACGGCGAAAACATCGACAGTGGCGTGATGATCCGGTTTATCGAAAACCACAACGGCCAACTCGTTTTCAAAAGCGGGGGCGGCATCACGGCCCGTTCCAACGCCCACGCCGAGTATCAGGAACTGATTGATAAAGTGTATCTTACGGGAATGATAAACGATGAGTGATGCCCCTTTGTCTCGAAACAATCTGCATTCGCAACCGGCAACCCCTGAACCTGTCGGCCCATACCGAGCGATTTAACCGCGCCCGGCGGGAGCTTTGGCAGGTGGCGGAACCGGTATGTCTTACCGATTTCATTCAACTTCCCGACTGGCTTCAACCCGATGAAACCTACAAATGCCGGGTGACTTATGGCCAGGAAATCGAGAAAATCGAGTTTGAGTTGTACCATGTCCGGCCTGTGCATAGCCTGACATTAATCGACGCTGGTACGCTGCAATACAACCACAAATATGCCAACCGCCAACTCATAAACGAGCTTTTTGCCCAACGTGGACTCGCCGACGACATCCTGATGGTACGCAATGGGCTACTGACCGATACGTCCTACGCCAACATTGCCCTGTTCGATGGGGGCCGCTGGCACACCCCCGCCCGGCCCCTGCTCGAAGGTACCCAACGCGCCCGACTCCTAAGCGAAGGCATTCTCACTCCCACCGACATTCGCCCAACTGATCTACCCCATTTTCAGTGTATCAAACTAATAAACGCCATGCTTGACTGGGACCAAACGGAACCAATTAAAATTGATGATGTCCAATTAAACTATGAAAATCTTCACCACCACTAACCCCTATTCCAGCACCAAAATCGCCGACTATATTGCCGATTCGCCGGAGCAGATTGAGGAAAAACTGGCCCTTGCCAGCGAAGAACAGCCCCGTTGGGTGGCTCTGTCTTTTGACGAACGGGGGAACCTGATGCAATTACTGGCAGAGTATCTTCGGCAACACAAAACCGAACTTGCCCGTTTAATTACCACCGAAATGGGCAAGATTCTGGCCGAATCTGAAGCCGAAATCGAGAAATGTGCAGGGCAATGCGAGTATTACGCCGAATACGCAGCCCAGCTTCTTAGCGATGAAATAGTGCCTACCGAAGCGCAGGACAGCCGGGTAATTTATGAACCGGTGGGCGTGGTGCTGGCCATTATGCCCTGGAATTTTCCGTTCTGGCAGGTGTTTCGTTATGCGATTCCAGCCCTGATGGCGGGCAATGTAACGCTGCTCAAACCCGCCCCAAATACCCTTGGCTGTGGATTGGCCATTGCCGAAGCCTTCCGGTCGGTGGGTTTCCCCGAAGGTGTTTTCCAGGCTCTGATCGTGGATGTTGACGTAGTCGAAACGTTGCTGGCCGACGACCGGGTGGGCATGGTGACGCTCACCGGCAGCGAGCGGGCGGGTTCGTCGGTAGCGAGTCTGGCAGGTCGAAACATCAAAAAGTCGGTGATGGAACTGGGGGGCAGCGATGCCTTTATTGTGCTGGCCGATGCCGATATCGAACAGGCCGCCAAAGCCGCTGTGCAGTCGCGCATGGGCAATGCCGGGCAGGTTTGCATTGCGGCAAAGCGTTTTTTGGTAGAACAACCCGTAAAAGCGGATTTTACGGCCCGCATCAAAACCCTCATCGCAGCCATCCGGCAGGGCGACCCCACCGACCCGGCCACGCAAATGGGGCCACTCGCCCGGCTCGATTTGGCAGAGGAACTCGAACGGCAACTGCAACATGCTTTGCAACAGGGTGCAACGCTTCTGGTGGGCGGCACCCGAAACGGAGCCAACTTTGCCCCTACTCTTCTGGACTCGGTAACACCCGATTCGGTTGTTTTTCAGGAGGAAACGTTTGGGCCACTGGCAACTATCACCGAGGTGCGCGATGCCGACGAAGCACTACAGTTGGCCAATCAGTCGCGCTACGGACTGAGCGCGACAATATGGACCCGCGATCTGCACAGGGCCGCTGAACTAAGCCGAAAACTACAGGTAGGCAGTGTCTTTGTGAACGCGATGGTGCGTTCCGATTCGCGGTTGCCGATTGGGGGCGTTAAAAAGTCGGGGTATGGCCGCGAACTTTCAGCAGCAGGCATCCGGGACTTTTGCGTAACTAAAACGATTTGGATAGGATCACCGATTTAATTCAGAGCCGGGTCGTGGGTCAAATCGCTATAGAGAATTACAGCTTCCTGAACACCCTGAATCACTTCATCTTCGTGGCCCTTAGCCCGATTCGTTACGTAGGTTGCCATACGTTCAGAGGTCGATGGTTGGCTGAAAAAGCGCGAGATACGGGCCATCGGCGGCACCAACGGACTGCGTTCAAGAGCCTCAATAACTTCCTGGGCTTCAGTTGACAAGCCTTCGCCAACATAAACGGCACCCATTAGTTTCCAGGATGACCACGACGAGAAATACGATGGATATTGTTGAGGAATGGGCGCACCGGTGGCCAACAAATCGGCTACTAAATAGGGTGTTCGGCATTGCCGCAAACGATCATATCCTGGCAAATAAACCGACTGTTGAGTTAGAGCTGTTTCGAGGGCGCGGTGATAGGCTAAATTAGCACACAACAATTGCTGGTACTGCTTCAGGGGGAGCGGATTGACACTGGGCTGGCCCTGCCCCAATTGCAACAACGACCGAATTTGCCCATGCAATTGCTGGGCTTGCTGTTGAAGAAGCGTTAGGAAATTCATGGATTGAGAGAATATAAAAGGTCGGACAGGCAACGGCTGCGTGCGGGTAATTTTCCCTAACCACCAATTAAAATCGGGTTAGTCTATCAAAATCGCATACAATTTGATGAAAATTACAACAATAGTCAATATAAAATGATCTAACGGGCTTATTTTTAACATACAAAAAGTGATTTATATACATTATCTCTGACAGTTTCTATTCCTATTTCTATTCACAAAAAACAGTTTCATTTCTTTACTGATTCGTAAATAGTCTGAACGAGCGTTGATGTCGGCTGCAATCCATCGAGCCATTGAATGGGTAGGCCATCCCGTTCCATCTTCCGAAAAAACGTCATCTGACGCTTGGCAAACTGATGAATAGCCGTTTCGAGCAGGGTTGTCATGGTTGGATAATCCAACTCGCCAGTCAGGTGTTGCGTGATAAATTTATACTCCAATCCATAGAAAACCAGCTTGTTAGCCGGAACACCTTCCTGCAATAACCGTTCCACTTCGGTAATCATGCCGTTTTTCAATCGCTCATACAGGCGGGTCGTGATGCGTTGCCGACGAATTTCCACGGGCAGGTCGATGCCGAAAATCAGGTAATTATACGCAGGTGCAGTTGATTGACTTGCCGTTTCAGGATGAGTAGTCAGATAGGCCCCAATCTCGATGGCCCGGATCAATCGCTTGCGGGTCGAGGGGTCAGCAATGGGAGTAAAAGGTGAGGGGTTTTGGGTGAAATATTGATAGAGTTCGGCATCGGTCAGGTTTTCCAGCTCAGCCCGAAAATTATCGTTAACCGGAATGGCCGTGAAGGCGTGGCCTTTCAACACCGCTTCGATATAGAGTCCCGTTCCTCCGCAAACCACGGCCACCCGTCCGCGCCCCTGAATGTCGGCCACGACCCGGTGAAAATCCTGTTGGTAACGGTGCAGATTATAGTCGTTGCCCGCATCAACCACATCAATCAAATGATACGGAACCGACTGTCCGTCAACCACATACTCCGACAAATCTTTCCCCGTTCCAATGTCCATTCCCCGGTAAATCTGCCGCGAATCGGCACTGATGATTTCGCCACCGAGTTGATGAGCAACCTGCACCGCGAGTCGGGTTTTGCCGCTGGCCGTGGGGCCAAGAATGATTAAGAGCATACACTACGTCAACTGGCTCAGTTGAACAATTTTGGGTTTTCGGGTCAACAAGTGGATGATGCCATACGCGATCAGATACGTACACCCGCAAACGGTGAATAGCACGTTATAGCCACCCGACAAATTTCCGGCGGCTTTGTAGCTATCCAGCAAACTGCCCACCAGCATGGGAAAGAAAATACCACCCACGGCCCCGGCCATGCCCGCAATGCCCGCAGCCGAACTAACCGCCTGCTTGGGAAACAGATCGGAAGCCAACGTGAACACGTTGGTGGCCCAGGCCTGATGCACGGCAACGGCCAGACTGATTAAGCCCACAGCCATCCAGACGTTGGTGGCAAACTGCGCCATAATAATAGACAATTCGAGAATAGCAAACCCCAACAAAACTGCTTTTCTGGCTTTCAGGGTAGGCCAACCTCGCTTAATCAGCCACGACGACAGGTAGCCACCGCCAATACTGCCAACAGTGGTGGCGGTGTAAATCAGCATGAGTTCGAGGCTTGGTTTCTTAAGATCGAGGGAGAACGTGGACGAGAAATAGGAGGGCAACCAGAACAGAAAAAACCAGTAAATCGGGTCAATCAGCCCTTTGCCAGTGATGAGTGCCCAGGTCTGCGGCAGGGTGAATAGTTTAGTCCATTTGATGGCCACTTTTCCGTCGGTTTGCGGTTCCTGCCCACTAATAATGTAGTTGTATTCGCTGGCCGAGAGTCGTTTTTGCCGGGCTGGCACTTCATAAAAAATCAGCCAGAAAATTAGCCAGATGAAACCCAACGAACCTGTGATCCAGAAGACTTCCTGCCAGCCATAATTGTTTAATATCCAGGGCACTATGAGCAGAGCCGCCACTACGCCAATGCTGGTACCGGCATTGAAAAGCCCGGTGGCCAACGCCCGTTCTTTCTGCGGAAACCACTCGGCCACCGTTTTCACAGCCGCCGGATAATTGCCCGCTTCGCCAATACCCAGCCCCACACGGGCCACTCCAAACCCAACCGCCGAACGGGCCAGCGCGTGCAGCATCCCGGCCACACTCCACCAGATCACCGACATCGAATACCCGATTTTAGTACCCACTTTATCGACGAACCAACCCATTACCAACAACCCGACTGCATAGGCAGCCGTGAACGCAATGACGATGCGGGCAAAATCGGTTTCGGTCCAGTTGAATTCGACTTCTAAAAGCGGTTTTAACAAGCCAATAATCTGCCGATCGAGGTAATTGATGGTGGTTGCCGTGAACAGCAAAACAACTACGAGCCAGCGGTAATTACCCGTAGTGGTGGTGGTTATAGGTGCAGGTTTTTCAGGAGTAGTCATGGAAGGGCTTTTTAGTTTTTCCGGGTATTGTCAGACAATTGATTCACAAACTGTTGAAAATGGTCTTTCAACCCCACCCAATCTTTTTTCTCGATCAACTCTTTATTAAAAAGCTCACTACCAATTCCTAACCCATCAGCACCCGCTTTCATAAAATTGTGCATATTGCCCAACGTAATTCCACCCGTCGGGAGGAGTTTAATCTGATTCAGAGGGGCTTTAATATCGCGGATATAGGCTGGGCCAAGGACCGTTGTCGGAAACACTTTCACCATACTGGCTCCCAACGTCCAGGCTTTATAAATTTCGGATGGGGTGAACGCACCGGGACAAATAGGGATACCTTTTTTTACACAGGCTCGAATCACTTTTTTATTGATAATGGGCGTAACAATAAACTGCGCCCCTGCCGCCAAAGCCCGTTCCAGATCAGCTTCTGAACAAACGGTGCCTGCGCCAACATTCAGGCTGCCAACGTGTTGAGTGAGGGCATCCTGAATAATGGATTCGGCATCGGGGGTGTTCATGGTTATTTCAATTGTGGTCAATCCCGCTTCCTGGCAAAGCGGCAAAACCTGACTAACAACCTGTTTATCAAGGTGCCTGATGATGCCAACAATGGGAGTTTGGTGAAACAACTCCCAGGAAAAAGCAGCGGTCTTCATTCGGCAGATTGTTTGGCGAATTGATTCTGAAACAGGCGTATTTGACCCACACTGGCCGCCCGATCCATTAACGAAGTCGGTATGGTGAGAGTGCGGCCGGACAGATTCAGTTCGTTGAGGGCGAGTTCATAAAAAGCGGATAAATTGCTTCCACCGCATAAAATCAATGGCCAGTTTTCTTGTTTCGTGAGGGGGGTTAATTCAGTGCCAATCACTAAACCACTTAAATAGAAAGCGTTTTCTATTTTTGTAAATTTATCAAAAAGCTGATTGGTTCTCACAGTGAACAAACTATTCAAAATGGTTGATGATGTTGATTCCTGAACACCTTGCCGAAACGCCTGATTAGTTGCAGAAGAAAATTCAGAAAAGCCAGTCAGGTCAATCGAATCTTTTAAAATACTACGCTTCGCCATCAGGTCAAAAACTTCGCCGGTCATATACGTTTCAAACTGCGTTAATTGCCCATTCTTAACCCATAAATGTTTGGAATGTGTGCCCGGAAAAATGCAGATTGCGTCGGTCATGGGGCGGCCCGTTTCGTTGAGCAAGCCAATAAGCTGGGTTTCTTCGCCCCGCATCACGTCGTTCTGACTTTTGATGCCGGAAATCAGGAACATATCGTGCAAAAAATCGGGTTGCGGTTCAAAATGGCGAACGCTTGCCTGACTGCCATCAACTGCGAAGGGCAGGCTCGCATACGGGATTTCTTCCATCCCGATGGACGACGAAGCCATGCCCGATAACACAACCGGAACGTGGGTCAAAAGAATATCGGCAGTTGTTGACAACTGCCCAATCTGCTCGCTCAACTCCCGCCGAAAAAACTGTCCCCGGGTCAAGCCCTCCCCCATTGCCGCCCACTTGTCGAATATCCCGGCAATACCTGTTGACGACTGAATTTCAGCAATGCATTGATAGTCAACCACATTCATTAACTGTAATCGAAATGATGAAGTCCCCCAGTCGCAGCACAGCAGCAATTGAGGCATTGGACTATCGGTGGGTAAATAGCGCGTTTTCATTAACGTATGAGTTTATTGGGCAACGCAAACGCCACGTAGGAGCCGCCCGGTTTCAGGCCATATCGGTTTCCCCCGGCTGCAATAGCCACGTACTGTACGCCCTTCGCCATGTAGGTGATCGGCGTGGCAAAACCCCCGGCGGGTAGCTTGTGCTCCCACACGATCTTGCCTGTTTTCGTGTCGAATGCCCGGAGTTTTTGGTCGTAGGTGGCGGCAATAAACAGCAGTCCTCCAGCCGTTACCACCGGCCCGCCGTGGTTCTCGGTGCCGGTCTGGAGGGACCCGGTGGCAGGAAGGCCTTTTTCTACCAACTCTGGGTATTCGCCGAGCGGCACCTGCCAGCGGTATTCGCCTGTGTTGAGGTCGATGGCGTTGAGCGTTCCCCAGGGCGGTTTGATGGCCGGGTAACCATCCTGATCCCGAAACTGTGTGTTGCCGTTGTTTAGGTAGGGCGATACGTAGGGGAAATCAGTGTTGGCTGATTTTGCTTTTATGGGATTCACCTGATGCACATCGACGGAGGCAGAACCAGCTTTAACCGACTGATTTTCCGTACGTAATAGAAAGTCAACAAGGGCTTCCCGGTCGTTTTTGGCGAGGTGACTGTACGAGGGCATCCGGCCCCGACCCGTTGACAGCAGGGCGTTTATTTGCGTCCGGTCTAATCGTTTACCCACGTTGGTAAGGTCGGGATAAGTCTGGTTTTTAGTGGCGGCAACGGTCTCTTTGCCGCCCATTGCGTGGCAAACCGCACAGTTTGTGTTGAACAGCGAGGCCCCCCGCGTGAGGGCAACCCCATCGGATGGAGCCTGCGCCGGACGCATTTTCAACCACCAGAGCATGTTGTTGCTGTTCACGTAAAACACCCCTTCCGGGTCGGCGGCTGTGCCACCCCACTCGGCCCCTCCGCCCATGCCCAACACCAGCGAACCAGTCTCGTTTGGCAGTCCGTGGTTGTTCACCGGCCTGCTATTTTTGAACCGATCCAGCACATAGGCGCGGGCTTCGGGCGTGCGGTTGGTGAGGGTTGCTTCGGATACTTCCTGCAAACAAAATGGAGCCGGTTTTGTCGGGATGGGTTGCGTGGGCCAGGGGTGTTCGCCGGGCAGTCCGTTGGTGGTGGGCACCGGCACTTCGTTCACCGGAAACAGCGGTTTGCCCGTGTCCCGATCCAACACAAACACGTAGCCATCTTTGGTCGCCTGCGCCACCGCATCAATTTTCTGACCCTGATGCATCACCGTCAGCAGGTTCGGCGGGCAGGGAAGGTCGCGATCCCAGAGGTCGTGATGAACAGTTTGAAAATGCCAGACGTGCTTGCCGGTTTCGGCATTAAGGGCCAGCACGCAATTGGCAAAGAGGTTTTTCCCTTTCCTGGCACCGCCATAGAAATCGACGGAGGCCGAGCCGGTTCCGGCATAAACTATACCCCGTTTTTCATCGACCACCATACCCGCCCAACAGTTGGCCCCACCCAATTTTTTGTAGGAATCTTTGTCCCAGGTTTCGTAGCCATACTCGCCGGGAAGCGGAATCGTGCGAAATACCCAGGCCAGTTTCCCTGTCCGCACATTGAACGCCCGTATGTTGCCCGGTGGCGCATCGCCCCCCTCCGACATGCTCGACCCCACAATCAACAAGTCCTTGAAAATAACGCCGGGGGTGGTGTTGCGAATCGACAGGTTGGCGGTTTCGTGTCCAAGCGTTTTGGCATCGCCCAAGCCCTCGTGCAAATCCACTATTCCCTTCTCGCCAAAGCTCCGAATCAGTTCGCCGGTTGTGGCATTAACAGCATATAGTTCCGATCCCGACGAATATAGAATACGTCGGTCTGCGCCATCGGCCCAGTAAGTCACGCCCCGCAACGGGTGAAACCGGGGCTGTTTGGCGGGGTTTGCGTAGGGGTCGAACCGCCAGCGTTGCTTTCCGGTGGCCGCATCAAGGGCAAACAGTTTATGGGTCGGTGTGGTGCCAAACAACACCCCATCGACCACAATTGGCTGGCACTGAATGTCCATTCCCTTCCCCGACGGATCGTTATTTTCGCCCGTATCGAACGTCCAGGCGGGTTGGAGTTTGGCCACGTTTTGGGTGTTGATCTGGGTTAGTGGTGAGTAGCGATTCCCAGCCGGATTGCCGCCGTATGTGGGCCAATCGAGGTTAGAAGGCGGCAACAAAGCGCACAGAACCAACAGGATAAAAAGCAATTTCATGGTTTGGCGTTTTGGTAAAACTCATACCGTACTATCCACGTCACCGTTTGGCCGGGTGCGGCCCGAATCCGCACATAGGGTTCGGGGCAGACCGTGGTGGCACAGGCCCAGAACACCATTTTTTCGAGTGGAAGGTTGGCCGTAGCTCGCAGACCCGCGCCGGACTTTACGTTTTCGATACGAAAATCATACGCGCCAACTCCTTGCAAACCAGCACTATACACCGATTCTTTTTTGGCTAAGGATCGCAAAAATACCAGGCTGCTGTCCCGTGCCACAATCGTAGTCCCAAAACCACTACCCTCACCCGTTAGGGCAACCGGAAACCGGACAACTGTTTGCGGGCCGGTCGGTTGCTTGTCGATCACCCAAAAATTGTGGTTATACCCGCTTGTTTCAATCAGCTTTTTACCCGTGTTAGTCAGGCTGTGTTCCAGCACGAGTTCGGGTCGACCTTCGATCAACCGAACGGTTTTGGTATATGAATAGCCGAAGCCCGCGCCATCGCTCAGGTCGTGCTGATACTCCACTGCATCAACGTCATTGCCGGATTTAAAGGCTTTCACCGTCCATTTGCCAGGGTTGACAATGGGATAATTTCTGGCAAACGAGTACGGTTTTTCGTCGGGCTTTTGGAGCACGCCCACACCAATTTTCACGAACGTATCGCCGGGTTTAGCGTCGGCATAACCCAACGCAACAAACTCCTCGGCAGGGCCGTTGATAGCATCGTGGGTTTTTGGGTCATAATTCTCAAACCACTGCCCTACGTAGCTATGCTCCTTATAATCAAGACTTTTAAACGCCCCCGACCAATCAAAACGAGTGCCACGATAATAGCCCTGTGCGGTATCGGGTAGGTAAACAGTGGCCTGAATCAGCCCGTTTGTGAGAAACAATTGGGGTGGGTCAAGGGCGGGTCGATAACCAAAGCAAAGGCATACAATCAGACAAACAAAAGGCAAGGTTATTTTCACAGTCTGTTATGATTTATTTATGGCTGGCTATTCTTACCAATCAACAACCGAGCCATCCAAAGCGTTATATGTTTCGGGGTTTTTCCAGTCGTGACCGATCTTGTCCTTCATCTGCGCTTCATCCAGTTCTATACCCAAACCCGGCCCCTGCGGAATCATCACGGTGCCGTCTTTTTGCAGCTTGAAGGGGTTTTTCAGGTAGCCTTCGCCCAGCGAGACCTGCTCCTGCACCAGGAAATTCGGGATGCTCGCGGCCAAATGCAGGCCCACGGCCAGCGAAATTGGCCCCATTGGGTTGTGCGGGGCAATGGGCACGTAATAAGCCTCGGCCATACCCGCAATAATACGCCCTTCGGTGATGCCCCCGGCATGACACAAATCGGGTTGGATGATGCTGGCAGCCCCTTTTTCGAGGATTTCGCGAAAGCCCCACTTCGTAAAAATCCGCTCGCCGGTGGCAATGGGCAGGTGCGTTCCCCGCGCAATATCCACCATCGTATCCACATTTTGGGCCTGACACGGTTCCTCCACAAACATGGGTTTAAACGGTTCCAGTTCTTTAATCAGCACCTTGGCCAACTGGGGCGAAACGGCCCCGTGAAAATCAATGGCAATGTCCATATCGTCGCCCCCGGCCTGCCGCAACGACGCAAAATTGTCGGCGGCATACTGAATAAATCGTGGGTTTTCGACAATGTTGGCCGGGTTCTTTTTGGCAATACTGGTTTTAATGACGGTGTAGCCTTCTTCCTTGCGCTTTTTGATCTCTTCGGCATTGCTCGCCCGGCCATACACCCGAACGCGGTCGCGGGTGGGGCCGCCCAGCAGTTCATAAACCGGCACGTTCAGCAGCTTGCCTTTTATGTCCCACAGCGCATGGTCGATGCCACTCAGGGCACTCGTCAGAATGGGGCCACCCCGGTAGAAAGCATGGCGATAAATGGCCTGCCAGTGGTGTACCACAGCCCTGGGGTCTTTCCCGATCAGATACGGCTCGACCTCTTTAATGGCCGTTTGAATGGTCAAGGCCCGGCCTTCGAGCAGGGGTTCGCCCAAACCAACCACGCCCACATCGGTGTGAATTTTCAGGAAAATCCAACGGGGCTTCACCAGGAACGTTTCCAGGCGGGTGATTTTCACCTTGCCATAACCCTGAAACGGTTTGGGTTGTTGGGCATACGAAATTTCGGGCAGGAGTATGGTGCCCGCCCCCGCAACGCCCAACACCGACTGAATAGCCGACCGGCGGGAGATGGTTCTACGTGTTGTCATTGCTCATTTAAGGTCTAATAATGGTGCCGTCCATTTTTCGTACCTGCCAGTTCGATTTGGTGGTGATGGGGTATTTGGCGGCTTCTTTTTCGTTGATGTCCACCCCCAAACCCGGCACCTCGTTCACCGACATATACCCCTTGTTCATGGTTGGGCAACCTGTGAACACCTCTTTCATTCTGTCGGAAAAGCTGACCGCTTCCTGAATCCCGAAGTTCCAGACTGCCAAATCAATGTGGGCGTGGGCCGCATGACCCACCGGCGACACATCGCCAGGGCCGTGCCAGGCAGTGCGAATGTTGAACCACTCGCCCAGCCGCGCCACTTTCATGGCCGGGGTGATGCCACCAATCTGCGACACGTGGATTCGGATAAAATCGAACCACTGATTCACCATCGGCTCCTTGAACTCGTTGATGTTGTTGAACAACTCGCCCATCGCAATGGGTACCGAGGTAGCCTGCCGAAGCTGCGCGAACCACTTCATGTTTTCGGGCGAAAACGGGTCTTCAATAAAAAACGGGCGGTATTCTTCGACCTGTTTAATCATGTTGATCGCGTCGATGGGTTGCACCCGCTCGTGAATATCGTGGAGCAGTTCAATTTCGTCGCCACACTGTTTGCGGACTACCTCGAACATTTTCGGCACCGATTTCAGGTAGAGCCGTTCGTTCATGTAGTTGTCGGTTTCGCCCCCAAAGCCAGCCACCTTAAAATCGGGTTTGTCGGCGGTGGCACCCACGGCTCCGTAGCCGCCCTGCTGAATACGGATGTATTTGAAGCCCAGGCCCATAATCCGTTGCACATCCGCAGCAACGGCTTCGGGGTTGTTGCCGTTCGCGTGGGTGTAGCACGGAATCGCAAAGCGGGCTTTTCCACCCAAGAGTTGGTAAACCGGCATCCCGGCGCGTTTACCTTTGATGTCCCACAAAGCCTGATCCAGACCACTCAGCGCATTGTTCAGCACGGGGCCGTTTCGCCAGTACGAACTCACGTAGGCCCCCTGCCACATGTCCTCGATGTTGTCCACGTCTTTCCCGACGCAAAACTCATTGAGGTAGGTGTTGATGGCAACCAACACCACCGCAGCCCGTTGCGTGAACGTGGCACAACCCAGCCCATATAGGCCCGGCTCGGTGGTTTCGACCTTCACCACAATCAGGTTAGAGCCTTGCGGGGCCGTGGCAATGGCCCGAACGCTCTTTATTTTCACGGGAGCCAGCCCTTTAGCATACGCAGGGGTTCCCTGTTTTTCGCGGGCCTCAGCGGTCGAAATGCCCCCAAAGAGGCTCAATGCCCCGGCAGATGAGCCAAAGCCCAATAATTTCAGCGCGTCGCGCCGGTTGAAGTCGGTGTTGTTCATATTATTTTTTATCCCACCAAACACGCGTATCCAGCGTGTTTGGCCCCTGTCGGGTGATGGCTTCGTTTAGTTTGGCAGAGTTTACAACAATCTCACTATCCGGGTAAATCAAGCGTCGTATGAAATCTCCTTTAACTTCGGAGCCGGGATACGGATTTTTCGTCAGGGCCGGGAACCCGCTGCGCCGGAAATTGGCGAATGACTCGTTGCCATCCAGAAAAGTCGCCACCCAATACTGCGTATTAATCTGGTCAAGGGCCTTCCCGGCGGCAAGCGGTTGCGAATCCAGATACGCCTTGATCGACGCTTCGGGAATAGCCGCACCATACGAAGCCATTTGCTCCAGATTGGCCCGAACCCCTTTGGCAAAATAGTCGGCGGCTGTCCCCGTTACCCATCCGCGAAAGGCGGCTTCGGCCAGCAGGAGTTGGGTTTGGGCGTAGGTGACATGGTACTCCGGTGCGTCTAATTTCAGCACGGTGCTGAGATTCACCTGCGTATAGTCCCACAAACTCGCCACCCCGTTTTGAGCCAGTGTCGTTGTAATCGACACGTCGTTATAGCCCATCGGCATTCCAACCTGCACTTTCGGGTCCGACGAAGCGCGGGCAGGTACCTGCTCCTGTCCGCCCTTCGCTCCCACATAGCGCACGGCAAAAACCGGCAATCGCGGGTCGTTGTTGTTTTTAAGGTAGTTCACAAAGGGGGCGGCCAGATAGAAATTGGTCTTCTCACGAGCCGCTAAGTGGTTGGCAATGTAGTTGTTATAAATAGCCGTGTGCCGGATCACCGAATTGTCGGCGTTGGACGCGAACACGCCACCCGCCACGGCTTTCTTCACGTAGGCCTCCGCCGTGGCTGGTTCCACTTTGGTATGACGCATGGCCGCCCGCAGCATCAAAGAATAACCAAGCTTTTTCCACTTCGCCACGTCGCCCCCGTACAGAATATCGGTTGTAACGGCAGCCTGCGTCGTAGTCAAAGCCGCCGATGCCTCCTCTAATTCCTTCAGAATATCCTTATAGATAGCCTGTTGTGCATCGTATTTGGGCGTGATAATCTCGGTGGTGTAGCCTTGGCCCGCTTCAAAATACGGAACGTCGCCGTAGGTATCGGTCAGGATCATAAATATGTAGGCTTTCCAGATTCGGGCCGCGTTATAGGTGTTGATTTGGAGCGGGTCAGCCTTGGTTTGATCGAGCACAGCCACCAACTGCTTCAATACGTTGCGGTAAAAATTGGTCCAGACCAGCGGGGTATTGGCGTTGTTCACCTGATCGTAATTAGCCCCCGACAGCGAACTACCGTAGGGCGTAATGATCTGTTGCACAATACCAAAGTTGTAGGTCAGCATCCCCAGCGTGCCAAACCCATCAAGGTAGGTGGTGCTGATGATGGCCTTGTTCAACACCAGCGACGGAGCCAGCGAAGTCGGGTTTACGCGGTTGGTATTGAGTTCGGTGAACCCCTCGTCGCAACCTGTAAGCAGGGTAAACGAGAGAATTAGGGAGAGGGAGTATTTCAGATGTGTTTTCATGGCGGTAGAGGTTTAAAACCGAACGTTGAGATTAAATCCAATGCTGCGGGTGGGTGGCAGGCCCGGCCAGAAATCCAACCCAACGCCGTTATCTGATGATACCAGCACTTCTTCGGGGTCCATGTTCTCCGTCCACTTTTTGATAATCAAGACATTGTTGGCCACCGCGTTCAGTCGCAGTCCCTTCACAAAAAACCGTTCAGGAAGCAGCTTACCGAAATCGTAGCCTAACGAAATCTGACGCAGTTTCCAGAAACCGGCATTGAACACGAAATCTTCGTTGATACCCAGTGGGTTAATCGATTCGTAGAAAGGTTGTACGGCGGCTTTGGTCTTGTTCACCTCCCCGTTGAGGTTCACGCCGTTGCCAATCACAAACCCCTCGGCCCGACCCGGCAATGTCCGCTTCGACAAACCGTGACGCATGTAGTTGATGTTCCGACCGGCAATCAGTTTGTGGCCCAACTTGAAGTCGATCAGGGCCGATAACACGATACCCCGGTAACTGAATGTGTTGGTGATACCGCCAAAATACGTTGGCAAGGCATTACCTACATTCTTCAGCACGTTGTTCCGCAATGGCATACCGCTATTGGCATCGAACACCTGCCGACCCTGAGCATCCCGCAAATACGTGAACGTGTACAACTGCCCAATGGGTTTGCCCACCACCTGATTCAGCGTCCGGCCCCCTCCACTGCTCACAGTAATGACCGTATCGTTGGGCGACAAACCAAGTTTCAGGACTTTGGAGGTGTTGTAGGAAACGTTGGCACTTACATCCCAACGAAACGCGGAGGTTGTAACTGGCGAGAACGTCAACAACATCTCCAGGCCCTGATTCATACTCCGGCCCACGTTGATGAGCTTGCTGGTGTACGACGAGGCATCGGAAACCTGGGCTGCCAGAATCTGATCGTCGGTGGTTTTGTGGTAATACGTAAAGTCGAACCCTACTTTGTTTTGAAACAACTTCAACTCCAAACCCACCTCAGCCTCCTGAATGCGGAGCGGACGCAGGTTTTTGTTCGGCACCACGCTCGCGTTGATGCCGCCCACCGGCACCGATTGCCCCGATGGATTGGGGAATTGGTTGTTGTCCACCGCAAAGTACAGGGCGTTGGAATAGGGGTCAACATTGTCGGAACCAACCTGCGCGTAGGCCGCCCGCAACTTGCCAAACGACAACCAGGCAGGGAGGTTCTCAAACGCCTGCGAGAAAACAAAACTACCCGTCACCGATGGATACAGGATGCTCCGGTTGGCCTCCGCCAGCGTCGAGAACCAGTCGTTGCGGGCCGTGGCATTCAGAAACAGGTAATCTTTATACGAAATGGTCGCGGCCCCAAACACCGAGTTGATTTTCTTTTCCGACAACGCATAGAGTGGGTCTTTAATGCGTCCGTTCATAACGGTGTACAAACCCGGCTGCACAAAATCCTGCACCGTCACGCTGTTATAGTCGTTCCGGGCATAGCGGGTATTACCTCCCAATGTTACATCGACCCCAAAATCTCCGAAGGTCTTGTTCGCGCCGATAATCAGATCGAGGTTTCTTTCGAGGTTCTGGCGCACGTCTTGGGTGAAAGACCCATTCACGAAACCAACCGGAGCGCGGGCAATGGGGGCGTAGCCGTTGGGGATATTATAGTCCTGATTACGCACATAGGAGTCCTGCGCCAGCCGCCCCTGCACATATAGCCAATCGGTGAATTGATATTTAAGAGCCACGTTGCCGAAGAGCCGGTTGCGCTTCACGTTCTCAAACTTGCGGTTCATCGAATAATACGGGTTATTCCGAACCAGGAACCGCGAGAACACGAACTCATCGCCGTTGGGCTGGGTCTGGTTTTGCCGCAACGCATCGAACGGCATGGAATTGGCCAACGTGAAGATCACCGTCGAGACCGACAAATCCTGGGTGTTCAACTGGGGCGGGTTAATGTTATTCTCAATGGAATAGTTGATGTTGCCCAAGGCTGTCAGCTTACTCGTAATGTTCTGCGAGAAACCGAGGTTAATCACCTTCCGGTTGAAGGTGTTGTTCTCCATGATCCCCTTGTTGTCGGTGTTGCCAAACGACAAACTGAAACCGCCATTTACCCCGTTGTTAGCCACGGTCACGGTGTTGGTGAAGTTGGTGCCGACCCGGTAAAACTGCTTCACCCGGTTCCGAACCGGCTCATAGGGCCAGGTTTCATTGTCGAACAGGGTTTGCGTCATGCCCGGCTCAAACTTCTCACCAAAGCTCCACACACCCGATGTGGGGTTAGCCGTAGTGGGTCGTTTGCCGCCTTCGCCCTGCCCATATTCATACTGAAAATCGGTAAAATCAAGTGGGGTATCGGTGGTAAAGTTGGTGTTGTAGGTCACGCCGAAGCCCTTGCCGGCTCCCCTGCTTTTGGTGGTAATCATCACCACGCCATCTTTGGCGCGTGAGCCATAGAGGGCAGCGGCTGTCGCGCCTTTCAGCACCGTCATCTGCTCAATATCGTCGGGATTGATACTCGACAACCCATCGCCCCCATCCGAACTGTTGGAAGCCCGGTTGCCAAAATCGCCCCCCAGCGAATAGTTGGAGTTGTCGATCGGCACCCCGTTCACCACGATCAGCGGGTTGTTTTGCCCCGAAAACGACGACTGCCCCCGGATGCGGATTTTGGCGGTTCCGGCGGGGCCGGTGCCCATCGAGGTGATGTTGACCCCGGCCATTTTCCCCTGCAAACCGCTCACAAAATTGGGGGTTCGGTTGGTCGAAATCTGGTCGGCGTTCACCGTTGCAGTGGCATAACCCAGGGTTTTCGACTCTCGTTTGATGCCCAACGCGGTCACAATCACCTCATTGAGGTTCTGAGAATCAACCGCCAACTGGACATCAATCACGCTGCGATTAGTTACGGCTATTGTCTGACTGATATAGCCGATATACGAAATCACCAGCGTTGCATTGCCTGCTGCATTGAGCGCGTAGTTGCCGTTTGCATCCGTTGTGGTGCCTGCCGAAGTGCCCTGCACCAGCACATTCACGCCGGGCAACCCGTCGTTTTCGGCACCCGTTACCCGGCCCGTAATTCGGTTGTTCTGCGCCATGCCGTAACCCCAGTTCAGGAGCAACAGCAGCGCGGTTAGTGTTAGAGATTGTTTCATTGGAAATTGGTGAAGTTAGTGTGTATTGATTGGGTATTACCAGTTATGAATCGACCCGTCGGGGGCCTTCAAAATCGGGTGGGGGAACTTGGTATTTTCGGTCACTTCGAGTAGGAATGTGGCTTTTTTGGGGTCGAACTTCACACCCAAACCCGGTTCGGGATTGAGGTAAAGTTTACCGTTTTTGAAGTTTACAAGGTCTTCGTTGAAATACGCGGGCCGTTCGGGTTCGCCCCCGGCCAGTTCCATCAGGCAACGGGTTGGGCTGCTCGACCCCAACACATGCACCAGTGCGGCCACCGACAGCGGTCCCGTGAAATGCGGAATCATGCCCACATAATGCGTCTCACACATAGCTGCTAACTTCTTGAATTCCAGCAGGCCACCCGTGTTGGGCAGGGTAAAACGGGTGTAGTCGATGAGCCGCTGTTCAATGAAGTTGTTGCTATCCCAGCGGTCGCCGAATTGCTCGCCAACGGCAATGGGCACCGTCGTTAAGGCGCGAATCGTTTTATAGACTTCCTGATTTTCGGAGCGGATAATATCTTCGATAAAATAGGGTTCCAGGCTCTCTAAGGCTTTGCAGATTTTCAGGCCCTCGGTCGTATCGAAACGGGTGTGCAGATCAATAGCCCAATTGCCGCTACCGCCCACCGCCGAGTCGATTCGCTTGCACAACTCAATCGTTTTTTTGGCATTGTCGTAGAAATCGAACGGGTCGGCACCGTTGCCGCCTGTTGGCCCAATTCGGTAGGCCCGCAAACCGGCTTTCAGGCAATCGGTAGCCCGGTCTTCTTCTTTGGTGGCTTTTGAAGCCCGGAACCCGGTGGCATAGCACTCGATATAATCACGGGTAGCCCCGCCCAACAGTTCATAAACCGGCACACCGAGGGCTTTACCTTTGATGTCCCAGAGAGCCATTTCCAGCGCACCCTGCGCATGTAGTTTTTCGCGGCCCGGCGGGTAAAACATACCCCGATAGAGATTCTGCCAGATGTGTTCGATGCGAAACGGATTCTCGCCAATCATCATCTGAGCCAGTTGCTCAACCATGTCTTTGGAGCCTCCTTCGCCAATGCCGACAATACCGCCGTCGGTCTGAATCTCAACAATCCCCCGCGCCTGATTAAACAACGGTTTGGTATAGCCGGGAGCCGCGTAATACCGGATTTTGGTAATCTTCAGTTTGGGCGCGGCCAACGCGTCCAGATGGGGCCAGCCTGCCAATGCGGCTGTTGACGCAATCGTTGCTGATCTCAAAAACTGTCTTCGCTGCATAGAAATTGGGTTAAAAAGACTTGCTTAAACGTTTAAGCAGAGAGGTAAATGAAGGTTTAAACGCTTATTTTTGGTTTTGATGACTCACGGGCTACCAACTCAGCTTTCATCAGGATTTGGGTGGGTTCTTTCTGGATTTCGTTCAACTTTTCAACCAATAGCCGAACGGCTGTTTGCCCCAGCAGGCCAATTGGTTGTCTTAAATACGTAATCGGGCAATAGTATAAATCAAAGGCTTCGGCCTGCCCGAAACTGACAATCGCCAGATCGCCGGGTACATTCAGGCGCAATTCGTTTATGTATTTGAGGCCGTTTATTGCCAGTCCATACGTCGCAAAAATCAGGGCATCGACGGGTTCTTTTGCCGAGATCAGTTCGTCGATGGCTGCTTTCACTTCCAGCTCGATATTCGTAAACTGAACCCGCTTCAACCACTCCGTCTGAAAGGAAATATGATTGCCTGTCAGCGCATCGCGGTAGCCCCGTATTCGTTCGTCCATATGGAACATGGCCGACTCGTAGGCAATCATTCCAATTCGCTGGTAACCATTGGCAATCAGATGATTGCCCCCATCAAGCGCGGCTGCATAGTGATCCGTTGAAATGAAATCGGTGGCTATGGCCGGGAAATACCGATCCAACAACACAAACGGAATATGTTTGTCAACCAACTCCTGAACCTGTTCATCCGAATCTTCGCAGGAGACGATAATAAACCCATCGACCTGCCGCTTAATCAATACGTCCAACAAATCCTTCGACTTATCAGCATTTTCGTCGGAACTCCCGATAATGACGGTGTAACCGTTTCGTTTGGCTTCATCCTCAACAATCCGGGCGACATTGGCGAAAAAAGGATTCGATATGTCGGCCAGAATCAGCCCAATTGTCTGGGTTTTACCGCTCCGCAAGCTCTTCGCCAAGTAGTTCGGCTGGTAGTTCAACTCCTCGGCGATTTGCCGGATTTTGGCCGCCATCTCCTCCCCCACCCGACTTTCTTTCTCTTTTCCATTCAGAACATACGACACCAGGGCCGTTGACACCTGCGCCTTCTGAGCAATGTCCTTCAAGGAAACTTTCCGCATACGTACCTGAAAATAACTGAGTCTATAGCTTTGTTGACCGGGCCAAATATAAGCTTAAACGATTAAGCAATAATATAATACAAAGATTTTTTTTGTTTTTTCTACTACACAAATCGTTTCACAAATTTGATACTACCTGCATTCCAAACAGGAATCATCCCGGCCATACCGCTGATCTGATTCGGATAATGCCGAACCCACTCCCCCGGCGAAGTCGCACCGGCGATCCGGTCGCCCGGCTTTACCCAAAATAGTAGCGGTTCTGTTTCGCCAACGCGCTCAAAACCAATCCGTTCATAACTCCGCCCCTCCGACCAATCACGGTCGGCATAGGTCATAATATCGTCGGGATGGTGTTCGGTGACGAAGGCTTTGAGGAGTTTATCCAAGCCCCCTACCACGGTGCAGTTCAGG
Organism: Cytophagales bacterium; assembly: GCA_031411995.1. Classification (GTDB taxonomy): domain Bacteria; phylum Bacteroidota; class Bacteroidia; order Cytophagales; family Spirosomataceae; genus Rudanella. The sequence continues at coordinate 485,491 of JANOCD010000114.1, forward strand.
CGGTTGGCGAAGCGCACGAGTTCGTAGGAGCGGAAGGGTTGCCCGTCGCGGGGAATGGTTCGGGGGTGACTAAAGGTGGCTACGGCCACCAGCAATTCGTCGGCGTTGGGTGTTTGAGCGGCCAGAAAATCGGGCGGCAACACCCGAAAATAGCGTTTGGGAAGCCACAGGCCATATTTGTATTTTGCCGGAATAGCCACTTGCAGGTGATTCTGCTCCAGAAAGGCGATCGTCGTGGGCTTGTCGATGCGCCGGGCCACGGTGAGCCGGGCGGGGATTCGGACAGATTGGCCCGCCAACGCCCGCAAACGCGAGGCCACCACTTCGGGTTTTGTGCGGGCGACATCGTCCCACAAATGAATCACCAACCGACCCTCGTTTTGGAAATGATCAGACAATCTCTGAAAGAAGAACTGAGGGTCGTTCGCTTGCCGGAACTGCTCGTAGGTGGCATAATCGATCCGATGAACAAGCGTTTGGGTGCCGGTTAATTGGCCGAGGGCAAAGGGCGTGGGGCCGAGGAAGGGTTGGTGTGGAACGGGAATCAAACCGCAAACAGGGCGTTAAGTTGGTTTTGGGTAAAGATACAGTAGATTGCGGCCAAACCTTATACGCCCATGCGCTTACTGATTCTTTTCCTGATCGGATGTGGGTTGCCCGCTGCGGCTCAAGCACCGTTCCGGCTTTCGTGGCATAACAACACACTCACCATTCACAGCAAAGCGTTGCCCGGCGGCACCATGAAGGTGTGGTATATCGAATCCTATTGCCGGAACAACGCCCACCTGACCGACTGGAACGAGCACACCGTTATTTCGCACCAAACCCAACTAATTGCCACCCGGCGCGACAGTTCGCGACTTGTGCTGCGGTGCAAACTAACCGATGGTGTTACGATTACGCACGTGATTTCGGTGGATGCGGACGGCGTAAATTTTCGGCTCACCGCCCGCAACTCCACCCGTACCCCATCCGAAGTGAGTTGGGCGCAGCCGTGCGTGCGCGTAGGCGCGTTCACGGGCCTCGGCGACCCGAAACAACAACAAACCGATGCGTATCTGCGGAAGTCGTTTATTTTTCAGGAGGGACAGTTGGCCACCCTACCCACCACTCGCTGGGCCACGGCAGCCCGCTACACGCCCGGACAGGTGTGGGCGGCACCGGGAGTCGATTCAATGAACGTGAACCCCCGCCCGTTCAATCCGACCCCCACCGACAATGGCCTGATCGGCTGTTTCAGTGCCGACAATACCCTCCTGTTTGCCACTGCCTGGCAACCGTATCACGAACTGTTTCAAGGTGTTATCACCTGCCTGCACAGTGATTTCAGCATTGGTGGCCTTCAACCAAAGGAAACCAAGCGGATTCGGGGGAAAATCTATATTGTGCCCAACGATGTGCCCGCACTCCTGCAACGCTACGCGCGCGACTTCCCCGAACATCGCCGTCAGAAAGACATCCGCTAATCCGTTAAGCCCTTCCCAACGAGAATTTGCGGCATACATTTCTCCACTCGTGCCTCCCGCGTTTTGGCTTGTTTGGGGGCAGCAAAATGCAGCAGGTAGGCTCGTTGTCGCCCCGGTGTCAGCGCAGTAAAAGCGGTTTTCAGGGTTGGGTTTTCAGCCAATTTTTGCTGAAACTCTTCGGGAATAGCGTATTCGGCGGTCTTTTTATAGTCCACACTCAGACCAGCCTTTTCCACCTCGATGGCTTCAAAAACATAGGCTTTCAGCGTAGGAATGCGCTCCACGATTTCCGCAACACTCGTAAACCGAATTTGCCGACCCGCCTGCACATTCTCGGTTTGTTGAATCAGAAGGCCATCCGTATCCTGTAACAGAACCCCTTTGAAAAAATTAAGCGCGCAGTATTCCTTAAATCCGTGGATTATCAGGACGTTATTTTGCTGAAATGTGTAACAAGGCACGCCCCATTTCAATTCTTCGGTCAGCCCGCAGTCGAGAACAATTGTCCGTAACTGCTCCGAGGCTTCCTGCCATTTGCCGGCTTTGTTAAAATAAAAATCGACTTTCGGGTTCATAGTGTTCAATTGTGTCCTCTACTGTTGTTAAATACTACCACGGGCCGTTCTGCTTAACTTGATAAAACCGATAGCCGTTAAACCGATAAAGACCTTGCCCGGCACCCCACCACATGTTTCCTGACTTATCCTGATACATACTTTGAACACAGCAGTTTAAGCCGTTAGCCGGTGTAAAGACAGTGAACGCTTTTGGGGTTGGTAAGGGAACGGAAGGGTCAAATCTCGTCGTGCTGCCTCGGGCTGTAACCCAAATAATACCCGACTGTTCTATATAGATCCCCCAAAATTCAGTTCCGCCTAATCCTTCTTTGGCGGTGTATTCCGTTACCGTTTTTCCGTCATATTTGCCAATGCCGTTTTTCATCGTAAACCACATATTTCCAGCTTTATCCTCTGCCATGCCTCCCGCATAGTTCTCTCCCAAACCTGCCTTTTGGGCCATATTGGTGATTGTTTTCCCGCCTGTACTGAGCGCAGCCGAAGGATCATAGCGGAAGACACCAATATCAGAAGTAGCAAACCAAATGGCTCCACTTTTGTCTTCCATGATACCAGCAACATTTATAGAACCAAGCTCTTGGAACAATGAAAAGCATGGCTCTCCTTTTATATCGGCAGCCGGGTCATATCGGAAAACGCCACCATGGGTGCCTACCCAAATAGTACCCGATTTATCAACAAGGATGCTTTTTCGACTTATATCGATATGGCTCAGGCCATCTTTTTGAGTATAATTTCTAAAGGTTTTTCCATCATATTTATAAACACCCTGGTCTGTTCCAAACCAAAGATTACCATTTTTATCTTCATTAATGGCAAAAACCGAGTTGTTCTTAAAGCCATCAGGATTAGAAAAGTAAGTCAACGTTTTTACATCATACCGCACTACACCTTCGCCTAAGGTGCCAAACCATAAATTCCCTTTCGAATCCTGAAAAATACTGCGGATATATTGACTAACTAAGGTCGTGTCAAAATCGGGGGCCAAACCAACTGCCTTAAAATTCCTTATTACGGTTGGGCTTGATTTAGAAATAGTTAGCCCGTTAAATGTGTTTGGCTTTTCCTGTCCTTTGCAGAAAGTGCAACAAACCAACATCGAGAATAGAGCAACTAATTTTACGTGCTTTTCCATTTTTTTTATCACCGAGAACCTTCATAATAGACGTTTTAACTCGGTGGGCAGGCCCAAAAACTGACCAAAACGGGCGGCTTCCGTTGCCAGTTTTTCAACAGCAACAACGGCTTCAGGGTCGAAAAACAGGGGTTCAATAACCACCTTGTTTTTCTGGATTGTTCGTTTCCACACGCCCACTATTTTGCCATTGACAACAATGATGGGCTTGAAAATACCGTTGCTTGTGATCGCGTGTCCATGCCATTCAAGCGCGAAAACGTCGGTTCGGTCTTTATAACTGACGCAATATTCGTCGAAAGCGGGCAACAAAAACAGCGATTCGTCGCCCTGACCATTTCCAGTTCCGACAGTTGAGTTTTGAGCGTTTACTGTGTTTCCGTTGAAGTAATAGGTTTTCCCGCCAACACTGACCGTTTCCAACTCGCTTTTGATACTGGCCAACCCTGCTTTTGCATCGGTCATCGACAGTCCCGACCACCACTGAAAATCGGGCAAGGTGGCGGGTGCATGGCTCGCGAAATAGCGTTTGGCTAATTCGGCAAGGCTTTCTTCGCGGGTCAACACCAGGCCTTTGTCGGGTATTTTTTCATCAAGCAAGGCATACGTCTGCTCCTTGCCGCGTGGAATACCGTTGCAAATGAGGGCATCGGTTTCGGCATAGGCCATAAAATGAACAGCGCGGGAAGGGTCTGTTTTGACCCCGTTTTGCTCCAAAAACTGCATCACCTCGGCGCGGGTCAGATGGTTATTCCCGGCCAACGCCCTGCAAATCAGATCGTTCGTGCGAACATACAGAGCCGTATCAATGCCCAGATCACGGTCGCGGGAAGCGGCAGCCGCTTTGATATTTTTACCCGTCAGGGCCATCATCCAGCGCACGTCCTGAGCAGCGACGATGTGCCAGGTTGGTCGCAAAATATGCGTGCGGACGAGTTCGCCGGTGTTCAATGCCTGTTCAATGGCGGCATCGGTCGCGCCGGGTAGTCGCAGCCCGATTGCCCATCGCGCCATTGGAAAGTCCTGCGCTTGTATGGCACCCATGTGGGCAACGAGCGATTGCGGGTCATTGAACTGTGGCGCATTGATGTGTTGATTGACAAGGCGGACGGTTGGAATAGTCATGTTGGGCAGCGATTCAGATCGGGTTCGTATTACGGCGCAAATCAGCTTATCTATCGCGCTGTTCAGATGTCAATACTCACTTCGCCCTTCGCAATGTCGATGCAAAATTTATGTTCTCTTAAAAAATTAAGTCCAATTACACCGTCATAATCAGAAGTAATTCCATGAGCTAAAAAGTCGTAAACCTGCACTTCAAAATCGGTCTTGACAATTCCTAAACATTCTAACTGCTCAATGTCATAGGTTTCAACAACTATAATTCCGTTTGAGGTTTCGATCTCCTGCTCGCCTTTCGTGTTTTTGAGTTCGTAGCCCGAAAAATAGAGAACGTTGCTATCAATTGTTGTATGTGTCGCTGCCGTGTCAAGAGCAAGCCGAAATTTGAATTTCCCTTCGATTGAAGCGTTTACAATGATTACATCTTCGTCTGTGGGAAGATCGAAGGGAAAAATTTTCATATTCTTTTTAGTATTCCGATTTTACGATGTTGTTTCAGATCGCCTGCAAAAGCAATCGTAACGGTTGAGTAGTCAGCCGTTTTATCCCTACCAATATAGCAAACTTCTTTTTTGTCTTTGCTGTGGTACAAGACAATACCGCCCAGAACGGATGTGTTTTTCATTTCAGGGTCGCCTAAAAGCACCCACTCGTCAGGGTACAGCTTTTTGAGTTCGTCAAAAGCTATATATGAGTTGTCCATTGTCGCTTTATTTAGGCTACAAATTTACGGAAAATTGTTGAGGTTCCACAAGTCGTTCAATTTTTGCAGGTTATCACGCTGCATGACACACAACGGCTGGTCGGGCCGTGTCGAAGTTGGCAGCAATGGCCCCGTCGGTCATGGCTTGCAACGCAATCACCAGTAGCAGGATGGCGCGCCGGGTGGGGTCGGCGATGGCCTGAAAAACGTCGTGTCGTAAATCCATTGCGTAGCTATTTGACTACAAATACACGTGTAGTTATTTGACTACGCAAATCTTTTGGGGAAAGAAATTTTTCGGAAAGTTTGGTTGAGAAATGTCTTTTGTTCCAACGTTAGAGCATTGGCGTTGTGGCGGGCTTCAGTGATCCGTCAGCCTGGAACTGAAGCTAAATTTATAACTAATTGACGAAGTTTACTACTCAGTTCATTAGAATTCCGTCAGGCTGGAACTACTGCTGAATAAAGAACTGAAGATGATGTTTTTTCCTGCTGCCGGCATAATGCCAATGCAAATGCTGTGTGGAGTGCTGTTCACTGAAATCGAGAGAATAGATCTCCAAAGTTTTCAGGTGCTACTTCATTAAGATTACTTCCATGTCTAACATAATATTTACCATTATATACTGAAGGTTGTTCTCCAGACTCAATTTTTAATATAATAACCGTTTTATCAAAATAATTAACTGCCGAAATATTACGTAAAATATTGTCCTTGTCACGATAGCTTATAGGCTCATTTTTAATTAACTGACTTAACTTAGTAAAGTACTTATCAATGTCTTCATGGTACTTCGTCGCTTCGCTATTTACTCCCGTAACATAAAAATTTGAATAGGGAATAGAGGTAGTCCCATACTTTGCCTTATGTTTTTCTGCTGCATTTAAAGTGTCGGCAACACCCAGTAAACAATACCCAGTCGAATTTTTTAAGGTATTGGCCATTGCGGTTAAAGTTTTAATAATTTTTGAAAATAATTCTTGATTGAATTTGTCGTTACCCACTAAATCATGAAGTCCTAATTTAAAATCGTAAAGGGTTTGTTCAGTTGACGACTGCATAAGGATATTTTCAAATTTAGTGATCCATTGATTACGAGCAGGATCATTTGAATCCGATTTTATAAATTTCCCACGGATGACCCCACATAGTGCATCAGATTGTGTTTGTTTTTCCTTTGCTGACCAATTCCCGCCACCTGCAGCCAATTTAATGATTTTATCTCCCGCCTTATCAAGAAGTGAAATAAGCCCCTTTTTGTCTGAAATTTTTAGATTTTCTTCAATTAAAAGTTGGTAAAATGCCAAAAATACAATTTGAAAATACCTTCCTATTTTAGCTTGTTGATCAGCGAATAGTAGGGAATTGAAATTTTTTCCTGATGAATTTATTAAGTCTATCAATTTGTCAAATACAAATTGGATGTTACTAATTATTATGCCTTCATTTATTTTCTGAATTTGTAATTCAGTAGTGCTCGATAGTGAATTAGACTCAGGTTCAATGCCAAATCCATAAAGCTCATTCAATATTTCCGAGCTTGATCGGATTCCCTTATCCAAAACTACCCAAGCAACAATGTCAGCAATAATTTCTTCATCTTTTGATTGACGTAAATCTTCTTTTGAAATAATATTGTTTTTCACCCAGAAAATATCTTCTATTGAAATACCATAATCTAAGCTTCTGTTAGTGATACTAATGTTTTTCATTGAGTTTAAGTCCAAGATGTCTTTTGCACTAGCATCTCCTCGGATATTACTCGACAGCTTTCTAACTATGGTAGCAAATTTCGTTAAAACCCCAGCTTGCCTTAATTCTTGATTTGATAAATGCCGACCTCCAGAATTTAGTCGTCTAAAAACTTCATCGATGTGACTGGTACCAGCCTCCTGAAATACAGAAAGTGGGATTTGATATCTAACTATATCTGCACAAATGGCCCTTTCTATTATCGGTGTTTTTTGTACTATTGTCTGGGTGCATTTCAAATTGTCGCTTAATATGCTTAGCTTAGTGCATGACCGAAGACGAATACATGGCCTTGGCCCTACAGAAGTACCACGACCTGCAACAACTCAAAAACAAGCCCACCTTCTATGACTATGAAAAGTCATTC